>JACPPA010000033.1 GCA_016191285.1 Gammaproteobacteria bacterium
GGTCTCCGCCGCGTAGCGGCTGCGCCCGGAATGACGGTGGTAGTTGGCTGCCCGGAATGACGGCGGCGGCGCCCGAATGACGCCGGTCGGGGTCAAGCGTGGATCAACGGACTTGAGTCGCGCCTGGGATCCGTAGATCCCCGTCATTCCGGAAGTCGCGCAGCGACTATCCGGAACCCATGCGAGTGATCCGAAGCCCGATGTGATTCCGTATAGATACTAGCCCGCCGGCTACCGTACCACCGCGACGAGATTCGCTGTGAGCCGCGCGGACGCCGGCGCCGCGGTCGGCATTAATATCCGTTCACGCTCGGCGGGCGTCTCCCATTGAACGCCGTTGGAGTCGGCTTCGCGATCGCGCACACGATAAGGGCCAACATGGCGTTGCAGTCGCTCGGGGTATAGCTGCCAGAACTCGTCTCCTTCCCAATCCTCGCGTTCGGCCGGAACGATCAATGGTTTGATGCCCGTTTCCGCTTTAATTTTATCGAAGGCGGGAAGAAATACGTCGCGGGTAAATTCGCATTCCGCGGCGTGCAACACAAACGTTTCAAAGAGGATCGCGTGGCGCAGAAATAACGAGATAAAAGCGGGATAATAACCGCGGGCGCCGGTACCCTGGGCGGTGAACCATTCGGAAGCATCAAATAGCGCGTCTCCGGAAAGACTCGGACACTCGGCCGCCAACAGCCGATGATGGAAGTCAATTAAAGACTCGCCGCGAAAGGCTTTAATGGCATGGAACGGCGAACCATTCTCGGCGTCGAGATCGAATAACGAGATGTACTCGACGCGGCGTCCCCCATTCCGCCCAAGGCCGCTGTAAAACCCGGGCCGACCCAGCGAATATTTGTCCCGGTTCCGAGTTAAGAATCGATCCGCGTGGTATTCGAAGATCACGAGCCGCAACCCGTGTTCTTCCGCGAGTCGCACCACGCGGCGGGTTTCGTAGTTGGCCGAACCGATTTGTCGAAATAGAACCGCGATTGGCCCCGGCCCTCGCAACGGCGCGGGCACGGCCGCGCCGAGCGCGGTCCGATCGGAACGCGCTGAGCCACGCGTCTGGCGTTGCCGGAGCGTCACCACCGCTTCTTCGAGGGGGGTATAGACGCTTGCGCCGAAGCGTTCACGGTTAGCGGTGAGATCCGTAAATGAGAGATCGCTTGTCGATGCTTCCATGTCTTACCCCAGAATCGAACGCGCCGCAGTCCAAACCGCGACCGCCACGTGACCGAGCGCGGAAGCGATAAAAACCCAATAGAAATTAGCGACGATGACCGACAGGATGAAGCGTCCCCAATCGCCGCGTGTGATGACATCGAATTGACCACGCTTGAAGTAAGCCGTGGTGATGAAGGGATCTTGGACGATACAAAGCAATGTAAAAATCGCCAATGAATGGCGAGCATCGGCCCACAACAGAAACCGTTCGAATGGATTGGGCCGCGGTTTCAGCCGTATTTCGGCTAATAATCCGGCGCCGACCCAATCGATCCGCATGCGTTGGTAGAGCACCAAAGTGCCCGCACATTGCGCGAAAGATAGCGCGGTCATCAACAACCCGCCGCGGAGCATGCCGAACTGATAAACCACGTAGACGTAGATCACGTGGTCGAACAGCCAATTGAATCCCGCGTAGAGAGTATGGCCCACTCCGACGTGCGCGAGCCGGCGCCGGCCGCTCGGCGACTCGGTCGCAACGCTCGGCAAGGCGCCCGCGGTTACGCCCTGCAGGCTCAGTGGCATCCTGAGCCAGCGCACGGTCGTCTGTGGACGGTCCATGATCCCCTCTTCATGCGTGGTCAACCGCTCGATATATTGTCTTTTTTTGAGGGCGGCCGGCCGGGCTTTTATAAGTATGAATGGAGGCTAGAGGGAAGACGGACGATCACGGGATACCCGGAATGGGGTAGTCTATTTGAACCGAGGTTAACGACCGCAACAACGCGCTTCGAGCAGCGCGGCGGACTCACCGTCGCCGGCACGACTGGTATCGCTAGCCGGTTGCGCCGTGGCGTTTTGACCAGGCCTTAACCCATGGTCTGGGCTTTATCGACCGTAATTTTATAGATGACACGCACTTCGGTCGGGCCGCGCCAGGGGTAGGTATCTTTACCGAGGTACTTTTTAGCCAATGAGTCGATATGGGCGTCCGCGCCCTGCTCGGTGATTTCGACCACTCGCCCTATCAATTGCAAATAGCGATAGGCGTTGTCGGGATCGATAATCGACAGCGCCACGTCGCGCCGTGCGCGCATGTTGCGGTCTTTGACCCGCCCCTTCGCCGAGTTGACGAGGATGTGCGTTCCATCATAACTAAACCAAACTGGCGTCACTTGCGGATGACCGTTGCTCATCGTCGTCGCGAGATGCGCAAAAGTCGCTTTAGTCGTGAGCAGGTCCTTGAATCCTTCTGGGATGGTCGCGGACATGAGTGATCTCCTCGTTGCTAGGCATGGGGCTGAGTTGGCAGGCTAGGCGCGCACGCCGACCGCGTCAAGTCTCGATCAATCGCGATCAACAGAGAGACCATCGTCTTACGCGTTGGACTTGAGTCGCTGGCGGCCAGCAGTTCTGGCGGCCAGCAGTTCAAGCAGTTTCAGTCACGACTCGATTGCGGCCAGCGTTCTTCGCTTTATACAGCGCACGATCGGCGCGCTCAAAGAAACCTTCTAGCGTGTCGGCAACGGCGAGCTCGGTAAGCCCGATCGACACCGTCACGGGAACCCGTTGGCCCTGGAATTGGAAGACCGCGCGTTCAATTTGGCGGCGCAGCTCTTCGCAAACCTCGGTGGCCGCGACCACGCCCGTATCGGGGAATACGGCGACAAATTCTTCACCACCATAGCGCGCCAACAGATCGGTCGCGCGGACCCGTTGACGGCAAATCGCCGCGACATGGCGCAGCACGCGGTCACCGACCTTGTGACCGTATTTGTCATTGATTTGCTTAAAGAGATCCAGATCAAGCACCGCCAAGGCCAGCGAAGTTTCGGTGCGCCGCGCGCGCAGGATTTCGAGTTGCGCGCGCTCGTCATAAGCCAGCCGATTCGGTAGCTGGGTTAGCGAATCGCGGTAAGCCTTTTCTTGCTCGGTCGCGAGCGTCTGACGCAAATTAGTCGCTTCTTGCTCGAAGGCGGCGACGCGCCGAGTTAGTTCCGCGATGCGCTCTTCATATTCCGTCTGGCGTGTCCGATGGATCGCAACATAGCCCGCGATCGATGAACGTACCGAATGGACGCGCCCTTCGATCGTCTCCTTGAGTTCGGAAAGACCTGATTCACCTTTAATGATGCGAGCGATTTCCGTCATGTCGGCGTTAATATCTTCGGTAAATTGTTGCGAGGCGGCGACTGAATGCCGACGCTCGTCCACCGACTGTTGCAAGGCCAATTCAACCGCGCTCAATTCGCCGGTCGCACGCTTAAGGTAATTGTCTAGCGTGTGTACGTCGCGACGAAGATAGGCATGCAGGTCATTTAAAAAAGTGCCGGTCGCGAGCAGCGGATCCTCGGCGGTGCCGCTGGCAATTTCCGCGCGTAGCGCCTTGGCGCGAGGTTCAAACTCGATCGGCAATAACAACCAGTCAAGCAATCTGCAAAGTTCGGCAACCCCGAGTCGGGCCGCCGAACTTTCATCCGGCGCGGCATTTACCTGCGCAACATCGTTCAATAAGGCGGCGAACCGCCGCAGCCACGTCGGCAGTTCGCCACCCGCTTGGCAGCGTGCGCGAAGTTGTTTGGCCTCGAACGCCAGCGCCTCGGGCAGTGTGAGCTGATCGAGCAAGGTCGTGCACGCAGCCCATGCATCCGGCAGTGGCTCGCCACGCGAGCTCGGAACCGCGGCGCAGGCTTCCACCACCGGGTTCAGCGCCTGCGGGGCGATCGCTACTGGCGGCACGCGGACCAATTCACCGCGCAACGTCGCAAGCTGATGATCTAGCGCTTCGTTGACGCCCACGAATAGATGACTGAATTTGAGGACCGCTTGACGCAATAATTGGTCTTGCGCGTTCCAGCCAATTTTTTCAGCGTCGTATTCGCGACACAATTCACGATAACGCTGGCGCCAATCGGCGCCAGCGGAATTTAATGACGTGGTAGTTTCGGTTATTTCGGCAATCGGCATCGGGGTCCTCGCATCTCCGATTTATCGACCTCGGACAAAGCAACTTAAGGAAATTTCAATGAAATTTGCAACCATCTAAAATGGTGGCACATCCGTGTGCCCCAGGAAGCTCTACCTTTTGCAGAACTTCCTTAAATTGCCGATCCATCCCGAGCGCCATGCGGTCGGCATGCTGTCGGTTCTGCCACTACCCGATTCAACGACGGCTGCCAGGCATGGGTTGGGGGTTAGGACTATTTGTCGATGTGCGTGATCTTGCTGCCTTCAAGACTCAGGTTGTACATCAAGCCCTTATTGGAAAAAATGAAACCGATGATCGGCGCCTGTAAGGTATTGGTGTCGAGGCTGCCGCCAGTACCTAAGGTGGCGAGCGCCACGCTGCCATCGACCCCGGCTTCCCAACCGTGGCTGGCGCGAAACTTTTTAAGCGCCGCGTTCGTCATGAATAGCAGGATTTGGGTTTTCACCTGCGCCCCGAGTTGTAAACCAACCGAGGCCGAAGCAGTACTGTAATAAGCGGCGGTTTTGCCGCCGGTCAACAAGGCCCCTTCGCCATATTCTCCGCCGACGACGAAGCCACCTTTTAGTACCGAGGGGAATACCAACATCCCAGCGGCCTTGCTCGCCAGTTCGCGGCCGGCACCGACGGTGGCGTAGAAGTTCTTTACCGCCGCTCGCACCTCGGCATCGAGCTCGACCTTGGTCGCGGCGCCGACAGTCGAACCGATGCCGCCGGCGAGCAGACAGAGCGTTAGGATTTGGAGTAGGCGCTTGATCATTTGCTTATCTCATTTATGCCGCTTAGGGTTTTAGCGCGGCGAGAAGCGAGCATAAGCCTATTCAAAAATTCCGTGCAAATACCAGCCGCGTTCGCCGCCGAGATCTTTATAAATCCACCACCGCTGGCCACGTGCGTCGGTGGCGACAAAATAGTCGCGCGTAACGGACTCTTTAGCCCACCACCCACTTTGAATTCGCTCGCGTTCAGCGCTCAAGGTAAGTGCGCCGCCCCATTCCGGCTTGCCTTCGGGCGCGCGTAAGGGGATAGGTCGGCGAGTCAACCACAAGGGCCGGATAAGGCCCTTGGCCAACTTTGACTTGCAATCCGCAGTGGCGCGCGGGCTGGCTAGCGGTTCCCGCCAATGCGTGGCGTGCTCTGGCCGATGTTCAGACACGGACGCCAGACGATGTAGCGCACGCGGCCCTAGTCGCGCCCGCAAACGTGCGACAAACTGTGGCCAATCTTCGGGTAGCGCAGTGGCTGGACGCGTAAAAAGATCAGGCTCATGCGGCGCCGGTTCGGGTTCGATCGATTCCACGGTTAGTTCGATCGCGCGGACCGGTGCGTGCAAGATCTCGCGGTGAAAGCGTTCACGCGTCAATAAACTCAACCGCGCGAATTCCCGGCTGGGAGTGCCGAGCCCCAACACCTGCCGTTTACTTGTGCCGTCGGCCTGGTGTAGGCGCCAATGCAGCTGCCGAGTCGTCGCGGCGTGCACCCGCAGATAAGCGGTCAATTCGTGCAGTAAGCGCATCATCGCCACCTGCAAGGCAGGGGTATGTTTAATCTCCCAGGGCAATTCGAGACGACTGTTAAACGACTTCGGCAGCTCGAAATAAAGTCTTAAGTCTGGTTGTCGACCATAGAGTTGATCGAGTTCGCGCAAGAACTGCGGTGCGAAGCGTCGGCCTAATCCCTCGCGCGGTAACCGTGTGCACTCACCTAAGGTCCGCACCCCGATGTTGTAGAGGTCTTGGGCTTTAGCCGGCGATAACGCCAGCACGTCGATGGGTAATTCGTTTAGCGCGCTGGGCAAAGCTTCATTAATGGTGACCACGCCTTGCTGTCGAGCCCGCGCCAGCGCGGTCGCGGCGGCTGGGTTTGGTGCGACTGCCAAATAACCGCGATAGCCCAAGTCACGCAGTCCGCGGCGCATTTGTTGGAGCAAGGTATCCAGGCCTTTGAATAATTTAAGGCTACCTTGAATTTCGAGCACCAAGCCCGTACCAGCAACTGGGCTGAGTAGCGGGCTAAACTGATAAGCCCATAGACAGAGCTGCTCCAAGGCTCGCTGCTCGGCTAACAAGTCGCGCGGCAGCATGCGTACGTCACCCAACGCATGTACCGCACCGAGCGGTAACCCAGGCCGGATCCCAAGCCGGATCGCCGGCGTGTTGGCGAACAAGACTTGTTGACGGGTCCCATCTCCCGCAGCCATCACACAAGCGCGCGGCGAAGGATCGCCACGCAACGCCACTTGCAACGGAAACTGCGGAAGTTCGAGCGCAAGCCATAATCGCGAGGCATGCGGGGCGGCAAGCGGGGCTGGAGCCGGCAGCGCTCGCAGTGCTGCCGGCATTGGGGTCGAGGACCTGGGGCGAGTTAGTTCGCTATACATGCTTGTGCTCTTGAATTTTCCATTTAGTCCTATGAATAAGCGCTCAAATCGAGATGGCAGGTCTGCGCACGCAGACTACCGCGACACTTGAAGATTTGAATGTCGAGCCCCGTGGCGTGCACCGCTGGGCTGAGCAGGAGGCGCAACACCGCCGGCGAGGCGATGGCGGCAAACCGCGCTGGTCGAAATATCACACCTAAGGTGACGCCCGCTTCACAAGCCAATTGCAAGCGGCGTAGCGCGCGTGAATCAAGCGCCTCGCACCAGGTGAGACTAGCTCCGCAATCGACGCAGCGCAGCGCTTGCTCGAAAGCCCATAGATTTGCCTCGATACTTTCGCGCACTCTAGGTCTCTGCGGTAATGCTTCTTCCGCGGGGAGTGCATCGACTATCAGTAATCGCGCCGGGTCTAGCCCATGACGCTGTAAGGCGGGGACGTAAGGCAGGTGAGGCGGCGCGACCCAAATTAGCCATTGCGCGCGACTCAATTCGGCCAATGCCGGCAACCATAAGCTGAGCGCGCCGATTCCTTCGCAATCGGTTAATACTTCAATGAGCGCGGGGTAAGGCCAGCCCTGTGCGGGTAACAACGCATCAAGCGCGGGGAACCCAGTGGTCAAACCACGCGCAAGCGGCGCCTGGTCGGCGCGCCAAACCTGGGCGCGCCGCACCAGTTCATCCAAACTCATGACACCTGCGCGCGTACGATGCCGACGCCCAGTCCTTCGATCACTAATGCGCGTGTGCGCAGATCAATTTCAAGCGTGGGGAAATCCGGATTCTCCGCCGCCAGCCACACGCGCTGGCCACGCCGTCGAAAGCGCTTCACGGTCACTTCGTCCTCTAAACGCGCAACCACGATTTGACCATTCACAGCCTCGGGCGTGGCGTGCACTGCCAATAGATCACCCTCGAGAATGCCGATGCCTTGCATACTCGAACCGCGCACACGCAGGAGATAATCGGCGCGCGGCCGAAATAACTGGGGATCCACTTGGTGCCGTTCTTCGATATGTTCGGCCGCCAAAATGGGTTGCCCCGCGGCCACTCGGCCCACCACCGGCAACCCTGATTCCTCGTCTTCGCGAACCACCATCTGAATGCCGCGCGAGGCCCTGGGCAACATGGTGATGGCGCCCTTGCGCGCCAGCGCTCGCAAATGATCTTCCGCGGCATTCGGCGAACGAAACCCCAAGGCTTGCGCGAGTTCGCTGCGCGTAGGCGGTAATCCAGTACGCTTAATGGCGCGACGAATGGCGATTAAGACCTCGGCCTGCCGAGGGGTGAGCTGGTCAGACATAGTAGTGAATCTGGATTGATATACAGCTGTAATTATATACAGCTTCGAGTGACTGGCAAGCCCATTACCCGGCCTCGGGCACGGAGAATTTTCGACACCCTTGGCTGCCAGGTCCGGGACAAATGCGCAATCCGCTATACTCGCCGGCCGCCAAGCTAACTGTCGATAACCCTGCCATGCAGCGCGTGCTGAACCCCCATCAGTTCGAAGTAGTTTCAACGACGAATCGGTTCGACGACTTCGCTTAACCCACGCGAATACAATGGCAAGCAAAGCCACAGGCCTCACCCGACTCCTCAACGCGACCGGCTATTCGTGGTCCGGCTTCAAGGCCGCCTGGCGCCATGAAGCGGCCTTTCGCCAAGAAATCATCCTTGCCTTGTTATTGCTACCGGCGGCATTTTGGTTAGGTCGCAACCCGTTTGAATACGTCATACTGATCGCACCACTGTTCCTCGTATTGATTACCGAGTTGTTGAATTCCGGTCTTGAAGCGGTGGTCGATCGAATCGGCTCCGAATATCACGAATTGTCGGGGCGCGCCAAAGATCTGGGCTCGGCCGCAGTCTTCACGGCGCTGGTCCTGGTGGGCGTGTGTTGGGGTGGTATTTTCGCCGCTCGCTTCCTGCCGTAAGCAGCGGCAAAAAAAATATCTCAAAAATACTTACGGAAGGGTTAAGACTAAGTGCGCAAGGCGCGGGCCAATTCCTTGGTCGTATTGCGTAGTCGCTCGATCAGGACATTTTGAAAGGTTTTGCTCATCCGTAATTGGCAGGGCAGCGAGGCCCATTCCTTGAAGTCGCGGTCGACTCTGAGCACGGTCGATTCGCGATTAGCCGACACCGTGGCGCTACGGCCGCCGTTGGCGAGATACTCCATCTCGCCGAAACACTCGCCAGTTTCAAGATCTCGAATACGCACCCCGTTGATCGCGATCGATACCGCGCCATCGACGATCACGAAGAATGCCCGGTCGCGCTCGCCTTCTGAAAAAATCGCGGTTCCAACGTCTATTCGCTGCCACACCGCGACCTTGCAGATTTCCTTCAATTCGTTCTTGTTGAACTCGCTGAAAAAAGCGAGCTGCACCATCCGCGCGATCTTTTCATCGTCCGACAAAACCAGCGAAACCGTGCGCGAATCATTTAGGATTTGATCGAGATCGTGAACGATTTCGGCGCCATGCTTATAGCGCTTGGCGATATCCTTCTCGAGCATTTTGCGCACGATGCGCCACAATTGTTCAGGCACGTCGTTGCGTAAATCGGTGAGCGGTTGCGGATCTTCGTGGACGACTTTTTGGATGAGCCCGGTCAGGCCTTTGGCGGCGAATGGCGGCGTGCCGGCCAGCATTTCGTAGAACACCGAGCCGAGCGAGAATAAATCGGATTGCTGAGTGATGTCCTGATCGCGGGCCTGCTCGGGCGACATGTAGAGCGGCGAACCAAACCAGCCGACGATTTGCGTCTGATCCGCACCGATGCGACGGGCGATGCCAAAATCGCCGATCTTGGCCACCCCGTCCTTGGTCAACATGATGTTCGCAGGCTTGATATCGCGATGCAGTACGCCGTGCTTATGCGCGTAATCGAGGGCGTCGGCCGCTTGGCGAACAATGCGCATCACGGCCGCGATCGGCAATAACACCTCGCGTTTGCAGTAATTGCGTAAGGTGTCACCGCCGGCGATGTACTCCATCACCATATACGGCTGTTCGGCGTCTTCCCCGGCCTCGTAAACCTTCAATACATTGGGGTGATCAAGACGGCCGGCCGAGCGGGCTTCATTAATGAACAAGCGCCGCGCGACACCCTCGGTACTTTCGCCATCCATGCTGTTGGCGAGTTTGATCGCGACTGGGCGATCGACGTAGGGATCGTGTCCGCGATAGACCACGCCCATGGCGCCGCGGCCGAGCACGTCGATGACGTCGTATTTACCGATCTTTTTAGGTGCTTCAGCCATCCGCTTCCAACAACAGGCGGGTTGAACGCGAGGCATCATGCACGAAATCGACGCCGATTTCGCGTAACACCTCGAGCAGTCCGGCTTCGGCGTTGATCTTACCGACCGTGAGCTTGCCCATGAAGTGCGCGAGTTCGTTGATCGATTTCGCCATCGCCAAGTCCTTCGGATCTTGGCGCGCGTCGGCGACAAAACTACTTTGAATCGTCACGAAATTAACGGCCAATTCTTTCAGATATTCATAATTCGACTGGCCACCACCGAACTCGGCCAAAATGAATTGGCAACCAAATTCGCGCAGGGTATTGATGAGGTCGGCGGTCTCGTTCAATTTGGCGAACGCGTCCTTATCATCGATCTCGAAGCACACCCGTGACGGCGGTACGCTGGTCTGCATCAACTCCCCGACGATCACATTTGCGATATCGTCTTTGTCTAACGCCGCACGCGATAGCGGCACGATAAACGCACTGAAGCGCTCGAGATTTTCGGCGTGCGCGGTCATCCATTTCAAGGTGCCGCGCAGGGTCCAAAGATCGACCGTATAGGCGTGCGCGGTCGCGATTGCGGCTTGCGTGAATAACGCCGGTGGCACGAGCTTACCATTGCGATCCTCGGCGCTGACCACCACGCGTGCCGCGGGTAACGCCTGGCGCGTAATGCCACGCACTTCATTAAACAGCAGCGCCAAGCGTTCGCGTTCGATCGCTTTGCTGACATAGCTCATCATCTGTTCGATCTGCTTGCGGAATTTATTATCAGCGCCGGCGACATAAATCGGCTTATCCGGCGTTGTTCTCGCGAGTCCGCACGCATCGCCGACCGCCGCCATCAGTTGCTCGACCGACACGAGTTCATCCTCGATCGCGGTAAGTCCGGCGACAAATTTCGGCTGTGCTTGAACGCCACTTGCCGCGGCGATTTTTTCAATGAGCGCCTGCATTTCACGATAAGCGGATTGGAGTCCGCCGCGCTGCCAAAACACGCCCCACTCTCCGCCACCGAGTCGACCAAGGTGCACCGGCTTCTTATCGAACACATTTTTCAGTTCGTCGCTAAGACTCTTGATTAGGCGATCACCGGTATCAATGCCGAATTGATCGTTTATCGATTTTAAATTCTCAAGCGACAATTGACCCAGCACCGCGCCCGTATTCAACGGTCCCGTTTGCTTCAGTAACGGTTCGATGGTCTGCAGGAAGGTTTTGCGGTTTGAAAGCCCCGTGAGCGAGTCATGCATCGCATGTCCGGCTACTTCCTCATGGATTCGATTGACCACCCCAAACAAGGCGCGATCGAAGGCATTATCGCCTTCGCCGGTCAGCGGTTTGATAATGCCGCGTCGCAAATACATCGCAACCTGCTGCAAGGTAAGCGATGCGGATTTTTGGCCAGCGGTGTCAGCTAATACGAAGGGGTTGTAATCGTCCCCCACCCACACCAGGCTTACTGGGTAAGGCGCTTTGGACGTGGCGTTCATCAACACGCGATCGCCAACCCGCAAGGCTTTGGCGCGCGCGATCCAACGCGTTAACTCGGGCGGCGCCACCGGCTGCGGTTGGGTTGATTCGCCGGACGAAGTACCGCTGCGGTCACGCCGCTCACGCAATACGCGTTGCTGATCTTCACACGCGGCGACCACGGCTTGAATGTTCCGCGCGTAAGCACCGCGTTGTTCCGAGAGCACGGAATCTAGTTCGCCTAGCACCGGGTCAAGCGGCGGCAAATTGCGGTCGAACGAAAGATTGACGCCATCCACCATTTCGCGCACGCGGTCGGCAACACGCTGACCTGACGCGCCGGGGTCGAGCTGGAGCATCGAGACGCGGTTTACAAGCTGACGTAACGGATGCTGAGTTGAAGCCAAGAATTCTGCGTCAAGCAACGCCGCCTTATGTACTGACCCTTGCAACCGCTTGAGATTACCCTTGGCGAAATCCGCGACCATTGAATCGCGCAACAGAGCTTGAAATAAATTGACGATGATTTCGATCGCATCGCTTTCGGTTTGACCGAGGCCGCGCGCTTCAACGCCGCGTGCAGCCAAGGCCTCGCCGATCCGGGACTTAATATTGTCGCTGGTGAGGAGTTCAGGCTCCACGGTCCCGGTGAGATACTGCTGAAGATCCGACAAGCCGTCCGCGATCTGTCCCATGGAATAGGAACCACGCGGAGCATTATCCGGCGCCGCCACCGGATTGACTTGCCGGCGTAATGCGAGTTGCGCCTGCGCGGTCGAGAACGCCTGTTCGAAATTCGGCATCATCGACACCGCCGGACCAAAACCAAACCCGCTGAAGGTCGAATCGAGTCCGATGCCACTGCCGACCATTTGTGGTCCGGTCGCGCCGAAGTTGCCGGCTTGTACCCGGCCTGGTGCGAACGCCGTGCCAGCGCGCATTTCGGCCCCAGGTATGCCCGAACCCACGGACACCGGAGGCGCCCCCCATGAACCCGAAGTAGGCGGTCCGCTTACCGCCGAGTACCCGGGACCGGCAGGACTAACCGCCGGGGCGCTTGGATAGTTAGCGCCCGCGCCACCCGCCGGCAGGGGAGATTGCGCCACGCCCGGTGCGCGCGGACTGCCACTTGCCAGCGGACCACCAACCGCCGGGTACCGTGGCTGCGTGTAGGACAACCGATTCATCGTGTCCGCAAGATTGGCCGGCGGCGTGGTCCCCTTCACTCCGGCTTTGGACGCTTCGAGCGGATTCGGGGCGCTGGTGGGGGCGCGTGAATCGTTGGGCGTGCGGCGTACGCCGAGCTTCGCGTCGTGATCGATTTTCGGAAGTATGCCTGTTTCGATCAGAAGAGTGTTCGCTTCGTCGTACAATCGTTCGAGTTCCGGCTCGATGGTTCGCCGCAACGTCTTGTACACCACGTCGCTAATTTGGCGATCGAATGATACCCCCTTCATAGCCTCGGCGAACGCGTTGCAAATCAACGCTGGGGCGAGTGGGTTGGAGTCGTCATCGATTTCGCGTCGCGCTAAGAACGAAAAGCGCTGATTGAGTTCAAACAGAGGTTTTTTAAATTTGGCCTCAAGATCCGACACCACTTCCGATACCGACAAAAATTCCTCGAACTCGTCTTTATCCACCAATGACAAGTTGGACAGCTCGGCGCCTCCCTTCGGCGATTTCGTGCGCAACGGGTTATTAAGTGTAGTCACCGCCTTGGTCATGAGCTGCGGCACATGTTCCTTAATTTCGTCAGCGCGCCGACGCAATTGGACTTGTGCGTCAGTGAACTTGGATTGTTCGCGATTAGTGCGAGCGTCGCGTGCGCCGATAAACAAGGCATCGCCGGCGAGGCGAGTAAATTCAATCGCGATATGGGCCGCGGACCGTTCCGCAAGTTCGGTAAGCCCGGGTAGCGCGCGGCCAAACTCGGGCGCAAATCGGCGCTGAGTATCGGCTAACGATTCTCCCGGCTTTACGTCGGTCGCGGCCGGCGTTGCTTGCGCCAGATTGTGCAGTAGTCCGATGACTTTCGGGTCGGGCGCTTTGAACGCGACCCCCAGGCCGTTGCTGGTCACCCGGCACACGGTTAACGCCATTTGGAAATCCTGCCGGCGATCCTCAAGCCTCAACGCAAAATAGACCACGGCGGGCGTCTGTGGCTGTACGAATCGAAGTTGCCGCATGTCGATCTGAATAAACATGCCAGCCACACAGAAATCCTTGACCACGCAGGCGATGGCGGGGCGCGGTCCAAGCGCGAGCATCGCCTCAAGTTGCAGCGGCAACCGCAAGTAGCGTCGGCGCTCACGTCCAGAATTTGTCGAATCAGCGTCTTGCACGATTTCCAATCAGGGCTTGCTAGGGTTTCGTTACGAGTTAGTTTTATACTGCGTCACGTGGCAGGGCATAATCGCAACCCACTGGTATTCGTCGCAGATTGATCGGTGGCCCAACAGCCATACCCAGGCTGGACTGAATTGTAACATTCCCACCACGACATGTACGGCTCGGGCCGCGGACAAACGCGTGGCCATAAGCCGAGTCCGGTTTATGCGAGAATGCACGTGCACCCGTGCTCCACCCAACCCTTGCAACAGATGAGTTATGGATTCTGATACCGCGGCGCCGCGCAACCACTTCATACGGACGATCATCGACGCCGACCTCGCACATGGCAGACACATCGCGTTGGCGACGCGATTTCCGCCCGAGCCCAATGGCTACTTACATCTTGGACACGCAAAATCCATCTGCCTCAATTTCGGCCTCGCCGAGGATTACCGCGGCACCTGTAACCTGCGGTTTGACGACACCAATCCTGAAAAAGAGAGCCAAGAATTTGAAGAGGCCATTGCCGCCGACGTGCGCTGGCTCGGCTTCAGTTGGGACACGCGCTATTTTCACGCCTCAGATTATTTCCCGCAGCTCTACGATTATGCGGTGCACCTGATTAGGGCGGGTAAGGCCTATGTCGACAGTCTGGCGGCGGAAGAAATTCGAATTCATCGCGGCACCTTGACCGCACCAGGACGCGATAGCCCCTACCGGAGTCGCAGCGTCGCTGAGAACCTGGCGCTATTTGAACGGATGCGGGCCGGCGAGTTCAACGACGGCGAACACGTGCTCAGGGCCAAGATCGATATGGCCTCGCCGAACATCAACCTGCGTGATCCCATACTGTATCGAATTCGCAAAACGCCGCACCACCGGACCGGCGCGACGTGGAATATCTATCCGATGTACGACTATACGCATTGCCTGTCGGATGCGCTGGAAGGCATCACTCATTCGCTGTGTACGCTTGAGTTTGAAGATCATCGACCACTCTACGACTGGGTGTTGGACAATTTGCCGGTGCCTTGTCATCCTCAGCAAATAGAATTCGCGCGCCTCGAAGTGAACTACACCATCACCAGCAAGCGCAAGCTGCACGCCCTGGTCGCGGAAAAATTGGTCGATGGCTGGGACGATCCGCGGCTGCCGACGCTTAAAGGCTTACGTCGGCGGGGTTACACACCGGGCGCGCTCCGCGAATTCTGCGAGCGGGTCGGCGTTACAAAAAAGCAAACCATCATCGACATTAGCGCGCTTGAAACTTGCGTGCGCGAGAACTTGGATGCCACCGCCCCGCGCGTGATGGCCGTGCTGGCGCCGCTTAAGGTGGTGTTGGATAACTATCCCGCGCAGCAGGTTGAAATGCTCGCGGCGGCAAATCATCCGAAATTCCCCGAGCTTGGCACCCGACAGATCCCGTTTGCGCGCGAACTCTATATCGAGCGCGACGATTTCATGGAAGTTCCCGCCAAAAAATTTCATCGGCTCGCGCCCGGTCAGGAAGTACGTCTGCGCTATGGCTACCTCATCACCTGTCGCGAAGTCATCAAGGATGCGCAGGGAGAAATTATCGAGTTGCGCTGTATTTACGATCCCGCGACCCGCGGCGGCAATGCGCCTGACGGGCGGCAAATAAAAGGCACCCTCCATTGGGTCGCCGCGCCGACTGCGCTGCGCGCCGAAGTACGGCTTTACGATCGCCTGTTCAACGTGCCAGACCCCGGCGCGCGTGACGATTTTCGCACGTTTTTGAATCCGGATTCGAAGCAGATCATCGCCGATGCGCGCATCGAACCGAGCTTGAGCGGATCGGCCAACGGTGCCCATTTCCAATTCGAGCGGGTCGGTTATTTTTGTGTCGATCCGGACTCGCAGGCGGACTTACCGGTGTTCAATCGCACCGTTGCGTTACGCGATACCTGGGCCAAGGTGCAATCCGCCACGGGATAGCGCGCCCAATCTTCAAGCTAATTTTTTGCGTTGAGCGCGTTTATCAATCTCGCCATAGTTCAACGGATAGAACGGGGCCCTCCTAAGGCCCAGATGCAGGTTCGATTCCTGCTGGCGAGGCCATAAGGACTTCCGTAGACTTCCGTAGACTTCCGCTACCGTCCGCAATTCGCAGTATTTCCGTAGGTTTACCGATATTTTTCTTCCGCTACCCTCCGCTGCCGTCCGTTGATAGCCGGGGGTAACAGGAGGTAGATATAGGGGTAACTACCAGATGCCAGAAAGCAGTTACCCTCATGCCGCTAACCGACACCGCCATGCGGAACACCAAACCCAGCGCGAAGCCGCAGAAGCTTTTTGACGCTGGCGGCTTGTTTATGCTGGTCGCCGCCAACGGCGGGCGATGGTGGCATCTCAAGTACCGCTTTGGGGGTAAGGAGAAGTTGCTGTCGCTCGGCACTTACCCCGAGGTGTCCTTGAAAGACGCCCGCGATAAACGAGACGCGCTCAGGAAGCAGATAGCTGCAAAAATCGACCCGTCGGACGTCCGCCGCGACGAAAAGGCCGCGCGCGAGTACACCTTTGAAGTTGTCGCGCGCCTGTACATCGCGGCTCGGTCTAAGAAATGGTCGCGCCGAACCCTTGAGTTGGTAACCAGCCGCCTTGAAAAGGGACTATTCCCCAAAATCGGCAAGCGTCCTATTCGCCTCATTCTGGCAAGGGAGCTGTTACGCGTGCTGGAACCTATTCAGGCGCGTGGCGCTGTGGAAACGGCACACCGTCTTCGGCAGGACGCCAGCCTGATTTTCTGTTTCGCATTGGCGCAGGGTTATGTTGATCGGGACCCCGCAGCGGATTTACGCGGGTCGCTTGATGAGCGCACGACGAAACACCATGCAGCGATTACGGACGCTAGGGAAATTGGCGCCCTCCTGCGAGCCATCGGCGGCTATACAGGCGAGCCTGCGGTCCTGGCTGCGCTCCGCCTTGCGCCGCACGTTTTTCTCCGCCCTGGCGAGCTACGTGCCGCGGAGTGGTCCGAAATCGACTTCGATGCGGCGGAATGGCGCGTGCCGGCGAATCGCATGAAGCTCAAGGAGACGCACCTCGTTCCCCTCTCGCGACAGGCATTACGAATATCGGCAGAACTCCGCGCTATCACTGGCAAGCGTCGTCTCGTTTTCCCGAGTATTAGAACGGCTGAGCGACCAATCTCCGAGAACACCGTGAATGCCGCCCTACACCGTTTGGGTTACACGAAAGAGCAGATGACCGGGCACGGCTTTCGGTCGATGGCATCTACGCGGCTCAACGAATCTCAGAAGTGGCACAGGGACGCGATCGAGCGACAGCTAGCCCATGGCGAGCGCGACAAAGTCCGAGCGTCGTACAACTACGCCGAGCACCTCACCGAGCGCCGCAAGATGATGCAGTGATGGAGCAATTATCTGGATGCGTTACGCGATGGCGCCGAAATCGTGCCGCTGCACAAAAAGGCTTAAGGAAGCTCTGCAAAAGGCAGAGCTTCCCGCGGCACAGGGAGGTGCCGCCATTTTCGATGGTTGCAAACCATTGAAAATGAAGGGAAGCAAAAATCATACTTTTTGCTTCCCGTACTCTGAATAACCGCCCGGGACGGTCTCCCGGAAATTGGAACGGCGGGGACGGTGGTAGTAGCACCGGACCCGCCTAACCTCAACGTGACCTTACGAGGAGGACACATCATGGCTAAGGCAAATGTTAACCGCACCACGCAACCGGATAGAAGCGATGAAATCGTAGAACTAGTGAACCTCGTTCAATTCGTCCTGGACGAACTTGAGGAGAAAATCGAGGACCTGGATGACGAAAACTACTACGACCGCCGGGCGGTTTGCCTGGCTCTGGTGAAAGGGATTTTGGACATTCCAGATCAAATTATTGGGCTCGCGAAGTCAGACGATCTCGAAGCGTTGTTTGAACGCCGATACGAGAATCTCGCCACTCAGGCTGCGAGAGAGGCTTCGACTGCCGCGGAGGTGTCAACATGAACTGGACCGTGAATCCGCGAATGTCATCATTGGCTACCATGCTCGTGCGCGAATGTCCGAACGTGACATTTTTATCGATGATGTTTTCCGGGTGCTGCGAACCGGAAGCGTTAACGCCGATCCTATCCGCACCGATCGCGGTGAATGGCAATGCAAAATAGCGAAACGAATCAAAGACACGCGATCTGTAGGCGTCGTCACGATCATCTTTCACGAAGAGAAACTATTCCCTAAAACCGTCGAATGGGAAGACTTACGATGAATGTGAATCATTGGCGGCACAAAGACGAAAAATTAAAGAAGCCGTTGCACTTTCTGGAGTGCGGGCTGGATGACGTTTATCTCGTGAGTGGATACGAAGTCGCCAAGACGCCGTACGGGAAAGGCGTTGCGGTGAAAAACGTCGACGCCTTGCTCCGCGCTATCGGGACCAAACTCGCGACCGAGAAAAATTCGCTCACGGGCAAGGAGCTGCGCTTCCTGCGTAAACAGATGGACCTAACGCAGCCGGAATTGGGAAAACTCGTCGGCCTGAGTGGCCAGCAGGTGGCGCGCTGGGAGAAAGGTGAATACAAGATCCCCGGTCCGGCTGATCGGTTGGTCAGATTGCTGTTCATCCAAAACGCCGGCGGCAGCGTCGACCTCCGAAAACTTCTACGTAAGCTGGAAGCACGCGAGGCGCCGACAAAAGAGCCGCTCGTCTTCGAGAAGACTGCCAAGGGCTGGCACACCAAGAAGGCGGCGTAGATGGCCCGACGTAAACGACCTATCGGTAGCGATTTCGATCAATATGCTTGCGTGGATCTTAAATTCTGATTGCAAAATTAAATTACGTCGGTAGGCTTTTGTACGTCAGCGGAAATTGAGCTAACGCAAGCCTAGCGATAAAGGCATTCAAGACCCGCGACACTCCCTGCGATCCGCAGCTCAGCGACACGAGCTGTGGCCAGTCGTCCCCGCCGCGGCAGGAAAGAAGGCTCGCGCAACTATTTAGTTGCCGGGGCCTGCATTTTTCCGCGCGCCCTGGCGGAGATTCAAAATGGAACTAATCCCTACTGCACCAAACTCGGAGAGCATTTCGCCGAGTGATTCGTCTCATGCAGCGAGCTATATCAACTTCGAAATCATCCGCGAAAGACCCAGCCAGCAACAGAAAGCGTTAGGTACTGGTCATTCAGACTATTACCGCCGACTGAAGGAAAGGTTATGACCATCGCTAGGCAAGGACGGTCGTATCAGCTGCGGATACCGTCACGAGCGATTACGAATGATGGCCGCCGATCTGGCTACAGATGACGAACGTCGGGCGCTGGTTTTGGAAATCGAAGCCTCGCGCCCGAAAATTTTCGCGAGGTTGAGGGCCGCTTTTGACGCGGTAGCAGCCTAGATCAGCGCCCCCGAAATCGGGGGCGCTGCGCAGAAAGTCTCAACCGAAGTCGCTAGAAACGACGGACGAGATTTTGCGCCGACCCCTCACACGAATCAAGCGATCGAACCGCTCACCCGCGAAGATGCGGGCGCGCTCAAGCTCTATGAGCACGTAATCGAGTCAGGGCTTAAAACGTTTCTCCAAGTCGGAAACGCATTCACGTATATCCGCGATATCCGTCTCTACAGAGAACAATTCACGACTTTCGATGGCTACTGTAAGGTGCGCTGGGGCATAAGTCGGCAGCGTGCGTATCAACTGATCGGCGCAGCTGGGACTATCGGGCATTTGTCTACAATTGTAGACACTGAGAACGTGTCTCCCATGGGGGACATCCTCCCCGACGCAGAATCC
Source organism: Gammaproteobacteria bacterium (assembly GCA_016191285.1). GTDB lineage: Bacteria > Pseudomonadota > Gammaproteobacteria > CAIKBL01. The sequence goes on from JACPPA010000033.1 coordinate 19,353, forward strand.
CAAGCTCGCCCGCTGGCCTCACTTGCACCGGCCGAACAGCGCGAAGCATGGGCCGATGCTGTTACGACCGCTCCACGCGACGAGCACAACAAGCACGAAGATTACTGGTGCCCATGTTACTCAAGTAGCAGAGCGCCGTCGCGAGCTAAGACCGCGCGATGATGCCGGTCCAAGCCCGGTCCATCCGGAAAAGCCCAAACCCGTACTTGGGATTAATGATGCCGTAACGGCACTGCGCAAGGCTGTGGAGCGCGAACCTAAGAGTGCGCAGTTCGCACTCGCAGACTTGCGCGAATGCGCTACCCGCGACTACTCACCGTTAACACGCGATGCGCCTGGCTCGTTTCACGAGCTGGTTGAGATCGTCGGTCTGCTGTTGGGGGTGCCGTCATGAAGCACGGCATTGTGCCTCGCGACCTCTGGCTTGAGCCGCGATTCAAACGCCTATCGCCTCGCGCCAAACTCATCTTCCTCAATCTGCTGACATCACCGTACGGAAATTCGGCGCAACTTTATCGAGTTGGTCCCGAAGAAATTGGATTAGCCAGGGTGGGCTCGCGGCGTACGATCCAGAATTTAATCTCGTTTGGCTAGAGCGCCAGATGGTGACGGAATTGGGCGCGACATTGAAGCCCGATGACAACCGCATTAAATATCTTCAGAAACTGTTAATTGAATTGCCACACTGTGTGATCAAGCGCGAGTTTGAATAAAGTTGCCGCCTGCGATTGGAAGTGCGGCATGAACTGGCTTCACGACCTCCTTGGCGAAACGGCGGCTCGCGGCCTGGCACCGGCGAACGGCGTTACGACGGATGGCCTGCTGCATCGTTTCCGCGTCGACGGTGACAAACCTGGATCGCGCAATGGCTGGTACGTGGTGCACGCTGACGATCACCCGACGGCTGTCTTCGGATCCTGGAAGACCGGCGCGCAACACACCTGGCGCGCGTCCGCCCCGAGTCACGACACTGGCGAGACAAAGCGCCAACACATCGCAGTCGAACAACGCCGACGCCAAGCCGAAGAAACCAGGACCCACGCCGACGCTGCGGCACGCGCTCGCCGAATCTGGGATCAGGCACTCGATCCCGATCCGAGCCACCGCTATTTACGTGGCAAAGCGATCCGTCCATATGGAATTCGTCAGCATCAAGACGCGCTCGTCGTGCCGCTCAAGGACATCGCCGGCAAGCTTTTCAGCCTCCAATTCATCGCACCTGATGGCCACAAGCGATTTCTGCGCGGTGGCCGGGTGAAGGGTCTGTTTGACGTGATCGGACCCCGCACGCCGCGAGTTTGGCTGTGTGAAGGCTACGCCACCGGAGCAAGCCTGCACGAAGATCGGCGCGAGTGCGTAGTCATCGCGTTTAACTGCGACAATTTGCTGGCCGTCGCCGAAAGCATCGTGAAGGGCTGGCGGCCGCAGTCACTAACCGTCATGGCCGATGACGACTGGCAGACGCCTGGCAATCCTGGCGTCGCCGCGGCGCGCGAAGTGTCGGACAAACTTAATCTCGACTGATACGTGCCCGAGTTCCCCCTAACCGGCCCGGGTGGGCGACGGATTTCAACGATGCTGTTCGCTTGGCGCTGACGACGCGTAAGGGGGCAGCATGATCGATCTACGCCCCCACCAAGAGCGCGGCGTTGAGTTGCTTCGAGAAGGTTTTCGGGTGGGCCACCTTCGGCAATTGTTGGCGATGCGGTGCGGCGCCGGCAAGACTATTACCGCGGCCAGTGTCGCGTTATCGGCCAAAGCCAAAGGCAACGTCACCCCGTTTATCGTCGACCGCATTGAACTCGCTGCGCAGGCCGCTGACACCATGCAGCGCGTCGGGCTTACCGTTTCGATTATGCAGGGCGAGAACACAAACATGGTGACGGGTCATGGCGTTATCGTTGCCAGCATCCAAACCTTGGCGCGGCGACGATTTCCTGATGCCCGGCTGATCGTCATCGACGAAGCCCATGTGCTGCACCAAGCGCATATCAAACTACTTGAGCGCTGGAATGCGCTGCCGGTTATTGGGCTCACCGCGACGCCTTTTGCGTGCGGCCTTGGTCGCCATTTCACCAACCTAGTGGTCCCAACCGCGATCCGCGATCTCACCCATGACGGTTTACTCGTGCCGGTTGTTGCGTACGGCCCGAACAAACCAGACTTAGGGAAACTCTGAATAAGTCCATCCTGGACTTTTCAGAGTACGGGAAGCAAAAAGTATGATTTTTGCTTCCCTTCATTTTCAATGGTTTGCAACCATTGAAAATGGCGGCACCTCCCTGTGCTTTTAGGAAGCTCTGCCTTTTGCAGAGCTTCCTTAGCCGGCATCGAAACACGCGGCGGCGACTATGCAGTTGGGCAGCTACCGGCGCGCATGCAGCACCCCACCATTCACGCGGATATCGTTGAGACGTGGCAGCGCCTCGGCGAGAACCGGCCGACCCTAGCGTTTGCCTGTGACATCGCGCACGCCAAACACATCGCAGCGAGTTTCAATGACGCCGGAATTTCCGCGAGTAGTGTCGACGCGTATCAGAATACCGACGAACGCCGCGACACCATCAAGCGCTTTAAGGCTGGCGAGATCAGGGTCCTGGTGTCGGTTGCGTGTCTGTCGGTTGGATTCGATGCGCCGATAGCCGCCTGTGCCCTCCTCGCGCGGCCGACCAAGCCGTTAACCGTGCATCTGCAACAAATTGGTCGCGTGCTTCGACCTTACTCTGACAAAGCCGACGCCATCGTCCTCGACCATTCAGGAAACATCGAACGTCACGGCCTACCGGATGACATCGCGATCGGCGCGCTCAATACCCACACCAAAACATGGAGCGTGAAAGCAGGACGAGAGCCAACGCCGAAACCGTGTCAGAAGTGCGCGTTCTTGAAACCGCCGAGCACGCACAAGTGTCTGCAGTGTGGATTCGCGTTGGAGCGACAGAGCACCGTCCAACGCAGCGACGGCGAGCTGATTGCGCTCACGACCGTCGCAGCGCTTCAAAGCAACCGACGCCTGTATCAGGAATATCTCGGATGTGCCGAGCACTTCGATAAAAGTCGTGGCTGGGCTTATTACCTTTGCTTGGCGAAAACCGGCGAGAAACCCGCATGGAGTTGGAATTCACTCACTGCGATCGAGCCCAGCGACGAGACGTTGCGCTACGCCAAGTCCCAACTGATCCGGTTTGCGAAAAGGCGGGCTGCGTGAGCGAAGAAACGATCCGCCACGCGACCGAGATCAGCTTGGACGCCGAGCGGAAGCTAGGGGCGATCTTGGCGGATTCGCCTAAGAACGAAGGGACGCTTCTCCGTGGTACCGAAATAGAACCACGGGAAAAAACACCAACTCTCGCCGAACTCGGCATCAGCAAAAAAAACCAGTGCTAGAGCCCAGAAGCTTGCTGAACTTCCAGATGAAACTTTCGAGGCCGTGAAAACAGGCTCGGTGCCCTTCGGGCCGAAGAAGAAATACGGTCGGCGACCAGTGTTGCTATGCCGTCATCGCCGGCACGTCCCGCTCGATCACCCGACCAAGGCTCTGTCTAGTGACGGAAAGATCGTAGTGCGTTTGGAGGTTCAGCCAGAATTCCGGGGTGGTGCCGAAGTACCGGGCCAAGCGCAGCGCGGTATCCGCCGTGATAGCGCGCGTGCCGTTGACGATACCGGTAATACGGTTCGCCGGCACGCGCAGCGCTTTCGCCAGCGCATAGGCGGTGAGCCCGAGTTCGTCCAGAAACTCAGTCTTAAGAATTTCGCCGGGATGGATGGGTGCACGCATGGTGTAAGGTCCTCAGTGATAGTCCGCTATTCCAACTTGGTAGGCATCGCCACCGCGCCACGCAAAGCAGATCCGATACTGGTCATCGATCCGGATGCCGTATTGCCCGGTGCGATCGCCATGGAGCTTCTCAAGCCGATTCGCTGGCGGCGAGCGCAAGTCACGCAAATCGGCCGCGGCATGCAGCATAAGAAGCTTCCCGTGTGCCCTTTTCAACAGGTAGCGCGGGACAATATCGGGGCTCCCGCCGTCGAATATCGCCTGCGTCTTGGCACAGGCCCATGTCTTGATTGCCATTCGTACGCATTATGTTTTACATACATAGATACGTCAAGCGTACACAGTGGATATCACGTTACGCAACCCTTGTGACGGTCGAGCGAAGGCGCGAGATCTAACCGATGAGCATTGAACGCTTCCGTCGCCTGATCAAGGACGCACCCGCGCCAGGTGACGATGGCGAGAGGCTAGCGTCCGCACTGACGAGATACATCGACAAAGCTCCGCGCGGGATGACACTCGACGAAGCACTGGGCGTAAAGCCAGCGTCAGGTAGTCGCGCTTAGTGGCAACGCGAGGAACGTGAACGCCAACGCGAAGCCGCCCACGTTCTTGTCACATTATGCCCAGCAAGAGGCCGCTCAAAAGCCGCGACGATCGCTGATTCGCTACGACGTTATCAGGGTGGACGCTGGCAACTGGACCATCGTCGCGAAACTTGCGCCGGCTTCGATCGGAAGCGAAACGCCATGCACGCTTTGCTGACGGCGAATAATGGTGGCGTCCCGTCCTCGAAAACGATTAAGCGGCTACTCGACGAAGTGGACACAAGCCACCAAGGCTCGTGTCCAGTAACCCGTGGTCCAATAGACGAAGAAGTACCCGATGATGAATGCACGGCCGATTGAAGTACTCGATGACCTGACGTTAGTTGCAGATCGCAAGGTCGTTGCGCATCTGTTGCCGTCGCAAGCGCTCGACCTAGCGGAAATTTTAGTTCGCTCCGGCATGCGCCGAATTCTGTTCGAGGAAGGCGCCGATTCATTGCTGGTCGAAGAGTCGGCGCAGCCGTCCGACTAAACCCAACCGTAAGGATATTGCTATGCCTAGAACCAAATCTAGTCACCCAGGCGTGCCGGATCGAGCGCTGTGGAACGATTTCGAGGATGGCCCTGGCGATATAAATATCTACGAAGCGGTGCGGAGTGACCACAGCAACACCACAGCGCTAGACCGTGGCGGGGTTGGAAGTCGGGATGACCGCGTGATCCCTGGCCCGGATACCGAGTCCAGGATAGGGACTGCGAAGAACCTCATAGCGGAGGGCAGAAGCGTCTTTCTGGAGCATTCTGGAGCATTCTGGAGCATTCTGGCGCCCCCGATAGGCCTGAATTAGACAAAGGCAACGCCCGCATTCGCGGCGCTTAAAGGAGACCGATCATGCCAAGAACCAAAACCGACCAAGAACTGCCGACCGACGACCAGATCGTACAACCGTTCGACTATGAGAGTTATTCGACCGATCGCGCGAAAAGTCCGCAGCCGGGCTACAACGATTCGATGATCACTGACCAAAATCCGAATTCGGCGCGTCGCACGCCGCGCAATCCACGAATTCGTGGGGTATAGCGCTTAGGGAAACTCTGAATAAGTCCATCCTGGACTTTTCAGAGTACGGGAAGCAAAAAGTATGATTTTTGCTTCCCTTCATTTTCAATGGTTTGCAACCATTGAAAATGGCGGCACCTCCCTGTGCCTTTAGGAAGCTCTGCCTTTTGCAGAGCTTCCTTAGGTCGAACGTGATATGACGGCGGGTTCAAAAACGCGAGACAAAAAGGGCACCGGCAGATTAGGCGCTCGTAAATCCGGCCGGCCGCAGACCTACATGGACACCGATATCGCGAACCTGTTACAGCGGATGGGCAGCGAGGGCAAGCCCTTGCTTACGTTGTGCAAGGAGGCACACATCGCGTATTCGACGGCGCGCAAACGCATCAACGAGAGCAACCACTTATCGGCGTTGTACGCGGTCGCGATTGAGGAGTATGCGGACACACGGGTGCAGTTGCTAGATGAAATCGCTCTCGGCGCTAAGACCGCCGTCGACGTGCAACGAGCCAAGCTCCGCTGCGACAACATCAAGTGGAAAATCGCCAAAGTCATCCCGAAGGTGTACGGCGATCGCATCCAGAATGACCCGAGTGGCGGTTTGTCGATCACGATCCACGAGGCTTTCGAATGAACGCCACGATGGGCATTGAGTATCGACCACCAGGGCCGATCGCGGCGTCGTTTCTGCGTTCGGACGCGTTCGTGTGTGGCATTCGCGGACCCATCGGCTCGGGCAAGTCCACAGCCTGTGTGATGAAGCTCCTCCGGCACGCGCTTCAACCACGCGTAATACCCGCTCTTCGAAACTCCCAACACACGACTCATCAACGTCACTGGAATTTGCGTCCGTAACCGGCTCATCAGGGCGTCCTTCACTTGCTGTCCTTCGCGAAGTACGCCGTCGCTTTTTAACAGGTCACGCTCCTGCTTCATCTCCGCCAACTCACGACGCAATCGCGACACTTCGGCATCGCCTTGGCCGCCTAACCACCAAGCAACCTAAGAGAAGGCTGCATCATGGCTGACGTTAATTCTATCAAGACAATCGATGAGGTATCGCCTGGCCACGTGCGATACATCGGCCGCAAGGCAACGCTAATCGCTGCGGGCGTGGCGGCGACCGAAGACATGTTCCCCGCCAGGGGCAAGAAGCGTCGCTACATAACCGACCAGCGGTTGCGACCAACTCCCGCGTACTTCGCCACCACCAAGCGCGGGCCCAAATTCATGGTAACCCGCTCGATTTATTGGAACGACCCTGAATGAGCGGCGGCCGCAAAAGCGGAGCAAGCAGAGCGCGAGAAAATCGACAACGAGCGTTGGGCGAGCCTTGAAGGATCCCAGCAAACGCCCGTGCAGCAAGCGTCTCTATTTGATGAACGACAGGATGCAGATGACGCAGATGACGAGGTTGACGAAGACGACACGCTAGCACTGGGAGCGATTGACACCGACTGGGGTTTTTATAAGCGCGATGACAGTTGGTTTTTTTCCTTCGCCTACAAAGGCCGGCGCGATCAACTGATCGAAGCCGGGATTATCACAGCAAACCAGCTTCCAAAGAAAAAGAGCAGCCGACGGTCGTGCGGTTCTTCTCACCCCGAATCGGGCGACTGGTGTGTATCGCGATCAGAAAGTGGCGACAACTTTGATTCTCATTACCACGTTGATGCTGCTGTGATCCTCTCCGAGCTTGACGAGAAGCAGTTCAGGCGATTCTTCATTGCAATCGGGCACACAGATCAAAGTTCCTATGGCGATCGAACGGCGGGCTTAGTTGACCCCGGCTAGCAAGAAAGCTTGTCGGCGAATGCGGGTAAAAGGAGAATTCAACATGAACATCGACACATTCACACTCGAAGATCGCCGGAACATTTTGGGCCAAGCCATCATGCGGCACCTTGTCCAAATATCCGGTCACATCAACGGCCGGCACTCAGTACTGCCGGGTTGGAAACTCGCAAACGCCGAGGAGATCGAAAAACTCCTGTGGTCGATTACGGCAGGAGTGATGTATGGCGACCTCATCGATCCTAAAAGCCAACCGCGCCAAATTAAGCACCTGACGGTCATTAAGTAGTCAACGCAGCCGTCATCGCCGACGCGGTCGCGGTTGCCAACGCCCTGACTAGAACCCGGTCACGTTTCCTGCGCATTACGTTTGGCGTATAACGAATACCGTAATAAGATCGCAAGCGTGATTCAATCTTTCAATTGTGACAACACACGGGTGCTGTTTGAAGGTGGGAATCCGCGACAATTTCTAGCATTCAATGGTATCGCGACACGCAAATTGACGTATCTCGATGCCGCACTGGAATCGAAAGACTTGGTGTCTCCGCCAGGTAACCGACTGGAAAATCTGCGCGGAGACAAGACCGGACAATACAGCATCCGGATTAGCGATCAATGGCGTCCGTGCTTCGTGTGGGGTTCTAGCGGACCCACAAATGTCGAGATCGCCGATTACCGCTAAGAGGATACGAATATGCCGAAACCAACGAACCGCATGCGCCCGGTGCATCCGGGCGAAGTCCTACGTGAAGACTTCTTGATCCCGCTGGCGATGAGCGTCAACGCGCTCGCATCCCAGCTAAGGAAGCTCTGCAAAAGGCAGAGCTTCCCGCGGCACAGGAAGGTGCCGCCATTTTCGATGGTTGCAAACCATTGAAAATGAAGGGAAGCAAAAATCATACTTTTTGCTTCCCGTACTCTGAATAAGTCCAGGATGGACTTATTCAGAGGTTCCCTAAGTGTGCCGGCGACTCGCATTCACGAAATCGTGAAGGAGCGGCGCGGCATTACTGCCGACACTGCAGCCCGCCTGGCACGCTTCTTCGCGACTACTCCCGAAGTATGGTTAAACCTGCAGAACGCCTACGACCTCAAGACCCTGCCGTCCCGCGCGGAGATCGAAGCGCGGGTCGCGCCACGGGCAGCATAACCGGATCCGCGCATGCCTGCGTGGCGCGACCATTGCAGAGGAATACGTCTTGAAATATGGGCAATGTAATGAATAACTTTACAATAGTAAAGTCATGGGCTACAGTTAATCCGTGATCAAGAGCTTCCGGCACAAAGGGCTGGCACGCTTCTTCAACGAAGGCGAAGCGGGCGGAATAGCGCCCAGCCTAGCCGCCCGAGTGGGTGTTCGTTTAAGGACTTTGCACGCGGCCACCCGGCCCGAGGACCTGAACATTCCCGGCTTTGACTTTCACGCACTGAAGGGCAAACCCAAACGATACAGCGTCCACCTCAATGGTCCATTCTGTGTCACGTTCGAATGGGTAGATGGGGCAGCGTGGCGAGTCGATTTACAGAACTATCACTGAGATGAAGACCATGGCAAGAGAGTACAAAGCAAGCGCGTTCCCGGCGCTACCACCAGTTCACCCGGGTGCGCTACTTCGGGAAGAAACACTACCGGCCGCAGAGCTGTCCGTCACGGCCGCGGCCATCGCGATCGGTGTAACCCGCCAGACGCTCCACAGCATTCTGCGCGAGGCGCAGAGCGTGACGCCAGCCATGGCGCTGCGCCTCGGTAAGCTATTCGGCAACGGACCGGATCTGTGGCTTCGCATGCAGCAGGATTATGACCTGTGGCACGCGCAGCGAGAGATTGCCGCCGAACTGAATACCATCAAGACGCTGGCGGTCGCCTCACCGAACTCTGCGCTTGACTATCTGGATAAATATCGCATATTGAGATAATAGTACGCGGTGCACGTAATAGCTTGGAAGGCGCTGAAGTCCTTCGGCGAGCGACACCCGGACGCCGCCGGCCCGCTTCGCCAGTGGGTTAAGTTGGTCGAGAACGGGCGCTTTACTTCGTTTGCCGATCTGCGGCGTACCTTCGGATCGATCGATAAAGTGAGAGAACTGCGCGTTTTTAACATCGGCGGTAACAAGTATCGGTTAGTCGCCTACGTGCGATTCGATTGGCAACGGTGCTACATCAAACACGTGCTGACCCACGATGAGTACGACGAAGGAGACTGGAAATCATGAACGCCACGCTGAATAAAATTGCCCCGGCATGGAAAGCGATCGAACAAGCAACACGCTTAGGGCCGATTAAGAATAAAGCCCACTACCACGAAATCGTGGTCCTTAGCGATGCGCTAATTGGCGAAATCGGCGGCAACGCTGCGCATCCGCTGGTCAGCTTGCTGTACATCGTGGGTGACTTAATCCGGGACTACGACGAGAAGCATTACGCAATCCCGGATGCGTCGCCCGCTGGAATCGTCGCCTTCTTAATGGAACAGCACGGGCTACGTCAGTCCGATCTACCGGAGATCGGCACGCAAGGTGTGGTGTCCGAAGTCCTGAGCGGCAAACGCGCATTGAATGCCCGACAAATAAAGCGCCTCGCGGAGCGCTTCGGCGTGGCTGCGGGGGCGTTTCTGTAACAACCACTCGAACCCGGCGCTTAGCCACAAGCCGATCACTCGGGGCGAATAGCTGGGGCCTTGCCGGCACGGCGCGGGCCTTGCGAGTGGATAAAAATCCGGAGTCGAGTGTGAAGAAACGAGATCTCAAATAAAGCCGAATCGCCTTGTTCGACCGATGACCGTTCCGCTCACTCCAGCCCGTATCCGGATAGCTCTGATCTGGGCGGTGCAATGATCGCCGTAATGCATCGCCATGATCCCTTTGCTGCAAAAAAACTAATCAAACACCTTCATCGGCTCCTCGAAGAAAACGAAGCGATAGATTTCTTGCTTCCCTATTTGAAGCACGCGTTCGGCCGAATGGTCGAGAATAACCATTCGGCGGATGCCGCTTTCGGTGTGAATACTCCACCGGCTAAAGCCGGTTGCTTCGGATTACCGCTAGGGAAACTCTGAATAAGTCCCTCCTGGACTTTTCAGAGTACGGAAAACAAAAAGTGTGATTTTTGTTTTCCTTCATTTTCAACGGTCTGCGACCATTGAAAATGGCGGCACATCCCTGTGCCGCAGGACTCTCTGCCTTTTGCAGAGATTCCCTAGAAGCCGGATTGATCGACCTTGCGGCCGATGAGGTAGGCTGAAAATAACGGACGCCATCGTCAAGCAGCGGAGCGTAGCTGACACTGTTGTGCGAATACCGCCGGGGCCAAGCGCCCGGCTGCGCCATACCGTTCAATTCGAACAATTCGGGATTTAACGTAACGACTATATTGCGCAGCATTTCGACCGCTGCGGTTTCGGCCACGAGGCCCGGAACGTCATTGCTAGTCGCGACCCAGACTTTCGCCTCGTCGTCCCACACTACCGTGACCGTGATCTTCATACCTCGTCCTTCCGTACCGTCGCCGATTGTTACCTTGACCAACTGGGTGGAGTAGAAAATGCCCGCATCGGTCGTGATCAAGGCGTGCAAATTCGAGGTTTCCGCCACTTTGGCGCAGGTCGCGATGAAGGGCTCAGTCCCGTTCGGAATGGCGAACACCGCCGAGAGTAGATGCGGATTTTTTTATGACGATCGCAATCGAGCGGATCCCAGGTAATTTGCTCTCGACTTCGATGGGAACGACCGTGCCGTTCTCCGCAATTTCTGGCGCGCTAACCGCGATATCAGAAGAGCGTTTGGCGCCGCTCGCGCCAAACGCTTTGAATACGGCGTCGAGACCGGTCGAATCGAAAGCCGCGCGGTCGTCAGTGGCCGCGGCCACCCGAACGCCGGTGGCAAATGCCATCGCGCACACGCCACCGGCGCTCGCTAATCGGAGAAAGCGTCGGCATTGAGTGCATAGGATCGCGCCTTATTGCGTGCGTCGATTGGACCCGCGGCGAGCATAGATGGTTGCATGGGGCTAGGGGTGGTCGGGATACGAAAGACGGTAGAGCGCACCGGCGTCGTCGTCGGAAATCAACACTGAACCATCCGGCAATGGAGCAACGTCCACCGGTCGCCCGGAAACCTTACCGTCGCGCAGCCACCCGGTGATGAACGGCTCGTGTTTGATCGCGACGCCGTTTTTGTCGAGTGCCACGCGTACGATGCGATAGCCGACCTTCTCGGTGCGATTCCAGGAACCGTGTTCGGCGATGAATAAATTATTGCGATATTCTGCCGGAAATTGCTGGCCGGTATAGAACATCATGCCAAGCGGCGCAACATGCGGTCCGAGTTTCACCACTGGCGGGGTAAATTCTTGCGTCGTGTGTCCCGCGCCAAACTCGGGATCGAGGACATCGCCGCCGTGCACATAGGGAAAGCCGAAATGTTGTCCGACGACGGTCACGCGATTCAACTCGCAGGCCGGGCGGTCGTCGCCTAACCAATCGCGTCCGTTATCTGTGAACCAGAGTTCCGAAGTCACCGGATGCCACGCAAAGCCCTCTGAATTTCGGATTCCCCTGGCCACAACTTCAAGATCGCTACCATCCGGATTCAGGCGCAAAAGTGCGGAATACGGCAGCGGCTTCACGCAAACATTACACGGTGCGCCGACTGGCACGTATAACTTTCCATCTGGACCAAACCCGAGATATTTCAAACCGTGATGGGTATCCGTCGGCAATTGGTCGTAGACAATATGCGACACTGGTCGCTCGCGATAATGTGCAGCGATGTTATCGAAGCGGAGAACCCGACTGACGTCGCCAACAAACAAATTGCCGGTGTGCAGCGCCACTCCGGTCGGGAGTGTCAGTTCGTCGGAAATTACCACAATCTCTTCGGCTTTGTGCACGCCATGATCCACTAGCGCGTAAACCTTGCCGCGACTCGACCCTACGAACACCAGACCTTGTGGAGCGACGGCGATTTGTCGCGCCCCCGGTACATTCGTCGCGTATAGCGCAATTTTAAATCCGGGCGGAACATGCAAGTTCGCTAGCGGATCCGCGCTTGCGTTCGATTGCACCAGCGCAATCGCAATGAGCCATGCGCACAAGCAGCGGGTGGGGTTGATATGGTTTCTCTCGTGGGGACTAGTGTGACTAAATTTCCTGCGACACCTTCTCGGTAGTCACCGATAAGCGATGAATTAGGGTTCGCAGAAACACCTTTAAGAATCGTACCTGACAATTGAGCGAGACCTGGCTAATAACGCTGGCATTCACCTTTAACAGCGATGTTGGACCATTGGCGACGATGGTCGCCGTGCGTTTAGTTTTGGCGAGATAGCCCATTTCCCCAAAGCAGTCACCGGCATTCAGACCGCGTAGCGTTTTGCCGAGCTTACGCACGGCAACTTCTCCATGCACCAGAATGTAGAAAGAATCGTCTAAATCGCCTTCCAAAATAATTTTGCTGTTATCCGGATAATCCTGCCATTTGCCAGCGCGCACGATCTCCCAGATTTCCGCATCTGGAAACCCTTGGAAAAAGTCGAGTTGCTTAACGGCGGCAAATTTTTCCTGTTCCGAAATATTCTCTTGCGGCTGTTCGAGCAGACGCTCGAACGCTTTGCTTAGGTCGATAGCGAGATCGGCGCCCATTTGATAACGGGCTGCGCGATCCTTGGCCAGCGCCTTGGCGACGATCGTGTCCAGGCTGGGGTGGACATCGCCGCGGAGCTCACTTAACGGCGGCGGCACATCGTGCATGATTCGTTGCACCAAACGCGAAAAATTGTCCGCGGCAAACGGATGCTTCCCGGTGAAGAGCTCGAACATCACAATACCGAGCGAAAATATATCCGTTTGGTTGGTTAAATAATCCTCGCTGACCTGCTCGGGCGACATGTAACGCGGCGAACCGACCAAGCCGAGCGGCATCGTCTCGGTGGAATCCATCTTGGTTAAATGCGCGATGCTAAAGTCGCCAATCTTCACATCCATGGTTTCGGTCACCAGGATATTCGTCGGCTTGATGTCACGATGGATCACGCCTTGTTTGTGCGCGTAATCGAGCGCCTTGGCGCATTTGAAAACCATCTCGACGACCTTATCGATCGGCAACAGGTTGTCACCACGGCAGTACGGCTTAAGGGTCTGCCCGCCTTCGACATATTCCATGACGATGTAGCAGATTTCACCATCCACCCCGGCATCATAAATCGCGATGATGTTGGGATGGGTAAGGCGCCCCGCCGTGTGCGCCTCATTGAAAAACATCTTGCGGTAGCGTTGCCCCGATTCCTCGTCGTTCAATTGCTCGGCGTGCGCTACCTTGATCGCGACCGGCCGGTCGATATACGGATCGTGGCCCAAGTACACCGTCCCCATACTGCCACGATTGATCTCGCGGATGACTTCATACTTACCAAGACGGTGCGGAGGGGAATCGCTCATAGGTAATCAAGAATAGCACGGTGGTATAGTGGATTGCAGGCAGGTCGTCCGCGGCTGTGACGGCGCTCTACCGTTTACTAATCGATTGTTCTACAAGTCGGCCAAACCCGTGGGTACTTGAGCGGTTTACTCCGCAAGGCGCATTGGCTTAGTGCTGTGATGGAGAAATCATGATAATGAGTTTGCCAACCCTTCAATCAATGTTGAATGAATACGCCGACGGCTGGCATACGCGACGGCTCCGGTCGCTGTTTGATCTGGCGCCAAATCGGGCTGCCGAGTTCACGGTCGAAGCTGCCGGGCTAACCCTCGATTACAGTAAAAACCATATCGATGCGAAGATCCGCGACGCGCTGCTGAACTTGGCAGCGGCGAGCGGCCTTAGCGCAAAAATCGAAGGCTTATTCACTGGCGCGATGCTGAACCGTACCGAACAGCGCGCAGTGTTACATACCGCGCTCAGGGCCGCGCCTAGCGAGACGCCCACCGCGGTGGCGAGCGAGGTCGCGGCCGTTAAGCAGCGCATGCGCGAATTGGTCACGGCGTTACATACTGGGCAATGGCGCGGTCACACCGGCCTCGCCATTACCGATGTGGTCAATATCGGGATCGGTGGCTCGCATCTCGGACCGCAATTGGCGTGCGCGGCATTGCGCGATAACCACGTGCCGCAATTGCAAGTGCATTTCGTGTCTAACGTCGACGGCGGAGATATCGCGAGTCAGCTGACGCGGCTCGATCCGGCGCGCACGCTGTTCATCGTTGCCTCAAAATCGTTCGCCACGCCTGAAACCGCATTGAACGCGCGTACCGCGGAGCGCTGGCTGCAAGCGCGCCTCGCCGATCCCGCGGCCAATCCCCGGCACTTCATCGCCATCACGGCTCACCCGGATCGGGCGGTCAAGTTCGGCATCGCGCGCGAAAATGTCTTGCCGATGTGGGATTGGGTTGGCGGCCGTTATTCGTTGTGGTCAGCGATAGGCTTGCCCATCGCACTCGCCGTCGGCATGGATTCTTTTGAGGCCATGCAGGCCGGCGCAGCCAGCATGGATCGTCATTTTCGAAGCGCGCCATCCGCCACCAATTTACCGGTGCTATTGGCCTTGGTCGGGATCTGGAACACGAATTACCTGGGAGCGGAGACGCTCGCCGTGGTGCCGTACGATGAACGCTTGTTTTATCTGCCGTCCTACCTGCAACAACTTGAAATGGAAAGTAACGGCAAGCGCGTGCTCGAATCGAACACCTTGGTTAGCGGCCACACCGCGCCAATTTTATGGGGTGGATTGGGGACTAATGTCCAACACGCGTTCTTTCAATTGTTACATCAGGGCACGCGCTTGATCCCGGTGGATTTTGTGCTCGCGCTGCACAACCCACGCTCGCCGCCTGGGCATCACGACATGTTGATCGCGAATTGTCTGGCCCAAGCCGAGGCGTTGATGTGTGGTCGTACGCGCGAAGAAGCCGTGGCGACGAGCGCTAACGTACCCGGCATCGATCTTCCACTACATCGCGCAACGGCCGGTAATCAACCGAGCAATATGCTGGTGATGGAAGCCCTCACCCCAGCGACTTTCGGCGCGTTGCTCGCGCTCTACGAGCACAAGACCTTTGTACAAGGCGTGATCTGGGGAATTAATTCTTTTGACCAATGGGGCGTAGAGCTCGGCAAGGAACTGGCGCAATCACTGTTGAATGAGATCGAAACGGCCCAAGTGGGTGCGCACGATAGTTCGACCACGGCGTTACTTCAACGATATTTACGGGCGAGACAGTCTGTCGAATAAATCTCGCAATGGCCTTTTGAGACGCCAGAAGGAGTTTTTGGAACGCTTCTAAATAAAAGCTCCGATGGGTAACCAGGCCAAGCCGGCCGGCAGTTGGGTGCGCGCTCCGCTCTTCTTCGCCGGCCCTCCCTGGCCGGCTCGTCGCTGTTCCGCGTGCGGCGCTGTCCTGCGCCGCACGCTTCACAATGACGCTACGCGCGCACCCAACTACCGCCTCCCTGCTCCTCCGAGGCGGTATTCACGAGCGCTTATCTAAAGTCCCGCGCGCACGACTAAATCATTGGTCTTCGACAATCTGTCGATCAAAACACGCAAAAACACCCGGCTAAAGCGCAGCTGACACTCCGTAGTGGCTTGCTCGATCAATGTCGCGTTGAACTTCATCAGCGACACCGGGCCATCAGCGATCACGCTGGCCGTGCGCCGGATCTTACTTAAATAGCCCATTTCACCAAAGCAATCGCCCATTCTGAGTTGGCCAAGCGGGTGGCTCTGTTTGGTGACATTGACGGTACCGTTGATGATGATGAAAAAGGAATCGTCGACATCGCCCTCGCGGATCAGTATTTCGCCTGGCGCCGCCTCTTGCCACACACTGGCGCGAATGATCTCCCAGATCTCGGCGTCGAGAAATCCGCGGAAAAAATCGAGCGGCTTCACTAGCTCAAATTTCTCCCGCGCTGGAATATCTTCCTGCGGGCGCTCGAGATGCGTGAACGCGGTGCTTAAGTCCGACGCCAGGTCGAGCCCCATACGGTAACGTCGTTCCGGAGTTTTCTCGAGACATTTGAAAACTATCCGTTCCACGATTGGTGGCAGATCTGCACGGTGCGAACTAAGCGGAACGGGATCTTCGTTGATGACTCGATGGATCAAGTTCGAAAAGCTTTCGCCACCAAACGGATGCTGACCCGTCAACATTTCATACGCGACAATACCGAGCGAAAATAAATCGGTTTGATGCGAAATTATGTCTTCCTGAATTTGTTCGGGCGACATATAGCGCGGCGATCCCACAAACCCCATCGGCATCGTTTGCGACATATCGGTGCGATTGATATGCGCAATGCTGAAATCCGCGATTTTTACATCCATATCGTGGGTCAGCAGAATATTCGACGGCTTGATATCACGATGAATCACGCCTTGGCGGTGCGCGTAATCAAGCGCTTTTGAACAGCGAAAAATCAATTCTGCAACTTGATTGACCGGCAGTAGGTTATCGGATCGACAATAGGACCGAAGCGTGTCGCCGTTCTCGATCAACTCCATGACGATGTAGCATTTATCCTCATCCACCCCGGCATCGAAAATATCGAGAATATTCGAATGGCGAAGCATACCGGCGGTGTGCGCTTCGTTGAAGAACATTTTGCGAAAGCGTTCACCCGAGTCGCGGTCCTTCAACGCATCCGCCATGGCGACTTTCACCGCGACCTGCCGATCGATATAGGGATCATAGGCTTCGTACACGATGCCCATGCTGCCGCGGCCAATTTCGCGGGCGATCTCGTATTTGCCAAGTTTGGTAAACATTCAATTCAATCGCAGGTAATTTGCATAGGTTCACGTGTAGTGTACCTGACGACGCCATTTCGCAAAGCCTCGCCGGAATCGCTCGCGGCCGCGTGCCTTCGGTATAATCGCGGCCATGGATCCCGCCGCCAACCGCCTGCGTCACGTCGTCGTCGTCGCTACTTTAATTATCGGCGCGTTTGGCGCCGGCGTTTATTTCGCGCTGGGACCGGCCGGCGGCGACTCGCAGGCCAACATACCCGGATTGTTATGGCCGAATCCGCCCCGCGTAGATACTTTCGCGCTGACCAACGCCGATGGTCAACCGCTCGATACCGCGTACCTCACCGGGAAATGGACCCTAGTCTTCTTCGGTTTCACGCATTGTCCTGATGTTTGTCCAACCACGCTCGCGACGCTGAAAAGCGTGCGCGAACTGCTGATAACGGCCGACCCATTCAAGTCCACGCTGCAAGTGCTTTTCGTGTCGGTCGATCCGGAACGCGATAATCCAGCCGCTTTAAAATCGTACGTCAGTTACTTCGATCCGAGCTTCAATGCGGCGACCGGCACGGAAGCCGAACTTAAAGCCATAGCGCGCGAACTCGGGATTATCTACGCCAAGATCCCAACGGCCGATCCAGCCGTATATAACGTCGACCACACGGCCTCGGTGCTGCTCATCGGTCCGGCGGCCACGCTGATAGGCGTCTTTCCACCGCCCCACCGCGCCGACCAGATTGCGCAACGCGTGCGTCAAATCGCGGCCTTTGCGGCGACCCATTCATGATCAAGATTATCGGTGCCGCCTTGCTGCTAGTGACGGCGAATTCGCCCGCCTGTACGGGCTTGACGATCGACCAAGGGTGGGTGCGAGAACCGCCACCCGGCGCCACCGTCGCGGCCGCGTTCATGACCTTGCGCAATAACGGCGCCGCGCCCATCACGATAACGGCCGTCAGCAGCCGTCGCTTCGCCCACGCCATGCTTCACCAGTCGATGACCGTCGATGGCACCGCGCGCATGGTGGCGCATGAGACGCTGGTAGTGGCGCCACACAATTCGATCCAGCTCGCGCCCGGAGGGTTGCACCTCATGTTGATGCAACCGAACATGTCTCTGAGGAAAGGTCAACAGGTCGAAATTGAATTCGATTGCGGTGGACATCGCAGCACGGTGGATTTGCCGATTCGACGCGACTTACCCTAAACCTCTACCTTCGATCCGGTAAATGCCTTAACCGAATGTGTAAATGCCGTCTCAGTCCAGAACTCATCTCAAAACTCATTCTGGAGCGCCCATACGTTGTTGCGCGAGGACCGAAAGTTGCTCATTTACTGCGTGCAAGCCGCGCGCCCGGTCTGGACACCCCACAATGAGTTTTGAGATGAGTTCTAGTCGGGAAAAGAATTAAGCGTGGCGAGTCTTCGCGATTACCTCAAAGTACTACCGCAATATATCTACGCGCAGCACACCGCGTCGCGCGTTATCCGGCGCCTGACCCACTCGCGAAGACGGTGGCTGGCGGCGTGGTTGATTCGACGTTTTATGCGCGTCTACGCCGTCGATTTAAGCGAGGCGGTGGAACCGAATCCTGGCGCTTATCCCACCTTCAATGCGTTTTTCACGCGCGCGTTGCGGCCCGGGACGCGGCCGCAACCGACCGATGACTCGGCCGTTGCAAGTCCTGCCGACGGCGTGGTCAGCGAATTCGGCCAACTCCTAGGCGACCGAATCCTGCAAGCCAAAGGACAGTATTATTCGGTCGACACGCTACTCGCGAATGATCTTTACGCGTCTCAGCAATACCATCGTGGGCGCTTCGCCACGATTTACCTCGCGCCCGGCAATTATCATCGCGTGCACGCGCCGCTCGCCGGCCAGATCCACGAAGCCGTGTATGTGCCGGGCACGTTGTTTTCGGTAAACGCGCGCACCGCGCGCGTGGTGCCGAATTTATTTACGCGCAACGAACGCGTGATCTTGCACTGTAGCGGCGCTGGCGGTCCCTTCGTGGTGGTTCTGATCGGCGCGATGCTGGTCGGCAATATGGAGCTCGTCTGCTGCAAATTGCGGACGCTGATTCGGCAACGCCAAATCGCACGGCAAGGTTTCGATCGCCCGATTCCGTTCGCGCGCGGCGCGGAATTAGGGCGCTTTAACATGGGCTCAACCGTTATCGTGCTGTTTCCGCGCGACACACTCGTATGGAGCGAGGCGCTAATACCCGGGCACGTGATTCAGATGGGGCAAGTCCTGGGGCGGCTAATTCGCCGCTAAAGTGGCTCCCACCAAAGTTGCCAATGTGGTCAATGCGCTTGCGCGCTACCAGGGCAGATACGGAATAGTCGCCGAGATGCAGATGGTCATCAGCGCGCTCGGCATCACGCCGAGGGCGAGCACCGCCAGCGTATTTACCGAGAATACCAATTTTAGGTCCGCCGACGTTTCACTGTTCAGCGCCTCGGACGGCTCATCGAAGTACATTATTTTAACGATGCGGAGGTAGTAGTACGCGCCAACAATTGAAAAGAAGACCGCGACCCCGGCCAGCCACACATAGTTCGCGACGACTACTTCCTTCAACACAAACCATTTCGCCCAAAAGCCGCCGAACGGCGGGACACCCGCCATCGAGAACATCAAAATCATCAGCATGAAGGCCAGCCACGGATTGCGCTTGGCCAATCCCGCCAGATCGCTTACCTGATCAGATTCCGAATGCGCCGACGCCAACAAGATAATTGCACCGAAGGCGCCCATGCTCATCAGCGCGTACATCGTGACGTAAAACATCGAGGCCGCATAACCAGACGCAGTCGCCGACAACATCCCCAACAGAAAAAACCCCATATGCGCAATCGTCGAATAGGCGAGCATGCGTTTCAAATTCGATTGCGCGATGGCCAGGATATTGCCCACACCCATCGACAGTAGCGCGAGAATTACCAACATCTGTTGCCATTCCTCGACTAGCCCCCATAGGCCATCGACCAGCAATCGCATGGCCATCCCGAACGCGGCGAGTTTGGGCGCTGTGCCAATAAACTGCGTGACGGGAGTGGCCGCGCCTTGATAAACATCGGGAAGCCACATGTGAAACGGCACCAAACCGAGCTTAAAGGCGATCCCGACCACCAGGAACACGAGACCGAAAGTAAGCAGCAGCCGTTGTTGCTCCAAGTGGTCAACTTTAATGAGCAACTCTGATAAATCGAGCGTGCCGGCGACGCCGTATAGCATCGACATGCCATAGAGCAGCATGCCCGAGGCCAACGCCCCGAGCACGAAGTATTTCATCGCCGCTTCCGAGGCATTGACCGAGTCGCGTTGCATGGCGACCAGCGAATACAGCGATAACGATAGAAGTTCCAGACCGAGGTAGATGGTAATCAGGCTGTTCGCGGAGACCAGAATCATCATCCCGAGCGTGGCGAACAACGCCAGCGGATAGTATTCGCTCGGCACACTCGGCCGTTTGTTGAAATATTCCCGGGCGTAGAAAAAAGATAAAACCACTAGCACCAATAGAAATGCCTTGAGCACGGTCCCTAGAACATCGACCCGAAACGTACCGGAAAATCCAAACGTGGCCGCTTCCGGCACGTAACTCGCAACCTGGCCAAGCACGATGAGGCAGCTTCCGACCGTGCACCAAAAGGTCACCCCCGGGTGGCGCTTGCCAATGAACGCATCCAGCAGCAGCACCCCACAAGCCAGCCCGAGCAGCAGCATTTCCGGAATGATTAATGAGATGTCATTCATAAGCGGCGATCGATGTCTTGGGTTGCGCGACCTGGTGGAGCAAGTGGCCGACACTCGCGTGCATGGTGTTGAGCAACGGCGCGGGCCATAGTCCCAGCCACAGCACGGCCACGGCCAGCGCCGACAAAATGAACGACTCGCGGCCATTCAGATCGGTCAAGGCCGCGACGTGCGGATTACGTACTTCGCCGAAGATCACGCGCTTATACATCCACAAGGTATAGGCGGCGCCGAGAATCAGCGTGGTCGCCGCCAGGAAGGCGTACCAGAAATTGGCCTTGAAGCTGCTCAAGATGACCAGAAACTCACCGACAAAGCCTGACGTGGCGGGCAGGCCGGCGTTCGCCATCGCGAATAACAACATAAACGCCGCGAATTTCGGCATGGTGTTGACCACACCGCCGTAGTCGCCGATTTGCCGGCTATGCATGCGGTCGTACATCACACCCACGCACAGGAACATCGCGCTCGAGATAAAGCCGTGCGAAATCATTTGTACCATGGCGCCTTCGACACCCATGGCCGCGGACTGCCAACTGCCGGTGGCACTCGAGATCTCGAAAATGGTGAAGAGTCCGAGCGTGACAAATCCCATATGTGAGATTGAGGAGTACGCGATAAGCTTCTTCATGTCTTGCTGGGCCAGCGCCACGAAGCCGATATACACCACCGCCACCAAGGACAGCGTGATCATCAGCCATCCGAACGATGCCGCGCCATCAGGAGTGATTGGCAGACTAAAGCGCAGGAAGCCGTAGCCACCCATTTTCAGCATGATGGCCGCCAGCACCACCGAGCCGCCGGTCGGCGCTTCGACGTGCGCATCGGGCAACCAGGTATGCACCGGCCACATCGGCACCTTGACGGCGAAGGCCAACAGAAAGGCAATGAAGATCCAGCGTTGTTCCGGCAGCGTGAGCACCGCGTCCTGCATGTCCTGGAGCGCGAAGCTGCCAGCCTTACCATGCAAGTACAACAGGGCCACTAGCATGAATACCGAGCCCAAGAAGGTGTAAAGGAAAAACTTAATGGTGGCGTACACCCGGCGTGGGCCACCCCAAATGCCGATGATCAAGAACATCGGGATCAGCATCGCTTCCCAGAACACATAAAACAAAATCGAGTCGAGTGCGCTAAACACGCCGACCATGAATCCTTCGAGTACTAGAAACGCGCCCATGTATTGGTTCACGCGATCTTCGATCACTTCCCAACCCGCGAGCACCACCAGCACGGTGGTGAACGTCGTCAGCAAGATCAAGGGCAGCGCTATACCATCGATCCCAATGTGATAGCTGATCTTGAACGCATCGATCCAACTGTGTCGTTCGACGAACTGCATCGCGGCCGTGCTCGCGTCGAAATCGCGAAACAGCAGCAACGACAACACGAAGGTAATCATCGCCACGACTAGCGCCTGGTGCTTGACCTTGCGCTCGCCACGGCGACTACCGGCAACGGTAAGCAGCAGACCGCCGATGATCGGCAACCATATACATAAGCTTAGAAGCGGGAAGTTAGTGCTAGTCATGTCGATGCTGGTTGTCGCACGGTACGGATTGGCGATCGGCTAGTTAAGTAAGTGATGAACGAACACGCCGAGCAAGGCGAGCAGACCAAGAATCATCGCAAACGCATAATGGTACAGATAGCCGGATTGCACATTGCGCAGGACACCTGACCACCAGCCGACAAATTTGGCCGAACCATTCACGAGCAAGCCATCAATCAACGCCTCGTCACCGACACGCCACAGGAACCCCCCGGTGCCGCGGGCGCCGCCAGCGAAGAACCAATTATTAAACGCATCGAAGCCGTATTTATTGACGAGCAAGCCATGCAGCGGTTTAAACGTATCGGCGATTCGCGCCGGCAACGCGGGGGCTTTAAGGTAGAGGAACCAGGCCGTGAACACCCCGGCCATCGCCAACCAAAACGGCGCTTGCTGCAGGCCGTGCACGACGGTCGCCCACGACCCGTGAAAATGTTCGCCCATCTCGGCAAGCACCGCGTGTTCCGGCACGACCACGATACTGCCACCGAAATAATCGCCGAACAGCAGCGGTCCAACGCCAAGCGCCCCCGCCACGACCGACGGGATCGCGAGGGCAACCAGCGGGACCCACACCACGGCCGGCGATTCGTGCAGATGCTCGCGCGTGTGATGGTCCATGCGTCCCTCGCCATGGAAGACCATGAACACCAGTCGAAACGAATACAACGCGGTGACGAACACGCCGCCCAACACCGCCAAATACGCCAGGTGCGCACCGGGGAGAGTCGATTGTGCAGCGGCTTCGATAATGGCGTCCTTGGAAAAGAACCCAGAGAATCCCGGAAAACCGATCAGCGCCAGCGTGCCGACCAAGCTGGTCCAATAGGTGATCGGTAGGTAGCGTCTAAGCCCGCCCATCTTGCGCATGTCCTGTTCGTGATGCATGCCCATGATGACCGAGCCCGCGGCGAGAAACAGCAGCGCCTTAAAGAAGGCATGCGTGACCAAATGAAAGATCGCCGCCGCATAGGCCGAGGTGCCGAGCGCGACCGTCATATAACCGAGTTGCGACAACGTGGAGTACGCGACCACGCGTTTGATGTCGTTTTGCACCAGGCCAAGCAGGCCCATGAAAAACGCGGTAATCGCGCCGATGATGAGCACCACCGACAACGCGGTACTCGACAATTCAAACAACGGCGACATCCGCGCGACCATGAAGATTCCGGCGGTAACCATGGTGGCGGCATGGATTAACGCCGAGATCGGCGTGGGGCCTTCCATCGAGTCCGGCAACCACACATGTAACGGGACTTGCGCCGACTTCCCCATGGCGCCAATAAATAACAATAGACACGTCACGGTCATCAACGACCAGGGATGTCCCGGAAATACGGTGATGGATTGTCCCGCGAGGCTCGGCGCGCGCTCGAAGACCTGTGCGTAATCGAGGTTGCCGAAGTACATGAACACTGCGGCAATCCCGAGCAGAAAGCCGAAGTCGCCCACGCGATTAACGAGGAAGGCCTTGAGATTCGCGAAAATCGCACTATCGCGCTTAAACCAAAATCCGATCAGCAGATAGGACACCAACCCGACCGCTTCCCAGCCAAAGAATAACTGCAGAAAATTATTGGCCATCACCAGCATCAACATGCTGAAGGTGAACAGTGAGATATAAGAAAAGAATCGCTGATAGCCCGGATCATCGTGCATGTAACCGACGGTATAGATATGCACCATCCACGATACGAACGTCACGACCACCATCATCGTGACGGTCAGCTGGTCGATTAAAAATCCAATTTCGAACGGCACTCCACCGGTTTCGAGCCAGGTATATAGATTGACGTTAAGCACCGGCGCACCGCCAAAAACAATTTGACGAAATACGACGCAAGACAGCACGAAGGACAGGCCAACGCCCAGGATTGTCACCCAGTGCGCGGCGGACCGCCCTAGCGCGCGACCCAACAGACCCGCAACCACGGCGGCGGCCAGCGGCGCTAAAACGATAAGCAAGCACAGATCTTTCACTGGCGGTTGTTCCGGGGTTTAAGACGGTTACGCAATTGGCTAACCACGCATCGTGCTGATGTCGTCGACGTTAATCGAGCCACGGTTACGAAACAGGACTACCAGGATCGCAAGGCCAATCGCCGACTCGGCAGCCGCTACCGTCAGGATAAAAAAGACAAAGATTTGACCGCTGATGTCTTGGTTGTAATGCGAGAAGGCGATGAAGTTCAGATTGACCGCGAGCAGCATCAATTCAATACACATCAACAGCACGATGATGTTCTTACGATTGATGAAGATGCCGGCGACGCTCAAACAGAACAGCACCGCGCCGACAATCAGAAAATCCGCCAACGCTAACATTGATGACGGCCTCGCGACACCGCGGATAGCATACATCTGTTCATTCCGGCTTCTCCGCCGCCATCTTCACCAGCCGCACTCGATCGCCTCGCATCACCTGCACTTGGTGTCCGGGATGCGGCGCGCGCGTTTGCCGCGTGGTCCGCAAGGTCAATGCAATGGCGGCGATGATCGCCACCAGTAGGATCACCGACGCCACTTCGAACGGCAGCACATACTGCGTGTAGAGCACGCGCCCCAGCACCGCGGTGTTGTTATACGACGCGGCGGCGGCTTCCGGTTGCGAGATCCGATTGAGCCCAAAATGCTGGTGTCCCACCACATAGCCAATCGCCGCCAACATCAGGACCGCCACACCGGAGGCAATGGGCAAATAGCGAGCGAAGCCTTCGCGCAGTACCGCGATGTTGATATCGAGCATCATGACGACGAACAGGAACAACACCATGACGGCGCCGACATAGACCAACACCAGTGCGATGGCGAGAAACTCCGCTTCCAACAGTAACCACAAACCCGCGCTGGCGAAGAACGCCACTACGAGAAAGAGGGCGGCATGCACCGGATTGCGCACGGTGATAACCATGGAGGCGGCGAAAATCAACCCCGCGGCAAAGGCGTAGAAAACGAGCTGCTGGACCATTGTGTCGTTTTACCCTTGGTTACCGTGGGACATTCGTCATGGCTCGCGGCGGGCTCAGCGGTAACGCGCTTCGGCCGCGCGATCAGCGGCGATTTGTGCTTCGAATCGATCGCCGTTGGCGAGGAGTTTTTCCTTGGTCATCAACAAATCGCTGCGCTGTTCGGCGTGATATTCAAAATGCCGGGTCTCGACGATCGAATCAACCGGACACGATTCCTCACAGAACCCACAGTAAATGCATTTACTCAAATCGATGTCGTAACGCGTAGTACGGCGCGTGCCATCGTCGCGCGGCTCGGATTCGATGGTGATCGCAAGCGCCGGACACACGGCTTCACAGAGTTTGCATGCGATACACCGCTCTTCGCCATTCGGATAGCGGCGCAAGGCGTGTAGACCGCGGAAACGCGGTGACTGCGGCGTTTTTTCTTCTGGATACTGCACGGTGATTTTGCGCGCGAACAAGTACCGCCCAGTTAATCCCATGCCCTTGACGAGTTCGACCAGGGTCAAACTCTTGAGATAGCTAACGACTGCGTTCATTGGGTTCTCCTGCTCATGTCGCGTCGAACCACGGTGGCACGTGCAAAATCACCAAGGTCGCGACGACGACCAGCCACACGATGGTGATCGGCAAAAAGACTTTCCAGCCGAGCCGCATGATCTGGTCATACCGATAACGCGGGAAGGTGGCGCGGAACCACAGAAAACAGAATAGAAAAAAGAATATTTTGAACACAAACCAGTGGATCCCGTCGCCGAGCAAGGTCCCAATCACGGGCGTGATCGCCAAACTCGCCGGGAGCGGCGACATCCACCCGCCAAAGAACATCACACTGGTGAGGGCGGAGATCAGAATCATGTTTGCGTATTCGGCGAGGAAAAATAACGCGAAGCCCATGCCGGCGTATTCCACATGAAAGCCGGCGACAATTTCCGATTCCCCTTCGCTGACATCGAATGGCGCGCGATTGGTTTCAGCCACGCCAGAAATGAAGTAGATCAAAAAGAGCGGGAACAGCGGCAACCAGAACCAAGTGAACACATTGCCGCGTTGCGCTTCGACGATTTGCCCAAGATTCAAACTGTGCGAAGCGATTAACACGCCGACCAGCGCGAAGCCCATTGCAATTTCGTAGCTGACGATTTGCGCGGCCGAACGCATCGCGCCCAAGAACGCGTATTTCGAATTCGACGCCCAGCCGGCGATGATAATGCCGTAGACGCCCAGTGAGGTCAGCGCCAGGACGTATAACAATCCGGCATTGATATTACTCAACACCAATTCGCCACCAAACGGCACCACCGCCCACGCCGCTAGCGCCGGCACCAGCGCGACGATGGGCGCCACCAGAAAAAGAAACGTGCTCGCGCCCGTCGGCACGATGATTTCTTTGGTCAACAGCTTGAGCGCGTCCGCGATCGGTTGGCCAAAACCACCGAGTATTTTGATGCCGAAGAAAGTCACGCGGTTCGGCCCGAGGCGTACCTGCATGTAGCCGATGACCTTGCGTTCGACCAGCGTTAAGTAAGCGACGGCGCCCATCAGGGGCAGCACGATCAGGCCGATTTTCAGCAGGATCAACGTGACCGCAAACACCGGACTTGGCAGAAAATCCAAAATATGGTGCAGCAGTTCGGTGGCGGCGCTGGGGTGCATGCGAGGTTTATCCGGCCCGCGCGACGGCAACCGTGGTGATCGTTGGCAGCGCGGCGGTCAGCTCGGTTCCACTGTAGAGGAAGCAACAACCGTCGGCGACTTCCGCCGCCAATTTCGCCGTGGCGCGCACGGTGACGCCCTCGGCGCTCAACGTGAGCGCGCCGCCGTCAGACACGTCTAACGCGGCCAGGCTCGCGGCCGACAAATGCACCAATCTATCACCCGCTTGCGGCATTTGCTGGAGCGCCGCCGCCCGGCGCACGAGCGCGTCCGCGCCATACATGGGCACATGGATCACGGGTTCGAGGCCGCTGCCGCGCGGCGCTCGACTGCCCGGCAGTGCTTTGGTATCGGCGCTCAGATCTGGACGAGTCAATGGGCCGCACAGCGCGGCCAGTTCAGCCGTTACATCGGGGCACGTTACCGCATCAAAGCCAGGCAACGCGCAGAGTTCACCGAGCGCGCGCAAAACCTTCCACGCCGGCCGCGCGCTGCCCGGCGGCTTTACCGCGCTCGCAAAGGTCTGCCATTCGGCAGCGGCATTGATGAAGCTTCCCTCGTTTTCGGGGAACACCGCCACGGGCAATAATAGATCGGCAACTCGTTCGAGCACCGGCGAGGTAAACGCCACCATCGCGGCGACGAAGTCAGCGGCGTCTAGCGTGGCGACCGCGCGCGCTGGTATCGCGCAATCGCGATCGGGTTCAATGCCGAGCAATAAATAAGCAGTCGCCGGTTCGCGCAGGAGGTCAGCGGCCGTCTTACCCGCCGCGGCGACAGGACGTCCCGCCGGACCACGATGCGGTAGCGCGCCGGCGAGCCACGCGCCGGCGGCGTTCGCGCCTTCAGTTAGCTGGCCGGCGCGGCATTGGACTTGTGCGGCAAGCCGGCCCAGCAGGCTCAACAAGGCGCTGCGGTCGGCATGGGTTTGAACGCGATTCCCCGCCAGCAACACCGCGCGCCGTGAATTATCCAAGATGTCGGCGAACTCGCGCTGCGCGGACGTTGGTTCGACGTCTGCGAGATCCGCTTCCGCGATTTGTTTGAGATCGGCATGGGCCTTGATCACGCCGCATAGGGCTTCAACCCAACCACTAGGTGCGAGATTGAGGCGCAATGTCACCTCGAAGTTGTAATCAAACGCGACCGCGTCCAACACCAACACCTTGGCACCGCGATTCACCGCCTTGCGCAGGCGATGATTGAGTAGCGGTTGGTCGTGTCGAGGATAGCCACCGATCAGCAGCACGGTATCGGCGTGTTCTAGCTCGTCGAGACTGACGCCGAGCGACGGGAAAAGTGGATCGTTTCCGGCGCCACTAAAATCGGTCTGGCGCAGTCGATGATCGATGTTTTGGCTACCCAAGCCGCGACACAACCGCTGCAACAAGAAAAATTCTTCGCAGGTCGACGATGGCGACGCCAATGCCGCCAGCGAATTCTTGACGCCAGCGGCAGTTAGTTTGTCGCGCAGGTGCTTAAACGCCGTTTCCCAATCACAATCCTGCCATACACCCGCCTGCTTGATGCGTGGCGTGAGGAGTCGGCTCTCGCTCCGCAGTGCTTCATAGCTGAAGCGATCGCGATCCGCGAGCCAGGTCTCGTTCACCAGATCGTTTTCTTTCGGCACGACGCGCTTTACGGTTTGGCCCTTGGCATGCACATGGACGTTCGAGCCGATGCAATCATGCGGCGCAATCGAATCATATTGCTGAAGCTCCCACGCCCGCGCCGAGTATCGATAAGGCTTGGAGGTTAACGCGCCCACCGGACAGAGATCGATCACATTGCCGGACAACTCGGAGGTCATCGCCTGCGCCACGTAGGTGCCGATCTCCATGGTCTCGCCGCGCCCCGTCGCCCCGAGCTCGCGCAGGCCCGCGATTTCCTCGCCAAAGCGCACGCAACGCGTGCAATGAATACATCGCGTCATGTCGGTTTGGACCAGCGGCCCGATGTTCTTATCGCGCACCACTCGTTTGCGTTCGCTGTACTGCGAGACCGACGTGCCGTAACCCAGCGCGAGATCTTGCAGCTCACATTCCCCGCCTTGATCACAGATCGGGCAATCGAGCGGATGGTTGATCAGCAAGAACTCCATCGTCGCCTGCTGCGCCGCAACCGCTTTGGCCGACTTGGTAAACACTTTCATGCCATCCATCACTGGCGTGGCGCACGCAGGCTGAGGCTTGGGCGCACGCTCGACTTCGACCAGGCACATGCGGCAATTAGCGGCGACCGTTAGTTTTTTGTGATAACAAAAGCGCGGGATATAGATCCCGAAGTGATCGGTCACGTCGATCAACATCGCCCCCTTGCGCGCGGTCAGGGCTTGCCCATCGACTTCAATCGTGACTTGATCATCGCTCATCGGGTGCTGATCGCCTTACGCCGCGGCGGCCGCGCGCGTGACATCGACCACGCTCCGGCCGTGCTGAATGTAGTGTTCAAATTCCGCGCGAAAATGTTTAATAAAGCTACGCACCGGCATCGCCGCCGCATCGCCCAACGCGCAGATCGTACGGCCCTCGATCTTGGACGCAACATTATCGAGCCGCTCGATGTCTTCCATTTTGCCCTGGCCGCCGACGATGCGCGTGAGCATGCGGTATAACCAGCCCGTGCCTTCGCGACACGGCGTGCACTGACCGCATGATTCGGCGTAGTAAAAGCGCGAGATCCGTTGCAGCACTTTGACCATATCAGTCGTCTCGTCCATCACGATCACGGCGCCGGAACCGAGCATCGAACCTGCTTTACCGATCGAGTCATAGTCCATATCAAGTTCAAGCATGACCGCACCAGGCAACACCGGCACCGACGAGCCGCCGGGGATCACGGCTTTTAATTGGCGTCCGTCACGCATGCCACCGGCGAGTTCGAGGAGGACCTTGAACGGCGTGCCCAACGGAATTTCGAAATTACTCGGGCGCGCGACATGTCCGCTGACTGAAAAAATCTTGGTGCCGGCGTTATTGGGTTTGCCGTAACTCGTGAACCATTCGGGACCGTTGCGCAGAATAGCCGGGACCGACGCGAACGATTCGGTATTGTTGATGGTGGTGGGCTGACCGTACAGGCCGAAGGTCGCCGGAAACGGCGGCTTGAACCGCGGTAGACCTTTCTTGCCTTCGAGTGATTCGAGCAGCGCGGTTTCTTCGCCGCAGATGTAGGCGCCGGCGCCCAGATGATCGTAAAGATCGAAATCGACACCCGAGCCTAAGATATTCCGGCCGAGATAGCCGGCGGCATACGCTTCCTGCAACGCGCCGACAAAGCGCGTGTAGGGCTCGTCCAGGAACTCACCGCGAATGTAGTTGTAACCGACGGTCGCGCCGATCGCGTAACCGCCGATGGCCATGCCTTCGACCAATGCATGCGGATTGAAGCGCAGAATGTCGCGGTCCTTGCACGTTCCTGGTTCGCTTTCATCCGAATTGCACACCACGTATTTTTGGACGCCCGGTGTCTTCGGCATGAAGCTCCACTTCACGCCGGTCGGGAATCCGGCGCCGCCG
Organism: Gammaproteobacteria bacterium; assembly: GCA_016191285.1. Classification (GTDB taxonomy): domain Bacteria; phylum Pseudomonadota; class Gammaproteobacteria; genus CAIKBL01. The sequence goes on from JACPPA010000033.1 coordinate 49,738, forward strand.
CGGCCGCGGAGCCCCGAGGCTTTGATGCGCTCGATGACTTCGCTGGGCGGGATCTTGTCGCGCAGGATTTGTTCCCACACCTGATAGCCGCCGAGTTTGCGGTAGATATCAAACGACCACGGTTGATCCTCGCCAAGGGTCGCGAAGCAAGTCAGGTTGAGGGGAACGGAGTTCATTTAAACGATCGCCTACGTTAGCTTGGCCAAAATGCCATCCGCTTTTTCCGGCGTGAGGTGCTCATGGTAGACGTGATCGACCATCATCATCGGCGCGCCACAGCAGGCCGCCAAGCATTCTTCTTCTGGTTTCAAGAAAATCTTGCCGTCGGCGGTCGATTCGCCGACTTTGATCCCGAGGCGCTTCTCCACGTGCGCAAGCAAGGCGTCTCCGCCGCGCAACATGCACGAAATATTAGTGCACACCGAAACACTGTGGTGGCCCACGGGCTTGGTCTCGAACATCGAATAAAAACTCGCGACTTCATAGACCGCGATGCGTGGCAATTCCAGATAGGCCGCCACGGCATCCATGAGTTCAGTTGTTAGAAACCCGTGGTTTTCGTGTTGGACTTCGCGTAACGCCGCGAGCACCGCCGAGCGCTTTTGATTCGCCGGGTATTTCCGCAACCAGGCATCGATGACTTCGCGGGCGCGCAACGAGAGCAGCGAGGTGTGTTCTGCGGTGATCATGGCGCTAACGATCAATTTCGCCGAAGACGACATCCATCGTCCCGATAACGGCGACGACATCGGCCAACATATGACCGGCGACCATTTCGTTCATCGCCGACAAATGCGCAAACCCTGGCGCCCGCGCTTTAAGGCGGTACGGTTTATTCGCACCATCCGATACCAAGTAAATGCCGAACTCCCCTTTGGGATGCTCGACCGCGGCGTACACTTCGCCCGCCGGCACGCAGTAGCCTTCGGTGAACAGTTTGAAATGATGAATCAGCGACTCCATGTCGCCCTTCATGTCGCCGCGATTGGGCGGTGTCAGTTTGTGATCATCGATCATCACGGGACCCGGGTTCGCACGCAGCCAGTTCACGCATTGTTTGATCAGGCGCGCTGATTGGCGCATCTCTTCGATCCGCACCAGGTAGCGATCGTAGCAATCCCCATTGACGCCAACGGGGATATCGAAATCGAGATCCGCATAAATCTCGTAGGGCTGCTTCTTGCGCAGATCCCACGCGATCCCCGAGCCGCGAAGCATGGGTCCGGTGAAGCCCAAGGCCAGCGCGCGCGCTGGCGTTACGATACCAATATCGACGGTACGCTGTTTCCAAATTCGGTTGTCGGTGAGCAAGGTCTCGTATTCATCGACGCAGGCTGGGAACCGCGTGACAAAGTCATCGATGAAATCGAGCATGGAACCCGTTCGGTTCTGGTTCAGCGCGTGCGCCTCTTTTTCACTCCGCCACTTCGTGACCTGGTACTGCGGCATGCGATCCGGCAGATCGCGATAGACGCCGCCCGGACGGTAATAGGTCGCGTGCATGCGCGTGCCGGAAACCGCTTCATAGCAATCCATCAGATCTTCACGCTCGCGGAAGCAGTACAGAAACACCGTCATGGCCCCGATATCGAGGCCGTGCGCACCCAACCACATCAGATGATTCAGAACACGCGTGATCTCATCGAACATGACTCGGATGTACTGCGCACGCACCGGTGGCGTGACACCCAACAAGCGTTCGATCGCCAGCACATAGGCGTGTTCGTTACACATCATCGACACATAGTCGAGACGGTCCATGTAACCAATGCTTTGATTGAACGGCTTGCTCTCGGCCAACTTTTCAGTTGCCCGATGCAACAGACCAATATGCGGATCGGCGCGTTCAATGACTTCGCCATCCATTTCAAGCACCAGGCGCAACACCCCGTGAGCCGCTGGATGCTGCGGTCCGAAATTAAGCGTCATGTTGCGAATTTCAGGCACGAATCACTTTATTCGTTAAGGCATCGGCTTCAATGCTTAGTCGCTGGTGTCCGCCCATCGTCACGGATCACGCGCGGCACCAAGATGCGCGGTTCGATCGACACGGGCTGGTAGACCACGCGCTTTTTGTCCGAGTCGTAACGAACTTCCACATAGCCTTCGAGCGGAAAGTCCTTGCGGAACGGATGACCGATAAATCCGTAGTCGGTCAGGATGCGCCGCAGATCCGGGTGTCCTTCAAACAATATTCCGAAGAGATCGAAGGCCTCGCGCTCGTACCAATTGGCGCAGGGCCATACCTCAGCCACCGACGCCACGCGCGGCGGCTCCTCCGCGAGATAGGTTTTCAGACGCAGCCGGTGATTGGTTGCCGTGGACAGCAATTGATAGACCACCGCGAAGCGGCCGGTCGAGCGGCCCGGATCGGCTTGCTCGTGGCCACGACTGACCGCGCGACTAAAGCCCGAGGTCGTCGCTTGCTGGGTAATCCAATCCGCACGGCCGTAGGCGCTGTAGTCGATGCCGGAGAGGTCACTTAACTGATGGAATTGGAGTCCCGGGGTATCGCGCAAAATCGCCGCGGTGTTCAGAACATCAGCCGGTTTCACGGCGATGGTGAGTTCACCGTACGCAAATTCATGTGAACACAGCGCGTCACCGAGGTATTGGGTAAGCAGCGCAATCAACGCTTGCGCTTTGCCGTCGGTCATCACGCGTGATATTCCCTCAACGCCTTATCGTGGTCGTTCGTTTAATTTTTTCTTGCAACTGGATCACGCCGAAAAGCAAGGCTTCGGCAGTCGGCGGACACCCCGGCACATATACGTCGACCGGCACGATGCGATCGCAGCCACGCGTTACCGAATAAGAATAATGGTAGTAACCGCCGCCATTCGCGCACGATCCCATCGAGATCACCCATTTGGGCTCGGTCATTTGGTCGTAGACCTTGCGTAGCGCCGGCGCCATCTTGTTGACCAAGGTGCCGGCTACGATCATTACGTCGGATTGACGCGGGCTGGGGCGAAACACAATGCCGAAGCGATCTAAATCGTAGCGCGATGCCCCGGCGTGCATCATTTCAACTGCACAACAGGCCAGACCGAAAGTCATTGGCCACAGCGAGCCGGTGCGCGCCCAATTCACGACATTATCAATCGTCGTGGTGACAAATCCACGCTCGCTGATCTCGTTTATTCCCACTCGAGAGCGCCTTTTTTCCACTCATAGATGAAACCCACTACGAGCACGCTCAAGAAGATCATCATCGCGAAGAAGCCGTAATAGCCGATCTCATTTAAGACCAGCGCCCACGGAAAGAAGAAAGCGATTTCAAGATCGAACAGGATGAAGAGGATGGCGACGAGGTAGTAGCGCACGTCGAATTTCATGCGGGCGTCGGCGAACGCGTCGAAGCCACATTCGTAGGGCGCCGATTTTTCCAAATCGGCTTTATAAACGCCGAGCAAGCGGCCGATGCCGTAGCCTGCTCCCAGCGACACCACCCCCACCGCGACACCTACCGCGAGGAACATCAGGATCGGCAAATAAAGTTCTAGCAATTCCGCGTTTCCGTTGACCGTGTCAGCCTACAACTTCGCAGGGTTCTAACACACCGATTCTAAACTTGGGCACGATGCTAACTTAGGACCCTTAGGATCGCCGGTCAGCGGGTGCCATTTGGTGCCGACGGTGAGACTCGAACTCACACGGGTTTCCCCACCACCCCCTCAAGATGGCGTGTCTACCAATTTCACCACGTCGGCCTTGCACGCTTAAGTCACCGCTACCCGTTCGGCTCGCCGCGCATCATACGCAATGCGCGCGGGACTCGCTAGACAATCCTCGAAACGATTACGCGCGCCGGCGCGCGCGGTTCGCGCAAATTTATTCGGCACCGCTTAGCGCGGTTCGCTACGGCTTGCCGACCGGAATGCTCGGCATATCCGACGTTGATGGTGCTGACGCGGGCGCGGCGGGCACCGGCGGCACGTCGGTCGCGGGCGCCGGCGTTTTGACCGCGGGCGCGTGTTGCTCGAGCTGCTGCACGATGCTCAAGGGCGCGGTATGCCGCGCGGCAAGAAATCCCAACAATAAACAATTGCCGAAAAACAGGATGGCGAGAACCGACGTCGTACGCGATAGGAAGGACGCCGAACCGCGCGCGCCGAACACTGTCGACGACGCACCGCTACCGAACGCGGCACCCGTCGTCGCACCGCGGCCCTGTTGCAACAAGATGATCGCGATCAAGGCCATCGCGAGCACGATATGCACGGCGAGTAAAATGGTTTGTAACATAACGACTCCTTCGAAAAATCCGGTCAGCGCCCGCGTCGTAGCTGTTCCGCGCTAACGCATATGGCGACGAAATCCTCAATCTTGAGCGCGGCGCCGCCGATCAAACCGCCATCCACATCGGGCATGGCAAACAGTTCGTTGGCGTTCACCGGCTTCACGCTTCCGCCGTACACAATCCGCACCGATTGAGCGACGTTAGGGCCAACCGCCGCCAATCTCCGCCGAATGAAGGCATGCACTGACTGCGCTTGCGCCGGCGTCGCGGTTTCCCCGGTGCCGATGGCCCACACCGGTTCGTAAGCGATGACGCCATGCGCGAGCAACGCGACCACGTCAGGTCGCGCCACTAACGGTTCGAGTTGCGACTCGATAACAGTTTCGGTGGCATTTGTCTGGCGTTCGGCGAGTGTTTCGCCGACGCATAGCACCGGACACAAACCCGCGGCGTGCGCGTGAACATATTTAGCGACGACGCCGGCATTGGTCTCGGCATAGCCTTGCCGCCGCTCTGAGTGACCAACGAGCACATAGGTGCAGCCCAATTCGCGCAACATGGTGGCCGCGATTTCGCCGGTAAACGCCCCTTCGCCGCGTTCGCTGACATTTTGCGCACCAACCCGAATGGCGCTGCCGAACACTACGGCGGCCACCGTCGGTATATGCACAAAGGGTGGGCAGAGCCCGACGTCGACATGGCTGAATTCGGCGGCGCGCGCGACCACTCCCAGCGCCAATGCATGCGCGGAGCGCTGCGTGCCATGCATTTTCCAATTGCCGAGGACGAGAGGTTTACCCATGCATTTATTTCGGCAAGCTCGAACGTATCGCTGCCGCATCTTGAGGGCGCGCAAGCTTAGCCGCCCGGCGGGTTAAGTTCAATCAATTGGCGCGCTTGCGTGCGGCGCCCGGCGCGGATCGCGACGGTTTTCGCGACCGGCGCTGAGTGGTCGGCGCGGTGGGCGTCGAATACGGCGTCAAATCGACCAGCGCATACAACGCCGCCAATTCAGGCGCGGGCAATTCAGCCCAACGCCCCGCATGTAAACCGCGCGGGAGCTGCAACCCGGCAAACGCCACCCTGATCAGCCGACTCACCGTACAGCCCTGCGATTCCCATAGCCGGCGAACTTCACGATTACGGCCGGTACGCAAGGTGCAGGTAAACCATTCATTCGAGCCGCTGCCGTGCTGTCGCGTGACGGCATCGAGTAGTAGACGCTCGCCATCGACGTCGACACCCTGCCGCAGACGCGCGAGTAGCGTCTCGTCCGCGCCGCCGAAAACACGCACGGCATACTGTCGCATCACGGCGTAGCGGGGATGCATCAAGCGGTGCGCAAGTTCGCCATCGTCGGTGAACAGTAATAATCCGCTGGTCGTGAAATCCAGCCGGCCGACCGCGATAAGACGCGACCGCGCCTCCTCGGGCAGTAATTCATGAACGGTCGGGCGGCCGTCTGGATCATGCCGGGTGCAAACGGTGCCGGCCGGCTTATGGAGCATGAGCACACGCGGCGCCAGCGGGCGCGGCGTCGCGGTCGCGATCGGGCGACCGTCGACGACGATCCGATCGCTCTCACTAACCCGCACACCCAACGTCGCCGGCTTGCCATTGACCGTCACGCGCCCGGCCACAATCCACGTTTCGATTTCACGGCGCGAGCCTAAGCCGGCGCGCGCGAGGACTTTCTGCACGCGGTCGCCAGCGCTCGGCCGCGGTCGCGGAATTTTCATCCGCTACGACGCATCGTCGGCGGTCGCCGCCGATTCAGAATCGACCATTGGCTCCTCATCGCCCCTGGGTTCTTCGAGTAGCAGGTCGCCGCGATGGTCCTCGGCGGTTGAAGATTCTGCCTCGGCGGTCATGACATCGGCGAAGAGATCCGGATTGAAATCGTCAAAATCCTTGAGCTCGGCCAAGGTGGGCAAGGCGTCCAAGCTAGTGAGATTGAAGTATTCAAGAAATTGGCGCGTGGTCGCGTAAATGGCCGGGCGGCCGGGAACATCACGATGGCCGACGATTTTGACCCACTCGCGATCGTGCAAGGTCTTGATGATGCCGGTGCTGACCGCCACGCCGCGGATATCTTCGATTTCGCCGCGCGTAATCGGTTGCCGATAGGCGATAATCGCCAGCGTTTCGAGCAACGCGCGCGAATAACGCGGTTTGCGTTCTTCCCACAAGCGATTAACCCACTGAGCGTAAGTCGCACGCGTTTGGAAGCGATAACCACCGGCCACTTCGACCAATTCGATTCCGCGCCCGACGTAATCCGACTGCAGTGCCGTAATGGTCGTGAGCAGTTCAGCGTGTGACGGCGCCTCTGCATTAAGGTGCGCGAACACGCTGGCTAGGCGCTCGAGGGTTACCGCGCCTTCGGCAGCCATGACGGCGGCTTCGATAATCGGTTTAAGTGCGTCGGTTTCCATAAGGCGAAAAATTAAGCTGCCAGTTTGATATAAATCGGCGCACGTTCATCGTTTTGCACCAGCTCGATGAGGCGTTGCCGCAGAAGCTCGAGGACGGCCAACAAGCTCACGACCGCGCCGGCCTTGCCTTCGGCCGCATTGAATAGTTCCACAAACGCAATGAAGCGATCAGCCACGGCGCGTTCGAGAACAATCGACATGCGCTCGCGTACCGACAAGGGCTCACGTTGGATTCGATGATCGCCGAACATCTCGTTCCGCCGCATGACATCGCGAAACGCCGCGAGCACCACGTCCAGACTCACGGCCGGCGGTAGCGCGCGGCGTTCGCGCTGCTCGAATTCGACCACGACTCGATGCAGTTCGCGTTCGAGTCGCGGCAGGGCGTCGATATCCTCGGCCGCTTTTTTATAGCGTTCATATTCTTGCAGGCGACGTACGAGTTCCGCGCGTGGATCGTCTTCTTCCGGCTGTTGGCCCGGCGGCCGCGGCAACAGCATCCGCGACTTGATTTCGGCCAGCACCGCGGCCATCACCAAATAATCCGCCGCCAATTCCAGCTTCGCGCCGTGCATCATGTCGATATAGCGCATGTATTGCTCGGTGATACGCGCAATCGGAATATCGAGGATGTCCAGATTCTGACGCTTGATGAGATACAGCAATAGATCGAGCGGTCCTTCGAACGCCTCCAAAAATACTTCGAGTGCGTCAGGCGGAATGTAAAGATCTTTCGGTGGCATCGTCAGCGGTGTACCTAGAACGATGGCAAACGGCATTTCGTCCTGCAGCGGACGCTCGCCCATCGGCAAATAATTAATCGTACTCGCCACAATGCTTACCGATAGACCAGATTCATGACTTGGCGAACTTCGTCCAAGGTTTCGCGCGCGACCGCACGCGCCACCTCGCAACCTTCGTCGACGATGGCGCGCACGGTATCCGGATCGTTCAAGAACTCTTGGCTGCGTTCGCGGATCGACGCCTGTTCTTTCAAGACCGCGTCGATCACCGGTTGTTTGCAGTCGAGACAGCCAATCGAAGCGCTCCGGCAGCCTTGCTGCACCCATTGCCTCACGTCCTCGCCCGAATAGATCTCGTGGAATTTCCACACCGGACACTTCGCCGGATCGCCTGGATCGGTGCGGCGCACGCGCGCTGGATCGGTCGGCATGGTGCGCAATTTTTGACGCACCGATTCTGGGGCTTCGCGCAGTCCAATGGTGTTGTTGTAGGACTTCGACATCTTCTCGCCGTCGAGCCCCGGCATTTTTGATTCTGGCGTCAACAAGGCCTGCGGCTCCGGCAGGATTACTTTACCGCCGCCTTCGAGATAGCCGACCAAGCGTTCGCGATCGCCTAAGGAAATATTCTGCTGGACTTCGAGAAAGGCCTGCGCCCGCCCCAGCGCTTCGAAGTCGCCGCCTTCCTGATAACGTTTGCGCAAATCGTGATAGAGCTTGGCATTTCGCTTGCCGAGTTTGGCGACCGCCGCTTCGGCCTTCTCTTCAAAACCTGGCTCACGGCCGTAGAGATAATTAAAACGGCGCGCGACTTCACGCGCGAGTTCGATGTGCGCGACCTGGTCTTCGCCGACCGGCACATTGCCTGCTTTGTAGATCAGGATGTCGGCGGCTTGTAACAGCGGATAACCGAGGAACCCGTAGGTCGAGAGGTCGCGTTCTTTCAGTTTTTCCTGCTGATCTTTATAGGTGGGGACGCGTTCCAACCAACTGATCGGCGTCACCATCGACAGCAGCAAGTGCAGTTCGGCGTGCTCGGGGACTCGCGACTGGATGAAGATCGTCCCTTCGCCGGGATTGATGCCGACCGATAACCAATCCACTACCAGGTCATACACGCTTTCGCTGATCACCGCCGTGTCTTCGTAACTGGTGGTTAGTGCGTGCCAATCCGCGACGAAGAAAAAGCATTCATATTCGTGTTGCAACTGAACCCAGTTCTTGAGTACGCCGTGGTAATGCCCGAGATGCAGTTGCCCGGTGGGTCGCATCCCGGATAACACGCGCTTATTGGCGCCGAGACTCATCGGAAATTAATGACCATAAGTTAAAAGGCAAACTAAGCAACAAGGAGTTGGATTACGCGCTCGATCCAGCTAAGGGCCGGGCTGAGCACTGCGCCGACTAAGCCACCCATTAACAAGGCCGCCAATATCACCAACCCGAACGGTTCGACCTTGTTATAAGCAATCGCCAATCGCGGCGGCAATAACGAGGTGACGATTCGGCTGCCGTCGAGTGGCGGGATGGGAATTAGGTTTAGGAGCATGATTGTTGCATTGAAGAACACACCCGTCCAACTCATTAGCCCCAACAGACTCGAGTCGCCGACTAACCGGAGAACCACCGCCCAGGCCGCGAGCATTAACAAATTCGACGCCGGTCCGGCGGCCGCCACCAACGCGATGTCGCGTGGCATGTGCTTAAGATTGCGCCAATCCACGGGTACGGGTTTGGCCCAACCGAAGAATGAGCCGCTGGCTAAATAGACCGCTGCGGGGATCACTACACTGCCGAGCAGGTCGATATGTTTAAACGGATTAAGCGACAAACGGCCAAGGCGCGCTGCCGTGGGATCCCCTAACTGATTAGCCGCCCAGCCATGCGCGACTTCATGCAAGGTGATGGCGAGGATCGCGGGCGGTGCAAAAATTAAGATTTTTAGCAGTAATATCACTGGTCTACCGGCTCCTCGTCGAATAAATGCGCGACATCGCCCAAGCCACGCCGCAGCAGGCGCGGCTCGTCGCCGGACAAATCGATTATCGTGGTTGGTGTGCGGCCACCGTTGCCGGCGTCGATAAACAAATCGATTTGATTCAAATAACGCTCGGCAAGATGATCTGAGTCGTAGGCTTCTAGCGTTTCGGGCTCGATCGGCAGCGTAGCACTCAGCATCGGTTGTTGCAGTTCCGCGAGCAGGCCCTGGGTGACCGGATGCGCCGGGATCCGTAAGCCAATGGTCTTGCGCTTGGGATCCAGGAGCCGCTTCGGCAGTTCGCGCGAGCCTTGCAAGATAAAGGTGAACGGTCCCGGAGTTAGCGCGCGCAGCAATCGAAATGCGGTATTCGAAACCCGCGCGTAAGTGCCTAGCTCCGCCAGATCCCGGCACACCAAGGTTAGATAATGCGACGCGGTTTCGCCGCGAATTCGATGGATGCGCGCGGGCCCATCGCGCGTTTGCACGGCACAACCCAACGCATAAGTCGAGTCGGTCGGATAAATAACGACGCCGTCCGCCCGCACCGCTTCCGCAGCCAGACTGAGCAACCGCGGTTGTGGATGGGTCGGGTGAATAATGAGTCGTCTGGTCATGACTACAAGGACGATGCGATACTCACGATCTTGCGAAAGCACACACCGAGCGCGGGTATGAAACTCCTGGGCGATTTCCTGCCGATTATTGCATTTTTTGTTGTGTTCAAGCTGGTTGGCGGAACCTCCGGCATCTACGCCGCGACCGCGAGTGCGATTACGGTCGCGCTCGCGAGCGCGATTTACTGCTGGGTACGCTACCGAAAAGTCGAACGGCAACAACTGGTGATGCTCGCCATCCTGGTGCTCATGGGCGGCCTGACTTTAGCCTTGCACGATGAACGGTTTATCAAGTGGAAACCAACCGTGGTTAGTTGGGTTACCGCCGGTGCGTTCTTGGTCGTCCCGTGGTTCGGTCTCCGCAAGACTTTAGTGGAGCGGATGTTCGGCGCCAACATCGCCGCCCCCCATCGCGTCTGGCGTCAACTGAATGTGGCGTGGATTGTGTTTTTTATCAGTCTTGGCTGGTTGAATTTATACTTTGCATTCCACTGGCCAACCGCCGTGTGGGTCAATTTCAAGGTGTTCGGGACTTTTGGCCTATCGCTCGGGTTCGCGTTTCTGCAGTCACTCTATTTATTGCGTTTCGACGCCTCGACCCAGTCGAAAGAAGAGGACTAAGCATGTTATATGTAATTCTCGGCCACGATGCGCCCGACAGCCTCGCGCGGCGGCTGGCCGCACGTCCACGGCATTTGGTGCGCGCCCAACAATTGCACGATCAAGGGCGCCTGGTCCTGGCCGGCCCATTTCCTGCCATCGATTCGCCCGATCCAGGCCCGGCCGGTTTCACGGGCAGCCTGATTGTCGCCGAATTCGATTCACTGGCTGATGGCGAGGCGTGGATCGCGGCGGATCCCTATGTCACTGACGGCGTCTTTGCACGCACCGAAGTTCGACCCTTCAAACAGGTTTTCCCGCAATGAGTGAAAATGCACGTTGCGCGCAAATTCGCGCGACCTTGACCGCGGCGTTCTCGCCCACGACGCTCACGGTCGACGACCAGAGCGCGCAACATCGTGGCCATGCCGGTGCCGCGACGGGTAAGGGGCACTTCGCGGTCGCGCTCGTCGCCGAGGCATTCCGTGGTAGAAGCCAGGTTGCACGCCACCGTGCGATCTATACCGCCCTTGCTAGCTTGCTCGAAACCGACATCCACGCCCTTAGCATCGAGGCGCTTAGTCCGGATGAGTGTAAATCCTAAGGCGCCAGCGCGGCCGCGCGCCTACGTGCTCGACAACTCCGTCTGGTCGTCGCTTGATGGACACTCGTCTCTGACCTGTGCCGATCAGCAGCCGTTCATGGCCGGTGTTGCCGCGGAGAGTGTCGATTGTATTTGGACCGATCCCCCCTACTTTCTTTCGAATAACGGAACGACCTGTGTCGCCGGTCGCCGTCAGAGCGTCAACAAAGGGCAATGGGATAAAAGTCAGGGGATAACCGACGACCACGCATTTAACCGCGCCTGGTTGGAGGAATGCTGGCGGGTGCTCAAGCCGGCCGGCACGGTTTGGGTCAGCGGCACGCTGCACGTGTATCTCAGCGTCGGGATGGCGCTCCGCGAACTTGGATTCCGGATCTTGAACGACATCGTGTGGGAGAAACCTAATCCGCCGCCGAATCTCGGCTGTCGTTGTTTTACGCACGCCACCGAAATGCTGTTATGGGCAACCAAGGCGCCGCAAGGCAGTCGTCACCGCCACGTGTTCAATTATGCGGCGATGAAGCACGCGAACGGCAATCGGCAGATGAAGAATGTGTGGCAGTTTAAAGCCTCTGGCGCCGCCGAAAAGCAGTATGGGCGGCACCCGACTCAGAAGCCGCTGGCACTAATTGAACGGTGTTTGCTGGCGAGCACCCAGGTGGGTGATCAGGTACTCGACCTGTTCGCCGGTTCTGGTTCCACCGGGGTCGCCGCCCTGCGCCTTGGTCGACGCTTCAGGGGATGTGAAATAGAGCCTAAGTACGTCGAGATCGCGGCGCGGCGCTTGGCCGCCGCTGAAGTAGAAGGTAGTACTTCATGAATTCGCCGACCCTCATTCTCGCGTGCGAGTTGATCAAGCGGCCATCGGTGACACCCGACGATCAGGGCTGCCTCGAGTTACTCGGGACGCGTCTCGCTGCCAGTGGTTTTCAAATCGAACTCCTGCCCTTTGGTGCGGTTTCCAACTTGTGGGCCGTCCATGGTTCAGGCGCGCCGGTATTTTGTTTTGCCGGGCATACCGACGTGGTGCCGCCGGGCGACCTGGCCAACTGGCAAAGTCCGCCGTTCGAACCCACGATTCGCGACGGCGTGCTCTATGGGCGCGGCGCCGCCGACATGAAGGGCAGCGTGGCCGCGATGGTGACGGCGGCCGAGCGCTTCGTCGCCACACACCCCGCGCATGGCGGCACGTTGGCGTTTTTATTGACGTCGGATGAAGAAGGTGTGGCGGTGGATGGCACGCGCCGTGTCGTCGACACCCTCGCCGCCCGTCAGCAGCCGATAACTTGGTGTTTAGTCGGCGAACCCAGTAGTCAGCGGCGCCTGGGCGACTTATTGCGCAATGGACGCCGCGGCTCGCTGAATGGACGCTTGCGCGTGCACGGAGTCCAAGGGCATATCGCGTACCCAACGCTCGCGTCCAATCCGATTCATTTGGCGCTGCCGGCCCTGACCGAGATCTGCGCCAACGAGTGGGACGCCGGCAACGAGTTCTTTCCGCCGACGTCATTTCAAATTTCGAATCTGAACGCCGGCACTGGCGCTGAAAACGTGATCCCGCCCCGCCTCGATGCGTGGATAAACTTCCGCTTCGGAACGGCGAGCACGGTGACGGGCTTGCAGGCGCGCGTGACCTCAGTCCTTGAACGGCATAGGCTCGATTACACCTTGGAATGGCATTTATCCGGCGAACCTTTTCTGACGCCGCGTGGCGCCTTGGTCGATGCTGTCGTGACCGCAATCCGCGAGGAAAACGGCGTCAGCGCGGCATTGTCGACCGGCGGCGGAACCTCGGACGGGCGTTTTATCGCCAAGCTCGGTAGCGAAATCATCGAACTCGGGCCGGTGAACGCGACGATTCACAAGATTAACGAATGTGTGCGGGTCGCCGAACTCGATGAACTCTCGACAATTTATCAGAGCGTACTCAACCGGTTATTGCTGGATGTCTAAAACATGAATGCCCGCAGGCGCGGGCATTCATGAGCCATCGGCAAAGGCGATTTAATGCGCGGCGGCAGCTTTAAACTGTTCTTCTTCGGTCGAACCGGTCAGGGCGGTGACTGAGGACTTGCCGCCCTGAATGACGGTAGTGACATCGTCGAAGTAGCCCGCACCGACTTCTTGCTGATGACTCGCGAAGGTGTAACCACGCTTGGCCGCGGCAAACTCTTTTTCCTGCACCATCTCAACGTAGGCGGTCATGCCTTTTTTGACGTACTCATTCGCCAGGTCGAACATGTTGTACCACATGTTATGGACCCCGGCTAAGGTGATGAACTGGTACTTATAACCCATCGCGCCGAGTTCACGTTGGAATTTCGCAATCGTCACATCGTCCAGGTTTTTCTTCCAGTTGAACGACGGCGAACAGTTATATGCCAACAGCTGCTCGGGAAATTGTTTTCTAATCGCCTCGGCAAAGCGGCGTGCTTCGTCGAGATCCGGAACCGCGGTTTCACACCACAGGAGATCCGCGTAAGGCGCATACGACAGACCCCGATCGATCGCCTGGTCAAGGCCGGCACGGGTCACATACAAGCCTTCCGCGGTGCGCTCGCCGGTAACAAACGGCTGGTCCCGGACATCGACGTCAGAAGTCAATAAGTTCGCCGCGTTCGCATCGGTGCGCGCGAGAACCACCGTGGGGACACCCATGGTATCGGCGGCTAAACGCGCCGCGACTAATTTTTGCACGGCCTCTTGGGTCGGAACCAACACCTTCCCGCCCATATGTCCGCATTTTTTGACGGACGCTAGCTGATCTTCGAAGTGCACACCGGCGGCGCCCGCTTCGATCATGTTTTTCATCAATTCGAAGGCGTTCAGGACTCCACCAAAACCGGCTTCGGCGTCGGCCACAATCGGGATGAAATAGTCGATGTCTTGCTTGCCCTTGGCCCATTGAATTTCGTCGGCGCGTTTGAAGGCGTTATTGATGCGCCGAACCACGGTCGGGACTGAATCAACCGCGTAGAGCGATTGGTCGGGGTACATAGTCTCGCTGGTATTGGCATCCGCAGCCACCTGCCAACCCGAAAGGTAAATCGCCTTCACACCCGCTTTCACCTGCTGGACCGCTTGGCCGCCGGTTAAAGCCCCCAAACAGGGCACAAAAGGTTCTTCGTTGACAAGTTTCCACAGTTTGTCCGCGCCGCGTCGCGCCAGCGTGTGCTCGATGGTCACGCTGCCGCGCAACCGAATCACATCTTCGGCAGAATACTCGCGGCGCACGCCGCTCCAACGTGGATTCGTCGCCCAATCCTTCTTTAATTGCTCTACTTGGTCCTTAAACGACAATGACATCTTGATTTCTCCTGCCAGTCACAGCATTCCATCAGCTTCGGAAGTTAATCACTCATACCATCTTTTTAAATATCGGCCGCTTATCGAATTCCATCGCCCATGCAGTTGCCGTCAGTCGGTACGTTTAGACGTAACAACGTTGCGCTCCGCGGTGGGCTGGGGACCCTACGTTGCGTCGCATCATTTGTCAATCCGACGCCGGTACGCGGCGCCTTAATGCTGTTAAGGTTGGCGCGCGCATTGTAGGTTCTCGCCCGCCGCCGGGCACGGGCTTTTCCCCATTCGACTGTAAATTTCAATGTCATCGCGGATCTAATTCCCTACACCGTCGCTGGTATCGCCGAATGAATTTCAACTCGTATAATCGACTACAAGGATTCAACTTCAGAGATTGGCTTAATCGGCCACACCCAGCATGGCGAACAAAACCGGAACAGAACGAGAATCGGGTCTGGCAGTCCAAGAGGCGGCGCCCAAGGTCAAGACACCGCCGCTGTATAAAGTCGTTATGCTTAACGACGACTACACTCCCATGGAATTTGTCGTCCACGTGCTTGAACAGTTTTTCAACATGGATCGTACTAACGCGACCCGCATCATGTTAGAAGTACACACTCGGGGCAAAGGAATTTGTGGGGTGTTCATTCATGAAATCGCCGAAACTAAAGTTGCCCAAGTGAACGCCTACGCACGCGAGAACCAGCACCCGTTGTTATGCGCCCTCGAACTGGCTTAATGACTCAAACCACCGCCGCTAGCGGAGTTAGGAATTCTTCGTGTTAAGTAAAGAACTGGAAGTCACCTTAAACCTTGCGTTCAAGGCGGCTCGCGAACAACGCCATGAGTTCATGACCGTCGAGCACTTATTGTTGGCGCTGTTGGATAACCCAACTGCCGCGAAAGTCCTCCGCGCTTGCGGCGCGGATCTCAATCAACTAAGGCGATTACTGGTCGATTTCATCCGCGATAACGCTCCGGTGTTGCCCGACGACGAAGAGCGCGATACGCAGCCGACCTTGGGGTTTCAGCGCGTACTGCAGCGCGCGGTATTTCACGTGCAGTCGTCGGGCAAGAAGGAAGTGACCGGTGCCAACGTGCTGGTCGCGATATTCGGTGAGCGCGAATCACAAGCAGTGCATCTGCTGAATCAACAAAACATCGCGCGCCTCGACGTTGTCAATTGCATCTCGCATGGCATTTCAAAGATCGCGGACGAGGACGGTGCCGCCGATTCGAACACCAACAACGAGGAGGATGGCGAAGCCGCCGAAGCCAACAAAACCGCGCTCGATCAATTTTGTACCAATCTCAACGAACAGGCGCGCAAGGGCAAAATCGATCCGCTGATCGGTCGCCATGATGAGATCGAACGGACCATCCAGATTTTGTGTCGACGCCGCAAGAACAACCCGCTGTTTGTCGGTGAAGCCGGGGTGGGCAAAACCGCCATTGCTGAAGGCTTGGCGAAGAAAATCGTCGATAAGGAAATCCCCGAAATCTTGCAAAACGCGACCATTTATTCGCTCGATCTGGGCGCCCTCCTCGCTGGCACCAAGTACCGCGGCGATTTCGAGAAGCGCCTAAAGGCAGTCATCGGTCAATTAAAGCGCGAAACCGGCGCGGTGCTGTTTATCGACGAGATCCACACGATCATTGGCGCGGGCGCGGCTTCGGGCGGCGTAATGGACGCGTCAAATTTGATTAAACCCATGCTCGCTTCAGGCGAGATTAAATGTATTGGATCGACCACGTACCAGGAGTATCGCGGGATCTTCGAGAAAGACCGCGCCTTGTCGCGACGCTTCCAAAAAATAGACGTCGGCGAACCGTCGGTCGACGAGACCATCAAGATTTTGCAAGGCTTGAAGTCACGCTTCGAGGAACATCACGACGTCAAGTACACGAGCCAGGCGCTGCGTTCGGCCGCCGAACTGACGCATCGATACATCAATGACCGGCATCTGCCCGACAAGGCCATCGATATCATCGATGAAGCCGGCGCACGTCAACGACTCGCCCCGCCTTCGCGCCGGAAAAAGACCGTAGGCGCCTACGAGATCGAGGAGATCGTCGCGAAAGTCGCACGGATCCCGCCGAAAACCGTGTCCACTTCCGATCGCGAAGTCCTGCAACATATCGAGCGTGATCTCAAAATGGTGGTATTCGGCCAAGACGAAGCCATTGCGACCTTGGCCACCGCCATCAAAATGTCGCGCTCCGGTTTGGGCAACAATGAAAAGCCCATCGGCTCGTTCTTGTTCGCCGGGCCGACAGGAGTCGGTAAGACCGAAGTCACGCGCCAATTGGCGCGCGTGATGGGGATCGAGTTAATCCGTTTCGATATGTCGGAGTACATGGAGCGGCACACCGTGTCGCGTTTGATCGGTGCGCCACCGGGCTACGTGGGCTATGACACCGGCGGATTGCTCACCGAAGCCGTGCACAAACAACCGCATGCCGTGCTCTTGCTCGATGAAATGGAGAAGGCGCACCCGGACGTGTTCAACGTGCTGTTGCAGGTCATGGACCATGGCACGCTAACCGACACCAACGGACGGAAGACCGATTTTAGAAACGTCATCATTGTGATGACGACGAATGCCGGCGCCGACCGGATTAGTCGCGCATCGATCGGATTCTCGACTCAAGACCATTCGAGCGACGCCGGCGAAGCGCTGAAACAATTGTTCAATCCCGAGTTTCGCAATCGCCTCGACGCCACGATTTTCTTCAAGGCACTCGATCCGGTGACCATCAATCATGTGGTCGACAAATTCCTGGTCGAGCTTGAAAGTCAATTGGACGGCAAAAAAGTTTCACTCGAAGTCGATCATGCGGCGCGGGAGTGGCTTGCCGAACACGGCTACGACCGCCTGATGGGTGCACGTCCCATGAGTCGCCTGATTCGCGACAAAATTAAGAAAGCGCTCGCTGAAGAACTGTTATTTGGACGCTTGGCCAACGGCGGGCATGTGATCGTCACCGTGCGCAACGATGACATCGCGGTCGATCTCGAAGTCGAAGAAAAAGTTGCGGGCGAGATCTAGTCCGTAATCACATCACATGGTTCAAAACGTCATCCAAGTTGGCCCCAACACATTTCGCGAATCCTTCGGTCGTTATTTCGAAGACTTCGAGGTTGGTCATATTTATCAGCACCGCCCCGGGCGGACCATTACCGAAACCGACAATGTCTGGTTCACATTGCTGACCATGAATACCCATCCGCTGCATTTCGACAATGAGTATGCAAAAGCCTCGGAGTTTGGACAGGCGCTGGTGAATAGCACTTTTACCGTGGCGCTAGTGGCCGGCCTCAGCGTCAGCGATGTCAGTCAAAAAGCCATCGCCAATCTCGGTTGGAAGGAAATTAAACTCCCGGCGCCGGTGTTTGTTGGCGATACCTTGTACGCCGAATCCACGGTGCTGGAAAAACGCGAATCGAAGTCACGACCAACCGCGGGCTTGGTCACCGTAAAAACCGTGGGCAAAAAACGAGATGACACGGTGGTTTGCGAATTTTATCGCACCATGTTGATTCCGAAACGCGGACATGGTGTCGAGGACAAGATCGACTATTGAGTTAATTGAACCCGTCTCAATTGAGCTCTTTCAACAATACCTGCGAGTTCCGCTGAAAATTATAGAGCGCTTGCCGCGCACTCGGGAGTCGTTCCAATTCAACCGCGACATAGCCGTATTCCTGGAACCAATGCTTCGCCTGCGTCGTGAGTGCAAATACCGCCTCGAGTTTAAGCGTCACGGCACGTTGCTCCAGCGCGGCGAGCAAAGTCTTGCCGAAGCCAAACTGACGGTAAGCGGGCTCGACCGCGACGCACGCGATCTCGCCGCAGCGATCGGCGACAAATGGATATAGCGCGCCGCACGCCACCGTCGCGCCATCGCGGACCACCACCATGAAATGTTCGATTTCCGTTTCGAGCTTTTCGCGCGACCGTTTGACCAGAGCACCGGTCGCCTCAAGCGGTTCGATTAACTGCACGATGCCACCGACATCTTCGATCGTCGCTTGGCGCAGTTGATCGAACGGCGCGTTACTGATCAAGGTGCCGACGCCATCTCGCGTAAAGAGCTCGAGGAGCAACGCGCCGTCGCCGGCGTCGAGGAGATGCACGCGCTCGACCCCGGACTGACAGGCGCGCACGGCATTCGCCAGTTCCTGCTGGTGAGAGCCTTCGCGACGTTGATACTCGCGCGCTTCGCGCGGGGTCAGTTCGCGGACCAACGCGCCTTGCGCATCGAGCAAGCCAGCTTCGCGTGACAGCAAAATAAGCTTGTTGGCATGGAGTTCGATGGCAACGGCGCTCGCCAAATCCAACGCATCTAAACTAAACGTTTCACCGGTTGGGGAATAGCCGAGGGGAGAGATCAACACCACGTCAACGATGTCGAGCTGCTGGCTGATGGCGCGCCCATCGATACGGCGCACGTCGCCGGTAAATTCGAGGTCAATCCCGTCGACCACACCGGCCGGCCGTGCCATCACGTAATTGCCGCCATTGATGCGTAGTGGCGTCGTGCCTAATGGCCGGACGCGGGTCGCATGGGAAAATTGGCTCTCGATATCGAACCTGACCGCCGCCGTGGCATCCTTTACCCGCGCGAGAACCTCAGCGGTGGTTACCCGACCCGATCCAACAAACCGGGGCTCGAGGTTAGCGGCGGCGAGCCGCGCCGAGACTTGTGGTTGGGATCCGTGAACGACGACCAGTCGAACCCCGATTCCGGCGAGCAGCGTTAAGTCCTGCACCAGCTGCGGAAACAGTGGATCGGCAACTAATTCGCCGCCGAGATGGACCACGAAAGTATGCCCGCGATGCGCCCTGATGTACGGCGATGCATCGCGCATCCAGTGCACAAAGGACGTTTCGTCCGTCTGACTCGTACTCATTGAGCTGATCTAAAACTGCCGGCGACTATTGATTGGGTGGGTGCCGTATTCTACACAGCCCGGCGGGTTGCGCGCCGCAAGCCCGCGCGTTACGTTGGCAAGGGGCGCTGCTATTTTCCGGCGTCACCGGCCTCACACCTGTGCGAGGGGCCACCCCGATAACCGAAGGATCTTTGCGATGAACGTCAAGCCATTAAACCGATACAGCGCACGTATTACTCAACCGCGGTCACAAGGCGCCTCGCAGGCGATGCTCTACGCGACTGGTCTGTCACAGGACGATCTTCAAAAACCGCAAATTGGAATCGCGAGCGTCTGGTTTGAAGGCAACCCATGCAACATGCACTTGCTGCAACTTGCCGAATATGTGAAGACCGGCGTCCAAGCCGCGGGCCTCGTTGGCATGCGCTTCAACACCATTGGGGTAAGCGATGGCATCTCGATGGGCACCGACGGGATGAGTTACTCGCTGCAGTCGCGCGAAATCATCGCGGACTCGATCGAGACGATCATGGGTGGCCAATGGTACGACGCGAATATCTCGCTTCCCGGTTGCGATAAGAACATGCCGGGGTGTTTGATGGCCATGGCGCGAATGAATCGTCCAGCGTTAATGGTGTACGGCGGGACTATCAAACCTGGTCATTCGCGGGGTGAGACGCTCGACATCATCTCGGCGTTTCAAAGCTATGGCGCCTATTTGGCGGGGACGATCGATGACACGCGGCGGGCCGAAATCGTGCGCCATGCGTGCCCGGGCGCGGGCGCCTGCGGTGGGATGTACACCGCCAATACGATGGCCTCCGCCATCGAGGCGCTCGGCATGAGTCTGCCGTTCAGTTCGTCGACCCCGGCGATCGATCCGCTGAAGCAAGAAGAATGCATGCGGGCCGGACAGGCCATTCGCGTGCTACTCGAACGCGATATTAAGCCACGCGACATCATGACCCGCGCCGCGTTTGAGAATGCGATGGTCGTGGTCACGGTGTTAGGGGGTTCGACTAACGCCGTGTTGCACCTCATTGCCATGGCGCGGGCCGCCGACGTGACCTTGACGCTGGACGACTTCCAAGCCGTGAGCGATCGCACGCCGTTCTTGGCGGATTTAAAACCGAGTGGCCGCTTCGTGATGGAAGATGTACAAACCATCGGCGGCATTCCGGCTGTGATGAAATACCTCCTGGAACACGGGCTGTTGGACGGCAGTTGCCTTACTTGCACTGGTAAGACGGTCGCGGAAAACCTCGCCGATCTCCCGGGACTTAAAGCCGGCCAAGAGGTCTTGCGACCGCTGTCTAACCCAATCAAGCCATCCGGCCATATTCAAATTTTACGCGGCAACCTTGCGCCCGGCGGCGCCGTGGCCAAGATCACCGGCAAGGAAGGCCTGCGCTTCGCGGGTCCCGCTCGCGTCTATGATTCCGAAGAAGCCATGCTCGCGGCGCTGGAACAAAAGCAGATTCAAAAAGGGGACGTCGTCGTCATTCGCTATGAGGGGCCGCAAGGCGGACCGGGAATGCCGGAAATGTTAACCCCAACTTCAGCGATCATGGGGGCTGGCCTAGGCAACGATGTCGCGTTGATCACCGATGGCCGATTCTCGGGCGGTTCGCATGGGTTTATCGTTGGCCATGTCGTCCCCGAAGCCCAGCAAGGCGGACCGATTGCCCTGGTCCGCAACGGCGATCAGATTTCGATCGACATCGCCAACAACCGGCTCGATGTCGACATCGCGGACACCGAGCTAGCGCGACGGCAAGCAGCCTGGACAATGCCACCTTACAAGGCCACGCGCGGCACCTTGTACAAATTCATTAAAAACGTGAAATCTGCCGCCGAGGGCTGTGTCACCGACGAATAAATAATCGGCAACGCTGCCTTACATCATTTTCTTATAGTCGTTGTAATACTTCAGCACTCGGCGCACATACGTTTGGGTTTCTTCGTAGGGTGGAATTTGCCGGCCGTAGGTGAGCACCGCGTTTTCACCGGCGTTGTAGGCCGCGAGCGCGAGCACCAGATCGTTATCGAACATCCCGAGCAGGTCCCGCAAATAACCCGTGCCGCCCGCGATATTCGCGGTCGGATCATTGCGATTCTTGACGCCGTAGCGCTCGGCGGTTTGCGGCATCAACTGCATAAGGCCAACGGCGCCAGCGGTAGACATGGCGTTCGGATCATAGGCTGATTCGGCAGTAATAACCGCGTGGACGAGTGCGGTCGGCAGCTTATGTCGTTTAGCCGCGAGTTCGATAACCTTACTGAAGCGCTCCCGATTCACCGCCAACGTCCGATAATCCACCGCGCCCGCGCGCGCCTCGGACCAGCCCTTCCAGGTTTTAATCAGCCGTTTATAACCAGTATGTGCCGGGCGGTCCGTGAGATAAACCCGACCGTACTTATCAACGTATTTATAAATATCGGCACCGGCCACGAACGGTAGGGCCACGAGCAGGCCTACACCAATGAGGCGTCTTAACTGAATAATATTCGACATTTCTGGGCGTTAAATTTTAGATCTAATGTCAAAACTATTTATCATTTATAACTTCATGATAAATAATTAATTAGTGCGAGCGCAAGCCCCGCGAACAATCCCGCCAGGGCATCGTCGACCATAATTCCCAATCCGCCACCCACTGCGCGGTCTAGCCACCGTATCGGCCCCGGCTTCGTAATATCGAATAGTCTAAATAGCGCGAATCCAATCACTGCACTCCGGAGATCCTCGGCACCGAGGCCTAGCGTGATGAGGATTCCGACAATTTCGTCCCAAACTATCGCAGGGTGATCCTTGATTCCGAGAAATTGTGCCGTTCGGGCACAAAGCGGAATGCCAATCGCGAACAGTAACGCTGTGAGCGCCCAATAAATTCGCTGATCCAAGGACGCTAGGGGCGTGTAAAGCGCGAACCCGAGTACCGACCCCCATGTGCCAGGCGCCCACGGCGCCAGTCCTGTACCCAGACCCAATGCCAAGCAGTGGCCCGGATCGCGTAACAACACGACAGAGACTCGACTTCGCTTTCCAATTCCCTCCGTCATACCTAAAGCGCTCAACGCTGGAGTCGTGAGTAAAAGCCGAAGTCAACCAAGTGCGCCGGAACATCCTCTTAATGGCCCCCAGGCGCAAGGGTCAAATCTATAAATCTTGTGCATTTCCTCGACAGGTGGCAGAGCACACAGCGCCGGAAGGGGTACCAATCGGGCTAACTATCGGTCACCATTCGGCGCAAATTTGCGAACATCAATTCAAATTCAATCACCGAGGCTAACGTGTACCGACTGCAAGCGATCGCAGAAAAATTCTCGTTAGCGCTAGAGGGTGACCAGAATATCGAAATTGACGGTCTTTGCGGCTTGTCCGACAACTTACCCGGTTGCCTTTCGTTCATTACCCAATCCAACCAGCGTAAGGACGCCCAGACCTCGCAAATCCCCGCCTTTGTCACGCGCCACGAGGAGCCAATTGCTGGGAAAGCCTGTATTTTCCACACCGATCCGGAATACGCCATTGCACTGATAGCGCGCCTGTTTGAACCCACGAAATTGAGCTGGGAGGGCCGCATTCATTCGTCGGCGATCATCCATACCACTGCCGTCATCGCGCCCGATGCCACGATCGGACCCTTTGTCGTAGTCGGGCGTGATGCGAAAATTGGAGCCCACTCGACGCTCTATCCAGGCGTAGTCGTTATGGATCGGGTTCGAATTGGGGCGCACTGTGTCCTCTACCCCAATGCAGTAGTCCGCGAAGATTGCGTCCTCGGCGATTACGTGTCGTTGCAACCAGGCGCGGTGGTCGGCGGCGACGGCTACGGCTATGTCGCACGGAATGGCGCACACATCAAAATTCCACAACTCGGCAATGTCGTCCTCGAAGATGAAGTCGAAGTCGGCTCGAATTCGACCATTGATCGCGGCCGCTTCACGGCAACCCGCATTGGGCGCGGGACCAAAATCGATAACCTGGTGATGATCGCGCACAATGTTCAAATGGGCGAACAGTGTTTAATCGTCGCGCAGACCGGCATTTCGGGCAGTACCAAGTTAGGGGATCGCGTGACGCTGGCGGGCCAGGTTGGCGTTACCGGTCATTTAAATATCTGCGACGACGTCACTGTCCTCGGCAAATCGGTAGTCGCCAAACATGTCTTGCGACCGGGGACCTACGCCGGGATCCCAATCCGGCCAGCCGAACAATGGCGTCGTGCAGTCGCCAAGTTCTATTCCGATTCAAAACCAGACGAATAAATCTCGCTTAAGCGGCCGGTGGAAACGCGCTCGCTCGACTGACCGCGGCCGGCATCTGGGTGGCGAGTTGTTCGCCAAGCCACTGGGTCGTCGCGATGATCGCCGGTAACGATAAATCCGTGTGATATCCCATATTCTCGAGCATATAGAGCACATCCTCGGTCCCGACGTTGCCCGTCGCGCCAGGAGCAAACGGACACCCGCCGACGCCACCGCAACTCACGTCGAAGGCGCGGACGCCGGCCACTAACGCCGCGTAGACATTGGCGATGGCGGTATTGCGGGTATTGTGAAAATGCATGCGCAACGGTATGCGCTCGCGCACGTGCTCGATGTCCTCAATCAAGCGCTGAACCTGGGCCGGAACCGCGACACCGATGGTATCGGCAAGCGCGATTTCATCGACGCCG
Source organism: Gammaproteobacteria bacterium (assembly GCA_016191285.1). GTDB lineage: Bacteria > Pseudomonadota > Gammaproteobacteria > CAIKBL01. Next base: position 73,840 of record JACPPA010000033.1, read on the forward strand.
GCCGCGGCAAGTCGCGCCACGATCTCAACCACGCGCGACGGTGCGACGCGACCTTCGAAAGGACACCCAAACGCCGCGGATACCGTCACGCCAAATTTGATACCCGCGCCCCGCGCTATCGGCGCAAGGTCCGCCACGAGATCCATGGACGCTTCTGGCAACACCCCCTGATTGCGCTCGGAAAACGTTTTGCTCGCAACCACCGCGGTATGAATTTCCGTTAGACCCGCCTGCGCTGCCCGCTCGAACCCCCGCTGGTTTAAGACCAACGCGATATAGCGAACCGCGGGATGAGACGGTAAACGTCGAACCAGCTCGTCCGCATCAGCCATTTGCGGCACGCGTTTGGGATCAACGAAGCTAATCACTTCAATGCGCCGCGCGCCAGCGCCAATGAGCCGATCGATAAAGGCGAGTTTAGTGTCGGTATCGAGAATTTTTGGCTGGCTTTGCAGGCCATCCCGCGGTCCGACTTCAATGAGATCGACGAAGTTATCGTTCGCGCTCGACGTTATCGTGCTCATTCTGGTACCTGCTGATCGCCGATTTCGGTAGCTCGGCATTGTAGCGGCGTTATTTCCCGGCGACAGCCCTTCATTTCGGGGCAAGATTATAGAAATTATGGGGACGCCCATTTAATTAACGCAGTCTGAAACACGCGCCAACAACGTATGAGTTACACACTGCGCACCTATTCGTCCCCCGCCGCCGAATTCTCGAAAGAGACGATTGCGTTGGCGCCTGTTCCAATTTCAAACTCAAACTTCCAACTGCATCCCGTCGAAACTGACCTCCCAACCGTTGTCTTCCACCGCTTTGCGCTCGGGGGTATCCGCAATGAGGATGGGATTGGTCGTATTGATATGAATAAACACCTTGCGCCGGACATTCGAGTCGCGCAGCGCCGCCATGGTGCCCTCCGCGCCCGAGACGCTCATGTGCCCCATGCGTTCACCCGTTTTTACACCCACGCCGTCGCGGATCATCTCATCGTCGACATACAGCGTGCCGTCAAAAAAAATTAACTCCGCGCCGTCGATGCGCGCCGCCAGTTCAGGCGTCATCCGCGCGCAACCCGGTACGTAGAAAAATTGCGGGATGCCGTTGGCGTCGCGAACTTCAAGTGCGATGGTGTCTTCATCGACTGAACCGAAGTTATCGCCCTTGAACGCATCTTCAAGCCATAGCGCAACCTTGCCGGGCACCGCAAAGGGCACCACTTGAAAGCCCAGTTCGGCGCCACTCGCATCCCGTACCGCCAGGACTTCGTTCAAAGGCATCGGTACGCGCTGGACAAACTTGGGATTCAGCACATTGAAAATTGAATTGCCGGCGAGCACTTGCTGCACGCGGGGCGTGGCGTAGAGATTAAAGGCTTGCGATTCGCGTAAGGTCAGAAGCCCTGTCACATGATCGACATCCGCATTGGTCAGCACCACCGCCTTGATCGGACTCGTACGCAGTGCGCCGTGGGGATGCAATACGGCGTTGCTGTTGATTTGCTGTCGGAGATCAGGCGAGGCGTTGAACAGCACCCAACGTTCGCCATCAGCCGATACCGCAATCGACGACTGCGTGCGCATGGGCGCCGCGGGATCGCCATTGCGCGCGCGGCGACTATTAGGATGATTGCAATTCCACTGCGGATAGCCGCCACCGGCGGCGGATCCAAGGACGACAATATGCATTAGTCGCTCGCTATAAATGCTGATCGTTGCTGAGGACGATTCATTACGTTCCGCCAGGCGTATTTTCGATAACCCACCGAGTACCGTCCGCCAAGGTCTCCTTCTTCCAGAACGGCGCCTTCGATTTCAGATCTTCCATGATGTAACGACAGGCCTCGAACGCCGCCGCGCGGTGCGCCGACCACACCGCAACGAGTACGATCGATTCGCCCGGCGCAATCGCCCCCACACGATGTACCACCAACGTATTCAACAACGACCAGCGTTCACTGGCATCCGCGCAAATCGCTTCAAGATGACGCTCGGTCATTCCCGGATAATGGTCGAGGAACATTCCCTGCACGGGATCGCCCTCGTTAAAGTCGCGCATGGTACCGACGAATGTCGCGGTCGCTCCAAACTGCCCAGGACTGGAGAACACACGTGCCTCAAAGCTCGCGAGCTCCGCGTACGGATCGAACGGCGCGGACTTGATGACGATCGTCATCTCAACCACCGGTGACTGGCGGAAAAAAAGCGATCTCATCACCGGCGTGAACCACCGCATCGAGCACGCAGTAGTCCATATTGATCGCGCACAATGCCCGCGCCGGTAACGCCGCCTCACGAGTCGCGGCGGCCCATACCATCAGCACGGTGGCGCCGTCAGCGATCTGAATCGAGCTTTCGCGCCAACCCGCGGTTTCGGCAAGACTCGCGAATAATTTGACTTTGATTTCCATCGCAAAAGGCTTTAGACGATGCGCGCACGGTGCGGTACAGTGTTGTCGATTCTAGCGCACGATCCTAACGACGAGTAATTCTCATGCCCGAATTCACGCATTTTGATGCCGCCGGCCAGGCCCATATGGTGGATGTCGGCGACAAAGCAACGACCCGCCGACGCGCCATCGCCACCGGGCGCATTGAAATGCTCGAAAGCACGCTGGCAATGATCGAGGCCGGTACCCATCGCAAGGGCGACGTGCTAGGGATCGCCCGCATCGCTGGCATCATGGCCGCGAAAAAAACTGCTGATCTGATTCCACTCTGCCATCCCATCGCCATTACGAGAGTCGAGATTGATCTAACGCCCTTGCGTGAAGCCAATGCGGTGAAGTGCACCGCCATAGTCGAGACCTTGGGTCAGACTGGCGTCGAAATGGAGGCGCTAACCGCCGTTCAGATCGCACTGCTAACGATCTATGACATGTGTAAATCCGTTGATCGCGGCATGCGCATCACCGCGATCGAACTCTGCGAGAAGTCCGGCGGACGTTCGGGCGAGTGGACGCGCGACGCTGTGTCGTAATCGCCCAAGTAACCTCTGCCATGTGGTTAGTTGAACTAGCGCTCCGCCGTCCATACCGTTGCCGCGATGGCGGTGCTGATCCTACTGGGCGGCATCTATGCCATCCGCGTAACGGTCCTCAGCCGACAGTGCGGATCGGCGCGAGCTGTACCGCATCGAGACGGGGTCTTGCTGCCGGGACGCTACGCGGAGATGAAATTTAAAACGAAAGTCATATCTCAGACCAAATAGTCGCGGCTAAAGCCGCTCCCACAGATCAACGCTCATGCCGCAATAGTTTTAAATCTTCGCCAAGGCTTGGCGCTTGTCCCAACGTTCGCTTTCCTCGGCCAACAACGCGGCGAATGACGGTCTGGCATACATACGCTGCAGAAACGCCGCAAGTTTTGGCCACCGTTTGGCATCGGGCTCAACCCCTGCGTGCCGCAAACTTATATGCCCGCTCGCGACCGTGAGATCCGCGATGCTGAGCACGTTGCCGACATAGAACTGATTCGACGCTAGTTCCGATTCGAGGTACTCCCACATCGGATGGATTGCAGTCTCAACGACCTTCAGCACCTCGGCTTTACCCTCCTTGGTGACCGGTTGCTGCGACATCATGGGGGCCAAGACCAGCGGCCGAAAGACTTGGGGTCCAGCAATCGGTATCAATCCGCTATCGATGTATTCCTCGAACCACAGGGCACGCGCGTACTGGTAATGATCGCCGGGGTAGAGCGCGGGCTGTGGATTACAGCGCTCGAGATAAATACAGATTGCCGTGGAATCGGCGAGCGCCTTATCGCCATCGAGAAAGGCCGGAATTTTGCCGAGCGGACTAATTTTTTTATACCCCTCGGGTGGCGCGAACGGGCTGACTTGCTCGTAGTCATAGGCAATGCCCTTTTCCGCCATATAAGCTCGACATTTCCGAACAAAGGGCGATACGTTCGCGCCCAACAATTTATATGTCATGAGAATTTCTCCAGGTAGTTGCAACCTGCAGTCAGCGTACGCGATGCGCGTGCCGCGCGCCAGCGAGCGGGGCTTAAGATTACTCCGCGTCAAGCGCCTTCAATCGACGCTTTTCGCAGTACATCGCGTCATCGGCGCGTTCACACGCGGAGAACAGTGTCGACATTGGATCGCGCACCGCAAGACCGAGTGCGGCGTTGATTTTCTCTTGCGCCAACCGCGTGCGTAGCCGAGCGATCAAGGCCTCGGCTTCTGGCGCGCGGACTTCAACCAGCAGCACGCCGAACTCGTCACCGCCGAGCCGCGCCACGACATCGGTATTACGCACCATTTGCGATAAGCAGCGGGCAGTGGCGGCAATCAAGCGATCGCCCGCCGCATGCCCTTCGGCATCGTTCACGAGTTTCAATTCATTCAGATCGATGGAGATAATGGCGGCAGTGTTCCCGTACCGTCGGCAGCGCCCCTCCTCGCGTTCGAGCAGCGTATCCCAGCCGCGTCGATTGTAGAGACCGGTCAAGGAATCGAGTTTCGATTCGGCCTCCAGGCGATCGGCACGGCGGGTTGCCTGCTGCGTTTTCAATTCAAACTCGAGTAACGAAGCCAAGAGGCGGGCGGCGAGTTCGACGATTGGCATTTCGTTGGCGATTTGGCCGACGGGCGGTTGGGGATCGAGGCCACATAGTGCGCCAAACAGATCGCCGTCGCCCAAGTAGAGTGGTGCGGCGACGTAAGCCCGCACCGGCGCAAAATCGAGCAGCGGCATAAGCGCGTTCGCGGGATCCCCTGGCAACGCGCCATGTACCACCGCGCGTTGTGCGGGAAATTGCGCGCTCAACTCGCCGCTCCAATGGCACAGCTGGCCCGGCGTAATCCCATACGTCCGATCGCATGCGGTGAGAATGATCCCGGAGTCGCCTTGATCGCGAATGATCATCCACGAGCCGAGACCGAAGTGCTCGCGCAACGCGTCTAAAACCGCCTGACCTGCTTCGTCGAAATTACGAAATGGCTGCAACGCCAAATTGATTTCATTACTCATAACATCACCCCGCCTCCCTGTGTTGTTGTTCGCTGGCATAACCCACCAGTCGATTCGTTAATCGTTCATTAACGATGAGTCTAGCAGTGCGCGCCGCCGGAGCTAGCTCACAAAGTCACAGACTGGCGCAAATAACGGAAGCGCATCACAACCTTGTTCGCCACCAAGGAAATTCTGAAAAAAATCTCTCCTGCACTTTTGCGGCGCTTCTCTAGAGGATTTCCTCCGCCACCACCCTTAAAGCTTCGAGCGTGTTGACGGTGACCACCATCGTTCCAATATGGCCCTTGGCGCCGGCTTGTTTCCACGCTTTGAGTTGTTCCCGGATCCGCGGTGCTGGCCCGACCAAGGACGACTCATCGACTAAGCTATCGGGCACCGCGGCGACCGCCGCCGCTTTGTCACCTGCTAAATATAAATCCTGAATTTTGCGCGCTGCATCGAAGTATCCGAGTCGACAGGCGTAATCGTTATAAAAATTCTTGCCGCGGGCGCCCATGCCGCCGATGTACAGCGCGAGGAACTCCTTAATCACGCGCCGGCAGGCATCGAGATCGTCGCCCATCGCCACGCGCACAAACGGCGCCAGATCAAAATCCTGCAGCCGCTTATCCGTGCCCGCTTGTTCGATGCCGGTAAGCAGCGACGGCTCGAATAGGTCGTAGCGCTGCGGGTTCATCCACACCACAAAGGTACCGTCGGCGATTTCCGCGGCCAGTTGAATACCGCTGGCCGTGACCGCCCCAGTGTAGATCTTAAGTTTTGGATCGCCGTGCAAGATGCTCTTCAGCGGTTTACCAAGACCCGTCGAGCCGGGTCCGGTGTACGGGATTTGATAATGTTCACCGTGGTGTGTAACAGGCGCTTCACGCGCCAGAATTTGCCGCACGATCGAAATATATTCGCGTTGCCGCGCGAGGGGTTTGCCATAACGTTCGCCATGCCAGCCTTCGACGACCTGCGGCCCCGATGGCCCAAGACCCAGGAGAAAGCGCCCGCCGGAGAGATGATCGAGCGTCATCGCCGTCATCGCACTGCATGCCGGTGTGCGCCCCGCGAGTTGCATGATGGCGGTACCCGCTTTGATCCGCGTCGTGTTGGCCAGAACCCACGCGACCGGGGTCACCGCATCCGATCCATACGCTTCCGCGGTCCACACCGAATCGTAACCGAGGCGTTCCGCCTCCAAGACCATGTCCATGGGAAGTTTGTATTGCGGCCCCGAGTAGCCAAGCATCAAGCCAAGTTTCATGTCGCTGACCTTCCTATTCGAATTTACCGGTTGAATCTTCGGCCAGTGTCCACGATCTCGTGTGCGCTGCCCAGATTGGTATGATGCCAAACTTAACCCACCGCGGCTTTGGGAGAGTTGTCATGAATCTCGCCTATTCGCATTTATCCATCGAAGTACCCTGCCCACCCCCACCGTCATGCCGGCGCACGCCGGAATCCAGAGGGCCTTAGAGCAACCTCGAATACCGGTCTTCCCAACGCGGGTTCGTGCGCTCAATCAGGTCCAGCTTCCACTGACGTTGCTAATTCTTGAGCGCTTTTTTCACGCGCGATGGCGCCGCGAAACCGTACTGGATTCCGGCATTCGCCGGCATGCCGGCAGTTTGCATGCGGCCGCTGTCGCTGCTGCAAAAATGTGCACAAGAGACAGCGCGAGCAGGGGGCAATTGGACCTCAATGGCGCTGTTCGGCACGACTCATCGCATCAGCGGCAAGATTTCCCCAAACCGTTCAATCACGTCGAGGCATTCTTGGCGCGATGGATAGTAATGCCCGAGATTGACCGGATTGCGGGTGCGTAGACAGATCCAATCAGGATTAACGAGTCGTTTAATTTCGCCCATGCGATCGAGCCATTGCTGTTTATTGCCCAAGCACAGAAACATGTCTTCTATCGCAGTCAATTCATCTTTTGCTTCAGCGTCGGGTGATAAACCCTTTTCGGCATAGAAACTCCATTCACGCACCCAACGATGGCCATGCTTTTGGCGTAGATCGAGTTCATTACCAATCCAGCCTTCAAAGCCCATCGTGAATTGCCAGTTTTTCTTGCCGAGCTTGTCGGCTTTTTCGCGCATCGCTTCGACTTGCGGCTTCAGGACTTTCGCGTTCGGCGGAAACCATAGACACCAGCCATCCCAGCGCAACGCACGTTCGAGCGCCTTGTCCGCGAAGGCGCCAATCCATACGGGCGGCCGCGGTTGTTGGTAAGGCTTAGGCGACATCTTCACGCCGTCGTAATTGAAGAATTCGCCCTTATAGTTGACCGTCTCTTGGGTCCAGCACGCTTCGATGATGTCCATTACCTCTTCAAAGCGTTTGCCACGCTGCGCGTAGGGCACGCCAAAATGCCGGAAGTAATCCTGGTGATAACCGACACCGGCGCCAAACACCAAGCGGCCGCGCGATAAGCAATCGATGTTCGCAAGCTGTTCGGCGAGATGCACGGGATGGTGAAAAGTAGGCTGAATCACCGTGCACGCCAATTGTACTTTCGAGGTCCGCGCCGCCAAGGCGGCCAACTGGGTGACCGTGTTGGGCCACCAGGTTTCCGGCCGCTGATGACGTTCCGGCACCCAAATTCCGTCGAAGCCGACGTGCTCCGCGAGTTCGGCTTCGCGAATGCAGTGAGCCATCGCGTCCGCGACTTCGGGACCGCTCGGCAGGGTGGTCTGATCGTAAGCGCCGAAATGGGTATCGGGCATGAACGCGACTTTCACTGGACGTCTCCTTGGTGATAGCTAAGGCGGCCGATTCTAGGCAGGCAACCGGGAGCGAACAAGCCGGAATTACTCTGACCCCATGGTCGCAGTCATTGCGCCCCGTACCTTCTCGCAGGTCGATTCTCTTTTGTCCGCTTGCATGGCAGAATCAGATCGATTCCTATCCACGTCGCCGTACCGGGCGACCGCAGCATTCGTGCACTGTCACAGGAGAAATTCGATGGCTGTTGCTAACGATCTCGGCATGGTGCCTGCCCCCGCGCAAACCACGCCAACCGGCCCCACCCTCCGCGCGCTGTTCGCGGAACGTGATCGCCTGACGCGCGACACCGGCCACTATTGCGGCGTTACCGAACTCACGCTTCGCGACGCGGATCCGATTAAATACGAACGCTTCTACAACAAGTTGCACGCCGCGGTACTGGCGGCGCGTGAATCAGCACGCTTCGTCGCGGCGAGTCCGGGTTCACGTGAAATGGGCGAGTGCTTGTGGGGCATCACCACACCTGAAGGTGACACGCTCGCCGTCTCGCTTGGGTTTTTATCGCATACCGCCATTTTCCCCGTGGCCGTGCGCTACATGGCTAACAACGACTACGACGTCAACGATGGGATTGAAGACGGCGACGTGTACGCCGTCTCGGACGGCAAAACCGGTGGCGTCCCGCATCCCGGAGATTTTTATTCCTTCGTGCCGATCTGCGTGGAAGGTGAAATTGCCGGGTGGGCGGTCGGCATCAATCATTTGATGGAAAATGGCGCGCCGGTAGCGGGATCCTGGGCCACTTTTTCGGTCGATACCTTCATGGACGGCCTGGTCTGTCCGCCGATGCGCACGGGCCGCAAGCTGAAGCAAGAGTCGTGGTGGAAGGCGATTTGGGAACGCCGTACGCGGGCGTCGACAATGAATATCCTGGACGACAAAATGCGCCTCGCCGGCTGCGCGATGATTCACCACGCGACCCATCGACTGATCGATGAATTCGGCCTGCAGTATTACAAACGCGCCATTCGCGAGGTCATCGAAGAAAGCCGTCGCATGATCGTCGACAACATGCGCGCGCTGATGGTCCCCGGACTGTATAACGGCTGCGCCTTCCGGCTCGTGAAATACGCTGGTCTGCAGAACGTATGGTCGCATGCGAATAAGAACACGTTGATTCATATCCGCGCCAGCGTTGAGCCGAACGAAAACGGCCTGTTGCTCGATACCGAAGGCAGTTCGCGCTGGGGTTATCACTCGTATAACGCAACCCCGGGCGGGGTCGATTGTGCGGTGTTCCTTGGCATGATCAATTCCTTTGCCCACAACACCAAAGTCACCGCCGGTATCGAACTTGCCGTGCAGCGCCATTACGCCTATGGCAGCATCTATAACCCGGATTACGAATTCACCAGCAACGCCAATCTGTGGGCCCAAACCGTCAGCGTTAACAGCATCGGGTTTAATGCGGTGTCGCGCGCCGCGTTCGCGCGCGGCTACCTGGAAGAAGCGTTTACCGTGGATGGCAATTGGGGTGCGTTCCAAGGCGCCGGCACCACCGCGGACGGATCGTCCTACGGCTTCACCAATTTTGAATGGTTGGGTGGCACCGGGCGCGGCGCGTGGTGCTATAAAGATGGCGAACCGCTGGTGTGGGCAGCGTGGTCTCAGATCGCGACCATCGGCGACGCAGAAGAATTCGAGTCCTGCGTGCCGCCGCTGTTCTATCTCGGCCGCAAACTCCTCCCCGGCTACTTCGGCTATGGCAAATACCGTGGGGGTCCTGGCAATTCAGCCGTGCATTGGTGTGTACAGCCGGGCAAACATATCGCGCTAACGCGTCCGAACGGCGGCCTGTCGTGTACGGCGTCGGTCGGTCTCGGCATGAGCGGAGCTTACCCGGGCCCCGGCTCGTTCATGATTTCGGCGCGCGGCACCAATCTGCCCGAGTTGATCGCGGAGGGTGAAACCCCGCGCGATGCGCGCGAATTGCTGGAACAGATTGACGCGGGCCGCCTGACGGTTAAGAACCTCGAAATATGGAAAACCGATTGCCCGGAACTCGCGTTGAAGGATCACGACCTGTTTGTTGATGCCGCCGGGTCATCCGGTGGCTGGGGCGATCCGCTCGATCGCGATCCGGCGTTGGTCATTAAGGATCTGAACGACGGTATGGCTCCGCGGTACGCATTCGTTAGTCGTATGCACGGCGTGGTCGCGGCACAGGACGCGAGTGGCGTTTGGCAACTCGATACGGCGGCAACGACGGCGAAGCGCGCCGAGCTAAAACGTCAGCGGCTCGCCGAATCCATACCTGCGGAAGCCTGGTGGCAAGCGGAACGCACCAAGGTCGTAAACAAGGATATGGTGCCGGAAGTACATGAGATGTATGCGCAAAGCCTCAGCTTTGCAAAATTCGACGGCGAATTCCGGCGCTTTTGGCAGGTCCCCGCGGACTTTGCGTTCGCGCGGGAGTAAGGCATGACCGACGATAGCGGCATTAGCAAGGAACTCATCGCGCAATTGATCGCGGGCCAGATCGACGACGACAACGCGACGCGACTGCAACGGTTACCGCGCAAGGACAAGGATCGATTTTTCAAATACATCGAAGTGCTACAACAACGCGCGCCGTGGCCGGAGCAAATTCTGCTGCGCCTTGGCGATAAGTTATTTGTCGTGCGCAATGCGCGAAATGAGCGGGTCGTGAAATGCGAGTGTGGCAAGGAATTTGGTGACTATCGGCAGAATTGGAAACTCGCCTGTCGTATTCGCACGCGTCGCACCTTACCGGAAATGCTGGAAGTTTATGATCCGGCACCGGCCTGTCCCGAGCCCGGCTGGCAGGAGATCCGCGAGTTCTTTTGCCCAGATTGCGCGACACAACACGCGGTTGAAGTGGTCGCGCCGGGTTATCCGGTCGTATTCGAAATGCTGCCTGATTTAGATAAGTTTTATCGCGACTATCTCGATCGCCCCTTACCGGACGAAGCGCCGACGTGGTATGCCGATCACACGGAAGTCGTCACGCGGACGTGGGCCTCGCTGGTGCATTAGCAGCGCCACGCACGGCGATTCGGACAATTTCCGCGTATGTCACATGTATCACGCAATGGTGCACAGTGTGGGAGCCGCTTAGCGGCGAATAAACTGGCAACGCCCAATTCGCGGTTAAAGCCGCTCCCACAAGATCGACGCGGTAATTTTTCAATGTCCGGTCCCGAGCAGCACGCGGAGCTACCGCAAAATGCCTGTAATGAATCGTTCTTAGGAAATTCAAATGAATTTAGCCACCGCAGTCGCCGCCCACGACCGCCAGTTCATCCTGGCCTTCGACGCCGGCGGCACGATGACCGATGCCATCTTGGTCAAGCCCGATGGCAGCTTTACGGTAGGAAAATCGATCAGCCGGCGCGAAGACGAACCACGCAGTTACCGCGAATCCGTCACCGATGCCGCGAACAATCTTGGCCTCACCGCCGAAGCCGTTCATGTCGGCTGTGCCGCTGACATCTACTGCGGCACGGGGATGCTCAACACCGTCCTGACGGGCAATGGTCGCAAGGTTGGCCTGCTCGTTACCCGCGGCTTCGAAGATATCACCGTGATGGAAGGCGGTCTGACTTATCTCGGTCAAAGTCAGAACGAATCCTTGCACCAGCAATGTCATAAGCACACACGTCCGTTGGTCGAGCCTAAAAATGTGTTCGGCATCAGCGAGCGGCTTACCGGTGGCTGCTATCAAGGCAATATTCACCTCGCACCGGGGCACGAGTTAATCCCCGTCAAGGAAAGCCAAGTCATCAGCGCGGTGAACACGATGCTGGATCGGGGCATCGAAGTGATCGGCATCTTGTTTTTGTATTCCTTCGTCGACCCGCGCCATGAACATCAAGCGAAGGCTGTCGCTGAATCGGTTCTCAAAGCACGCGGCGTGAACATACCGATCGTCTGCTCGGCTGACGTGGCGCCGGTCTCCAAAGAGAACAATCGCCTGAAGAGCTTGCTGTTTCAGTGTTTCGCCGCCGAGCTGGTGCGTGATTCGTTGCTGTCGGTCGAAACCCAAGCGAAGGACTATGGTTACCAAGGCCGCCTCCTAACGTTGCTATCTTACGGCGGCGCCGTGAACATGGAATATCCGCGTCTCTACGAAACGATGATCTCAGGCCCCATCGGCGGGCTGATTGGCGCGCAATTCATCGGCGAACAGTTAGGAATCAACAACATCGTTACCGCCGACATGGGCGGCACGAGCTTCGATGTGGGCCTGCTGGTCGAAGGTCGCATGGGGATCACCAAGAGCGCGGACATCGCGGGACATCGATTGGCGTTGCAAATGGTTGAAATCGACTCGGTCGGCAGTGGCGCCGGGTCGGTGGTGTGGGTGGATGAATACAAACGGCTGCACGTCGGCCCGGACAGCGCGGGCGCGAAAGTGGGCCGCTGTCTCGATTTCGAGCGGTTAACGGTTACGGATATCAACGTTGTGCTCGGTTATGTTGATCCCGGCTATTTCTTAGGCGGTCAGGTCAAGCTCGATCGCGACGCGGCGCTGAAAGCGCTCGATGAGGCCGTCGCCAAACCGTTGGGCTTAGCGGTGTATGAAGCAGGCGCCGGCGTTCTCAACATCGTCAACGCGCAGATGAACGATCTGCTGCGGACGATGATCGCGGCCAAAGGCTACGACACTCATGACTTCACGCTGCTCTACTACGGCGGCGCCGGCCCGGTGCACATGTACGGCTTCGCCGACGGCATCGATTTTAAGGATGTGATTACGCTGCCATGGGCGGCCGGATTCTCCGCGTTTGGCGCCGCCTGTGCCGAGTACATGCATCGTTACGATCGCGGCTTACGCGTGTTGATTCTCAATGGATTGGACGATGCCGAACGCACGGCGGTAGCGGTGCAGATCCGTGACGCCTGGGCGGCGCTTGAAGCTGAAGCGCGTGACGAAATGCGCAAGGAAGGCGTGGATCCCTCAACACTAAAATTTCGTTATGGGATCGCCGCCCGTTACATTGGTCAGCTCGAGAGCTTTGACACCGAACTTCCCGACGGCGCGATGGCCGGCCCCGCCGATGTCAAACGCATGCTCGACGCCTTCGAAACCATGTACACCAAGGTCTATCCGGCGGGTGCGCGGTTCCCTGATGCAGGTTATTCGCTGACCGCGGTGCATCTGGAAGCGATCGCGCCGAAGCCGCAACCGATCTTGGCTGAGTATCCGCTCGCCGCCTCTAAACCGAGCGGCGAGGCGTATGTCGGCAGCCGCAACGTCTATCATGCTGGTGTTTGGACGCCATTCAACGTCTACGAGATGGCGGCGTTGCAGGCGGGCAATGAAGTGGTTGGACCTGCGATTATTCGCGACCCGATGACCACGGTCGTGATTCCACCGGGGCGCGTGATGCGCTTCGATAAGTACCGTGTGTTGCATTACCGCCAAGGAGCCTCATCTAAATGAAACTTGCTACCTTCTCGCTGCGTGGCGGCACGCCTCGCCTGGGTCGCGTCGACGGCGACGCGCTGGTCGATCTGTCGACGACGCAACTTCCGTCCGAAATGAGCGCGCTCCTCGCGGCCGGTCCCGCCGCACTCGCGACGGCGGCGATTGCGACTGGAGCACGCCACGACCTCACCGACGTCACGCTGTGCGCGCCAGTGCTAAGGCCACCCAAAATTCTCGCGATTGGACTCAATTACCAAGATCACATCGAGGAAACCAAACTCGAAACGCCCAAATTCCCGATGTTCTTCAACAAACAATCCACCGCCGCAAACGGCCCGTATGCCGCGATCCATATGCCACGGGTGTCCGACAAGCTCGATTACGAAGGCGAACTCGGCTTCATCATTGGCCGCCGTTGCCGCCATGTACCGCGCTCGCGCGCGCACGAAGTGATCGCGGGTTACGTGGTGTGTAACGACGTCAGCGTACGCGACTGGCAAATGCGCGCACAGACCTTCACGCTGGGTAAATCGTTCGACACACACGCGCCGTTTGGCCCATTCTTGGTAACTGCCGACGACATCGGCGACCCGCACGACCTGGCGCTGAAAACGACGGTCAATGGCGAACTACGCCAAAGTTCGAACACTAAACACTTGGTGTTCGACTGCTTTACGCAGATTGAAACACTGACCCAGGCGTTTACGCTCGAACCCGGCGACTTGGTACTCACGGGGACGCCGAGTGGCGTCGGCATTGGCTTCAAACCACCGAAATACTTGATGGTCGGCGACAAGGTCCGGATCGAAATCGAGAAACTTGGGTTTATCGAAAATACGGTAGTGGCCGAACCGATCACCACCGATTTAATTTAAGAAACACGACTCATGCACGCTTGGCAGTTTGATCATTACGGACATTACGGCGAAACCTTGCATTGGACAGAGCGCGTGGCGCCGGTGCCGGGCGAACATCAGGCCGTGGTGCGTACGGCTGCCATGTCGCTCAATTTTCCTGATCTCTTGATCATTCAAGGGAAGTATCAGCACAAAGCGCCCTTGCCAGCGGTGCCTGGCGTTGAAGGCGCGGGCATCGTCGAAGCCGTCGGGCGGGATAGCAAATTTAAAATCGGCGACCGGGTCGTCGGCTTCACGCATGCGGGCGGTACGCTCGCCGACTTGTTTGTAGTCCACAACAATTCCGCGTGGACGGTGCCGCCGCATGTCACGGATGAGCAGGCCGCGGCGTTATCGGTGGTGTACGGCACTTCGTATTTTGGACTTGAGTGTCGCGCACATTTACAGGCAGGGGAGACCCTACTCGTGCTCGGCGCGGCTGGTGGCGTCGGACTCGCGGCGATCCAGCTCGGCAAATTGATGGGCGCGACGGTCATCGCCTGTGCCGGCGATCAGGTCAAACTTGATATCTGTAAGCGCGAAGGCGCCGACCATGGCATTAATTACAAAACGGAAGATTTGGTCGAACGGGTCAAGGCGCTGACTAACGGCAACGGCGCCGACGTGATCTACGATCCGGTCGGCGGTGAAATCTTTGACCAGGTAAAACGCTGCATCGCGTGGGGCGGACGGCTGGTCGTCATTGGGTTTGCGGGCGGCAAGATCCCGTCGATCGAACTTAATCGCATCCTGCTCAAAAACATGTCGGTGCTTGGGCTGGCGTGGGGTCAATACCTGGATCGCGGCATGCCAGAGCCAGGGCAGGCGCAACTCAAATTTTACGACTGGCTTGCCAAACGCCAAATCAACCCGGTGATCTACCGCACCCTGCCCTTCAGCGAGGCCAAAGAAGGGTTGCGCCTCATTGAAAGCCGTCAGGTCTACGGCAAAGTTGTGATCAAACGCTAAATTTCGACGTAAAGGCGGGGTTGCATGGGTCGCTAACTCACCTATGCAACCAGTACCGCCAAGCCTCAGACCGACCCGCTGGGTAGAAATCCTGTTCGATCTGACTGGCGTTATGCTGGTTCTGATCTTGTTGAGCACCCTGCCCATCTCCGAAGCCCATGGCGGCCCGCTAGCCGGGCCAGCCGCAACCAACCCCTCGTCTGACCTGGCACTCAAGCCTGCCGGATCCTGTCGCCAGGATTTCGCTCACATTCGCGGCTAAAGCCGCTCCCACAGCATCGATCCAGTGCAGGACGCCCCGCTTGTGGGAGCCGCTTTAGCGGCGAATCCGAACGCCCGCACATCTCAAGAGTCCAACCGCGCGCGCTTCGCGGAGCGATCCCTTCCCAACAGACAGAGGTGCGCGCCGAGCAATCCACCCAGTACAATCGACCGTCCCGCGCTTACCCGGATCGGAGCAGTGTCATGATCGCCAATGCGTACTATTCACAAGAAATCCACGGCCCCTATCAGTTATTCGATCTAGGCCCCGCCTTCACGCTCGAAGAGGGCGGCACATTGCGCAACGCGCAACTGGCCTATGCAACGCATGGCAAACTGAATAAGGCGAAGAACAACGTCATTCTGATTCCGACGTGGTTTTCCGGCAGCAGCAAGGTTTTTGAGCAGGCGTATATCGGCAAGGATCGTGCCCTCGATCCCGAAAAGTATTTCATTATTTGCGTGAACCAGATCGGCAATGGCTTGTCGTCATCACCGCATAACACGCCGGCGCCAGCAGGCATGGGGAATTTTCCGAGAATTAGAATTGGCGACGACGTACGCGCGCAACACCTGTTAGTCACCGAAAAATTCGGCGTTAACGAGCTCGCCTTGGTTGTTGGTGGTTCCATGGGCGCGCAGCAAACTTACGAGTGGGCGGTACGCTATCCGGCGATGGTGTTGCGCGCCGCGCCGATCGCGGGCACGGCGAAGAATACCGATCACGATTTTCTTTACGGGCAAGCGCTGAGCGATGCTATTACAAGCGATCCGGGCTGGCGTGGCGGTTGGTACTCCAGTAATGCTGAAGTTCGCGCGGGCCTCGAACGGCATGCTGGAATTTGGGCGGTCATGGGCTTTAGTACTGAATTTTTCAAGCAAGAAGTCTGGCGTAATTTTGGGTTTAGTTCGATTCCGGATTTCATGATCAACTTCCTGCACGCGTATTTTCTACCGATGGATCCCAATGCCTTGCTCTGCATGGCGTGGAAGTGGCAACGTGGCGATGTCAGCCGCCATACCGGCGGCGATTTAAAAAAGGCGCTCGCACGAATCACCGCGAAAACCTTCGTGATGCCGATCGATGAAGACATGTTCTTCCCGCCGCGCGATTGCAAATCCGAACAAAAAATGATCAAGGGCAGCGAACTACGAATTCTGAACGCGATATGCGGGCATTTGGTGTTGACCGGATTTGACCCTGCGTTCTTGCAACAAGTCGATAAGCACCTAAAAGAACTCTTGGCCTTCAAGGTCTAAATCCCCATGACCGTAGCGCACGAAATTTCCGACGTCACCTAAGGCACGTTATGCACACACCCAAAGCCGAAGAGCACGAACACGTTCACGGTCCCGACTGCAATCACGATCACGGACTACCCGTCGATCCGGCGCGTAACCCCTTGCGCGATGTCGGCCGCAATGATCCGTGCCCATGCGGGAGCGGCAAGAAATTCAAGAAATGTCACGGCAATCCAACTTAAAGGTCACGCGCGATGCATTGGCTACAGATTGGAAATATCGCGGTAACGCGCATCATCGAAATCGAAGAGCCGTTCTTGGTTCCCGATAAAATGTTCGCGGAAGCGACACCAGAAGCGATTGCCCCGTATCGTTCGTCGTTGGAACCGCGGGCGCTGTGTCCCCAAACGGGCAAACTCATCTTACCCATACAGAGCTATCTCATTCGCACCGAACGCCATCTCGCGCTGGTCGACACCTGTGTGGGCAATCACAAATCGCTTGCCGGATTCAAACGGTGGGCTGGCCGCGATGATCCAACCTATTTGAGTGCATTAAGCGCGGCAGGTGTCGCCCCCGAGGAAATCGACTTCGTATTCTGTACTCATCTGCACTTAGATCACTGCGGGTGGCACACGGAATTACGCGACGGCCGCTGGCACCCCACCTTTCCGAATGCCCGGTATATCTTCGCCAAGGAAGAATATGCGTACGCCGAACGCCAATACCGCGAACGCGGCGATCCAGTCTTTGTTGAAAACGTAGTGCCCGTAATGGAGGCCGGTCGCGGCGTGCTGGTCGATACGGATTACGCAGTCGACGACACGCTGTATCTTGAGTCCACACCAGGGCATACCCCTGGCCATTGTGCCGTCAAGCTGAAATCACGCGCGGAATCCGGGGTGGTTACTGGTGACCTCATCCACAGCCCATTGCAGTGCCCGCATCCCGAATGGAATTTCCTATTTGATGATCAACCGACGTTGGCGCGGACCACACGTCGGCGATTCTTAGAGCGTTATGCCGATACGTCAACGCTGATCCTCGCGACGCATTTTCCATCGCCGTCGGTCGGCTGGTTCCGTAGCGCGGGCGATGCGTTTCGCTACGAATACCGCGATGAACTTTAAGGGTGAGTGCGCAGTGATCGAGACGGCGATCACCCTCGGAATTGTCGATGGGTTAGCGTAAAAATAGTGCTGGCGCAAGCACACCAGTCATGTATGATGCAAACCATAACGATATCGGCCCTATCAATAGCCCGACCTCTGATCCACCCCTGTGTTGAGCCCCGCCTGTCCCGACTTTCCGACCTATGGCGATCTCCAGAACGCATTGAATTTGCCGTGCGCGGCGAATCGTTGGCGAGAAATTTGTGCGGTTGGTTTCTCGCTCACGTAATTGTGATCAATCCACGTTCAATGATGAGACATACTGATGAATATATATGTTGGAAATTTGGCTTACAGCGTAACTGACGCGGACTTGTCACAAGCCTTCTCGGCCCATGGTGCGGTGGCCAACGCAACTGTCATTAAAGACAAGTTCTCGGGTCAGTCGAAGGGATTCGGATTCGTCGAAATGCCGAATAACTCCGAGGCCAACGAAGCTATAAAAAACCTCAATGAAAAGCCCCTCAAGGGCCGCAACATGCGGGTAAACGAAGCGAAACCTCGCGACGATCGCCCTGCACGCCCACCCCGTCGCTCGGGTGGCGGCGGCGGCGGTGGCGGCGGATACCAGCAGCACCACTAAACTGCTTCCAGATTAGTCTCCGGCCAGGTGCTCGCACACCTGGCCGGCCTCCGTTCTTCGCAAACCGACCGCGTTTGCGGGCCCACCCGCTGTTGTTCCGGTATCATGCCGGCATGGACACGGCAAAAGATCTCTTTAGTTATCGCAAATACTGGGCCGCGCGTTACGGCATTGCCCCGTTCCTCCCGACTTCACGCGCCGAGATGGAGGAACTCGGTTGGGATTGTTGCGATATCGTCATCGTAACCGGCGACGCCTACGTCGATCATCCGAGCTTCGGCATGGCGATCGTCGGGCGCCTCCTTGAAGCACAAGGTTTTCGTGTCGGCATCGTCGCCCAACCCGAGTGGCGTGACGCTCACGCATTCGCGGCACTCGGGCGTCCGAAACTTTTCTTTGGAATCACCGGTGGCAACATGGATTCGATGGTCAACCGCTATACGGCCGATCGCCGGATCCGCAGCGATGACGCTTACACGCCTGGTGCCGAACCAGGACGTCGACCCGACCGCTCGGTAATTGTCTACGCGCAGCGTGCGCGTGAAGCTTTCGGCGATGTGCCAATTGTCATCGGCGGCATCGAAGCGAGTTTACGACGCATCGCGCATTTCGATTACTGGTCAGAAAAAGTGCGACGCTCGGTGCTCATTGATGCGAAGGCGGACCTCCTCATTTATGGTAACGGCGAGCGACAAATCGTCGAAGTCGCACACCGGCTTGCCGCCGGTGAATCGATCGCTACCATGACTGATATTCGCGGCACGGCACTCGTGCGCAATACGCCGGCGATGTGGGGCGAAATAGATTCAACGAGCATCGACACGCCAGGTCCGCGTAATCCGCCGGTCGATCCCTATCGTATGGAACCGGCAAAAATCACCGCCTCTACTACCGCGCCGACCGACACGCGAATTCCGATCGCAGTGGTGCGTACGGCGCGCCAGGTCCGCAATCTCGATCGTCAACGATCGGTACTCAGGATGCCGGCCTACGAACAGGTACGGGATGACCCTATTTTGTACGCCCACGCCTCGCGCATCCTCCACTTAGAGTCGAATCCCGGTAACGCACGCGCGCTGATCCAACAGCACGGCGATCAGCAGGTGTGGATCAATCCACCACCGATTCCGCTGACGACCCTGGAAATGGATGGCGTCTATGAACTGCCGTACCGGCGGCTGCCGCACCCACTCTATGCCGGAGCCAAGATCCCGGCTTACGAAATGATCCGTTTCTCAATTCCCATTCAACGCGGCTGCTTCGGCGGCTGTACGTTTTGTTCGATCACCGAACACGAAGGCCGCATTATTCAAAATCGCTCCGAAGATTCGGTGATCCGTGAAATCGAGACCATCCGCGACACGGTCCCAGGTTTCACGGGGATTATTTCCGACTTGGGTGGACCGACAGCCAACATGTATCGC
The DNA here is from genome assembly GCA_016191285.1 of Gammaproteobacteria bacterium. Classification (GTDB taxonomy): domain Bacteria; phylum Pseudomonadota; class Gammaproteobacteria; genus CAIKBL01. Next base: position 93,535 of record JACPPA010000033.1, read on the forward strand.
TTGGCGTGTAAAAGTTCCGCAATCGAATCGGCATGCCGCCGACCGTCCTGTGTGTTCCCGGCGATCTGTCCGAATCTCAATACCGACCACAGCCCGTTAATTAAGCTTTATCGCCGCGCGCGGGCGCTGCCGGGCGTAAAAAAAATCCTGATCGCGTCAGGCGTGCGCTACGACCTCGCGATTGAATCGCCCGAATACGTGAAAGAACTCGCGACCCATCACGTCGGCGGCTATCTAAAAATCGCGCCGGAACATATTCAGGAAGGGCCGCTGTCGAAGATGATGAAGCCTGGCGTCGGCACCTATCATCGCTTCAAGCAATTATTCGACAAGTACTCGCGCGCGGCCGGCAAGGAACAATATTTAATTCCGTACTTCATCGCAGCCCACCCGGGCACGCGTGACGAAGACATGCTCGAACTTGCCCTGTGGTTGAAGCAGCATGGCTTGCGAGCCGATCAAGTGCAGGCGTTCCTGCCATCGCCCATGGCGACCGCAACTGCGATGTATCATTCAGGCAAAAATCCGCTGCGCAAAGTGTCGCGACACAGTGAAGACGTGCACATTCCCAAGGGCCTTAAAGTGCGCCGCTTGCATAAGGCCTTTTTGCGCTACCACGATGCCAACAACTGGCCAACCCTACGAGCGGCGCTGAAGCGCATGGGGCGCGAGGATTTAATCGGCAGTAAATCCGGCCAGCTAATTCCACATTATCAACCGGCGGGAACTGGGCATGCACCAGAAGGCGCGCGCGGCAAGCACACTCCTTTCAGCACGCAGCACCTCGGCCTACCCACTACGCCACGCGCGACTAAACGTCCGCTCGCGCGCCAACGCTTCGCCGGTGGCCGCCCCACCGACGACGCCGGCCCTAAACGCGGACGTTAAGGCATCGACTGCTTGGAATGACAAGCGCTCTGCGGAGGAGTTGGTTATGAAGCTCAAAATCGGTTATCAGGAACTCGTAAAACGCGCTGAAGCGGAAATCGAAACGCTAAGCGTCGACACCGCCATCAAACGGAGCACTGATCCCAATGTCGTGATAGTCGATATCCGCGATGTGCGCGAACTCCAGCGCGAGGGACGCATCCCAGGTTCGCTGCATATGCCGCGTTGCATGCTCGAATTTTGGATTGATCCAGAGAGCCCGTATCACAAGCCAATCTTCGCCTCAGGCAAAGAGTTCATTTTCCATTGCAGCAAAGGATGGCGTTCGGCCCTCGCGACTCAAACCGCGCAAATGATGGGCTTGCCTAATGTCTCGCACATTGGTGGCGGTTTAGAGGCGTGGGTAGCGGCCAACGGGCCCGTCGAAAAGGTCGAAGCGAAATAAACGGCGCCGCGGCATATTCGGAAAGATTCAGATACCGCCTTGGTCACATTGTCAGACTGGATTTCAGTTGCTACAGTCAAACGAGGGGCGAGACAGCACGGGGAGGACAAAGCGCGAATGAATATTTATGTAGGCAACTTGCCATACGGTATGAAAGACGACGAATTGCGCGCCACGTTTGAAAATCATGGCGCGGTGACTTCGGCAAAAATCGTGATTGATCGCGAGACCAACCGTTCGAAGGGTTTTGGCTTCGTTGAAATGCCCAATCAGGGCGAAGCAGAAGCCGCGATCAAAGCGTTGGATGGTTCGCCGATGAACGGACGACCGCTCCGTGTAAACCCAGCCAAGCCACGTGAAGCGGGTGCTGGCGGTGGCGGTGGTCCGCGCGGCGATCGGCGGCCCCCACGCCACGGCTAACCCGCCTCCCATTCTCGAGCGGCCTCGCGGGTGCCGCGAGGTTCGTTCACTAACCTGGGACTCGGAAGCGACTCCTAGCCAGAAAGGCGCGGGCGGCCCGTTATTGGGGTAAATCTTCGAGTTTGATATCGATCATGCCATCGGCAGCGAATGCCTTACGCGTGATTAATGTCGTCGCCGCCGCTTCAATGGTGCGGCGATTAGCGGATACCGTCGCCGTGGGCGCGGCAGGCGCCCCGGCAAAGCGCTTTTCAATGACTTTGTCCGAAATTCTGCACAGGACGCGTCGTCCGTTAACATCGGCCGCGATGCTGACGCATTTCGTTACCGGGTTCCAGCATTCAAGAATCGGGAAGTGAATGGCACCGTCGGCTGACGACCGCGGACCGTAGCCAGTAAGCTTCATGCAGAATTCCAATCGTTATCGTATGGGCGCCCTCGATTATGCCCGAAATACTCGACAATTACCCCTCTTTCTTGCGCTACACACCGCCTGAGCTAACGCCAGTTTGCGTGTTGGACCGACGAATCATGGCGCCGTGAACAGCGTTCAAACAACCCTTTGTGGCTGCATTACGGGCTCAGTTGGGTCCGATTTTTCCGACATTCGAGGCGCGATCCAGATTTCCTGTGCTAGTGTTCCCGACCAAGCGACAACCTGCGACGACTCCCCAAATAGGAGGGAATGATGGATCGACTCATGCGACTCAGCGCGGTCGAACAAGCGCGCCTCGTACGCAGCGGCGAAGTCTCGGTGCACGAAACGCTTGAAGCGTCGATCGCAGCGATCGAGCGCATGAACCGGACGCTGAATGCGGTGGTACTCCCGCTCTATGACAAGGCGCGTCAAGCCTTGAAGACAGCGCCCCGCGATGCACCCTTTCATGGCGTGCCGCTGCTGCTGAAGGACATGCTGGCCGAGTACGGTGGCACCGTGATGACCGAGGGCTCGCGCTATCTGCGGGATTATGTATCGCCACAGGACAGCGAGCTCGTCGCCCGCTACCGTCGCGCCGGCTTTATCATCGTTGGCAAAACCAACACCCCTGAATTCGCGTCGAAGCCGACTACTGAACCCGAGCTTTTCGGAAAAACCGGCAACCCGTGGAATCCAGGCTACTCGGCTGGCGGATCCTCTGGTGGTTCGGGATCTGCTGTTGCTGCCGGTATGACGGCCGTGGCGCACGCCAATGATGGCGGCGGATCAATCCGGATCCCGGCCGCGTGGTGTGGCTTGGTAGGGCTTAAGCCCACGCGGGGTCGCAATCCCCTCGGTCCGGACTATGGGGATATGGGTGCCGGTTTAATCTGCGAACACGTCGTCACCCGCACGGTGCAGGACACCGCGGCAATCCTCGATGTCACCGCCGGCCCCGACGCCGGAGCGCCCTACTTCCCGACGCCGCCAGCGCGTCCCTTCGCCGCCGAAGTGGGCGCCGCTCCAGGCTGCCTCCGGATCGCATTCGCGACCACGCCGCTCACTCGAACCCCAGTTCACGATGAATGCCGGCAGGCGGCGCTCAATGCTGCGCGACTCTGTGAATCCTTAGGCCATCATGTCGAAGAAGCGAGTCCGCAAGTGTCCGCCGAGCGCTTTAATGAAGTATTTACGACGATCTGGCTTGGCATGGTTGCGTGGGCCATCCGCGATTGGTCGCGGCGCACGGGGCGCGAACCGACCCGCGAGCAGTTCGAGGCGCATACCTGGAAAATGTTTACGCTCGATGCCGAACGACGGCCATCCGATCTCTTCCTCGCCATTCAAGACATGCAACGGATGGCGCGCGAGATCGCTCCCTTTTTCACGCAGTACGACGTGTGGTTGACGCCGACCAGCCCGCAACCGCCGCAGCCACTGGGGTGGTTCGACTTTGATCCGAAGCATCCTAAGCAAGCGACGGAACGCATGAGCGATATTCCACGCTTCTCGGCGATTGCGAATCTCACCGGTCAACCGGCGATTAGCCTGCCGCTGCATTGGACGCCAGACGGCTTACCCGTTGGCGTCCAATTCATCGGACGCTACGGGGATGAAGCAACGCTGCTGCGGCTAGCTGCCCAAATCGAAGCGGTGGCGCCGTGGAGTGCACGAATACCCGTCGTTAGCTAAGGCTGCAGTCAAGGAATGATTGAGTCACGCATTGGCGTTGATATCGGCGGCACCTTCACGGATGTCGTCGCGGTTGACGCAACGGGTTCGTTACGCGTCACAAAATTACCGACTACTCCGCGCAATATCGCCGATGCACTCGCGCGTGGCACGGCACGAGTGCGCCATGACAGTCCGACCCACACGCTCCTCTATGGCACTACGCTCGCGACCAACGCGCTGCTTGAACACCGCCTGGCACCGATCGGATTATTCGTGACCGCGGGATTTCGCGATATCCTCGAGATCAACGGTGTGCACGATGAAGACCATCACGAACCGAGTGCTGGCCATCACGTGCGCCACAGCCTGGTGGCGCTTGAGCACGTCTATGAACTCCGCGAGCGTATCGAACGCGACGGCAGTATCCGTACTGCGTTGCACGGAGACGACGTCAGCGACGCGGGCCAAGCGCTACTCGCGGCGAACATCGAAATTGTGGCGGTCGTCCTCTTACACAGCTTCACCAATCCGCGGCACGAACGTCGTGTGCGCGAAATTCTCGCGACCAGTGCGCCCGCCTTGCGGGTCGTGCTCTCAAGCGAAGTGTTACCGGAGCTGCGCGAATACGAGCGCGCCGTCACGACCTGCTTGAACGCAGCGTTACTGCCACTACTTTCTCAGCACTTGGCGCAAGTGCGCGCCGAGAATCCGTCGCGACTGCTCATAATGAAATCGTCGGGTGGTCTTAGCGACGTCCAAAACATTGTTGAAACGCCACTCGCCACCGTGCTGTCCGGCCCCAGCGCCGCGGTGGTCGGGATGAGTTGGTTGGCACAACAGTTAAAAATTAGCGATTTCATTACGCTCGATGTCGGTGGCACGTCGACGGATGTCGCGCTAGTTAGGAACGGCGCGCACGCCGTTACCACGCGCGCCGAAGTCGGCGGCTATCCACTCAAACTCTCGGCCGTGGAAGTCCTCACCATTGGCGCTGGCGGTGGCTCGCTGGCGTACCTCGGTCTGGATCAACGTTGGCACGTAGGCCCAGAGAGCGCTGGCGCCGAGCCCGGACCCGTATGCTATGGGCGCGGGGGAACTGCGGTCACCTTGACCGATGCCGAACTCGCGCTGGGGCGACTGCCAACCGGCCTGCTTGGGGGCGAGCTCAGACTCGAGATCGACGCCGCCAACCGTGCGCTGCAGGACTTGGGACGTGCCCGTAATCTCGACGCGCAACAGACCGCCATCGGCATTCTAAAAATCGCGACGCATAACATGTGTGGCGCAATTCGGCGTGTGTCTGTGCAACGGGGCCACGATCCACGGGGATTCGCGCTAATCGCGATCGGTGGTGCCGGGCCGCTTCACGCAGCAGAACTCGCCGAGATGCTGGGGATCACGACCGTGGTTATCCCGCGTCATCCTGGACTTGCCGCCGCCTACGGCTTGCTCGTGGCGGATTTACGGGAGGACAGCGGGCAAACCGCCATGCAACGCGAAACGCAACTTGATGTTCAGCCTATCGCCCAGCACTACGCGGCGCTCGAGGCGCAAGTTGCCGAGCGTCTTCGTCGCGTTGATGGCAGCGGACCACTCGTGATCGCGCGCCACGCCGATCTGCGGTATCGCGGAATGTCCGCTGAATTTACGGTGCCCGTCGCAGGCGGCTCCCTCACCCTCGCGAGCTTGCACCAAGTTATCGAAGACTTTCATCAAATCTATACCACTTTCAGCGGTCGGGCTTATCGCGGACTTGAAGAAGTGGAGATCGTGAATCTGCGTGTCACCGCCACAGCCGGATTACCTAAACCACCGCTATCCGACGTCAGGTTAGCGCCCGTGGCGGCGCCCCAAACCAAAACACGTAGCGTGTATTTTTTGAACGTGGACGCGATAGTCGAAAGCCCGCTATACGCGCGTAACAACTTGCAAGCAGACAGCACCATCAGCGGTCCCGCGGTCATCGAGCAATTCGACACGACGATCCTCGTGCCGCCCGGATTCCTCCTATTTACCGATGCCGGCGGAAACGCAATTATTCGCTCCACTCTGGTGTTGTAGTAGCTCAGGATAGTACATCGATCGGTAATTAATCCGCAGGAGAAAACTCCATGGGTTGGCGTATTGCGGTGGATATCGGGGGCACCTTCACGGATGTCGTCGCCCTTGAAGAGGACACCGGCGCCTTACAGTTAGCCAAGGTGCCCAGTACGCCCGAGGATCCGGCGCGAGGTTTTATCGTCGGCGTTGAACACATCATGCGCGCCGGCAAAATTCCGGAGACCGACATCAGTTCGGTGTTCCATGGCACGACCGTGGCGACCAACGCCATCCTTGAACGTAAATATTCTCCGCTCGGGCTCATCATCACGTATGGCTATCGTGAAGCCCTCGAATGTGCGCGGCAAACCGTGCCCGGCGAATTCGGCGATATTACCTGGTGGATTAAGCCGCCGCGGGTCGTGCCGCTCGAACTCGTACGTGAAGTCAGCGCCCGTCTCGATGTGAACGGCGCCGAGGTGCGGCCAGTGGATGCGGCGGAGGTTCGCGCGCTCGCCTTGGATTTTAAGGCACAGGGAATCAAGGCAGTCGCGGTGTCGCTACTCCATTCGTATCGCAATCCAGTCCACGAGGTTGAAATTCGCGAGATCATTCGCGGCGTCTACCCTGAATGTTTTATCTCGATCTCGTCGGACATTTTGCGCGAGTACCGCGAGTATGAGCGCACCAACACCACCTGTCTCAACACCGCGTTGATGCCACTGCTATCCGATTATCATGCCAAGCTCGAGCATGATCTGCGCAAGCGTAAGATCGCGGTGCCTTTCTACATCATGCGCTCGAGCGGCGGTCTGGCACAGGCCGAAGAAATTGCACGGTTGCCAATTGCAGCGGCGCTCTCGGGTCCGGCGGCCGGCGTAGTCGCGGCCACGCACTTTGGAAACCTCAGTGGTTTCAAGGACGTCATAGCCTTCGATGTCGGCGGTACGTCGGCGGATATTTGCCTGGTCGAAAACGGCCTACCGCGCATGCTCACCGAAGGCCGCGTGGACATCTACGACATCAAGACGCCGATGATCGATATTCACACCGTGGGCGCCGGTGGCGGATCAATCGCCTGGCTGGCCGGCGGCCGTAGTTTGAAAGTCGGTCCGCAAAGCGCCGGAGCCGCACCTGGGCCAGCCTGTTATAACCGCGGCGGCTCCGAACCCACGGTAACTGACGCCAACCTAGTGCTAGGTCGCATGACAACCGGGCTCGCCGGCGGCGGCATTCAATTGAATCGCGACAAAGCGGTGGCGGCGATTGAAAAACTCGCGGGCGCCTTGGGCCTCGATCTCATCGCGACCGCGGAAGGCATTCTGCGTATTGCCATCGAAAACATGGCGGCCGGGATTCGGACCGTATCGGTCAAACGCGGCCGCGATCCGCGGAGTTACACGTTGGTGGCCTTCGGCGGCGCCGGCCCATTGCACGCCTGTTATCTCGCCGATTGGCTGGACATGAAATGTGTACTGTTACCGCCGAATCCGGGAGTGACGTCGGCCTATGGCTTGCTCCTGACCGATGTCCGCATCGATCAAGTTCATACCGATGTACAGCGCCAAGATAAATTTAATTTCCGCCAGATCGAAGACGAAATACACGCCCTCGAAGCGCAAGTTAAATCGCGCCTGGCGGGTGAGGGATTTGGCGCCGGCGTCGCTGTCGTACAACACTTTGTCGACATGCGCTATGCCGGACAAGCGTACGAAATCAGAACCGCACTGGAGACAACTACGTCCAGCCTTGAAACCCGATTGAATGCCGCCATCGCGCGCTTTCATACCAGTCATAAAGATCTTTATGGCTATTCGTATCAGGGCAAGCAATTAGTTGAACTCGTGAACGTCGGCGTTACCGGGCTCGGCCTGTTGAAACGCCCGCAAGTCCCCGCTGGACCCTTGCACGGAACGGATTCAAGCCCGGCCATCAAAGCGCGTACCACGGTGTATTTCCCGCAGGAAAAAGGCGCCGTCGATTGTCCGGTGTATGACCGGAGCCACTTGCGCGCCGGCAATGAAATCGCCGGGCCGTGCATTGTCGAACAATATGATTCCACGACCGTCGTCAATCCAGAGTGGCGCGGGCGACTGGATGAATGGGGTTCTTTAGTACTCACCAAAGCTTAGCGCGGAGTCGAAAACGATGAGTGACGCCACTTCTTTTCCAGCGAGCTATCACGCGAAACGCGACGAAGCAACCGCGTTTAAGGACTATGCTGACTTTCGCTATGGCCAGGTAGCACCCGACGCTGCTGCCCAGGCGAGGATCGCGGCGCTCCGCAAAACGCTCGACCCGATTCTGGTGGACATCGTGGACGGTGGCATCGAAGCTGCCGTCATGGAAGCCGAAGCCGCGGTTGAACGGACCGCGCGCTCCACCATCATTCGCGAACAGCATGACTACCGGGCGTCGTTGAATACGCTCGACTGCCTATCGGTGTCGCGCGTGTCGTGGGCGGCTACCGCCGATCCCATCCGCATGAAATTCTCACTTGATCAAATTCGTCACGGCGACGTGTTTATCTATAACGACGTCTACGAATCCGCCGGCACCATCGGCCACCTCCCTGACTACTGCGTCGTGACCCCGATCTTTTGGGAGCGGGCACTGATCGGATTCGCGCAGATCTTCGGCCACGTCAGCGATGTCGGCGGTCGCCATGCCGGTTCTTGGCCGAATACCTCGACCAGCATTTTCGAAGAAGGGACGATATGCCCACCGGTCAAGCTTTATTCACAAGGTCAGATCAACGACGGACTCTACGATGTCATCCTGCGCAACAGCCGCTTCCCCGACGATCTTCGCGGCGATATCGATGCCTTCGTCGGCGCGAATGAAATCATCCGTCGCCGTGTAGTTGAACTCTGCGAGCGTTTCGGCGGACTTCAGGTTGAAGCCGCGTTCTACGAAATTATCGATCGCTGTGCGGAAGTCGTCCGTGACCACGGCCTGCCCTTATTTCCGGACGGCGAATTCATCGGCGAGGACTTCATTGAGAACGATGGCTTGACGCTCGATCAACCCGTCAGAATGCAGATTACGCTCCGCAAGTATCCAGAAAAGATGATCTTGGATTTCGCCGGTACGAGTCCGCAAACACGCGGGCCCGTGAATTGGCCATTGGACGGTCGCCATTATTCGAAATGGTTGGGCGCGTTTTTTAAGGCGCAGATCCCCGGCATCATCATCAACGAGGGCGTCACGCAAGTGTTTCGCTGCCGCATTCCGAAACGCACCATCGTGAGTTCCGAATTTCCAGCGCCAGTGGTGAGCCGCATGACCTGCATGCTGCGCATGATCAGCGCCTACACCGTGGCGCTCGCCAAGATGTTCAAGGGCCAAGTCGTCGCCGACATGCAGAACATCCAGATCTATGGTCTGTACGGCAACGATTTGGAAGGTAAATTATTCTTGATGCGTGAAATCTTCGGCGCCGGTTCCGGGGCACGTCCCTATGCCGATGGCACCGACGCCGTCGATCTGGTGCCGTATTCGAAAAATTTGCCGGCGGAGTTCGTCGAGCAGCGCTTTCCGGTAACCGTCGAGCGCGTGGGCCTCGCCATCGATTCCGGCGGCCCTGGCAAGTATCGCGGCGGCCTCGGTTATGTGAAGGAACTGCGAACACTGGTTGACGCCCACTACACGACGGTCACCGAGCGCACCGCTTTCGCGTGCATCGGTATTAACGGTGGGCGCTGGGGCGCACCGGGCGCGTCGGTCAAGAATCCCGGCACGCCGCAAGAGGAATCGGTGTTCTTCAGTCGAGATGCCGTCCCGGTACAGGCTGGTGACCTCATTCGACTGGTCACGCCCGGCGGCGGGGGTTGGGGCGACCCGTTGGAGCGCGAGGTCGAAGCCGTGCGCATGGATGTCGTGCGCCGGCTCGTGTCTCACGGCAGTGCCGAACGCGATTACGGCGTGGTGATGGATGCCGTCACGTACGTGGTTGATGCCGCAGCCACCACCGCGTTGCGCGCCCGGCTCGCGGCGGCACGCGGTCCAGTGAAGCTTATTGATCGCGGTCCTTATGCCGAAACGCTGATCAAGAAAGGCTTGCTCAAAGTCGCCGATCCTGAACTCGAGTGCACACGCTGCGCCGACGATCACGTACTCGATAAATATTGGAAAGATCTCTACAAGTACACGCCACCGCGATTGGGATAAGCGACCGTCTCAACCCATCAAGCGGAAATGCCGAGATCGAAAACTACAGAAAATCCGGAAAGTCCGATGCCACGCGCATCGTGAACTCCGGGCCGCGCTTATCGAGAAAGCTCGCGACGCCTTCTTTGGAATCCGCACCCTTGCCCATATGCCACAGCGCCTTCGATTCCAAACGAAACGCTTCGCGTGGATGTTCGGCACCCTGCATGCGCCATAGCAGGCGCCGAATGATGGCAACCGACACCTGGCTAGTGTTGTCGATGAACTCGCGTGCAATTTCGCGCGCCCGCGGGAGGAGCAGCTCCGGGGCCAGAAGTTCGCTAACCAACTTCGCACGCTGCGCTTCTTCGGCATCAAACACGCGACCACTCATGAACCACTGTGCGGCCTGGCTGATGCCGACGATGCGTGGCGCGAACCATGAGCTGCACGCATCGGGCGCGATGCCGCGACGCGCGAACACAAACCCCATGCGCGCGGTGGTGGAGGCCAGCCTTACATCACAGGGCAAGGTCATCGTGATCCCAATCCCGGTCGCCGGTCCGTTGATCGCCGCGATCACCGGTTTGCGCAAATCAAACAGCTTCAATGTTAATAGGCCGCCGGCATCCCGATGGTGATCGATACTGGTCCGCTTCGAACTACTAAAAGTCTCCGGGCCACCCGATAAATCGGTGCCCGCACAAAATCCGCGCCCAGCGCCGGTGAGGATCACGGCCCGCACGTTGTCATCTTGGTCTGCCGCATCGAGCGCCTCAAGCAAGGCGTCGAGCATTTCATAGCTCATCGCATTGAGTTTGGCCGGCCGATTCAGCGTCAGCGTGAGAATATTCGAGTCGAGCTCGCGAATTAGCGGGGATTCACTCATTTTTTTCGATCCTCGATGACTGGCAGAATTTCCTCGCACGCGCGGCGGGTTTGGTCGAACACGTCCTTGTCGCCCAGCGCAATCGGCAACAACACGAATTTAGTCGCGCCAGCCGCCTTGTATGCTTCGATGCGCCGGATGATGTCTTGTACGGCGCCAATCGCGAGCAGCGGTCGCAGATCTATTTCATCGCCAATTCCCGCTCGACGCACCAAGGGAAATGCGCTCACCACTGGGTCGTCAATGCTGCCAATACGGTACGCGAGCGACGTGCCAAAATGCTCGGGATCGATGGTGCGCCCCACGGCGGCGGCTTCGGTCTTAATGGTGGTGATGGCATGCCTGACCTGCTCTGGCGTGGTGATGCCACCGATCCATCCGCTGCCCAGGCGCGCGGTACGTTTCAGCGCCGCTTCGGCATTCCCACCGATCCACAACGGCAATGGCTGTTGAATCGGTCGCGGATTGATGCAGGCATCTTTGTATTGATAGAACTTGCCGTCGAACGTCACGGACTCTTCGCTCCATAGCCGGGCCAGCAGTTGGAATATTTCCGTCGAGCGGGCACCACGGGTTCCCGAGTCACTGCCCATCGCACGCCATTCGGCGGCGTTCGGATATCCGACGCCGAACATCGGCAGTAATCGCCCATTCGATAGAAAATCGATCGTCGCACACTGTTTGGCCAGGATCAGGGGATCGCGCAACGGCGCGACAATCGCATTCATGCCGAATTTAATTTTCTCGGTGCAGCCCGCGAGCGTGGCCATGACACTGATGGTTTCGAGGTAGGGATCTTTCGACACCAAGCGATCGGTTTGCCACACCGAATCTACTTTGTAATGATCGAGCAATTGCACCCACTCAAACCAACTGCGTGGCGCGTCGAAGGGGAAATTGGCGATACCGAAACCAGCGCGAATTGCCATGAATATTCCTTAGTATTGAACCTCAAGCACGTTTGAATAATTCAACCCGTGACTCCAGCGAGCGTCTATGGCACGCCGTGAATGAACGATATCCTAAGCGGAAGTAATCAATGCGGTCGAGCGGAATGAATTCGAATACAAACGCCTTTGAGGCGCAAGTCGCCGCGCTTAGCGCGAAGCTTGCACCCGAGATCATGAATCAGCATGTCGCGGCCGTTTCCTTGATACATTTGCCGGGCAATCAGCCACCGTGGCGCGGTACCGGAATCCAGGTCACGCGTGGTCAGGCGTTTAGCCTCTTCGCGAGCGGCCGCCTTCAATGGTCCGCGCAAATGCCGGAGCGCCACGGCGGTCCGAAATTTCACATGTGGGCGCGAATCACGCCCGGTGGCCAGATCGTGAACTTGACCCAAAACACCGGTAGCTTTATCGCCGACCGGAATGGCGAGCTCGAACTCGGGATTTATATGGGCGTATGGAAAAACGCGCAGGGTGAACTCGCGACGCCGACGAAATTATATGCCCGTCTGAGCGGATCACTCACGTGCTGGGTAGTCGCGTGGCGCAATGATCCAGCGAGTGGCCTTGCGGCGTTAGTCAGACTCCAACCGGATAGCTGGTTTTTAACCGCGGAAATGGTTCGTTACGCGAGTCCAATCCAGAAACCCGCCGGTTGGAAATATCTGATCGAAACCGGCGAAGCCGATATTTTCACGGCCGGTCATGTCGAATCGACGCCGTCCATCGAACTCGACGCCGACGATGATCAAGGCATAATCACGACGCCAATTGAAATCGCGCTAAACCCATCGACCACGCTCAGTTGGCGGTGGCGGGCCGAGACGCTGCCGAGCGCGGTGGCCGAGAACACCGTCCATACCCACGATTATTTCTCAATCGCGACCGAGTTCGATAACGGCCGCGATCTGACGTGGATATGGAGTGCGAGCCTCGCCCCTGAAACCCACTTCGACTGCCCGATCCGGGCCTGGACGCCGCGTGAAACGCATCTTGTCGTCCGCAGCGGCACGGCGGATTTGGGTGTTTGGCATTGCGAGCGAAGAAATGTATACCAGGATGTGGCGGCTGCCATGGGGCCGCCACCGCGTAAAATCGTCCGGGTGTGGCTGATTGCCGTAACGTCGTTTCAGCATCGCCGTGCGCGCGCCAGTTTCGCGAATATCGTGCTAACGAACGACCAGTGCGAGGTTACGGTTCTCTAACGAATTAACCCTATGGGAGCCGCTTTAGCGGCGAATCTTCAACCTGCCGGGGCGTTTGGTGAAAAAATCCGCACCGCTTCCAAGACGGCGTACGCCTTCTTTCTGACTCCCTAATTTTTCCGTTTCGGTGTACTGTGCGATCTCGATTTACTCTCAACCAAACCGTAATGAATGCGTATACCAAGAAGCCCTGGCTCGCTCAATATCGCCCCGGCACACCAACCGAAATTATCCCCGAACATCCCCACGCGCTCGCGATGTTCAAGGCTGCACTCGCCAACGCTCCCGACCAAACACTGATTTATTATTTTTCGAAAGCGCTTAGCACACGCGAAATCGACCGCTTAAGCGACGCATTTGCGGGCGCCCTACTGGCGCAAGGGTTGCGCCGCGGCGATCGCGTCGCCGCTTATTTGCAGAACGTCCCGCAGTTTATTATCGCCATGCTGGGCACATGGAAGGCCGGCGGGATCATGGTCTCGGTGAACCCGATGCTGCGGCATAAAGAAGTGGCGCTAATCCTGAACGACTCGGGCTCGCGCATGTTGGTCACCCTCGAATCGTTGTTTCACGAAGTCGCCGCCGCCGTATTGCCGGAAACCAAGGTGGAGCACGTGTTCACCACTTCGGAACTCGACTTTTTGGACGGCGAACGACCGGCGTTGTTAAACAACTCGCACCGCCAGTCCTGTCCAGGCGCCACCGATCTCGTGCAGGCCATGCAAGCGTTTGCTGATCACGTCGTTGCGCCGCTTGAAATAGCGTGTAGCGATGTCGCGCTATTAACCTACACCTCGGGCACGACCGGACCGCCGAAGGGCGCGATGAACACCCACGCCAACATCGTCTACAACACGCAGGTTTATCGGGCGTGGATGGATTTGAGTTCGCGCGATGTCATCCTGGGCGTGGCGCCGTTATTTCATGTCACTGGCTTAATCGCGCAGACCACGACGTCGTTTTTATTGCCGTGCGCGCAAATCCTGTATTACCGCTTTGATCCCGCAACGACCGCGGAATTGATCGAACGTTACGGCGCAACTTTTGTCGTGGCGTCAATTACCGTTTTTATCGCGTTGATGAATAACGAAGACGCCAAGCGGCGTAACTTCTCGACCTTAAAGAAGGTCTATAGCGGCGGTGCGCCAGTGGCGCCCGCCACGGTGGCGGCATTCAAACAGCAGTTCGGCGCGTACATTCACAATATCTACGGCATGACCGAAACCACCAGCCCGACCCATGCAGTGCCGCTTGGCGGCGATGCGCCAGTCGATCCCAACACGGGCGCGCTCGCGGTCGGGGTTCCGGTTTGCGGCGCGGTGGTCCACATCGTCGACGATGAAGGCAATGCCGTTCCGGTTGGCGAAGTCGGCGAACTCGTCAGTGGTGGACCGATGGTGGTCCCGGGGTATTGGCAGAAGCCGGAGGAAACCGCAAAGTGCTTCGAAGCGCGCGGGATCCACACCGGCGATGTCGGCTTCATGGATGAACACGGGTGGTTTTACATTGTCGATCGCAAAAAAGATCTGATCATTGCGTCGGGCTACAAAGTCTGGCCGCGCGAAGTCGAGGATGTGTTGTATACCCATCCGGCAATTCGCGAATGCGCGGTAGTCGGCGTCGCCGATGCGTATCGCGGCGAATCCGTGAAAGCCTTTGTCAGCCTCAAGGCGGATGCCGCAGCGACGCCGGCGGAAATCATCGAGTTTTGTAAGGATCGCATGGCCGCGTACAAGCGGCCACGCGAAATCGAGTTGGTCGACGAGTTACCGAAAACCGCCAGCGGTAAAATCATGCGGCGCGAGCTACGCAAATAATCTCGGCGCGATAAGGCGATGATGGCGCCAGGGCCATCGTCGCTGCTCTTGTTCGAAAGTCATCGCCATTAATTATCAACATCGTTTGCCGTGGCTGATGCTCGGCATCGCACTCCTGGCCCAAATCGCAAGCTCGCTTGTGACCCAAGGGATCCCGACGCTCGCGCCGTTCTTGCAGGAGGATTTGGGACTCACTCGCGGTCAAGTGGGACTATTTAATTCGGCACTGATGGCCGGGTCTTTTACGTCCTTGTTCGCGGCGGGTGCGTTGGTTGATTCGCGAGGGGAACGCGCCGCGCTGGTTTGTGGCAATGTCATTATCGGCGCGGCCTGTGCGGCGATTATCGCGACGCATGGCTTTATTTCGGCACTGTTAGTGCTCGTTATCGCCGGAGTCGGCGCCTCTTTCCCCACTCCCGCGGGCAGCAAGGCCGTGATGCGCTGGTTTCCACTCGCGCAACGCGGCACGGCAATGGGCGTGCGTCAAACGGGGATCCCGCTCGGTGGTGCGCTGGCGGCCGCAACACTGCCGGCGCTCGCCATTCACCACGGTTGGCGAGTAGCAGTGGTCGTTAGTGGGATTTTTGCGTTTCTGACGGCGGTGCTATGTTTTTTTGGCTACCGCGATGAACGTCCGGCGCACGAAACACTCACCAGGCCCTCGGCGCCGCTTAGCTTCCGCGAAGTGCTCACACGCGATATCGCCTTGATGGGGCTTGCGGGCGCTTTGTTGCCGCTCGGACAATTTGCACTCGTGACTTACTTGGCCTTGTACCTAAAGGAAACGCAGGGGATTCCGGTAACCACCACCGCGATTTTACTAGTCGCCGCGCAACTTGCCGGCGCCGCGGGCCGAGTGCTCTGGGGCGTATGGAGCGATCGCTGGTTTGGCCAACGACGTAAACCGGCGCTTATCACGGCGAACGTCCTCGCGGCAGGTTTGTCTTTGGTGCTGGGATGGCTGCCCGTCGAGACCCCGTTTATTTATATCGCAATCATCGTCATCAGCTATGCATTCAATACCATCGGCTGGCACGGCAATTGGATTTCAATCTTGGCTGAGATTGCGGGCCCAGAACGTCAAGGCCGAACCATCGGCGCCGCCATGACCGTCATGTATGGCGGGATTATCCTGCTCCCCTCTGTTCGGTGTATTCGTCGACTACACACACTCTTGGCGCTGGGCGTGGACCATACTTGCCGGCATGATACTGCTCGGCACCGCGCTCACCTTGCCAGTGCGCGAGCATGGATACGCCAGACGCGGCTAAGGAACGCTAACCAACGCGTCTTGGACATCAGCAATTCGACAGCAAGTTTTGAGATTTTCTAAAACTTCGTTTGAACTACACTGCTTCCCGTCTGATTGCCAATGTCTCGAATCACGGAGAATCTGTCATGCACACCAGCACTCGGTCGACTAAGCGGTCTCAGGTCAGTGGTGCGGCGTCTGCTCATCGACTAGCAATTTCGATTCCCCATCCCGCGACTCGCTTTGCCGACGATGACGCCTGTTGGCAGGCGGTTTGCACACGTGATCGCAGTGCCGACCGGGTGTTCTATTATTCGGTGCGGACTACCGGTGTTTACTGCCGTCCAAGTTGTGCGGCGCGCTTGGCGCGACGCGAAAACGTGCGCTTTCATCCAAGCTGCGACGCCGCCGAGGAAGCGGGGTTTCGCGCCTGTAAGCGCTGCCAACCTCGCGCTGGCGATCTGCAAAGCCGTCACGCGGCAAGTATCGCCAAAGCCTGTGCCTTGATCGAGTCCGCGGAGGATATGCCAAGTCTTGAGGCGATCGCAGCAGTTGCCGGCTTGAGCCGCTACCACTTTCATCGCGTATTTAAACAACACATGGGGGTCACGCCTAAAGCCTATGCCTCGCGCACCCGCGGCCTTCGGCTCGCGCAAGAAATTCACAACGGCGCGACCATCACAGAGGCTATTTACGCCGCCGGTTTCAATTCGACGGCACGCTGCTACGCTCAAAGCTCAGGCCTGCTAGGCATGCGTCCGAGCGCATTCAAAGCCCATGGGCGTGGCACCGTGATCCGCTTCGCGGTTGGACTCTGTAGTTTGGGCTCGGTCCTGGTCGCCGCCACCAAGGACGGTGTTTGCGCGATTCAATTTGGCGACGATGCGGAAACCTTGGTCCGTGAATTACAAGATCGCTTTAAAGCCGCCGAACTGATCGGCGCCGACGCGAGCTTCGAAGAGTGGGTCGCGACGGTAATCGGTTTTATCGAACGCCCGGGCAGCACGATGGACCTTCCGCTCGATATCCGCGGCACCGCCTTTCAACAGCGCGTGTGGCAGGCTCTGACCAAAATTCCGTGCGGCCAAACCGCGAGCTATACGGAGATTGCGACCGTCATTGGGCAACCCAGCGCGGTACGCGCGGTCGCGTTGGCATGCGCCGCGAATCCGCTGGCGGTGGCGATTCCGTGCCATCGTGTGGTGCGCACCGACCGCGCGTTAGCGGGTTATCGATGGGGGATTGAACGGAAGCGCGCCTTGCTCAATCGCGAACTTGAGGCGGTTTCGCCCTGACCCCAAGATTTCGAACTCGGTGAGGTGTTGATCTGAAAACTGTGGGAGCCGCTTTAGCGGCGAAGGGGAAAAAGATTCGCCGCTAAAGCGGCTCCCACCAAAAGTAATCGCGCCTGAGGGCCGAGGTTCGGGATCCAGGATGCATAGCCTAAGCGTTCAATGCGCTGGGGAGTGAGCGTCTTGCCGACACCTTCAGTGAATTGCAGCAGGCCCGGCGGAGCTGTCACCGAATATTCCTTCCCGGCAAGCCGCCGCTCTCCTAATTGTGGGAGCCGCTTTGAGCTTCGAATCTTTTTTAACCCATTCGCGGCTAAAGCCGCCCCCACACAAAGGAACCACGCCTCGGGATCCGATCACGCGCTAAATATCTTTCAGGATTGCATCGCGGCGGCGCTGATATTCGTCGTCGGAGATGAGCTTTTTCGCGTGCAGCTTTTCTAATATACCGAGCCGTTCTTCGGGCGATTGGTTGCTCCCCGCACCCACACTCGCGCCGGTACCTTGCATGGCTTTGATTTGCTGGCGCATACGTGCCATTTCTTCACGCATTTCGCGCCGCTCGAGCGTGAGCTTAGCCGCTTCTTGTTTTGATTTTTCGGCGGTTCGCTTCTGTTCTTCGGGAATTTGCGCTTCGCGATAGGCCTGGGCCGCCGTTGGCACGGCGATTACGATCCAATCGTTGCGTCCGCTATCGGCCGCGCCCGGGATGGTAATGCCGGTACTGGAAACGATGCGACCTTCCATCTTGCTGGTTGAACTCGTGCGGTTACCGGGATCGAAGACCAGGTCGTTGTAATTATCGAGAATACCGGCGGACGCCTCGGCGCCTTTGATACCGCGATCCTTTTTCAGGTGATAGGTACCAATAATCAGATTGAGTTTGCCGTCCACGAAGAACACGCGGCCGCTGGTCCACTCCTTTTCCTTGGCCGAATCCAACAACAGCTTACTGTAACCGCGCACGTTGAAAATCACATCTTCGTTGGACTTGGCTTTCAACAATGCGTCCGCAAGATAGCGTCCCAATACTTCACATTGCGCGTCGGTGAAGATGGGATGGGCTTCTTCGTTGCGAAAGAATCCGCCCTCGCTCCACACCTCGACTGATTTCAAGGCATCGCGGATGTCGGCGCCGTCGAGCGTCGCCGGGTGGGCATTGCGCGGGAATGCCATGCCCTTCTTACCCTGGGTGGTCAACGCGACGTACTGCTCTTGTTCTTTCCAGATACTTTTGAGAATCGCCGGTTTATCGAAAAAGCTCGGCAGGAGATCAAGCGCCGCGGCGCTAGAAGTGCCGCCGAGCATCACCATCAGCGCGAGCATCGAGGCGAAAAATCTTGAGAGCGGTCTATGGCGCATAGGCGTTAGCGAGCTTTTTTCACGGTGAATGGGTACTGCGTAGACGGGCGGATTATAGCTAAGTTCCGGCGACATCATCACACTTAAACCGCGGGCGAGAGGTTTGGTGACCGTGCGGCGCGGGCATGAAGCGCGCACCAAAAAAAAGGCGCACCCGAAGGTGCGCCGTGCATCCAGAGCCGAGTCTAGGCGCTTACCAGAAGAAGAACGAGCCGATACTGAAGGTGTCGGACTGCGTGCTGGCTCCAGCGCTGTTCGTCAGCACGTTTTTGCCGTAGCTGTTCTTCGCATTGCTGTATTCCGCGATCAGCTTGAGCCACGAGTTGACGTCGTGATAAACGCCGACCGTCCACATGCTCAAACGTGCATCGCGTAAGCCAAGGTTGCCCGCGCCATTTTGTCGAACGAACGGATCGGCGAACGCATCTTCACGCGATTCGCCATAACTGAGACCGACTTTGGTTTTGCCCAGGAATGTGTAGGTGCCTTGAAGATAGTACCCGCTGTCGTCCGCCGCCTCGCAGTGCGAGCCAGCGCCAACCGTTTGAGCCCCAATTGTTGATGCGACGGTATTACATTGCGTGCCGCCCAAGAACTGCAGCGAGCGGCCCAGGCCTTGACCGTCATAGTAGTAACCCGTCATTGCGAAGCCCATGTATTTCGCTTCGGCGCCCAGGCCCCAGGCCCTGACCGTGGTTTCGCCGCCGCGATTAGTGGTGGCACCTTGCGCGACATTGATTGCCGTGCTCCCGATATCCTGCCACAGGCCATCGAACCAGAGCTGCACGCTGCCGCCGGTGAACGCAGTGTTGAAGTTCAACTCCCCTTCGAAGCGAGGGATGTCAACTTTGTTGAGCAAGCCCGGGCTAGCGTTCAATTGTTCGACACTCGGATCGTAAAGCCCGATTTCGGCTTGGAAGCCGCTGAAAACCGGTGTTTTATACGAGAAGCGCGCATTGAAGTTCGGATAGGTGTAACCGCGGCCAATACGGCCAGCGGTGACCGAACCATCCAGGCCATTGGCGATACCGACGCCGAACAAGGTCATATCATGCAGGATCGCCTGGCGACCGAAGATTGACAGCGTACGACCGTAACTGACGGTACCGAAGCTGCCATCCAAGTTGACGAGGACTTCACGAGTGTCGATCGAAGCGCCTTGGATACCGTTGTTGCCCGCGGCGTTCAGGGGACCTACGCCATAGAGTTGATTCTTCGTGGCGCTGTTGTTGATGGTCGGCGCGAAGCTGAAGCGTGCGCTGCCCGTCATGCCATTCACGGTTGGACTTTTGACGTTGAAACTAAAAAAGGCCGGGAGGAAGCCCGACGTAACACGCGAAATGTTAGTACCGTTACCAACACCGAAGGTACCCGGTGCGGTACCCACCACGGCAGGAACAGCGGGGCTGGTGGTGCCATTGTCGTTAACCTTCGCCGGAACGGCATCTTTAGCATCCGATGCAACCGGCGCATTCAACCCAAGAGGGTTATATCCCTGGTCGTTAGAACTATTAACGTAGAACGCGTTGATGTTGCCGTCGAAGCTCACTTCCCAACCATTATCCCCACCGACCACTACCACAGCATTCGCGGCAGCGCTAAGACCGAGGGCCGCCGCGCCAATTGCAACCGCCAACCCTGTCTTCTTAAATTGTGTCGCCATCACTTCCTCCTAACTCAAGGATTCTTAAAGCTTAAGCTCGCCCTTCAAACGTCGCGTGCGGTCGCCATCCCCCTACAGTCCCGGCCCGCACGTCCGCAGTCTAAAGCGGCTGAATTATTCGTTGTCACCCGTTCACGTGATCGTAGCGAACAGTAGACGATTAAATCGCCTCACGCAAGCCTTTTGAGAGCATAAACGCTACAAAGGTCGGATTTATTCGCCTTCAAGTGGCATCGATACCACAATTCTATCGACCGTCCGGCGCAAGTCTTAAGGCCAACTTGAATTCAATTCACGCGGTTTAGCCGCCGCCTTTTTGAAACGCGCGCTCGAACTGAAACATGAACTCCCGAGGCGTACCCGTAGCCCACCCGGCGCCGGTAAAAGTGAAGGTGAGATCAGTAACCGGGATTCGGAGTAGCCCTAGCCGCCGCTCGCGTTCGGGGCCGAGGCGGAGGGAGAGCTCGCATCCGTCCGGAAACCGGAGCGTGAAGGTATCCGCCTTGCGTGTCATGGAGGCCTGGATGATACGGGGCAGAACGCGGACCACATCCGCGTGACTTAGGCCGTATTCGCGCTCGATGACAAAGGGAGCGGTCGCCAGTTCGCTCACCCGCCCGCGACTGGCGGCCAGATCGCGAGCGAATCGCCGTCGCGGAAAATGGGATTATCGCGTTCCGTCGGCGGCACATAGTTTCCATTGTGCAAGACCAGATGGGCGCGAGTTCGCGGCACGTGGTAGCGATCGATTATTTGAAAAGGCGTGGCATCGTCGGCGACTTCGATATCCGCCACGTTCGACACTGCGGTTGGCGGCAGAAATTCGGCCAGAGTCGCGTAGAGTTTGAGTTTGAGCTGCATAAGGCTAGGTGAGAAACCACGCGGCAACTATTTCCGCTTTTCAGAACCACTGTGGGAGCGACTTTGGTCGCGAACTACGAACGTCAACCCTATTCGCGACTAAAGTCGCTCCCACACACGGAGAACCCTCTTATTTCATCAACGCCGCGTTAAAGCCCACCGCCTGTGTACTGGCGAGGTAGGCCTCCATGATCTGGGTCGGATCCTCCAGCAGCTTATCCTTCCATTTGCCGAGGCGGGTTTTGGTCTGGATAAGTCCACGCAGTACGCCAACATGCTGAGTGAGGCCGAGACTCGTGGCGCCAACTAAAATGTCACCGTCGAATTGCAAGTTCATATATTTAAAGCGCTCGCGATTTAAAAGCTCGGCCGACGTGCCGCCCGCCTTGCCCATCCATAGGCCAAACGAACTTGAAATGAGCCCCAAGGTATCCAACACATTCATGTTGACGCTGCCGCGATGTACTGCGCCCAGTAACCCCGCCATGTTGCGTGCCGCGAGCTGGCCGTGTTCGGTCGCCGTGGGTTGAATGGCTTGCACTGAGTATTCACCGGTTGAGAAGTCGCGGCCTTGCGCTACATCGCCAGCGGCGAAGATATCCGGATCGTTGGTCTGCATGTGCCGATTCACGAGGATCCCCTGATCCGTTTCAAGACCGATACCCTCGAGGAATTTGATATTCGATCGCACGCCGGTGGCGGATACGATTAAATCCGCATCGACCGTCTCACCGGTGCTTAAGTCGACGGCAAAGGCGTGCGGAGTGCCCTTGCGAATCGCGGTCACGCGGGTCGACGTATGGACCTTGACACCCTCCTTCTCGCACCAGTCCTTAATCAAATGACCCGCGATGTCGTTCATCATGCGCGGCACCATGCGGTCGGCCATTTCCACCACGGTCAAATCCGCACCGCTCTGCGCCAAGGCTTCCAGAATGATGCAGCCAATAAAGCCCGCGCCCATCAGCAAGACTTTGGCGCCGGGTTTCGCGCGGGTCGCGATATTGCGTGCGTCCGCCAAGGTCCAGCAATTAAAAATTCCAGGAAGATCGATGCCGGGAATCGGCGGCGCCATCGGTGTCGAACCCGTCGCAATCAACAGTTTGTCGTAGTGAATGCTGCTGCCGCTGGCAAGTAAGCCAAGCTTCGCGGCGCGATCGAGGCCGAGCACCCGATCATGCACTACCTTGATCTTCTGTTTCGCGAAGTGATCCGCTTGCTTACGCAGATGGGTGCCCTCTTCTTTGATATGGTTGATCAAGAAGTACGGCAGGGCCATCCGCGAATACGGTGGCTCGGGCTCGTCGCCAACCAACGTAATGCTCGCCGCCGGTTGTAACTTACGTAGGGTCTCGGCGGCGACCACGCCGGCCGGCCCGGCACCGATGATCACGTGATTCATGGCATTCCCTTTCAAATCGCGAGCCGGTGGAGGGTATCGGTGGTCGGAACCCCATCCGGGGTCCAACCACGGATTTCATAGTAATGCGGCAACATCTTGTGGAGCTCACTGACCTTGCCCTTGGCGGGTCCGGTCTTCGCTGCCTCTTTCAACAGCCGTTTCGGCAAGGTGTCGTCGGCTTTGGTTAAGCCCGCTTTCAAATTGAATTGCCGCTCTAAATTCCAAATGCGCTCGCCCGCCTCGAGCATTTTGTCCGGACTCCAGTCACCGGCGCAGGCCGCATCGATCTGCGGCGCGATATCTTCCAAGGTCCACGCAAAGGTGGTGAACACACACAGGCCAGTGGAATCCACCGCCGCCGTCGCATCTTGGAACGCTTTCACGAGTTCGGGTTTGCCATCGGTCGTCAGCGGATCCGTTTTAACCGGCACGCCGAGAATTTCCGAAGACACCGTATAGCTGCGCAGATGACAGGCGCCGCGATTCGATGTGGCATAAGTTAAGCCCATGCCTTGAATGCCGCGTGGATCATAGGCCGGGAATTCCTGGCCTTTGACGGTCATCGATAAATCTGGATGCCCGTATTTTTCGCACAATCGCTTGGACCCTAAACCTAAATCGCGTCCGAAGCCTTCGCCCTTGGCGACCAATTCGGCGGCCTTGGTTAGTGCTTCGGCGGAACCAAAGCGCATTTCAATGCCACCGGTATGCTCTTTCGTAAGCGCGCCAATCTCAAAGAGCTCCATCGCCGCTGCCACCGTTGAACCAAAGGAGATAGGGTCATACCCATCTTCATTGCAGATGAAGTTGGCGTAGGTCAGGGCATCCAAGTCATCGACTCCAGTATCCGAACCCAGCGCCCAGGCGGCTTCATATTCGAGACCGCCGTTCGCGCCCATGTATTGGGGTTTGTTCACAATCGTGTAGTGCTTGGGATCGATCGTCGAAATCCGGCCACAGGCAATGGTGCACGCAAAACAAGCCGCATTCGTAGTGAGATTCGGTTTGCCGTCGCTCTCGCGTGGCACGTGCATGGCCTCCGCCGAGATCCGATTCGCGCCTTCGAACTGCACTTCGCGCATATTGCGCGTCGGCATCGCGCCAACTTCATTGATCACGTTCATCAACACCTGCGTGCCCATCTTCGGCAGGCCTTCGCCGGTGACCGGATTTTGCGCTAGGACTTTCTTCGCCGTTTGCGTGGCCAGCATGAATTGCTTGGGATCGCGAATGTTGCCGACGCCTTTGGTGCCGCGCACGGCCACCGCTTTCAAATTCTTCGACGCCATCACGGTGCCAACGCCCGAGCGCCCCGCCGCGCGGTGCAGATCGTTGACTACCCCAGCGTATAGGCAGCCCTGTTCGGCCGCGCGACCGACACAGGCGATGCGGAGCAGTGGATCTTGATGGTCGTTGTGCAAGAGTCGGTCTGCTTCCCAGACCGATTTACCCCAGAGGTGGTCGGCGGGGAGTAGCTCCGCCTTATCGTTCTCGAGGTACAGGTAAACCGGTTTCGGCGCTTTACCTTCGAAGATGAGCATATCGAAGCCGGCGTTCTTGATTTCATTGCCAATAAAGCCGCCGGAGTTCGAACACGCAATCGCACCCGTTAACGGACTTTTCGTAATCACGGAATAGCGCCCGCCAGTCGCCGCCATCGTTCCCGTCAAGGGGCCGGTCGCCATGATCAACTTATTGGCGGGCGACAGCGCATCGATTTTGGGATCAATTTCTTCAAAGAGATATTTCGTGGCAAGACCGCGCTGGCCGATGTATTTCAACGCCCAGTCCATGTTGAGCGGCTCGGTCGCGACGCTGCCCGTCGTCAAATTCACGCGTAAGACCTTTTGTGTCCAACCCATGATGGCGGTCCTCCCTAGGCTTTCGGTAATGACTGGCTGGCGTGCGCTTTCATGCGCGCGAGCCCGGTATGGTCGGCGTCCACATAGGTGATGGCGCCGGTGGGGCACGCCGTGGCGCACGCCGGATCGCCGCCGCATAGATCACATTTGATGACCTTGCCGCTATCGGAGTTGTAATTCACGGTGCCAAACGGACAGGCAATGGTGCACACCTTGCAACCCACGCACACCTCTTCGATCACTTCCTTGGCGCCAGTCAGTTGATTGATGACGATGGCCTCAACCGGACAGGCGTGCAAGCACCACGCTTCCGAACATTGCGAGCAGGTGTAGGGCGCGAAGCGGCCTTCGTCGTGAAAGGTGAAGACCTTAATCCGGGATTTGCTGGGATTAAAGACGGCTTCGTTCTCGTAAGAACACGCCATTTCGCACTGTAGGCATCCGGTGCACTTTTCAGGCTCGAGTTGAAGGGCCTTATGCATTGCTTTTCTCCCCAAAAAATAAGACAGGTCTCGTTCTAAATGCGCTTCCCCAGCCTAGCGAGATCGCGATCAAAAGGCTAGCCTTCGTGCGCGACAGCCACCCCGTGTCGAAGGCTCGCGCCGCCGACGATACTGGTCGGCGGCCGGCCTGAACTTCGTTAGGATGCGCAGTCTAATGCGGCACGGTCGTCATCAGGAGTCGCTCCGATATGCCTTTAAGATTTCTCAAGTCCAGCGCTGCGCGGGGCGCGACCGGTTGCCTGCTGATCTTCAGCTGGTGGCTAGCGGCCGCCGCCGCGCCGCTCGAGGTCAAGCTCGCCTATATCGGAGCGATTAATTCGAGCGCGCATCAGGGCGCACTGCAGGGTTTAGAAGAAGCCCAGCAACAAGGCGACTTCCTGGGTCAACACTACACACTCGTCGAATTGGCCGCAGTGGCCGATCCCATCGATGCCAGCGCCGTGATCGCGGCCTTGCCGGCTGTCGAACTCGTTGCCGTGGCCGCGGCACATCCCACCCTGCCCGTTTTCAATGTCACGCGGCCCGACGACGCCTTGCGCACACAGTGCAAAACAAATCTGCTGCATGTGATTCCGAATACCAAGACGCTGGTCGATGCTCTCGCTCAGTGGCGGGTCGCGCATCCAGAAGCGAAGACGGTTCAGGCGCAGGCCTGGCACGCCGATTTTGAGAAATATTCTGCATCCCAACTCAATAACCGTTATCGTGAAAAATTCAAGCAGCCGATGGACGACGCAGCGTGGGCCGGGTGGGCCGCGGTCAAGCTTCTTTCCGATTTGGCCGCGCGTGAACAGAGTGCCGATCCTGCAGTGCTCCTCAAAGCGCTGCGCGAACATCTGGCATTCGATGGGCAAAAAGGTGTCACGATGAGCTTTCGCGACAATGGCCAATTGCGTCAGCCGGTGCTGTTAGTCGACCACGGCAAGGTCGTCGGGGAGGCACCGGTCCGCGGCGTGGTTGAAGTCGAAGATCTCGATAGCCTCGGCCAAATCTCGTGTGCGAAATAATCGCCGCTCACCCTACAAGGAATCCTCA
Source organism: Gammaproteobacteria bacterium (assembly GCA_016191285.1). GTDB lineage: Bacteria > Pseudomonadota > Gammaproteobacteria > CAIKBL01. The sequence goes on from JACPPA010000033.1 coordinate 119,659, forward strand.
ATGCGTAAATCGTTCGCTCTAAGCCTCCTGTTATGCGGCTTATGCGCCCAAGCAGGCGCCGCGCCACCGCGGGTGTTTGTTACCAACGAAAGCGGAAACTCAGTCTCGGTCATCGATATTCAGGCCAACAAAGTCACTTCCACCATCCCGGTCGGCAAACGGCCGCGTGGGATTGGGTTGGCGCCGGACGGCCGCGAAATCTACGTCGCCGTGAGCGGCGAGAACATGATCAAGGTCATCGATCCAGAGACGCTCAAGGTCACGCGCTCGTTTCCGAGCGGCGCCGATCCCGAGACCTTCGCGGTTCATCCCAACGGCAATCTCTATATCTCGAATGAAGAAAACGCCAAGGCCTCGGTCTATAACCCGCATACAGGGAAACTCATCGCCGAAATAAAGGTGGGGATTGAACCCGAAGGCGTCGCCATTTCGCCGGACGGCACGCGCGCCATCGTGACCAGCGAATCGACCAACATGCTGCACGTGATCGCTATTCCGGAACATAAGATCGTCATGAACATTTTGGTCGGCGCGCGACCACGCGCCGCGACCTTTAGCGCCGACGGCAAAATTGCCTACGCCACGTCCGAGATCAGCGGAGAAGTCAAAAAAGTGGAAGTTGCCTCAGGCAAAATTATTGGCCGTGTGCCGCTCGCCGACGACAAAGCCAAGCCCAAGGACATTCTCGTGAGCCGCGACGGCAAGCGCGTCTTTGTGGCGGGTGGGCGCGCTAATCGCGTGTTCGTATTAGACGAAAAAACGTTGGATATCTTGACTGAAATTCCAGTTGGGAATCGCGTGTGGGGCTTGGCGCTGACACGTGACGGGAAACGTCTGTATACAACGGACGGCGCGAGTAATCAGGTGTCGGTGATCGATACCGCCGCGAATAAGGTCATCGCGATCGTGCCGGTCGGCGCGCAACCATGGGGGCTTACGATCCGGGAATAATCAAAACAGCCGTTCAAGATTCGCCGCTAAAGCGGCTCCCACAATAGGGGGGTGTCAAAGAGGAGTTAAAGATTCGCCGCTGAAGCGGCTCCCACAATAGGGGGGTGTCAAAGAGGAGTTAAAGATTCGCCGCTGAAGCGGCTCCCACAATAGGAGTGTCGAAGAGGAATTAAAGATTCGCCGCTAAAGCGGCTCCCACAATAGAGGGTCTTGTCCTGTGGGAGCGGATTTATCCGCGAATCTTTATGCGCAATGCATTTATGAAAAGCTTCAAAAATCCTCGTCATTGCGCGCGAAAGCGAAGCAATCCTTTTGTGCCGCGTTCTGGAAAAGCGTCGTCGCTTCACTCGCAATGACGGCGGCTTGGTTTCTGAAAAGTGTTTGCGACTTTGCGCCGATCAAAAAATTAGACGTACCCCAATCCACCCCGCGCGGGGAGCACCGGCGCCGAGATACCGCGGAGTCGCATCGCGTAAGTCCGGCAACACCGCGGTAGGGTCCCCGCCCAATAATCCGAAAGTCTCGTAATCTTCATCGAATACATTGGTCACGCGCGCGAAGGCCTCAAGCTGCGCATTGACGCGGTACGAGCCGCGCAAATTAACCACGGCGTAACCCGCCACGGTGTCGAGCCGATTGGACTCATCACCGCGTAATACCTGGTCGGAGTTATAGAGCAATTCAAACCCGGCCTTGAGTCCAATCGGCAACGTATAGTCGCCGCCCAATTTGAGTTGATGGCGTGGAATTCCCGGAATCAGATCGCCTGGTGTTACCTGAATTTCGCCATTGGCATCAGCGTCCGGATGATGAGGGCTGCGCGCCTTGAACGCGGATTCAAAACTCGCGTTGACGTAACTGTAGGCGGCAAACCACTCCACGGCTTGCCAGGTACCGGCGAGCGCGAGCTCCATTCCCTCGCGCTTGGTGGCGTCGACATTCGCGAAAAGGCCAGTGGTGCGCCCTGTCGATTGAAAAATAATGTCGTCCCTGTTCACGGTACGAAAATAACCAAGTCGATAGTCGATATCGGCCACGACCCCGCGGACGCCGCCTTCGACACTCTCCGCGACCACTTGCTTCAGTGGCGGATCGGCGAGAAAAGCGTTTGGCAAGCGACACGCGAAATTCACGTGAGCAGGATTTTCGCCACGCGCCGCGGCAAGCCGTCGCGCAATTTCAAAAACGCCATCGTTGCAGGCGAGCTCGATCGGCGTGGGCGCGCGCGCGGATTCACTATAGTTCGCGTAGAGATTCAGATCCTTCAACAATGTGTACGTGACGCCCACCGTCGGATTGAAACGGCTGAAACCGTGATCTCCATCCAGTTCCGGGCGCACGCCGGATCGATCGCGTAACACGATCGCCGACTCGTTATAGCGCCCACCAGCGGTCAGCGTGAGTTGCTCGGTCAACATGAAGTTATCCATGAAATACAAGCTCCACGTGTCGCTGTGGGTCGTGACCGAAGTGCCCTCTCTATCGACAAAGGTGCCGACCCCCAAGCCCTCGGTACTGCGCGTCAGGGGATCGAGATTGGCGAGTTCGACCCGCGAGTCGAAGTCCGCGTTGCCCCGGTAATAACTAAACCCGGCAACAAAGTAGTTTTTGTGTTGGCCAAGCATGCGGTCGAAAACTAATTGCGCGTCGGCGCCATACGCTTCTTGGATCCGGCTGCTGCGATTGTTGATTGCGGCATCGGCAAGTATCCCCGTGCCCGATAGCCCTGGGGTCAGATCAACCAGATCAAACGCCGCCGGATTGCCGGCCGCGGCATTGAGCGCGGTTTGCAGGGCTGGCACGTCGGCGACGCCCAGGACGTTTTTAGTACACACGTCGACACGGTTCAGTCCGAGTGTCGACAACGCGTCGCCCGGCAAGTCTTCAAGCAGAAAACTTCCGTTATTGAGCGCGCACCGCACGAACGACGAGGTATCGCCATTGAAGGAGCCCGTTGTGACCTTGCGATAGAACCCATTCGCCGTGAGGTCAAGCGCATCGGTAAGCTTGTAGTCGCCATCGAGGCTGATCGCGTGCAAGGTGTTGTCGGTGATGTCGGGGGCGGTGAACACCGCCGCGCGATCGAGCGCGAGCTGACCGACCGGCGCGGGTCCATTACCGCGCAAATGCGTGTCGGCGTATTGCAAATTCAAATCCAGCGCGCCACGTTCGCCCCGCCAACTCAATTCACCGTAGAAATTCGCCGCGTCCGAGGGTGACAAATCGCGCCATCCCGCCTCATCGAAATAGCGCACGTTGGCGTAATAGCCGAGCGTGCCATTATTGCCGCCGCTCTCGGCACTCATGACGGCGCGCCCCCAACTTCCGCCCGAAATCTCCAATTGATTGCCCTGAGTATTGAAACCGTCCTTCATATCGATGGACAGTGCACCGCCCAAGGTATTCAACCCGAACAATGGGTTCGCACCGCCGACCAAAGTCATGCTGTGGATCGCTGATTCGGGAATAAGATCCCAATTCACTGCATCCCCCAAGGGTTCGTTGATCCGAATGCCGTTTTGATACACCGAGATCCCCATTGGCAAGCCCAATAAGGGTGAGGCTGAAAAACCGCGAAATTGCACATCGGGTTGGAGTGGATTGTTCTGCGCGGCATTGACCGACACGCTGGCGAGATTGGTGTTTAGATAATCCGTGAGATCGAGACTCTGCGCGCGTTCGAGCGCGTCGCTGTCAGCCGCCTGACTCGAGAATGGTAACCGGTTCGGCGCAAGGCCAAGCCCCCCGGCGCTGGGGGCCGGCGCGATGACCACGATTTCCTCGTCGAATCCGGCGCCCTCCGCGTGTGCCTCGTTGAAAATACCTGCACCGCCGACCCATAAGGCATGCGCCACGATTGCGATCGCCCAAGACCACCGTGAATACATGTTTGTTTTAAACTCGATCAAGTTTTTTTTTGCGTCCCTCGTCCCCGCCCGCGTGGCGGACGACGATCGGAACGGGTGAGTGCGGATGATACTTAGGCGCAGTGGGGGTGGCGACGGAATTTCGCATTTAGATTCAGGCGAAACCGAATCTGATTCGAGAATTTCTCCTGAAGCCGATTTAAGGAAACTCTGAATAAGTCCCTTCCTGACTTTCGTCAGGACAGGCTCTGGACTTTGACTCGCCTCCTGAGGCTCGCCCTAGCGGGCCGCACGAGGTGCGTTCAAAATCGCGCCAGGCGATTTTGTCAGAGTAAGGCGCCGCCCTGTGCCTTAAGGAATCTCTGCCTTTTGCAGAGATTCCTTAACTCGTCCCCGGCAACGTGGACCTAGCAGCCTGTCGGACTTAGGGAATCGTCGCGAGGCGAGTGGGAGAGCGAGGACAGATCCGCGCGCATTCGAGGCGAATAGGGGGGCTATTTAACGAGAATGCGCGCGGATATGGACCGCTGTCCCAGCGCCGCAGTAGATTCCTCCTAAGTCCGACAGGCTGCTAGGCACGGACAAATCCATGGCGAATGGCGATGCGCGCCATTTCCGCGACGGTGCTGACGTCGAGCTTACTTTTGATTTGCGTCGAATAATTCGCCACCGTCTTGCCGCTCAGTGATAAGCGTCGCGCGACTTCGGCGACGGTTTGACCTTCGGCCAACAGACAAAATATTTCGAATTCGCGCGTCGACAGGCCCGCGATCGGTGAACTCGAGCCGCGAGTTTTCTGAAAGGCGAGCCGTTGCGCGATGTCCGGATCGAGATAGATATTACCAGCGGCAATAGCTTTGACCGCGTCGACCAAGACCGTTGGGGCACTACTTTTGCCAATATAGCCACGCGCGCCAGCCTGCAGTGCTTGCTCGACGAAAACCGTGTCTTCATGCATCGAAAACGCGAGGATCCGCGCGTCGTGCCTGCGTTGAATAATGCGACGAATCGCCTCCAGGCCGCCGATTCCCGGCAAACTTAAGTCCATGATGACCACATCGGGTTCCAACTCACCAAACAACTTTACGGCGGTCTCACCGTTCTCCGCCTCGCCGGCGATGTCGAGCGTCAGATGATCCTCCAGCAGCGTCCTATAGCCGGCGCGAACCACGGCGTGATCGTCGACGAGTAATATTCGAATTTTGTGCGTATTCATCAGGATGGCTTATTTATATGTTTATGCGTAATACGAATTGTGTGCCGGCCCCCACCGCGGTCGCAAGGTCCAGTTCTCCTTTGACGGCGCGCACGCGTTCATAAATCCCAACCAAGCCTAAACCGCGGCGCTGCGTTCGCGAACTAAAACCGACGCCGTCATCCGCAATCGTCAGCATGAGCGTGCCCGGACCAGTCGCGGTACCGCGATGTTCGAGGACGACAGAGGCGTTGGTTGCCGCAGCGTGTTTCGAAATATTAGTCAGCGCTTCTTGCACGATGCGATACAGGTTTATGCCGATTTCGCCCGCTAGAGGCGGTACCTCACCCCGCACCGCGAAACTACAAAATTGCTCGGCATGCGCTGCATTCCAAGCATCGACCAGGTCTTCGAGCGCCCGAATGAGCCCGAACTCGTCCAATATCGTCGGCCGCAGGCGCGACATCATCTGCCGAGCCCGGTCATAGATCTGCGTTGAGATCTCGGCAATCGTATCCGCGCTGTGCTTGATGCGCGGGTCGAAACGCGCGCCGCGCTGCCCAATCGAGACCGCCAAGGCTTTAATCGCGCTGATCGACTGACCCATTTCGTCATGCAGCTCGTGCGCGAGTTTGCGGCGTTCCTCTTCGCGGATCACTAGCGCACGCTGCGCCATATGCGCGACTTCCTCCGCGCTCAGTTCGCGAACTTCCGCCATTTGATTAAAGCGCTGGTTAATCTCATCGATATCCGGGATCCCAACCTTAGGCAGGCGAACGCCGTAATGGCCATCCTCGATTTGGGTGAGCGCGTGCGCAATCGACGCGAGTGGCCGCATGGCCACTCGCACCACCCACACCACCAGCAAATTCCCCAGCAGCGCGAATACGAGCAAAGCCCCGAGCGCACCACGCGCTTCCCGCCACGATTCGTCGATTTCATCCGCCGGCTCGGCCAGTAGCAGAATATCCAGGGCATCGCCGGGCACCTCGATCCGACGCATAAGATGCAGCGACTTGGGCTCGATGAGACCCACGTACCAACGCGGCGCCTGCGGCGTTTCGCGTGGCGCCGGAACGCCATCCAACGTCGATTCGAGCGTGATAGTCAGGTGGCGTGCGTGCGTCGTAGCCGCGAGTCGATCAATTAGACTCCGAGAGGTTACTTGATGGTCCTCGACTGCCTGCCCCACCCACAGCTCAATTAAAGCGGCCGCGAGGTCGATAGAGGAGAACAACTCATCGTGCACGGATTGGCGAGCATTGCGTATAACCGACCATGTCCCGGTGGTGGCGGCGATTAAAATGACCAGGGTCAAGGCCACGTTTAGGCGTAAGCTCAGACTCATCGCTTCCTCATGGCAGAACGTGACGAAGTGTTACCACTTCGTAAACCTTGATTAAAATGATGCGCTCCGCGGCGATTCTAGTGCCCCGAATTCAACAATGGTACCTGGCCCACTCCCGCGTACTCGGAGTCAGCGACATGGAGCATGCTGCGCATTATGTCTAATGGAAAACGACCACAACCGGCGGCCACGGTTGGCCCCGCCGATGCCGCCCTGATCAATCTGTTGGAACGACGGCTGCAGGACAGCGCCTTGCACCTGGCGCTCGGCGGGGCCGCGAATGGAACCGTGCGTGATGCTTACGGCAGCGCGGGTGAACTTGAGCGCCGTCTGGAATCCTTGGTCGAAGCCACGCAGAAAGCGCAGGAAGGTCTGTCGTTGGATCTCATGCTCACGCGTCTGGTCGCGCTGATCAGCGACGCCTTCGACGCCGATCGCAGCACGCTGTTGTTGTACGACGCGGAAACCGACGAACTTTTCTCGCGCCTCGCACAGGGCGAGTTGGTCCAGGAGATCCGTTTCCCGAGTAGCCATGGGATCGCCGGGCATGTATTTCGAACAGGCGACACGGCCGTTATCGATGATGCGTATATCGACTCGCGCTTCAACGCCGATATCGACAAACAGACGGGCTACCGCACACGAAATATTTTATGCGCCCCGGTGCGTACGCGGCGTGGTGACATCATCGGTGTCGCCGAAGTGCTCAACAAACACGATGGCCAGTTCTCGACCACCGATGGCGTGTTCTTGCGCGCCTTCACGACTCATCTCGCCACCGCGCTCGAAAATGCGCAGTTGGTCGAACGCGCGCAGGTCGCCTCGCACGAAGAATCGCGGTTAATGGAAGTCACGCGCGCGATCTCGTCCGAACTCGACATCGATAAGCTGTTGCGCAAGATCATGGGCGTCGCCACCGATCTATTGGACGCGGAACGCAGCACCTTGTTCGTGCATGATCCCATCCGTGACGAGTTGTGGTCGCGAGTCGCCGAAGGTTTGTCGGCGCGCGAGATCCGCATTCCCTCGCAGGTTGGGATCGCCGGCGAAGTCTTTACCACGCGCCGAGCGATCAATATTCCCGATGCCTATGCCGACGCACGGTTCAATCCGGAAATCGATCGCGCCACCGGCTTCCGCACCCGTTCGATCCTCTGCGTGCCAGTGGTCAATAAGCACGGCGTGCCCATCGGCGTTGTCCAAGTTCTGAACCACCAAGGCGGCGCGTTCACGGCGCGCGACCAACGCCGTATCGAAATGCTCGCCGCGCAGAGCGCGATCGCGCTCGAGAACGCGCAGCTCTTTCGCGAAGTGGTGAATGAACGGAATTACACCGAAAACGTGCTGCGCCGCCTGACCGATGGCGTAATCACGCTCGATTGCGCGTTGAACGTAGTCAAGATCAACGACATCGCGGCCAAGCTGCTGGGAGTCAAGGCCGAACGAATCCTGGGCGCCGGCGCCCCCCTCGTCTTCCGCAACGGCAACAGTTGGGTAAAGCGGAGCTTACGCAAGGTGATGCGGACGCTGGAACCGGATTTGACGATCGATGGCGTGCTGAAGAGCAGCCAAGGGAGCACGACTGCGGTGAATTTGAATATCACGCCGCTGGTCGATGCGCATGAGCAACTCCAAGGCTATGTGCTGGTCATCGAGGATATCACCAAGGAAAAGCGTGTGCGCAGCGCGATGGCGCGCTACATGACTCGCGCCGTGGCGGAACAAGTCCTGGCCCAAGGTGAAGCCGTTCTGGGTGGCCGCACGCAGCTCGCGACCATCCTGTTCGCCGACATCGAAAACTTTACCGCCCTGACCGAGCTGATGGGCGCGACCGATACCGTCGGATTGCTAAACGAGTACTTCACCGACATGGTCGAGGTGATTTTCGCGCACGGTGGGATCCTCGATAAATATATTGGTGACGCGATCATGGCGGTATTCGGCGCGCCGTTCGGCTCGACCCGCGACGCCGATCATGCGTTACGCGCGGCCTACGATATGCAACAGGCATTGACGCCGTTCAACGCGCGGCGCGCGGCGCTCGGCCACGCGCCACTCGCGATCCGCATCGGTATTAATTCCGATCACGTGGTCTCGGGCAACATCGGCTCCGCGCGCCGCATGGATTACACGGTCATCGGTGACGGGGTGAATGTCGCATCGCGTCTGGAATCCGCCAATCGTTTTTATGGCAGCCAAACCCTGGTCAGCGGCTCGACGGTCGCGCTGCTCAAGGACAATTATCGCTTGCGCGAACTCGATTGGTTACGGGTCAAAGGCAAACTGGCGCCCGTCCCGGTGTATGAACTGCTCGGCCTCGCCGACACTCGCCTGGCGCCCGGCGTCGACGCGATGCTCGATCGCTACGCAGCCGCGCTCGCCGCCTACCGTGCGCGCGACTGGCGCCTGGCGCTCATCCAGCTCGACGCCGCGCTCACGACCGTGTCCACCGATCGGCCGAGTCAAGTACTGCGCGAGCGCATTTTGGAATTCAAGATCACGCCACCGCCCGAGGATTGGAATGGGGTGTGGGTGTTAAACGATAAGTAGCGTGCTATCCCTCAAAGCACCTCAATAAATCCATTCGCTGTTAAGGTGGGAGCGGCTTTAGCCGCGAATGAGGTATTTCTCTGGAAGATTCGCGGCTAAAGCCCCTCCCACAAAGCCGCGCTACCTGCGTGCGTCAAATTTCCCGTAACGCCACATCATCGCCGGCATCACTAAAAGATTCAGCGCCGCCGATGACGCCATGCCACCGATGATGATCGCAGCCATCGGCCCCATGATCTCGCGCCCGGGATTGTCACTGTTCATGGCGATCGGCAACATGGCCAACGCCGTGACGAGCGCGGTCATCGCAATCGACGGCAGACGTTCAGTGGCCCCGCGCACCACGGTATCGAGCGACCACGCGGCGCCTTCGTGGGTCACCAAATGCTGATAATGCGCGACCAGCATGATGCTGTTGCGCACAGTGATGCCGAACAGCGTCACAAACCCGACGAGCGAGCCCACCGACAACGTCGCCCCCGTGATCAGCACCGCGAGCACGCCACCGATCAACGCAAACGGCAAATTCAACAACACCAGTAACACGTGCCGCGGCCGACCGAGTGCGACGCCGATTAAAGCCAATACGCCGACGCCGGCGAGCAAGGAATGAACCAGCAATTGCTCGCGTGCCGCCGCCTGCTCGACCGCCGCGCCGGTAAATTCGAGGCGCACGCCAGTGGGCAGATTGATCGCGGCCCGTAGCACACGTTCGAGATCCTGCGCGAATCCGGACACCGCACGCCCTTCGACCTGACAGGTTACCGACTGCACGCGCTGGCCCGCACGATGCAGAATGTTGTACCGCCCGTCGACTTGCCGGATCGTGGCAACCGCATCCAGGGGCAGCATGTGCCCATCGAGCGCGCGCACCGGTAAGCGCGCGAGCGCAGACACTTCCTGGTGAACTTCGGGCGGCGCAACGAGCATCATGTTTACTTGGCGATTGGCGTAGGTGATCGCGCCCACTTTTTCGCCGCCGAGGGCGCTAGCTGCTACCGACACCAACGCCTGGCGCGGCACGCCATGTCTGACTAATCCGCTCGACTCGGGCTCGATCTCGATCACCGGTAGGTGAGCGACCGCGCGAACCTGGATCCCGGTCGCGCCGTTGATGCCTGCCATCTGCGTCGCGACCTGCCGCGCCAGGCGATCGAGCGTCACCAAATCGGCGCCGTAGAGGTTCACGACCACGGGTGCGGTGTAACCGGTAATCGTCTCGTCGACTCGTTCGGTCAAAAACGTGTTCACTTCCGCCACAGCGTTCGGTAAATCAGCCAGCAACCTGCCGAGCTGGTCGCGTACCCATTGTTGCTCGGCGCCGGATAGCGCGGTCAATGCCAGTTCGTACTCGCTGTAATGCGCGCCGTAGGTATCCGCGCCACGCGCCGCGCGACCCGCCCACTGCGACACCGACTGCACACCAGGCAACCGCAAGATCTCCGCGCTCAAGCGGCTGCCGAGCCGAATTGACTCGCCGAGCGCGGTTCCCGGCAACCCCGTGGTGTGCAGGATGTAGTGCCCCTCGCGGAGCGGCGGCAAAAAGTGCGATCCCAGATTCGGCAAAATGCCAATGATGGCGACACTGGCCAACGCCGTGGCCACTAACGGCACGCGCGGGCGACGGCAGATCGCACGCAAGACGCGCGCATAGTGCGGTTGCAGGAAACGAATAAGGGGCGGATCGCGGCGCGGCAGCGGACGCGACGCGAGGAGTAGCCCGCACAGGGCCGGCGTCACACACAACGCGACCGCCAGCGACGCCATGATGGCGAGGATGTAGGTCACGCCGAGCGGCGCGAACAGCCGTCCGGCGACGCCAGACAAGGTCAGCAAGGGCACGAAGACCAAGGCTACGATAAAGCTCGCATACACCACCGAACCGCGCACTTCGAGCGACGCTTCCAAGATCACTTGCCGCGCCGTGAGCGGCGATCCGCGCCGCTGATTCTCGCGCAAGCGTCGATAGATATTTTCGGTATCGATAATCGCGTCATCGACTACTTCGCCGAGCGCGATCGCGAGTCCACCCAGCACCATGATGTTCAAATTGGCGCCGGCCTCGAGCAATACGATTAACGCGGTGAGTAAAGACAGCGGGATCGCCAACGCCGAAATCAGCGCCGCGCGCAGATCGAACAAAAACAGCACCAACACGATCACGACGAACGCGGCGCCGAGGGTCAAATGCTCGGCGATATTATGCAGCGACGCCTCGATGTAGTTCGCCGGCACGAAAAGATCGGGTAGCACGCGGATCCCCCGCGGCTGCAGGGTGCGTTGGAACTCGCTTAGCAGATCGCGCAGACGATTCGACACCGTCAGGGTATTGGCGCCGTATTGGGCGATGACCATCATGACGATGGCCGGCTTGCCGCCGATTTGCGCGGCGCCAATGGCGGGACCGGCCACGAATGCCACGTCGGCGACTTCGGCAAGCGTCACTACTCGCGTTCCGCGCCGCGCGACCACCAGGTTGCGGATATCCTCTAAATTCGGTTGCGGTGAAGTCAATTGCAGCGCGAATCGCTGGTTTTCATTCTCGATGAAACCAAGCGCCACACCCGCGTCGTATGCCCCGCGGAGCGCGGTCGCCAACTCGTCCACGCCTAGCATGTAATAGCGCAAAGCGGTGGGCCGGTATTGGATCTGCACGGTGCGCACCTCGCCACCGAACACATTGACGTCGGCCACCCCCGGCACGCTTTGAATATTCGGCACCAACGTCGAATCGACCAAATCGCGCAATTTCATCAGCGATACCGTATCGGACTGGACGCCGATGGTGCGCACCGTCGCCGACGACGACGCCAGCGGAATTATCACTGAAGTGTCGGCGGCGGCCGGCAACGTACTGCGCGTCACGGCCAGGCGTTCGGCGACGAACTGACGATCACGAATGAGGTCGGTGTCATCGCGAAACACCGCCGTCACAACCGACAGACCTTCAATCGATTCCGAACGAACGTGATCGAGGCCGATCAAACCGGCCAATGCCTGCTCGATTGGCGTACTCACCAGGATTTCGACCTGGGCCGTCGCGAGCCCACGCGCCTCGGTCTGTACGATTACCGCCTTCGGTGAAAATTCCGGAAAAATATCCAGTCCCGCGCGCGACGCGCGATAAATTCCATACACGCAGAGAGTTGCCGCGAGCGCGACCACCACGCCGCGAAAGCGGATCGAAAAATCGACTATATGGCGCAGCACGCAGGCTTAATCGTTGTCTTCCCGTGGGATCGCCGCACGCTGTTCCTGCGCCAACAAGGCTTGCGCACCCACCGTCACGACATGCGTCGCGGCAGTCAGATCGGACGTGAAATAAGCGCGGGATGACAGCGCATGCAACGCGACTTCGCGACGTTCGTAGCCAGTCGGCGTGACTTGCACATAGACCCATTGCCGGCCATCGAGCCAGATCACCGCGCGCGCCGGAATTCGCACCCCCGTTTCAGAGTCGCCGGTCGCGACCCAGGCGCTAATCTCCGCACCGCTCGGCAGCGTGGCGTCGCGGGCGGTAAACCAATAAGTTGCCCCGCCCCAGCGGGAGGTGGCGGGCGCGCGATCAAGCAGCAGCGCCTCGACGCTAGTCTCCCGTCGTCCCCCTAACGCGACGCGCGCCCGGCCCGGCAGCCCCGGATTCGCGGTCTCGGCGCCGAACTCAACTTTGATCAAGACCGCGCGATCTTGCTTTAGGGACGCGAGCACGGTCGACTCTGCATCGAGCACCGCATGGGCCAGCGCGTCGCCCCACTCCAAACGTAGCGCGCCGTGCGCCGCGACCGCCTGCGCGGTTAGTGCACCGCGCCGGCCAGCGAGTTCCGCGAGCGCCACGCTAACGGCGTGCCGCTCACTGAGCCCACCCGCGGCTCCGGCTTTCTGCTGCGCATCGAGGCGTGCGAGGTAGGCCTCATGCTCGGCGACCGCGCGTTCGATACTCGTCAATTCCGCGTCACGTGCGAGCTCGGCGGCACGTAGGGTAAGTAACGGGGCAATCGAGACCACGCGTCCAACGGCTTCGCGCTCCGCCGCCCACACCTGCGCGGTTAGCGCTTCGGCCGCGATCCCGAGGCGCTGCGCCAGATCAACCGCCAGCGTCAAATGAAAGGCCGGTGCGAGGTTGGACGTGCTATCCACTGCCTTGGCGCCGAACGTCGCGCTAACCAGCGCTGCGCTAAACGCCACACCTAACCGCCTTCGCCTCGACATGTTGACGAACGTCTAGTCGAGATCAGTGCGATTCAGTGTCCTGCCGCGCTTTAAATGCCGCCGTTTGCGCGGGCGACGATTCGTTTTGGAAACGTTGACGCCATTCGTTATACGGCATGCCGTAGATCAGTTCGCGCGCGCCTTCGTAATCGAGCGCGACGCCGCGCTCCTCGGCTTCGGCCTTGTACCACTTAGCGAGGCAATTACGGCAAAAGCCCGCTAAATTCATCAAGTCGATATTTTGGACTTCGGTGTGCTCTCGCAGAAAATCACGCAGCCGGCGAAAGGTCGCGGCTTGAAGTTCGATCTCGGTGGTTTGTTGGGTCATGACGTTGCGGGCTCGGATTAGCGATAAAATTCGATGATGCACTTCGGCACCGGCTTAAATAGTATACCTGCGGGATTTCGCTGTCGTCGGTCCCGCGTCGAAACACAACCCTTGCCCGAGCGCCATGCAAGCCATGTCTGCCACTGAACCGTTTCGAATCATTGTCATCGGCGGCGGTGCGGGCGGACTCGAACTGGTCACCCGCCTGGGTAATCGGTTCCGGCGCCAGCCCACGGTTGAAATTACGTTAATCGATCGGGGTTATACCCATATCTGGAAGCCGCTGCTACACGAAGTCGCGGCCGGTACGCTGAACTCCAACGACGATGAGCTTGATTACCTCGCGCAGGCGCACTGGCACCGGTTCCATTTTAGATTGGGCGCGCTTGAAGGACTGGACCGCGATGCCAAGACCGTCACCATCGCGCCGTCATTCGATAGCGCAGGTCAACAATACATTCCGCGACGAAGTTTCAACTATCACGCGCTCGTGATCGCTATCGGCAGCGTCACTAATGATTTCGGGATCCCCGGTGTGGCCGAACATTGTTTATTCTTAGACGGCCGCACCGAAGCCGATGCGTTTCATCAGCGCCTCGTGCGTGCCTGCTATGCGGCCAATGAGCAAATCGAGCCGCTCCGCGAGGGTCAATTGGATATCGCGATCGCGGGGGCCGGGGCGACCGGCGTCGAACTCGCCGCCGAGCTCCATCACGCGGTCCGTGCGTTGGTTGAATTCGGCCTGACCCGCATCCAACCCGAACGCGATATCAAGATTCATTTAATCGACGGCGCGCCGCGCATTCTGCCGGGCTTAAGCGAACGTATCTCGAACACTACGCAGGCGGCGCTCAATGCGTTGGGAATTCATGTGCACACCAGCGAAATGGTGGCCGAAGCGACGGTTCAGGGCTTGCGCATGAAGAGCGGCAAATTCATTCCGGCCGAAATCAAAGTATGGGCGGCGGGCATTAAGGGCCCCGATGTGTTGCGCGCACTCGATGGGCTCGAAGTCAATCGCATAAATCAGTTGCTGGTACGTTCAACCTTGCAAACGACGTTGGACGATGCGATCTACGCGTTCGGCGATTGCGCGGCGTGTCCGCTTGCGCCAGACCTCCCCGCCTTGGTCCCGCCGCGCGCCCAAGCCGCCCATCAGCAGGCCGCGTTGATTGCCCGCGCGCTTGAAGCGCGAATCACGGGACGCGGTGGCGCGCCGGAATTTCGGTATCGGGATTTTGGTTCTCTGATCAATTTGAGCACTCATAGCACGATAGGAAATCTGATGGGAAATCTCTTCGGCCAGCACGCGGGCTCGGTATCGATTGAAGGCTGGTTCGCGCGCATGGCCTATTTATCGCTGTATAAAATGCACCAGGTCGCCGTCCAAGGCGTCATCCGCACCGCGTTCATGACCATCGCGAATTTACTAACGCAACGGACCAAGCCGCGGTTGAAGCTGCATTGATTGGCTCTTTCGAGATTGAAGTGGGGCATGTCTCGAGCTTCCAAACCCCTCACCCGCAAGGGGAGAGGGGATAAAGTCGCACGGCCTCGTTGTAAGCGCGGCTCGATCTTTCTCCCTCTCCCCTCGCGGGAGAGGGTCGGGGTGAGGGGAAAACAAAACGCGACAAGGATCGACCGCAGGTTACGCTCACAGCCCGTGCTGTTTCATCCGATAGCGCATGGTCATGCGCGTGATGCCGAGCTGGCGCGCGGCTTCCGAGACATTGTTATCGGTGCGCCTAAGCGCCGCTTGAATGAGCATTTTTTCCGCTTCTTC
Source organism: Gammaproteobacteria bacterium (assembly GCA_016191285.1). Taxonomy (GTDB): domain Bacteria; phylum Pseudomonadota; class Gammaproteobacteria; genus CAIKBL01. The sequence continues at coordinate 134,890 of JACPPA010000033.1, forward strand.
CAACGTTAATCCGGCGAGATCAACGCCGGCCGCGCGAACCGCCATGCCGCCGCTGACCGGCAGCATCAAACTCTCCGCCGTGATCGTGCGACCGTTCGACAACAGCAATGCGCGCTCGATCACATGGCGCAGTTCGCGGATGTTGCCCGGCCACGGATAAGCATTCAACGCGCGGCGCGCATCCTCGTCCAAGCTGAAGGTCGCGAAACCATAACGGCGGGCGAGCTGACTGCCGCCGTGCTCCGCTAGCGATATGACATCGGTACCGCGTTCGCGTAGCGGCGCCAAATGCAGCGTCAGAACATTCAGTCGAAAATACAGATCGGCGCGTAGCGCGCCCTCCGCCACCATGCGATCAACGTCACGGTTGGTCGCCGCGATAAACCACGCCGACACTCGCCGTTCTTGGCTGCTACCCACCCGCCGTAGTGAGCGGCGTTCCAATACGGCCAATAATTTCGCTTGCAGCTCGAGTGGCAATTCGCCGATTTCATCCAAAAATACCACGCCATCTTCCGCCGCTTCGAGCAGCCCCGTGCGTTCGGCCACCGCGCTGGTGAACGCGCCTTTAACATGTCCAAATAGCTCCGCTTCGATCAAGTCTTTAGGCAATGCGGCGCAATCCACGTGGACAAACGGACGCGTCGCGCGCGGCGACTGCTGGTGCAACAGGCGCGCGGCTAAATCCTTGCCAGTACCGGTTTCACCCAAGATAAGGACGGTCGGCGCCGCGCCGTCGCCGACCTTGCCAAACTGCGCAATGCGCTCGATTTGACTGCGCAGCGTGTGGGCTGCCGGTGAATCACCGATCAGTGTCGCGCCCTCCGGTCCGCCACTGGCTTCACGCGTACGCGAGTATTCGAGCTGTTGCGACACGCGCTGATTGCCGAGGACCTTACGCACATTGACCAGCAACTCATCGAGATCGATCGGCTTCTTCAAGTAATCCGCGGCGCCGAGTTTCATCGCCGTCACGGCGTCTTCAACTTCGCCGTAGGCGCTCATCGCTAACACCGGTGGCTTGCGCTCGCCTTGCGTGCGCAAGCGTTGCAGGAAATCGAGCCCTGACCCATCCGGCAAGCGCATGTCCAACAACAGCAGATCCGGCTCCTCATTCCGCAACGCCTCCTCGGCGCCCGCCAGCGTCGTGACAACGGTGCAGATAAAGCCCGCCTTCGCCAGGCGTCGACTCACGGCTTTGCCAAACAATACTTCGTCCTCGATGATTACGATGCGCGCCTCGCGGTGCGGCGGCGGCACGCTGGCATCGGTTACCGGGACGGAGGTCATGTCGGGTGGGGCGCGCGCGGTGCGGTAAAGGTGACTTTGGTTCCGGTATTGTCGACCAACGCGAACTCCAAGGTCCATCCGTGCGCCCTGCAGACTTTAAAGGCAATGGGGATCCCCAAGCCGGTTCCAAAGCGCTTCGTCGTCGGCCCCGGTGTTAGATCGGCTGGATTCGGAATGAATGGGATCCCGCCGGCGCAATCGGTCACCGACAAGATTACCGTGTCCGCGTTGCCGTGCACCGCCAGAGTTAGTGCAGTAGCCGGGCGCGAAGCTTCGAGCGCGTTAGCCATCACCGCATAGACCGCTTGTTCCATCAGATCGACATCGACTGCCACGAGCGCGCTCGGATCCCACGGTTCGCGCACGATGGCTATTTGTTTTTCGATAAGACGCGGTTTCAACAACTCGAGCGCGGCCTCGAATAATTGTGTCGCCGGTTCGGCTTTAAGTTGCGGTTGCAACGGATGCAAATAGGACACGAGCGCACTGACCCAACGGCCGAGGCGATCGACGACTTGCACGATTTCACGTCCGAGCTCAGTGGTTTCCGCGCGATCCTCGGTGTGTTCCAGTAATTGCGCGCTCGCCCGAATGCTCGCCAGTGGATTGCGAATATTGTGCGCGATGACCGGCACCAATGCCCCTTGCGCCGCTTGGCGTTCGGCTTCGATCACGGCATCGCGACTGGCGGCAAGTTCGAGCGCCATCTGGTTGATACGCGTCGCGAGCGCGGCCACCTCGGCGACACCTTCGATCGGCAGTCGATGATCCAGATTTCCCGCGCTCATTTCCTGGGTGCCCTGCATGATCGCGCGCATCGGCCGCACAAAGCCACGGGCGAGACTCGAGCGCGACGCGACCAGCACACCCAACGCAATGACCAGCGGCACCGGCACGATGTACGGCGCATAGTGCGTCCACGCTCGAATGCGTGCCGCTTGACCCCCTAATTCCTGCGCGATTAAACCGCGAATTTCTTTAAAACTGGTTTCGAATCCCTGGACGAGATCGACTTCGAAACGTGGATCAAGCAGCTTGCTGCGCACGATTCGATTCAGCAGGAATGAATCCTCCGCCATGCTGTTCATGTCCGCCTGGAGTCGACTGTAGGCCTCCTGCATATGCTGGACCGCGTAGTCCTCGGCGCGCGAATTCGAGCGCTGGCGGAGTGCGTTAAAGTGGTCTTGGATTTGATGGTAGAACTGCGCTTGCAGTTCGGAAGCGCGCGGATCTTCGCGTAGGCGCGCCAAGGCAACTTCTTTAACCTGCCGGAAAACCAGCGTTTGAATGTCCTGCGCGGCGTCCATCAAGCCGTTTAGGCGCAGCGATTCCGTCGATGTCTGCTGCCAAAAATACGCCCACGCCGCGCCCATCGCGCCGGTGACTGCCACCAACACCAAAAATGCTAGCTCGTGCCCGAGCAGAACCTGGCGGAGCGATTGCGCGCGGGGTTTGAGCATGGATTTCGCGGCCTCACCACGGCAGCATGCGCCGTAGCAACCGGTCGCCCGGCACTACGACATGACTGATCGCCCCTGCCACGTGCGTGCCGATTAGCAGGAGCAAGGTTATCGAACACAGTACGTGGATTTCGGTGAAAAATTCGTTCAAGGGCGGATCATGAGTGCCCCACTCCGGTAGCGGCAGACCGAAAAAATTCGTGCTATAGCCGCTGAACGACGACGAGAGATAGCCGGTGATCGGTTGCAACACGAGCAGCAGGTAGAACGTCGCGTGCACCGCACGGGCCAGCGTCGCCTGCCACGCCGGGAGCGTGGACGGAAGCGCGGGCGCGGCATGCCGCAAACGCCAGCCAAACCGCCACAAGGTCAGCATCAGTACGGTCAGACCAAGCGACTTGTGCAACGCAAACGCTGCACCACGAGCCGGCCCCTTCGGTAGCTCGACCATGGTCCATCCAATCGCGAACAAGCCCACCACCAGCGCAGCCGACAGCCAGTGCAGCAGCATCGCGGTTTTCGTGTATTTAGAGCTCATCTCAAAAATACTCGGGGCAGCGTTGCGCGCCCAAAGTTCTGGGCGCAAGGCGCGTGGCGCCGGGAATAGCGGGGACTATTTCCAAGCCACGCAACACCGTGCCCGGACTTTCGGCGCGCAACCCTCCGGGCTGGGTCCAGTTTCGCGCATTTCGGCGTTGCTCGTCGTTGCCATAGAACCACTATGTCTCCTCCTCGCGCCTTGAACTGCACAAAACTGGATCCCAGCGCTGCCCCGAGTATTTTTGAGATGAGTTCTAATTTCAGTCATCGGATAGCGCGATTCAACGAGTACGAGGCGTGAGCCGCGCACCATAGCATAGGCCTGTTAGCGTCGGTCATGCGCGAGGCGTCCTCACCAAGGTGAGGATTCGCGTCGAGATGTCTATACTGCCCGAGCCTGGGGAGGCGCACTCAATCGCGAAGGACCGCGCGAACAAGAGTCCGTATTGATTGCATGCGTAAGCGACTTTTTAGTTTTTGGCGCACCTGTCAGCAGCGATCGCCGCCGCCATGGTGCCTAACGCTTGGTTTCGCGGTTGCGCTTGGTCTGGCGCTTCCCATCGTGCACGCCGACTCGGCCGACGACGTGGGTATCGTGGCCAATACGACGGATTACAGTCTAGAAATCGACAAATCGGCACGGGTCCTGACACTGCGGCAAGGCACGCGAATCGCACGCACTTTCCCCGTCGCCCTCGGGCGCGGCGGCCACGGCGATAAGCGGATCCGTGGCGACAACAAAACCCCGATAGGCGTCTACTACATCACGGGTGTCAATGAGGGGAGTGGGTTTGACGTGTTCATGCGGCTCAGCTACCCGAATGTCAAGGATGGCTACTTCGGATTAAAAAAATCGCTGATCTCACGTCCTGAATTCGAGCATATTCTCGACGCGCAACGCCAAAGCGCACTGCCGCCGCAAAATACGGCGTTGGGCGGCTCCATTGGCATCCATGGACTGGGCGAGGAAACGATCACCAAGCTCGAAATTCAAAACAAATTTAATTGGACACAGGGATGTATCGCGTTGACCAATCGCAATGTGCGCGAACTACGTCGCTTCGTCGGCGTGGGCACCAAAGTCGTTATTCGCGAATGATCCGCGGCGCACCGCGGATCGCGGTTATGTTGGCTCTGCTCGGAATGACCTGGTGCGTGGTGGCCAGCCAGCTCGCCGCGAACGGGCCGCGCATCGTGCGCGGTGAAACGTCGAAATCGTTCGCGGATGTTATTTTAGAACTCGATTTCGCGATCACCGAACGTAATTTCAGGATCACCGGACGCAATACCATCGGCAAGGGATTGCGTGAACGCGGTTACAAGGATTTTCCGGATGTCGAAGTGATCCATTTTTGTAACTTGGAATACGCGCGCGAAGTCTTGTTACTCGACCCCGGATTTGTCGCCGAAATGCCGTGCCGCATCACCGTGCACGAAGCGCATGGCAAAACTGTCGTCAGCCTTGTATTGTTGCCGGAAGATCACGCCGACCGCCGGGTCAATGCGTTTGCCGCGCGGATGAATGGCGTGCTCCGTGAAATTCTCACGTTTGTATTGGAAAAAGAATAACGTCATGACTCCTCATCCACGCCGCTAGTTGCGCGCCATGCTAAATCACACGCCATCCCCGCTCGCGCCACCGCCTCATTTATTGCTTTTGGCGTGGCTAAGTTTGACCAGCCTCGTCATTTTCGGCGGCGTGGTGTGTGTGGACCAAGGGCTCATTCAGCAGATGCTTGGCGCGGATCGCAGCCAGATCTGCTTGGTGGTGATCGGGATGTATTTCATCGGGCTCGGTCATACCTTTATCCGCACCCGCTATCTGTCGCGCCAAATAGAAGACGCCCAAACCTTGATCAATCAAATTGAACGCAGCGATTCCGGTGCCGTTCGCGTAACGCACGACACGCTCGAACTGGCGAGCGGGACGCGGCCGCGGCCCGGGTTCACCGTCAACTATTTAATCGAGTTCTTCGCACAATCGCGCACCGCTAGCGCTACTAAAGTCGAGGCGAGCACCGATCTGCTTGATGCCTATGCCTCCAAAGTTCGCAGTGCCAATGAGTTCGGCTGGTACTACATCGACCTGATGTTGAAGGTCGGTTTTCTGGGCACGCTAGTGGGCTTCATTCTGATGTTGAGTTCGGTGGCCGACACGGGCTCGTTGGATGCGACGACCATGCAGAAAGTGTTAAAGCAAATGAGTTTGGGGATGAGCACCGCGCTCTACACCACGCTGGCGAGCCTGGTCGGCGGCATTTTGCTGTCGCTTCCCTATTACTTACTCGACCGCGGATTGGAGCGACTGCTACAACTGACGATTTACGCCAAGGATGTTCTGATGCCGCGTCAGTTCGATAGCGCGAACTAGCGGCCGCCCGCATGCCTGCCCTCGCCCGTGCCGGGAGTCGTCATCGTCAACCGTTCGATCCAATCACGGCGGTGCTGTTTAAAATTATTCAGGCGATAACCTTTTTGTTTGTACTGGCGGTATTGTTCATGAACCCAGTGTCCAAACAAGGCATCATCGATCCCAAAGCCGAATACATCATTACCGTGGCGTGGCCCGACAAAAATCCGAATGATATTGATACTTACGTTGAGGATCCGGCCGGTAATCTCATCGATTTCGCCTCGCCGGCCGCAGGTCTGATCCATTTGGATCGCGACGATCGCGGCAATCTGAACGATACGTTGAATATCAACGGCAAAATTATCGAGAACCCGTTGAATCAAGAAATCACGACCATTCGCGGCGTGGTCCCCGGCGAGTATGTAATCAACATTCACTACTATGCGACCGAAGATAATAAAGCGGTTCCGGTCACGGTGCGGGTCGACAAGGTAAATCCCAAGCTCGAGGTCTTGTACTACGACACCCTGACCCTGGAACATAAGGACGACGAAAAAACCGCCATTCGATTCACGGTCTTAGGGAACGGCGCGGTCACCAACATCAACCACATTCCGAAAAGCTTGGTGTCGAAAGCTTTCAAACGCAATTAAAAAGGACTCCACGTGAACTTTGGACATGGCGCAATCGTTTCAGGCTTTGTGGTCGTTCTGCTGCTGATGCTTGGCTTGAGCCTGTACTCGACCTGGTCGTTGCGCAAAAAGATAGCCGGCATCCTGGTGGTGACATTGACCTATTTGCTCGTTTATTTTTCACTGCCGCGAATGCTGGGCTGGCCTACCGATCGCCAGGTTCCCCGGCGCTTTAATTTGGTGGCGGTTTATATTCAAGAGCCCAACAAGGCAACCGGCGGGGCGGGGGATGTGTTTTTCTGGGCGACTGATCTCGCGCCCGGCGCCGATCTCCGTCCCCGCGCCTATCACATGCCGTTCAAGGCTTCCTTCAAATCGGCATTCCAAGAAGCCCAAGGTAAACTCCGGCAGAATATTCCGCAGGAAGGAAAAATCGAATTGGATGATCAGGAACAGGGGGTGCCCCTCGACTGGTCGCGGCTGGGGCAAAAAAGCGTAAAGCTTAAATTCAAAGATATTCCGGTCAATTTGCCGCCAAGCAAAGATGCGCCGGGCTAAGACCTAAAGGCCTTTCAATGAATAACGCAAATCTCGCCGCTTTTGCCGCGGCGTATGTCGTGATTGCACTGTTGCTGCTGAATGTCCTGATCTTCACCCGCTGGATGTGGTGGGTAAAACTCGCTGCCGTCATTCTCGTCGCCGGCTTATGTACGATCACCTACCGCTCAATCCCCGACTTACTGGGATGGCCGACCGCGCGTGGCCTGCCGGCTCGTTTTAACTTAATGGGATTGCAGATTGTCGAGCCCGATAAAGGTGGCACGACCAAGGGCAATATTTTTTTATGGGTCACCGAAATGAATCTGGACGGCTCGCCGCGCGTGCCGCGCGCGTTTGTGTTGCCCTTTCATCCCGAGCTCCAGGTAAAGGTCGCCGCCGCCGGCACCAAACTCCGCAAAAATTTACCGCAACTCGGAGAAATTTCGACCAAGCCGTTCGAGTCCGCGGCCACCGACACCGGTCACAACAGCAAGATGATCAATCTCGATTTTTTTGATCTACCGGATCCGTTGTTTCCGGAGCGCTAAATCGGGGTGGTGGGAGCCGCTTTAACGCCGAATCTTGGGTGAGATCCATTCGCGGCTAAAGCCGCTCCCACAACAGCCGCTCCCATGAAACCGAAGCTCGGTTAACGGAAGTTTAGTGCGGGACACCACACCAGATTCCCACGCTGGCATTTTTTATTTGGCAACTGTGGGCTCCCAATGAAGTCCCCAACCGGTTTCGCCCGCCTGTGCCGCATACGGCGCGCATACGAATAGATCCGCCACGGCCGCAAGTTGCTCGTCGATATAGATTAAGGGTAGGACGTGGCGTTCCCAGGGTGGGATCCCGCGCTCCTGCAGTGCATGTTTCAGCGGTTGCCCGTGCGCGCGGCCGGCGGGCTGACAGCGTTCGCCGCCCAACCGCGTTCGAATCGTCACTTCAGCACCAACTGTCAGTAGCACATTACTTTCAGTCGCCAGCATTGGCGTCGCACTCAAGACACCCCAGGGCAGCGCTAACGGTTTTTTGAAATCCCAACGCGCGTTAAAGCTCACTGGCGATTTCGATAACGGCCAGCCCAGATAGAGCATCTCACGATAACGCCGGAGCACGGCGCCTTTCCACGCAACCGCAGCCACACGATCGCCGCGAGCGCCGATAACAGTCGTGACGATTTGCACCAGGTGCGCCGCATCGGGCAGCGGGAATCCGGCGCGCTCGATCCAGCGCCGCAGCACAATTTTTCCAAGATTTGGATCTAGCGCAGTAATGGTTCGGAGCGCGATCCGGGTCGGCTGCGGCAACGCGGCCTGCGCCAAGAGCTGATCGGCCACGATATCGAGTGTCACCGCATTCGCGCGTTGGAGTTCGGCATTGCGATTGAAGATACTGACGACGGCCGGCCAGCGTTCGCGCAACAGGGGCAATACGCGGTGCCGAAGAAAATTGCGATCATGATCGAGCAACGCATTACTCGGATCCTCGATCCAGCGGAGATCCTCGCGCTCGACATGGCGCGCGATCTCATCACCGCTGAAGGCTAGCAGCGGCCGCCCTAGCCACCCTGGACCTAAGCGCCGCACCGGAGCAATCCCGCGCAGCCCGGCCGGTCCGGCGCCGCGCGCCGCGTTGAGTAAAAACGTTTCGGCCTGATCGTCGGCATGATGGGCCGTGAGGAGCATCGTATGCTCGGTCAAGTGCGATGCGAAGGCATGATGGCGCTGTTCGCGTGCCCAGGCCTCAACGCTAGACCCGCGCGCGGGTCGGCCGCTAATCGGCACCACGAGCAACGGGATCTTCAATTCCGTGCACTGGGTTTGGCACCAACGTGCCCATTCGGGACTATGCGCGTGCAAACCATGATCGACATGGAGCGCAGTGAGCCTGAATTCGCCGCGATACGCAGCAAGCGCGTGTAAGAGAACCGTCGAGTCGCGCCCACCGCTATAGGCCACGACGAGTTCGGTGCACGATCCGACATCCGCGATAAGGTCCAGGCATGCAGCGCGGATACGGCGCAGAAACGCGCTGCTGGCCGCGCCGGTAGTCATTACTTTTCGATAAATTCGCCGAATTGATTGAGTCGCGCGTAGCGCTGATGGATCAGCGTGTCGGGATCGAGCTTTAAAAGCTTGTCCAGCGCATCTTGGATGCTGGCCTTAACTTTAAGCGCAATCTGCCCATAGTCGCGATGCGCGCCGCCGAGGGGCTCTTCGATCACACTGTCGATTAGCTTGAGTTGGAGCAATCGTTCGGACGTAATGCCCATCGCCTCCGCGGCCTCGGCCGCTCTATCCGCGCTTTTCCACAAAATCGATGCACAACCCTCCGGTGAGATCACCGCATAGGTCGCGTACTGCAACATCACCACCCGATCCGCGACACCGATCGCCAGCGCGCCGCCGGATCCGCCCTCACCGATGACGGTGGCGACAATGGGCACGCGCAAACTTGCCAAGGTCAGCAAGTTCCGGGCAATGGCCTCGCTTTGTCCACGCTCTTCGGCGTCGATTCCGGGATACGCCCCAGGCGTATCGATAAACGTCAGCAGCGGTAATCGAAAATGTTCCGCCAACTGCATTATCCGCAATGCCTTGCGATACCCTTCGGGCTTCGGCATGCCAAAATTGCGATGCAAATTATCCTTGGTGTTGCGCCCCTTCTGATGGCCGATGAAGGCTACACCGCGTCCATTTAAACGCGCCACGCCACTGACAATCGCCGGATCATCGGCAAACAGTCGATCGCCATGCAGCTCTTCGATCTGATCGAAGATTCGCTCGACATAATCTAGCGTAAATGGACGCTGCGGATGACGCGCCAACTTCGACACCTGCCACGGGGTGAGCGCCGAGAATATTTGGCTCGTGAGATCCCGCGAGCGCTCTTGCAATTTTTCGATCTCGACACCGATATTGAGTTCGGAATCGTTACCGACCTTGCGCAGCGCTTCTATTTTGGCTTCCAGCTCTGCAATCGGTTGCTCGAAATCGAGGAACTGATAGTTGATGGTCGAGACTTCGGGAGTGATTGCTGACATGACTTCGCAGACCCTTAGTATTCCACGGTGACAGCATCATCACCGACATGCACACGTAATTGTTCGAGCAAGGCTTCATTGGCGTGCACCCGCCATTCGTCCGCCAGCCTAATGCGCGCCTGCGCGGATTCGGTCGCGTACTCGATACAAACCGGACAGGGTCCGCGGCCATAAGCCTTCAACGCCGTTTGCAGACTGCCGACGAGGCCATTCAAGCGTCCTTGCTCGACTCGAATCACCACGGCCCGCGCGAACCGTTGGCGTGCTTCGTCGATGCTCCAGATCTGCTGCGCATTCAGCGTTGGCTCGCCGCTGTAGTCATCGACCGCACATTCACCTTCGAGCACCACCAAGCGATCGACCGCCAGTTTATCGATCGCATTTTCGAGCGCTTCATTGTACACAGTCGCTTCAATTCGAGCGGTGTCGTCATCGATGGTTAAAATTGCCATCCGTCCACGCCGGCTCTTCATAAAGCGCAAGCCTAAAATGAATCCCGCCACCCGCTTCCGGCCGGTCTTTAAATCCACCAAGCGTACCGCGCCGAGCGCCTGCAGTTCCAGACGATAGCGATCGATGGGATGGCCACTCAAGTACAGACCGAGCGTCTCTTTTTCCCAGCCCAGAATTTGCGATTTTGACCACTCGTCGCACCTGACGGCGCGTTGCCACGCGGAGGTATCGGTCGCGCTCGAATCAGCGTCGTGGGCCAAACCAAACATATCGATTTGTCCGCGTTCGGCGGCCTTCGCTTGTTGCTCCGCCGCCTGCAGCGCCGGTTCGAGCGCCATCATCAAACCACGGCGCGGCGCACCGAAGGAATCAAGCGCGCCAGATTTGATCAAAGCCTCGAGCACCCGACGGCCGAGTTTTCGCGCATCGTTGCGCTGGCATAGATCAAATAGATCACGATAAGCGCCATGCGTCGCGCGCTCCTCGGCGACTGCCGCCACAGCCGCTTCGCCTACGCCCTTGATCGCGCCCAGGCCATAACGAATAGTGCGCGCATCAGCGACGGTAAACCGGTGCTCGCACGCGTTGATATCCGGATTTTGCACCGTAATTTGCAATTGCCGGCATTCGTCCATCAGACGGACGACCTTGTCGGTGGTATCCATATCCGCCGACAACACCGCCGCCATGAATTCGGCTGGATAGTGTGCTTTCAACCAAGCGGTTTGATACGCCACCAAGGCATACGCGGCGGAATGCGATTTATTGAATCCGTAACCCGCGAATTTCTCCATCAAGTCGAAGATCAGCGCGGCGACGTCGTGTTCGATACCGCGATCCGTCGCGCCGGTGATAAAAGTCTGGCGTTGTTGCGCCATTTCTTCGGCCTTCTTCTTACCCATCGCACGCCGCAATAAGTCGGCGGCGCCAAGCGTGTAGCCGGCAAGCACCTGGGCTATCTGCATCACTTGTTCTTGGTACAAGATAACGCCGTAGGTCGGTTTTAAAATGCCTTCGAGCGCTGGCGTCGGGTACTTCACGAGCGCTTTGCCGTGCTTGCGATCGATGAAGTCATCAACCATCCCGGATTGGAGCGGGCCGGGTCGAAACAGCGCCACCAGCGCGATTAAATCTTCGAAACTGTCGGGCTGCAGCCGTTTGATCAACTCCTTCATGCCGCGCGATTCGAGTTGAAATACCGCGGTAGTCTGTGCCCGTTGCACGAGCTTATAGGTGAGCGGATCGATCAGCGGCAGCGTCGTGATATCGAGGGATATTTCACCGTTCGCCGCGCGCGCGCGATTAATTCCACGCACCGCGCTGTCGATGATGGTAAGCGTCCGCAACCCTAAGAAATCGAACTTCAGGAGTCCCACGGCTTCGACATCGCTCATGTCGAATTGGGTGACCGCGGTGTCGCTACCCTGTTCACAGTATAGCGGCATGAATTCAGTCAGCGGCCGGGGCGCAATCACGATACCGCCGGCGTGCTTGCCCGCGTTGCGTGACAGGCCTTCGAGCGATAGCGCCAAATCCATGATCGCGCGGACGTCGTCCTCGTCGGCGTAGCGCGCCTTGAGCTGCGGTTCCTCGATCATCGCGCGGTCGAGCGTCATATTCGGATCGAACGGCACGAGCTTGGCTAGCTGATCGACGAAGCCATAGGGGAATCCCAACACCCGTCCGACATCGCGCAGCACCGCCTTCGCCGCCATCGTGCCGTAGGTGATGATTTGCGCGACCTTGTCCCGGCCGTAGCGCTCGTTGACGTATTCGATCACTTCGTCGCGGCGATCCATGCAGAAATCGATGTCGAAGTCCGGCATCGACACCCGTTCCGGATTAAGAAACCGTTCGAATAGCAGATCGTAGTCAAGCGGATCGAGTTCAGTAATGCCGAGCGCGAAAGCCGCCAGCGATCCGGCGCCGGAACCACGGCCCGGTCCGACCGGAATCGCGGCGCGTTTAGCCCACTGAATGAAGTCCGCGACGATTAAGAAATAACCCGCGAAGCCCATTGAATTGATGACCGCGAGTTCGCTTTCCAAACGGGCCCAATAGACATCCGCGCCGCGCGTCTGTAACGCACCCGGGCGGGTGGCCAGTCGCTCGGTTAGGCCCGAGCGCGCGTCGTGTTCCAACAAGGCTTCTACCGTCGTGCCAATGGCCACCGGATAATTCGGTAAGTGGTAGGCGCCAAAGGTAAATTCTAGGTTGCAGCGCTGTGCAACAGCGACGGTATTCGCGAGCGCATCGGGGAGATCGGCAAACAGCACCGACATTTCTTGTGGGGTACGCAAATATTGCTCGGCGGTATAGAGCTTAGGCCGTCTGGGATCGGACAAGGTACGGCCGTCTTGAATACAGACTCGCGCCTCGTGCGCATCGAATTCGTCAGCCGCCAAAAAGCGCACGTCGTTAGTCGCTACCAACGGTAAATCGAGCGCATCGGCAACCGCGACGAGCGCTGCAACCTGCTGCTCTTCACCGGCGCGTCCGGTGCGCGTGATCTCAAGATAGTAGCGACCCGGAAATAATTGAGCCCAGGCACGCGTGCGGGCAGTGAGCGCGGTCGCGTTTCCGGCGCTCGCTAGCTGCCCAAGTTCGCCGTAGAGGCCGCCAGAAAGCGCCAGCAGTCCTTGGGTAGTGGCGGCGGTCAACCAGTCGTAGTCGACATGCGGGCTGCCTTGGATCTGACCCTCGCGATAGCTCCGCGTCAGCAACACCGACAGATTACGAAACCCGGCCTGGTCCTGGCACAGCAACAGCAGTCGCGAGCGCTCACCGGTGTCCGCGCGGCGAATCGATACGTCGGCACCGAGAATGGGTTTGATGCCGGCGCGTTCGGCTTCTTGATAAAACTTGACCGCTGCGAATGCGTTACCCAGATCCGTGATCGCAACTGCCGGCATGCCGGCCTCGCGCACACGGGTAATCAACTCCGGAATTCGGATCAGCCCGTCGGCTAACGAATACTCGGAATGCACATGAAGATGGACGAACGAAACGCTCATGCGCCGGATCCGAGCAACGCCGCTACCGGTCGAAACGAGCGACGATGAACCACGCAGGGCCCATGCCGCGCAAGCGCCGCGACGTGGGCCTTGGTGGGATAGCCGCGATGTTGCGCAAATCCATAACGCGGAAACTCCACATGCAAGGCATCCATGATGCGATCGCGGGTGACTTTGGCGAGAATCGACGCGGCGCTAATCACCGGCACCTTGGCGTCGCCCTTGACGATGGCTTCAGCGGTGCAAGGTAGCACGGGACAAACGTTACCATCGATAAGCGCGCGGTCGGGCGCGATTGCCAGCGCACGAACCGCACGTTGCATCGCGAGGAAAGTCGCGTGATAAATATTCACCTCGTCAATTTCAGCGACACTGGCGAGTCCAATGCCATACGCGAGCGCGTGTTTAATTATTTCTTCACACAGCACGGCGCGGCGCGCGGCGCCCAGCACCTTGGAATCGGCTAGGCCCACGATCCCATGGTGCGCCGGCAAAATCACGGCGGCGGCGACCACCGGTCCGGCTAACGGACCACGTCCTGCTTCGTCGACTCCGGCAATTAGCACGCGCAATTCCTAATAACAGCTTTAAATGGGAATCGAGGCCAAGGCGGATGTCGGGTGCGCGCTCCGCTCTTCCTCGCCGGCCCTCCCTGGCCGGCTCGTCGCTGTTCCGCGTGCGGCGCTATCCCTGCGCCGCACGCTCCACAATGACGCTACGCACACACCCGACATCCGCCTCACATAGACTGTATTTACATGCATTGATATTGCGCGCCCTACTCCGGCGCTCATTTAGTGATTGTAAGCCGCGTTCCGCGAAGATCGCGCGCGCACTAAATCAGCCAAGGCAGCGGCCGCCGCCTCCGCCGCATTATTACGAAGGAGATGATGTAACTCGAGACACGCCGTACGGCAGGCATCGCACGCGGCAGCGTCCGTCAGCCACGCGTGCAAGGCGGCGGCCAAGGCCGGGGCAGTCGCCGCTTCCTGTAATAATTCCGGCATCAACGGCCGGTTGGTTAGCAGGTTTGGCAATGCCACCCAGCGGGTTTTCACCAAACGGCGCAGAACCGCGAAGCTGAGCGCCGCCATGCGATAGGTCACGACTGTCGGCGTTTTAGTTAGGGCGGCTTCGAGAGTGACCGTGCCTGAGGCACATAAGGCGGTGTCGGCCGCGCTCAGCATCTCGATGCTGCGTCCCGTGACGATTTCAATTGGCAACCCGTCGGCAGCCCTCACGAGTGCCTGGCGCACGCGCGCGCCGGCTTGCGCATTGACGGCGCCGTACAAAAACTTCACGTGAGGCAACGTCTGCCGCAATACCCGCGCGGTCTGTAGAAACAAATCCTGATGATGCACATATTCCTGGCGTCGACTCCCGGGAAGCAACGCGACATAGATTCCTTTGCTATCGAGTCCCAAGGCCACCCGCGCCGTTATTCGATCGACGATCAAGGGCAGACGATCGGCCAGCGGATGCCCGACATAGGTCGCGTTAACGTTACGCGCCTGCAGAAAAGGCACTTCAAACGGAAATAACGCCAACACCAAATCGGTCGCGCGTCGAATGATCGCAACCCGCCCCTCACGCCACGCCCATACTTGTGGACACACGTAATGCGCAGTCAAGATCCTGGCCGCTTTGAGTCGAGCTTCGATATGAAGCACAAAATCCGGGACATCGATCCCGATAAAAAGATCCGGCGGCGACGCTAAAAAGTGGCTTATCAGGCGTTCGCGCAGTGCACGCAACCGGCGATAATGTTTAGCGACTTCCACAATGCCCATGACCGAGAGTTCGTCAGTCGTCGCCAACGCGCGACAACCAAGTTCACGCATGCGTGGTCCGGCCATCCCCTCGAAAATCAAAGTTGGAAATCGGCGCCGTAGGGCAGCAATTAAATCAGCGCCTAATTGATCTCCCGACGCTTCGCCGGCAACGATCCCGATCCGTAGCATCGACCGAAGTCAGCTGGCACGGGACCGTACGATGCCGCGCTTGGTCGCGCGGACGAAATCGACAAAGCGCCGAATTTCCGGATGCTCGTCGACCTGCGGCGCCAGCTCTTCAAGCGCCTTTTCAACGGTCAACCCTTGTCGATAAAGCGTTTTATAGGCGCGTTTTATCGCATCGATGGTCGCGATTGAAAACCCACGACGGCGCAAGCCTTCACGGTTTATCGCCCGTGCCCGGGCAGTATTGCCCTCCACCATTACATACGGTGGCACATCTTTGACAATCACTGCGGCGATGGCCGCGAAACTACTTTCGCCGACGCGGCAAAATTGGTGGACGCCGGTGAAGCCAGCAAGGATCGCGTAGTCGCCAATTTCGACATGCCCGGCAAGCGTGGCGTTATTCGCAAACACCGTGTGGTTGCCGACTTGGCAGTCGTGCGCGATATGACAATACGCCATGAGCCAGTTGTCATCGCCGAGGCGGGTTACGCCACCGCCGCCCGGCGTTCCGCGATTGATGCTGCAGTATTCGCGAATGGTGTTCCGCTCGCCAATCTCGAGGCGCGTCACCGATTCGTCGGTAAACTTTTTGTCCTGCGGCGCCTCACCGATCGAGCAAAACGGATAGATGCGAGTCTGTGCGCCAATAACGGTAGGACCTTTGATGACGCAGTGCGCGTCGATCCGTACGCCGGACCTAAGTTCTACTTGCTCGTCGATAATCGTCCACGGACCGACCTCAACGTCGGACGCCACCACCGCGCGCGGATGAATCCGCGCCGATGGGTCAATCATGAACGGCGCCCCATTTCGGTGGTCATGAATTGGGCGCTAGAAACTAAATCGTCACCGACGTGGGCAGTCGCTTCGAACTTATAAACACCGCGCAGACAACGTTTCAAGTACGCAGTCAGCCGGAGTTGATCGCCGGGTTCGACCGGCCGCTTGAAGCGCGCCTTATCGACGCCAACCAGGTAATACATACTTTGGCTATTCGATTGCGCGTTGTGCGAATGAAAGGCCAGTAGGCCCGTCGCCTGCGCCATCGATTCGAGAATCAAGACCCCTGGCATGATGGGCTTGTCGGGGAAATGTCCCTGAAAAAACGGCTCTGTGATCGTGACGTTCTTAATCGCGGTGAGTTCTTTAAACGGAATGCACGAAATGACGCGATCGATCAACAAGAACGGGTAGCGGTGCGGGAGCATCTTCAAGATGTCTCTGATTTCGATCTCAGCCATTGTGCCCCCGTTTTTCCAACTGGTGCGCGCGCCAAATCATGACTGATTTGCGATCTCGCGCCACTTACCATATTCGCCTAGCGGGTGACGGACGCGGAATCACTTCGGCGACGCGGAATAACGGACATCCTAACTCGGCGCCGCCGAGCTAGGTTCGCCCGCTCAAATTAAAAGGTTGACCGAGGCCGGCGACCGCCGTGCGGCTGAGCGCCCAAGTTAATTCCCGCCCGCGACTTCGCCGCATTGAGAATGCGGCATCGTTGGTAAGCTCGAAACGAGTTCAACCAGTCCATGCCGTATTAATGCGCACCTTTCTTCAAGCGCTCGATGACTTGGTCCGTGACGTCGACTGCCTTACTGGCGAAAATGACCCCTTCACCCAGGACGATATCGAATTTTTGTTCAGCGGCAAGTTGTTGGATGGCTTCTACAATCAACTTTTGGATTTTGCCGAACTCCTCGTTGCGTCGAAAATTCACGTCTTCCCGGAACTCATCGGAAGTCCGCTTAAGATCACGACGCTTATTTAGCACTTCACGTTCCAGACGTGAGCGCTCGGTCTCACTCATGATCGCGCCGTCCTTGGCCATGCGATCCTCCATGGTTTTGAGCGCTTTCTGATCGGCGAGCAATTGCTTATCGCGCGCGGAGAATTCTGTTTCGAGTTTCTTTTTCGCGACTTCGGCCTGCGGCGCGGCTTCGAGGACGCGAACGGCCTGCACTACCCCGATCTTATAATCGCCGGCTTGCGCGGCGGCGTTTAAGGCCAGCCCCCCAGCCAATCCTAAAACCAATTGTCTAATGCTCAACATATTCACGATTTACTCCAACGGTATTGATTCATAAGCCGAGAACCCACTGGCCCACTGAGGCTGTTCAGAACGTCGTTCCAAACGTGAATTGGAACTTCTGAATCCTATCGCCCGACTGATAGTGGAACGGCTGCGCGATACTAATCGAAAGCATGCCAAACGGCGAGAGCCAGACGCCGGAGAAACCGGCAGCCATGCGCAATTTGGCCACCCTGAAGCTTTCGTCGGTCGCGTAGACGTTACCGACGTCATAAAACGCCGTGACCCGCACCGATTTGATTTCGCGCAGGAACGGCACTGGCAGAATCATTTCCGCGTTACCCACGAGAAGGATGTTGCCACCCAGCGCCTGATTGAACTGGTCTTGTGGACCCAGCGAATTTTCCTTATAGCCACGGACCGTGCGCGGGCCACCGCCGTAGAAATTCTCGAAGAACGGCAACTCGAAGGTACTGCCGTATGAATCGCCATAGCCAACGCGGCCCTTTAACAGAAACACGTAATCGTGACCGAGCGGAATGAAGTACCGCGAGTCGTAATCCAATTTATAGAAATTCAGGCTGCCAACGGGTGCGGCGATCTCGGCCCGGAGCGTTTGCAGCATCCCTTCGGTCGGAAACAAGGTTGAATTGCGAGTGTCGTATGAGTAGGAACCCGTCAGGCGAACGAGGTCGAAGTTATTCCCTTCGAGCACGATAAATCGGAACACCTGAGGGGCAAGGAATAACGGGTTAATACCAATACGAGTCTTCTCGTAACTGGCGCCAAACGATACGTAGTTGTACTCGGAGATTGGAATGCCAAAATTCACGCCAGTCGATATTACTTTCGAATTAAACTGTGTGATGTTGCCGCTTCCCGCGTTCGTTTCCTGATAACCAATGTTGAAGCCACGGCTGACTCCGTCGATGGTCCAATACGGATTTAAATAGCCCAGACGGAACGTACGATTAATATCGCTGTTGTTGAACGCAAAGCTGAGACTGCGCCCGCTACCGAGAAAATTGTCCTGCGTAATGTTGGTATTAAAAATAATGCCTTGGGTTTGCGAATAGCCGAGGCCCAACAATAGGTTTCCGGACGGCCGCTCTTTCACGGTGTAATTAATATCGACTTGATCGGTGGTCCCCGGTACCGCGGGCGTCTCGACATTGACTTCCTCGAAGTAGCCTAAGCGTTGTAGACGAACTTTTGAACGCTCGACATTCTTGGTTGAAATCCAGCCGCCTTCGAGTTGCCGCATTTCGCGGCGCAGTACTTCGTCGCGGGTTTTGGCGTTACCATTGAAACTGATCCGCCGCACATACGTGCGCTGTCCCGGATCGACAAAATAGGTCAACGCCACCGTTTTATTGGCTTGGTTCAATTTCGGAATGGCATTAACGTTGGCGAAGGCATAGCCTTCGTCGCCCAGGCGGTCGGTGATATTTTTCGTCGTCTGTGTGACCTCCTTGCGCGAAAACATCATGCCCTTACGGGTCGTGACGCGGTCGAAGAGTTCCTTTTCGTCGACGATGAGCTTGCCAGCCAGTTTGACTTCAGCAATAGAAAATTGTTGACCCTCCGCGATATTGATCGTGACATAGACGTCCGCTTTATCCGGCGTAATCGAGACCTGAGTGGACTCTACGTGGAAATCGACAAAGCCATTGTCCTGATACTTCGAGCGCAGCGTCTCCAAATCACCTGATAGCTTTTGTTTCGAATATTGATCGTCCTTGCTGAACCAGCTGGTCCAAGTCGGGGTGGTCAGCTTGAAATCTTTTAGAAGTTCGTGGTCATCGAAGGTCTCGTTACCGATGATGTTGATTTCCTTGATCCGCGCTGCTTCACCTTCAGTGATCTTGAAATGGATGGTCAGCGTATTGTCATCAAGCGGGGTAATTGTCGGCTCGATTTTTACTCCGTATTTACCGTTCGAAAAATACTGCCGCCGAAGCTCCTGAACCACCTTGTCCATCTTCGATTCGTTATAGACCTCGCCTTTGGCGAATCCGGCTTCACCCAAGCCTTTTTCGAGATCTTCAGTCTTGATGGCCTTATTACCCTCGAAGGTGATATCCGCAATCGATTCGCGTTCCACCACTTTCACGACGAGCACGTCGCCATCGCGGTCTAAACGAACGTCCTTGAAGAAGCCAGTTTTAAATAACGCGCGCACGGCGGTTTGCGTACGCTTTTCGTCGATTTTGTCGCCGACGGTAATAGGTAGGTAGTTAAAGACCGTACCCGGAGAGATCCGGGATAGGCCTTCAACCTTTATGTCGTCGACGATAAAGTCGTCGGCGACGGCGACATGGATGGTTAGCGCAAGCGCAAGCCCCGTACACCATCGAGAGGCTATGGATAACACCATTGAGAATTTTTTTTGTTTCGTTCCAGCGTTAAAAAATGCGCATCAGATCGTTATATAAAGCCAAGCCCATCAAGCTCAGCAGTAGCACCAAACCGATCTGTTGTCCGTAGAATTGAATAATGTCCGGGACCGGCCTACGGGTAACCGATTCTATCAGGTAATAAACTAAGTGTCCGCCATCCAGCAATGGAATCGGCAACAGATTTAGCACGCCCAAGCTAACGCTAACCAAGCCCAAAAATTCAAGGAAGCGCGAAGCTCCAAGTTTCGCGGATTCGCCAGCGAATTGCGCGATGCTGAGGGGCCCGCTGAGATTATCGAGTGACGCCTGACCGACCACGATCTGGCGCAAAAATTTAAACGTCGTCAGCGCCACCTCAAGCGTTCGATCGGCGCCGTGTGCGGCAGCGCTCACGAGATCGTAGCGTTCGATCGCGGTCGGCACGGCGGCGGTCGCCGGTGGCGGTGCGACCTCGGCGCCGATACGCCCCACCAGCTTCCCGCCGTCGCTACTACCATGGGGAGTAACGCGCATCACTTCATCACGTCCGTTGCGCGTAACGGTGATCGCGAGTGCGCGGCCAGGACTGGCGCGAACGCGGTCGACCCACGTTAGCCAATCGTCCACGGCGACTCCGTCAACCGCGACGATCAAATCGTCAGCGCGCAATCCGGCTGCGGCCGCCGCTTCACCGGGCAGCACCTTGCCGAGACGCGGTGGAATTTTCGGTCGCAGCGGTTGCAGCCCTAACTTGGCGAAAAATTCACCACGGGTTAGATCGTCGACCGATAGGCCAGCGAAATCGAGGCGCACATCGCGCTCGGTTGCGTCGACCGTCCGCACGCGCAAATCAAGACTATGCTGATCGAGAATCGCGGTCACCGCGCGGTTCAGCACATTGTCCCAGATCGCAGTCGCAGCCCCATTGACCGCGATGATTTCGTCGCCCTGCCGCAAGCCGGCCTGATGCGCCAAACCGTGCTCGTCAACCGCGCCGAGGATCGGCCGCGGGCCGGTGACGCCGGCAGCATAACTTAAGGTGTAGACGATGAATGCCAGCAGAAAATTGGCGAGCGGGCCGGCGCTGACGATTGCCGCGCGCACCGCGAGCGACTGTCGATTAAAGGCGCGCCCCACTTCGTTGGCCGCGACTTCGCCTTCGCGTTCATCGAGCATCTTCACGAAGCCGCCCAGCGGCACTACGGCAAGCACGAATTCGGTGTTATCCGCGCCGTAGCGTCGCAGCCATAGCGGCCGACCGAAGCCGACCGAGAAGCGTAGAATTTTTACGCCGAGCTTGTGCGCCACCCAATAATGGCCGAACTCATGGAACGTCACGAGGATCCCGAGCGCCAAAATAAAAGCGATAACGGTCTGCAGAATTTCAATCATGCGATTACGCGCTGCATCGCGCGCTGGGCGAAGCGTCGTGCGCGCCGATCATCGTCTAACACAACCTCGAGATCCCGCGCCGGCCGCGACGCGACCTGTTGCAACGTTTCTTCAACCACTGCCGCGATCTGGGGAAAACTAATCCGTTCGGCCAAGAATGCGGCGACCGCTTCTTCGTTCGCTGCGTTCAAAATGGCGGCCGCCGTGCCGCCCGACTTTAGGGCCTCGCGCGCGAGCCGCAGACTCGGGAAGCGCCGCGGGTCGGGTTCCTCGAATTCAAGTTTTCGTACGTCGAACAAATTCAAACTCGATACGCCGGATTCGATCCGCCGCGGCCACGCCAGCGCATGTGCAATTGGCGTGCGCATATCGGGGTTTCCCATCTGTGCGAGCACCGAGCCGTCAAGATATTCGACCATGGAATGAATCACGCTTTGCGGATGAACGACGACTTCAATGCGGTCCTGCGTAGTCCCGAACAACCAGCACGCCTCGATGATCTCCAGCCCCTTATTCATCATCGTCGCAGAGTCGACCGAGATTTTCCGCCCCATGACCCATTTCGGATGCGCACAGGCTTGATCGGGTGTGACTGTATGCAGGTCAGCAAGTTCACGGGTGCGGAAGGGACCACCCGAAGCCGTCAGCAAAATACGTTTGACGCCGACCGTGTCTAAGCCGGCGCCAAAGTCGGGGGGCATGCATTGGAAGATCGCATTGTGTTCGCTGTCGATCGGAAGCAATTCGGCGCCGTGTGCTTTCACGGTATCCATGAATAGCTGACCCGACATCACCAGCGATTCTTTGTTCGCGAGCATGACGCGCTTGCCGCCGCGGGCCGCCGCCAGATTGGCTTGCAGACCGGCCGCGCCGACGATTCCGGCCATCACATACTGGGTCCCGGCAGCGCCGGCGACTTCGATTAAACCCGCTTCACCGGATAAGACTTCGGTCGTGATCCGTTCCGCGCGCAAGGCCGTGCGCAGGCGCGCTGCGGCACTCGCGTCTACCATCACCGCATGCGCCGGCCGCCACGCGCGACATTGCGCGAGTAGCGCGTCGACATTTTGATTAGCAGTTAATGCCGTGACCTTAAACCGGTCCGACTGACGCGCAATGACATCGAGCGTATTAACGCCGATGGTGCCGGTCGATCCGAGTATCGCGATTCCAATCACTACCATCGCACCATTGTTACGATTGCTGTTGCGTAAATCGGCGAGGCGGCGAGTAAGGCATCAATGCGATCGAGTACACCGCCATGCCCCGGTAATAGGTTGCTGCTATCTTTGAAGCCCCCGCGCCGCTTGATCAAACTTTCAAAAAGATCGCCGACAATCGACGCCGCGACGACCACGATCGAGAAAAGCGCGACGCCAATTACCGCGCGCCATGTGCCGCTGCCCTGCGCGACAGCCAGACCGCTCCCAATGACCGGCGCCGCCGCGAGGCCCGCCGCGACTCCTTCCCACGTTTTGCCAGGACTGATCCGATCGGCGAGGCGACGACGACCCCACTTCCGTCCCGCGAAAAACGCCGCCGAGTCGGCCCCCCACACTAGCACCAGTCCGCCAAGCGCGAGGATTCGACTGGTCTCGTGCAGCCAAACGATGGCCCAGAACGCCGGCAGCAGCACGAGCCATCCTAGCATAGCCATGATCCAGGGCCGGTCCCGCGGTAGCAGATCGCGGCCGCGTTGCGCCATGACGACCACGCCGGCCGCGCATACCCACCAACCACTCGCGACGGCCAAGATAATGACACGCACCGTCGGACCGGTAACGCCCACGATCAAACTCAGCGCGACACCCACCGTCGCGGCCGCATAAAAATAACGCCACGCGCCGTGGCTAGCATTCAAGCGGGCCCACTCCCACGCCGCGATCGCCAAAAAGAACAGGCACAACGCACGCAAATACACGGGCGGCGCCCAGCCAATGAGGCCAACGACGAGCGAGATCAACACCACCGCCGTGACGACTCGGGCAGCGAGCGTCGAACTCATCACGGGGTGATGGCTGACGTAAATGTGCGGCGCGGCAGACGTTGCTTTAGCCGACGCCGGTAGCCGCTTCGGAGGCAGCTTCGATTTGCTCCCCGGTCATTCCAAACCGCCGCTGGCGACGCGTGTAGCTCGCTAATGCTTCTTCGTACTGCGCGCGATCGAAATCCGGCCACAAGCAATTCGTGAAATAGAGTTCGGTGTAGGCCAACTGCCACAACAGGAAGTTGCTGATGCGTTGCTCACCTCCCGAACGAATAAAAAGATCCGGCTCCGGCACGTCACGCAGCATTAGCTGATTACCGAGCATCTCGACCGTGATGTCCGCCGGCTGCAAGCGCCCGGCAGCGACTTCCTCGGCAAGTCGGCGGGTCGCTTCGGTGACGTCCCAGCGGCCGCCATAATTCGCGGCGATGATAAGGGTGAGTGCCTGATTGCCGGCGGTGAGGGCTTCGGCGGCGGCTATGCTCCTACGCAGCTTCGCCGGAAATCCGACGCGATCGCCGACGACTCGTAGACACACTCCATTCTCGTGCAGGCGTTCGGCCTCCTGCTCGAGCGCCATGACGAAGAGATCCATGAGGAGTCGGACTTCGACCGGCGGACGCCGCCAGTTTTCGCTGCTGAAGGCGAACAAGGTCAGCACTTCGATGCCAAGCTCGGCCGAGTGCTTGACTATGGCGCGGACATTTTCGACTCCAGCCCGATGGCCCGCGATCCGCGGCAGGCTGCGTTTGCTCGCCCACCGCCCATTCCCATCCATGATGATCGCCACGTGTCGCGGTAGATCGCTGGTCATCTGGAGCTCCGGAAACTGTTTATACCGCGAGTATTTCGTGTTCTTTGGCGACGACTAATTCGTCGACTTTCCTGACGTGCGCGTCAGTGAGTTTCTGCACGTCGTCCTCGCCTTTCCGTTCTTGGTCTTCGGCGATTTCTTTTTCTTTTAGCAGTTCCTTGAGATCGCTCATCGCATCACGCCGAATGTTACGCACCGCAACCTTGGCCTGCTCTGCTTCCGCCTTGACCACTTTTACCAGTTCGCGGCGCCGTTCCTCGGTCAGTGGTGGAATCGGAATGCGAATGACGGTACCCGCCGTATTGGGATTGAGGCCTAAGTCAGATTCCATGATCGCGCGCTCAATCGCGTTGACCATGGTCTTATCCCATGCCGTAACCGTTAACGTGCGTGAATCCTCAATCGCCACGTTCGCGGCGCGACCGATGGGGGTGCTAGTGCCGTAGTAATCGACCGCGATGTGATCGAGAAGACTGGGGTGCGCGCGCCCGGTTCGAATTTTGGCCAATTCCAGCTTGAACGTATCCAACGTCTTTTGCATGCGAGCCTGGGCGTCTTTAAGAATATCTTGCAACATGGTGTTAGCCCGCCGTAACTAAAGTCCCCACATTTTCACCCAACGCCGCCCGCACAAAAGCGCCGGGCTGATTCATATTTACCACGCGGAGCGGCATCCGATTATCACGACACAGCACCACCGCGGTGGCATCCATGACCGCCAGCTTCCGCGTCAGCACTTCATCATAGTCTAAAACATCGAAGCGCTCGGCGTCGGGAAACTTAGCCGGATCCGCCGAGTAGACCCCATCGACCTTAGTGGCTTTTATCATGAGATCGGCGTTGATTTCGATGGCGCGCAGACTGGCCGCGGAATCGGTCGTAAAAAAAGGATTACCAATGCCCGCGGCGAGAATGACCACGCGGTTTTTTTCCAGATGACGGATCGCGCGCCGGCGAATATAGTCCTCGCACACCTCATTGATTTTGATCGCGGACATGACCCGCGCGTACATCCCGCGACGCTCGAGCGCATCCTGAATCGCGAGCGCATTAATAACGGTCGCCAGCATCCCCATTTGATCGGCCGAAACCCGATCCATGCCCTTCGCCGCAAGACCGGCGCCACGAAAGATGTTGCCCCCGCCAACGACGATCGCTACTTGCACGCCGGTGCTCGCGAGTTCGTCGATTTCGGCTGCGATCCGGTCGAGCACGACCGGATCGACGCCATATTCTTCTTGCCCCAGCAGCGCTTCGCCGCTGAGCTTGATCAGCACGCGGCGGTAGTGTGGAGTTAGCGCAGTGGCGCCGCTCATCGAGATTAGTCCGCAGCTCGCGCTTGGGCTTTTACTTCTTCCGCGAAATCGACGGATTTCTTCTCGATTCCTTCGCCGACTTCATAGCGCACGAAACCGGTCGCGCGCGCCTTCCGTGCGGTCAGCAGCTTGCCTACGGTGGTATCCGGATCTTTGACAAAGGGTTGACCCAGAAGACTTATCTCGCCAACAAATTTCCGTAACTGGCCGGTGATCATCTTCTCGACGATTTCAGGCGATTTGCCGCTGGTCGCGGCCTGGGCCACACGGATTTCACGTTCTTTAGCCAATAACTCCGCCGGTACTTCGGCGTCCGTGATACACATCGGATTACTCGCGGCGACGTGCATGGCGATTTCTTTAGCGAGTTCGGCGTCGCCACCTTCCAGCGTCACCAACACCCCAATTCGCTTACCGTGCCGGTACGTGCCGATCACGCCGCCGCCCGCTAGCCGCACATCGAAGCGTCGAATCGAAATATTCTCGCCAATCTTTAAGATCAGTTGTTGCCGCGCCGATTCAACGGATTCCTTCGTGCCGGCCAGCGGCAGCGCCAACAAGGCCTCGACATCCGCCGGTCGCGCGTCCAACACGGTTGTGGCCACCGCGAGTGCGAATTGCGTGAAATTTTCATCGTTCGCGGCGAAGTCGGTTTCGCTATTGATTTCGACCACACAGGCGAAGCCCGTGCTTTCCGCGACCACGACCGCGCCCTCGGCGGCGATGCGCCCCGCCTTCTTCGCAGCCTTCGCCGCGCCTGATTTACGCAGGTACTCCAAGGCCGCCTCGAGCTCGCCGCTGGTGGCGACCAGCGCGTTCTTGCATTCCATCATTCCGGCGCCTGAACGCTCCCGGAGTTCCTTCACTGCCGCCGCACTGATCTGCATCACTGGTTTCCTTAATCTCGTGTCAGAGTGTTACTCACTCGCCGGCGCGTCGGCCGGTGCATCGTCCGTACGGGGCGTCGCCGCGCGGCGCATCGGCGCCTTCTTTCTGGCCGGCGTCTTCTTCTTCGCCCGACGGTTCGCGTCATCATTCGCGCCCGGAGCGCCGCGCTCGTCGTTGGCGGCGTGGCGCAGCATGGGCTCGCCATGTTCGTCGAGTTCGACAAAATCATCCTGACCACCCTGGTTGGCGGACATGATCATTCGCGCATCCATTACCGCATCGGCCGCACTTCGCGCATAAAGGTTAATCGCGCTGATCGCATCGTCATTCCCCGGGATCACATAGTCGACGTGATCCGGTTTGCAGTTGGTGTCCACCACCGCGATGACCGGAATTCTTAGTTTAGTCGCTTCGGCGATGGCGATTTTTTCGAATCCGACATCGATGATGAACAGTGCATCGGGCAGGCGTTCCATGTCTTTAATGCCCGCTAAGCTCTGATGCAGCTTGTCGTGTTCGCGTCTGAGCTGCAGCGCCTCGCGCTTGGAAATGCGTTCGAACCCACCGCCATTCAAACGCTCGTCAAGTTCCTTCAAGCGCTTGATCGATTGTTTGACGGTTTTAAAGTTCGTGAGCATACCGCCCAACCACCGTCGATTGACGAAGGGCATGCCACAACGCGTCGCTTCGCGCTGAACGGCTTCTTGCGCCGAGCGTTTGGTGCCGATAAATAGGATCTTGCCGCGCCGGCTTGCCATGCGGCCGATAAAGCTCATGGCATCGTTGAACAGGGGGACAGTTTTTTCGAGATTGATGATATGGATCTTGTTGCGCTCGCCGAAGATGTACGGTGCCATCTTGGGATGCCAGTAGCGGGTCTGATGCCCGAAATGCACGCCAGCCTCTAACATCTGGCGCATGCTTACGTCAGCCATGTAATACTCCTGGTCGGGTTTTGCCTCCACGCGCCCCGTCCGCCAATTCGAGCCGTGGCTCGAACACCCAGGCGGCCAGTTGCGGCGCGTGTGTGGGATTAAAGTAACGATTGAGCTTGCGTTCGTTGCTCAGTGAGCGCGCGCTTTATAACATAGAAGCTTTGCAGCAACAACGAGTTGGGTTCATCACACTAATGCCCGTTACGATAAAAAACTCGCACGAAATCGACGCGATGCGCGTCGCCGGCCGCCTCGCCGCCGAGGTGTTGGAAATGATCGCGCCCCACATTCAACCCGGGGTCACCACTGACGATCTCGATCGCATCTGCCATGACTATATCGTCGCCCAGCAACAGGCCATCCCGGCGCCGCTTAATTATCACGGGTTCCCGAAATCGATCTGTACGTCAATCAACCACGTGGTCTGTCATGGCATCCCGAGCGACAAACGGCTCAAGGAAGGCGATGTCGTCAATATCGATATCACCGTCATCAAAGACGGCTTCCACGGCGATACCAGCAAGATGTTCTATGTGGGTACGCCTTCAATTAAAGCCCAACGCTTGGTCGATACGGCCTACGCCTGTCTCAAACTGGGGATTGAAATGGTGCGCCCGGGGGCCCGGCTCGGCGATATCGGCGCGGCGATCCAGCGCTACGCCGAGGCGCGAAATTTTTCCGTCGTGCGCGAATATTGCGGTCATGGGATCGGTCGCGAGTTCCATGAAGAACCGCAGGTGCTGCATTACGGTGTGCCGGGGACGGGATTCGTGCTCGAACCCGGCATGACGTTCACTATTGAACCGATGATTAACGCGGGCAAGCGCCACGTGCGATTACTCCCCGATGGTTGGACGGTGGTGACCAAGGATCACAGCTTGTCCGCCCAATGGGAACACACCGTGCTAGTCACGGAGCGCAGTTTTCAAGTCCTCACCGTGCGCCCCGATGAACACTTTATCGAGCCTTAAGGCAGTGCAGGAACCGGCGAGCGCCTTGGTTGCGAGCGACCAGGTTGCCATCGATAAATCAGCGTTGGCCGCCGCCCTCATACACCCGCCCGGCAGTCTGCCCGCGGCGAGCGGTGTGCGCCTAGTCATTCAGCAATTCAATGAAGCGCTGAAAGCCGCATTTTTTGCCGGCCTGGACGCGACCGCGGTCGTCGCCGCACGCGCGGTCGCGGTCGATGAGATCGTGTGTGCGGTGTGGCGGCTATTCGCGCTCGACCGTTCGGATCACACCCTGTTGGCGGTGGGTGGTTATGGCCGCGGCGAACTTCATCCCCATTCGGACATCGATATTTGCGTATTGATCACGGACGCGTTGACTGCGGACGAGCGGCGCCAGCTCGAGGGGTTCGTGACTTTTCTGTGGGACATCGGTCTGGAAGTGGGACACAGCGTGCGCACCCTGGACGAGACACACGCCGCCGCGGCGACCGATATCACGATCATGACCAACTTGCTCGAGGCGCGCCTGCTTAGCGGCGCTGACGCGATATTCGCCGCCGTCAAATCCACCATTGGCCCCGAGAAGATGTGGAATGCACAAGGGTTTTTTACCGCCAAATACATCGAGCAAGACCAGCGGCATGAGCGCTTCAACGACGCGTTTCAACAACTCGAACCGAACATCAAGGAAAGCCCCGGCGGCTTACGCGATATTCAAATTATCGCGTGGGTGACTAATCGACATTTCAACTCGACGGGGCTCGATAGCTTGGTCGGCCACGGCTTTTTAACGACCGACGAGTTCACGGTACTTGAGCGCGGGCGCAATCATCTATGGCGGATCCGCTGCGCGCTGCATTTTCTCGCCGGACGCCGCGAAGACCGTCTGCTGTTCGATCATCAAAAGCGCGTCGCCGAACTATTTGGTTACACCGATGCCGCCCACAATCGCGCGGTCGAAAACTTCATGAAGGATTTCTATCGGACCGTCCGCGAATTGGCCCGGCTGAACGAAATTCTGCTCGGCCTATTTCAAGAGGCGATCCTGCAACATGATCGCGAAGTACGCGCGTCACCACTCAATCGCCGCTTTCAAGTGCGCGGTAATTACATCGAGGCGACCAGCAATTCAGTATTCGCTCGTACGCCACCGGCGTTGCTCGAAATATTTTTGTTGATGCAAAAAAACCCGACCATCAAGGGTGTGCGCGCCAGCACGATTCGCCTGATACGCGCGCATCTGCATCTAATCGACGACAAGTTTCGCCTGGATATTCGTGCGCGCAGTTTGTTCATGGAGATCATCAAGGAACCGCGCCGTATTGGCCATGAACTGCAGCGCATGCATCGGTACGGGGTACTCTCCGCGTATTTTCCGCCGTTTGCACGCGTCGAGAGTCTGATGCAGTTCGATCTTTTCCACGTGTATACGGTCGATGAACATTTGCTATTTGTGGTGCAGCAAATGCGCCGCTTTTCTTATCCGCTGACGCTCGAAGAGCAGACGCCATTCATTCGTCAGGTCATTGAACGCATACCAAAACTCGAACTGCTGTATCTTGCGGGGCTATTTCACGACGTGGGCAAAGGCCAAGGTCGCGATCACTCGGAAGCCGGTGCTGAAGTCGCGACGGAATTTTGTCAGATCCACGGATTAAGCACCTACGATACCAACCTCGTGACGTGGCTGGTGCGCAATCATTTAATCATGTCGAATGTGGCGCAGCGCCAGGATATTTATGATCCGGAAGTGGTCGCCGCGTTCGCGACCACGATTGGCGACCAAATCCGACTCGATTACTTGTACCTACTAACGGTCGCCGACATTCGTGGGACCAATCCGAAGTTATGGACCAGCTGGAAGGATTCATTACTCGCCGAACTGTATCTCATCACACTACGCCGTATGCGCGGCGGCGCCGAAGCGCCGAACGACAAGGCCGAGCGGATCCTCGAAATCAAAACCGATGCGCGTACCAACATCGAGTCCGCACGCTGCTCAGAGCATGCCGTGGCTTTGTTGTGGAGCACGCTCAGCGACGAATATTTCCTGCGCCATCGACCAATCGAAATCGCGTGGCATACCGAAACCATTCTCGAAGCCGACGACGACGAGTTGCCACTGGTCGCGGTGCGTAATTTTGCCAGCCGAGGCAGCACCGAAATTTTCATTTATGCCGCCGATACGGACCATCTTTTCGCAATTTCGACCGCGACCTTGGATCGTCTGCGCTTGGATGTGCAAGATGCACGCATCATCACGTCGGAGGCCGGCTACACGCTCGACACCTACAATGTGCTAGACACCGAAAGCCGCAGTCCAGTCGACGATCCGCTGCGCATTCAAGAAATTCAAACGCGGCTGCGTACCTCGCTACGCGCCAACGAAATTCCCGCCGCCCGCGCGCCCTATGCGACACACCGCCGGATGCAGCATTTCAAATTTCCGGCATCGGTTGAATTCGCCATGGATCCTGCGCACAACCGCACCGTCATGGAAGTCATCGCGACTGACCGGCCGGGATTTCTATCCGTGGTCGGGCGCGCCATGCAAAACTGTGGCGTGCGCTTGCATGACGCGCGGATCGCCACCATCGGCGAGCGCGCCGAGGATTATTTCTACGTGACCGATTTCGCCGATCAACCCGTGACCGACCCAGCCGTGCAGACCGCGCTGCGCGAGGCTATCGTCAGCGAACTCAATGCGTGATCGCGCCCCCGGCCTCAGAAGTCGAACTACTCACTCGCGCCCATGCGCTCGCCGGCCTGACCCTCGACGCACTGGCCGGACAGCTGGAAGAAATACTGCCCACGGCCGGATTGCATGCCAAAGGTTGGATCGGAACCCTGCTTGAGAATGCGCTCGGCGCCGACGCCGGCGCACGACCGATGCCGGATTTCACCCAACTGGGCGTCGAACTGAAATCGATTCCGGTCGGCGCCGACGGTCAACCGCGGGAGTCGACCTTCGTGTGTACCGCCCCAGTGATAGTGCCACCCGCGATGCAATGGGAAAATTCCACGGTGCACGACAAACTTCGACGCGTGTTGTGGATCCCAATTGAAAGCGGCGCCCAGAAATTCGGCGCGCGGCGGATTGGGTGGGGCTTTTTGTGGAGCCCTACGCCCGAACAAGACACGGTCTTGCGCTACGATTGGCAAGAACTCATCGACCTCATCGCGCTCGGTCAGTGGACGCAAATTACCGCGCGCCTCGGTCGTTACCTCCAACTGCGACCGAAGGCGGCGCACGGGCGGACGCTGCGCGCGGCCGTGGACGACTCGGGGACCCCGAACCAAACACTACCGCGCGGTTTTTACTTGCGCGCGACCTTCACTCACGAAATCCTCGCCGCGCACTTGCGCGCGGCGCATCGACAGTGAATCGTCGACGTGCTTACGGCGCAACGGTAATTTAAGATGCGTGCCCCATCGATACGATGCTTACAACGATGAAGCTAGGACTGTTGTTTACGGGTGCGTCCTCGATCACGGAAATCGTCAGTGTCGGTCGTCGCGCTGAGCTCGCGGGCTTTTCATCACTCTATATGGTAGAGGCCTATCGGAGCGCGTGGGTGCCGTTGATGGCCCTGGCGAATGCGACCTCACGGGTGCGTTTAGGCCCCTATGTGTTAAATGGCTATGCGCGTAGCCCACTCCTCGCTGGCATGGCCGCCGTCGATTTCAATGAATTCAGTGGCGGGCGCCTGCTGCTCGGCGTCGGGGGTGGAAATCGGATCATCAATGAACAGTGGCAGGGGATTCCGCATGCGCGGGTCCTCAGCAAGATGACTGAGTACGTCAGCCTATTACGGCAGATCGCGCGAACGCACCCTGGCGATCGCCTGGACTTCACGGGCAAAGTCCATCGCATGCAGTGGTCACCGGTAACGGATCCCGGACCGCGCCCATTTCCAGTTTATTTGGCCGCAATCTTTCCGAAAATGCTGAAGGTCGCAGCGCAAATTGCTGACGGCATCGCTGGCGGCGCTACTTTGTCGGCTGACTACCTGCGTTCCGAGGCACGTCCCGCGGCGGCGCGCTACGCGGCCGAGGCCGGGCGCGTAAGCGACAATCTGCGCTGGACCGCGGTCGCTTTTACTGCAGTCGATGCTGATCGTGAGCGCGCGCGTCGGGCCGCGCGCGCCGCGCTGTGTCATCTGTTCGCACCACTACCGCATCCCTATTATGAATTCACGATGCGCGAACAAGGGTTTGGTGCGACCGTCGATACTTTAGTTGCCGCAGTGCCAAGCGGCAATATGGACGCGGCAATCGATGCGATTCCGGACGAACTCATTGATCGCTTAACAATCGCGGGGACGCCGGCGGAATGTCACGCACGGTTGCGCGCCTACGACGGACTAGTCGATGAACTGATCTTATGCAATGTCTTGCCAGACGCCACGCCAAATCAACCCGATGCTTACGCCGCGTTCCTCGATCTTGCCCGCGAGGCGGCGGCTTAAGCACTAATTGTTCATAAAAGTGAACACCATCGTGACTCTGCCGCAGATCACATGCGTATTCACCACATCGCTTGGAGTCGCGAGCGGCATACTCCTGAAGTCGAACAAGTTTGGCGAGAGGCTGCAATAATCGGCGGATGAGACCCACCATCAAGTTTTTGTTTGCTGGCACCGTTTTTTCCAGCGCATTCCTGCTCTTTCTCGTCCAGCCGCTGATCTCAAAAAGCATTTTGCCCTGGTTCGGCGGCTCGGCCGCGGTGTGGGCGACGTGTATGGTGTTTTTTCAAGTGGTGTTGCTGGCGGGGTATGCCTATGCCGATTGGATCACGCGCCATCTTGAACCGCGCCACCAGGTGAACCTGCACGTGGCGCTGTTAGTTGTAAGCCTCGTTTTTCTGCCCATCATTCCCGATCCCAGTTGGAAACCCGTCGGCGATGAGGATCCCACGCTTAGAATTCTTGGACTGCTGGCCAGCACCATTGGCCTGCCTTATTTGCTGCTGTCGACCACCGGTCCGCTGATTCAAGCCTGGGTTTCGCGTACCTTGATCGGGACGCATGTCTATCGGTTTTTTTCGCTGTCGAATCTGGCGTCGCTGGTTGCTTTGATCTGTTATCCCTTTGCGGTTGAACCGAATGCGCCGCTATTGCTGCAAGCTCGCGGGTGGTCCGCCGTGTTCGTGCTGTTTGTGCTGCTGTGCTCGGCCTCGGCGTTTTATTTTCTCAAACACGATTCCGCGCTGCTGCCGAATCTCCAGCGGCAAAAGATAGCCCCGGAAGGCAGCCGTGATCCCGACATCGGAGATTATTTGTGGTGGCTCGGTCTGGCGGCCATGGGCTCGTGGCTATTGCTGGCCATCACCAACCATATCACTCAGAACATCGCCGCCATCCCGCTGTTGTGGCTGTTGCCGCTGACGATTTACCTACTCACCTTCGTGCTGTGCTTCGAGAGCGATCGCTGGTATGTGCGCTCGCGATTTTTGCTGCCGACGGCGGCATTGATCGTCGCGTCTGCTTACGGACTGCAAGCGGGCGGTCTGGGCTACAACATTGCACTCGCCATTCCGCTGTATGTGCTGGGGCTGTTTTGCTGCTGCATGTTTTTCCACGGTGAGCTCGCCAGGATGCGGCCATCACCGCGCTACCTAACGCGATTTTATTTAATGCTGTCGCTGGGCGGTGCGCTGGGCGGCATTAGCGTTGGACTAGTCGCACCGCGCGTTCTGCCGGCGTATTACGAGCTAGGCATCGGTTACGTACTGACGGCCGTACTGGCCGTGTTTCTGTTGCGCCAACGCACGCTACTTGCGGTTAGCGCGGGTGTTCTGGCAGTGGCATGCGGCTACTTTTTATTCGCGCAAATTACCGGCGACTTTCGCGATTCACGCCAGGTGCAGCGTAATTTTTACGGCACCCTGTTGAGCCTGGATGCGCATCGCAACAATCCGGCGGACGATGTGCGTCAGCTGTATCACGGCTCGGTCAAACACGGCGAACAATTCCTCGCGGCGGCCCGTCGCTTCGAACCGACCACCTACTATGGGCCAAGCGCTGGTATCGGTCTCGCTCTCGCGAATACCCGTGCCCTTGATAAGAAAGTTGGGCTGATCGGTCTCGGCGCCGGAACCCTCGCCCTGTACGGCAAACCAGGCGATCGCTACCGATTTTACGAAATCAATCCTCAGGTGATCGCGCTCGCGCAAAGTGAGTTTTCTTTCATGCGCGACAGCCATGCGCAAATTGAAATCGTGCTCGGCGACGCGCGGCTATCGCTCGAGAAAGAACCACCGCAGGACTTCGACGTGCTGGCGATCGACGCTTTTACCGGCGACTCGATTCCCGTTCACCTCATCACCCGCCAAGCCATCGACGTTTACCGGCGCCATCTCGCGTCACGAGGAATCATGGCCTTTCATGTGACCAATCGCTTCCTGCGTCTCGCGCCCATGGTGCAACGCCTCGCCGCGGATGCGGGCCTGTATTCGGTGTTGATCCACGATGCGCCCGGTAACTCGGCGTTGCGCAACACGGATTGGGTGCTGGTTGCACAAGATAAAACGGTTTTGGCGCAGACGGCGTTCAGCAGTGCAGCGAGTCCGACGATCCTCGCGCCGGAGCACACCGCCTGGACTGACGACTTCAATAATTTATTTGATGTGCTGAAATAAAATAACGCAGCGCTGCTTAAACCTAACGATCGCCGTGCACCAGTACACCGCGCTGTTCTAATTCAGTAATCCTGGTCGTCGTATAACCGAGCAGGCTCGACAGTACCGAGGCGTTATGCTGCCCGAGCAAGGGCGCGGTGAGATCGGGAAGGTCAGGTTGCGCCGAGAACCGCAACGGGAATCCCGGAATTGAAAACGATCCTAGAATGGGATCTTCAATCGTGCGTACAGTGCCGCGGCTTCGAAAGTAGGGATGATCGATCGCTTCGGTCGGACTCAGCACCGGCGCTGAAGGCACACGATGGCGTTCAAGCAAATCAAGAATCGAATCGTTGTCTTTGAAAGTGGTCAACCACGCTTCGATTAACGGTGTTAGTTGGCGCTGATTCTCGGCGCGCACGGTTCCCGTGGCGAACCTTGGATCCTGTTCGAGATCCGGGCGTCCCATCGCAGCACATAGTCCTTTCCACTGCAATTGCAGCGCCAGAATCACCAGATATCCCGTCGGACCTTTGAATACGCCAAACGGTGCGACAAGTGCGTGATGCGAGCCACCACGCATGGGTATGTATTTACCCTTACTGAGCGAACTCGCCTGCACCGGGATCTCCAGCATATGGAACATCGCATCGATCATCGCGATATCCAGCCATTGGCCGATGCCGGTCCGCTCGCGGTGAAACAAAGCATAGCCGATGGCTGAAAACGCGTGCACGCCGGAGGACACATCGGCGATGGCGGCGCCGACGGGTTGCGGCGGACCGTTCGGATTGCCGGTCATATGCATGATGCCGGCGAACGCTTGCGCCACCCAGTCGTAACCAGTCTTGTGCGACAGCGGGCTCTCACGACCGTAGGCCGAGATCGAGGCCATGATGAGTCGCGGATTCAGTGCTTTGAGATCGGCATACGCCAAGCCGCGTTTTTCCATGACGCCCGGGCCAAAATTCTCGACTACCACGTCGACCTTACTGACGAGCTCGCGGATGATCGCAAGGGCCTCGGACTGACGAAGATCGAGACACAAACTCTGTTTGCCGCGATTCTGCTGCACATAATAGCCACTGCGCCCATCGATTATCATCGGCAACTGCCGCGACGGATCACCGCCGGGCGCGGTTTCAACTTTGATAATTTCGGCGCCCATTTCGGCCATTAGACGCGTGACCGTCGGGCCGGCGAGATACTGAGTGAAGTCGAGAACGCGAATGCCTTCGAGAATTTTCATGCTTGCCTCTGGCGCTTAGTGATTACAGACCACGTCTGACGAACAGCGTAAGCTATCGTTACGCGGGTTTGCCTGAAATCTAACGTTCGTGGCATCTCTGTCAATTGTGAGCCGCGTGATCAGTGTCTTGCAATGGACTTGCATCCGGTGCCGTGGATCACAACAATGTAGGCGCACTTCAATCCAGTGCGCCGCCCGACATCCGTTGGAGAATCGCCATGGTTAAAGTCCACGGAATTCTACTCTCACCGTTCGTACGCAAGGTCCGCGAGAATCAGTTGGGTGCTCGGTATACTATTGATATGACGACCAACGAAATCCTCGAGTCGCTAAAACGGACCCTCTCGGGCGCCGATCGCGACATCGTTTGCGCTTACCTGTATGGCAGTCGCGCTCGCGGTGAAGCGCGCTCGACGAGTGACGTGGATGTGGCGGTGTTATTCGACCAGCACCCGCCACCAACACTTGACGGGTTGCGCTTCGATCTGACGTCGAGACTAGAGAATACCCTGCGAGTCCCAGTGGATTTGCTGGTGCTTAATGCCGCGCCGGCTGATTTGGTGCACCGAGTGTTGCGCGACGGTATCGTGATTGTTGAAAATGATCGGGCCGCGCGCGTCCGCTTCGAAGTCAGCGCACGTAATTCTTACTTCGATTTGCTGCCGATTCTTGGGCGCTATCGACGCGGCAATCTGGGACAAGTGGCGTGACCGATCCTGAACTCATTGCGAAGCAACTCGCCTTCATCGAAACGATGGTGGCCGATCTCCGACGCCTCGCGCGACCCGACTCAATCGAGACCGATCTGCGCGAGGAGCGCTTTGTCGCGCATACGCTGCAGATGGCGGCGCAGGCGGCGCTCGATGCTGCATCGCATATTGTGTCCGACGAGCGCCTGGGTGAACCGCAGACGTACCGCGAGTTATTCGCGTTGCTTCAGGCGGCGGGTTGGTTGCCAGCCGACTTGAGCGCGCGCATGCAAGCGATGGCCGGATTCCGCAATCTCGTTGTGCACGGTTACGCTAAGGTCGATCCGCGGATTCTTCAGGACATCGTGCTGCATCGCCTCGACGACTTGCTAGAGTACGTCGAAACAATCAGACAACGTCTCGCGTCCTAGATCAGGCGTGCAATGCGTCAAGCAGGGCCTTGGCGTCACGGAGATCTCGGGTATCCAGACCCTCGGTGAAGGCGCCGCGGACCGGCGTCAGTATGTCGCGCGCTTCGTTATTCTTACCTTGCGCCCGACGCAGTTTGGCTAGACTCATCGAGGATCGCAGTTTCCATAGCCCTGCGTTTTGTGCCTGCGCGACGTCGAGCGAACGCAGAAAATGGCCGGCAGCCTGATCGGCAACCGGCAATCCGTGTTGCGCGAGTAGGAATTCACCTTTCAATCGATGGAGCTCAGCCTCGAACCAGCGTTCACCGACGGTTTCAATCTGCGCCATGGCTTCGCTCAAGTAACCGGCGACATTGTCCCAGTCGTGCAATTTGGCCGAGGCGATTGCCATCACCGACAAATGCAGGGGGCGATTAAAGCGATGGCCGGTGATCCTCGCGCCGACGAAGTACTGCTGCATCATGTCGATACCGTCGCGAACCTGGCCCCCTTCCACCAACGCCGCGCCATAGTCAGCCTTGATGTAATGGTTCCACATCGTGAACTCGTGCTGTTTCGCGAGATCGAGCCCGCGCCGCGCGGCTTCGCCGGCGAGTGCCGGTTCGCGCCGCAAGAAGTAAATCAATGACAGCCAAGAGAGCATAAGCGCTACCCCGTGAAAGTTCTTCAACGACTCCGCATGGCGAATGGCTTCGTGTACCAGCCTAAGCGCGCTGTCTGGCTTGCCCGACACTACGTTGGCCCAGCCCAACCAAGCCAGTGACACCGCCCTGAGATCCGACCCATACGCCGCCGCTGATTCGCGATCACGAGACGGATCATAGCCATCCAGCGCCCGCTGCAGATGGTCGACTGCCGCATTGAGATCACCGCGCATGACCAGTGACGCGCCCATTACCCGATGTGCTACCACCAGCAAGGCCGGCTTATTGATGTGCTGCGCGCGACGCAGGGCATCCTGCGCCGCATTCACCGACCGCAATGCATCGCCGCCCACGAGGTGAAAGAGGTAGATGCCGTAAAGTGCAGAAATGCTTTCTTCGATCTCATCGCCAAGTTGGTTACACGACTCGTGCGCCAGATCGTAGGCCACCGCAGTCGCCGCGTTGGACATTCCCTTGGTCACGAGTAGAACCCCGGCGCGCTGCAATTGAACTTGCAGTGCAAGCCGTGTCCGCGCCTCGCCGCAAGATACGCTATCGAGCAATACGGACCCTGCGTCCAGTTGGGCCATCGCTTCCTGATACGCTGAACGACTTACCGCGCGTTTGGCGGCCTTTAACCAGTAAACGATTGCGGGCTCGGCGACTCCGCCGGCCGCGTAGTGATGTGCCAGCAATTCGGGCTCGGTTTCGGTGAACGCCGGAAATTTTTCCTCGATTACTCGTGCGATCTTCGCATGCAACTCAAGTCGGCGAGCTTTGAGTAGTGAATCGTAGGCGGCATCCTGCACCAGCGCGTGTTTGAAAGTGTATCTCGCGGCGGGCGGCGTGCCGTGCTGGAACGCGAGCCCTGACGCGGTGAGCTCGGCCAGCACATTGTCCAAGTCCGTGTGGCGGCGCGGGGCTATCGCTTGAATGAGTTCGTAGCTGAACGTTCTGCCGAACACGGCGCCTATCTGCGCGATTTCTTTAACCGAGGTAGAACGATCGAGACTTGCCATTAACGAATCGCGGAGACTCGATGGGAGGCCCAAATTATTAATCGCTCCCACGAATTCGTAGCGATCACCCGTCGCTATGAGATCCGCTGACTGGAGTACCGCGCGAGTGAGTTCCTCCACGAACAGTGGCACACCATCGGCTTTGGTGAGGATTTGCTCGAAGAGGTTTACCGGCAGCGCCTTGCCGCCGGTCAATGCGTTGACCAAGTCACCGCTCCGCGGCTTGGTGAGTTCGGTCAATGCAATCGACGTAACGTGATCCTGATTGAGCCATCGAGATGCAAACTCTGGCCGGTGAGTAATCACGATCAATAAGGGCACGTTTTTGATGCGTTCAACCAATAGATCCAGCACTTCCAGACTGCTGGGATCCGTCCAGTGCGCATCTTCGAACAAAAATACGGTGGGCGTTCGCCGTGCCGCGGCTTCGGTGAGATCGGCTAACACCCGCAAGGTCTCGGTCTTGAAGCGTTGCGGCGACATGTCGAGCGATCCGTAGCGATCCGTTGGCAGCGATAGCATCGTGGCGATAAAACGCACGTCCGCGAGTGGGCGCCCTAACTGCTCGACTATCAGGGCTTCCAGTTTGTCGAGCTTGGATGCGAGCGACTCATCCGCCGTGAATCTAAGCGCGCGCTCGAAGTTCGAAATGCTGGGATAGAAGGCGCTGTAAATGTGATACGGCGAACACTGAAACCGCAGTGCCTGTGCACCGTTCGTCGCGAGCTCTGAGTGGAGCGCACTCAAGAGTCGGCTCTTGCCAATGCCGGGCTCTCCGCTCAACATAACGACCTGACCTTTGCCAGATCGTGCGCACTGCCACCGCTCAAGTAACGCTGCTAATTCGTGTTCGCGCGCCACCATGGGGACCAGTCGACCTTGCGTCGCCGCTTCGAAGCGACTTTCCGCGCGGCCTACCCCTTTGACCCGATAGGCGCGGGGCGAATTGGCGAGTCCTTTCAGCTTTTGCTCACCCAAATCTTCGTAATCGAAGGTGCCGCCGGCCAGCCGTTGCACCGACTCACTGACCACGACGCTTCCCGGTTGTGCGATCGCCTGCAGGCGCGACGCGAGATTCATGGTGTCCCCCACGGCGCCCTTCTCGACACCGGCGACTACCACTAGCCCGTTTGCAACTCCGATCCGAACGCGTAATCTCCCAACCTCCGCGACTTCGAGCTCGGCCAACGCCGAAATGATCGCAAGCCCCGCGTGAACCGCACGCTCCGCTTCGGACTCGTGGGCGAGCGGATAGCCGAAAAAAGCAACGATGCCATCGCCGAGACGTCGGTATACATAGCCCTCATAGCGAGTGATGCACACCGCACAGGCATCTTCGTATTTTTGAATAATTTCCTGTAGGACTTCTGGATCGATCCGGCTCGACAGTTCGGTGAACCCGACCATGTCGCAGAACAGGACCGTAAGCTGTCGACGCTCACCGTCGGGGGCAGCGCGCGCTTGAGTGGACGAGGCGGGCGCGTGATCCGCGGTTGACGGAGTCGCGAGGGCAAGCGCGGACTGATCTATTACTGCGCCGCACCTACTGCGCCGCACCTACTGCGCCGCACCGGGGGCAAAATTTTGCCCCCGGCCTAAGTTCCCCCGACAACTAGTGCATGTGGCGCCTAGCGCCGACCCACACTGGGAGCAGAATTTGTCATCCAACTTATTCTCGTGCCGGCAGGCTGGACATTCCATCGGGCCATCCCTTTCATTGTGGCGCGCGATGGTGGGATCGTGACGGATCCTTGAGTAACACACCAGCGATCTAACCGACCGCTTAATTGGCGTTAGGGCTAGTCGATTACACTCGTCAACGCCAACGGCTTTCATCCATCCGAGGCGATCTTGTCAGCGGAAAGGTACCTTGATCGTTTTTCCGTCCTATATTCCTGCGGACTTGGCATCTTGATATGCTGCGACCATGCGCAAAACACCTGTTCTGAACGTTCTCCGCCAACACCGGGGCGAGTTGCCGAAGGTCGGTGGGGCGCCTACCTATCTTTGCATGGATCGGTGATGAACTAAGGAGAATTTGCTTGAAACTAGACTCGACACTTGCCGCGGTGATTACCGGCGGCGCCTCCGGACTTGGTGAAGCCACCGCGCGATTACTGGCCTCGCATGGGGTTAAGGTGGGCTTGTTCG
Organism: Gammaproteobacteria bacterium; assembly: GCA_016191285.1. GTDB lineage: Bacteria > Pseudomonadota > Gammaproteobacteria > CAIKBL01. The sequence continues at coordinate 175,673 of JACPPA010000033.1, forward strand.
ATGTGAATGTGGAACGCGGCGAAGCGCTGGCCCATGAACTGGGCGGCGTATTTTGCAAGGTTGATGTCACGTCTACGGCGGACGTCGACGCGGCGTTTGCGAAGTCCCGAGCGGTGATCGGGCAGGAGCGCATCCTCGTCAATTGTGCTGGAGTCGGCGGTGGCGCGGCGAAAACTGTCTCTCGGGATCGTCAGTCGGGTGAAATCAAGCAGTACCCCCTCGAAAACTTCGAGCGAATTATTCAGGTCAATCTCATCGGCACCTTTCGCTGCATCGCCAAAAGCGCGGCCGGCATGTTGACGCTGCCACCGCTCGCGGATGGCGATCGCGGCGCGATCGTCAACACCGCGTCCGTCGCTGCTGAAGATGGACAAATTGGCCAAGCGGCCTATACGGCCTCGAAGGCGGGGGTGGTCGGTATGACGTTGACCATCGCGCGCGATCTCTCCAACGACGCCATCCGCGTCAACACCATTCTGCCAGGTATTTTCGACACCCCACTGCTGGCACGCGCCGCGGATGCGGTCAAGGCGAGCCTCGCCCTCCAAGTGCCGTTCCCGAAAAGATTGGGCCGCCCGGAGGAGTTCGCCCAAGTCGCGCTGACGATGATCACCTGCGGCTATTTCAACGGTGAAGATGTGCGCCTGGATGGCGCGATTCGGATGGCGCCGCGTTAGCGCCAGCCCTCCGTTATTGCGAGCGCAGCGAAGCAATCCAGGCGAACAGAACATACGCCTGCTCTGATTGCCGCGCCGCGCGCCCCACTATGACGGATACCAGCAGCCCTTTTTCGACTAAATAGCCAAGCGGAAATACCGCCCACCCTACGCGGGCCGGGCTTTAACCGCGTCATTCCGGCGCAGGCCGGAATCCAGAACATTGAGTTATTCGACTGGGTCCCGGCGTGCGCCGGGACGACGGCTGTGCCTTCCTGATGAGCCGACGCATCGCCGCGACCTGGTCGCTATTTATGCTCTTCTATTTAGCGCAACGCCGCCGCGATTTCCCTGAAGCTGTTCAAACCCGCTTCGAGATTTTCGATAATTTCCAAAGCTAATTCGTCAGGCTCCGGCAGATTGTCCAGATCGGCAAGGCTTTTGTCCTTAAGCCAGAAAATATCCAAACTGGTTTTGTCTCGCGCGATCAGTTGTTCATAACTATATTTTCGCCAGCGACCCTCGGGACTGTTCTGTTCGTGCCAAGTCTCTTGGCGTTTGTGTCGATTGAGCGGGTTGTAGCAGGCGACAAAGTCTTGCAAGTCTTCGAAACGCAGTGGTTTCTTCTTTAGGGTGTGGTGAATATTGGTGCGGTAGTCGTAATACCACACCTCTTTAGTCCACGGCTCCTTGCTCGCCTCGCGGTTATCGAAGAACAGCACATTCGCTTTAACGCCATTGGCGTAAAAGATGCCGGTGGGCAGCCGCAGAATCGTATGCAGATCGGTGGTCTCCAGCAGCTTTTTGCGCACGGTCTCGCCAGCGCCGCCTTCGAACAGCACATTGTCCGGCACCACGACCGCCGCGCGGCCCGTGGCCTTCAGCATGGTGCGAATGTGCTGGACGAAATTGAGCTGCTTGTTGGAAGTGGTCGCCCAAAAATCCTGGCGGTTGTAAGTCAGATCATCTTTTTCCTGTTCGCCTTCCTCATTGGTAAAGCTCATCGAGCTTTTCTTGCCGAAGGGTGGGTTCGCGAGCACGTAGTCGTAGCGTTTACCGCTGTCGGCGACCAACGCGTCGTTCGGCGAGACCATGCTCTCGCCATCGATCTCGCCGATGTTGTGCAGGAACATATTCATCAACGCCAGGCGGCGAGTTCCAGCGACAATCTCATTGCCGTGAAAGGTTTCGTGCTTCAAAAAGGCACGTTGCGTTTTATCCATGGTCGGGTGCGCGGCCACCAGAAAATCGTAGGCCGCGAGAAAGAACCCGCCAGTGCCGCAAGCCGGATCCGCGATCGTCTTGCGCGGTTCGGGACGCATGCAGTCGACCATCGCGCGAATCAAGGCGCGCGGCGTGAAATATTGGCCAGCGCCGGACTTGGTGTCTTCTGCATTCTTCTCCAGCAATCCCTCGTAGATGTCGCCCTTGACATCTGCACCCAAGGTGACCCATTGCGTTTCGTCCACCATCGCAATCAGGCGATAGAGCTTGGCTGGGTCCTGAATCTTGTTTTGCGCCTTGGTGAAGATTTGCCCGAGCATGCCCGGCTTGTTGCCGAGTTCGCGTAACACGCTCACATAGTGCACTTCGAGTTCGGCGCCGCGCTTGGTCTTCAAGCTAGGCCAGTTGTAGTCGACCGGAATACCGACCTTACGATTGTGTGGCGGCTGGCTGTATTCATCCGCCATTTTTAAGAAAATGAGATAGGTGAGTTGCTCCAGATAATCGCCGTAGCTCACGCCGTCGTCGCGCAGCGTGGTGCAAAAGCTCCAAACTTTGGAGACGATGGAGGCGGTGGCGTTCATGCGTTAGTCCTGAATCTACTGCTATTACCCTCTTTATTACCCTGACTCAAAGGTAATTACCCCTTCTTCCGCCACCGCGCCGCAGGCCCACGACCCTGGCACGCGATGTCGTTGGCGCGTTGCCGTTCCCTCAGCACACGACGGACCATGTCTCGGCTCACCCCCGGGCAGGCCTGCTCCAATTGGGAAACGGTAAATTCGCCCGCAAACCGATTAATCGCCGTCAGCACCAAATCGGTCTTCGACCCGCGTGGCGCTTTCACGTCACCGACTCGTTCCGCAAACTCGGTGTAGGCCATTTTCAGAATGGACAGGACGTAGTTGAGGTAAGGCCAAGGATCGTGCTTGCCCTCGTGCCAGCCTTGCGAACTTTGCTCCAACGTCTCGTAGTAGCGCGCCTTATTTTCTTCGATCAAACGTTCCAAACTGATGTAGCGCCCAACTTCATAACCGGCCTGGTAGCACTGAAGCAAAAGCGCCAACCGGGACACCCGCCCATTGCCATCGCGGAACGGATGAATGCACAGAAAATCCAAATTGAACGCGGCAATCGCAATGAGCGGCGGCACCCAGCGCTCATCCACGCAACGTTGCCAATCGATCATCAAGTTCGCCATCGCGACCGGGGTCCCAGCCGCGGACACCGGGCGAAAGCGCACCCGCTCGGTACCGTCCGAATACCGCTCGATGATGTCGCCGTCTTTTTCCTTGTACTGCCCCGCGTCCCAGATTTGACCGCGTGCGAGCGCATGCAGCTCACGCATTGTTGCCTCGCTGACGAGAAGATGAGCGCCTTCGTGGACTCGGGATAACGCGTCACGATATCCCCGCACTTCTTCTTCGTCGCGATCTCGAAACAAGGGCTTTGGCGACGCCAGCACATGTCGTACCCGCTCCGGATCAACTGACACGCCTTCAATCCGATTCGACGACACGGCGCTCTCGATCAATGCATGTTCGCGTAACGCCTTCAACCGCTGCGGCGATTGTTGCGTATAAAGCGCCTGCTTCCCGCGAAACTCACTCAAATCGGCGAGGTACCAAGAAGCGCTCGCCGGGATAGCGAGATTCTGTGCCGCGAAAAGGCGCAGTGTCGTCATGCAGATTGCGCACTTTTCTTCGTTACTCGCGGTTTCGGCACGACCAACTGCGCGGCTTTTTCAGCTTTGATGCGCGCCAACAGGACTGCGGCCGGTTCGTCATTGGGATCTTGCGCGACGAGTTGGCCGGAGAACGCTTTTTTTAGGATCGATTGACGTAAGGCTTCGGCTTGTTGGAGGGAGGTGGTGATGGTTTGGTCGAGTTGGTCGGCTTCGGAGAGCCGAGATTCGATGACCGCAACTATGGTGTTTTGTTCAGCAGCTCCACACAGCGGGATAAATACGTCCTTTAGTTGCGTTGTATTAATTCGTGGCCGACCAATTCCGTGAATTAGAGCTTCAAGTTGTTTATATACCCGCCTCGTTGACAAGAACATCACAGCATAGACGTTACTCAATGCTTCGCCGTAGATCCGAACACAAAAACAATCCGCTTTGTTGATGGCCCTTTTTATGTTCGGTGGCAACAATGCAACGCGAACGTTCTCAGTGATAAATGACGAGAAAATAATATCTCCCGATGACACCGTATGATTCTTAAGTGACTCATACTTTTCCTCTTTAACGTAGGACACTTTTTCTTCGATAAACTGCAAAGATCCGATGTTCTCAAGGCGTACGACTCGCACACCATCGTCAACATAGTCACTGCTTTTTAGGTTCGAGCCAAAAGGACCGTCCGAAACTTCTGCATTTGTATTTCCCAAACGAGTCCACCCCCACCCATTCGGCAGCTCTGGCAATTCGGCCAGATCTTCTGAGGTAAGTGGCGGTAGAGGTTTCGGGGCTTTGGGTTTGGAAATCCCCCCTTGCCCCCCTTTTTCAAAGGGGGGGATCGAAAGCTGTTCGGTATCGCCGGTCGACGTCCCGCTTCGTCGTCCCTTCCCCCTTTGCAAAAGGGGGACCGAGGGGGATTTCCTGGCTTCCCAAGCGGCGAGTTGTTGCTGATAGCGTTGTGCGCGCTCTTGCTGGATGCGCTTGAGCAACGCGTCAGCGGTTTCGAGTTTGTCCCGATTCTCGGCACGCCATTGCGCGGTGAGCTTACCTTCGAAGGCGTGTTTCAGCAGCGCTTGGCGATACATCTTGAGCTGCGCGCGGGCGGTTTTCAGGTTTTCGATGCCCTTGTCCAGCTCGGAAAACAGCTCTTCTATTTTGGCGACGATGCGGTGTTGTTCGTTGATGGGCGGGACTGGAATTCGACATGTCACGAGATATGGGGTCGTGACACGCTTTTGACCAACTGCGCCCGTCATATTGTGTTCGGCTTCTCGCCGAAAAGTTTGAGATGAGACGTAGTAGTACATGTACTTGGCGTTCATGCCAGCCAAAGTGCGAAAAACATGGAATTCGGTGGAGCCAAAACCGATGCCGTTCCCAAGTTCTGGCACTACTGCCATTTTTCCGTTTTCCATGCAGGGAGTAATTTTTGCGAAAAGAACGTCGCCTGCGCGAAAGGGTGTATAGCCTTTTTTTACTTCTGAGAATCTGCGCTTCAGACTGACATCGATGATCCCACTTTCCGCTTGGACCGCTGGCATCGGTACGAATGACACTTCCAGTTCATCGGGAATTCCGGTTTTGTCTAGCGTTGGGTTGATAACCGTAATTTCATCAATCTTGGCATCGCACCAATTACGCGGTAAGCGGCCTACCTCATCCATCACGCCACCGATGCTTCGGGCAGTGAACGCCAGGGTACTCCATGAAAAATCCCCCTCAATCCCCCTTTTCCAAAGGGGGAAGGTAATGCGGAGACGGGTCGTTCCCCCCTTTGGAAAAGGGGGGCAAGGGGGGATTTAGGGGATTTCTTCACACCCGCTCCTTCACTATTCCATCTATTACCGCCAACACCGCATCGATCTCCAACAACACCTCCCGATTATTAAATCGTAATACGCGTAAACCCAATTTCGTTAATGCTGCATCTCGCGCCTGATCTTTTGAGATATGTGCTGATTCAAAATGTTGACTGCCATCTAGTTCGATCACCAACTTCGCGGTGGGACAGTAGAAATCGACAACGAATGCGAGCAACGGCTTCTGTCGATAAAACTGCACACCTTGCATTTGCTTGCGACGAATGCGATGCCAGAGTACTTGCTCGGCGTCAGTCATGTTGGTTCGCAGCAATCGGGAACGTTCCTTAAGGTTTGGGTTGTAGTGTTCCATTAAATCCCCCCTTGCCCCCCTTTTTCAAAGGGGGGATTTAAAATCGGCACTGCACATCCGGTAGGTCTCCCCCTTTGAAAAAGGGGGACCGAGGGGGATTTCCTCACGCTACCAACACCTCATTCAGCTCACCCAACACTGCCTCAAGCTTCGCCCCAAACAGCTGATGCATCCGGCCCAGCCCACCCTGCCCATCGAACGGCGACATTTCCAGATCGTCGCGCTCGATATGAAACGAATTGGCGATGTGGTCGCGGATCATGCGTAGCCAATCCATTTGCGCTTCATTGAATTTCTCACCGCCGCCGGAATGCTGCTTCATGATCCAGTTTTGAAAATTTCGACGGACGGTATCATCGAAGGTCGCGAGCTTCGAATCCAAGCCGCAGACTCTGCGGATGAGGGCAACTAGCGCGGTTAATTCACTTATCGGCTGCGCGCCTTGGTAAGCATCTAATTGACGGTAGGCCTGCCACACGCGCAAGGGCGCGAGCTTCGGTTTATCGGCCTTAAGCTTATCCAGGACCTGGCGAATCATTTCGAAGCTCAATTCACGTCGTCGGTATGGTTGGCTGAAGAAGATGGTCAGCGCTTCTATGTGGTCTTGGTAGCTCGTTAAGTATTCCGCAAACTCGTCAGTGATGGTTTGTGCATGCTGGGCGGCATCCTTGTCCCATTCGGCACGCAACACGCTATCGATATTGTCATGGTCGATGGTTTGTTCTTTGTCGCGCCGAATGCTGTCGATGAGTTCGATCAAATCACCATTTAATACGCGCGCGGCTTCGGCTACCAGTTGTTGTTGCGCCTGCTGCCGGTGTGTATCTGCGGGAATAGAACCAGCGGGAAGCTCAGCGAGCTCCACCGCGCGCACTACAACGTTATCGGCATCGATCGCGGCGAACAGCTTGCCGATGAATTGACTGAGCTCCAGACCCCCAGCCGCTTCGCGGATCCGTCGTTGATCGTCGGTATCGAGTTGCTTGTTGAGCCGCGCCAGCCGCCCGGCCAAGGAACTCACGGTGTCTTCATCGCTCGCGCCCAGCATCACGCTCATCGCTAGATCTTTCAGCGGCACGGTGGGTTGGGTGATCAGGGGCTGGCTGGCGGTCTTCAGCGACTTGGTGACGCCGATGGCATCCACAATCACATAGTGGGTCTTGGCGCTGACAGCGGAAGGGGTGACCTTTTTCAGATCGTCCAAGTCCAGGGTGCGGGTGCCGCGGCCCTTCATCTGCTCGAAGTAGTTGCGGCTTTTCACGTCGCGCATGAACACCAGGCATTCCAGCGGCTTCACGTCGGTGCCGGTTGCGATCATGTCCACGGTTACTGCGATGCGCGGGTAATAGTCGTTCCGAAACTGGGCGAGGACCGACTTTGGATCTTCCCCGGTCTTGTAAGTGAGTTTCTTGCAGAAGGCGTTGCCTTCGTCGAATTCCTCGCGCACGGTTTGGATAATGTCGTCGGCGTGGCTGTCGGTTTTGGCGAAGATGAGCGTTTTGGGAACTTCGGTACGGCCGGGGAAGATTTCAGGCAGCTTTTCGCGGAAGGCGCGGATGACCGTACGGATCTGATCGGGGTTAACGATACTGCGATCGAGCTGGGTCGCCGAATACGCCTCATCTTCGTCTTGCTGTTCCCAGCGTTTCTTGCGCGTGAGTTTTTCGCGTCGCTCAACCTGCTGCTGCGCTTTGATCTGTGCGCCCTGTAAGGTGACCTGGGTTTCAATCACATACACTTCATTGCCCACATTCACGCCGTCCGCCACGGCTTTCTCATGGCTGTAATCGCTGACCACATTCTTCCGGAAGAAGCCATAGGTGCGATTGTCCGGCGTGGCGGTGAGGCCGATGAGATGGGCATCGAAGTAATCGATCACCTGCTGCCACAGGTTATAAATCGAGCGGTGGCACTCGTCGATAAAGATGAAGTCGAAGAACTCGGGCGGAACTTTGTCGTTATACGCGACCGGCATCGGCGCTTTGGGCAGCCGCAGTTCCGCCGGGTTCAGTTCTTCCGCGGCCTCTTCCAGTGGCGTGCCTTGCAGGATCGAGTACAGGCGCTGGATGGTGCTGATGCAAACATGCGTATCGCTCGCAATGTACGGGCTCTTCAGACGCTGGACGGTGTAGAGCTCGGTGAACTTGCGGTTATCGTCGATGGGGGTATAGGACATCATTTCCTGCTCGGCTTGTTCACCGAGATTCTTGGTGTCCACCAGAAACAACACGCGCTTGGCGTGCGCGTGCTTCAGCAAGCGATAGATCGACGTGATGGCGGTATAGGTTTTACCGGCACCGGTCGCCATTTGAATGAGCGCGCGCGGACGATCCGCCTTGAACGAGGCCTCCAAATTCGTAATCGCGGTTTCCTGGCAATCGCGGAGGCGCAGCGCCTGGGCCGGCAGATGATTCGAATTGAGCACGGGGATGCATTGCATGCGCTGGCGGAGGCTGGTCCCCTGCCCTAGCCACGCTTTGAGGGTTTCGGGCCGGTGAAAACTGAAAATCTCGCGCGAGCGCGGCCTGGGATCGCGCCCATCAGTGAAGCGGGTGACGATACCGGTACTCTCGTACAGGAACGGGAGGGCCTCCTGGTTGTTCACCCATTTCAGCTTGGCGGCCGCATACGCTTCCGTTTGAGGTTCATGTTGCGTGAGGTGCTGACCTTCTTCTTCGCGCTTGGCTTCGATGACCCCCACCGCACTGCCGTTCACAAAGAGCACATAGTCGGCCGGACCAACATCGGTTTGGTATTCGCGCACCGCGAGACCCGGCCCGGCACGCAAGTCGATTTTCTTGGCTGACTGCACGACCCAGCCCGCTTGAATAAGCAGCGCATCGATCTTATCGCGGGCCTTTTGCTCGGGATTTTGATTTTCCGTCATAGCGATAGCGAGCTTCGTCGAAGTTAAGCCATTAACTATTTCCTCACCGCCGCCATCAAGGCCGCGTGACTGTCGAGGAGCTTCAACGTCGCGTCTTTCGACTCCGCGGGGCACGCCAGAATCGCGCGGTTAACGCCGAGATCGCGATAGCGTTTAAGTGTATCGGCATCAGTCGGCGCCCAGAAAAATGAGATCTCGATATCAGCCAGTTTGCGTCCGTGCCGAATGAGGCGTGCTTCCAGATCGGCGAGTTCCACATCGATGTTCTTCATTTGTGCCGGCAGCGGCACCCAGCCGTCGCAATAGCGCGCGACTCTTTCGCGACCCCACGCGGAAGCCGCGCCCATGATGATCGGCGGATGCGGTTTCTGGACCGGTTTGGGCCACACCCAAATCGGATCAAAGTTCACATGTTTGCCGTGATACGCCGAATCCTTTTCAATCCAGCAGGCCTTCATCGCTTCGATGCGCTCTTCCAGCACTTTCCACCGATCGGCGAAGGCCGTGCCGTGATTCTCCATTTCTTCGGCGTTCCAGCCGGCGCCGATACCAAATAGAAAGCGTCCGTTGGAGAGGAAGTCGAGCGAGGCAACCGCCTTGGCGGTGACGATGGGATCGCGTTCCGTGATCAAGCAAACCCCGGTCGCGACCTTGATACGCTTCGTCGCGATGGCGGCCGCTGTCAGCGCCACGAAGGGATCGTGAATATGCCAGTAATCCTGCGGCAACTCGCCACCGCCGGGGAATGGCGTACGGCGGCTCGCGGGGATATGCGTGTGTTCTGGATACCAGACGGATTCAAAGCCGCGGTCTTCACACGCGACGGCGAACTCATCGGGCCGCATGGCGTAATCGGTCGAATAGAGCATGGTGCCGAATATCATGGATGCATTCCTTTTCTTCGGTTGATGGTGACGCGTGGCGGCAAACGCGATACCGGTGCCGCCGAGGCCTAAGCGTCGGTACTCAATCGATCATTTTTTTCGCGAAGTTGCCGAGCCAGTCTTCGATTTTACTCGGCGACGTGTCGCCGCCCATGCCGTAGCCTATCAACAAACGCGACACGCCGACGGCCGCCATCGCGTCGACCAAGGCCGGATCCGCTTTCGGTAGCAAGGCGGTGATCTCGATCTCGCTGGGATCACGGCCCAGCGTATGGCATTCGGCATCGATGATCTTTTTCAGCGCGATGATTTCCTGCGGTGCATTCAGGGCCGGGAAAAATCCGTTGCCGAAGCGCGCCGCGCGGCGCGCCGAACCGGCGCTATGCCCCCCGATCACAATCGGCACCCCGTCGGGATGTATCGGCTTGGGGTTCATTTCGACCGGACCCCAGTTGAAAAACTTGGAAGCAAAAGCCTCTGGCTGCGGCTTCCATAGCGAGCGCATCGCGCGAATGGTCTCATCGGTGCGCGCGCCGCGTTCCTTGAAGGGAATACCGAGCGCTTGGAATTCGTCTTCCAGCCAACCGACACCAACGCCGAGCAGAAATCGGCCGTTCGAAAGTTGATCGAGCGTAGCCGCCTCTTTCGCCATGTAGAACGGGTGTCGCTGCGGCAGGATCACGATGCCGGTCGCGAGTTTGATCTTGGTCGTAATCGCCGCCGCGTAGGCCAGCGGGAGCAACGGATCGGGCAAGGCCATATCGGTCGGGATGGGGATCTTGCCGCTCGGGTCATAGGGATACGTCGCGTGATAGCCCACCGGAATCACCACATGCTCGACCGTCCATAACGACTCCATTCCGTATTTCTCGGCCGTGGTGACCAGATGACCGAACGCCTGTGGTTTGGAAAAAGCGCCGACATTGACAAAAAAGACGCCGTACTTCATGGCGAACCTCCTCTAGAACAAGCATTGTGGGTGCGTCGTTGACGCACGATCCGGGTCAATGAAGTCTGCCACAAGTCGCAGCCCGTCCGACAACGTCAATTTCGGCGCTCGCTATCGTCGCGTTTAGTTGGGTACGATTAACCTCCCAGCGCGAGGATAACCATGGATCTGTCATTCGGCCCTTACTACGAAGCCTTTCGCGACGAGGTGCGCGGTTTTCTCGCGGCCCACGGGTCGAAGGCGCCGCGCGTGGTCGATTTGCGCGCACCGGAAACCCTGGCCTGGCAGCGAATGTTACTCACGCACGGCTACGCGGGACGCACTATTCCAGTTGAGTATGGCGGCTATGGCGCAGCCCCCGATATGCTCGAGGCGCGGATCATCGCCGAGGAATTCGCCCAGGCCCAGGTGTCGCCCGGGATCGCGGGCCAGGGCATCATGATGCTGATCCCCACCCTGCTCGAATTTGGAACCGAAGCGCAGAAGCGCGAATTCATCGCACCGACGCTGCGCGGCGAGCTCATCTGGTGCCAGGGTTACTCTGAACCGAATGCCGGCAGCGATTTGGCAAGTCTTAAAACCCGCGGCGAACTCGCGGGCGATGAGTGGGTGATCAACGGCCAGAAAATCTGGACCAGCACGGCACAACTCGCCGACTGGATGTTTTGTCTGGTGCGCACGGAATCCGAGCGACGTAACCATCTCGGCATCAGTTTTTTGTTGATCCCGATGACGACGGCCGGTATCGACGTGCGACCGATCGTGACGATGACGGACGACGCCAGTTTCAACGAAGTATTTTTAACCGAGGTGCGCATCCCGGTCGAAAATATCGTCGGCGCACGTGGTGAAGGTTGGCGTATCGCGAACGCCTTACTCGGTCACGAGCGCGGCATGCTCGGTAACCCCAATGTGACATTGCAACGTTTCAATGCGCTGGTCGACCTCATGCGGCAGGAGACCGTCGATGGTCACCGGTTAATCGATAATCCCTTGTGGCGCGAGCGCCTGATGCAGATCCAGGGTCGCATGCTCGCGCTGCGCTGTAACGATCTGCGCTTGTTGTCGGCGCGTCTTAATACGACGCCGGCGCTGCTGGCCGGGATGATTGTAAAATTCGCTGGCACCGAATTGCGTCACGATCTGGAAGGCCTGGCGATCGATGCGCTGGGCGAACTCGGTGTGCTCTATCGAGGGAGTCCGCTACTCCGCGATCAAGGCTTTTGGCAACAACACTATATGTATTTTCTCGGCCTCATCATCGGCGGCGGCACCTCGCAGATTCAAAAGAACATCATCGCCGAACGCGGCCTCGGTCTGCCGCGCGAGCCGAAGATGGCATAAACCAAAAGCGTCGCGCATTGTGGCAGACGCTTGTGGGAGCCGCTTTAGCGGCGAATCTTTTAGCGCTTCAAGCAATCCCAGACAGTCAAGATTCGCGGCTAAAGCCGCTCCTACAGCGGCGCCGAGCGTGCTTCTACTTGCCGCTGAAGCGCGGCTTTCGCTTCTCGACAAACGCCGTGACCCCTTCACGGAAATCGGCGCGCACCGCGCAATCGGCGAACATCTCCGCTTCCATTTGAAGCTGAGATTCGAACTCGTTTTCAAGCGATCGATAGAGCAAGCGCTTGGTGTTGCCGTACACATGCGTCGGTCCCGCCGCGAGACGCGCGGCGAGCTTGGCCGTCTCTTCCGCGAGCTGGCCCGCCGGCGCGACGAAATTGATCATGCCCATGGCCTGTGCGCTCGCGGCATCGATTCGATCGCCAAGCAGCGCAATTTCCATCGCCTTCTTGATGCCTACCGCGCGCGGCAAATGAAAGCTCGCCGAGCCGTCCGGACTCGTGCCGATATGACAATACGCCAGCGTGAAATACGCCGTGGCCTCCGCGATCACGAGATCGCAGGCCAGCGCCAGGCTAACCCCAGCGCCGGCCGCCGCACCCGCCACGCTCGCGATGAGGGGTTTCGGCATACGCCGCATCGCGAACATGATGGGATGCAAGTCATGAATGCGATTGATGAACTGGGTGCGCAATACTGCGGGTGGCTGGTCGAGCATGCCCGACATCATCTTAACGTCACCACCGGCCATGAAATGTTCACCGGCACCGCGTAGCACCACGCAACGCACGGCATCATCCTGCTCGACTTGATGCAGTACATCGCGCAAGCGAGCGCGCATGTCTTGGCTCAACGCATTGCGCGCCTCCGTACGGTTCAGCGTCAACGTCGCGATGTGGTCTTTAATGTCTAACAATAAATCGGGCACGGCAGATCTCCAAGGTTATCGTGGCTACGCTTCTAACCGAAATTGAGACGATCGTCAAAACCAGATTGCTGCCTACGACTACGCAAACGTGGCAATGGGCAGGTTCGCACGTTAAAGTCGCGGTCGATAACAGCGACGTGATACGAATGGCACTTACAAAAGCAGAAATGCCGGGAAAGATGCGCAATCCTGGCCCTTCGTCATTCCGGCGAATGCCGGAATCCAGTGAAACGACGGATTCATTGCACACTGGACTTAGTGCTCGGCGCACGGGGTGACGACGCAAACCCCACTTAATTAAGTGCCATTCCGACGCGACACCGAATAGCCCAGGGGAGCAACTACCCATGCCACAGTCCGGACGATTTACCCCGCCGCCGCAACAGACCGTGATCTACGGTACGCCGGTGGCGGAGGCGCTTGAAGCCGAACTCGCAAGCCTTGGCGCGCGCCGCGTGGTGTTCGTCACCAATACCAGTCTGGCCCAGCCGGGGGGGCTCGCCGACACCGTGATCGCGGCGCTGGAACAACGCGCCATCGCGCACGTCGTGGGCGTAGGCGCCCATTCACCGCGGGGTGACGTGATCCGGATGGCGGCGACTATGCACGAGCATAACGCCGACGTGGTGGTCGCGTTCGGTGGGGGTTCGGTATGCGACGCGACGAAGGTCGCGCGATTGTGTCTCGCGAATGCAGTGACAACACTCGATGACATCTCGCGGTTGCGCGCACCCGCACCGCAGGCTAAGCCACCGACCCTACCGTACATCTCCATTCCGACCACGCTCTCGGCCGGCGAATTCACCCGTTATGCCGGCGTGACCGATGAGCGAATTCAGCGCAAGGAATTATTCTGGCACGCGGACGCGGCGCCGAATGTCGTGATCTTGGACGCGGCGATGACAACCGCGACCCCGCCGCGCCTGTGGTTCGGCACGGGCATTCGGGCCATCGATCACGCGGTGGAGACCTGGTGTTCAGTAAATGTAACCCCCGTGGTCGAAGCCACCTCGCTGCATGCGTTGCGGCTATTGGCGCCCGCGCTGCGTGCCTGCCAGGCCGACAACACCGCACTCGCGCCGCGCCTCGACGCGCTCATCGGCGCGTGGCTGTCGATCCAGGGTGTAGCGACTGGTGTCGATCTCGGGGCGAGCCATGGCATCGGTCACATGCTCGGTGGCACGGCCGGCATGCCGCATGGCGAGACCTCGTGCGTGATGCTGCCACACGTGCTGCGCTACAACCTCACTGTTAATGCCGATCGTCAAGCGAGCCTCGCCGCGGCGATGGGTAGCCCCGACACCCCGGCCGCCGATCTCGTGCAAGCACTGGTTGCGAGCCTCGATCTCCCCGGCCGCCTGCGTGACGCCAACGTGCCACGCGATCTATTACCGCGGATTGCGGAGGAATCGATGCGCGATATGTGGATCCCGACCAATCCGCGCCCGATCACCAACGCCGCGCAGGTCCTTGCCCTGTTGGAAGCGGCGTGGTGAGCGCCAATCCGATCGTCATCGCGCACCGCGTTGAGCGAGCATTTAAACCATGAATTCTTACGTAGTTCTGCTGCTCGCGTACGCGCAAATCGCGGCCACCCTCACTGGATTCATCGGCGTGGTATTTGTACTCGGTGAACGCTCGGATGGCCGCCTCAGCGCCAAGGAATCTTCAGCGATATTTCATCTGTTATATTCCGCACTAGGCGCGCTTTTTCTGTCGCTCGTGGCGGTGCTTCTACTCGTGGCGCTGGCGACTAACGAACACCTCGCGTGGCGACTTGCCAACGCGCTGTCTGGCGTTGTTCACTCAGCGGGGGCGGGCCGCTTAGCGCTCGATGCGCGACAAGGACAGGCGGGGTTCAATCGTGCATCGCTCCCCGCGATGAGCATCGGATTTACTGTGATGACTGCAAATTTTGTCATTGCCGCGGGTTACCAGGCGACCGTCGAAGCCCCGGTATTCATGTTCGCGACACTGTGGGCGCTTGGAATCACTGTAATCTCGTTCGTTGCGTTGCTAATGGCGGGACGACCCACAAAATAATTCAAGGACCTATTCGCGTGCTCAATCGACCTCCACGTATTCTGCTGACCAACGACGATAGCCATGACTCGCCGCTGTTTCATTTCGCCATCGATGCCCTGCGCAAGCTCGGCGAATTGCAGGTCGCCGTGCCGGCTACGGAACAGAGTTGGAAAGGCAAGTCGATGACCCGCCACGGTCCACTCTACGCGGAGCGCATCGCGATTCACGACTTTCCCGCGTGGTCCGTGACCGGAACCCCGGCCGACTGTGTGAATCTCGCGTTATATAACCTGCTCGAAGCGCCACCGGACATCGTGGTCTCGGGGATCAACATCGGTAAGAACGTCGGTCTTGGTTTCGTATTTGCCTCGGGTACGGTGGGCGCCTGCTTGGAGGCGAATATCGCGGGCTTGCCGGCGCTCGCGCTGTCGCAGGAACTCACGCGCGAGGACTTCATTTACTGGGATCAACACCGTGCATTTCGCGAGGAAACCGCGGCGGTGTTGCGGCAATCGATTGCCGTGCTGGTTCCCCGCGTATGGGACGCTTTGCTCGGCGATCATTTCACCGAGAAAACCACCTGGAACGTCAATTTCCCGTTTGTCTCCGAAGGCATTCCCGATCTGCGTCGCACCCGACTCGGCTACACGACGTATCGCGATTGCTTCCGCCAACGCGGCGATCAGTATCTCTTTGGTTTAACGGCCGCGAATATCGATCCCGCGACCGATACCGACGACGCCACGCTCAAGGCTGGCCACGTCAGCGTGACCTTGCTCGACATTCGAACCTTCGGTCAAGGCGTGTAGCGACCGCGGTTGGCTGACTGACGGGCTAGGCGATCAATCCATCGGGATACGCTGCATGCTGCACGATGTCCGGCGGCAGGCTGAGCCACGATTGCGCGCTCGAACACCACAAACTGAAGCTCGGCTTGAGGCGTGTCGTGTCGTCCAGCGTACCTCCCATCATCGAGCGTATTTCCGGATATCGATCGAGCGTGATCATGATGGCCGACCCACATTCGCGGCAGAAATGTCGATATAGACACTTACCATCCGCGTGGCGCGCCGTGTAAATCGCTGGCGCGTTTCGCTCGAACGTTACCGCCTCGCGCGGAAACACCGTTGCGATCAAAAACGCGGATCCAGATTGTCTCTGGCAGCGTCCGCATTGACACAAGCCCATGCTGATCGGTTCTCCCGCGCAGCGGTACCGAACCTCACCGCATAAACATCCTCCGCTCCAGACATCCGACATAACCGACCCTCCCCTTACCTTGATTCCCTATTCTGGTAGATTACCCCGATGCGTGAAGACATTGCATTCGATGCCAACGGCACGACCTTGCGTGGCTGGTTATACCTGCCCGAACGCGCATCCAATCGTTGTCCCGCCGTGGTTCTCGCTCACGGATTTTCCGCGTTGAAAGAAATGGGTCTCGATGACTATGCGGCGGTATTTACGGCAGCGGGTCTTGCGTGCCTCGTCTACGACCAGCGCAATTTCGGCGCAAGTGACGGCGCACCGCGATACGACATCGATCCTATCGCGCAGATGCGCGACTATCGCCATGCGATTACGTACGCTGAATCGCGCCGTGAGATTGACCCTGCGCGCATCGGCCTTTGGGGCACCAGTTACAGTGGAGGGCTCGTGTTAATGGCCACCGCGCTGGATCGACGCGTGCGATGCGTGGTGAGCCAGGTGCCCTTTATCAGCGGTTTCGAAAGCTTTAGACGATTGATTCCGCTCGATCGGCAGACCGCCTATTTTTCGCGCCTGGAAGCCGAACGCCGCGCGATTGCAGCAGGGGCTGTCCCCAGCGTCGTAGAGATTTGCGCCGACGATCCCGCGCAGCCAGCGGATTCGCCGGGACGCCTCACCTATCGTTATTTCAATTCGTTCCGCGAGTCGAAGCGGGTTGAGTGGGACAATAAGGTCACGTTGCGCTCGCTCGACTATCGTCTCGAGTTCGACGCGCGCCCCTTTATGTCGCGCATAAGTCCAACGCCGCTATTAATGCTGGTCGCGACTCGCGACACCATCACGCCAACTGAGGTTGCGCTGGAAGCGTACGCGCAGGCACACGCGCCGAAAGCCCTGGAACTGCTGGAAGGTGATCACTACCAGCCCTACCAAGCGGGATTTGCGGCCAGTAGCGCCGTTGCACGGGATTGGTTCGTCACCCACCTCATCGGCAAGATGGGTCACCGATAACCAATCGATCGCGGGCGCGAGTGGACCTACCGTATCACTGCACACAGCAGTGATACGTACCGTTGCGTCGTCTGTGTGACCGCAGACAGGCCGCCTAGCACGCGAAGTTTTGTGCCATTATTCCACCCCCAATAATTGCGGAGCATCACTCATGGATATCGGCGTCATCATGTTTCCGACCGACCAGGCCATCCAGCCCATGGAACTCGCGCGCGCCTGTGAAGAGCGCGGTTTCGAGTCGCTATGGTTCCCAGAACACAGTCATATTCCAACCAGTCGCGAGACCCCCTGGGGCGGACGTCCGGAGCTCGGGCCGCTGCCGGAGGAATACTGGCGCACACACGACCAATTCGTGGCCCTCGCTGCTTGCGCCGCGGTCACCAAGAAACTGCGTCTCGGCACCGGCATCACGCTGGTCGCACAGCGTGACCCGGTGTGGCTGGCGAAGGAAGTCGCGAGCCTCGATATGCTTTCCGGCGGGCGCTTTGAGTTCGGCATCGGTTATGGCTGGAATGTCGAGGAAATGCGCAATCACGGCCTCGATTTCAAGCTACGCCGCGAAATCCTGCGCGAGCACATGCTGCTGATAAAGGAACTGTGGACGAAAGAAGAAGCGAGCTTCAACGGCAAGTATGTGAAATTCGAGAAAAGCTGGGCCTGGCCGAAGCCGACTCAGAAGCCGCATCCGCCAATCCTGATGGGCGGCGCCGCCGGCCCCAAGACCGCCGATCACGTTGCCGAGTTCTGCGACGGTTGGATGCCGCTCAGCGGACTCTATGATTTCGACAATGGGTTGAAGCAAATCCACGATGCCTGCCGCCAACGCGGCCGCGATCCGAAATCGGTTAGTCTCGGCATGTTCTTCGCAGCGCCGCCGGCGGGCGACGCGATGAAAGGGTTGCCGGAAAAAGGCGTGACCCGGGTAATCCTGCCGCTCCCAGCGGCCCCGGCGAGCACCGTGCTGCCGCTCCTGGACAAGTATGCGAAATTCATCTAATTGCTGCGACGGCAGTCCACGCGCTAGCGCAGTGTGGACTGCCGTCCGGCCCCTTGCCACAAAAATTAAGGAGTCAATCGCGATGGCGAACGTACAAATTGACAACATCCGCACCATGCTCAAGACCAACCCGATCATCGCCGAAGGCGCGACCGTGGAGCAGATGCGTAAGGGTCTCGATGCGATGGGCTCGGCGACGCCGAGCCTCCCTGGAATCAAGTCCGCGCAGGTCGACGCTGGCGGCGTGCCCGCGGAATGGATCACGCCTGCGGGTGGCGATACCGGTCGCGTGCTGCTCTACCTGCACGGCGGCGGCTACGTGCTCGGCTCGGTGCAATCCCATCGTCCGATGATCGAGCGCTTAGCGCAGGCCACCGGCGCGCGAGTACTCGCGCTGAACTATCGTCTCGCACCGGAGGCGCCGTTCCCGGCCGCCGTGGACGACGCCGTCGCGGGTTATCGCTGGCTGCTTAAGCAGGGCGTTAAGCCTGCGCGCATCGCCATCGCGGGCGATTCCGCCGGCGGCGGTCTGACCCTGGCGGCGCTGATCGCGCTGCGTGACGCCGGCGATCCGATGCCCGCCTGCGCGGTGCCAATCTCACCCTGGACCGACATGGAAGGCAGCGGCGCCTCGATGCAGACCCGGGCCGCGGTCGATCCGATGGTGCAGAAGCCCGGGCTGGAGGCGATGGCTGGCACCTATCTCAAAGGCGCCGATCCCAAGCACCCGCTGGCCTCGCCGCTGCATGCCAACTTGAAGGGCCTGCCGCCGCTGTTGATTCAGGTCGGCGACGCCGAGACCCTGCTCGACGACACCACGCGCCTCGAACCCAAGCTCAAAGCCGCCGGGGTCGACGCCACCATCGAGGTGTGGGAAGAGATGATCCACGTGTGGCATCTATTCGCCCCCATGCTCGACAAGGGCCAGCAGGCCATCGATCGGATCGGTGAGTTCGTGCGTAAGCACATCGCCTAAGGTCGGACGGTGTTAATCCGTTTCGGCGGAAGGCGCTGCGCTTTTCCGTACCGCGCTTGCACCCGTAGTCGAACAGCGCTCGGTTTTAGATTTATTGCGCCATCAACTCTTGGAGAATACTCATGACTTGCCAGGTAATACTTGAATTAAAAGCCAAACCCCATTGCATCGAAGACGTTAGAATCTGGTTGCGCGGCGTACTGCCCGATACGCGCGGATTCGACGGCTGCGTAACCCTGCATGTGGTCCAGAATCAGGACGACCCAACGGCCATCGTCATCGTCGAGCAGTGGGTAACCCGCCAACATTATGAAAAATATCTGGCGTGGCGCACCGCACGCGGCGATATGGTCGCGTTCGGCGCGATGATGGATGGCGAGCCCAAAATTCGATTCTTCGATTACTTCCGGGTGTGAGGCATCGCCCGGGTGGATGGTTCGATCCCGTGTCGCACTAGGTGACTCGCATGAGTGCGACGTAGTGGCCGATGACGATGATCGCAGCGGCGACAAAAATCCATGTCTCGTACAAGAAGCGCCAATTCCCCGGGGCCTGCGCCGCTTCCATGAAATGCCGGAGCACCAGACGAGCCTTGACTGCGGCAATGGTGACAATCACCAAGGTCGAGAGGGGTCCAAGCAGGCGCCTTTCGAAAATATCGAATGACGCGAGAGTGCAAGCGATCAAGATCAGCCATATCGCGAACGGCATCGGAGTTCGAAAATCCTTACGCATCGTCACACCAGGTAGAGCAGCGGAAAAATAAATAGCCACAGCACGTCAACGTAATGCCAGAACACGCCGACGTTTTCGAGACCCGTCGTGTAGGCCGGCGAATCCAGGCAGCGGATGCTTCGCTGGCGGTATGAATTAAGGAACACCATGCCGGCGACAACGTGCAGAAAATGCACGAACGTGATGAAGTAATAAAACGAGAAAAAAGGATTCGTCGCAGGGCTGAAGCCGAGCAAAATCTTGGCGCGGTACTCGATGATCTTGCTCGCCACGAACATCAAGCCACAGACCAGCGCGAGCGCGAGCCGAGTCGCGATAATTTTCGGCGCGCCGCGCCGTGCTGCGTGCACGGCCTCGACCACCAACCACGAACTCGTCAGCAATACCAGGGTATTGCACAGTCCAAAGATTTCGTTGAGATGAGATTGAGATGACTTAAATAGCGAGTATTCATCCAGACGCTCGGTCATGAACACAAAAAAAATCAACGTGAAGATGACCATGTCGATGAAGACAAAAAGCCACAGACCGTCGGTGCCAATCTGCTGTTGGTCGTGTCGGAACGTCGGTGAACGCGGAGCGTCCGGTGCGGAATCAGGATGGTTCATCGCCGCGATTTCTTAATTGCGCCCGAGCAGTCCTCTGGCCACCTAAAGTTCGGCGGCGGACATGGCAGCCCGCGGTCGGGGTTGGATGTGGTTTTGAGGATTCGCGGCAGTCGCGGAAAGAATCGCGACTACCGGCGAATAATACTAGTGTGCCGTCCGTAATGACCTTTCGTGACGAGTCGTCAGCGGCGCGTCTTCGTGGGAGCCGCTTTAGCGGCGAATACAGCCGTTATATCCTTTCGCGGCTAAAGCCGCTCCCACAAAATAACGCTTCGAACTATGCCGGTTCATTGCGGCACACCACACCAGGTGCCGTGCTCAGCGACTGGCGACTGCAGCCACGGGCACGAACTCACGGCGACGATGCGTAAGTTCTTTCAGCATGAAGTAACTGTAGGGCGAGAAAAAGCCGAACAGCCAAGAGCCGAACACGATATAGAAATTCCAACTGCCTGGCAGCGCGAACGGGCCTTTATCGACAAAGGGAATCAGCACCAGTGGCACGAAGACGATCCCGATGGCGATTGCGCACCACCCTGCCCAGGCCGGAAAAATCGTCTGACGCTTATTCAGAATCGTGTAGAGGCCGAGCCCAGTCAGCTGCACCGTCGTGATCATGAACGTCACGTCATAGATGAACCAGCCGGTCGCGTGCAGCAGTTTGATCACACTGGGGTCGAACGTAGTCGCGAAGACGGCGCAGCTCAGCCATATCGCCGGACAGAAGGCCAGCACCCAAGCAGTCAGGGCACCGCCGGTGAGTTCCATGAAGCTGAAAACGTTAAAGCCACCGGATTCGTCACGCATCATAAACGCCAGCAGGCACGACCACGGCAGGTATAACAAGGCGACGACGCAGCATCCGGCCATCCCGATCGCGATCGAACTCTGATACTTGCCGTAGTAATCCGCGACCAGCTGTTCGGGAGTTAAGCCCATGACATTGGGTGGCGGAATGTTATGGCCCAGGATGCCCCAGAAGACCAGATAGCCGAGCACAAAGAGCGGTCCGCACCAGGCGACACACAACTCCACCAGGTTTTTTGTTTCTTTGTCCATAACCGCCCCTTGAGTATTAGTGTTTGCGAATTCGAACATAATATTGAAATAATAGTCAATATCGTTTCAAGACCGCTTGCGCTGGGTGTTCTATGACAAGGCGCGAGCGAGACGAATACAGCGCAACATCACACGGTGGAGAGGTGACATGACGCACTACGACACGGTCATTAAAAAGCGGCGCCATCATTGCAGAATGTCCAGTTGGCACGGCGTGACATCGGTTGCGATCGGTAATTGTGGCGTCGGTGGGCAGCGGCCATGATGTCGACCGGTAGCGCCACGAGTTTTGACCACGCGACCTTTTCGTTCGATCCCCTGAGCGCGGCGGTCCGGGCCAATCCCTACCCGTACTACCAATATCTGCGCGAGCATTCTCCGGTACATTTCGTACCGACACTGAACGCCTATGCGATCAGCCGCTACGAGGATGTGCGCAATGTACTCTCCAACCACGCGCAATTCTCATCGGATCCCTTGATTCGGATTGCCTTTGGCGAATTCAATCCCGCAGGCGATGCGCGTTACGTCCTGGCCTCCGATCCGCCCCACCACACGCGTCTGCGCGCCCTGGTGAACAAGGCGCTGTCGAACCGCTACCTGACCGAGATCCGCAGTGAGATTGAGCACACGGTAAGGGGATTACTGCAGGATCTCCCACACCAGCGGGAATTCGACTTCATTGAACAGTTTTCCTCGCCGCTGCCGGTCAAAATTGTGGGTGAATTTCTTGGCATCGAAAGTGCGCGGACGGCGGATTTTCGGCGCTGGTCGAACAGCATCACCGCCGGCGGCAATGCAGAGCTCCTCACGGAAGACCAGCGTCAACAGATTCGTTCGGATGCTAGGGAATTTCGCGAGTATTTTCTGGCCCGCATCGCGGATGCGCGCAATCACCCCCGGCCGAATTTGATTGGCGCCTTGGTCGCCGCCGAAGAACAAGGGCAGAAGCTATCCGCAGACGAAGTGCTGGCGATGTGCGTGCTGCTGTTGATTGCCGGCAATGAAACCACCACGACCATGCTCGCGAATGCCCTGATCTGCATGCGCGATTTTCCGGCGGTGGCGGCGGAAGTGCGATCCGATCGAAGCCTCATCCCCAACTTCATCGAGGAAAGTCTCCGCTACAGCTCACCCATTCAGTTGCTGTTTCGGCGCGCGACCTCGGACACCGTCATCGCCGGGATCCCGATCGCGAAGGACCAAATCGTGATGCCGATTTATGGCAGCGCCAACCGCGATGGCACCATGTTCGAAAATCCCGATGTCATGAACCTGCATCGACCCGATGTGCGTAAGCACGTGGCGTTTGGTTGGGGAATTCATATGTGCGTCGGACGCGCGCTCGCAAGCCTGGAGGGCGATATCGCGTTGAATGCACTGTTTGATCGCTTTTCGAAAATCGAAATCACTTCGCCAACCATCGAGTGGGTTGACGCGTTCTATCTGCGCGGCCCGAAGAATCTGCGCGTTATCTGCAGTTGACGTCAAAGCGTGAGGACTAACAACGATTCGGTCATTCGAACCGGCGATTCGTCGCTCCGGCGCGCGGCGCGTATGGCGCCCGACGCGCGCCGCGAACATTTATTGCGTGCGGCCATCCGTGTGTTTGCCGCTAAGGGCATTGGTGACGCACGTCATACGGATTTAGCGCACGAGGCCGGCGTGGCGGTCCCGACGACCTTTCACTACTACCCCACCAAGGCCGACTTACAAAGCGCCGTACTCAATCAGATCTCGCGCTTCCTACTCGAAGACATCGTCGCGCCGCAGTTGGCGAGCGCGGCGTCCGCCCCTGAGCTGATAGAAAATATTTTGATGACGTTTTGCGACGCAATCGACGCCAACCCCGATCACATCCGCGTCTGGCTCGAATGGAGCGTCTCGATCCGCGACGGCCTATGGGATTCCTATCTGGTGTTTTATCGCAAGGCGTTAACGATAATCGGCGGCTTGATTGCACGTGGCCAAGCCGACGGCGCAATAAAGCCGCATATCGACACTGAAGACGCCGCGCGTGTGCTCGTCGGCCTGGCGCACATGATCGTGCAGATGAAGTTCGCGGGTAGCACACGCGCCCAAGTCATCCATACCGTGCACTCGCTGGTGCAAGGTTATCTTGAAGCACATCCAACCCCAAGCGAGCACGCTAACAATTAGCCAGGAGTCTTGATATGCATGCTGGATACCTAGAGCAAATGCGCAACGTGGAACTCGCGCCGGAGCGGCGGGCGTTTCTGCGCGGCCTGGGCACAATCGCGCTTGCTGCGGCGGGTGCTAGCGCCTTCGCAAACAACTCGACCCCCACGGGCTTCAAAGGCAGCGGGCGCATGAACATCGCGAGTGGCGAGGACTGGATCGATACGTTTTTCAACGGCGGCGCGGAAGCGATCATCCACTACTACGCCGACGAATTCGTGTTCGAAGATATCACGCTATTCCAGACCATCAATACCAAGGAAGATCTCTATCGCGCGTTCCTTCCTTTCAACAACGCGGGCCCCGATTCACCGGCCGGCGTGCATCAATTCGACGTCGTTCGTTACGACGGGGGTCTCGCCTCCGACATGCGTGGGATCAAGCGCCAAGGCGTGCCCGAGAACTACACGCCCGAGCTATGGCATGATCTGACCAAGGATGTGCTGCTTGGCGCCGAATTTGATTACGAGGAGTGGGCGGTCATGAACTGGATCTGGAAGGCCAAACACAATATGGATTTCCTGGGGCTGCCAGCCAAAGGCAAAACCACCCATACGCGCGGCACGACGTTTCATATGTACAAGAATCGCAAAATCGTTCGCGAATTTACTTTCTGGAATTTCCGCCATGTCGCAATCCAGCTCGGCGCTCTCGAGCCGCAGGTCAAGTTTTGGCTGAAGGATTTCAAGCCACCTGCGGCGAAATAAAAGGCACCAAGGGAAGTGTGGTCGCGACTCTGCTGTGCGCGGCCAAGGCTCAAGTGGATTGGTACCCTTTCGGATATTGAATGAATTCAAACAAGATGCCGAGAATTGAGGCCGGATGCGAAAACGTGAATTGGATATCATCCGAAAACGCGCGGCCCGCGTAATCCACACCGTTTAGCTGCTGACGCATCGGAGCGTCGCCGACGAAGCGCACGGCTTTCTTACGCAGTGTGCTCATGGTGTCTGCGAGATCGTCCACGGCAAACGCAATGTGGTGTAGTCCTTCGCCGCGCTTCTTGATGAAGTCCGCGATAATGCCACTGTCGGCGGTAGGCTCCATCAATTCGAAGTCAATCTTGCCCACGCGACACATGCGATAGCGCATCGCATAGTCAGCGACTTCGGTAACGTCGCCGACGGTGGCACTAAATAACGTGACCAGCAATTGTGTCGCCTGATTTAAATCGCGCACTGCCACCCCGATTTCTGTAATGCGTTGGATATCCATGCGTCACGCTCTCTTTCGTGTTGTATCTCATTCGGAGACGAAATCGGACAATCGCACACACGCCCGCGGAAAATCTTCTTGGAAACTTGCATGACAGTGCATACCAAACGCGTTCATTCAAAATGACTAACGCCCTGCCCTACCCACTACGTTGTCGGCGCCTTAGCTTAGCGCCCGCGGATCGCTGAGCGTCAGTTTATCGACTTTGGCCAAGGCCGGTGCGCTTGTTATGTGCCGGATTGAACTCTACCATGTGTAATACATACGATAAGTGTACACACGGGGTGTAGCGATGAGAACCAATATTGTTATAGACGACAAGCTCATTTCCGCGGCAATCAAAGCTACTGGCGCCAGCTCCAAGAAAGAGGCCGTCGAGCTCGGCCTGAAAGCCCTGGTCCAGTTAAAAAGGCAGGAGTCCATCCGTGGAATGCGCGGCAAATTGAAGTGGCGCGATGATTTGGACCGGATGCGCCTTGATCCATGATCTTGGTAGATTCCAGCGTCTGGGTCGATTACTTCAATGGTACGGCATCTAGCGAAACGGATTTTCTCGATGCCGCGCTTGGTGCCGAGCCCATTGCAATTGGAGATTTGATTTTAGTCGAAGTGCTACAAGGCTTTCGAAGTAACTCAGATTACGATACCGCAAAGGCCTTGCTCCTGAACCTGACTTGTTTCGATTTACTCGGTACCAAAATCGCAATCAAGGCTGCGTATAACTATCGAACGCTGCGTCGGCGAGGCGTTACGGTCAGAAAAACTGTTGATTGCATCATCGCGACGTTTTGTATCGAGCGCAATATTCCTCTCCTCTACACCGATCGCGACTTTAACCCGTTCGTGAAGAGCCTCGGGCTTATCTCTGCTCTTCGTGGCCCATAACGCTCGCGGTGACCTGCGCCGGCCGCTGCACTAGTCTCGCGCAGCGCCACCGCGTATTTCCCGGCGTCAGTTCGATGCGCTGATTAAAACGCTCGTTCATTTTCGAATGAGTGTTTTCTAATTTGGAATTGAATTCCATACCGCAACGATTACTTGATTTTCTCCCCTGCCCATCTTTGCCCTAGCACGGTGGCCGAGAACTCCTATGGACCTCAGCTCTCAGTAGACCACATTAGTATGTACGCCAGTACCGATAGCGAAACTCGCAAGTATTGCGACGAATCAAAAGGCATTCGTGGAATATCTTATCCACCACCGTTCATTCATGGCCAATTGATCCCAAAACGGCCGGTAAAAAATACAAAGGCGATCGGGCTACCTCCAACGGTAGCTAAGATCACCTGCGACAATTGCATGTGTCGGTACCATAGCCATCCCGTTATTGCACCGATAACTACCGCGCGAGGTTGGGCTATTGAGCCGAATCGGCGCCATCGCTTTACGTTCATGAAAGGCATGCCTGTTACTTAGAGACGGCAAGCGGCGGTGTGTCACTGTTGAGACTGGAAATGTGAAGCCTCCACGTCCCGTCGGGTTGTAGCTTCGCGATATTGACTGAAATCCCACTCTCGGTGATGAGGTTGCCGTGCTCATCTGGATAGTCGCCAGCATAAGCTGCGACGCAGTAGGCGGTATCGCCTTCACGATGCGCCTCGACGACTATGATCTTCTTATTTTGTTCGCCGGCATCAAGCCATTCCCGGTGCGTTCGGCGAATCTGGCCACGGCCGAGCGCAGGAGCACCATAAGGGGAATAGATAGCTCCATTCTCCGTGTATAGGAGGACACTCTCTTCGAGCGCCCCAGCGCTGAAGGCTTGGACCCACTGGTCGACGAGAAGCTGCATTGCAAGCGTGGCGTCGGACGTCATGAGAGGATCTCCGCGATGTGGCGTCGACAGTAACAGGGAGTACGAGGCCCGACGCTGCTAACGTGCTGCTGAGCAGCGCCGGAGTGCGCCGCGCGCAGACGTCTACAAATTTCATGGCCTTCGACGCGGAAACATACACCAAATGGAAACCAATTGAGAACGGCCCGGTGAGTTTTTCGGTAAACGACAGCATATATAAAAGGTGATTCAGCAAGCGTCCGACGGACCGTCATGAATTCATCAAGAAATTCTTGACCGGGCTGATATTGCTGCCGCTTATCCCAAGCAGCGGCAGCGCTAAGGTCTTGTTCAGCCTCGGGGCGAAGCCGAACCGAATAATTCATAGTGCTCTTCGGATCGCGCCGTATCCCGGCTTAGTCAATTCCCGCACATGACTAGAAAAAGTTCTCCGAAATGATAAGTTGTAACTCGTCTTTTCGGAACGGTAGAACATTGAAAGTTACCGAATCAACGCTTACCTAGGAGGTAACTCGTTATCGGTCATTCACCACGTCAGCGTAGTAGCTAGAGGCGTATCGGATCACAAAGCGTTGCGTCGCGGGAAGCGTTGAAATGCTCTCGCGACGCTGCTCCGATCGCGCGCTGGCATCCAATTTCAATGCGTTGGATAGCCATGCGTCATCGTCTCCGTGTGCCGGAACTTACTCGGCCACAAAATCCGACAGCCGCTCAAACGCCCGCAGAAAATCTTCTCGAAATGCTTGCATGACGGCGCGCACGGGGCGCGCTCCCCACCCAACGCGAGCAGGCTGGGGACACGCATCAAATGAGTTTCGAAGTAGAAGAACTAATGCGTGTCCCGAATTCCCCTCATCGGTAAGTAATTTTACAGATGTCCCCGATTCCGCCGATTCTGCTACCTTCGGGCGCAAACAAACCCGTAGGTTGGGGTGAGCTTGCGAACCCCAACACTTCGCCCCCACGATCGCCAGCATGCGATATCGAAGAGCCAACACCCCCGGCGGCACATTTTTCTTCACCGTTAATCTTGCTGACCGTTCCAGCATGATGTTGATTGAACGCGTCGATGTGCTTCGTGCGGCTGTCCGGCACGTCAAAGCGCGACACCCATTCGACATCGTTGCCTGGGTCGTGTTACCAGAACATCTCCATGCGATCTGGTCGCTGCCGCCCGACGACGCAGATTTCTCGACGCGCTGGATGTTGATCAAGGCCGGCTTTTCGCGTCGCGTTGAACGCGTCGAGCCTATTGGTTTAAGTCGTCTGCGGAAGGGGGAGCGGGGGCTCTGGCAACGTCGATTCTGGGAACACCAAATTAGGAATGCCGAGGATCTGCAACGCCACATCGATTATGTTCATATCAACCCGGTCAAGCATGGGCACGTCGAACGTGCATCGGAATGGTCGTGGTCATCGATTCACCACTACATTCGTACGGGACTTTTGACGGTGGATTGGGCGGGGGCTCCGTTCGCCATTGGATCGGACGCGGGGCGGGATGATTGATGTTGGGGTTCGCATACTGCTCACCCCAACCTACCATTACTACCATTACTGCGTTCATTTCGGTTCCTCATCAGCGACAGGAATCGGAGCAACTCCAGTCGCACAGGCAAGAATTTTAACGATAGCGGGGATTTGCTCACGTAGATGATCGCGCAGAAGCTTTGAATCCGTCGCGGATCCAGCGTGACCTAACAAGTCGATTAGAGAAGATATGTCTTCGAGCGTTAAGCAAATGGAATAATTGTGATGTGTGATACCGTCCGTGTGAAGGACATAGTGCGGGCGGATTACGAGTTGCTTCGCCTTGGCGTCCCAATCCACATTATCATCCCAACCGTATTTAGTATTGGTCTTCAACGACAGTCCCGAAACAATCGTTGTCGTTCCTCGGTCCCGCCGCGCGCCATTGCGATATATATCCATGTGCGTACCTTTTTTACCGACCAGATGGTGAGAGTAATCAGCTCCTAGTTAGAATCAGTTTTCCGAAAAGACGAATTGTAAGCCGCGCCTGTTGATGAAGTCGGCGATAGTGCCGGTGTCTGCGATCGGCTCCATAAGCTCGAAGTCGATCTTGCCCACGTGGCACATGCGATAGCGCGTCGGATATCCATGAGCCATGGTTTCCGAGTGCTAGAACTTACTCGGCCACAAAATCCGACAACCGCTCATACGCCCGCAGAAAATCTTCTTGGAATGCTTGCATGACCGCGCGCACGGGGCGCGCTTCATTCATGAGCCCAACACCCTGACCTACCCAATAAGTAGTCAGCGCTTTAGCGCCGGCGTGACCGGTGAGCGCGAGCTTGTCGACTTTGGCCAAGGCGGGCGCGCTCAACATGGATTGCAGCGGCATCGGTAATGCCTTCGGCGCGGCGGGATCTTCCCACGCCCTGGTCCACGCTGAGCTCAGTTGACGGGAGGGTTTGCCGGTGCGACAGCGCGAGCGCACGGTATCACGCGAGGTCGCGGCGAGCATTTTCTCTTTCACCACCGGATGCGTTTCCGCTTCCGGCGTGGTCAACCACACAGAGGCCGTCCACGCACCGGCGGCGCCCATCGCCATGCATGCCGCCATTTGGCGGCCGGTGACAATGCCGCCGGCCGCGAGCACGGGAACTTCGCGATATCCGCGAATTGCATCGACGACTTCGGGAATAAGCACCAACGTCGACACATCACCGCAGTGGCCGCCTGCTTCACCGCCGGCGGCGATAATAATATCGACGCCAGCTTGTACCTGCCGAATGGCGTGCTCTTTCGCGCCGACCAACGCCGCCACCGCGACCTGATGCTGACGCCCGAACTCGAGCATGTTGGCCGGCGGCACACCGAGCGCATTGGCGATTAGTTTGATCGGATGCCGAAACGCCACTGCCAGCGCATCGGCCGCGCCGGACGGATGCAGATTACGCGCAACCGGTAAATACTCGCGCAACCCGGCTTCCAGCCCCGAGGCATCCACCCCGTGATCGGTCAAAATTTTTGCCGTGAATTGCTTATGGGATTCCGTGATGGCGCGCAGCAATCCTTCATCGTCGAAGGCTTCGTGCTTGCCCATGACTTTGTCGGGGATCAACAGATCGAGGCCATAAGGTTTACCGCCGACGTGCGCATCGATCCAGCACAGCTCTTCTTCGAGCCGTTCCGGTGTCATCGCCACCGCGCCAAATACGCCCATGCCGCCGGCATTGGTCACCGCCGCTACCACGTCGCGGCAATGACTAAACGCAAACAGCGGGAAATCCATTCCGAAGCGATCACAGAGTGCAGATTTCATCGAACCTTACCTCGCATCGAAAGTGTTCGTCCCTTCTGAATGCCTGACTGTAACGGGTCGGCCAATGGGATCCGGGCTAAACAACAGTGCGCGCGCCGATTCACTACCGGGTTGCATGATCGCGAGAAAGCGCCGGTTGTCGGCCGCGAGGCGGCCGACAATGTAGCCGCCGGCGGGTTGACCTTTGTCGTAATCGGCGGCATACGATTCGATCACCGCCGGCCCTTCCGCTTGCTCGGCAACGATCACATCGGTCGCCTGTTTCGCGCGGGCCCGCTCCACGGCACTGGTACGTGGCCGCCATGCCTCGCGCAACTCTCCGCTGTAAATGCCTACCGAGTGCTTCGAGAGATAACCGCCGTTGGCCGCTACCAGCGCGTGCTTGGTGGGCGTCTTGCGCAGGCGCTCGACCACTTCGGCGATCGCATGCAGGCTGTAGTTGTTACCCGGCCCGCCAAAAAACGGGAGGCCACCCGTTAACGTCAAGGTCCGCCCGCCCTCGGGATCGATTCCAAGCTGTTCGCAGGCGCTGGTCACGGCCACCGGGAAACAACTATAGAGATCGATCAGATCGATCGCATCGATGGCGAGACCACTGTCGTCGAGCGCACGCTTGAGTGCCAGGCCTTGGGCATAGGAGCTGGATAGACGCGGACGATCAACAATGAGCAAATCGTCCACATCCGCGTAAGACCGCAGGTAAACCCAATTACCCTCTGGAATGCCCAACTCGCGCGCCACCCCCACTGACGTTATCACCGCCGCCGCGCCCTGATTCACCGCGTCCTGCGCCACCATCCATTTGGTATACGGCTCGCACAACCGGAAGTTCGCCGATGAGGCTGTCGCAATTTCCTGCGCGCTCCGGTCTTCCGGAAATTGCGCGTAAGGATTCTCGCTAGCAACGGCGCTGAAGGGCGCGAACACCCGGCCAATGCGCACACGAAAGGCGTCGCTCGATAACTTAAGTTCATGGCGGAGCACTTGTTCGAACAAACAATAGACGCGAATCGGGTACGCCATGCCGTGGCGCCGTTCGTAGTCGCTCACCATCGGATCGAGCGGCCATAGATCCTCGTACTCGCCCGCGACTTCTTCGCGCCAATCGAACTTAAGTCCCAGACGAGTGGCTTTGCGCACGGTCGCGAGCGCCTCCCCGCCCGTTATCACTGCCGCGCGAATCTCGCCGGCATGAATCGCTTCGGCCGTTTGATTCACTAGTCGCTGCGGTGTCTCGCCCCCGACTTCGGAATAAATCGCGCGTTCAGGTTTAATCCCGAGTCGATTGGCGACTGACCACGGCATGTTGTTGGAACAGCCGAAGGGATTCGGCCACATCACTTTTTCGCGCACCGAGTGTTCAAACAGACGCGCTACGGCGAGCACATCGATGCGCTCGGTGATATTACCGATGGCGCCGGCATGGGCGAGCGCACGCCGCGCCGCTTCGGCCGCGATGTCGGCCGGCGACAGGCTGCGTGGTGTCGGCGGATCGCGATCCACATACTGGCCGCTACCAACCAGGATCGGGGTATTGTTAGCAAGCGCCATAGTCATCTCCCAAAGCGAACCATTTCACACCAAGCCCTGCACGCGAGCTGCCTCGTTCCGCAGGTATTCCGGCGAGCCCAACATCTGCCGATTGAAACCGATGCGTTTGAACCAATAGGGCAGCCCGTAAAGTTCGGTAAAGCCGATGCCGCCGTGGACTTCGGTGGCCGTCTTCGCCACCGCCTTGCCGGTGTCGGCAAGATGCGCCTTGGCATGACACGCCATCATCGA
This sequence comes from Gammaproteobacteria bacterium, assembly GCA_016191285.1. Classification (GTDB taxonomy): domain Bacteria; phylum Pseudomonadota; class Gammaproteobacteria; genus CAIKBL01. The sequence goes on from JACPPA010000033.1 coordinate 207,298, forward strand.
GGCCTCCGACGGCAGCGATTGCAGCGCGTGTGCCGCGTACCACACCATCGCGCGCGCCGGCTCGAGTGCTGCCGCCATCTCGGCACACATATGTTTCACTGCCTGGAACGAACCGATGACGCGTCCAAATTGCTCGCGCTCTTGCGCATAAGCCACCGCGCGATCGAGCATGAATTGCGCGGCGCCCAAAGTATCCGCCGCCAACATAACACGCGCATGATCGAGCAACGCCGGAACGTAGTTCGTGCGCTCACTGTCGAACAATAGTTCGGCTTGCACCTGATTAAAGTTGAGTTCGCCGACGCGGCGCGTCTTGTCGATGGTGGTGAGGGTGCGCCGTTCGAGGCCGGCCGCGTCGGCGCGGACTAACGCGAGACGGCCGCATCGATCGGCGACGACGTAAGCCGCTGCCTCGAAGTCGAGAACAAACAAGCCGCGTCCTTGCAGATGACCATTCGCGAATTCGATCCGCGCGTCCTCACGCGCGCCACAATGTTCGGCGAGTGCGGCGCCGAGGATTAGATCGCCCGCCGCGAGTTGCGGTAAGTACTCGGCGCGCTGTTGCTCGGAACCTGCGAGTTGAATCGCCAAGGGCGCAATGATTGACGTCGCCACATACGGAATCGGCGTTACGTGATTACCCAGGCACTCGGCGACCAACGCCGCATCCACCATCGAGAGCCCAGCGCCGCCAAAACGTTCGGCAATGACGAGGCCGGGGATCCCCAGCGCGCAGGTGGCGGCCCAGATATCCGTGGCGTGAGTTTCGTCGTGATTCGCAAATGCGCGCACGCGTTCAAGCGGTGCTATATCGCCAAGCAAGCGCTGCACACTCTCCTGCAATAGCTGCTGCTCATGCGACAAGCCGAAGTTCATCGTATCTCCGCGACGCGCGGCTCGAAAATAAATTCTTCAGGAACGGCCGCGCGCGTAAAGTCGTAAAAGGTCGCGTTCAGATAGGGCGAATTGACGACGATTCGTCCGCGCGAATTTCGATAATAGGTTTCCATACCGGGATGCGACCAGACCATGTTGGCGTGCGCGCGATCGACCCCGTCGTTATAGGCATCGTGGACATCGCGGCGACACTCCACGGCGCCAGCATCGTGTTCGGCCATTTTCTTGATCAGGTCCATGACGTAGCGCATCTGCATTTCAACCACGAACATCAGACTGCCGCCGTGGCCAGGCTGAAGATTCGGGCCGTACAAGCAGAAGAAATTCGGGAAATCGGGAATGACGGTGCCGAGGTACGCTTTCGCGTCGTCGTCATTCCATACTTCACGCAGGCTGCGGCCCGAACGACCGCGCGCCTCGAAGCAGGTCAGAAACCTAAGAACATCGAAGCCGGTCGCGATGATCAGGATATCGGCTTCGTATTCAGTGCCGTCTTCAGCGATAACGCGATCGCTTTTTATTTCAGCGATGGGCGTCGACACCAGATTGACGCGCGGGTTGCGCAGCATCCGATACCAGCCATTGTCCATCAACAAGCGTTTGCCGAATGGCGGATAGGTTGGTAGCACCTGATCGAGGAGATCGGTTCGGTCACCCAACTCGGACACCACGTACTGGGTGAAGTACGCGCGATGTGCATCGTTGGCACGATTGAGCGCCCGCTCCGGATGCGGCCACGCCGGATCTTTCTGCAACGCCGCGTGAATGCGATCGCCAAACGCCCAACCGAGCCGCAGGCGATACCAGGCGCGATAAACCGGTACTTCACGCAGCAGAAAGCGTATCGCGTCAGGGATGGGCTTGCGAAATTGCTCGTGCGGCGCCGCCCAGTGGGGTGAGCGCTGGAAAACGGTCAACGACTTAACTTGATCCTGAATTTCCGGACCGACCTGCATCGCGCTCGCGCCGTTGCCGATCATCACGACGCGCTGATTCGTCAAATCCACGTTCTGCGGCCACTCCGCGGTGTGGAAACACTGGCCTTTGAACTGATCGAGACCTTTAACGTTGGGAAACTTAATCGGATTGAAAATGCCGACCGCGCTGATCACGACATTGGGCGTGAGCGTCTCAAGCGCGCCGGACGGCGTGCGCACCGTGACCCGCCAGCGCTGATTGGTGGCATCGTATGCGATCGCTTCGACTGCGGTGTTGAAGTGAATCTTACGGCGCAGATCGAACTTGTCGGCGATGTAATCGAGATACTCTTTGAGCTCGTCGCGGAGCGCGAAATACAGCGACCAGTCGTAGGGCGCGAACGAGAACGAATAGAGATGGTTCGGGGTATCAACCCCAGCGCCTGGATAGCGATTGTCGCGCCAGATCCCGCCGACTGCTCCCGTCTTCTCGATCACGGTATAAGGAACGCCTTGACGCGCCAGGTTGACCGCGGCGCAGAGTCCGGAAACGCCAGCGCCAATCACCAGTGTTTCAAATCCAGCGGGGACCTGAATTGGCGTCGCCGGTGGCTCAGACGCGCTCGGCAATTCGGCGTCGATGATGGAGTCGTAACCGACTGGGATCTCTTCGGCCATCGCGCACGCGAGCATCCGGAGCCGCAACTCGCGCGAGGGTGTCGGGATCGCGACCGGTCGACCAGTGCGCCAGGCGACGATCGCGGCCAGTGCCGCTGCGCGAATTTCCGCTTGGATCGCGTCCGGCAATCCCCCGCTATCGTTATCGCTCATGCCGCGCGGGCGCTGTGGCCGATAAGGCGCTTCGAGCCAACGCCGCTCGCCGGTCAATTGCACGAGTGTCATCAGTAAGGTGGGGATATTCGCGATCGCGACGCCTGCGGCAAATTGCGCCGTGTCGCTTGCTTGATGGTCTAGCGGTTCATTCATTAGCGATCTCTATTGACTTCGGGTAGGTCGCCCGCGGTTGTTGGGAGCACCGATTTCTCACGCAATGCCGTGTTTACCCTCGGGCAACAGGGGGTGAAAGACATGTCACACATGAATGACACTTACTTACGCTGAAATGCCGAGAAAGATGCGCAATCTTGGCCCTTCGTCATTCCGGCGAACGCCGGAATCCAGTCGAATAATGGATTCATTTTTCACTGGACCCCGTGTCGGAGCACGGGGTGACGATAAAATTGGCTTAAGCAAGTGCCATTCATGTCACACATGTCTATCGCGCCAAAATTTCATCTGACACATCGGTCTCGAAATTTGCTGCGTTCAATTGCATGAGCTTAGGATAGTACTGCGCGAAAGCGATACGCATCTCAGCCAACGGAATATCGGCATATTCACCGCGCAGGCGCAGATATTCCATGTGGCGGTTACCGTGCTCATCACAGGCCTGCAAGATCGAGTCCGAAATCCCATCAAACTCAAGAGGTGTCATTTTCAATTTTTGGCAGAGTGAAAAGTCGAACACCGGCGTCGCCTTGACCCATTTCCCATGCAGATAGAGCGCGGCATAGCCGTGCCAATAGTAGGTGTCGGAACCGATAACCTCACGCAGTCGCCGCGTGGACAGGTGGTTGTGCACGTCGGCGTAGCCGACACGCGCTGGAATGCCCACCGCGCGGCAGGCAGCCGCGAGCAACGCGCTTTTTGTCACACACCACCCGTGACCCAATGCGAGTACGCGGCTGGCTTTCATGCCTGAGTTTGACAGATCTAGCTTGTAGGGGTCGTACTGGATGCGATCGCGCACCGCCAAATAGAGTTGGCTCGCCTGGGATAGCGGATTTTGCGTGGAACCGACCACTTCTTGTGCAAAAGCGATGACTTCCGGATGGTCAGCGTCAATCGCGGCAGTCGGCAAGAGATAGTGTTCCAGCTTTAGATTTTCCTGGGTCGGAAATTTGGATGGTTCATTCGTAGCCATAAAACTTTCGTCACTTCCTCCGACGTCCCGGAACACTTCTATTCATCCCGACCCAATAGATGTCGAGTATGACCGACGACTGATCCAACGCGACAATGAGTTCGCGCCGCAGGTGTAAGTAAGGCGGTGTTGACTGGCAACGCCCAACCCGTGGTGAGAATAATCAAGGCCTGACGCTCACCCTTCCCAGCATCTCAAGCGTAAGCAACAATTGCTCTGCAAGCGGCGCGGCGAAGAACGCGGCGTCGTGCTGCGCGATAACCTGTGCTATCCGCATTTCTAGCAGACGCCTAAGCCGGTAGCGAGCGCGCTGCTCGTGCAAGATCTCCTGGCGATTACTGGTCCCGAGCCACGCTTGGTGGCGATCGATGGCCTCGGATAACGCGAGGATTGAGGCCGGTTGTGACGCCGCCGCCAACAACACCGGCGGCACCCACGAGCCCGGGTCGTGATGATTAAGCGCGGCAATACGCTGGATGTCAGCGGCCATCTTTTGCGCGCCTGACAGGTCGGCCTTGTTGACCACGAAAATATCCGCCATCTCCATGATGCCGGCTTTCATCGCCTGCACGGTGTCGCCGCTGTCGGGCAGTAGCACCAGCACCAGCGTGTCAACCTGCGCACGCGCGGCGTATTCGACCTGGCCAACACCCACGGTTTCCAGCATCACTTCGGCGAAGCCAAAGTCGTCCATCGCATCCAGCATCTCGGGTAGGTTGTCCGCGAGTCCGTCGGAGGTGTTACGCGAGCCGAGCGAACGGATATACAGCTCCGACGCACCGTCCAGTTCGTCCATGCGCACGCGATCGCCGAGAATCGCCCCGCCGGTTTTGGGACTGCTCGGATCGACGGCCAGCACACCGAGCCGGCCCTTGGCCCGCCGCAGCAACGCGAGGTGCCCCAGCAGCGTGCTCTTACCGGCACCAGGCGCACCGGTGATGCCGATGCGGCGCGCGGGGTTGGACGTGACGGCGCGCAGCGGCCGCTGTGCTAGTTCGAGTGCACTCGCGTTGGCAAGCTGCGAAAGCATCCGGCCGAGTGCCCTGCGATCAAGCGGTGGGGTGGTCACTGAATGAGCCCGCGTACTGCACCGCGCCGCCGCAGCGACCCCACGGTCCGCTCATGCAAGACGCTCCCCCAAGATCCTAACCACGTCCGTCAACGGCATGTCGGCGGTGAAGATGGCGGCGACACCAAGTTCGCGCAGATGAAGCTGGTCTTCGGCGGGGATTGTGCCGCCGACGAACACCTTGATGTCGGCCGCCTTCAGCTCGCGCAGCTGCGTCATCACGTCCGCGACCAGTTCCTTGTGGCTGCCCGACAGAATGCTCAATCCGACCGCGTCGACTCCTTCGTCCACGGCCACTTGCGCAATCTGTAGCGGACTGCGACGAAGGCCGGTGTAGATCACCTCCGCCCCTGCGTTGCGCAATGTCAGCGCGACGATCTTGGCGCCGATGTCGTGGCCGTCCAGGCCGGGCTTTCCGATCAGGATCCGCTTGCCGGCAAGCGCCGGGCGAGTCTGCAGCAACGTATTCATAAATTGACCGGCTCTTTGAATTCGCCCCATTCCTGTTTGAGGCAGGCGACCATTTCGCCGACGGTGGCATAAGCATGGCAGCAGTCGACGAGATACGGCATGACGTTTTCACGATCGTTGGCCGCGGCGATGGCCAGCTTGGCGAGCGCCGCATCAACCGCGGATTGCGCGCGCGTATCGAGCACGCGCTGAAATTTTTCGAGCGCCCGCGCGGCGATGGTCGGGTCGAGCTTGAATACCTCGCCAACCTTAATTTCCTCGTTGGGCTTCTTAAAGTGATTCTGCCCCACGATGACGTGCTCACCTGAGTCAGTATCGAGCTTGCGTTCCAGGCCGCGCTCAGCCAGCCGCAGTTGGATCCAGCCGTCTTCGATAGCGCGAATCACGCCGCCATAGGCATCGATCTCGCCCATCACTTGCATGATCTTCTCTTCCATCCGATCGGTGTGCTCCTCCAGAAAGTAACTGCCACCGAGTGGATCGACGGTGCGCCCGATGCCGCTTTCGTACGCGATGATTTGCTGCGTACGCACGGCGAGTTCGGCCGAAAACTCCGTTGGGATCTGAAATGCTTCATCGAAAGCACAGGTGAAGATCGATTGCGCGCCCCCGAACACCGCGGCCATGGTCTCCACCGCCACGCGCACGACGTTATTGTAGGGCTGCGGCGCCACCAGCGATGAACCACCGCACACCACCCCAAAGCGAAAGTGCTGCGCTTTCGGATCCTCGACACCGTACCGTTCTTTCATCATTCGCGCCCACAGCCGCCGGCCAGCACGAAACTTGGCGATCTCTTCGAAGAAGTCCATGTGAACGTAGAAAAAGAACGACAGGCGCTTGGCGAATTTATCGACATCGCCGCCGCGCGCGCGCAGTTCCTCGACATAGGCCAGCCCATTGGCGAGCGTGTACGCCATCTCTTCCGCCGCTGTCGCGCCGGCATCGCGCACGTGCGCGCCGGCGATACTGATGGGATTGAAGCGCGGCGACACGTCGTTCGAGTACAGAATAGAGTCGGCGATGAGCCTCATCGAGGGGCGCACCGGAAAAATCCAAGTGCCGCGTGCGACGTACTCCTTGAGGATGTCGTTCTGGAGCGTGCCGGTGAGCTTGCTGCGTGGCACGTTCTGCTTGTCCGCGACGGCTAAGTACATCGCGTAAATGATCGCTGCCGTGCCGTTGATGGTGAATGACGTCGAGATCTGCGATAGGTCAAGATCCCGGAACAGGATCTCGGCTTCGCTCAAGTTCGACAGCGACACGCCGACCTTGCCGATCTCGGGGCGGGCCATCGGATGGGTGGGATCGAATCCACATTGGGTCGGAAGATCCAGCGCCACCGACAGACCCGTCTGCCCCTTCGCGAGCAGAAACTTGTAGCGCTCATTGGATTCTTCCGCGGTGCCGAATCCCGAATACTGCCTGACCGTCCACAAGCGTCCTTGATAGCCATCGGGAAAGATTCCGCGCGTGAACGGGTATGCGCCAGGTGCGCCGATACCCTCGGGATGTACGGCGGACGCCGCCACGCTGGTTGGCACCTCGATACCGCTGCGGTTGATTGACCGAAGCTCAGGCGCATCCTGGGCAATCGTGTTGCTGCTCATCGATTTTCCTTTAGATAAGAATCAAGTATCGCTCGGGAATCATGTGGGCGTGTCGCTGGCGGAGTTTCGGGATGCTTTCCTAAAAGAGTATCCGGCTTCACTTTTTTAAAGACGCGACTAAATCGAAGTCTGTAGAAACACGGGTTATCACTGCGCATCTACCGGAGCCACTACAGAGGGTAAGTGTCAGACGGCTCCTTGGGTTCAACGGCTGGCGCCGAGTCAGTTTACGCCGCCAGCAGCGTACCCGAAAGTGCTTAAGGGTCACCCCTTAACGCTAAGGAACCGCCTTCGCGCGGTTTTTTTGCCGAAGGAAGGTACCGGAGCTTTGAGTAAAAGTATTAAGCGAGAAGAACCAGCGGAGCGGCGTCTTGCAACTTATCCCAAACTAAATAACGAACTGGAAACACTGACCACTCGAAGTGAGCCAGAGTTTACTTGTCGTCATTCCGGCGTAAGAGGCCGTGTAACAACTCGATGGAGTTGTCGAACTGGTGTTGGGTGTACTGAGTGCGGCGCTGTGCTCACGCCGTCATCCCGGCATTCGCCGGAATGACGGGTGCTGGGTTGTTGTTTTCTGCTCTAATTCACTTGGAGTTGTTACACGGCCTGATAAGCCGGAATCCACAACATTGAGTTATTCGACTTAAGGAAGCTCTGCAAAAAGCAGAGCTTCCCGCGGCACAGGGAGGTGCCGCCATTTTCGATGGTTGCAAACCATTGAAAATGAAGGGAAGCAAAAATCATACTTTTTGCTTCCCGTACTCTGAATAAGTCCAGGATGGACGCAGGCCGGGATCACGCCGGGACGGGCAATGCGCTCCTGATGCTTCGACGCAGCCCCGTAGCCTGGTCGCGATTAATGTTTTTTCCAATTAGATCAGTTCAGGAACGCGTATTCGTTGAGATTTGGCGCCGACATTTCGTGTTGGAAGCGTTCGAGCGTCCACGGCCAAAGGATCGGCTGCCCGTTCTTATCCAGATACCAGCTACGGCATCCACTCACCCACACCGTGTCTTTCATGGCGTCGCGGATCTCTCGATTGAAGGCCGCGCACGCCTCAGGGGTTGGTTCGATCGCGCGACAGGTGCCATCGCGCAACGGCGCGAGCAACTGCAACAGGTACGCAAGCTGCAGCTCGGCGACCATGATGAGCGAGAAATTGCCGATCGGGCTGTTCGGTCCGATCAGCATGAAGAAATTGGGGAAGCCGGGAATCGAGAGACTGCGATGCGTTTTCGGCGCGGCCTGCCATGCGTCCTCGAGACGCAGACCAGCGCTGCCGACGACATCAACCGGCCGCACAAAACGGTGCGCATCGAAGCCGGTCGCGTAGATCAGCACATCGAGCTCCTGGAGCTGACCGTCGGTCAAGCGTATTCCGCGCGGTTCGATGCGTTCGATTGGGGTGGTCTCGACGTGTGCGTTGGGGCGCTGGATCGCCGCGTAAAAAGTCTCGGACATGATCAATCGTTTGCAGGCGACCTGATAATCCGGCGTCAATTTAGCCCGCAGTGTCGGATCGGGCACGCTGTTGGTTAAATTGTCCCAACACGCCACGGCGATTTTTTCGAGTTGTTCCCGATCGCCGATCACGGCCCGCGCGATCGTGGTCCGGATGCGATCGAGCCATTGTTGATAGGCATGGGACATCGTGTCGGGGTGCTGCCGGAAATGCGTCTTTTGTTCCTCCGTGAAAGGCGGATTGGGTAACGGCAACACCCACTGCGCCGTGCGTTGAAAGAGCGTCAGCGCCGAAACTTGATCGACGATGGCCGGCACCAGCTGAATCGCGGTCGAACCGGACCCGATGATCCCAACCCGTTTGCCGTTTAGATCGACATTGGGATCCCAACGCGCGGTATGGAACGCCGCTCCCGCGAAAGCCTCGCGGCCCGCGATCTCCGGCAACACTGGATGATGGAGTACGCCGGTCGCCGCGATCACGACGTCGGCAATTGCCTTAGTGCCGTCCGCGAATTCCAAATGCCATTCGTGATCGCGGAAGGTGGCCTTTACCAATTCCTTGCCGAACTGCATCAGGCCCGTCACGGCATGTTTGGTGGCGACGCTTTCGAGGTAAGCGAGAATTTCGGCGCCCGGCGAAAATAATCGGCTCCATTCGGCGTTTAACTCGAATGAGTAACAGTAGTGTTGAGACGGCACATCGCAGGTCAACCCCGGATAGGTGTTGTCGCGCCAGGTGCCACCCAGGCGTACCGCCTTCTCGAAGATCCGGACCTCGGTAAATCCCGCCTCGCGGAGTTTGATTGCCGCGAGAATGCCGGACATGCCGGCGCCGATGATGGCGACCCGCAAGGGAGTTGGATTCGTCACATGAGCCACCTTAAGTTCAGCCCGCGCGAGCGAGCGGCGCGACTTCAGCAGCGGACCGCCATGTGCGTAGCACCGGCATGACTTCCTTGGCGAACAACTTCATGCTGTTCATCGCGACCTCAAGCGGCGCGCCGCCGTAGCGAAACACGCAGAGCACGCCGTACTGACCCATGAAGTTGAAACGCTCTTCGAATTTGCGCAGCATCTGATCCGGGGTTCCCCACACCTGCTGCTCGATATAACCCTTGATCACCGCTTCCTTGCCGATGCCGCGCATCGCCGCGGCGGCGTCGGCATAAGTGCTGTAGCCGCCGCTCGCCTTGAACTGTTCGCCCAGCATCTCATAGTGATCAAGTACCGAGATGCCATAGTTTCCGATGTATTTTTCCGCATGCTCCCGGGCGCGGGTCGCGTTCGAATCGCAGATCATCATCTCGGTCAATAACAAAGGTCGAGGTTCGCGGTGGTGATAGCCGCGGAACGCCGTTTTGTAATCTTCGTATTCCTGCTTCATGGCCGCGGCCGGCTTGTAGTTGAACGCCATCATCTGTGCGCCTAGGCGCGCCGCCGTTTCGGCCGAATCCGGACTCATCGCGACCTGCGTGAAACGCGTCTCCCGCCATTGGTTGGAGAGCGGTCGCGGACGCAGCGGCACGCGCGGCTGCGTGAAGTACTTGCCCTCATGTGCCGGGAACCAGCCGGTCTCCAACGCTTCCAGCACCAGCGGTGCGGCTTCATCGTAGCGTTCGCGCGATTCGCTCATCGGGATCCCGAATTGGTCGAACTCACGCCGCGCGAGGCCGCGTCCAAGGCCAAGAATGGCGCGTCCGTTCGATAGCAGATCGAGCATCGCCATCTTCTCCGCGACCCGGAGCGGCTGCAAATTCCACGGCAGGATAACCGCCCCGGTCGCCAGCTTGATGCGTTTAGTGCGCGCCGCGAGATGTGCGAGATAAACGAAATTATCGGGACAGAGCGAGTAATCCTCGAAATGATGTTCGACGGCCCACACATGGTCGTAACCGAGTTCGTCGGCGGCGACGGCCAGCGCGATTTCATCCGCGTAGAGTTGGGCGTCGGAAAGATTATTGTAAGCGAAACTCGGTAGTACTTGGGCAATGCCGATTTCCATTTGATCTCTCCTGTCAGGTTGTAAGTTGGGGTTTGGCTTAATTTTCAGATTCAACGCCACGACCGACGGATGCTGCCGCGTGGCGCCCCGCCTGTCTTCCGAAGAATGAACCCGTCGCCAGGCTCAATCCGCTCGCATAGCTCATTCCACTATCAGGGAGATGCGCTGCCGAACCACCCACGGCATAGACACGACCCAGTGGGCCTCCGGACTCATCTAACACTTCTCCATGCCGATTAGTGCGTAAACCGCCCAGCGTAAGATAGAGATAAGTCGAGCGATTGAATGACACGTCGAAGGCCGCATAGGGCCCAACGTTAAGTGGCTTTAGCCACTCGCCGTGTTTGTGAAATCGCTCATCGTTGCCGCGGGCGGCGCCAGCATTATAGTCAGCGAGCGTGTGCTGCAACGAGCCAGAAGGGAGACCCAAACCGCTTTCCATCTCGGCCACGGTCTCCCACCCATCCACCAACCTGTGACGCGGAAATTCGAGTTCGGGATAGGCAAAGATTTCGGCATCGACAATGAGATAAGCGATCTGGTCCGGCTGCGTCATGATGTGGGCGGCAGTGCGGCCGTGATAGCTGTCCTCGGCGACGAAGCGCTCGCCGCGGACATTCACTAGAATGCCCTTGATGAGCTGCGCTGGGGGATAAAACGAGGCGGTGCCGACGACGCCGTGCATCGCTTCCACCGTACCACCCACAGATTGTCCGAGCAGGATCCCCGAACCGTCGTTGTAGGGAATGCCGAAAGGCTCGGCCGTGTCACTGATCAGCGGAATATGGTCGCGGACCATTTGCTGGTTGAAGCTGAATCCACCTGCTGCAATGATTACCGCACCCTTGGCGCGGATATGGAGCGTGGTGCCTGCCTGTCGCACGCGCGCACCGACTACTTTTCCCGCCTCATCGGCGATCAGCTCGGTGACGCGACCATCGTAAAGCGTACGGACACCCGCGGCTTCGCACTGAGCGATGAGTGCGGCCATCGCCGCAGACCCTGCGCTTTCGCCTTCGGCCGCCACCGCATGGCCCCGGGGCACTGGGTTCGCTATTTCTCGAAACGGCCACACGGATTCATTGCCGGTGCTGAGCAGACATTCGGTGCTCATCAAAAACATCACCTTGCCGTCATGAGCGGTACGTTCGAAGGGGATCCCCTGCGCTTCCAGCCAGTTGAAATGCTCGACGCTGCCTTCACAGAACGCGCGCAGTGGATCGGGATTGGCGGGTTCGATGCTCGCGTCGAGGTAACGATACATATTGTCTGAAGAATCAACGAAACCACAGGCGGTCTGCACGGGTGTGCCACCTCCAAGATAAAAAATCCCGCACGAGATCGCGCTGGCGCCACCACCACCGCTTGCCCGCTCAATCACTAATACATCAGCGCCGGCGCGACGAGCTTCCAGGGCCGCGCAGGCGCCAGCGATGCCATAACCGATAATCAAGATGTCGGATTCGACGTTCCAAAACGAGACATCGCGCGCGCGGATGGGTCCGGCAATTTCGGGCATGGCGAGTTGTTAACCTGCTCGGGGATAGGTTTCAGTATTCGTTGCGAAAGGGGTATCGTCAACCGCGTCCGATCAATGTCCCAATAAACCGGGCTCGCCGTCGAATCCTACGGGTTTCGACTAAAGTGGGAAAAACAGCGATGTGTACATATTGCGCGACACTTTCTGTTCAAATACCAGGCACAACCCTGTAGGAGCACTTCATGAGTGAAAATCCTCGATTCGACAAAGGTGTCGAAGTCATGACGAAGTTGTTCGGCCGCGCGCCCGACGAAACGGTGCTGAGCAGCGATTTCATGCAAGTTACCGCGACCCATCTGTTCGGCGACATCTGGAGTCGCCCGGGCCTGAAAATGGAGGAGCGCTCGATGATTACCATCGCTGCACTCACGGTGCTCGGGCGCGAGAATGAGCTTAAGACTCATCTACGCGGCGCCAAGCATCTTGGCATTTCGCGCGAGAAGGTCGAAGAGATGATGCTGCATCTGGCCCATTATGGCGGCTGGCCGACGGGCGTCGCGGGCTTACGCAAAGTCGAAGAAGTCTACGGCGCGCAAGACCCGGCCAAAGCTACCAAGGAATAGTGCGTCAGGTCCGAATGGCACTACCTTAAGCAGAAATGCCGGGAAAGATGCGCACTCTTGGCCCTTCGTCATGCCGGCGAACCAAGCCGTGTAACAACTCCAAGTGAATTGGAGCAGGGAACGAAAACCCAGCACACGTCATGCCGGCGAACGCCGGAATCCAGTGAAGAAATGAGGTCCGCGCTGTGCGCGGACGCCTGATCTGACTGGATCCCGGAGTTTCGCTGCGCGAATTCCGGGATGACGGCGTGAGCACAGCGCCGCGCTCAGTACACCCAACACCAGTTCGACAACTCCATCGAGTTGTTACACGGCCTCGAACGCCGGAATCCAGTCGAATAATGGATTCATTTTCCACTGGACCCCGTGTCGGAGTACGCGGTGACGATAAAATTGGCTTAAGTTAAGTGTGATTCGCGTCAGGTCCGATTTGCTGGCGGCTTCTTAAGCGGCGGCAAGGTGACGGCGGCGGCGGCTTCTAGCACTTTGACCGTCGCGAAGAAATCCTCCGCCCCAAGCCCATTGGCAAGCGCGCGCTGATACACGCCGGACGCGGCGGCTGTCATCGGCATCTCCGCCCCGACGGCGTCCGCCGAGGCGAGCGCCACTTCAATGTCTTTGGCCGCGATGGCAAGCGCGAAAACATCTTGGTCAAATTTACGCGACAGCACGAGCGGCGCGCGCGCCAGCAACGATCCCGCTGAACTGACCTTTAGCACCTCGAGTATTGCATTCGGATCCATACCCGCTTTCGCGCCCATCACGAAGCCCTCCTGGATGAGGACACTGGCGGACAGAAATATCTGGTTGTTGACGAGTTTGGTTAAGGTTCCCGCGCCGGCCGGTCCCATATAAAAGAGATTCTCGCCGAAGCATTCGAGTAAGTGGCGTATGGCGTCGAAAGTAGCGCGATCGCCGCCCACCATGACGGCCAATTTGCCGTCGCGCGCGCCGACTCTGCCGCCGGAAACCGGCGCATCCAAGTACTGGACCCCCTGATCGCTTGCTGATTCCGCGATCTGTCGATTGAGCGCGATGGCATTCGTCGACAAATCGATAATCGTGGCCAGCCCGTTCGCGTGCGCGAGGAGTCCGCTGTCGCCGAGCACCACCTCCTTGATCTGCTTGGGTCCGGGCAGAGAGAGGAACGCCGTCGCACAAGTCGCGGCGATCTCTTGCACCGATGCCGCGCGGCGCGCGCCCTTCGCTTCATGTGGCCGAGTGGCTTCGCGATTAATATCGAAGACGCACAAGGGATGTTCGCGATCAATCAAGCGCAGGGCGATCGGGCCACCGATGGTGCCCGTGCCGATAAAACCAATCTCCTTCATCGGTCGTGTCTCCCGCTGTGTCTTATTCGAGGACAAATCCGGCGTAACCCTGGGCCGCGACTTCATCGCACTTGTCACGATAGCGTGGCAAACCACCGCCGTAGCCTAAGAAGGTGCGCTTTTTGCCAGGAATATTGGCGCCCATGAACCATGACGCAGTTTTTGGAAACAGCGTGTGGGAGACGACTTCCTCGCAGTGTTGACGCCAGTGCTCTTCGGCTTTCTCGGTCGCGCGAATGCGATTCAAGTCGTGCTCACGCAGGTAGCGAATGCAGGCGGTTACCCACTCAACGTTTTGTTCGATACAGCGCGGCACGTTGCAGAAATTGGCCGCGTTGTGCGCCCCCACCACGGTGAAGAGATTCGGAAACCCAGCGACTTGCAAGCCCAGATAAGTGCGTGGCCCGTCGCGCCATTTGTCCTTGAGTCCCTGCCCGCCCTCGCCGCGAATATCAATGCGCGTTAGCGCGCCGGTCACGGCATCGAAGCCGGTGGCGAAAATAATTACGTCGAATTCGTATTCAGCGTCTTTGGTCTTGATACCCTTCTGTGTGAGGCGCTCGATCGGCGTCGCGTGAAGATCGACCAGCTGCACATTGGGCCGGTTGTACGCTTCGTAATATCCGCTCTCGAGCGGCACGCGCTTGGTGCCGAAGCAGTGATCGCGTGGGGTGAGCCGCTCCGCAATCACCGGATCCTTAACGCGTTCACGGATCTTTTTGCGCACGAATTCGGCAATCGTCGCGTTGGCCTTTTCATCGGTCATGATGTCGTGGAAATTGCCCAGCCAGAAACCGAAGCCGGGTTCATGCCAGAGTTTCTCAAAGATCGCTTCACGCGCATCCTTGCTCACGTCGAAGACCGAACGCGGGTCAAAATCATGGATGAAGGCGCCGAAGCTGTGGCGGCATTGCTCGAACATCGCGTCGTAACGAGCCTTGAGATCCCCTTGTTCCGCGGTCGTGATCGGCCGATTGTTGAGCGGCACACAGAAGTTCGCCGTGCGCTGAAACACCGTTAGCTGACCGACATTTTTGGCGACTTCGGTAATCAACTGCACCGCGGTCGCGCCTGAACCGATGACGCCGACGCGCTTATTACTGAGATCGACTGCACGATGTGGCCAATTCGCGGTGTGCCAGCTTTCGCCCTTGAAGTCGCCGATGCCGGGGATGTCGGGGGTATAGGGCGCGGACAACACGCCCACGGCCGTGATCAGAAATTTCGCGCGGGCGCGTTCGCCGTGCTCGGTTAAAATTTCCCAGCAGTTCTCCGTCTCCTGATAGACCGTGGAAGCAATCCGCGAATTGAAGTGGATGTCGCGGCGCAGATCGAATTTATCGGCGACGAACTCCAGGTAGCGCAACGTTTCGGGTTGCGCTGAAAAATGTTCGCTCCAGTTCCATTCCTCAAGCAGGGTCTTCGAAAACGAATACCCGTAGGTGTAGCTCTCGGAATCGAACCGTGCGCCGGGATATCGGTTCCAGTACCACGTGCCGCCGACGCCGCTGCCCGCCTCGAAGACCCGTACGGAAAGTCCGAGCTCGCGTAGCCGGTAGAGCTGATACATCCCCGCGATGCCCGCGCCGATGACGATGGCATCGAAGGTTTCGGCGACAATCGGGGAGGCACGGGCTGTTTCGGCGTTGGACATGATCGATTCCTCCTGACGCTGCGAATTTTCTCGACGTGATGGCAACGTGCGGCCAGTATACTGTTTCCACTCACCGCTCTGACAAGGATGCGAAAGATGGCAGTTCCGACGCTCGATCTCTCGGACAGCAAAAGCTTCGCGCAGGGTTTCCCGCACGAGTTTTTCACCTGGTTGCGTGCGCATCAGCCGCTGTACTGGCACGCGCCGACCGCGATCACGCCAGATGGCGAAGGCTTCTGGGTGTTCAGCCGCTACGCCGACGTCGACAGCGTCATCATGGATCCGGCGGCATACTCCTCCGACAAGGGTGGCGAACGCGTCGCTGGTGGCACGACGATTAAGGACGAGGTGTCGGCGGGCAAGGTGATGAATCAAACGGACGATCCCTTACATCGCCGGTTACGAGCCATCGTCAATGAAGGCTTCACGGTCAAGGCGATTTCAGCGCTGGAAGGCGAATTGCGTACCCGCACCCGACGCTTGTTGAAGGGAATCAAGGCGGGCGAGCACTTCGACTTTGCGCAACGTGTCGCGCGTGAGATCCCGACCCAGGCCATTTGTATCGTGCTAGGCGTGCCGGAGGAAGATCGCCTGATGCTCACGGATTGGGTGGATCGCGGTATCGAAGCACCGTCGGACGCGGTCATCGCCGAGGAATACGTCCGCAAAATCCGCCGCTATGCGCAGGGCTTAATCGAACGCAAGCGCGCCGATCCCGCAGACGATATCTTCTCGACCATTGTCCATGCGCGGTTCGAAGCCGATGGCTCGACGCTTTCGGATCACGAGCTGCGTTCGTTTTTTGGACTGTTATTTCCCGCAGGCGCGGAGACCACGACGCGTTCGATCAGCGGCGGGATGCTCGCGCTGATCGAACGGCCGGCCGCATGGCGGCAACTGCGAGCCGAACCGGCACTGTTGAAAACAGCCGTCGAGGAAATCGTGCGCTGGACCACTCCCTCCTGCTACAAACGCCGTACCGCCACCCGCGACATTCAACATTCGGGCAAACTGATCCGCGAAGGCGACAAAGTCACCTTCTGGGAAATGTCGGCGAATCGCGACGAGCGTGTGTTCGAACGTCCGTTTGACTTCGACATCGCGCGTTCGCCGAACAAACACCTGGGATTCGGGGCGGGTGTGCATTTTTGTTTGGGTTCGGCGCTCGCGCGACTCGAGCTCAAAGTCGTATTCGAAGAGCTGCTTAAGCGTGATCTTGATTTTGAAGTGGACGGCACGCCGTTATGGATGCCGAACAATCGCCTCGTTGGATTGAAATCCCTGCCCCTGAGGGCGAAGTAAAAGCCAGCGTTTGTGGCGCTTGCGCGTGCCGGTGGATTCGTCGAAATACATCACGTCGAAATGATGTTCCGATAGTGGAACGATCTATATACTGAATTTACTCAACGCTCTCGTCGAAAACACTCATCCCCTATACAACCAATAGTTGGAGGTAATGAATGGAAGTTGGAATTGCGCAGCTGATTGCAAGCTTCGGGTACCCAGGCATCACCGACCAGCAAGTTTATGCCGAGGAACTTCAAGTCGCGATGCTCGGCGAAGAGCTTGGCTACGATCACTTGTTCTGTGTTGAACACCACTTCGAAGATTATTCGTTTTGTCCCGATAACTTTGTCTATCTCGCGCATGTGGCGGCTAAAACCAAGCGAATAAAACTTGCCACCGGCGCCGTTATTTTGCCGTGGAATGCGCAACCGCTACGCGTCGCTGAGAAAGCCTCACTGCTCGATACGTTATCGGGGGGGCGCGCGATTCTAGGCATCGGACGGGGTTTATCCCGGCGTGAATTCGAGCCGATGGGAATTCCCATGGAAGAATCGCGCGAGCGCTTCGATGAAGCCGCGCCGATGATCATCGAGGCGCTCGAGACTGGCGTGATGGAAGCACATCACGGCCGTTTTTATCAACAGCCGCGCGCGGTCCTTCGCCCCCGGCCGTTTAAGACCTTTCGTGATCGCACGACTCAAGTCGCGATGAGCGCGGATTCCGTCCTCGTCGCCGCCCAGCTTGGGGCGCAGATGATGGCGTTTAATTACAAAACGCCAGAAGCCATGAAAGCCGATATTGATCTCTATCGCGGAGAATTCCGCAAAGTGCATCGGCGCGAGCCGCGACCCGTACTGCTGACCGAAATGAGCATCTGCGATACCGATCCCGCACGCGCCCGTCGCCACGCCGAACAATATGTCGCGACCTACTTACACAGCGTGCTTCATCACTACGAAATGATGGGTGAGCATTTCAAAGACGCCAAGGGCTATGAAACCTACGCAGTGGGTGCTGAAGCACTGCGTGCCGCGAGCATGGAAGAGCGCGCCAAGGCGTACATCGAAGGTCAAATCTGGGGGACGCCAGATCAAATGCTTCGGCGTTACGAAGAACGCCGGCAATTCATGGGCGATACCGGCGCGTTGTTTATCTTCCGCTTCGGCGGCGCGCCCATGGAAGTGGTCGAACGCAGCATGCGCTTGATCGGGACAGAGGTCCTGCCAGTGCTGAAAAGCTGGGCGGCTCCAGCAGTACCCTTCAAGGGGTCAGAGTCGTTGGTTCCGGGTTTGTTGTTGGCGGAGATCGTTTGAGAAAACCAACGACTCTGACCCCTTGAAACCCCCTGACCCCTTGAATACCCCTTGAATACCGTGAATAAGCCGCGCGATATCGCCGCCCTGCTCGACCCTGAAATTGTGCTGGCGTTGGCAGCCCTGAAATTGGGCTTCGATAAGTTGTCGCTTGAGACGTTGCCGCGCGTTCGCGAAGCGATGGTGGCGCTTCTGCCGATAACGCTTTCCGATCACGTGACGAGAGTTGACCATGCAGTGCCGGAGCGTCCGCCGCTGACGGTGAGAGTCCACCGGGCAAAATCGACGATCGGCAAGTTACCGTGCATTTACTGGATGCATGGCGGCGGACTGGTGCTCGGTAGTAACCGCGGCGATGACCTGCGTTTCGATCGATGGTGTCCTCAACTCGCTTGTGTGGGCGTTTCAGTCGAGTACGCGCTGGCGCCGGAATCACCCTACCCAGGGCCGCTTGAGGATTGCTACGCGGGCCTGCGCTGGCTGCATCACCATGCCGAGTCGCTGGGGATCGATGTCCGGCGAATCGGCGTCGGCGGCTGCAGCGCCGGCGCGGGTCTGGCTACGGGACTGGCACTGTTGGCGCGCGATCGCGCCGAGATCCCAGTCGCCTTTCAAGCGCTGATCTACCCCATGATCGACGATCGACAACAGACGACCTCAAGCCAGTGGAACGATCCGGTCTGGCCACCACAGGCTAACCGTTTCGGGTGGGACTGTTATCTCGGCGATCTGCAAGGCGATGCCGTGCCGTGTTATGCCGCTGCTGCGCGGGCGAGTGACTTGGAACGCCTTCCGCCCACGTTCATCTGCGTCGGCGCCTTGGATGGGTTTTCTGACGAAGATATAGATTACGCCACACGCCTGCGCCATGCGGGTGTGTCCACCGAGTTACACGTGTATGCGGGTGCGCCGCACGGCTTCGACGCCTTGACGCCGAATACCGCCGTTGCCCGACGGGCCCGCCGCGACCTCGAGACTTGGTTGGCGGCGCAACTGGTCGGGTGACCGAATGACGGGTGCAAGTTCAAGGCCAAGTTCAAAAGTTCAAGGGGTCAGAGTCGTTGGTTCTCCCTAATCGTCTCCGCCGACAGCGAACCCAGAACCAACGACTCTGACCCCTTGAACTTCTACCCCTTGAACTTCTTGCGAGGAGGTGGTGGCTGGCGGCTATGCCGAGTTCCAATTCTCGTGAAGCCCAGTGGTCTTTGCGCGGCCTGCGTAGTATAGAGACGCATAAAATAAATAATGGATTCATTTTTCACTGGACCCCGTGTTGGAGCACGGGGTGACGGCGTAAACCGCGCTTAAGTAAATGCTATTCGACCCGGACCCCTTGAACCGCACCCTACGCAGGTTGGGCTTTAACCGCGTCATGCCGGCGTGATCCCGGCCTGCGCCGGGAGGAATCCAGGACCATTAGTTATCCGACTGGGTCCCGGCGTGCGCCGGGACGACGGTAGTGCATTCCGCTGACCCGACGCACCGCCGCGACCTGGTCGCTATTTATGCTCTTCTATTTAGTGTCCTGTCCCATGACGAACCTGCACAAATCGCGTGCGCTGGCGACTCTTGGTGGGAGCCGCTTTAGCGACGAATGGGCCGCAGTAAAGATTCGCGACTACAGCCGCTCCCACATACGATGCAAGTCGATTTATGAAAGTCCGTCGCCTGACGCACGCCGGAACCCAGAACCAACGATTCGGACCCTGAACTCGTGAACTCGCCTTGAACTCCGCTTTACCGGGGAGAATACTATCGAGAGAAACTTAATTGTCGAAAAAGGCCTTGGTTCATTTTCTAAAAAAGAAAACCAATGAACTATTTTTGCAACCGAAAGATTATCGGGCGGTTTTGGCGGTATTAAACGCCGTAAAGCGCTCGGCTTTTTGCGAAATCGGCATCGGCGGGTCGGTCGGCCAGCGAGCGCTGCTCCCGGAGTATGCTAAAGCTATTTCTCACCAGCGGCTTTCGGATGTTGATCTGCTTTTAATTGGTGGCTCGCTCCAGGATTGTCCGATCCTGCCAAGCATCAAGGATGATTTTTATGTAATTTCCATCCAACCCACAAATAGAAGTTATTACTTCCGGATGACTCACAAGCCAACACGCATTGGGGTCGATCTATTTTCGCCGCTCTACTTCGAGAATCTCGTAGAAGTCGAAATTGCTGGATTACATTATCGAGCAACCTCCATTGAGGGGCAGATTTTACAAATCGCGCGCAATATTTTATGGCGGGAAAAAACACACAAACCAATCAATCGGAAATCGATTGAGCGCGCGCGCACATTATCAACGCAATCGGCAATAAATCTACGGCGTATAGAAAACGAATTCTCTGCGCATGCAGATTATTTTCTTGAGGTAACAACACTGAGCTATAAAGCGCCGTCAAACGCTGAAGAATTTATCGAATTGGCGCTTGCGGTAGCCACGTCCTCGGCAAAACATTCGTCTAGTGCTCCTGTTTTATATTCGGCTGATTCCATCGTGACCAGCAATGGGATCGACGTCGATAAGGATGGTGGCGGGGGGCCTTTATGGGAGTGAACGGACCTTCGCATCGGCGGTGCTCGACGAACTCGTAGCGCAGCCGTGTTGCCCACGCCGGGATGTAAGCGCTCTGTAATCCTTCCAATTACCCACATGTTGGACGCCGAGTTGCAAGCCGATTTCGACGTCGGTGAGTCGGGATAGTCCGCGCCAGATGACGATGTTTCCTGGCGGTACATCACTCAGCGTCAAGGGGTCAGAGTCGTTGGTTCGCTAATGGTCTCCACCGACAGCGAACCCAGGACCAACGATCCCTTGAACCTCCTAGTGTCCTGTCCCATGACGAACCTACACAAATCGCGTGCGCTGGCGACTCTTGGTGGGAGCCGCTTTAGCGACGAATGGGCCGCAGTAAAGATTCGCGGCTACAGCCGCTCCCACATACGATGCAAGTCGATTTATGAAAGTCCGTCGCCTGACGCACGCCGGAACCCAGAACCAACGACTCGGACCCCTTGAATCCGCTGACCCCTTGAACCATTAATCGGCGAAGACTTCAGTGAGAAAAATGTTCAGCTCTCCGAGCAACGCACATGCTATTACGTCGTTCTCACTGTAGCGGATGGCAGGCGGGAATTCGGAGCCCCCCCGATTGGTACACGTCTATCGTTCTTGTCTCCGGATCGACGATCCAATATTCAGGTACACCATAGCGCGCGTACATTTTTAGTTTGTATCCGCGGTCACGGTCCTTAGTACCCGGCGAGAGAATTTCGATGTCGTCGTTTCTTGCGGCGATAAACACGAGATCAGGTTGGACAACTTCACGTGCGTCGCCTTGCCCGAAAATAACATCTACCGGCGAGTATAAGATCTTTCCGAGCCGGTGAATCTTGACATACTGTCGCAATAACGATGAAAGGTTGATTGAGATCTGTTGATGTTTTGTCGTCGGCGCCGGAACCATGGAGAAATCTCCATGCAAGAGTTCATATCGCCGAGACATGTCTTCTGGCAGCGTACAGTAGTCGTCGTAGGTATAGGGAAGGAGGGGTTTGGTGGCCGCCATATATCTGATCGCGTTTGCAAGTCGAAGTCGTAAATTGAGTGTAGCAACGGCCCTCGACGGGCACTATTAACGAGCGAAGCGCGATGCAACGTAGGCGTCTAGATCGGGTGTAATCGTATCCATGCGGTACTGGCTCATACTGCGCGGATACTGAGTCACCATCCGGCCCGAGGCAGGGTGGCGGAAGTAATTGTTACAGTTCTCCGCCCACACCGAGATGCCGTTCGCATCCGCCTGGATGCCCGCATTGTAGTCAGCCATCACCTCCTTGCGTACCTCCATCCAGGCCACCTGCTCCTCCTGCAGACGTGAAACCTGACGCACGATGTAGGCCGCCTGGCATTCGATCATGAACAGGATCGAGCCCTTGTTGGTGTTGGGGCCGTAGATCTGGAATAGATTGGGGAAGCCCGCGGTGCTAATGCCGAGATACGCTTGGGCCCCATCGTTCCATTCCTCGGCCAGCACGCGGCCGCCTCGACCTACCACGCGGACAGTCGACAGGTAGCGCGTGACGTCGAAGCCGGTGGCCAGGACCAGGGAATCCAAGGCGTGCTCGGCGCCGCCCACAGTCATCACACCGGAAGGCGTCAACTGCTTGATGTCATCGGTGATCACCTGGACGTTGTCGCGGTTGAAGGTCTGGTAGTACTTGCTCGATAGCAGCACGCGCTTACAGCCGAACGAGTAATCCGGAGTCAGCTTGCGGCGCAGTGCCGAATCTTCTACCAGCGCGAGGTTGGCCAGGCCCGCCGCCACGGCATTTTGATAGCGCTCCGCATTGTCGAGGAGTCCGAAGCCTTCGAATTCTTTCCAAAGCCTGAAGCGATTCTGTTCTACGGCATCCGGAGCGTTCATGAAATACGCAAGCTTTTCTGGCGAGTAGGGTCGATCCTTCTTCGGCAGCACCCAGTTCGGCGTGCGCTGAAAC
Source organism: Gammaproteobacteria bacterium (assembly GCA_016191285.1). Taxonomy (GTDB): domain Bacteria; phylum Pseudomonadota; class Gammaproteobacteria; genus CAIKBL01. Next base: position 229,897 of record JACPPA010000033.1, read on the forward strand.
ATCGTAAGCCGGCCAGCCTTGCGCGCGATTTCCGGCACACACTGGACGGCACTGGCCGCGCTGCCGATTACGCCCACGCGCTCGCCGCTTAAGTCATGGTCGTGATTCCAGCGGGCTGTGTGGAATAGCGTCCCGCCGAAGCTATCCAGCCCTGGAAGTTTCGGCCAGCTTGGCTCGTTGAACATGCCCTGCGCGGCCACCAGCACGTCGCCCTCAAAGATCTCCCCCGTGGCGGTTTCTACTCGCCAGCGGCTGGCTTCATCAATCCAGACCGCGCTCGTGACGGTGGCGTTGAGGCGGACGTGAGGCATAACCCCGTACTTGCCCGCGCACATTTCCATATAGTCCAGGATCTCCGGCGCCGCGGCGTAAGGACAGGACCAGTCCCGCTTGATCTCGAAGCTGAAGGAATACAGGTGCGAAGGCACGTCGCAGGCCGCACCCGGGTAGCGGTTGTACCACCAGGTGCCGCCCACGCCGGGAGCTTTTTCCAGGATGATGAAATCATCAAAGCCGGCCTCGAGCAACTTGATGCCGATGCAGATGCCGCCCGGACCCGCGCCGATGATGATGGTCCGTCGGACGTGACCTCGCCGATCGCCAGCTGCGGCATGCGTTTGGTTTGTCATGGCCTTCCGAACCTCATCACGACGTTTTCCTCGGCATCGCGAGAATAATCGAATGATAAAGGACGGATATGAATTTGTTCGTCGCGATTTCGTTTTATCGCGGAGTAGTGCGAGTATTTGGTTCAAGGGGTCACCCATTAGCCGTCTCGTGTCAAGTAGGCGAGTGGGACTCGGAGTCTCCACCCCTTCAATTTTCTTCTCCTCAACGGCCGGTCTATGCGCCCGCAATTCTGATGTCAGTGCTACTGTTCCCAAACAGG
>JACPPA010000037.1 GCA_016191285.1 Gammaproteobacteria bacterium
AAAATCCGAGTGTTGCAGCGTCGCGCTTACGGACTGCGTGACGAAGAGTACCTTCGATTGAAGATCCTTACCTGCATGCTGCCTAAGCTTTGAGCGATAAATGATCAAGTTTTACCCACACTAAGTCCGGATGACCCTAAATTTTTATATCTCTTGTAAAAACCAACGCGCTTCAAACATCACTTGCGTTCGAAGTCGTGATCGTTTGTGATGCTGAATCTTTCCAATCAGATCAGGTGACTCGAGGGCGCGAGTCCGAGGACGTGTTCAGCGTTTGATCGGAGCTGACGATGAACAAGGGGGGCGATGATAACGAGAAAAATCGAACGGCGAAAGCACCGTTTGCAAACTCGCGAAAGATTTTTTTCGTGCTTACAAAAACGTGAATTCGAAGCTTGCAGCCCGCGCACTAGCTTCGGCAATTTCTAACACGACGTAGAGCCTGCGACCGGCGGCGAGTCCAGTAGTTGGGTCAATACTTTTATCCAAATATTGATTGGGTTCGAAACGTCTGATTCCAACCACACTGCCAGTATTGTCGTAAATTCCAAGTTCAATGATCGGATACGCGGCGGCGGCGGCGCTGCGATTCGCCAGCGTCGCGTTCACGAGTAAGGCCTGTGCATAGTGCGGATGCTCGCGCACGTCGCGCGCGACGAGTTCAATCGCTCGCGCATCGTGCGGCGGATCGAGGCGACATCCCAATTCAGTGCACAACTGCGCACTGGCGGGACGTAAATTTGGATAACGTGCAAGTAACGGCGCGCGATAATTCCACGCGAGTTGTGCCAACAACGCGGTCGCGCCGAACAACGCTAGTACGCTCCAAGCCCACACTAGACCGGAACGTTGCCGGCGCACCAAGCGCTCGACATCAGCGCGCAACACCGCAGGCACCGCGTCAATATTGATGACGCTGAGTGGAGCTGTGTCGTCGCGCGGTGCTTCGGTGATCGAAACCTCAGCAAAATCCGCCGCGTTATCGATAATTAATCGCGGCGACGCGGGCCGCGTTTCGGCGGCGATCGCGGTGGTGATGGCGGGGAGAGACGTCGGCTCATCGGCGAGACGCGCGAGTGCGCTAAACACGCTCGCGCACGATCCACAGGTGACGAAACCCTGTGCGGCGCTTAGCGTTGGCGCGTGTAGACGGAAAACCGCGGAACACTGAGGGCACTGCGTTAGCATCGATGTTTCAATCGGCTAGCGACGGTGACCCGTGACTAGCGCCCACTCTCCTCGGCGTTCAGGTGCGTCCATCTTAAACGCGTCGGCATAGGCCTCCAACACATTGGTGACCTGCTCATTCAATATTCCGGAGAGTCCAAGGCGTCCGCCCGGCGCGAGCAACGCGGCAAAGCGCGACTGCAGGGCGAGCACGGGTTTAAGTAATAGATTCGCGACCACCACGTCGAAGGATTCGCTGCTGAACTCGTGCGGTTCGCCAATGACAAGGGAAGCGCAATGGTTGATGGCGGCGTTCTCGCGCGTGACCCGACAGGCGTCGGCATCGATATCGATGGCGGTTACGTGCGCGGCGCCGAGCTTGTGCGCGGCGATGGCGAGGATCCCGGACCCACAACCATAATCGAGCACGCGCCGGCCGCGAATCGCGGCGCGATCCACCAACCATTCCAAGCACAGCGCGGTGGTGGGGTGTGTACCCGTACCAAAGGCCATACCCGGATCGAGCGTGATCACCAACTCGGCTTCAGGCGGCGACTCATGCCAGCTCGGAACAATCCACAATCGTTCAGCAAAACACAGCGGCACAAACTGCGCGCGCCACGTTTGCTCCCAGGTCTGATCCGCGATCCACTCAAAGCGGGCGTTGGTGAGGTCGAAGCCAGCGGCCGCCACCTGTTGCACGATCTCTTCACGTGGAACATCGGAATCGAACAGCGCCTCCACGCAACACCGCGGCCACAGGCTTGGATCGGCGCTGTCCTCGGTATCAAAGATCAAGGTGTCATCGGCGGCATTGAGCGTCACGGTCAGCGCGCCCAAGTTTTCGAATAACGCTTCAAGCGCCGCGACGTTGATGTCGCGTGCGTTAATCGATAACTGGTACCAGCCGGATGCAGTCATGATCTCGCGTTCGAACGGAACTCGCGGGTGCGTGGCTCGACTACTCGTGCGCCAGTTTGCGTTCGAGGTAATGAATGTCCGTCCCACCGGCGATGAAGGCTGCATCGTGCACCAGTTCGCGGTGCAACGGGATATTGGTGTCGATCCCGTCGACCACCATTTCGCTGAGCGCGTTCGACATCCGCGCCAGCGCTGTCGCGCGATCCGGGGCGTGCGTGATGAGCTTGGCCACCAACGAATCGTAGTACGGCGGCACCACATAACCGTCATAGAGATGAGAATCCACCCGCACGCCGAATCCGCCCGGTGTGTGAAAAGTCTTGACCCTGCCGGGTGAGGGGCGAAAGGTTCGCGGATCTTCGGCGTTAATCCGGCATTCGATCGAATGGCCACGCAACACCACGTCCGCCTGCGTCAGCGAAAGCCGGGCGCCAGCGGCTACCGCGAGTTGTTCTTTGACGATATCGAGCCCTGTCACCATTTCGGTTACCGGATGTTCAACCTGCACGCGCGTATTCATCTCAATAAAGTAGAACTCGCCGTTCTCGTACAGGAATTCGAAAGTCCCGGCGCCTCGATAGCCGATGGCGAGACAGGCTTCAACGCAGCGCTGGCCCATGCGCTCGCGCGTTTTGGCATCGAAGCCTGGCGCGGGCGATTCTTCGATGATTTTTTGATGCCGGCGCTGCATCGAACAATCGCGCTCGCCTAGGTGCACACAGTTGCCGTGATTATCCGCCATCACCTGGAATTCGATATGCCGCGGATGCTCCAAAAATTTTTCCATGTACACGGCATCGTTCTGAAAAGCGGACAGTGCTTCGCTTTTGGTCAATTGAATCGCGTTTTTAAGCGCCGCTTCGACGTGCACCACGCGCATCCCGCGCCCGCCGCCACCGCCGGCGGCCTTGATAATGATCGGATAGCCGAGGTCCCGCGCGATTCGGATGTTCTCCGCCATGTCGTCAGTCAACGGTTTGCCCGAACCCGGCACGCAGGGCACGCCGGCTTTTTTCATCGCCGTGATAGCCGAAACCTTATCGCCCATTAGGCGAATCGTGTCCGAGCGTGGGCCGATAAATACAAACCCGCTCTGTTCCACGCGTTCGGCGAAATCCGCATTCTCCGCCAAAAAGCCATAGCCCGGATGGATGGCGACCGCATCAGTGACTTCGGCGGCACTGATCACCGCCGGGATATTCAAGTACGACAGGGCCGGCGCGGCCGGTCCGATACACACCGACTCGTCCGCCAGACGCACATGTTTTAGATCCCGGTCGACCGTGGAATGCACGGCCACCGTTTTGATGCCGAGTTCATGACACGCACGCAGAATACGCAACGCGATTTCGCCGCGATTGGCGATGACAACTTTGTCGAACATGGAAATTGCGAGCTAACCGAGAATGAAGAGCGGTTGTTCAAATTCAACCGGTTGTCCGTTTTCGGCCAGAATCGATAACACCGTGCCGGCGCGGTCGGCCTCAATCGGATTCATGATTTTCATCGCCTCGATAATGCACAGGGAGTCACCGACTTTGACTTTGTCGCCGACTTTGACGAACGCCGGACTATCCGGCGCCGGCGAGCTATAGAAAGTCCCGACCATCGGCGCCGTCACCACGTGTCCATCCGGTTTGGCGGGCGTAGGCGGCGTGGCCACGACGGCGGTTACTGGCGCGGCCGGCGTCATCATTTGTACGGTGGCACCCGGTAGCCGGCTGATGCGGACCGATTCTTCGCCTTCTTTGATTTCGATCTCAGCGATGCCGGATTCTTCGAGCAATTCGATGAGTTTTTTTACTTTTCGCAAATCCATAATGAGTTCCTGAGAGGCCAGACTCGCTTAGGTCCGAAGACTGAGGTGATGCGCCGCAGCGGCGATCGCTAATCCATAACTGTGGGCGCCGAAGCCGGCGATGGTCCCGAGCGCGACATCCGCTAAATAAGAATGTTGCCGGAATGGTTCGCGCGCGTGGACATTTGATAAATGGACTTCGATGAATGGGATCGCAACCCCCAGCAACGCATCCCGGAGCGCAATGCTGGTATGCGTATAGGCGCCCGGATTGATCACGATGAACACCACTTGTTCGGCTTTGGCCGCGTGGATCCGGTCGATCAGGGCATGTTCGGCATTACTCTGATAGCAGGCGAGGGTATGACCTAGGCCCGCCGCCTGCGCAACGGCTGCCGCTTCGATGGCAGCGAGCGTCAGCTGTCCATAGCGATCCGGCTCGCGTTCGCCGAGTAGGTTCAGGTTGGGTCCGTTAATAAGTAAAAGCTGCGCCACCGGTTACTTGGCCTGTCACTGCCGCAGCACACGCGGCGCGCGGAAAGTATCACAGCAGATTGGGAGATGCGAGCGCGATCGCCGCTGATAAGACCAAATCGCGGTGGTTATCGTGCGACTTGCTGTTGGGCAGCGGGTGCTTTGACGAGAGATTCGAACACTTCACGGGCCGCCGATGACGACCATTCCCCTTGGTGCGTGGTAACGATTTCACCACGCGGGTCGAACACCACCGTAAACGGCAACGCGCCAATAGTATTGCCTAGTCCACGCATCAGCTCCGCGACATTGTCATCGCCGGCGAGTACGGGATAGTTAATGCCGCGCACGGCAGCGAACTTACTCGCCGCGTTGACGTCATCGAGTGCAATGCCGACAAATTGCAAACCACGCGGACCGAACTCTTTTTGCAGTTCAATGAATCCCGGAATTTCATGCACACACGGCGGACACCAGGTCGCCCAGAAATTAACAACTAAGACTTTCCCCCTCCATTCGGTAAGCGAGTGCTCACGGCCGTTGAGATCTTTGATGCGCACGGGTACGTCGGCAACGGTCCGGAGAGGTTGCGGCGCAACGTCCGTGACAAGCGCATTGGTAGCGGCCGAATGGTGCCGGTTGACGCTAACTTGGTAGCCGGCAACCGCCGAGAGGCTGGCAACTACCAAGGCCCAGGCCAGTACGCGCCGGTCACTCATGGGGCGTGGATTCCGTGAGCAACGCTCCGAATTCAATCGGATCGGCATAGCCTACGAGCCGTTGTGCGCGAAGCTCCCGGCCAGTCGAATCAAACACCAGCACGGCGGGCGGACCCAGTAACTCAAAGCGCTTGAGCAATGCCTGATCCTCCGTGTCCACCGCCGTCACATCCGCACGGAGACGAACAAATCCCGTCAAGCGCGCTCGAATCGCCGGATCGCGAAAAGTATTGCGCTCCAGCCGTTTGCACTCGAGACACCAATCCGCATAGAAGTCGACCAGTACCGGTTTGGCAGCGCTACGCGCCGTGGCGAGCATTGCGTCGAGCTGACGCACGCCCTTGACGGCCGTGAACTCGGCCGGAGCCGCTACAGAGTTCGCCTGTGCGCTGGTCAAGGGCGCCAAAGGACGCAATGGATTGTCAGCCCCGGCCGCGGCGCCGACGATTAACACCACGCCATAACACAACAGGACCATTCCCATGCCCTTCCATAATCGCTGCCAACCGGAGGCTGCATCTTTCAGCGGTTCGAGTGCCCCCAAAAAAATCGCCGATCCAATTAAAAGCGTCGCCCACAGCGCCAGGGTTGCTGCCGGCGGGATGATCCGCTCAAGAAACCAGATTGCGAGCCCAAGAAAGACCACGCCGAACAGATGCTTCACCGTTTCCATCCACACCCCAGCGCGCGGCAACCAACGACCCGCGGATGCACCCAACACTAATAACGGCGCACCCATGCCGAGACCCAAGGCGAACAGCGCGCTACCACCCACCACCGCGCTGCCCTGATGGCTGAGGTACAACAAGGCGGCCGCGAGCGGCGGCGCGACGCAGGGTCCGACAATCAGCGCGGACAGGACACCCATCGCCGCTACCCCTGCGAGCCTGCCGCTGGCCTGGCCCCGACTCAGCGCTTCGAGTCGGGTTTGCAGAAACGACGGGAGTTGCAAGGTGAAGAACCCAAACATCGACAACGCCAGGGCGACAAAGAGGGCGCTGAAACCGACCAATACCACGGGGTGTTGCAACATACCCTGTAGATTGCGACCGAAAAGCCCGGCGACCAGGCCGAGCAACGCATAGGTGACGGCCATGGCAAGCACATAAGTCAGTGACAAGCCAAAACTGCGCGCGGCACCGAGTGCCGCGCGTTGGCCAACGATGATCCCCGACAAGATGGGGATCATTGGAAATACACAGGGCGTGAATGCCAGCGCGAGACCAGCGAGGAAAAACCAACCGATCACGCCGCTTAAACTTTGGGTGGCAAGGCCGGCTGCGAGTCGATCGATTGGCGCTTGAGTTGCGGAAGACTCCTCCCGCCCGGCGGGATTAGCCGCCGAATCGCCGGTTAACAGTACCTCTTTCTTGATAGGCGGATAACAGATCCCGTCTTCGGCGCAGCCTTGATAGGTAACACGTAATTTGCGTTCGCCAGCGACGCGACCCGTCACGGCAAGATCCACCGTCTGGCCAGTCCGATAAATTTGCACGCGGCCAAACTCAGCATCGTCCTTGATTTCACCGATCGGAAGGTTGGGCGTCGTTACCCTTAGTCCCGGGGTTAACGCCTCAAATCGCATCCGGTCACGATAAAGGTAATAGCCCGGCGCAATTTGCCATTCGAGACGGACGCCATCCGCTTGCTCAGTATGTGATAGAGAAAAAGCCTGGTCGGCCGGCAGGAATTCCCGGTGAGGTAAACGGCCACCGTTGCTTAGTGCCTCCAGCCTATCGAGTACACCAGCGGCAAACGCCGGCGAGTGCAGTCCCAAACTACTCAGCAATAAAATTAAGCAACAGAATCGTTTAGCCATAACAAAAATTGTGGTAAGCCGGTATCGATAGGGACCGCTAGAACTTCGAGGAGTTCATAGGGGCGCTGTGCCGCCAATGCCGCTTCGAGCCTCGGATCCACGGCCGAAAACTAAAGCGCGGGTCTGTGCGAAACGCCGTTCAAACTACGCCGTGTCGACGAAATGGTTATTCTACGCGCAGAGCCTTGAGTACCGGTATGGCTTTAGATGAGCACTTACGCAGCACATTCCCACTATGCAAAATTTGATCTTAATTTGCGTGCCGACGTATCAACGGCCGGTCATGCTGCAAAAATGTCTGTCCGCGCTCGCCGCGCTGGAGGGGCTGGACGCCTATCGAGTCGAATGCTTAATTGTGGATAACGACGCCGCAGGCTCCGCACGCGCGGTTGTTACAACCTTCGCGTCGAAGGCGCCATGGCCGTTGCATTATGTTATCGAACCGGCGCGTGGCCTGGTGTGTGTGCGTAATCGCGTGCTCGAAGAAGCCGTGGTGCGCGCCGCGACTTATCTCGCGTGCCTCGATGACGACGAGTGGCCGGCACCAGTCTGGTTGGCGCGCCACTTGGAAGCGTTGGTTAAATTTAATGCCGAGGTCACGACCGGACCGGTAATCCCCGTTGCCGAGAATGAAATCACACCGCCCGGAGTCGGCGGTGGCAAGGCGCGACCCCGCACCGGCGAGCAACCACATCATGTCGCTTGCAACAACGTCGTTTTCCATCGACGTTTACTCGTGGATCAAGCGCTGCGCTTTGACCCACGCTATAACTTTATCGGCGGTGAAGATTTCGATTTTTTTGATTCTTCTCGCGCGCTCGGAAATAGACACGTGTGGGTGGCCGAGGCCACGGTGTTCGAGACGATTCCGCCCGAACGCCAAACCGCGCGTTATATCTTCAAACGCCATTTTAGCGGCGGCATCAATAGCGTGGTGTTCTATCGCAAACGTCACGGGCGAGTCGCTACATGGAGTTATTTCACGCTGCGCGCATTCGGCAAGCTGCTCAGCGCCAGCGTGGTTTTCCCGCTATATGTACTATCGGGGCGTTATCGCTCACGGTCGCTAAAGCGCGTGGCCAATGCCCTCGGTTTTATCAGTGGACTATTTAAATTCAGCGTTGAACGCTATCGCTAACGCGTCAGTTAAAGTGCCGCAAGCCTCAAAGCGGCTTTTTCCAGTGTCGAGTCTTCCTTACAAAAACAAAATCGCACATAGCGCGACGCCGGCGGGTGTTCGTAGAACACCGACATCGGGATCGCAGCCACGCCACGTTCCTTGGTCAACCATTCAACGAACGCGCGATCCGGCAAATCGCTGATCGCACTGTACTCGGCGAGTTGAAAAAAAGTGCCTTGCGAGGGCTTAAGCACAAAGCGCGAATGCTTGAGCGCGGCGTTGAACAGATCCCGTTTCCGTTGATAAAACTGCGGCAACTCATCCAGATGCTCGGGATGGGCCTGCATGAAATCGGCAAGGCCCAGTTGAATCGGCGTGATCCCGACAAAGGTCACGAATTGATGCACCCGTCTGAGTTCTTGAGTCAGGGCCGGCGGCGCTACGCAATAGCCGGTCTTCCAGCCCGTTACGTGATAAGTCTTACCGAAGGACGACACCGCGAACGAACGCGCGGCCAGCGCCGGGTAGCGCAGCACGCTTTCGTGGCGCACGCCATCGAATACCAAATGTTCGTAAACTTCATCGGAACACACGACGAGGTTGTGACGTTCGGCCAGACGCTCGAGTTCGCGCAAATCCTCGGCATCCAACATGGTGCCGGTGGGATTATGCGGTGAATTCACCATGATCATTCGCGTGCGCGACGTGATCGTGTCGGCCACGCGTTGCCAGTCAATGCGATACGCCGGCGGCGTCAACGCTAATCGAATGGGTCGACCGCCGGCCAAGGTTACCGCCGGCTCATAACTGTCGTAAGCCGGGTCGAACAGGATGACTTCGTCGCCGGGCCGACACACGGCGGTTACCGCACAGTAAATCGCTTCGGTGGCGCCCGGGGTTACCGTCACTTCGGTCTCGGGTGACACCTTGGCGCCGTAACACCTCAGCACTTTAGTCGCGATCGCTTCGCGCAGACTCAATACGCCGGCCATTGGGGGATATTGATTGAAGCCCGTGTCGAGGTAATGCTTAACGCGTTCCTTCAATGCGCTGGGTCCGTCGTAATCCGGAAAGCCTTGCGAGAGATTGATGGCGCCATGCGCGGCGGCCAGCGCCGACATCACGGTAAAGATCGTCGTCCCGACATGCGGGAGCTTGCTGTTAAGCTTAAGGCTCATTCGCGCATTATGGCCAAAGCCGTTGCGCATCCCAACCGCGGTTGCGAGCCTTCCTGCTAATCGCCGAATCGAATGTCTGCCATGGGTTCAACGCCAAACGCTGATTTAGCCGGACTACCGTCGCCCCTGCTCGCCGCCGCGCGTGCACAAATGGCGGGATTTCGAGCGGGCGCGGCGGGCGCAGGGACGACGATCGACGACTTCCACCTCCTGCAAGTGTTCGTCTGTAGTCCTTTCGTCGCGGAATATGCGGGGCGCGAATCCGGCGCATTTTCGGAAATGCTGCTTAATCAAGCAGCACCAACCGCGACGGGGTTCGACGCAGCCTTACTTGCGATCACCGACGAAGCAGAAGCCCGCCGCCTGGCGCGTGCCATTCGAAATCGCGAAATGGTGCGAATCGCCTGGCGCGATTTGACGGGCAGCGCCGACCTGGATGAGGTGTTGCGGGCATTGTCAGGGCTCGCTGATGCGTTGGTGTGTGCGGCGTTGAACTGGCTGACTCGCGATCTAGAGCGGCGCTATGGCGCGCCGCGCGACGCTGCCGGTCAAGTCGTCAACCTGTTGGTGTTGGCGATGGGCAAACTGGGTGGAGAAGAGCTTAATTTCTCATCCGATATCGATTTGATTTTTCTCTTTCGTGCCGCGGGCGAAACCACTGGCGGGACACGCGCGCTTGCCAATCAAGATTATTTCGATCGTCTCGGGAAACGTTTAATCGCCTTTTTGAACGATGTGACGGCAGACGGATTCGTCTATCGCGTGGATATGCGACTGCGGCCATTCGGCGAGAGCGGCGCGCCTAGTTTAAGTTTTGCCGCCCTTGAACATTATTACCAAGTACATGGACGCGACTGGGAACGTTACGCCTTGGTCAAAGGTCGCGTGGTCAACGGCAGTGCAGCGGATATCAAGGCACTTGAGGCGATTACGCGACCATTCGTTTATCGCCGTTACCTCGACTTTGGCGCCTTGGCCGCCGTGCGCGACATGAAGGCCTTGATCAATGCCGAAGTGGCGAAGTTTGGCTTAGAGAACGACCTTAAGCGCGGCCCCGGGGGGATCCGCGAAGTCGAATTCATCGGTCAGATGTTTCAATTAATTCGCGGCGGTCGCGAACCGCGGCTCAGACAGCGCTCGATCGTCCACATCTTGCACACCTGCGCTGACTTAAATCTCTTGTCGCCAAGCGATAGCGACGCGTTGATTGCCGCCTACCGTTTTTTGCGCGTGGCCGAACATCGCCTACAACAGGTGCACGATGAACAGACACAGTTGTTGCCGACCACCGCTTTAGAACAATCACGCCTTGCTTTTGGGATGGGTTGTACCAACTGGACTGAATTCGCCACACAGCTGAATGCGCATCGCTCTCGGGTTCAAACCACCTTTGCGGCGCTTTTCGCGTCACTCGAAAGTGCGCCGGATGGCGCGCGACACCAGGTTAAGCAGATCGCGGAAATGGCGAGCGCCGCCGCCAATGACGGCGCTCTTCGACGCGAACTCGCCGCGCTCGAGGAACCGCGCTTCGTCGCGCGCCTAAGTAGTGAAGCACGCGATCGACTCGAACGTCTGCTGCCGCTTCTGATCGCTGAATGCAAGCAACGACCTCATCCCACGTTGATCCTGCGACGGCTAGGCGAACTAATCCGCGCCATCGCGCGGCGATCAGTTTATCTGGCGTTATTATCGGAAAATCCGGCAGCCCTGCGCCGGTTGGTCGATCTCTTTGCGGCAAGCAGCTGGATTGCGCGCGAAATTATCGCCACGCCGATTCTGCTTGATGAACTCCTCGATGGTCGCAATCTATTCGTGCCACCGGTGCGGTTCGAACTTGTTCGCCAACTCGATGAAGTGGTGGCCGCGACGATCGACGAGGGGCTCGATCAGGTCATGGAAGGGTTGCGCCTGTACAAGCATCAGCAAGTGCTGCGGGTTGCGGCGAGCGACTTGATGATGAATTTTCCGGTTGCTGACGTCAGCAACCATTTGACCTGGATCGCGGAAGTTTTGATCGGCCGCGCGCGCGCCCTGGCGTGGCGTGACCTGGTCGCCAAGCACGGTCGCCCGCGTTATCGGCTTAACAAACGAAAGTTAGCCGCGGGTTTTGCGATTATTGCCTATGGCAAGCTCGGTGGGCTCGAACTCGGGTATGGGTCTGATCTCGATCTGGTGTTCATTCACGATAGCTGCGGTGAGGACCAGCAGACCGACGGGCCCAAACCGCTCGCCAACGATCTGTTTTTCACTCGGTTGGCGCAGCGAATCATTCATTTATTGGCCACGCGAACCGCAGCCGGTACCGCCTACGAACTCGACGTGCGGCTGCGTCCAAGTGGCGCGGCGGGTCTGTTGGTAACCACGATTGCGGCGTTCAGCGAGTACCAAGCTCACGCCGCCTGGACCTGGGAACACCAAGCGTTGGTCCGCGCCCGCGCATTGGCCGGACAGGCGGAAGTCTCGGCTCGGTTTGAATCCGTGCGACGACAAGTGCTCGGGCAGCCGCGTGATCCGGCGATCTTGCGCCGCGATATCGGCGCGATGCGCCAGCGCATGCGGCACGAACTTAGCAATTCGGACGCCGCCGTATTTGACCTTAAGCACGGGCCAGGCGGTATTACCGATATAGAATTTGTGGTGCAATATGCGGTACTGCGCTGGGCCGGACGTTATCCCGTTTTAACCGGCTATACAGACAACCTCCGCCTTCTCGATTTGATCGCCGACTTGGGCCTCATTTCTCGCGCGGACTGCGACACTTTACGCGCGGCCTATTTCGTTTATCGCGCTGAATTACACCGTTGCGCCTTACAGGAGGTCGACGGCCTAGTGGCGGCGACTCGTTACCTCGACGAACGTGCCGCGGTCGTCGGCGTATGGACGCGGGTTATGCAAACTGTTGGTGAAGGAGAAGAACTATGAGCTACGCCGATCGTGACGGCGTCATTTGGATGGATGGCAAGCTTACGCCGTGGCGCGAGGCCAATGTTCATGTGTTGACCCATTCGCTGCATTACGCGACCGGCGCGTTCGAAGGCATTCGTGCTTATCAAACGCCACGGGGCACGGCGATTTTTCGCTTGGACGAACACATCGACCGGCTGTTTGATACGACGCATATCCTAGGCATGAAGATGCCGTTCGATAAGCCGACCGTGCGTCAAGCCTGCATCGATTGCGTGCGCGAAAATAAACTCGATGCCGCCTACCTTCGCCCGTTGGCTTATTACGGCTCCGAAGGCATGGGCTTGCACGCATCGAATTTGTCGGTGCATGTGGCGGTGGCGGCGTGGTTTTGGGGCGCGTACCTGGGTGGTGAGGCGTTGGAGAAGGGGATTCGAATCAAGACTTCGTCCTTTACTCGCAACCACGTCAACAGCGTGCTGTCGAAGGCCAAGGCGACGGGCAATTACATCAATTCGATCCTGGCTCTGCAGGAAGTCGCGCGTGATGGTTATGACGAAGCGCTACTGCTCGATCACGAAGGCATGGTCGCAGAAGGCAGCGGTGAGAATATTTTCATCGTACGAAAAGGCGTGCTGTACACACCGGATCCGGTCTGCGCGTTGGAAGGCATTACCCGCGACACGGTGATGGGGCTGGCCGCCGAGGAAGGCATCAAGGTTCTCGAGAAGCGCATCACGCGCGATGAATTTTACATTGCCGACGAAGCGTTTTTCACGGGCACCGCCGCCGAAGTCACGCCCATTCGCGAGCTGGACAATCGCGTTATCGGCAGTGGGCGGCCGGGCCCGATCACGCAACGCCTGCAGCGCGCGTACCTCGATACTGTGCAGGGCAAGCGCCCATGTCCTAGTGCATGGCTCGCCCTTTGCCGTTAGCGAGCGCGCGGCAGATCGGGTGAGCACGCGCCTCGTGGTGTGGCGCTGGTGTGACGGCAAGGCCGGACACGAGCGGCAGACGGCGGGCTTGTTAAAACACTTAGGCGACTTGCGCGAGTTGAGCGTACACGAGCTCGCGGCGAATACGCTTCGATTCCCGCTGTGGCATTGGCTGCGAAACGACTTCGCGCCGCTACGCCCGCTGCCTAAACCCGATTTGTTGGTCGGCGCCGGACGCGCTTGCCAGTGGCCGATGCTGGCCGCGCAACGCGCGGCCGGCGGACGCACGCTGTATTGCATGAAGCCGTACCTTCCCACCTGGGCCTTCGATCTTTGCTTGGTGCCGCGCCACGACGGCGCCGAACTTTCGCCTCATGTGGAGCCGACGCAGGGGGTTTTGAACGATGTATCGCCACGCGATCCTATCTCCGGACAACAAACGCTGATCTTGATCGGTGGGCCGTCGCGTCACCACACCTGGGATGAAGCGGCACTCCTGCGCCAAGTCGCTTCGATCGTTTTTGGTAGTAATACGCGCGCGATGGTGATTATGGATTCGCGCCGGACTCCCGCCTCCACGTCGGCACGGTTAGCGGAATTCGTACAACGCGGCGTCGAATTCCACGCTCATCACACGACGTCCCCAACTTGGATATTGGACAAGCTACACACGGCGCGCGAGGCGTGGGTAACCGCGGATAGTGTGTCGATGTTAAGCGAAGCGCTAACCGCGGGGTTGGCCGTCGGGCTTATTGACGTGCCAGCGCGGCGTGCCGATCGCATCACGCGATTGGCAGCTCAGCTAATCACCGATGGCGACGTGATATCGCTGAGTGCGTGGTTGCAGGGACAGCCGCTCAAACCCCGCCCGCAACCGCTGGCCGAAGCGCGACGCTGCGCGGCGCTGGTGGCCGCGCGATGGTTTCCACAGCGCGGGCGTAGCGCTTAGCACCATGGCACTAACCGTCGTTCAATTATTGCCGGAAATGGAAGTCGGCGGGGTCGAACAAGGCACGATCGAAATTGCACAGGCGCTGGTCGCGCACGGCCACCGGGCACTGGTGGTATCCGCTGGCGGCCGATTGGTCAGCCGTTTGGAGGCCATTGGCGCTGAACACGTACTCTTGCCGATCGGCCGTAAGCGCGTTTCAACACTATTTCTGGTTCGTAAGCTGCGCGAGTTATTGCTGGCTGAAAACGTCGACCTGGTGCATGCCCGCTCGCGCCTGCCGGCTTGGATCGGGCATTTGGCGCTGAAGAAAATCGAGGCGATGCGCCGACCGCATTGGGTGACCACGGTGCATGGGCCTTACACCGTGAATCGGTATAGTCAGATCATGGTCAGTGGCGCGCGCGTGATCGCGATTTCGGAGTTTATTCGCGACTATATTTTTGAATCTTATCCCGATACTCCACGCCATCGCGTGGAGGTTATTCCGCGCGGAGTGGATGACGCGATCTATTCGCCACGATTCGCGCCGGCCGCTGACTGGCGGAGGCAATGGGACCGCGAACACCCAGCGTTGCATGGGCAGCGCTTACTCTGTTTGCCGGCACGGCTAACACGCTGGAAAGGACAGCAGGATTTTATCCAGCTCATCGCACGCCTGGTTGCCGACAAACTACCGGTGCACGGATTGATCGTTGGCGGACCACATCCCGCCAAACGTGAATTCGCCGACGAGTTAAAACAACTGGTGCGTCAACTCGATCTAGAACGCGCGATAACCTTTATGGGTCAACGCGCCGATCTGCGCGAGATCTTGTGTCTGTGCGATTGCGTGTTCTCACTGACGGGTAAACCCGAAGCGTTTGGCCGAACCACGCTCGAGGCGTTAAGTCTCGGCCGGCCGGTAATCGGCTACGACCACGGCGGGACTGGCGAAATATTGCGTCAGGTATTTCCGCGCGGGCTAGTGCCAAATGGGAATGTCGCGCTCGCAGCGGAACGCTGCCGAGAGTTTCTGGCTCAACCGCCGCGCGTACCTGCGACGCACCCCTATCAGCTCGCGCGAATGCAAGCCGCGACGATCAACCTCTATGAGACGCTAGTCTCCGCTCCGCGCCCGACGTGAAGCGCATTCTGGTAATCAAACTTGGCGCACTCGGGGATTTCTTCATGACCCAACAAGCTTTCCGGGCGATTCGCTTGCACCATGTTGCCGACCATATAACGCTGATGACGATACCGAATCTGGTCGAGCTCGCCACCTCAAGCGGTGTATTCGATGCGGTAATCGTGGATCGGCGCGCACGGTCGCTGCTTGGTTATTGGCAGATTGCGCAGGGCTTACGCCGCGCGCATTTTGATTTTGTGTATGACCTGCAAGGGAACCGGCGCACGGCTTGGTACTGGCGATTATTGTGGCCAAACCGTCCGTGTTGGTCGGGTCCGGTCGCTGGCTGCTCGCATCCGCGACCGCCACGACCCGCGAACCAATCGCGGACAGAATGGCTACGCGTGCAACTCCAGGCTTTAGGCGTGAAAGTCCCTTCGACCCTCGATGTCGCGTGGCTTAAGGCGGATATTTCCAAGTGGAAATTGCCGATGCGCATGGCATTACTAGTTGCCGGTGGTTCGGCCCACCGCCCGGGGAAACGCTGGCCGGTCGCTCATTACGCGCGCGTCGCTGAAATGCTGGTGGCGCGCGGGATAACCCCCGTGTTGATCGGAACGACCATTGATGCCGTCGTGACACGGGAAATTCAGACGCGCGTACCGGCGACATTGGATCTATCTGACCAGACCTCGGTGGCGGCACTTGCGAGCCTGGCGCGCATGGCCTGCGGTGCGCTCGGTAACGACACCGGCCCCATGCATGTGGTGGCCGCCACCGGTTGCCCTAGCGTGGTGCTGTTTTCCAACGAGTCTGATCCGCATTTTGTCGCGCCCACGGGCCCGTGTGTGGAATGGCTACAGCGCGGCAGCTTGAGCGCCTTGGGCCCGGACGAAGTTATGCAGGTTATTGATCGGTGTTGGCGGTGGTAGTGGGTGCGGGATCACCGATGATTTTGATCACCAGCCAAAACTTTCCACCCGACCTCGGTGGGATCCAAACCCTGATGGGCGGGCTCGCCGCGAGTTTAGCGGCGGCTGGTGAGCGAGTCGCGGTGTATGCGGATCGGCTGCGAGCTAACGGCGCGAATGATTTTCACCCGCCCTACGCCCTGGAACGCTTTGGCGGGATCCGCCCGTGGCGACGGCGGGTTAAAGCTCGAGCGATTGCAAAGGCTTGTCGCAAGCATCCAGTCCGGGGGGTGTTCGCGGATTCGTGGAAGAGCGTCGAACTTCTCCCAGCGCTTCCGGTGCCCATCGCCGTACTCGCCCATGGCATGGAGTTCCCGCTCCACCCTTCGCCGCGTAAACGGCAACGGATTTGTCGGGCGCTTAGTCGCGCACACTGTGTAATCGTCAATTCGTCGTTTACGGCGGAACGGGTAAGGGCTTACTTGGCGAACGATGCGCGGCAACTACACGTGATTCATCCGCCGATCGATCCGCAACCTGCGCCGTCGGCGACGGCGTTGGCAGATGCTCAGCGGTTATGCGCGGGTCGATCGCCCGTACTCATTACACTGGCGCGGCTCGAACCTCGCAAGGGAATCGACCGGGTTTTACGCGCCATGCCGGCGGTGCTGGCTGCGCACCCGGGTGTGCTGTACATCATCGCTGGGGTTGGTGCCGATAAGCTGCGTCTCCACGCGATCGCCGACGCACTTGGCGTCCAGCACTGTGTGCGATTCACTGGCGCCGTCGAGAGTGACACCAAGGCCGCGCTGTTTTCAGTCGCCGATCTCTTTGTGATGCCGGCACGGCGTGAAGGTAATTCCGTCGAAGGATTCGGCATTGTTTATCTGGAAGCGGCGTGGTACGGCGTGCCGGCGATTGCGGGAAGCGATGGCGGTGCGACAGACGCGGTTCTCGACGGCGACACCGGGATCTTGTGCGACGCGATCAGCGACGCCGATGTGGCGCGTCAAATTTTGTTGGTGCTGGGTGACCCTACGCTCCGCCACCGTCTGGGCGCGGCAGCCGCGCGACGCGCCGTCGAGCAGCAATGGGCAAATTGTTTGCCCCTGTATTTAGCCGCGCTATTCGAATCAAATCGAGGGACAAAGTCATGACGGCGCGCGTAATTCACTACTTCGACTACAAGAGCCCGTACGCTTATCTGGCGCAAGAAGCGACCTACGCGCTCGAAAGCGAGTTCGGACTACCGGTTACACGTATTCCGTACACGCTCGATATTCCGAGTTTTCTCGGCACCGCGAAACTCGATAGCGAAGGCAACGACATGCTCGGTACACGAAACGCACATCATTGGCGACGCGTGCGCTACAGCTACATGGATTGTCGTCGCGAAGCCAATCGCCGTGGGCTTACGATCCGCGGTCCGCGGAAAATCTGGGATAGTTCGTTGGCCCACCTGGGGTTCCTCTATGCGCAGGCAACGGGTGACGCACGACGCTACCATGACTTGATTTACGAACGATTTTGGCGGCGCGAACTTGATATCGAAGCGGTTGAGGTGATCATCGGCGTACTAATCGAATCGGGAATAGACGCGCGTGATTTCACGCACTATGTCACCGAGACAGGGAATCATACCCTAGTTGAACTTCAACACGCGGCGGAAACCGCCGGTGTCTTTGGCGTGCCGAGTTGGCACGTCGAGGGTGAATTGTTTTGGGGTTCCGAACGACTCGATCGTATTCGTGAAAAACTGCGCGGCTAGGGTGGTAGTCGTTAGCGCTGGGCGCCACGAATTCGGCAACTAAAGCTCACCGCGCGCACGAATTTAACATTGACGTTTTCGGCCCCAGGAATCGCTTTACGCGCAAGGGCCGCTGTTTCGGCGTGCACCATCACGGCGGCCGTCACTCCGTCTAATTCGTAGGTGACGACGTATTCGTTCATCCGCCTGGAATACCCGTTACATTAACTTGCGAGTAAAACACTTTTTGATGATAGATCTTGGCGAGCAGTTGGTTAATTTCTTTAGCACGTTCGGTGTTGGCGGGTGTTGAAGGACCGTGGGTTAGCGTCTTCTTCGCGCAGCGCGAAAGTTCGCTCCGCAGCGCGGTTTCTATCAAGTCAATGTCGCGTAAATGCAGCGCAAATTGTTTGCGATATTTAGTCATGGCCTGTTCCTAGAAACGGTGGTTAACCTAGCATCTCGTTAAACCGTCGAGCGTGATAATAACCCGCGATCAACGCGTCTGTCTGCGATGAAAATTCCTTTCGGACATGCCCACGTTATTATGTTTTAGAGGGTAAGCTTTTCAGCGCCGCGGCAACTTCGATGGCTGACAGATGCGCCAGGTTTTTGTCCGGCGCCAGCAATATTTTGGCGCGGCCACCCCACGGCCGATAGCGCTCTGGGCGCCCTGGACCAAATAAGGTCAGTGTTGGCACTCCGCGCGCGGCGGCGAGATGTCCGAGCCCCGAATCATTGCCGACGAACGCCACGGCGTGATCTAACAACGCCACCGCCTGCGTTAGGCTCGACTTCCCCGTCATATTCACGGTGGGCAATACATTGCGCGAAGCCAGATACTCGGCAGCCGCCTGATCACCAGACCCACCGAGGATTAACACCCCGTCGTAGGCGTCCTTGCATTCCACGAGCAAGGCCGCGAAATGTTCGCGCGGCCACTGTTTGCCCAGCCAATTTGCCCCGGGTCCAAGCGCCAGCCACCGCTTTATCCGCAAATCCGCCAACAGATTGTGTGCAAAGACTGTATCGGATTCCGCGATCCATATCGTTGGATTTGGAATCGTTGAGGCTTCCGGCAATACCTGGCTCACGATTGCCATGTGCTGTTCGATGGCGTGTGGTCCGTGTGGACCACGGCGCCAGCGTGCCGTGCGTCGTGTGCCGCGCAGCAACCACGGCGCGAAATCGGTTCGTAGATCAACCATTGCGGCGTAATGCACTCGCCGTAATTGACCAATCAGTTCAAGCATGCCGCGGATTCCGAGGCGC
This sequence comes from Gammaproteobacteria bacterium, assembly GCA_016191285.1. Taxonomy (GTDB): domain Bacteria; phylum Pseudomonadota; class Gammaproteobacteria; genus CAIKBL01. The sequence goes on from JACPPA010000037.1 coordinate 19,026, forward strand.
TTGTCGCGATGGTAAAGCGTATGTAGAAACGGACATGCCTTCAGTAACGAACTCGAGCGCGCATCGGCCACGATGTCCACGCGGTGATCTGGGTAGGCAGCGTGCAGTGCTAATAGGGCGGGCGTGGTAAGAACGAGATCGCCAATGTTGCTTAGCGTGATGAACAACAGACGCTTATCAATCATTGGCGTGGCATTTCGCGGCTGTTAGTTAGCTCGAGGCAACCTGTTAATAGGACTGATAAGATTTCTCTTCGCGGAACGTCGCGCCAAGTTGGAGATCAATTTCTCGCTTTACTGTTGCGCGCCGGTCATTAGTTAGATAGACCTGCCGCGCCAGTTCGATGAACTCAGCGTCGAATTGTTTGGCGCGCTCTTTAGCACGAATCGCGTCTTCAATTTCCCACAGTTCTTCGTTGATCGATTTTAATCGCGCGACACGTGTGAGCAATGCATCGTCATTATGCGGGACAGGTGCGGCACACCAAGATGAATTGAGCGCTCTAAGTTCAACTTGAATATTGGCCAGTTTGCTCGCATCGATAATGCGCTCGGATTTGATCTCCAAGATTGAAATGCGATCAAGGAGATCGGCAAAGGAAACTTGAATCGTTATCATGAGAAGCGCGGTTATTTTCCGATGCAAAAGTGCGCGAAGATGTTGCCCAGTAGATCTTCATTACTGTATTCGCCCACCAGCTCTTCGAGCGCGACTTGCGCCTGTCGGAGTTTTTCGGCGGTTAGTTCGAGAACCTCGGTAAAGGCGTTGGAGTCGGCAAAATCTAGCGCTCTTAGCGCGGTTCGCAATGCTTCTAAATGCCGTTCGCGCGCGAGGAAGGGGCTGATCACCTCACCCTGCAGGCCGGCTATTTTCTGGATCGCTTCGCGCAACAAGTCCAGGCCTGCGCCAGTGCGTGCCGATAAATGGACTTCATATCCGTCCGACATGCGGCGAATACTGGGTGATTCACCGATTAAATCGATTTTATTTCTGACTCGGATCAGTTTTGCGGTAGGCGCGATATCGAGAGAATCGGGTTCGGAGTCGTTGCGATCGGCGACATAGACAATCACATCCGCCTGCGACAAGGCCGCGTGCGCACGGCGCACGCCTTCACGTTCGATTTCGTCGATTGCAACTCGGATCCCGGCCGTGTCATGAACGGTTAATAGTAATCCATCGAAATTAATGTCGACTTGTAACACGTCCCGCGTGGTGCCGGCTTGCGGACTAACAATGGCGCGATCCTCGCCCGCTAACCGATTCAACAACGTAGACTTGCCGGTATTCGGCTGACCCACGATGACAACGTTGGCACCGCGCATTAGCAACGCGCCCTGGCGCCCGGAAACGAGCAGCGCGCTAATCGCATCGCGCACGTGTAGGACCTCGCGATAAAGGTTATCCGCGCCAGTCGCGGAGATGGCATCTTCGGCGAAGTCGATGGCGGCTTCGATATTTGTTCGAATCGCTATCAAGGCGGCGGATAAATTGCGAATGTGAGTCGAAAAGTCGCCTCTGATCGCCGCATTGGCGGCGGCGAGCGCCCGATCGGTACTTAATGAAATTAAGTCGGCGATTGCTTCAGCTTGGAGGAGATCGATTTTTCTATTACAGAAAGCGCGCGCCGAAAATTCCCCTGGCGCGGCGGGCGCAGCGCCGGCGGTATAAATGGCTTCTAGCAGACGCGAGAGTACGATGAGACCGCCGTGCGCATGAAATTCGGCCATGTCTTCACCGGTATACGACGCGGGACCTGGGAAATAGAGCACCAATCCATGATCGATGCGCGTGCCGTCGGCAGCGCGGAAAGTTTGCAATGACGCGTAACGCGGCGGCGGCAACTTACCGCCGATGGCCCGGACAATCGCCGCTGACTCGGGTCCGCTAATTCTTACAACCCCAATTGCTCCTGGACTGGCGCCTGTCGCGATGGCCGCGATGGTCGCTTTGGCGCGGATCAAAAGGTTCGACCTTGGTACATGTCAGCACAGGTCAGGCTTTTTCAATGGAACGTGTGATAAACCATTGTTGAGTTATCGACAAGACATTATTCACGAACCAATACAACACCAAACCGGCCGGGAAAAACGCGAAAAAAATGCCGAAGGCAAAGGGCATGATCTGCATAACCTTGGCTTGGATCGGATCGAGCGGCGCGGGATTTAATTTCGATTGCAACCACATGCTGATGGTCATCAGAAACGGCAGCACGAAAAATGGATCTTTCAACGACAGGTCGTGAACCCACAGAATCCACGGCGCCTGGCGCAATTCAACACTTTCCAAAATGACCCAATACAGCGAGATGAACACGGGGATCTGCACGACAATCGGCAGACATCCACCGAGTGGATTGATTTTTTCTTCCTTATAGAGGTCCATCATCGCTTGGTTCAGGCGCGGACGATCATCGCGGAAGCGATCGCGAATGGCGAGTAGTCGCGGTTGGACTCGCCGCATTTTGGCCATCGAGCGATAGCCGGCGGCGGATAACGGAAGGAACAGTGCTTTAACAATGCACGTCAAAAATATGATTGCCCAGCCCCAATTACCAATGATCGAATGGAGTTTAGACAGGATCCAAAACAGAATTTTTCCAATAAACCACAACAGGCCGTAATCGACCGTGAGTTCGAGACCGGGCGCGACGGTCGGTAACACCTTTTGCAGTTTTGGTCCGGCATACATCCGATTCGAGACTGTTAAGGTGCCGCCTGGTTGGACTACCTGCTGTGGGCCGTAGTAGCCGATGATGTAGCGATCGCCGTTCACGATCGACGAATAGTAGTGGTACGGCTTGTCGTTCGGCGGAATGATTGCGGCAACGAAATAGTGTTCTGCAATTGCCGCCCAGCCATTAGTGATGTTGACATCAACGGGTTTTTCTACCAGCTCGGAAAATTTGTATTTTGTGTACCGTTGGTCTGGCGATGACACCGCGGCGCCAGTGAAGGTATTAATCAAATGCCGCGCCGGTTTATCGTTTAGTCGTTGCAACTGTTCGTAATGGTGAAAGGACCAGACACCGGTAGACTTATTGTTAATAAGATAGCGAACTTCGATGACATAACTACTGCGGGTAAAGCGATATTCCTTGGTGACCGTAACGCCGGCGACCGATTCCCACGTTAGCGGAACAATCAATGAATCGGAGGTCGGCGTCAATGAGAATTGGTCACTTGCGGCGCTAAAGTGCCCGTAATGGTCCGGTGTGTCGCCCTCGGCTTTAAGACCACTTTGATGAATGAAGAGGCGCGACCCGCTCATATCGAGTAAAGAAAATGTTGCATCGTCATTGATGTTGTCGGATCGATAGTGTTCCAGCGACGCGCGATCGATCACTGCACCGGTTAAATTGATCTGTACTTTTAATACGTCGGTGGTGACGACGATTTCTTTGCCGGGCGATGGCGTCGAGTGTGCGTTGGATTCGGGAACTACGCTTGGGGGATCAGTGGGCTTTGAAGTTAAGCCAGTAGATGGTAGATCGGCGACCGTTCCGTGCGCCGCGGGGGTTACCGGTGGCGCTGGTGGAAGATGGTAATCGCGCTGCCAAGCGTCCCACATTAAGAATCCAAGAAAGCTTAGTAATAGCAACAGAATCAGGCGAGTTTGTTCAATCATGGGCGAGCTGAGCGGGTCGAGCGCTTTCTTGTGGCTGGGTCCAAAATTCAATTAACGAAACGAATAAGACCTGGTTAGGAGTCGTGCGTGCACTAGGCTTGACGTACACCACGACATCAAGCGGAACCACCGCTGGTTGAACGTGTAGGCGAAAGGATTCGCGAATTATTCTTTTTATACGGTTCCGATCGACAGCGCGCGGGACCATCCGTTTACTGACGGCGATTCCTAATCGTGGCGTTAGCGTCTCTGACGTGCGATACAGGAAATCAAAGTGCCTCGCGCGTAGACGTCTAGCACCACTGAATATCTGCGAAAAATCTGCCGCTTTTGTTATGCGGTATGCGGCGGTTAAACGATGTCGATTAGTCAGAGCGGTGTCAGTCTATGGCGGCCCTTGGCGCGGCGTGCTTTGAGGACTAGCCGTCCACCACGCGTACGCATGCGAGCGCGGAACCCGTGAGTGCGGGCTCTTTTTAGTCGGCTGGGTTGAAAAGTACGCTTCATTGATTGTTGAGCCTCAATTTGGAAAACGATCGGGCGGGCGGCGCGAATGGTAGGCGGCGAATAAGACTGTTGTCAATTTAGAACGGGTAACGAGGTAGATGGCTAAGGCGATCGGCGGTCGATAGACTTCGCGGCGTTAGGCAGGCAATTGGTAGGAAATTTATAGAGGCACGCAGATGGCCGTTTCTTGGGAAAGTTGCCTTAGGCAATTGGAGAATGAACTCACGCCCCAACAGTTCAATACCTGGGTGAGGCCATTGGTGGCTTCGGTAGTGGGTGACGAAGTTACGATTTCTGCACCCAATCGATTTGTCGCGGATTGGGTTAAGGGGAAATACGAGAAGCGAATTGTCGAACTAATAACGGCAGATAATCAGGGGAAGTGCGTTACGCTCGAATTCGTGATTGCCGAAGAAAATACCCATAGCTCACAGGAGCTACCAGGCGGTGTGGCTGTTGAGTCGGATATGCCGACTGCGCGCGCCAGTAATCCAAAAACGCTGAAACGTGACTTCACGTTTGAATCTTTTATCGAGGGTAAGTCGAATCAATTAGCTCGAGCGGCTTCCTATCAAGTCGCAGAAAATCCGGGCAAGGCGTATAACCCTTTGTTCATTTGTGGTGGAGTTGGGCTTGGTAAAACCCACCTTATGCAGGCTATTGGGAATCTAATCGTCACCCAACGACCGACCGCGACTGTTGCCTATGTTCACTCTGAAAAATTCGTCGGCGATATGGTACGAGCGCTCCAGCACAACAAGATTGGGGAGTTCAAGAAAAAATATAGAACCGTCGATGCATTACTCATTGATGACATCCAGTTCTTTGCCGGTAAAGAGCGATCGCAAGAGGAGTTCTTCCATACTTTCAATGCGTTACTGGAGAGCCAACAGCAGATCGTATTAACCTGTGATCGGTATCCACGTGAAGTGACCGGTGTGGAGGAGCGACTTAAATCTCGTTTCGGTTGGGGTTTAACGGTTGCTATTGAACCACCGGAGCTGGAAACGCGAGTGGCGATATTGATGAGCAAGGCACAACGCTCGGGTGTGGAGTTGCCGCATGAAGTGGCATTTTTTGTCGCCAAACGATTCCGTTCGAATATTCGGGAAATTGAAGGCGCTCTACATCGCATGGTGGCTAACGCCCACTTCACCGGGCGTGCGGTCACGTTAGAATTCGCACGTGATGCGCTCAAAGATCTCTTAGCGATCCAAGATAAACTCATCACCATAGAAAACATTCAGAAAACGGTCGCGGAATACTACAAAATGCGTGTCTCTGATTTGGTTTCAAAGCGTAGGAGTCGTTCCGTGGCGAGACCGCGACAAGTGGCTATGGCACTCTCTAAGGAACTCACGAACCATAGTCTGCCAGAAATTGGAGATGCCTTTGGCGGCCGCGATCACACGACAGTAATTCACGCGTGTCGAAAGGTTGCGGAACTACGTCGGTCGGAAATCCGATTACATGAAGATGTTACAAATTTAGAACGCATCCTTACGAGCTAGAGTAACTTCTGGATAAGCTGTGGAAAAATAGCGAGTGATAAAGGATGTGTACTGATTGGCGCTTTTAAAATCAAAGTTATCTACAGTGGGACGCGTTTTTTTATTTATATAATTGGCTGATAAATATAAAAAATATAAACTTATAAACACACGAAGCTGCTTTTATTAACATAATAATATTGATCTATGAAAATAAGTATCGGTAGAGAAGATCTACTGCCAGCGCTAATTGCCGTAACTAATGTTGTTGAACGACGGCAGTCACTGCCTATTCTTAGTAACCTTTTGGTTAACGCGGATAGCACTGGTGTCAGCATCACCGCTACGGATATGGAAGTTGAAGTTGTTGCGAAAGCTAGCGCACTTGTAGTCAGACAGGGCGCGACAACCATTCCGGCGCGGAAATGGCTAGATATTTGTAAGTCGCTCGATGCATCATCTTCGCTAGAAATCGAAGAAAAAGGCGGAAAAATAAAGATAGTTTCGAACCGTAGCCGTTTTTCTCTAGCATCCTTACCTGCTAACGACTATCCGAGTATGCAATTAGGAAAGGACGAAATAAGCATTCAGCTCGATCCTAAGTTATTGCTTGAGTTGATCAGCAACACACAATTTGCGATGGCACATCAGGATGTGCGGTATTACTTAAATGGGTTGCTCTTTGAATTTTCACCGAATTCAATACGCACGGTTGCGACAGACGGTCATCGTCTTGCGCTGTGTGAACGCAATGTAAATACCAAACAAGATTTAACACGGCAAATAATTGTACCCCGAAAAGGCATTTCGGAAATTCTACGATTGGTTTCACACACGGATAAGGAAGTGTTTTTGGGCCTTTCTGGATCGCAAATCCGATTAACCCTTGACGGGAATTCCGTGGCCGTGAAGCTAGTCGACGGCAAATTTCCCGACTACGAACGTGTTTTACCTAAAGATATTGGAAAAGTAGTTGTTACGGAACGAGAACTCACTAAGTCGGCACTGCATAGAACTTCAATTTTATCGAACGAAAAATTTCGTGGGGTACGCCTAGTTCTGTCAAAAAACCTGCTAAAGACGGCGGCCCATAATCCAGAGCAAGAAGAGGCTGAGGAAGAACTCGAAGTGGAATATGACGGAGATGATCTCGAGATCGGCTTTAATGTGTCATACCTCCTCGATGTACTTGGTGTACTGCAATCGCAAAAAGTAAGGTTTGGGTTATCGGACGCAAATAGTAGCTGTCTGCTGCAGGATCCAGAGGATGATCGCAGTAAATACGTCATCATGCCGATGCGCTTGTAGACAGTGGAATTAAGGATAAAGGCTTTCTTCAGCACTAAATGCAATTAGAGCATTTGCATATAGGGAATTTCCGGAAAATTGCGACGGCCGAAATTCACCCTAGTCCTGGACTGAATTTCTTTTTCGGCAAGAACGGAAGCGGTAAGACATCGCTGCTTGAAGCAATTTACCTACTACATGCAGGTAAGTCGTTTCGAGCAAAGAATCCATCGGAACTAATCTCGTTAAATGAAGACACGCTTGCAGTGAGCGGAGTCGTTAGTAACAACAACAGCGAACGAACTGAAATTCGGGTGATTAAACGAAAGGAGTCTTCGCGATACACCGTAAATGATCGAAACATCTCATCTGCGTCGCAGTTAGCGACGGCTTTGCCAATGCTATTGATAAACTCAGACTCCTTCGATGTGATTAATGGCAGCTCGAGAATACGACGTTCGATAATTGATAGAACGCTGTTTCACGTGGAACCCACGTACTTGGAGTTCCTTATTAAATTCAATAAAGCGACAAAGCAAAGGACTCACCTCCTAAGAGTTCGAGCTTCGCTTAGCGAATTGGCTTATTGGGATAACGAATTCACCTCGAACGGCCTCCGAGTTCATCACGCTCGCTTGGATTGTGTTCAGCACCTCAACCAAAAATTAAATGAACGAAACCTGCATTTGAGCTATGTTCCCGGTTGGAAGCAGGATTTAGGCTTAGAAGAAGCAATCGTTCAGGACCGTGACAAAGATTTCGCAACTGGTCGAATAAGCAGTGGTCCGCATAAAGCCGAAGTATTGATTGAGATAGATCAAAAACCGGCTTCTAAATTTGCGTCGCGAGGCCAAATCAAAACAGCGGTTTTTTTAATTATGGACGCGGTCTCTGCTTATATCGTTGAGAGGCGAGGTTGGACCCCTATCTTTCTTATTGATGATGTTTCGGCGGAGCTGGATGCTGACTCCCAAAGCCTCGTGCTTAATTTTATTGCTAACACCCGTGCTCAAGCCTTTATTACGGCACTAACTGACCGGGATTTCAAATTACCTAAAGAATCTTTTCCCTCAAAAATATTCCACGTGGAACACGGGATTGTTCAAACATGTCAACCTTAATGATTGAAGACCGGCGATAAAACCAATATGTCTACTTACGATTCAACCAATATCAAAGTTCTTAAGGGACTGGACGCAGTTCGCAAACGACCCGGAATGTACATCGGCGACACCGATGACGGTACCGGATTGCATCATATGGTCTTCGAAGTTGTCGACAACTGCGTTGATGAGGCTTTAGCCGGCTATTGCACCGAAATAACTGTTAAAATTCAAAGCGATAACGCGATTACCGTGGTGGATAACGGACGCGGTATTCCAGTTGATATCCATGAAGAAGAACAACGCTCCGCAGCCGAAGTCATTATGACTACACTTCACGCCGGTGGAAAATTCGACGATAACTCGTACAAAGTATCGGGTGGATTACACGGCGTTGGTGTATCGGTCGTGAATGCCTTATCCGAAAGCCTCACACTCACCATTTATCGCGACGGTTACGAGTGGACTCAAGAGTACCGAGGCGGTGATCCAGTAAGCCCGTTAAAACAAGCTGGACCGTCGTCAATGTGCGGCACAAAAATAACCTTCGTGCCGAGCGATTTAATCTTTAAAAACATTGAGTTCCACTACGATATTTTGGCCAGCCGCCTGCGCGAACTCGCGTTTTTGAACTCCGGTTTAAAAATTTATTTGGTCGACGAACGAACCGGTAAAAATGATCTGTTTGAATACATTGGAGGGATATCGGCGTTTATCCACCATCTGCACCGTACGCGCCAACCAATTCATGACACCGTGGTGCATATCAACTCGGCGAAGGACGATGTCACCGTCGAAGTTGCGATGCAATGGAATGACACTTACCAAGAAAATATTTTCTGCTACACCAACAATATCCCGCAGCGTGATGGTGGTACCCACTTAGCCGGGTTCCGAGCGGGCCTGACGCGCACCATTAATACGTATTTCGAAAAAGAGAGCACGCTGGCAAAAAACAAAATCACGATCACTGGTGAAGACGTGCGTGAAGGCTTAACGGCTGTGCTTTCGGTCAAAGTTCCAGATCCAAAATTTTCATCGCAGACTAAAGAAAAATTAGTGTCGAGCGAAGTTAAAGGCATCGTTGAATCCGTATTTGCCGATTATTTATGGGCTTTTTTACTCGAAAGACCCGCTGAAGCAAAAGCGATTACGGCGAAAATTATCGAAGCGGCACGCGCGCGCGAAGCGGCGCGGAAAGCCCGCGATTTGACGCGTCGAAAAACAGCGCTTGATGTTGCTGGTCTGCCCGGGAAATTAGCCGATTGCCAGGAACGCGATCCAAGCCGGTCTGAATTGTTTATCGTCGAGGGTGACTCAGCCGGCGGTTCCGCTAAGCAAGGACGCGACCGTAAAAATCAAGCGGTACTTCCACTAAAAGGCAAGATCCTTAACGTTGAAAAAGCCCGTTTCGATAAGATGCTGTCGTCGGCCGAAGTTGGAACGCTAATTACCGCACTAGGCTGTGGAATCGGAGTCGAAGAATACGACCCGGACAAGCTCCGTTACCACCGCGTAATTATCATGACCGACGCGGATGTTGATGGCTCGCATATTCGCACGTTGTTGCTGACGTTTTTCTATCGTCAAATGCCCGAACTGCTCAAGCGCGGCCACATTTACATCGCGCAACCACCGCTATACAAAGCCAAGAAGGGCAAGCTGGAACGCTACCTCAAGGACGACGCAGCACTTGAAGAATACTTGCTTGAGCTAGTCATTCAGGACGCTGCAATCGTGCGTCCTGATCACAATTTAACAGGGAATGAATTACGCGAGGTTGGTCAACAATATCTGCAACTAAAGCGGCTGATAGAACGCCTATCTCGCCGCTATGACGAATCGGTCCTAAAGTTACTCCAGGTGGTTAGTCCGTACGGACATCCAGATTCCGCGCAATTAGCCAGCCTAATCAGCTGGGTTCAAGAAATGACCACGGTGATCGCCAACGACCCAGAGCGCTATGGAGAAATTCGTGTGGAATTGCGTGCGCCTGACACTGAGCATTGGAAGATCAGTTTCAAGCTCATGGCGCATGGTGTCGACCGCGAGATTATCCAAGATAAAGAATTTTTTTCTTCTCTCGAGTACCGTCAACTGGTCGCATTAAGTCATAGCTTGTTGGCAACACACACAATTTTTGAAGTGAAGCAAGGCGAGGAGGTGCGTCCGGTTACCTCGATGTGGGCGGCTCTCGATTGGTTACTCGCCGACTCACGTCGCGGGATTCAAATCCAACGTTACAAAGGTTTGGGCGAAATGAATCCCGAGCAATTATGTGAAACAACCATGAAGGCCGACTCGCGTAACTTATTGCAGGTCAGAATTGAAGACGCCGTGGCGGCGGACGAGATTTTCTCTACCCTGATGGGTGATCAAGTTGAACCGCGGCGCCTATTTATCGAACAACACGCTTCGAGCGTGACGAATTTGGATACTTAAAGCGTAATCGCGGTGACCCATGCATCGACGCGCACGGCGCCGGCCTTTCTCAACGCCCGAGCTGCTGCAGCTATGGTTGCTCCGGTGGTGATTACGTCATCGATGACAATAACGTAACGTCCGGCTAGTGATTCGGTCGCGCTAAAGGCACTACGCAAGTTTTCGCGCCGCGCTAACGCCGAAAGTGACTTTTGAGGCGTTTGCCAGCCGCGGCGCTTAAGCGTTTTTAATGACACCAGGAGATCGCACTTTTCGCTCAGCGCATAGGCGATTTCTTCAGCGTGGTTGAATCCGCGGCGGAGCACCCGCGGCCACGGCATCGGCACTGGAACCATGCAATCCGCGGTGCAAAAAGTGGTCGCGCGGCGCGCCATCAGATGACCAAGGCAGCGCGCGGCGGCCAAATCTCCTCGATATTTCGCCTGTTGAATCAGCCGATCAATGGGAAATTCATAGCGAAATGCCGCATGTAGTGCATCGACCCCGCGCGGCGGCCGCGCCACCTGCGCCGCAAATCGCGGCAAATCTTGGATACAGTCCTCGCACAACGCCAACGCGGATGCCGTTGCGGAACAGAGTAAACAACTCATCGCTCCCGACGACTCGTGGCCGTTAATAGGGTAGTTGTTAAGCTTTGTCACGTCGGATAATGTTGACGGGCGTTGGAAGCGCGTAATCATCGCGTTGACATCCTTGTCATCGCCCCTACAGAGCATTGAACGATATGTTAACGGCGACCAGAACCCAAGCCCAGTCTTCAACCACTTCCGAAATAGCGCCCAAGTGGTCGGTTGCAGACACTGAAGCCCTGCTTTCGAAGCCGTTAATGGACCTCCTCTTTCAAGCGCATAGCACGCATCGAAACTACTTCGATGCGAACGCCATCCAGCTCAGTACCTTGCTTAATATAAAAACCGGCGGCTGCCCTGAGGATTGCGCGTATTGTCCGCAAAGTGCGCGCTACGCCACGGGCGTGGAAGCGAGCGCTCTGCTGTCGTTGGACGCAGTTGTCAGCGCCGCAAAACAAGCGAAGGAAGCGGGCGCGTCCCGCTTCTGCATGGGCGCCGCATGGCGCGCGCCGAAAGACCGCGACCTCGACCGCGTGGTTCCATTGATCGAAGCTGTCAAGGACCTTGGGTTAGAAAGTTGCGTGACTCTTGGGATGTTACGACCCGCGCAAGCGCAGCGTTTAAAACGCGCCGGCCTTGATTACTACAATCACAATCTCGATACCTCGCCTGAATTTTATGGCGAGATTATTTCCACCCGCACATATCAAGATCGTCTCGATACGCTCGCTGCGGTGCGCGCCGCGAATATCAATGTCTGTTGCGGCGGCATCATCGGCCTGGGTGAGTCGACTACCGACCGCGCTGCCTTGTTATGCGAGCTTGCGAATCTACCGGAACCGCCGGAAAGCGTGCCGATTAACATGTTGGTCCGTGTCGAAGGGACACCGCTGGCGAACCAAGGGCAAATCGATTCCTTCGACATGATTCGCACTGTCGCCACCGCACGGATCATGATGCCGCGAGCCTATGTGCGTCTGTCAGCAGGCCGCCAATCAATGAACGATGAAGCGCAAGCGCTGTGTTTTTTTGCTGGCGCGAATTCGATTTTTTACGGCGAACAACTGTTAACTACGTCGAATCCGCTGACCGAACACGATCGCCAACTGTTTTCCAAGATCGGTCTGGAGCCTAGTTCGGCTCATTGATGTCGTGACCTCAGCGTTTGCGCGCCTGGCAGGAAATTTAGGCGTGTTGCGCACGGCTAGTCTGGTGCGGACCTTGGAAGTTGGCGCCGCCGCGCAAGGACCGATTCGTCAATTTGACGGTCATCAATTCATCAATTTTTGCAGCAACGATTACCTTGGCCTCGCGAACCACCCGGCACTCAAAACCGCACTGGTCGAAGGCGTGGAAAAATTCGGCGTCGGCGCCGGCGCTGCGGCGCTGCTCTCCGGATACTCAGAAGCACACCACGCCTTGGAAGTTGAATTGGCGAATTATTTAGGGCATGAACGCGCCCTATTGTTTTCGTCTGGCTATCTCGCCAATCTTGGGGTCATTGGCGGCCTCGTGAATCGTCATGATTGCGTGTTCCACGATCGCCTCAATCATGCATCGTTAATCGACGCCATTCGCCTCGCAGGCGCCAGACATGTCCGATACCGCCATGCAGATCCGCTTGCGCTAGCCGACCGCCTCGCCGACAGCGCTCAGCCCGCATGGATCGTGACCGACGGGGTGTTTAGCATGGATGGCGATCTCGCACCGCTACCGCAACTGGCCGAACTCGCTGTAAGGTATGACGCCGTTTTGATTTGCGATGATGCGCACGGCTTTGGCGTCCTCGGTAATGGCGCTGGCACCGTAGCCTCCTTTGGACTCGAGTCGCGCGCGGTGCCGATTCAAATGGTGACCTTCGGCAAAGCGCTCGGCACCGTCGGCGCCGCCGTTCTCGGTCCGGCGGTTGTTATCGAAACGTTGATCCAAAGTGCGCGCACCTTTATCTATGACACTGCGCTCCCGCCCGCCCTCGCGTGGACGACGTCGTGCGCGCTACGGCTAGCCACGCGAGAATCGGCGCTGCGCACACAGCTGTTTGCCAATATCAAGTTGTTCAAAGCAGGTCTTCATGCTGCCGGACTGCCGGTACCGATGAGCACCACGCCCATTCAACCGCTAGTGCTTGGGGAATCGAGCGCGGCGCTGGCCGCTGCCGCCGCCTTACGCGAACGAGGTCTTTACGTTCGAGCCGTACGTCCACCGACGGTCCCGATCGGGACCGCACGCTTAAGGATTTGTATCAGCGCTGCGCATACTGCGCTACAAATCGAGCGGCTTATTGACGGTTTGCAGGCGATTCGGCCTTTATTTCCCGAGGCTTCGCGTGCCTAGCGACACGGAGTTTGAGCTTCGCCCACGCGACGTACGCGCGAGCTTCAATCGCTCAGCCCCACGCTACGACGAATACGCGTTTCTACAACGCGAGATCGGGGATCGATTAATCGACCGCCTCGGTTTCATGCGCCTGACACCGGCGCTCGTCGTCGATCTCGGCGCCGGCACCGGTTACTGCGCGCGGCGCTTGGAGCAGCAGTATCCGCAATCTCGAGTGTTGTTGATCGATTTGGCGAGCGACATGCTTACCATTGCCCGCCGACAAGCGCGGCGCTGGTTTTCCAGACTACTTTTTATGACCGCAGACGCGGCGCAGCTTGCCGTGCACGACAGTACCGCTGATCTCGTGTTTTCTAATCTAATGCTGCAATGGTGCGACGGGTTGAATTCTGCATTGAGTGAATGTCGTCGCGTGTTACGCCCAGGCGGCCTGTTGCTATTTTCGACGCTGGGTCCCGATACGCTACGCGAACTTCGCACCGCGTGGGCCGCTGTGGACGAAACACCTCATGTAAATCGATTTTTGGATATGCACGATGTGGGCGACGCGCTGGTCAACGCCGGCTTTAGTTCGCCGGTGCTGGACCGCGAGTTCGTGGCCTTGACCTATGCGGATGCGGTCGCTGTCATGCGTGACCTCAAGGGCATCGGCGCCCACAATGTTCAAGCGCATCGCGCTCGGGGACTATTTGGCAAGCAGGCGTTTAGCGCGTTTACGACGGCGTATGAACAATTTCGCGTGGACGGCCGTCTGCCCAGTACGTATGAAGTCATCTTCGGCCATGCCTGGGCGCCAACCGCGACCACGCGTCCGCAGGACGGCAGCACTGTCGCGACTTTTCCGTTCAAAAACTTGAAGCGGCGTGACTCATGAACTGTTTTATCACGGGCACGGACACCGAAATCGGGAAGACCACGGTCACTGCCGCCCTGCTTTTTGGTTTACAACAACGCGGCTGCCCGGCCGTTGGCATGAAGCCAGTAGCGGCCGGCGCCGTTATGAAGAACGGCGTCGCGACCAATGCCGACGTCGATCAATTGCGCCGCTTGGCTCCTTCGTACATCCCTTCCAAGCTGATCAACCCTTATCTCTTCGAGGCCCCCACCGCGCCACAGATTGCGGCTGAACGCGAAGCGCGCACGATCGAATGGCCGGTCATTGCTGCTGCCTTTGCGGATTTAACGCGACTGAGTTCCTGTGTGGTCGTCGAAGGGATCGGCGGCTGGGACGTGCCGCTTAGCACCGTGCTGTCCTCGCGCGATATTCCACGCCGCCTCGCGCTGCCGGTGATCCTAGTGTCCGGAATCCGCTTGGGCGCGATTAATCACACGCTACTAACCGCGCGCGCCATTGAAAATGACGGCTGCCAGTTGCTCGGCTGGGTGGCGAACGTGGTTGACCCGCACTACCCTTTTTTGATTGAGACAATTGCCACCCTACGTGCGACATTGCCTGCACCCTGCTTAGCCGAAATCCCGTGGTTGACTGCGCCGACCCCGGAAGCCGTGGCAAATTGGTTGGTGGAGGCCATCCACGTCATCGACGATCGCCCTCCAGCGCCATAACGGATGGCGACGCTGATGTTGGAATTTCCGACGCCATGCCAGCCCTCCGGTCACCACACCCTCGTAATCCGACCGACGCGGAGCCTTAGTTGGTCTCAAGCCAAACGTGTCTTGTGGCTTATATCTGGACTGCCTATCACCGTCGGCATCCTTTTTGCGGCGCTCGATATTCTATGGATTTTGCCGTTCGCAGGCCTCGAGGTCCTGCTGCTTTGGGTGGCTTTCTATGTCGTGGTCTTGGAGGGCGAATATCAGGAGATTGTACGCGTGGAAGCACACAAGGTTGTCATCGAAAAAGGCCGGCAGCGGCTGGTCGAACATTATGAATTCGATCGCGAATGGTTGCGCGTGGAATTGCGGACGCCGACCGACGGCTGGTATCCGAGTCGACTCCAATTGCGATCGCATGGCCGCAGTGTGGTACTTGGACAATGCCTCACTGACGGTGAGCGCACCGAACTTGCGCAAGCCCTGATTAACGCCATCGGTAAAAACCGCTAGAATGCGAGCGGTTCGCCGCTTCGATACACGATCGGCTCCAGCTACAGGGGTCATCGAGGGGGAGTAAGTAGCTAAGGTACGGCGACGTGCGAAGAATCCGTGAGCTAACGAGTGCACTCGCGCGAAAAGATTATTCTGATGAGTTGTGGGGAGCACTTTAGTATGACGATCTCTCGGTCAAGACCGCGCTTGCGAACTACGCTGGCGGCGGTGCTGTCGATGCCTTCCATGGCCGCGTTGGCGGACTGGAGTAAGCTCAATTTGCCGTTTGGCGTAACGCCTTATAGTCACACGATCTATCACTTACATAACATCATCATGTGGATTTGCGTCGCAATCGGCGTGATCGTGTTTGGCGCGATTTTCTACTCCATCTTCAAATTCCGAAAATCCCAAGGCGCGGTCGCCGCGCAATGGCACGAGAGCACGCTCGTGGAGATCCTGTGGACCATCGTGCCGTTGTTGATCCTCATCGCGATGTCGGTGCCCGCCACCAAGGCCCTCATCATGATGGAGGATGTATCGAAATCAGACCTCACCATTAAGGTCACCGGGTATCAGTGGAAGTGGCGTTACGACTATGTCAATGATGGTGTCGGATTCTTCAGTACCTTAGGTCAGTCGAGTAATGTCGCGCGCCAATTAAAATCAGGCATCGACCCGCACTCGGTCGACAATTATCTGCTCGAAGTCGATCACGAATTGGTGGTCCCGATCAATAAGAAAATTCGGTTTTTGACCACCGCTTCCGATGTCATCCATTCGTGGTGGGTGCCAGATCTCGGCTGGAAACGCGATGCCATCCCTGGTTACATCAATGAATCCTGGGCGCTGATTGAAAAGGAAGGCACTTATCGTGGGCAATGCGCCGAACTCTGCGGTAAAGACCACGGATTTATGCCTATTGTGGTCCGCGCCGTATCCGAGGCGGACTACAAAGCGTGGCTGGAGAAGATGAAGGCCGAGCAAGCGCCGGCGCCACACGCGTCGAATGAATTATCCAATAACACACTTCTCGCGCAACGCCGCTAGGCGCTAGCGAGACCGTACGTAACGATTTGAAGAGGGCACGCGAATGAGCGACGCAGCGATTCACGATGAGCACCACGACCATCACCCTTATGGAGGAATGACGCGCTGGCTGACCACCACGAATCATAAAGACATCGGCACGATGTACTTGGTTTTCGCACTGATCATGTTCTTCATCGGCGGCGCCATGGCCATGGTGATCCGCTTGGAGCTATTCCAACCGGGCCTCCAATTTGTTGACCCGGTGTTTTTCAATAGCATGACCACCATGCACGCCTTGGTCATGATCTTCGGTGCGGTCATGCCGGCCTGGACTGGATTCGCGAACTGGCTAATTCCGATGATGATCGGTGCGCCCGATATGGCGTTGCCACGGCTCAATAACTGGAGTTTCTGGATCCTGCCGTTTGCCTTCACCTTATTACTTAGCACTCTCTTTATGCCCGGTGGCGGTCCTGCCGGCGGCTGGACGATGTATCCCCCGTTGGTTCTGCAAACCGGCGCGGCGTTTCCATTTTTGATCTTCTCAATCCACTTCATGGGTGCGTCGTCGATCGCGGGCGCCATCAACATTATCGCGACAGTCTTTAATTTGCGCGCCCCCGGCATGACCCTGATGAAACTGCCGCTCTTCGTCTGGACGTGGATCATTACCGCTTTCTTATTGATCGCCTCGATGCCGGTGCTAGCTGGCGCTGTGACGATGTTGCTGACGGACAAATTTTTCGGCACCGCGTTTTTTAGTGCGGCGGGTGGCGGTGATCCCGTGATGTTCCAACACATCTTCTGGTTCTTTGGTCACCCCGAAGTCTATATTTTGATCCTGCCCGCCTTTGGTATCGCCTCGGCAATTATTCCGACCTTTGCGCGCAAGCCACTGTTCGGTTACGCCTCCATGGTCTATGCCGCGGCGTCAATCGCGTTCCTATCGTTTATCGTGTGGGCGCATCACATGTTCACCGTGGGCATGCCGCTTGCCGGCGAACTCTTCTTTATGTACGCGACGGTGTTGATCGCGGTGCCTACCGGCGTCAAGGTATTCAACTGGGTGGCCACCATGTGGCAGAGTTCCATGACCTTCGAAACGCCGATGTTGTTCGCTATTGCGTTTGTGGTGCTGTTTACGATCGGGGGTTTTTCAGGCTTGATGCTCGGCGTCACGCCGATCGATTTTCAATATCAAGACACCTATTTCGTGGTCGCTCATTTTCACTACGTGTTAGTCACCGGGGCGATCTTTTCGATCATGGCTGGGACCTATTTCTGGTTACCGAAATGGACTGGGCACATGTATGACGAGGGGCTCGGCAAGCTGCATTTCTGGTTATCGACGATTTCAGTCAACGTGCTGTTCTTTCCGCAACACTTCCTGGGCCTCGCCGGCATGCCGCGTCGGATCCCGGACTATGCCGTGCAATTTGCGGATTGGAATATGGTGTCCAGTATCGGCGGCTTTGTGTTCGGTGGGTCGCAAATCCTGTTTCTGGTCGTCATCGTTAAGTGCGTCCGCGGTGGTCAAAAGGCGACTGATCGAGTATGGGAAGGCGCGCATGGATTAGAGTGGACTCTGCCCTCACCTCCGCCCTACCACAGCTTCTCGACGCCACCGGCGCCGGCGACGATCGAAGGCGGTATGCGCTAGCACAAGCATGCCCACCGTGTCCGACGCGCAATTGCATTTCCAACGCCGGAAGGCCAAGCGAACAGCGCTGATTCTGGCGGCGGTTGCGATTGCGTTTTATCTCGCATTTTTTCTGACGCGCTGGTAGACGATGGATACGGGCGTCAGTACGCGCAAACTCGTGACTAAACTAAGCCTCCTGGTGCTCGTGATGTTTGGGTTTGGTTACGCGCTGGTTCCTCTGTACAACACCCTTTGTACAGTCACCGGACTAAACGGCAAAACCGGGCGCCTCTCGGAAGCCACTGCGGCGGCGATGCCGAAAGACGATACGCGTCTGATCACGGTCGAATTTGTCACCAACGTCAATTCGGGAATGCCCTGGCGATTCAAGCCATTGGTGACGCGAATCGCCGTCCACCCTGGGGTTGAGACCGCGGTCGACTTCGAAGTGATGAATACTAGCTCTGATGCAATTACCGGCCAGGCGGTACCCAGCCTCGCGCCGAACGAAGTCGCGCGTTATTTCAGCAAGACCGAATGTTTTTGCTTTACGCAGCAGACCTTGGCGGCCGGCGAAACGCGGCGTATGCCGGTGCGGTTTATCGTCAATCCGAAAATTCCGGCCCACGTGGACGTCCTGACCTTGAGCTATACGTTTTTCCGCGCCGCAGCCCAAGTCACTGCGGCCACTCCGACGGTTAAATCGGTTCCGAATTCATGATCCCAGTTTCCTTATACACACCACGTTATTCGTAAGAGAGAGATAGTCATGACCAATGCTCATGCGCATCACCACTACTACGTCCCGGATCCTAGCCGCTGGCCGATCACAGCGACGATAGCCATCTTTACCATGTTCGTCGGCGGCGCGCTCACGCTCGACGAACAAACCTATGGACCGAAGATCCTGCTCGGCGGCTTTGTGCTGTTTGTCTATATGTTGTTCGGGTGGTTCGGCGATGTAATCCGCGAATCCGAAAAAGGCACCTACGGCCACTGGGAAGACACTAGCTTTCGCATGGGAATGATGTGGTTCATTTTTTCCGAAGTGATGTTCTTCGCGGCCTTTTTTGGCGCGCTGTTTTATGCCCGCGTCCTGTCGGTGCCGTGGCTCGCCGGTGCGGGCGCGAAGGCCGCGACCCATCAATTTCTCTGGCCAAGTTTCATTACTGATTGGCCGCTGCTCCAAGTCCCAAATAACTACGGCTTTAAGGAAGCGAAGGATGTTATTGGGGCGTGGGGCGTACCAGCGCTGAACACCGCCATTTTGCTGACCAGCGGTGGCACGGTGACCTGGGCACATTGGGCCTTGAAGAAAAACAATCGAGGTCAACTCATTCTCGGCCTCGCGTTGACGGTTGCCTTAGGCGCGCTTTTCGTTGGGTTGCAGGCCAAGGAGTACGGTCACGCCTATCACGAACTCGGTCTAACGCTAAACGCCGGGATCTACGGTGCGACCTTTTTTATGTTGACGGGTTTCCACGGCTTTCACGTGACGATGGGCACGATCATGCTCGCTACCATCTTGGCCCGCTCGATTCGCGGACACTTCAAACCCGATCATCATTTTGCGTTTGAAGCCGTCGCTTGGTATTGGCACTTTGTCGACGTGGTGTGGATCGGCCTATTCATCTTTGTTTATTGGTTGTAGAAGGCTGTCGCAGAAATAAAAAAAGGCGTTCGTCGGGGGCGCCCTTTTTGACGTTATGAGGAAAGCACTTATTCTAAGCGACACGGCTCAGTGGCCACGCGGATGGATGATGCCGAGCGCGTAGAGGACCATTAACAGAACAAACAGCGCAATCGATAGCGCGACTCGAAGCGTTAACGCTTTTACGGTCGAAGTTCCCGCTTCACGCCCGCCGCGCAGCATCGAGTACAACGCGGTTCCGAGCGTCCCAATGATCAAAATCAACATGCCGATAATGACGTACTTGATGATCGGATGCATGTCCATGCGTGATCCTTTTTCGAATGCGGTGACGGTTGCATCAAGTGAGCGAAGAGCGCGCACTTTACTCCGTGACTCGCGTTGCCGGTAGTCGCGTGTCGCCCAGATATTTTAGGCCGAGCCTCGCGGCCACCCTGATCACTCTAGCTCTAGTGCCGTGTTTAATTGGTCTGGGTCGCTGGCAATTGCGTCGCGCGGACGAAAAAACTGTCCTTTTAAATACCTTTCGTGCGCAATCCACGGCGCCGGCGCTCGAACTCCCGCTGCCGACTCTCGACGCCCCAACCCTCGAATGGCGGCACGTAAAAGGGCGCGGACATTTCCTCGCGCCCAACGTACTACTCGATAATCGCGTGCGCGATGGCGTAGCCGGCTATGAGATCTTCACGCCGTTCGAATTCAATAACGGTGAGCAATTACTCGTTGCCCGCGGCTACATTCCAGTCGGCGTTGATCGTGAACATTGGCCAACCATCGATAACCCATCCGCGGAACAAATCCTATGGGGATACTTAGGCCAGCCGCCGTGGGTCGGTATCACTTTGCAAGATCACGCCAATAGCGAAAAGCTAAATCACGACTTATGGCGCGTGCAAACTCTCGACATTCAGGCGTTGAATACGGATCGCAACTTGCACCTTGCACGCTTGGTTCTTTATCTAGATCCAGCCGCGCCCGGCGGTTATGAACGGTCTTGGCCAGTGCCGACCATTGATGTTGGCAAACACATGGCTTACGCGATTCAATGGTTCGCGATGGCCACTGTGCTGGTCCTCCTGTATTTAAAAGTCAGCTTTAAAACCATCCCGCACGTATGAACCTGCCACTAACCGAGCCTGTTCGACACAACCGCGTAACACTACTGCTGATAATCGCTGCGTTTATATTGCCCATCGTCATTGCCTGGCTATACGCAACCGGACGCCTCGATTTGCGCGGGCGGGCATTGATGAATCATGGCGAATTATTATCGCCACCGATCGATCTGGCCGCGCTAAATCCCAGTCCAACCTTATCCCCCTTACTCAAACTAGCGCCGAGCGAATGGGCCGCCGTAGTCGTCGAGCCGACAAACTGCGGGGACGCGTGCGTGCGTGCGCTGAACGAATTATTAGTGATACGAGAGCTCATCGGGCAGGGCGGCGTGCGTGTTTCGATCCATGCGCTGGTCGCTAAGGATTCGAATACCGAATCGTCACACGGTGCACGGATCCATGTCGATTCAAAATTAGTCAAGGCGCTCGCGTCGGCGCTGCACGCGCGCCAGCTCGCCGCATTGCCCGCGGTGATGCTGCTGGATTGGCGCCATCAGGTGGTGATGCGTTACGCCATCGACGCCCCACCACGCGATATCCTTAAAGACTTGCAGCGTCTGCTGCGCGCCTCCGAGATCCGCTGAATGAAGTACCTGTTCCGTGCGCTGGCGCATATTGTTCCGGCACTGGCGCTAATCGTCATCGTCAAAGGCGCCTATGTGCGGTTGAATGACGCGGGGTTGGGCTGCCCTGATTGGCCTGGATGCTACGGACATCTAACCGTGCCTACCACTCCGCAGAATATAGCGGAAGCGCAACGTCTTAGTGCCCGTCCCCTCGAGCCGCGCAAGGCTTGGCGTGAAATGATTCATCGCTACCTGGCATCGAGTTTGGGTGGACTCATCGTGCTAATGGCACTACTGGCGTGGAGCAATCGACGTGTGTCGGGCCAACCGCTGGCGTTGCCCCTCTGTTTACTGCCGCTCGTGTTGTTTCAAGGTCTACTCGGCATGTGGACGGTTACGCTGTTGTTAAAGCCCTTAGTGGTGGTTGGGCATCTTGTTGGCGGGATCACTATCGCGGCGCTGGCCTGGTGGAATTTGCTCGACGTTCGCGCTGGGCCGCGCCAGCCGGAAATGGCATTGCGACGCTATGCCAGCCTTGCGCTACTCGTCGTCACGATCCAAATCTGTCTCGGCGGTTGGACAAGCGCGAATTATGCAGCGTTGGCGTGTACGGATTTTCCGACCTGTCACGGGAGCTGGTGGCCGGCCATGGATTTCAAGAAAGGCTTCGTCCTATGGCGCGGTTTGGGGATCAACTATGAGTTCGGTGTGCTTGATACGCCGGCGCGCACTGCCGTCCATTTTGCGCACCGCGGGTGGGCCGTCGTCGTTACGGCGAGCCTAGTGACACTGATTGTCTACACGTGGCGGACCGCCGACCGGCGCGGCCGTCGAATCGCGTGGTGTATACTCGCTTTGCTCGCGTTACAGTTAATCCTCGGGATTACCAACGTAGTCCGAGGCCTGCCCCTGCCCGTGGCCGTAATGCATAACGGAACCGCCGCCGCCCTTGTCTTAAGCTTGGTGACGCTAATTCACTACGCGAGTCCAGCGCGGCGCCAATACGAAACACTAACATGAACGAAATTTCCGCCCCTTCCGCCTTGCACGCCACGTGGCGCGACTATCTTGAGTTGTGCAAACCTCGAGTGGTGTCGTTGATTGTCTTCACCGCCATCATCGGCATGCTGTTGTCAACGCCAGGGTTAGTCCCGGTGCCGACGCTCGTGATCGCGACCTTAGGTATTGCCTTGGCGGCCGCGTCGGCAGCGGCCATTAATCATGTGGCCGAACACCGAATCGACGCGTTAATGGCGCGCACTCGGCAGCGGCCATTGCCCCAAGGCGAGTTGAATGTAACGCAGGCACTCGCGTTCGCGCTGGCGCTGGGATTTTTGTCGATGTACCTGTTAGTGGCGTTCATTAACGGGTTGACCGCCATTCTTACTTTCGCGTCACTCATCGGTTACGCGGTGATTTACACGTTGTATCTGAAACACGCCACGCCCCAAAACATCGTCATTGGCGGCGCGGCCGGAGCGGCGCCACCGGTGCTTGGCTGGACGGCCGTCACCGGCACCCTCGATCCTCACGCTCTGCTGCTGTTCTTGATTATATTCGCGTGGACACCGCCGCACTTTTGGGCGCTCGCGATCTATCGTCGACATGAATACGCCAAAGCGAATATCCCCATGCTACCGATTACCCATGGGACCGAATTCACGCGTCTACACGTGTTGTTTTACACCCTCCTATTGGTCGCCGCGACCTTACTGCCGTTTGCGACTTTTATGTGCGGGGGAATTTATTTAGCGGGGGCCAGTGTCTTAAACGCGGGATTTTTGTATTACGCGATTCGAATGCAATTCGATACTCGGGATGAATTCGCGTACGCCACCTTTAAGTATTCGATCGTGTATTTAACTGCGCTGTTTGTCGTATTGTTTATTGATCATTATTGGCCGCTGGTACGCGCTGCGTGGCTATAACGTTGCCTTAACCGCGCAGCGCGACGTTAGCGTTTGGTACGCCTACACGGCTGGCAATTGCGGCAACGCGTGGCCTAGGGCTTTGCGCATCTGGCGCATTGCACCCGCCTCGATCTGCCGAATACGCTCGGCGGAGACGTCGTACTTAAGCGCCAACGCTTGCAAGGTCATTTTCGGATCGCTAAGCCAGCGCCGGCGGACGATATCGCGGCTGCGCGGATCCAGGACTGCCAAGGCACTCGATAAGTGATCTTGATCAACGCGGTCTTCTTCAACTGCTTCCAGTTGTTGACCGGGTTCAAAGCGGAAGTCCGCCAAGTAAGCAGCTGGCACCAATTCGTCATCGCCATCGTTGAGTGTGGCGTCGAACGTCGGGTCATGCGCGTTCAGGCGCTCTTCCATCAACAGCACATCCTTAGGTTCCACGCCCAAGTCTTTCGCGACCGCGGCGACTTCATGCGCGTTCATCCACCCCAGGCGCTGCTTGGCGCTGCGCAAATTGAAGAACAATTTCCGTTGCGCCTTGGTCGTCGCGACTTTGACGATACGCCAGTTGCGGAGAATGAATTCGTGGATTTCGGCGCGCACCCAATGGACCGCGAACGACACCAACCGCACCCCCATCGAAGGGTTGAAGCGTTTGACCGCCTTCATGAGGCCGATATTACCTTCCTGGATTAAGTCGCCGTGTGCTAGCCCATAGCCTAAATAGCCGCGCGCCACGCGCACGACAAAGCGCAGATGTGACAGGACTAGTTGGCGGGCCGCATCGAGATCGTTGTGCTCTTGGAGTCGGTGCGCCAGCGCCTGCTCTTCCGCTTCGCTCAACAGCGGTACCCGATTGACTGCTGTGATGTAGGACTCCAACGAGCCGACCGGCATCAAAAACTGATTAAACGGACTGGTTGCCATGATGAGTTACGTCTCCAATATCCTTAAATTGAGGAAAGTTTAGCACTCGGGTTGTTAGAGTGCTAACGCCGAACAATATTCTGCGATCCCAGGACCGCCGCCTTAACAGTCACACCGGGACGGCTTTATCCAACGCGGCGCCGGCGTTAAATCGCACCGGAGGAATGCGCCACAATTCACCCTTCCCGGCATTCGATTATCAACCGAATTGCAATAAACTCATGCGTCTTAAGTATAGGGGGCGCTCACTTTATGTCGTTCGAGAACCGGCCTTAGCGATGATTGAAGTCCGGTGGCTGGGCGCCCCGACCACCGCGACGTCGACTCAGGTGCGAACACTTCTCGCTGGCCACGGTCTTACGCTGCACCACGTCGCCGATCAGGATCCCATCCCGGGCAGCTACTGGGGGGCGCCGGAAGCAGGATTAAGGGGCGCAGTCCTTTACGCGCGGTGCGACACGCCGCTGCACTCGGTGTTACACGAGGCCAGCCATTTTATTTGCATGGATTCGACACGTCGGGCGGCGCTCGATACCGATGCTGGCGATGACGAACTCGAAGAGTGCGCGGTGTGCTACTTGTCGGTGTTACTGGCCGATGCAATTCCCGGCTTCGGCCGCGCCGCGATGTTCGCGGATATGGACGCGTGGGGCTACAGCTTTCGGCTTGGCAGCGCTCGTACTTGGTTTGAAGACGACGCCGAGGACGCCGCAAGGTGGCTCAGTAGGCGTGGACTATTGGACGGCGGTGGTGGATTCCAAACCCAGTAATGCCGCGACAAACGCTTCGGCCGAGAACACTTGAAGATCATCGAATTGCTCGCCCACGCCAATGAAGCGTAGCGGCAGCGCTAATTCCGACGCCACCGCAAACACAATCCCGCCTTTGGCGGTGCCATCGAGCTTGGTCATGCATACCGAATCCAATTTGACGGCTTGATGAAAGACTCGCGCCTGTTGTAACGCGTTTTGACCCATGGTGGCATCTAACACGAGCATGATTTCATGGGGCGCCGCCGCGTTTTGTTTGCCTAACACGCGGCGAATTTTCGCCAATTCGGCCATCAGGCCGTCTTGGGTGTGCAAGCGTCCCGCGGTATCGGCAATTAACACATCAACACCGCGTGCCGCCGCCGCGGCATAGGCGTCAAAAATGACCGATGCCGGATCAGCGCCGCCGGCTTGCGCGATTACGGGGACTTTCAGACGTTCGCCCCAGGTCTTTAACTGATCGACCGCCGCGGCCCGAAAGGTATCGCCTGCCGCAAACATTACCGAATAACCGGCGGCTTGCAGATGACGTCCGATCTTGGCGATGGTAGTGGTCTTACCCACGCCGTTAACGCCTACGATCAATAACACATAGGGCCCGGCGGTAGCAGGCGGAATGTCGAGCGGTCGCGCCACCGGCGCCAAAACCGCGATCATTTCATCGCGCAAGATATCGATCAGCGGTGGTCCGTCGGCGCGCGAGCGCTTCTTCACCGCAGCGAGGATCAACTCAGTGGTGGTGACTCCAGTGTCCGCCAGCAGCAGCGCGGTTTCGAGCGTTTCAAACGAGGCGCTGTCGATTGGTTCGCGTCGGCTAAACAGGCGCGATAGTCGATTAACCAAACCATTTCGCGTGCGTGCGATCCCATCTTTAAGGCGTTTGAACATGTGGTTTGATCAATAACTCGCGGTCGAACGTGCTCATTTGAAGCTGCCGGAGCTTCATTGCGATATGCTAACACCTTCACGCATCGCTTCGCGGGGGAACTGCGTATGGCGTCAATTCGCGCCGCTTGGGCCACGCTATTTTTTTCATTCGCCGTGTTCGCGACGCCGCAACCGACGCAAGAATTTGCGCTCGCCAATGGCTTGCGCGTTATCGTGCAAGAAGATCATCGTGCGCCAGTCGTCGCGATCCAGGTGTGGTATCAAGTCGGCGCGAGCTACGAACTCGACGGCGCAACCGGGCAGTCGCATGCGCTCGAACACATGATGTTCAAGCGGACCAAGACGCTCAAGAGCGGCGAATTTTCGCGCATCGTCGCCGATCGCGGTGGCCGTGAGAACGCTTTTACGAGCGCCGACTACACCACTTATTTTCAAACCTGGTCCGCCGACCAGACCGAACTCAGCATGCAGCTCGAATCCGATCGCATGCAGAATTTGGTGCTCGATCCCGCGGAGTTTAAAAACGAACTCAAGGTGATCCAGGAAGAACGCCGACTGCGCACCGACGACAGCGCGCAAGCCTTGGCGCTTGAAACCGTATTGGCGCACACCTGGCAAACCAGCCCGTATCGACAACCGGTGATCGGCTGGCCCGCCGATCTGGCGCAGATGCAGCTCCCCGACCTGGCGGCGTGGTACCACCGCTACTATGCGCCGAACAACGCCATCTTGGTGGTCGTCGGTGACGTCGAGATCGCGCGTATCAAGCAACTAGCAACGCGCTATTTTGGTCCGATTCCGCGCCGCGAAGTGCCGCCGCCCAAGGCGCGTCCCGAACTCCCGCAGCGCGGCGAAAAACGACTCACTATCGCCAGCGACAAACTTCGTGTACCGCTATTGATGCTGAACTACAAAGTGCCGGGCTTTACCGCGGTGGGTCACGGCCAGCCGGCGACCGAAGCCTGGGAAATTTATGCGCTCGATGTGTTACTCGCGACGCTTGATGGCGGCGACAGCGCGCGTTTCGCGCGCCACCTCGTGCGCGGTCGGGAGCTCGCGTTATCGGCCGGCGCGAGCTACCAGAGTGCGTCGCGCCTCGAAGATCTCTTTAGTTTTACCGGCGCGCCGCGCGAAGGCCATACCCTCGCCGAGCTCGAGGCTGCGATCAAAGCCGAAATCGCCGCGCTTCAGTCCAGCCCCCCTGATCCAGCTGAACTGGCGCGGATAAAAATCGCGGTGGTGGCGCAAGAGGTTTATCAACAAGATTCGTTGATGGGACAGGCGATGCTGATCGGTTCGCTCGCGGTGGTAGGTCTCGATTGGCGTATTAAGGATAGCTATGCCGAACGCATCCAAGCAATTAATCCACAGCAAGTCCAAGCCGTCGCGAAAAAATATTTTCAGTCCGATCAGGCGACGATCGCCTATGTGGTCCCGGCGCAAAAGCATGAGTAGATGGCATCGCAAAGTGCGGTATGGCGCGATCATGCGCAATTGCGCAACCATCTCCGGCATCAATTTACTGCGCGTGAATGCACTGCTAATTCTTACCCTGGTGGCGCTTACGGCGCGCGCGGGATCGCCGCGGATCGAACGCTGGGCCACCGCCAATGGCATTCCTGTCTACTACGTGCACGCGCCCGAGATTCCAATGTTCGATTTGCGCGTGGTGTTCGCCGCCGGCAGCGCGCGCGACGGCGCGCAGCCGGGACTCGCGAGCTTAACCAGCGCCTTGCTCACCGAGGATACCGCCGCGCTTGGAGTCGACGATTTTCACGCCGCGCTCGAAGCCACCGGCGCGGCGCTCGGCGCCGGCTCGTTGCGCGACATGGCGTGGCTTTCGTTGCGGAGCCTGACGGATCCGAAAGCGGCCACACCGGCTGTCGAACTAATGCGCGCCGCGTTACTGTCTCCCCGTTTCAGCGACGAAGTATTTGTGCGTACGCGCAAGCAAATGTTGGCGGGCATTAAGAGCGAGGAAGGTTCACCCGACGCGTTGGGCGCCAAGGCGCTATATCGCGCCATTTATGGCGATCACCCCTACGCCGCGCCCACGAGCGGCACGGAAACCGCCGTCAGCGCGTTCACGGTGGCCGATGCCAAAAGCTTTTATCAACGCTATTACGTTGCCAAGAACGCGGTGCTCATCGTGGTCGGTGCGCTCGATCGCATGGCTGCGGAAAAAATGACGAACGAATTAGTGCGTGGGTTACCAGACGGCGAAGGCGCGCCGCCGTTGCCCGCGGTTAAAGCGCTTGCCGTCCCCCATGCGGTCCAGATTGAGTTCCCAGCGAAACAAAGCCATCTCATTCTTGGCCAGCCCGGTATCGCGCGCCAAGACCCCGATTATTTTCCGCTCGTGGTCGGCAATCATGTCTTGGGTGGTAACGGGACGGTGTCCTTATTGTTCGGCGAAATTCGCGAACAACGTGGACTCTCCTATTCGGTAAGCAGTTATTTCGAGCCGATGGCGGTGGCGGGACCGTTTGTCGCGACCTTGCAGACGGATCGTCCGCGCCAGGAGGAAGCGCGCAAGGTGTTACACGCCGTCATCAAGAAATTTATCGACGATGGTCCACCGCTGGCCGCCTTGGCGGCAGCCAAGCGCAACCTCATCGGTGGATTTCCGCTTCGAATCGACAACAATTCGAAAATCGCCGAGTACGTTACTCTGATTGCGTTCTACGGCTTGCCGCTCGATTATTTGACCACTTATCCACAACACGTGGCAGCAGTAACCGCGGCGCAAATCAAGGACGCGTTTAAACGCCGTGTTCATCTCGAAACCATGGCCGAGATCACCGTCGGCACCAGCGCGACGCCCTAGGCATGGTCGCGACTTCGGCCAGCCCGCGCGCCCCCCCCGGCAAAGTCCGCATCATCGGTGGCCAGTGGCGACGTCGGTGGTTACCGGTAACCGCCGTGGACGCGGTGCGGCCGACGCCGGATCGCGTGCGCGAAACGCTGTTTAACTGGTTACAACCATACTTGGCGGGCGCGCGTTGTCTGGACTTGTTTGCCGGCACCGGGGTGTTGGGCTTTGAAGCCGTGTCACGTGGCGCCGCCCAGGCGATGCTGATTGAAAATGACGCGCAGACGGCAGCCACGCTGCGCGCGCAGGTCGCCGCGTTTAAAACCACCAGTGTCGAAGTGCTCAATATGGATGCGCGCAGTTACCTAAGCGCTACCTTGCCCCGCGTCTACGATATCGTGTTTCTCGACCCACCGTTTGATAGTCCTTTGTTAACGGCAACCTTGTCTCTCCTCGAGGCGGGTTGGTTACACCCCGAGGCTCTGATCTACATCGAGTCCGCACGCGCGGCGAACGCAGTCACGTTGCCATCGGGATGGCGTATGATGCACGCCGGCCAAACCCGCCAGATCCGCTACGGGCTGGCACAACTAACTTTTGAACCCTAAATTGTTGCGCTGGAGAGCTTGGGCGTGAGCAATATCGCGATTTATCCCGGGACTTTTGATCCGATCACCAACGGCCACGGCGACATCGTGGCGCGGGCAGCTCGGATCTTTGACCACGTTATCGTGGCCGTGGCCGCCAGCACCGCCAAAAACACCGCATTCTCGACCGACGAACGGGTAGATTTGGCACAACGTATTCTAGGTGAGCATAAAAACGTCGAAGTGCGCCGCTTCGAAGGCCTGCTCGCGCATTTCGTCCGCGATTGCGGGGCTAAAGCCGTATTGCGTGGTCTGCGTGCGGTCTCGGATTTCGAATACGAATTCCAACTAGCGGGGATGAATAAACGATTAGTGCCCGAAGCCGATACTATCTTCATGCCAACCACCGAGCATTATTCGTATATCTCCTCCTCGCTGATCCGCGAAATCGCCTCCTTGGGGGGCGATGTCACCGAATTCGTGCACCCCCTCGTCTGCGAAGCCTTGAACGAGCGCTTGGGCAAGCGCGCCGCCCACAAAAAATAGACCGCTACGGCAGACGATGGCGCTTCTTATCACGGATCAGTGTGTCAATTGTGATGTCTGTGAACCCGAGTGTCCTAATCACGCGATCCATGAAGGTGCCGCACGCTACGAGATTGACCCAGCCCGATGCACCGAATGTGTTGGACATTTTGACCGGCCCCAATGTGTGCTGGTGTGTCCTGTCGATTGCATCCCGAAAGATCCGGAGCATCCCGAATCCGCCGCCGAGTTACGCGCCAAATACGTACGGTTAATAACGGAGGTCGCATGAGGGTTCGCGGGTTCGCTTGTTTACTGTGGCTGATTGCCACTCGGATCTGCGCCGCTGGCTTTGAGCCGAACGCTGCGGCGATTGCGACCGCGCATCCGCTTGCGACCCAAGCCGGACGCGAGGTCATCGATGCAGGGGGTAATGCGTTCGATGCGGCTGTCGCCGTGGCGGCCGCGTTGGCCGTGGTCGAACCTTATTCGTCGGGAATTGGCGGTGGCGGTTTTCTGTTGCTGCACCGAGCAGTCGACAACCTCGATGTAGTGATCGACGCACGCGAGAAGGCGCCGCTGCTCGCGACCAAGAACATGTATCTCGATGCCGCCGGCAACGCGGTGCCCGAACGCTCGCAAAATGGCGCGCTGGCCGCGGGCATTCCCGGCACGCCCGCAGCGCTGGTGCATCTTGCGCTGTTCTATGGCCGGCTGCCGCTGGAACGCTCGCTGGCGAGTGCAATCAAACTGGCGCGTGATGGATTCGAAGTCTCGACGACCTACCACAACATGGCGGGCTATCGGCAAAAAGTCATGGCGGCGAATGCCGAGACCGCGCGAATTTTTCTCGATGCCGGCAACGCTCCGGCAGCAGGTTTCAAACTCCGTCAAGGCGATCTGGCGCGGAGCCTTGAACGTCTAGGCATCCAAGGCTCGGCCGGCTTCTACGGCGGTGAGTTCGCCGATAAGTTGCTCGCCGGGGTGAAAGCGGGCGGCGGGATTTGGACGGCGGAAGATTTGGCGCAATACACAGTCGTCGAACGTAAGCCCGTAGTCGGCACCTTTCACGACATGCAAATAATTTCCGCGCCGCCGCCGTCAGCGGGCGGGACTGTGTTGTTAGAAGCGCTAAATCTGCTCGAGCCCTTCGACCTTGCCAAGCTCTCCGTGCTGGACCGGCGCCATGTGATCATCGAAGCGATGCGCCGCGCTTATCGTGATCGCGCGGAATTTTTAGGCGATCCGGATTTCACCGAGGTGCCGGTCGCGCGCCTGATCGGCAAGGCGCATAGTCAAGAGATCGGCGCGGATCTCAAACTCGACCAAGCCACGCCGAGCAGTGCGTTGAAGCCGATCGCGCCACCACACCAAGGTGAGCACACCACGCACTTTTCGATCCTGGATACCGAAGGCAACCGGGTCGCCGCGACGTTAAGCGTGAACACGCCGTTCGGCGCGTGTTTCACGCCGCCGGGCACGGGAGTGTTGCTCAATAACGAAATGGATGATTTCTCCGCGCGCCCACTGACGCCAAACGCTTATGGGCTGATCGGCGTGGATGCCAATGCGGTTGGGCCGGGTAAGCGTCCTTTATCGAGCATGACACCGACCTTCCTTATCACCAAGAATCGGATCGGCATCCTCGGTACCCCAGGCGGCAGTCGCATTATTTCGATGGTGCTATTGGGCGCGCTCGAGTTCTATCAAGGTGCGCCGCCGGAGGCGTGGGTCAAGTTGCCGCGCTACCATCATCAGTACCTGCCCGACGAAGTGTTGTATGAACCGGCGGCCCTGGATGACGCCGCTAAGCAAGATCTCGAACGGCGCGGTCACAAACTGCGCCTTTCCAATCGCGACTACGGCAACATGCAAGCCATCCTGTGGGACATGGGCGCGCATCAGGTCAGTGCCGCAAGTGATCCGCGCGGCGAAGGCAAGGCCGACGTGTGGAATGCGAAGCTGCCAGCGCTTAAGGCGCTGGAGTTACCGGCGCCGGCTGACAAGCCGAAAACCCGGTCGGTCGGCGTGCCAATCGCGCCTGAAGCCGTGAACTAGTGTGGACCGCGCGGCGCCGATGCGTCAGCTCCCGGTTAATTTTGTTCATTCGCTAGTTTTTGCGCTGCTCTTGCTGGCCGCAGCCCTGGCGCTCGGCACGATGGGTTATTACATGATTGCGCACCTCGGGTGGATTGATGCCATCTTGGACGCCGCGATGATTCTGACTGGAATGGGTCCAGTCGCGGTCCATACGACCGATGCGGCCAAACTGTTCGCGGCAGCTTACGCGTTATTTTCCGGCGTGGTGTTTCTGACCATGACCGGCATCGCGTTGGCGCCAGTGGTCTATCGGGTGCTGTATAAATTTAATGTGGAAGATCGCGAGTATTAATTTTTAAAAAAGCCGACCGGTCTGTCGATTCCGCCGTGACTCATTCGACTAAGAGGTGACGATCCTCGTATCTCAAGGAGATCCCCATGCAATATCTACTCTTAATTTACGAAAACGAAGCCCAAGCAGCGAACCGCGGTCAGGCCGGCATGGCCACCATGATGAGCGAATACCGCACGTTCACGCAGGGCATCATCCAAGGTGGACAGTTCAAGGCGGGTGATGCCCTGCAGCCGAGCAGTACCGCGACCACGGTAAAGGTCCGCGATGGCAAAACCCTCACCACCGACGGACCGTTCGCCGAAACCCGCGAACAGCTGGGCGGCTATTACCTTATCGAAGCGAAGAATCTGGATGAGGCGATTGTCATCGCGGCGCGCGTTCCCACGGCGAAATATGGTTCGATCGAGGTGCGCCCCGTCATGGTTTTCAACTAAGCCCTAAGCGCAATCGAAATGGACTCCGCGCAGCCGCCGAAGATCCCGGTGACTGCGCGGACCATCGAACAAGTCTTTCGCACGGAAGCCGGTCGCGCCCTGGCGACGCTAATTCGCTTTCTGAATGACTTCGACTTGGCCGAGGATGCCTTACAAGAGGCTTTCACCGCCGCGCTTCAACAATGGCCGAGCCACGGCCTCCCCGCGAACCCGCGCGCCTGGCTGGTGCAGGTCGGACGTCATCGTGCCATTGATCAACTGCGTCGCCAACAAAATTTCGGGCGCAAACAACCCTGGCTCGTGATCGAAGGCGCGGCGACCACGTGCGACATTCTCGCCGAGTACGAAACGCCCGTGGCCGACGATTTACTCCGGCTAATTTTCACTTGTTGCCATCCGGCACTGAATCTCGAGGCCCGGGTGGCGCTTACCTTGCGCGCGGTGTGTGGGCTTACGACGGAATCAATCGCGCGTGCGTTCTTGGTCAGCAATGAGACCATGGCTCAACGTCTGGTGCGTGCAAAGCAGAAAATACGCGTCGCGAAAATTCCGTATGAAACACCAGCCACCGACCAGCTCGATTCACGAATCGAAGACGTATTAGCCGTCATATACCTGGTGTTCACCGAGGGCTATGCGGTAACCACTGGCGAGGACTTGATCCGTGAAGACTTGTGCACCGAGGCCATTCGGCTGGCGCGGCACTTGATTTCGTTGATGCCTGGGCGGACCGACAGCCAAGGCCTCCTTGCGCTCATGTTGTTGCATGACGCGCGGCGCGCGGCGCGCACCACCATCGCTGGTGATATTGTTTTGCTTGAGGACCAGGATCGCACGCTTTGGAACCAGCAATTGATCGCCGAAGGGGTCGCGCTCGTCGAAGCGGCGTTACACTCCCCGCAGCGGATCAGCCGGTACGCTGTCCAAGCCGCGATCGCGGCCTTGCATGTCGAAGCGCCGCAACCGGCGTTGACGGACTGGCCGCAGATCGTCGGCCTTTATGAAGTGCTATTACGATTGCAACCGACACCGGTCGTCGAACTGAATCATGCGGTCGCGGTCTCGATGGTCGATGGTCCGGCGGCCGCGCTCAACCTTATCGAAGCCTTGGCCGCGCGTGGGGGCTTAAGCGATTACCATTTATTACCGGCCGCGCGGGCTGATCTGCTGCGTCGATTGGATCGCCACGCCGAGGCGCGCGACGCGTACTTGCAAGCCCTTGC
The DNA here is from genome assembly GCA_016191285.1 of Gammaproteobacteria bacterium. GTDB lineage: Bacteria > Pseudomonadota > Gammaproteobacteria > CAIKBL01. The sequence goes on from JACPPA010000037.1 coordinate 52,917, forward strand.
GCTAGTTAAGCTCGCCCCGGAGCGACGCTTGCTGGCTCGGCGCCTAGCGGCGCTCGGTGAAATTCCACGGGCCAATTAAGTGCTCGTATTCACCGACCAGCCAAGGCGGCTGCTGGGTATGCGCTCCGCTCTTCCGAGCCTGCCAGCCATGGCCGGCTCGTCGCTGTTCCGCGTCCAGCGCTGTCCGTGCGCCGGACGCTTCACAAGTCGCTATGCGCACACCCAACAACCGCCTTGGCCCCGACATCGCCATCAATTACTGGCACTTTTCTAGCTTGTATTCAGCGCTGGCATTTCACGCAGAAATAACTCATGCGTTGCCCGATAACCCGCGTGCGAATGTCGCCCTTCCCGCATTGCAAGCAAGCTTGACCCGCGCGATCGTAGACCCGCAATTCGTTGCGAAAATAACCCGGTTCGCCGTCATCGCGCGTGAAGTCGCGCAAGGTGGTACCACCGAAGGTAATCGCCTCATCGAGCACCTCGCGCACGCTGGTAACGAGGGCGTCGTATCGTGCGTGACTCACGCGCCGGGCCGGCCGCGTGGGATGAATCAACGCGCGATGTAGCGACTCGCTCGCATAAATATTGCCGACGCCGACGACCGCGTGCCCGTCCATCAAAAAATTTTTTACGGCGCCGGTGCGAGTGCGAGCCAGATCGACCAAGTAGTCTGCCGAGAAGCGTAAATCCCAGGGTTCAGGGCCGAGCTTCGCGAGCAACGGGTGGGTAGCGGGGTCGTCGACCGTCCACAACATCAAGCCAAATCGCCGCGGATCGTGGAAGCGCAAACAGCGCGCGGCGTCAAATACAATATCGATATGATCGTGCGGGCGCGCGACTGTACCGGGTTCGAGGACGCGTAAACTGCCCGACATCCCCAGATGCACGATGAGCGTGCCGCGAGGAAATTCGAGCAACAGATATTTGGCGCGCCGGCGCACCGCGGTAAGCGTCTGCCCGGTGAGAATGCGCACCAAGTCGCGTGGGACCGGTTGGCGCAGGCGACGTTCGCGAACGATAACGGCGCTTACCGTACGGCCGGTGAGATGCGGGGCTACGCCGCGCCGCGTGGTCTCGACCTCCGGCAGCTCAGGCACGACGTCGATGCCACCAAATGAGTGCGCCGTTGACGAGGAAGGCCAGCGGCAGCACGAACAAAAACCCAAACCCAAGCACCATCTGTTGCCAGCGCGTCAGATCGAGCGCGACATCGGGTGCGAGACGGGTTTCAATCGAGATCAGGTGATTATTGGCGGCGAGCCAATCGACGAGGCGCGTGCCGAGATCTTGATTGCCACCATTGCCAATGTAGGTATTGGATAGAAAATCGCCGTCGCCTAACACCACCAGATGTTGTTCGCCCGTGCCGCGGGGACGACTGAGCGCGAGGCCGAGCGTGAGCGGGCCGCGTGTATCGACGCCGGGATCGAAGCCCACATTGCCCGTCATCCGACCGGTTTCAGCCCACGCGCGAGCGCTGCTCAACAACAGCGGCGTGGCGTGCCAACCCGTGGGCGGCATGGCCACCAGCGGTGTCGCATACGGCATGAGCGTGGCGGCCTTGAGTCCGTCAAGTGCGGGGTGTTCGGGATAACGGGTGATCACGGCCAACGCCGGATTGTCGATGTTCAAGGCCTGGGTCACGGGATCGATTACCGTCGCGGCCAAATGTTTAAAACCCACGATCGCTGCCAGCGCATTCAGGCTCGCCGGCATATCGGGTTCGACCAGCCATAGCAGTTGACCGCCCTCGGCGACGTAATCGGCGATGACGCGACTTTCGCCCGGCAAATAATCCAATTGTGGACTGGCGAGCACCAGCAGCGTGGTGTTGCTCGGAATCGCCGCCTGCTCTGCCAAGTTCAATTCCTGGACGCGATAGCCGCGCCCGCGCAAGACTTCCGCCCAATGACTAACGTCGAAATTTGCGCTGCGTTGTGGGCTGCGCTCGCCGTGGCCGGTGATGAACACCAGCCATTGTTCGTCACGCCGCATCAAGCGCAACAGCGCGTTAGTGAACGCTTCTTCGGTAGTGCGCGTGAACCGTTCGCGCTGACCGTTGAGTTCCAGTGCAAGCTCTCCGTCTTTAATGCCTTCGGCCCGTGCCACATCGGCAATACTGGCCGGATCGGTGAAGATCAATTTTAATCGGGGCTGATGCGCTTGATATAACGCGACGAGATCGCTGACCTGTGTACGCGTCGGGCTTTTGCTCGACAGATACGCGGTGACTGTCAGGGGTTGGGTCACCGCCGCGATGGCGTGCACGCTCGCCGCCGACAGGGTGTGCCGCGCATTGGCGCTTAGATCGAGAGTGGTCGAATGATTGCCGGTCCACCAGATGACGCCGCCGCCCAGCCCGCAGATTGCGAGTGCCGAACTGTAGTAAAGCACACGCCGACCCATCGCCCGCCAGCTAGTGCGCACGCCGATCTCCCGTCAAACGCCACACGGTCAGGGCCAATGCCGTGGCCATCAAGGCGACGAAATAGCCCACATCGGCGGTGGTCACGAGGCCACGCGTTAGGCGTTGAAAATGTGCGAGCAGCGACAGTTCGCTCAATAAATTTGCACGGGTTTCGAGCTGGCTGGCCCAATCGATCAGCCACAACGCGAGCAAGGTGGCGAAGCTGCCCATGGCTGCCACCGCCGGTTGCGCCGTGAGCGCCGAGAAAAAGAGTCCGATGGCGGTCCCTGCCGCCATCAACAAGTACAAGCCAAGCAGGTTCGCGGCGTAAGTGCCGAGATCGAGCGCCGTGCCCCACAACAGCGTCAATGGCATCAGCGCATTGAGCGCCCAGATCACGCTCTGGAGCGCCATCACGCCGAGAAATTTGCCTAGCACGAGCGAGGTAAGGCTTAGGGGTGCGCTGTACCACAGGCGCAGGATCCCGGTCCGGCGTTCGCCGCTTAAGGTTTGCATCGTTAACAGCGGAATCAGAAATAACATCAGAAAGGCCGTCAAACCCACCGTCGGGATCACCACCAGCTGCACCACGCCAGGCGGCTGCGGCATGCTCCGAATTCGCGGCAGGTACTGTACAAAAACATCAATTTGGGCGAGAAATTGATAGCCGACCAAGCCTTGCACCGCTGCCAGCACTACCCAGGCGAGCGGCGAACGGAACAAGCTTAGCGCTTCGCGTTTCGCCACGACGCCGATCACGTAGACGCCTCAGTGTGGTCCCGCGTTAGGCCGAGAAATGTGCGTTCGAGGGCCGAGTCGCCTACTTTAAGTTCGCGTAAGCCCCAGCCATGTTGCGCCGCCGCCGCACCGATCGCTTCGGCGGCGCGATCGAAATCATTGACTTCGAGTTCAAATTTACCCGCGCCGAAATCATGTACGTCGACCACGGCGGCGAGCGCCGCCAACGTCGCGCGCGGTGGGGCCGCGCGCAATTCAAGCGCCAGGCGGTAAGCGCCATGGTTTAACGCTGCGTCGTAGACCATGCGGCCGTGATGCACGATCACCACGCGGGAACAAATACTTGCGGCTTCGGTCAATAGATGGGTTGAGAGCAGTATCGCGCGTTCGGCGCCTAGGGTGCGGATTAGTTCGCGCATTTCGTGCATCTGGGCGGGATCGAGACCGGCGGTTGGTTCGTCGAGGATCAACACTGTGGGGTCGTGAATGATTGCCTGCGCGATGCCGACGCGTTGCTGATAGCCCTTGGACAAATTCCGAATTAAGCGCGGGCCGACCGCGGTTAGACCGCAGCGCGCCTTCGCCGCCGCGACAACTCCAGCGCGCAGCGACGCTTGTACGCGGTGCAAAGCGGCGCAAAAGTCCAAATATTCATCGACCCGGGCTTCCGGATACAGCGGCGGCACCTCGGGTAGATAACCGAGCACCCGTTTAGCACGCTTCGGATCGCGGGCGAGGTCGAAACCGCCGAGCGTGACTCGTCCCGTATCCGGCGCCAGCACCCCGGTAAGCATTTGCAGTGCGGTGGACTTGCCGGCGCCGTTCAAGCCGAGCAATCCGAGGACTTCGCCACGTCGCAGCGTGAGCGTTAAATCGTGGACCGCAAATCGCGCGCCATACCGCCGCGAGATGCCGTCTGCCGTTAGAAGAGTATCCGACGTCATGTGGGCGGTATTATTAGAGAATGCACCAAGCGCTGGCTACTCTTGTCGCGAGCGCTTGAGTACAAGGGTGAAAAAAGGTGAATTGACGTGCGCACCGCCGCCATCGATTTGCACCCGACCACACGTATCAGCGATGATCGCGCGGCGGCTGGCCGAGCGTGTCACCGCGTAACCCGGACTAGGTCTGATGGCAGGTGAAAAATGTTAGCTGGATACTTTGCAATGCCGTGGTGGGGATACGTCCTCGTCGCGTTGGTGTTTACGCATATCACGATTGCCGCCGTCACGATTTATCTACATCGCAATCAAGCCCATCACGCGCTCGATCTCCATCCGCTGGTCGCGCTTTTCTTTCGTACCTGGTTGTGGCTGACGACCGGTATGACCACGCGCAATTGGACGGCGGTACACCGCAAACATCATGCGTTTGTAGAAACCGTCGGCGATCCGCACAGCCCGCAATTATTTGGGATTCGGAAAGTGCTGTGGCAGGGCGCCGAGCTCTACCGCATCGAAGCCAAAAATGAAGAAACGCGAGCAAAGTACGGGCATGGCACACCAGAGGATTGGCTCGAACGCCACGTTTTTTTGCACGATCGCATTGGCATCGGCGCGATGCTTAGCTTCAATTTGTGGGCGTTTGGTGCGTTGGGGCTGTCCATCTGGGCCATTCAAATGGCCTGGATTCCGTTTTTTGCCGCGGGGGTTGTGAACGGAACCGGCCATTGGCGCGGTTATCGTAATTTCGAAACCAGCGACACTTCGACCAATATCACGCCGTGGGGCATCTTGATCGGCGGCGAAGAGTTGCACAATAACCATCACGCCTTTGCCAGTTCCGCCCGTTTCGCGGTGAAACCCTGGGAGTTTGATATTGGTTGGTGCTATATCCAACTATTGAGCGCGCTCAAATTAGCCAAGGTGAAAAAACTGGCGCCACGCCTGCGAGTTGATCGGGCCAAACACGGTATCGATGTCGACACGCTGCGCGCGATGATAGCCACCCAATGGCATGTCATGGCGGATTACGCGAAACGGGTCGTGCAGCGAGTTCACCGCGAAGAATTGCGCCACGCAGCCCACGACGTAAAGGGCCAGCTAAAACCAGTACGCCGTTTGATTAGCCGCTCGCCACGGTTTCTCGGCGAGCGCGAACGCAGCGTCTTGAACGACGGCCTGGCGCATAGCCGTGCGCTGACTGTGGTGTATCAATTCCAGCAGCAGCTGGGTGCGATTTTCACTGAACGCAGCGCGACACAAGAGCGCTTGCTGCAGCAATTACAGGATTGGTGTCGCGCGGCCGAGGCGACCGGGATCGCCGCGCTGGCTGAATTCGCCGACCGCGTTCGCGGCTATTCGCTGCAACCGACACAATAAAAACCCGCGGCGACGGCACACCATAAGAATTTGTCTTGAGTATAGCGCTGCGCCATCACCAAGCTGATTTGCAGCATTGAGGCTCCCCGCCCGGGCCAGTTTGCCATTTTCATGATCGCTCGATTCGAGATATGGACGGCTTGACTCTACAGCCACTAGATGGGTTCAAACGTTACTACGCCAGGTGGCGCTTAATGACATCGAAAACTGCTCGACCCACTCCCTCTCTCTGATCGATGCCTGCGATACAGGACGCTAGGGTTGCCACCCCCGCTGCGGCAACTGGGGGGGCATCGACCTTTCAGATCTTGGCGATGGATTGCGCGGTCGAAGAAGGCGAGATCCGCAGCGCGCTCGAGCGGGTTCCAGGCATCAAGGCGCTGAACTTCCAGCTCGCCTCGCGCACGCTGGCGATCAACGCGCCTGCCGACGTTTTAGCGGCGGCACTCGCGGCTATTCGCGGCGCCGGTTTCGATCCCCAACCCATCGCAGCGCAAGCCGGGGGCGGATCTAAAACCGAAGAGTTCCATGACCATACAGAAACGGCCGGCCTCAGGCGTCTACTGTTCGCACTGTTGCTGGCTTTGGCCGCAGAGGCGATCGGTTTCGTCGCTTCCGACTCGACTGCGTTGAACGCTCTCGGATTTGCCGTTGCGGCGGTGGCCATCTGGCTTGCTGGCGTCGACACCTACATGAAGGGCTTTTTTGCGTTGCGACGCGGCAGGCTCAATATCAATGCGCTGATGAGCGTGGCGGTAACCGGTGCGTTCGTGATCGGTCAGTGGCCGGAAGCGGCGATGGTCATGGCGCTTTACGCCATGGCAGAACTCATCGAAGCCAAGGCCGCCGACCGGGCCCGTAACGCCATCAAAGGTTTGGTCGAGCTGGCACCGGACCAGTCCGACTTGCGCCAGCCCGATAGGAGTTGGAAGACCGTTCCCTCGCGTGATGTACCGCTGGAAGCGATCGTTCGCATCCGGCCCGGTGAGCGTGTGCCACTGGACGGCGTGGTGACCGAAGGAAACAGCGCGGTCAATCAGGCACTAGTGACGGGTGAAAGCATCCCGGTCGACAAGGCGGCGGGCGACACCGTGTTCGCTGGCACGATTAACGAGACTGCGGAACTCCAGTTTCGGGTGACTGCAGCGGCTTCGGATACGACGCTGGCGCGCATCATTCATGCAGTCGAAGAGGCGCAGCAGACGCGGGCGCCGACTCAGCGTTTCGTGGAGCGTTTTGCCGCGGTCTACACCCCCGCGGTCTTTGTGATGGCGCTGGCCGTCGCGCTGCTGACCCCCTGGCTGATGGGCCTGAACTGGCTGGCCGCTGTGTACAAAGCACTCGTCTTGCTGGTCGTCGCCTGCCCCTGCGCGCTCGTCATTTCGACCCCGGTTACCGTTGTCAGCGCGCTCGCCGCTGCCGCCAAACGCGGCATCCTCATCAAGGGCGGCACTTATCTCGAAGAGGCTCGTAAGCTCAAGGCTGTAGCGCTCGACAAGACCGGGACAATTACCGAAGGCAAGCCTAAGCTCGTGGAGTGGAAGCCGGTGCGGGATGACGCCGATAAGGACCGGATCGGGCGCCTCGCCGCCAGCCTGACCAGCCGCTCGGATCATCCGGTCTCGAAAGCAATCTTTAAAGACTTGGGCCTCGACGGCCACGAGGTCAACGATTTTGCGGCACTTCCCGGGCGCGGCGTGCAGGGCACGGTCGAAGGCAGAATTTACATCCTCGGCAATCACCGCATCATCGAGGAACGCGGTCAATGCAGCCCGGCAATCGAAGCCGAGCTCGAGTTCCACGAGAAGCAAGGCCGCACGGTGACATTGCTGACCGACGCAGGAGGGGTGTTGGCGATCTTCGCGGTGGCCGACACGATTAAGGAATCGTCCAGGCAGGCCGTCGTCGACCTAAAAGCGCTTGGCGTCATCCCGGTAATGCTCACCGGTGACAACGTCGCCACCGCCACGACCATCGCCGCTCAGGCCGGAATCGACGACGCCCAGGGTAATCTCTTGCCGGAAGACAAGTTGACGGTGATTAAGTCCCTTCAGCAGCGCTATGGGGCAACCGGCATGATCGGGGACGGTATTAATGATGCCCCGGCTCTCGCCCAGGCCGACATCGGGTTCGCGATGGGTGCAGCCGGCACCGACATCGCGATGGAAGCCGCGGATGTGGTCATCATGAACGACGATCTCCGTCGCATCCCGGCCACGATCCGACTGTCGCAGCGCACGCGCACTGTACTGTGGCAGAACATAACGGTTGCGTTGGGGGTCAAGGCGGTATTCATGGCGCTCGCACTGTTCGGGTCGGCGACGATGTGGATGGCCGTCTTTGCCGACATGGGCGCGACGCTCATGGTGGTGGCGAACGGCTTGCGGCTGCTGAAGACACCTTCAAGCCATAACTAAGCGACGGCCGGAACGCCCGTAATCCGGTAACCTCCATCGTCACGCCATAGCGCGAGAATTCCAGCACTACCTGCCGCTGGGGTCGCCGCAATCTGGCGGGAATCCTTAAACGCTCAATGCCGTTACGCTGCGTGACCTGACGCTCGATCAAACCTTGGTATTACGAGGCGGGAAACCCAGCACTCAGGATCAAAGTCGTTGACATCGTCAATGCCATTCCGATTAGCTGACTTCAAATCGTCGCATGCCATCGTTGCTAAACATTCTCGCATACGCAGCCTTTCCTGCGGCCGCCGTCGTGGTTGGTGGAATTGTCGCCTCCATCCGCGCGCCCGGTCCGGGCACTCGCAGCGCCGTGCAACACTTTGCGGCGGGCGTGGTCTTCGCCGCGCTTGCCACGGAACTCTTGCCGGACGTGATGCATCGGCGGCTGCCGCTGGTGACGATAGCCGGCTTCGCCCTTGGCGTTATCGTGATGCTCGGGTTGAAGGCACTGACCCAACCCCCGCCGCGACCGGACCTGCTGCAAGGCCAACTACCGACCAGCCTCCTGATCGCCCTGGCAGTCGATATCGCACTGGACGGACTACTAATCGGGGTGGGCTTTGCGGCAGGGGTAAGACAAGGGCTGTTGCTTACGATTGCTTTGGCGTTGGAGGTGCTGTTTCTGGGTGTGTCCGCCGCCGCGGCGCTCTGCGGCGCAGGCGCTTCCCGAGCGACGATTGGCCTCATTGCGATGGGGCTCGGCGCGCTGCTGCTAGCCGGCGCAGGCATAGGGGCGGCACTACTGATCAACATGTCGGGGGTCGCGTTCGACGCGGTATTGTCGTTCGGTGTAGCGGCGCTGCTCTATCTTGTGACCGAAGAACTTCTGGTGGAGGCGCACGAGGTTCCGGAAACTCCGTTTCTCTCAGCGACGTTTTTTGTCGGCTTTCTCGTGCTGTTAGTGCTCGAGATGCTCATATGAGCGCGCATTAAGTGAATGAATACGCCACTGGCTAAAGCCGGTGGCTTCGGATTACGGCAGGAAGCCGGATTGACCGCCCCGTCGGCCAAGACCGACGAGTCAAGCGCTATCGGTTAGTTAATGAGAGCGCCGCAGACGGTTGCGCAACAACGCATGGACGCGCCACAAGCGTTTTTGAAAGATGTCGAATGGAATACTTGTTTAAGTGCGGTTTACGTCGTCACCCCGTGCTCCGAGCACTGGGTCCAGTGAAAAATGAATCCATAGCCGGGAATTCGCCGGCATGACGACGGGCCAAGATTGCGCATCTTTCCCGGCATTTCAGCTTTTGTAAGTGCCATTCAGGTCGGAGTCTATTTGATCTTGCCTTCGGTATACGAGACGTGTTTGCGCACCACCGGGTCATATTTCTTGCGCTCCATCTTCTCGGGATTGTTGCGCTTGTTCTTGGTCGTCGTGTAGAAGTGGCCAGTGCCGGCGGTCGAGACGAGTTTAATTTTCTCTTGCATGGGATTTCTCTCTATGTCACACGCGTTCGCCACGGGCGCGTAGGTCTTTAAGAACGGCGTCGATGCCAACCTTGTCGATAATCCGCAAACCATGAGAACTCACGCGCAACCGCACCCAGCGCTGCTCACTATCTACCCACAGCCGACGGTAGTGCAGGTTCGGCAGATAACGGCGGCGGGTCTTATTGTTAGCGTGCGACACATTGTTGCCACTCAAGGGGCGTTTGCCAGTAACTTGACAGACTCGAGACATGATTTTTGGCCTAAGTTCTTGGTTTGTTAGGGCGGGCGCGCGATTCTAGCCCGTTTCCACGAGCCCGCCAAGCGCTAGCAGGCGTTTTCGCTACAGCCAGCCGCGTTCGGCAAACGACGTTGTCGCCCCATCGCCGATCACCACATGGTCGATCACTCGCACCTCCACCAAACTCAACGCGTCACTCAAGCGCCGGGTCAGTGCGCGGTCGGCCTGACTCGGCTCGGCGACGCCGGAGGGATGATTGTGGGCGAGGATGACCGCGCCGGCGTTGAGCTCGAGCGCTCGCCGCACTACCTCTCGCGGGTGGACGGTGGCGGCATCGAGAGTCCCGAAAAATAATCTTTCGAACGCAATGATCTGATGTCGAGTATCCAAAAAAAGGCACGCGAAAACCTCACGCTGCAGCGGCTTAAATTGCGCGATAAGGTAGTCGCGAGCAGCCGCTGGATTAGTTAACGGACCTGCGCGCTCAAGACCCGCGCGCAAATAGCGTCGACTGAGCTCGAGCGCCCCTTGCATGGCGACAAAGCGTGCCTGTCCGAGGCCCGGTAGACGAATAAATTCGGCCAACGGCAGTTCAAGTAACGCGCGCAATCCGCCACAGGCAGTTAGTGCGGTACGCGCGAGTTGAACGGCACTCTGGCCATGGCTACCAGAGCCGAAAAGCGCCGCCAGCAATTCGGCGTCCGACAGCACGCCAGGGCCGTGAGTTATCAAACGTTCGCGTGGCCGCTCCGGCGCGGGCCAATCCTTGATTGCCATATAAACATCCTTGTCTAAGTCGTTAATCGATAGTGAATCGCGGTAGTGGGTCAGTCAGCCGTGAGTTAAACTCCGGACGACCAACCAGGGCACGACGCAAATGAGCGCCAACGATGAGCTTATTAATCCATAAACAGCTCTGCCTTATTGTGACAGGCGGAATCGCTGCCTACAAAGCCCCCGAATTGGTGCGCCGATTGCGCGATGCGGGGGCGGTGGTGAAAGTGGTGATGACCGCCGCGGCGCGCGAATTCGTGCAGCCACTGACGTTTCAAGCCGTCTCCGGTCAACCGGTGCATGGCGATCTGCTAGACCCCGCGGCCGAAGCCGCGATGGGACATATCGAACTCGCGCGGTGGGCCGACCTCGTGTTGATTGCGCCAGCCTCGGCCGATTTTCTGGCGCGCCTCGCCGCTGGGTTAGCCGATGATTTGGCGACAACCCTGTGTCTCGCGACAGCGGCGCCGATCCTCGTGGCGCCCGCGATGAACCGTGTGATGTGGGAGCATCCGGCGACGCAGGCCAACCTCGTCACCTTACGCACGCGCGGCGTGCAGGCTGTCGGCCCCGACAGCGGCGCTCAGGCCTGCGGCGAAACCGGTCCCGGACGCCTGGCTGAACTACCCGCCATCGTCGCCGCGGCCGAGCATTGGTTTAGCGGCGGCGAACTCGCCGGTGTGCGGCTGTTGATCACGGCGGGACCGACTCACGAAGCAATTGATCCGGTGCGCATCATCACCAATCGCAGTTCGGGCAAGATGGGTTATGCGATGGCGCTTGCCGCGCTTGCCGCCGGCGCGAGTGTCACCTTGGTCTCGGGCCCCACTGCGTTATCGCCACCGACGGGCAGCGTGATTAAGCGCGTTACGACAGCGGCCGAAATGTATTCCGCCGTTATGGGAGCGGTGATCGAGGCCGATATTTTCATCGCCTGTGCGGCGGTCGCCGACTATCAGGTCGCAGCCCCTGCCCCGCACAAAATGAAGAAGCAGGGGCGCGAGCTCACGCTGACTCTCATCCCCACTCGAGATATACTTCAGGCGGTCGCCGCCCGTCCGCACCCGCCCTTTACGGTCGGCTTTGCGGCCGAGACTGAAAATCTAATTCAGCATGCGCGCGCCAAGCTCACCGGGAAGGGGTTAAACCTGGTGGCCGCGAATCTCGTTGGACAGTCCGGCACGGGCTTTGACAGCGACGAAAACGAATTACACGTCGTGTGGGACGAGGGGGAGAAGCAACTTGGTCGGGCCTCGAAAGACGCGCTTGCGCGCCGTCTGATCAGCGTCATCGCGGAACATTACCGTGCTAAGCATCCCGCGCGGGCTTAAGGCAATTTCGAACCCGGCGAAGCGTGCAGCCATCGTGTTGGCGCTGATGGCCGGCGTGGTGCTGTTGGCGAGTGTTGCGTCGCGTTTCTTCGATCACCTGCAAACCGCGCGCGTGGCGGCGGCATTAGCCGCCGACGAGGCGATGGCGAGGACCATTGTCAACCGAGCGCAAGGCTACTTTAAGCCACAAGAAGACGCACTGGCGCAATTTGCCCAAGAGCCAAAAGTCGTCGCCGCGATCACCGGCGCCGACGAGGCGGCGCGCACGCAATTAGCGACTGAACTCCAAGCGCGGGTGCCGAGTGCACTCCGCTTGCGCTTGCTGCCGCGCGGGATTAATCAAACTGACTCCACCGCGTCGCCGCCGTTAACTTACGCCTCGCTCGATATGTTGGCTAAAGCGGAACGAACCGTGACGCCGCCTGGCATCGAGATCCACCTGGCCGGTACCCCGCAGGAGCATATGGTGATGGTGCGGCGGGTTCCGCCTAATGGCGAACCGGTTGGATTTCTGCATCTAAGCCTCGACTCCAAGAGTGTGCGCACTGAACTTGCGAAGGTGTTGGGAACCGACGCTCCGTTCGAGTTACGGCAACCGGTTACCGGCGCGCCGCCCGTCATTTTAGTGCGCAATGACGCGTCAACCGCGCAAGAAGAAGACACTGCAATCCTTGGCCTTTCCGGCACCGCTTGGGTAATCGCGATTCGACGCCCAACGGCCGCAACCGAATCCGACACCACACTTATGGACTACCTACCCCATTTCACCGTCGCACTGCTGGCTATCATTGGCGTCGCGGTTTGGCAGCGGCGCAAACGCATCGGCGGTCCTGCGGACCCAGGCGTGGCGTACCAAGGCGCAATTAAAGCCATCATGGATGGCGAATATCCGGGGCTTGAGGAAATAGTGCCCGGCCTTGGCAATGCGAGTAAGCGACTGAAAGCGGCAGCGTCGAAAAACCTCACTACCGTCGCCATGGAGGCCGATGCGACGTTGGTTGCGCCGACGCCCGCCGCGAGTGCCGACCCCGCCCTGCCCTCGGCGCCGACGCCAATCGCGTCGGTCATTTTTCGCAGCTACGACATCCGCGGCATTGTCGGTGAAACGCTGACCCCCGACGCGGTGTATCAAATCGGCCGCGCGTTCGGTAGCGAGGCAGCCGCACGCAACCAGGCCACCGTGATTGTCGCGCGTGACGGTAGAGTATCAAGCGTCGCGCTACGCGATGCGCTGGTCCAGGGGCTGCGCGAATCGGGCCGCAATGTGCTCGATATCGGACTGACGCCCACCCCGGTGCTGTATTTCGCGACACATTATTTGGATGCGCGCAGTGGAATCATGGTTACCGGCAGCCATAACTCACGCGAATACAATGGGCTCAAGATGGTGCTCGATGGTGAGACGCTGTCCGGTGCGGCGATCCAGGGGCTCCGCCAGCGCATTGATGCTCAGGATTTCGTGACCGGTAATGGGGGCTTCGAAGAAACCGAAATTATTCCCGACTACATCCGCCGGATCAGCGAAGAGATCCCGGTTTCCCTGGGCGATGCGCTGAAGGTGGTCGTGGATTGCGGTAATGGCGTGGCCGGCATCGTCGCGCCACACATCCTGCGCGCCATCGGCCACGATGTGATCGAGTTGTTCTGTGAAATCGATGGCGAATTTCCGAATCATGATCCGGATCCGAGCCAGCCACGTAATCTCGAGGACCTGATCGCGATCGTGCGGCATGAGCAGGCGGACCTAGGGCTCGCTTTCGATGGCGACGGCGACCGCTTGGGCGTGGTCGATCGCGCCGGCAATATCATCTGGCCCGATCGCCAATTGATGTTGTTCGCCCAAGAAATCTTAAGCCGCAATCCGGGCACCAAGGTAATTTACGACGTCAAATGCTCACGCTTGTTGACGGCCGTGATCAAAGCCGCCGGTGGCGTACCCATGATGTGGAAGACCGGCCATTCGTTGCTCAAATCCAAAATGCAAGAAACCGGCGCGTTGCTCGCCGGCGACATGAGTGGCCACATTTTCTTCAAGGACCGCTGGTACGGATTCGACGATGCCTTGTATTCCGCGGCGCGCCTGCTCGAGATCCTGGTCAATGCCAACGAACCGCCAGAACAGGTGTTCGGACGTCTGCCATCGGCGCTATCCACGCCTGAACTGCGGCTCGAAATGCCCGAAGAGCGGCACGCGCGTTTCATGCAGCAAGTCTTGGATACGGCGAATTTTCCCGATGGTGAAATTAATCGAATTGACGGCCTGCGCGTCGATTTTGCCGATAGTTGGGGCTTGGTGCGCGCTTCGAACACCACGCCATGTCTGGTCCTGCGTTTTGAAGGTGACACCGACGCCGCGCTGCATGCGGTGCAAGCGCGCTTTCGCGAACTCTTGCGTGCCATCGATGCCAATTTAAACCTGCCGTTTTAAGCCATGTCCCTCGCAGACGCCCAGGCGCTCAATGTCGCTCACGTCTTGACCGAGGCGCTGCCCTATATTCAGCGTTACCAGGGCAAGTGCATGGTGATCAAATACGGCGGCAACGCCATGCTCGATGAGAACTTGAAGCGCGGTTTTGCCCGCGACATGGTGCTGATGAAATTGGTCGGCATCCATCCGATCGTCGTGCACGGCGGCGGTCCGCAAATTGGATCGCTGCTTGCGCGTTTGGGCAAGGAAAGTCATTTCGTCGACGGTCTGCGCGTGACCGATGCCGAAACCATGGACGTAGTCGAAATGGTGCTGGGCGGTCTCGTCAATAAAGAGATTGTCAGTCTCATCAATAGCCACGGCGGGCGGGCCATCGGATTGACTGGCAAGGACGGGCCGCTGATTTACGCGCACAAGCTCAACTTAAGTCGACGTCGCGAAGCGTTGGAGGCCCCTGAGATCATCGATCTCGGTCATGTAGGCGAAGTCACTCGAATCGATCGCCAAGTGCTCGACTATCTCGCGACAGGCGGATTCATTCCGGTTATTGCGCCGATTGGCGTCGGCGCCGATGGTGCGTCGTATAATATCAACGCCGATCTGGTCGCGGGCAAAATCGCCGAAGTGATGCAGGCCGAGAAGCTCATCATGCTGACCAATATCACGGGACTGCTCGATAAACAGGGGACCTTGCTGACTGGGCTGGATGCCGAGCAAGTTGACGCTCTGATCAACGATGGGACCATCGGCGACGGAATGTTGCCGAAAATGGATGCGGTGCTCGATGCGGTCAAGGCTGGGGTCAAACGCGCGCACATTATCGACGGTCGCATCGAACACGCGGTGTTGCTCGAACTTTTTACCGATTCCGGGATTGGCACCCTGATCGAGCGGCGGTGAGATCGGGCCGCAAGCAGCAGATCTTGGAAGTCTTGGCGCGCGAGCTTGAAGCCAGGCCGGGTACGCGTATCACCACCGCCGCGCTAGCCGCCGCGGTGGGTGTTTCCGAAGCCGCGCTCTATCGCCATTTTCCGAGCAAGGCGAAAATGTTCGAGGCCCTGTTCACGTTCGCCGAAGACGCCGTGTTTGGCCTGTTCACGCGCATTCTCGAAGAACAGACCAACCCCGTCACGCGCTGCCAGCAGATGCTGTTGGTGGTTCTGCAATTTGTTGAACGCAATCCTGGTCTCGCGCGCCTGTTAACCGGCGATATTTTGGTCGACGAACAGCCGCGACTTCGGGTGCGCAGTCAGCAATTCTTCGAACGCATCGAAACCCAATTGAAACAAGTGCTGCGGGACGCGACCTTGGTCGCCGGCCCGCAGCCTGACCGCGCACGGATCTCCGCGGCCGCGAATCTGCTAACCGCCGTTGCCAGCGGCCGGATCAGCCAATTTGTCCACAGCGGATTCCGGGCGAATCCAAGCGTGAATTGGGATGACCAGTGGGCGATGCTCGCGGCGGCGCTGTTTCATGCGAACGAGGGCGCCGCGTAACCACTACTGTGGGAGCGGCTTTAGCCGCGAATCTTCTTCCAGCTCCCATTCGCGGCCAAAGCCGCTCCCACAATGACAATCGCGCTAGTGTTGCGCGCTACGCAGTTCGCGAAACCGCTTCAGATCGGCGTCAAATTTATCGTGTAATTTCGTTTGCTCTTTATGTTTATCGGCGATGAAGCGCTTGTTATCGGCGATTTGAACGCGTAAATCCGCGATATCCTTGGTTAGCTGCTCCGGCACCGGCTTGCTGCGGCGTTCTAGATCCGCCGCCTGCGTAATTAAATTATCGAGGCCTTTTTGAAGCTTCGCAATGCGGCTTTCAGTGAGCTTTACTTGGGACTCGATGTTCGCTGTCTGTCCATCGCGCGCGAGCACCATGTCGTCTTCCGAACTGAACGTATCGAGCAACACTTTGTCGGCAGCCGCCTGCTTCTTGGCCGCGGCTTCGGCCTCCGCGCGCGTCTTATCGGCCGCGGCTTTGGCCACGCGTTCGTTCTCCACCTCGGCTTGCGTCTTGGCCGGACCAAGTTTCTTCACCGCGCCAGCGGCGTTGCGCTCTTCATGTCCGTGCTGCGCGTATTCAGGAGGCACGGTGTTTCCGCACTCCGTGATGCCTTCCTTATTAGTCCAGCATTTAATTGCGGCGGCGACCGGATCAGAGGCGGCTAGCAGGCTGCACCCGAACGATAGGCTAAATAAGGTTTGCCGCAGTAACTTTCCCATCGCTCGCTTTCCTAAAATTTGCGCGCCGAAGAGCCGAATCAGCGCAGTTTTAACTCTATCTAGGACGTCCAGAACGCCAGCTGAACTCCAAATAGCGAAGCGGAATACCGACCGCTTCAAGAACCCGCCGGCCATCTCCACCGTCATTGCGGCGCGATCCCGGCTTTCGCCGGGAGGAATCCAGGAACCAGGCTTGTTTAACTGAATCACGGCCTTCGCCGGGATGACGCGCGTCACCACTTCACGCCAGATCGCTATTTGTGCTCGCTTATTTCGTTCACGCCGTACCGCTTTCTGTAATCGTTGATTTCGGCAATTTCTTTAGCCCGGCCGCCCGCTTTGCCCAGATACTTAACGATGTCGTCAAGCCTAACGATGCTAATGACGGGTAATCCATGCCGCGCGCCCACTTCCTGTACCGCGGATAACACGCCCTGCCCGCGCTCTTGCCGGTCAAGCGCGATGATTACCCCGGCTGGGGATGCGCCGGCAGCGGTGATGATGGTGACCGACTCGTTAACGGACGTTCCCGCCGAGATAACATCGTCGACGATTACCACGCGACCGTGGAGCGTCGCGCCCAAGGTAGTCCCGCCTTCTCCGTGGTCCTTGACCTCCTTGCGGTTAAAGCAGAAGGAAACATCGCGCTGGTGCTTTTCCGAAAGCGCGATAGCCGTCGCCGCGCCTAACGGGATTCCTTTATATGCCGGGCCATAGAGCATATCGAAACCAAGGCCGCTCGCCATGAGGGCGGCCGCATAATACTCACCCAAATGGGCCAAGGCGCGGCCGCCATCGAACACGCCGGTATTGAAAAAGTAGGGGCTTTGACGATCAGATTTGAGCTTGAAGCTGCCGAATTTAAGCGCACCGTTGGCGAGTGCGAATTCGATAAATGCGGATTGATACGCGTGCATCGATCACCGACGCCGACAGCGATACAGCGCGATTTCACCCAGCAAATTGGGCAGCCAGCGCATGCCAAAAGCGGTGTGGTGATCGGCGTCGACCGTGCGTCGCTCCAGCATTTCGACCCCTTCCAAGGCGCATAACTCCTCGAAATCCCGAATGGTGCACATGTGGATATTCGGCGTGTTAAACCACGTGTGCGGTAAATGTTTGGTCACCGGCATTTTACCGAGCGCGATTTGCAGCCGGCACTTCCAATGGCCGAAATTTGGAAAGGTCACGATACCTTCGCGCCCGACGCGCAACATTTCGCGCACTACCAGATGTGGATAGCGCATGGCCTGCAGGGTCTGCGTCATGATCACGTAATCAAACGAATTGTCGTCGAAGTCGGACAATCCGCGATCCAGATCCGAGTGGATCACGTTTACACCAGCGGCCAAACATTTAATGATGTTGGCCGGATCGATTTCGACCCCGTAGCCGGTCGCTTGACGCTCACGTTGTAAAAAATCGATCAACGCGCCGTCGCCGCAGCCGAGATCGAGAATACGGCTGCCAGCGGTGATCCATTCCGCGATTAATACCTGATCTTCGCGTAGTCCATTCATGCGTTAACTCGCGCCCACCGCGATCCCCTGAAAGTACGTGCGCAAGGCGGCGTGATATAACGGGATTTCGAGCAAAAACGAGTCGTGGCCGAGCTCGGACTCGATCTCGACATAACTGACATCGCGATTGGCGTCCAATAGCGCCCGCACGATTTCGCGCGAACGCGCGGGCGAAAAGCGCCAATCGCTACTGAACGACGCGACGAGAAATTTGGCTTCGGTGCGCGCCACCGCGTCGCGCAGGCGATCACCAAAGCGCGCCGCGGGATCGAAATAGTCGAGCGACTTAGTCATCAGCAAATACGTGTTGGCGTCGAAACGTTTAACGAACGCCTCGCCTTGGTAACGCAAGTAGCTCTCGATTTGAAACTCGACGTCGTAACCGTAATTCAATTTACCGTCGCGCAGTTCCCGGCCAAATTTCGCCATCAACACATCGTCCGAGAGATACGTAATATGACCCAACATTCGCGCCAGCATCAGGCCGTGTTCGGGCACCACACCGTGCTCGTAGTAGCGCCCCGCATGAAATTTGGTGTCGGATCGAATGGCATGGCGCGCGACTTCGTTGAACGCGATATTTTGCGGTGACAATTTCGCCGCCGCGGCGATCACGATCGCATGCCGGACGCGCGTCGGATAATCGACCGTCCATTGCAGCGCCTGCATCCCACCCAGACTACCGCCCATCACCGCGGCCCAGCACTCGATGCCGAGCGCATCGGCGAGCCGCGCCTGGCTTTCCACCCAGTCGCGCACGGTGACTAGCGGAAAGTCTGGCCCATAGCAGCCGCCGGTCGCCGGATTCACCGTCAGCGGTCCGGTTGATCCCGCGCAGCCGCCGAGGTTATTCGCCGATACCACGAAAAACCGATCGGTGTCGACCGGCTTGCCGGGGCCGATGCAATTGTCCCACCACCCTGGTTTGCCCGCGTCGCCCGCATGATAGCCCGCCGCGTGATGATCGCCGGACAAGGCGTGGCAAATCAGCACCGCGTTGTCGCGCGCGGCATTGAGCGTCCCGTAGGTCTCATAGACCAACGCGTAGTGATCCAGGACTGCGCCGCAATCGAGCCGCAAAGGCGTGTCGAATTGTTGAATGCGCGGTTCGACTAGGCCGACCGAACGCGCAGGGTCTGCTCCGGACATGGATCTTGTTGGCATCGCTACAACCTGCCGAAACCGGCTAACGGCGCGACGATCAAATACAACGCGAGTTGTAGCAGAATAATGACTACCAGCGAGGATAAATCGAGTCCGCTCATCGGCGGCAACACACGCCGGACCGGCCGCAGTAACGGTTCGGTGAGCGCGTTAATCAACGCCAGCACGGGATTATAGGCGGACGGTGCAACCCAGCTGGCGAGTGCTTGAATGATGATCGCGAACAGATAAAGGTAGATTAGTTTCGACAATAAATCGGCGAATGCCACCAGTATCAGACTACCGACCGGGTTACCGAGCGCCGCCACCAGCCAAGTGTTCAACAATTGCAGAATGGCGATCAAAAGCACGCTCGCGCTATCGATACGTCCGAGCGCGGGAATGTAGCGGCGCAGCGGGCGCAAGACGGGATTGGTCAGCTTGACGATTGCCTGGCTTAAGGGGTTATGGAAATCGGCGCGCGTCCATTGCAACAGTAAACGTAGTAATACCGCCCCGATGTACAGACCGAACACGGTGTCGATTAAGAACACGCCGGCGTTCGCGAAGTATCCCGTCCCCATTATCGTTCTCCGAATTCGCGACTAAGTTCCTGCGCGCGGGCGGCGGCGGCGCGGAGTGCGCGATCCACCAGCGCCTCAAAGCCACCAGCTGCAAATATTTGTAAGGCCCGTTCGGTGGTTCCACCTTTGGACGTAACTTGCGCACGTAATGCGGCCGGATCGAGCGCCGAAGTTCGGGCGAGCTCAGTTGCGCCAGCGGCCGTTTCGAGCGCGAGCTGGCGGGCGACACTGGGATCAAGACCAAGCGCCACGCCAGCGCGCTCGAGACATTCGATGAACAGGAAAAAATACGCGGGACCGCTACCGGACAACGCCGTGACCGCATCCAGTGCCCCCTCGTCTTGAACCCACACCACACTGCCCACCGTGCGCAGCAGGCTTTCGGCCGCATCGCGCCCGGCGGGCTTCACCGCCGCGGTCGCGTAGAGTGCAGTGATGCCACGCCCGATCAACGCCGGGGTATTTGGCATCGCCCGGACCACCGCGGCTCCCCCCGTTAGCCACGCCGTAAGGGATGCCGTCGGAATCCCGGCCGCGATGGAAATCACCAAGGGATCACGCCTGGCGACCGAGGGCGCAATATCACGCGCGACCTCACGCATCTGCTGCGGTTTGACCGCGAGTACGATGGTTTCCGCGTTCACCACGGCCTCATGGTTACTGCTGACGGTGGTAATGCCAAGCTCGGCGCGGAGATAGGCGCGCGCGTCGGGACTCGGATCCGCGACCATGATGCACGCGGCATCACCGCCCCGCGCCAATAGACCGCCAATAATGGCCCGCCCCATGTTGCCGCCACCGATAACCGCAAGAGTTGAATTCATAGTCGCGAGCGATCGAAGAAGTTGCCTGATCTCCCCGAGTCTATCATCTTAAGTTGGGGCCTTAGATCGCGGTCCAAAGATGGCGGTGCCAACACGAACGATGGTCGCACCTTCTTGAATGGCGGCTTCGAAATCCGCCGAAGTCCCCATCGACAAGGTATCGAGACCGTGGACCGCATAGGGCGCGAGCGCAGCCCGCAGCTGACGAAACGCCGCTCGTTGTCGTGCCTCATTCGCCGTGAGTGCCGGCATGCCCATAAGACCGCGCAGCTGCACCCGCGGTAGTTCGATCATGGCGGCAACCAGCGCCGGCAAGGCATCCAACGTGACACCGCCCTTCTGCGTCTCACCCTGTAGATTAACTTCGATACAGCACTGTAAAGGCGGCAAGGACGGTGGGCGTTGCGCGCTAAGACGCGCGGCGGTTTTCAGCCGATCGATGCCATGGACCCAACTGAAATGGGCCGCGATGTCGCGGGTCTTATTCGATTGGATGCGTCCGATAAAATGCCAGCTCAAGTCGAGGGCTCCGAGTGCCGCAATTTTAGAGAGGGCTTCCTGGACATAATTTTCGCCAAACGCGTGCTGGCCTTGCGCCGCAAGTTCGCGGATGGCGGCGACCGATTGTCCCTTGCTGACGGCGAGTAGAGTAACGGCAGTGGCGGGCCGGCCGGCGCGAGCCAGGGCGGCCGCGAGCCGGGTACGAACCTGCTCGATCCCGGTTGCTACCACCACGGATGCTGGAGGTCGTTGCATGACAACTCAGGATGTTACTTGCTAAGGTTCGGAAATTGAATTAAGTCTAGCGCGCAATAAATTGCAATCTCTAGAACCGGTGACGATGGCTAACTTGTGCAGGGGGTTTCGGCATGGATATCGGTGAACTACTGGCCTTTAGCGTTAAGAATGGCGCGTCTGATTTACATCTTTCGGCCGGCCTGCCACCCATGATCCGAGTGGATGGCGACGTGCGACGGATCAACGTTCCCGCCATGCAACACAAGGACGTGCACGACCTGGTCTACGACATCATGAATGACAAGCAGCGCAAGGATTACGAGGAATTTTTGGAATGCGATTTCTCGTTCGAAATTCCCGGCCTGGCGCGCTTCCGCGTCAATGCCTTTAATCAAAACCGCGGCTCCGGGGCGGTGTTCCGGACGATTCCGTCGATCATCTTGAGCTTAGAAGACTTAAAAGCACCGAACATCTTCAAGGATATCTCGGACTACCCCCGTGGCGTGGTGCTCGTCACCGGCCCGACTGGCTCAGGCAAATCGACCACCCTGGCGGCGATGGTTAACCACAAGAATGAAAACGAGTACGGCCATATTCTGACCATCGAAGACCCGATCGAATTCGTGCACCAAAGTAAAAAATGTCTCATCAACCAACGCGAGGTGCATCGGGATACCCTGGGCTTCAACGAAGCGCTGCGCTCGGCCTTGCGTGAAGATCCCGATACGATTCTGGTCGGCGAAATGCGTGACCTTGAAACGATTCGTTTGGCCCTAACCGCCGCCGAAACCGGCCATTTGGTCTTCGGTACCTTGCACACGAGCTCGGCGGCGAAGACCATCGATCGAGTCGTCGACGTGTTTCCGGCCGAAGAAAAAGACATGGTGCGCGCGATGCTGTCCGAGTCCCTGCGCGCGGTTATTTCACAAACCTTATTGAAGAAAAACGGCGGTGGACGCGTCGCCGCGCACGAAATCATGATCGGCACGCCGGCGATCCGTAATCTCATCCGCGAAAATAAAATTGCGCAGATGTATTCGTCGATTCAAACTGGACAACAATTCGGTATGCAAACCCTCGACCAATGTTTGCAGCAAATGGTGCAAAAGGGCGCGGTGTCGCGCGTCGAGGCACGAACCAAGGCCCAAAATAAGGATCTCTTCTAAAGCCGCACGCAACGATCGTCGCGCGCGGCAATTTTGAGATCGGTTCTAAATAGAAGAGCATAAATAGCGACCCGGTCGCGGCGGTGGGTGGGATCATCAGGAATGCACGGCCCGTCCCGGCGTGCTCCCGGCTTGCGCCGGGAGGGACTTAAGGCGAATAACTTAATGTTCTGGATTCCGGTCTGCCAGGCCGTGTAACCACTCCAAGTGGATTGGAGCAGGGAGCAGGAACCCAGCACCCGTCATGCCGGCGCACGCCGGAATCCAGTAAAAAAGCGGATCCGCGTACGGCGCGAACGCCTATTGTGACTGGAAGCCGGCGTTTCGCTGTGCGAATTCCGGGGGTGATGGCGGTTCGAGTTTTTACACGGCCCTGCGCCGGAATGATGCGGTTAAAGCCCAGCCCTGTAGGGTGGGACGGTATTTCCGCTTCGCTATTTAGTAGACTTAAGCACAACGCGCCAGCGCCAGGCAGGAGTACCGAGATGGAACGCGAACAAGCAATCAAGTACATGCGGGATTTGCTGAAGCTGATGGTCGACAAAAAAGGGTCCGACCTCTTCATCACCGTCGAGTTTCCACCGGCGATTAAGATTGACGGCAAGGTAACGCCGGTTTCGAAAACCAAACTAACGCCCGAGAATACCAAGGCGTTGACATACGCCATCATGAACGACCGGCAGCTAAAGGAATACGAGGCGAGTAAGGAATGTAATTTCGCTATTGCCCCGGCCGGCATCGGCCGTTTCAGGGTCAACGCCTATGTGCAGCAGAGCTACACCGGCATGGTGTTGCGGACGATCGAAACCGACGTCCCGACGCTCGATCGGTTAGGACTGCCCGAGGTGATGAAGGAAATCTCGCTGACCAAGCGCGGGTTGGTCATCATGGTTGGCGGCACGGGATCGGGTAAATCGACCTCGCTCGCGGCGATGATCAATCACCGTAACGAACACAGTTACGGCCATATCATCACCATTGAAGATCCGATTGAATATGTCCACCCCCACAAGAATTGCATCCTGATGCAGCGCGAGGTGGGCGTCGACACCGATGATTGGGAAATCGCGCTTAAGAACACCTTACGTCAAGCGCCAGACGTGATTCTGCTCGGTGAAATCCGCGATCGTAAAACCATGGAATTCGGCATGGCTTTCGCTGAAACGGGCCATCTGGCGATGGCTACATTGCACGCCAACAGCGCCAACCAAGCACTCGATCGCATTATCAATTTCTTTCCCGAAGATCGCCACCAACAATTGTTCATGGACTTGTCGCTCAACATGAAAGCCATCATCTCGCAGCGGCTGATGAAGAAAATCGACGGCCGTGGCCGGGTAGCGGCGATCGAAGTCATGCTGAATTCACCGTTGATCGCGGATCTCATTCTCAAGGGCGAGGTCCATATGATCAAGGAAATCATGAGTAAATCGAACGAACTTGGCATGAAGACCTTTGACCAAGCGCTGTTCGATCTCTATGAAGCGGATCTGATCACCTATGAAGACGCGCTGCGCAATGCGGATTCCATGAACGAACTTAGATTAAAAATAAAACTGCAAGGCAAGGCCGCGAAAGTGTCGGACAAACTGGCGGGCCTCGATCACTTGTCGCTCGAAGAATCCAACGAAGAAAGTGGGATGCTTCGCTAGGCTTGAACCTACAGCGTGGCAGCAGGTCACGCGGAGACTCGCGATGGATATCACGCCTTATTTGAAACTACTGCGCGACAAGGAAGGTTCCGACCTGTTCTTCAGTGTCGGCGCCCCCGTAAAGATCAAAATTGAAGGGCTGGTGAACTCGGTCGGCAAAACCGTGCTCACCGGTGAACTGACCAAGGCGGCGGCATTCGCCATCATGAGCAGCGCTCAGATCGAGCGCTTCGAACACACCTTGGAAAGCGATTTCGCGATTTCGCTGGACGACAAATCGGCGCGCTATCGGGTCAATGTGTTTCGCCAACGCGGTGAAGTGGGCATGGTGTTGCGCCGGATCCCGTCCAACATTCCGACTATCGAAGAACTTAACTTGCCCGACATTCTGAAGTCGCTGGTCATGCACAAACGCGGCTTGATTCTGATGGTGGGGGCGACTGGCTCGGGCAAATCGACCACGCTCGCGGCGATGGTCAACGAGCGCAATCAAAAAATGTCGGGCCACATCCTGACCATCGAGGATCCGATCGAATTCTCTCACCCGAATCTGAAGTCCATTGTCAATCAACGCGAGATCGGTGTCGACACCCTGTCGTACCGCGCCGCGCTTCGCTCGTCGCTCCGCGAAGCGCCGGATGTCATCTTAATCGGCGAAATCCGCGACCGCGAAACCATGGAAGCGGCTTTGGAGCTGTGTAATACCGGCCATCTATGCCTGTCGACCCTGCACGCCAATAACGCGAATCAAGCACTCGAGCGCGTAATCAATTTATTTCCCCAAGACTTGCACAAACAGTTATTTCTCGATTTGTCTCTGAACATTCGATCGATCATTTCGCAGCGCCTGGTCCAGGGCTTGGACGGCTTTCGCGTCGCCGCCATCGAAATCCTGATCAACACGCCGCATCTGGCCGACTTGATCTTGAAAGGGCAAATCGGCGCGGTTAAAGAAGCGATGGAACAAAGTGGCGCCAAGGGCATGCAAACCTTCGATATGGCGCTGTTTAATTTGTATAAAGAAGAACGGATCGATCTCGAGGAGGCGCTCAATAACGCCGATTCGCGGACCAACCTGGAAGCGCGAATTAACTTCGGCTAGGGCGCTGATATTCGTCAGCCGCGATCGCCGGCGAGTTCTAAGGAATCTCTGCAAAAGGCAGAGATTCCTTAAGGCACAGGGAGGTGCCGCCATTTTCAATGGTCGAAGACCGTTGAAAATGAAGGAAAACAAAAATGACACTTTTTGTTTTCCTTACTCTGAAAAGTCCCGGAGGGACTTATTCAGAGGTTCCCTAAAGCTGTGCTTGGGGAAGTCGATATGGGGTCCATGTCGATCCCCAAAACCCCTTTCACAACGTTTGCCGAGGCGCCCGCGTCCATTGCCATGCAAATTGCCCAGACGCTAACGAAAAAGTACGACAACGAATTAACGTCGAACGCCACTCCCGAGGAACTCGTTGAGTGCGCGCGGGTGCTCGCGCTGAGCTTGGCCGAGCACCGCGCGCATTTCGGCGTCATACCCTTGGTGCACGGCGCGGCGCGGGTCGAGGCGCACGCGGCGACCAAAGATTTGGCCAGCGCCGCGTCGGGAGTCTTAAACGAAGCGCTCGCGTTGATCCGTGCTCCAGCGAAATCTAGCCCTAAACCCAATCTCGAACCCTCAATGCCGCACGACCGCGCGGACAAGCGGCGCCAATTACGGGTTAGCGTTACCGCGCCGGTGCAGGTGTCGGATCCGGATGGAACCTGGCAACTCGCGGCCACTGTAAGCAATATTTCGTGGGGCGGCGCCGCCATTCAATGCACCGGTTTAAAAGCCGAATTGGGCCATCAGTTGCGTTTGCATTTGCCGGCGGGCGGCGGTAATAAAATCACAATCTTGGCCACCGTATTACGAATCCACGATCTGGCGGAAGGCAGCGAATTCGGCCTGCGCTTTGATAGCCTCTCACCTGCCGACGAAGCGCGCCTGCAACAGGTTTTAGCGCTTTTGGTCTCGAAGCCGCAACCCGGGCGGCGGTCCGAGGCGCGCTTGGTGCAACGTTTCGAAATCGAATACGGCGATGTGGGTGAATTTCGGGCAACTTTGGAAGATATCTCGGTCAACGGCCTGATGTTGATGACGCCCGAACCGCTCGAGATCAACCAATCGCTGTTGATTTCACTCACCAGTGCGGACACCGAATTCAACTTAAGCCTGCGCGCACGCGTCATGCACCAGACCGAGATCGGCGAAGGGGATTTCAAAATGTATCGCGTGGGCTTGCAGTTCGAGCATTCGAACGAACAGGTTCGCGACCAGGTGACGGCGGTGATTAGCCAGCTGGCGACTTTGCGACCCGCCGGCATCTCGCCTCCCGCAACGAATCTGCATGATTTGCCTACTGCGGGCGGCGCCTTGTGGGAGCGGCTTTAGCCGCGAATGAGGGCGCGACAAAGATTCGAAGCTCAAAGCGGTTCCCACAATAACAACGAGTCGGGTTATGAAAGTAATTGCTCCACCCAAATTGTCGGTATTTTCGAACCGCACATTAAATCGCGGGAGATTAAGGATTACAAAGCTTCGCCTTTTGCCGAGGTTCCTTTAATTACGTCCCCGATGAATCTCGAGCGCCAGTGGCTCGGGCCCGGTCAGTTTCGCGTGTTCACGCGGCTTCAACTTTAAGTGCGCGCCAACAATATCGGCTTGAATAGGCAATTCGCGTCCGCCGCGCTCGAACAACACGACCAACCGAATTGAACGCGGGCGGCCGTAATCGAAAATTTCATTCATGGCGGCGCGCACCGTGCGCCCGGTATACAGAATATCGTCGACGAGAATTAGATCTCGATTGTCGACATCGAATGGCAAACTCGAGGGTTCGACCGTGGGGTGGATACCGATGCGGCTGAAATCGTCGCGATAAAACGCGATGTTGAGTTCGCCCAGGGGCTCCGTAAGCCGCAGTAAGGTCTTCAGCCGATCCGCAATCCACACCCCCCCAGTGCGGATGCCAACCAACGCCGGCCGCGAGATTTCTTCACTGTCCAGTTGGCGGCGCAGGCTGACAGCGAGGGAGTCGATCAAAGCCTCGAGATCGAACCCCTCTTTCATGCGCGAACTTCCGCGCGTGGGGGTGCTTCAGCGAGCCACGTTTCGAGGATCAGTTGAGCGGCCACCGCGTCGAGCGTGACGCGTTTTGAACGCTGACTCGCGGCAAAATGCGACGACAATCGTTCGTCGATGAATTGGATCGGAAGTTTAAATCGCCCTTCCAGGCGGTGCGCGAAGCGGATAACACCCGGCGCCAACAGGTGCGGCGCGCCGTTGGTTGTTCCCGGCATGCCGACGACGAGGCAGGCCGGTTGCCACTCGGCGATCAAGCGCGCCACCGCGCTCCAATCCGGTTGACCCGCGTGCGCCGGCAAGGTGGTTAACGGTGTGGCCGTGCGGGTCAAGGTTTGTCCGACCGCGACGCCAATCCGTTTAACACCATGGTCGAAGCCCAAGATGGTGGCGATCGCTGCCATTCAGGCGTGTCCCACATCATTCGATAGGCGTGCGATATCGATGCCGACATGCGCGGCCGCGCGCTCCCAGCGTTGCTCGGGGGGCGCGTTGAAAATGATATCGAGGTTGGCCGGTCCAGATAACCAAGCGTTCTGTGCCATCTCGTGTTCGAGTTGCCCGGCGCCCCACCCGGCGTAGCCGAGCGCCACGAGCATGTCGTTGGGACCGGTGCCCTTCGAAATGGCGGCGAGGATTTCGCGCGAGGTTGAAATCGCGATTTGATCGGTGACTCGAATGGTCGAGCCCCAATCGCCGGCGGGACGATGAATGATAAAGCCGCGATCGCGATGCACCGGCCCGCCCTGAAACACCGGGCGGGTAATAATGGCGGGATCTTCGGATTCCAGTTTCATCTGCGTGAGCACTTCGCCGAGTTCAATATTGAGTGGACGATTGATCACAATCCCCATCGCGCCCTCTTCGTTATGCGCGCAGACGTAGGTGACCGTGCGCGCGAAGTTGGGATCCTCGAGCGCCGGCATGGCGATTAGAAACTGGTTGGTAAGGTCTAGCGCTGTCATAGCCTTAGTATCGACCGGCAGTACCGCTCGTTACAAGGCGGCACGAACTTAGTCGTCATTGTGCGATGAAATGTTCATTACTCAAAAACTTCCACGTGCGGGTGATGTGCAACACGTCCACGTCATGCCGAATATCGTCCGGAAACTGCGCGTAGGGGGCGGCGAGTTCGACAATCCGCACTGCCGCGTCGTCAAGCACCTGAAATCCTGACGACTTACGCACGATAACCTCGACCACACTGCCATCGGGTTTCAAAGCCACGTCGAGCAGCAAGTTGCCGGAGAGTTTGCGTTTACGCGCTTCGTCGGGGTAGTTCAAATTGCCGATATTTTCGACTTTTTGCCGCCACGCCTCTAAATACGACGCGTAACGATATTCCTGGGTACTGGCGGAAATAAACTTCAGGCGCGGCCGCTTCGATTTATCGTCGAGTTTTTGTTCCAGTTCGGCGCTGAGGCTGGCCATCGCAAACGACCGGGTGATAAGTTGCGCGGCGGTTGGCAGCAGCGTCGGGGGACTGGCGTCGGGTGCTGGTGGTTCTGGGGTCCGTTCAGCGGCTGGGCTCGGCGTCGGGAGGTTGGCGACCGGCACCGGCTTGACGAGATTTTCCGTGGTGGCCGCAGGGTGTTTAGCCGCTTGAGCGACGGTTTGTGGCACAGGTCTGGGCGGTAGCGGATCAAGCGGTGGATCTTGCAGGTCCGTATGCGGCTTGGCTGGCGGCGGTGGGATCACTGCGAGCGCGGCGATCGGTGCGGGCAGCGGCGCCGCCAGCGGCGTCGCCGGGCGCCCAGTGAGTTCTGAATCACCGCCGCCTTCGGCGTTGACTTGCGCAAGCAGGTCGGGCTGTTTCGGGGCGGTCGGCGACTGCTGCGTCACCAACGTGATTTCCAAACTTTCGGCCTGCCGACGCGGCGCCGGCTCGGGCGCGAAACTTACCCCTAGCAACACCATGGTGTGCACAATGACGGCGAGGCAGAGCGTCAACGCCAGGCGATCGCTCGGCGTCACCGTCGGCGCCGGCGCCCGGCCGGTCATCACCGCCTGCATAAACCGCTCACATTATTTTTTTGGCGCGAGCCGTGCGGCAACGGCGTCCATCAAGCGCGCGGCGATCGGGATCTTGAACTGGGCTTCCAGCTCGCGCACGCACGTCGGGCTGGTCACGTTGATTTCCGTCAAGTAGTCGCCAATCACATCCAGCCCCACGAACAATAGACCGCGCGCTTTTAATTCGGGCCCCACGCGCGCGCAAATTTCGCGGTCGCGGGCCGTGAGCGGGCGGCCTTCACCGCGGCCACCGGCCGCGAGATTGCCGCGCAATTCGCCGGTTTGCGGAATTCGCGCCAGCGCGTACGGCACGGGTTCGCCATCGATCACCAGCACCCGTTTATCGCCATCGAGAATTTCCGGCAAATACTTTTGCGTCATGCAATAGCGCGACTCGTACGCCGTGAGCGTTTCTAAAATGACACTGGTATTAGGATCGCCTGTTTTAATGCGAAAAATCGAGGTCCCACCCATGCCATCGAGCGGTTTCACCACCACGTCGCCGAATTCGGCAAGAAATTCCCTGATCTCTTGCATGCGCCGCGCGACTAAGGTCGGCGGGCAAACATCGGCAAACCATGCGGTGAACAATTTTTCGTTGGCGTCGCGGAGCGCGCGCGGATCGTTTACCACCAGCACGCCGCCGGCCTGGGCGCGCTCCAACAGGTAAGTCGCGAAAATGTATTCGGTATCGAACGGCGGATCCTTGCGCATCAGGATTACGTCGAGCTCGCGCAATTCACGTGGCGCCGCAGCGCCGGTAAACTCGAACCACTGCCGATAATCGTCGCGCACCTTGAGTGCGCGCGTGCGGGCTCGCATATGGCCATCGCGGAGCGTTAGATCCCCGAGCTCCATGTAGTGAATTTCCCACCCACGGTCTTGCGCGGAGAGCAGTAACGCGAGCGTCGTATCCTTCTTCGGATTGATCGACGCAATCGGGTCCATGATGACCCCGAGCCGGATCGTCATAAGGCGCTGGTGATTGGGTTGCCCTGCATGGGGTGACACCTTAGCATACCGGTCACTTTCTAAACCATTCTTCAGCCAATGCGTGTTCGTTACGCGCGCTGATGTTCGTGACAGCGCGCCGCTCAATTCGAATTGCAACTCGTGGCAGCCGCCTCGCACGGTGGCAGGCGACGCATGTCAAAGATCGTTTGCTCGCGTTGTATCCCACGCTTGCCATTGAATTAGTGATCATCAAGACGCTAGGCGATCGCATGCTGGATACACCGCTGGCGAAAATCGGCGGTAAGGGACTTTTCATCAAGGAGCTCGAACAAGCCTTGCTCGAAGGCGAGGCCGAGGTGGCGGTGCATTCCATGAAAGATGTGCCGGTGGAGTTGCCAATGTCGTTACATATTCCGGTGCTGCTCACGCGCGACGATCCGCGCGATTGCCTGCTCGCGCCGCGCGCCGGGCAACTGCGCGCACTGCCGGCCAACGCCATTATCGGGACTTCTAGCTTGCGCCGACGCAGTCAACTTAACGCAACGCGCGCCGATCTCGACTTGCGCGATCTGCGTGGCAATGTGACCACCCGGCTCAGCAAGCTCACAAACGGGGATTTCGATGGTATCGTGCTGGCCGCCGCGGGCTTGCGGCGGCTCGGTTTGGCGCATTACATCACGGAATATTTTGCGACGACGGAAATGTTGCCAGCGATTGGTCAAGGCATTATCGGACTCGAATGTCGCGTCGACGACATGGCGCTGAACGCGTTGCTCGCGCCGCTTAACGATCCTGAAACGGCCGACGCGCTCGCCGCGGAGCGCGCCTTGAACGCGACGTTGCAGGGTGGCTGTCAGGTACCGATCGCGGGCCACGCCGTGGTCTCTGGCGATACCGTGCAGCTCGACGGGTTGGTGGCGAGTCTCGATGGACAAACCCAGGTTCGTGCGGCGCAGTCCGGACCGCGACACCTGGCGGAAGCGCTCGGCCACGCCGTGGGCGAGACCTTGCGCGCGCGGGGCGCCGATCGCATCCTGGCGGCCGTCACCGCCAGCGTGACCCCTTAGTTCACGCATGAAGGCCGGCACGGCGCGACCGCTTGAGGGTTACACCATCTTGGTCACGCGACCAGAGGAGCAGGCGCACGCGCTCATCGGCGCGCTCGAAAATCTCGGTGGCAAAGTCGTGTTTGCGCCGATGATCGTGATCCAAGGCAAGCATGCGGATCCGATCGCCGCCGCCACCCTGCGCCAACTCGACACTTACGATATTGTTATTTTTATCAGTAAGAATGCCGTCGAATATGGCATGCAGTTGCTGACCGCCGCCAAGCAATCGTTGGATCACCAGGCAGTTTATGCGGTTGGCCTGGGGACCGGTGGACGCTTGCGCGAGCTCGGTCTCGCGGACGTGCACACTCCGAAAGGCGAATTTAGTTCGGAGGGCTTGTTGAAAATGCCGGGGTTGTCGGCGCACGAAGTCACGGGTAAACGGATCCTGATCATCCGCGGCGCCGGCGGCCGCGAAATGCTGGCGCAAGGTCTGCATACCCGCGGTGCGATCGTGGAGTATTGCGAAGTCTACGAACGCGTCATGCCGACTACGCGGCTGGGTGATCTACTGCGCGCCAATCGCATCACCGCGCCCGATATCGCGATCATCACCAGTCCCGAAGCCCTGACGAATTTAGCCGAGAAAATCGATCAAGAAGGCCTTGACTCGCTGTTCAACGTACCGTTGCTGGTGGCCGGAAACCGGACCGCGCAAGAAGTCGAGCGGCTGGGTTTTACGGTAGAACCAGTGGTGGTCGATAACCCTGGTGACCAAAGTATTGTCGACGCGCTAGTCCGGTGGACCGCCGATGCTTGATGAATCTACACCACGCGCTGCGTTGCCGGCGCCTGTATCGAGCAGTGGCGCGCCGCGTCGCGGCAACCGTGTGGCGTGGCTTGCGATAAGTGCGGTGCTGGCGCTGGGGGTAGCTTGCGTCGGGTGGATTAAATTCGAGTTTGAACCGCTCACGACGCGCGTTGAGGACGCCCTGGCGAGTACTGACCGGAGCATGACCGGCGCGCTTGGCGAGCTGCGTGGTGTGGCGGATAAAGTCCGCACGAACGAAGCCGCGGAACGCACCGTCAACGAGCAAATCAAGACCTTAACGGCACGGCTCGCGACGTTGGCAGCGGAGTTCGCGGCGTCCAACACGCGCAACGGCTGGCGCCTTGCCCGCGTCGAGCATTTGCTGCGGGTTGCCGAGGACGCCGTAGATTTCGAGCGCGACACCTCGCTTGCCGCGCGTGCGTTGGATGCCGCCGCGATGACGCTGGGCGCAACCAATGACCGCCAGGAACTCGAACTCAAAACCGCGTTGGAGCGCGACCGCGACACCCTGCGCGCGTTTCAGCAACCGGACGTCAACGCCCTCGCGCTGGAGTGGAGCACCACCGTCACCACCATCGACGCGCTGCATTGGCGCGCGCCGGAAGCGTCGTTGCCGCAGACGTCAGATCCGTTGCCTGCCAAGCCGGTGCCGCGATGGCAGGCGTTCGGCGCCAGCGTGTGGCGGGCGCTGCGTAGCGTAATCGACGTGCGCGACGTCAGTGACGCCGATCGTGCGTTATTCGATCCGGGTCGTGAAGCCTTGATCAAAGACGCGTTACGGCTGGAACTTGGCGCGCTCCGATTTGCCACCCTGCGCCGCGACAACGTCAATGTCCGCGCCGCCGCCGGTACGTTGGCGACTAGCTTAACCCGCTATTTTTCGACCGAAGATCCGCTGATCGCGGCGCTGACTCAGCGCTTGGCAGAAATTGCCAGCCTGGACCTGGCGCCGCCACTGCCTGATCTCAACACCAGCGAAAGCGCGCTCATGGCGCTCAAAACGCGCGTTGAACCGCCCGGCGCGACCACGCAGGACGCTATGTGAAACTGCTGGGCGTGGTGTTGCTGGCGCTGATCCTCGCGGTCGCCGCGGGCCAGCTGCTGAGTCACGATCCGGGCCTGGTCGAGATCACTTACGGCGGCAAAGTGATCCGCGCCAGCTTGGTGGTGGCCGTCGGCGCAGTAATGATCGGCGGCGGGCTGCTGTTCGTTGTGCTTCGTGCACTGTGGCGCTTGATCACGATCCCTAAGCGCCTCCGCGCGTGGCGCCACGCGCGCGCCGCCCGGCGCGGCTATCGGAATTTCGACACGGGTTTACTGGCGCTGGCCGCCGGCGATTATCCGCGCGCCGAACGCTTGCTCGGCCAATCAAACGCACCTGAAGTTAGCGCCGCGCGATATCTCGCCGCCGCGCAGGCCGCACATGCACTTAAGGCCCCCGATCGGCGCGACGGTTATTTAGCGCTCGCGCGTGAAACGGCACCCCGCCATGCGTTGACCATCGAGCTGCAACAAATCGAAATGCAACTGGCGGCGGGCGAGCTTGACGCCGCCGCCGCTGGACTCGGACGCCTTGCGCCGCGCGCGGCGAATCGGCCCCAGGCCTTGGTGTTACGGCATCGGCTAAGCGTCGCCCGTGGTGCGTGGCATGCTGCCGCCGCGTTGTTGCCTCAATTAAAAAAAGCTGAGGCGTATCCTGCGGCGCAGCTCAGTCAATTCGAAGCTGAACACACGGCGCGGCTAGTTACGCAGGGTACGGCAAACCGTGAGGCAGCGTCCCAGGTCTGGGACGCGGTGCCCAAAGCCTTGCGTACCGAACCGGTGGTCGCCGGCGCCTATGCCCGAGCACTGCTTGAGTTAAACGACCAAGACGGCGCCGAAGCAATTATTCGCAAAGCGCTCGGCGTGGTCTGGGATAGCCGGTTGGTGGCCTTGTACGGCGAACTGCGCTTAGCCACGCCACTTGCCGCGGTTCGCCGCGCCGAAGGCTGGTTGGTGGCGCATGGGGAGGACGCAGCGCTCCGGTTGAGCCTTGGCCGGTTGTGTTTGACGGCCGGGCTGTGGGGCAAGGCGCGTGGGTATCTCGAGGATGCGATCGCCCGCGCGCCCTCGACCCTAGCCTACCACTGGTTAGCCCAAGCTTTCGATCACTTAGGCGAACCGGAGACCGCGGCGCGCCAACGCGAACGCGGTCTCGATTATGCGGCCGGGGTGGCGCCGACTACTCCGGTAAGCTCCGGGTACTCGTCAACCACTTCGTGACCGGCGCCCAGTATTCGCGATCCGGCATGGTCGCCATCGGCGCGAATTCGAAGATCGAAAGGCCGCGCTCGGCCGCCCGCAGGTAATTGACGCTCGAGCGCAGATTGGCCAAAAACGGCAGCTTGCGGCCGTTTGGCAGCTTGATCTGCTCGAGATATTCGTCCAATTCGACGGTGGCTTGAGTACCTTCGCGGGCGCGGTTCGCGACCGTCGCGACTTTGACTTCATGCTTTTCGATGACGCGCACGGCCATCAATTCAGCCAGAAAATGTTCGGCCGCGCGGACATCGATGGGCGACGGAATGACCGGGATGACAATGGTTTGCGCCCGGCGCACCAGGCTGCCGAGGTCCTCGCCATGGGTCGCGGCCGGCGCATCGATGACGACGACATCGATACCCGATGGCACGCGCAGGCCATGCCCGGCGGCATCAATGCCTTTGATCTCCGGCCGATCAGATTCGCGCGCTGCCAGCCAATCAAGGCTGCTGTGTTGCGGATCGAAATCGGCCAGCGCCACTGCCTGGCCGCGATCGGCAAAAAAACCAGCGATATTGGTGGCAATGGTGGTCTTGCCACTACCGCCCTTAGAGTTCAGCACGAGTATCGTACGCATGAGTTCCCCCGGAGGATTGGTGTTATTTAAACTTCCGCGACCGCGCAAGTATAAAACTCGTTGGCGAATTCCTCACGCGCCGCGTTTAACGCCGCCGCAACTTTATTTCGAAGGCGCAGACCGCGCGCGGTCGCGACCCTCGATGAGCCGCGCGATCACCGGATTTAGCAGTAATTGCATCGCCATTACATGTTCGCCCGCCGGCACGACCAAGGTATCCGGCCGTGACTGGAACGAACCCGCCAGCGACTCCAGCAATAGAGGGTAATCCGGCCGGATCTTTGGCGGATTCGCGATATGGATGACCACCAAGCTTTCATCGTTGGTGGGAATGGCGCCGGCCGTGAACGGGTTCGACGTATCGATGGTGGGAACTCGCTGGAAATTGATGTCGGTACGCGAAAACTGCGGACAGATGTAATGCACATAATCTGACATGCGGCGCAAAATCATGTCGGTCGCGGCCTCCTTGGAGTAGCCGCGGACCGCTTCATCGCGATGAATTTTTTGAATCCATTCGAGATTGATGATCGGCACCACGCCGATGGTCAAATCGACGTACCGCGCGACATCGTAAGTGTCAGTGACCAAAGCCCCGTGCAGACCTTCATAAAACAATAAATCGGTGTCCGCCGGCAATGGCGCCCACGCGGTAAAGCCCCCCGGCAGCCCGCCGTGTCGTTCGGCATCGGCCTGGGTATGCAGGTAATGGCGATGACGACCCACGCCCGTGGCAGCGTAAATCCGAAACAAGCCCTCCAGTTCATCGAATACATTGCCGTCGGGTCCGAAGTGGGTGAGATCGCGATTCGCGGCGGCCGCGACCGCGACTTCGCGCGCCATTTCGACGCGGTCATAACGGTGATAGCTGTCGCCTTCGATCCACGCCGCGCGCACCCCAGCGTGCGCAAAAATGCGCGCGAAGGCGGTGCGGACACTGGTCGTGCCGGCACCCGAGGATCCGGTAACCGCGACAATGGGATGAAGTGCCGACATAGATGCTCGAGCGAACTGGGAATGGCCGCATTCTAACTCCCCGCCAGCGTGCAAATCGAAAAACACGAAAAAGGTGTCAGATTTGAAAGGCACCTAACTTAAGCAGAAATGCCGGGAAAGATGCGCAATCCTGGCCCTTCGTCATGCCGGCGAACTCCCGGCCTTCGCCGGGAGGAATCCAGTCAAACAATGGATTCATTTTTCACTCGATTCCTGCTTGCGCAGGAACGACGTAGTGAAGGAACTTCGTAACTTGCTCGACATTCCAGCTTAAGTAAGTGCCATTCGTGTCAGGCTTATTTATCAACGAAGGTGGATGACGAATCTGCGCTCCAAAATAAACCCCTTTAATGCCTAAGGAACCTCTGAATAAGTCCATCCTGGACTTATTCAGAGTACGGGAAGCAAAAAGTATGATTTTTGCTTCCCTTCATTTGCACTGGTTTGCAACCATCGAAAATGGCGGCACCTCCCTGTGCCGCGGGAAGCTCTGCTTTTTGCAGAGCTTCCCTAACGCTTGCCGAGCACCCGAGTACA
>JACPPA010000031.1 GCA_016191285.1 Gammaproteobacteria bacterium
CACTTTCCCTGTTTGGGAACAGTAGCACTGACATCAGAATTGCGGGCGCATAGACCGGCCGTTGAGGAGAAGAAAATTGAAGGGGTGGAGACTCCGAGTCCCACTCGCCTACTTGACACGAGACGGCTAATGGGTGACCCCGTGATCCGCCGTGATCCGCCGAAGGGATCAGCGGGTGTGCACGATCATCTTCATGCCGAACTTTGGCATCAGGGTTACGCGAGGTTTCAAGGCAATAGGGTGATTAGGAACCAGGCTCAGGCGATAGCGTTGGGCGACAGTTGCGAGGAGCAGTACTGCTTCGATCGTCGCGAAAGTCTTTCCGATGCAAGTCCGAGCACCCAAGCCAAACGGCAGATACGCGTTTTTCATTCTCTGTAAGCTTTCTGGATCGGTGAACCGCGCCGGATCGAAAACCTCCGGTCGTGGAAACCAACGAGGATCGTGGTGTGCCATGTAGGTCCAGATACCGACCTCACTGCCGGCGGGGACGAAGTAACCTCCAATGTGGCTATCCGCGATGGCCTTGCGCGCGATGGCGAACACTGGCGGATAGAGGCGCATGGATTCCTTCACGATTTGCTCGGTGTACGGCAAGGCGTCGAAGTCTTCGAATCGAGGCGGCCGACCCCTGAGCACCCGCTCGATCTCATCGTTCAGTTTCGCAGTGATGTCAGGATGTTGCGAGAGCAAATAGAATATCCAGGTAAGCGCATGTGAAGTGGTCTCGTGCCCCGCGATGAAAAACGTGACGAGCTGATCTCGGATCTCCTTGTCGCTCAATCCAGCGCGATCACCTTCTTCGTCTCGCGCATCGATCAGCCGTTGCAAAAGATCAGCTGTTTCTCCAGATTCGTGCACAGTGTCGGACCCCGTACCGTTGCGCCGTAAAGCGATGAGTCGATACATCACTTCATCGATTGAACGCAGCGCGCGCCGCGCTTTCCTCCGCTGGGGACTGGGCACCCAGCGCGGTAGCAGATCGGGTCGGGAAAAGGAATCCTGCAGCACGGTCACGGCACCGGTGATTGCGTCCATGTCGTCGCCTACTTCATGACTGAACAATGACCGGGAGACGATGCGCAAGGTGAGGCGGGTCAGTTCTGCGCCGAGGTCGATTTGCCGACCGTCCCGCCAACGCTCGATCATGTCAGTGGCTTCCTGCACCATCATGTGGGAGTAGACGTGTAAACGCTCCTTGTAAAACGTGGGTTGGATCATGCGACGGTGCAGGCGCCACACCTCGCCGTCGGTATTCAACAATCCCTGCCCAAGTACGCGGCCGAGCCGAATGAATGCGCTGTGCGTTTTGGCGTAACAGTGGGCATTGGTGATCAGCACCTCCCGGATTTGCTCCGGGTGTCTAATGACATAGAGACCACCGTCGGCATTCGGCACATAGTAAATATCGCCCAGGGTTTCGAAACGCTGGCTCACGACGCCGATAAGATTGTGCAAAAACGCATGATAGGTCCGCAGTCGTGCGACCCAGCCAGAAGGTGACGGCGGACTCGGCGGACGGAGGGTGTCGGATGCGGCAGGCACCCGGTTATGGTAATGCTTACTACGTAGTGACGCACACACGGCTGCGTATGCGTGGATATTCTAGGGCCCGGTCTGCTTGATTCAGGCATATCGATAACACCTTGCGCGGAGACTGGAGCCATGGACGGTCTCGTGATCCAGAACGCTCATATCGTCGATAGTCCTCAAACTCGCGCACCCCATGCGCCGGCAATGTGCGCAGGCGCCTCCGGGTGTTCCACAAACACTGGATCGTGGGCTCACCAGTTGATACCGAATCAAGTGATCACTAGACGCCGTCGTGAAAGATGCGTGTCTTAAAACCCCCGCTCGTAAGGCCCGGTAGCGCGACCATAGGTCGGAATCGGCAACGCCAAGTCGACGCCTGCCTGGCGCGTCGCGTCTATCAGCCAGAACGGGTTGCGTAACAGCGCTCGTCCGACAAAGGCGAGATCGATGCGTTGGGCCCCCAACGCTTCCTCCAGAAGATCAGAAGCGGCAACCGAACCGGTGGTTGCCGTGAGTATTCCCACGTCGTGTTTCAGGCGCTCCGCGTATTTCAATTGATAACCAGGATAGACCGATACCGGATAGCCGGGCACGATGTTTCCGGCCTAGATGTCCAGCAGATCGACGTCGCGCGCCGCCAGCTGCTGTGCGAACCACAGTGCGTCTTCAGGCGTGACAGCATCGGAACGATGATCCGTCGCCGATATCCGCACCAGTAACGGTCGGTCCTGCGGCCACGCTGCCCGCACGACTTCAATGACCTCCAGTGGGAAACGTGCGTGGCGAACTGCGTACTCCGGCGAAGCCGGTACGCGATTCCGATTGATGTCGGTACGGTGTTCCGGAGTTCATTGGTACGGTGAACGGGCGTGGTTACTGTGTCGTTCAATGCTGCATCGGTCAAGCCTTGGCAGCGTGTTCTAGCGGTTTTCGTTTACGCATAGACTCTCCTTTCCAGAGGACCCGGCCGGGGTCAGACTATGTTGATCTCATCCGGCGGAAGGCCCCACGCTGCGCTTTTCCGTACCTTGCTTCCATGGCGATTGCTTCAGGGATGCCAACGCTGGTGTAGAAGGCGATTCGCGCAGTCGCCGTGCTCACCGCGGCGCGAATCATTTCAGGGCGGTTGCCAGCGGCAATGATTTGCGAGCCTGTGGCGTACGAGCCGACGAACACGATGCCGGCAACGCGGGCCGGATGCGCCGCATACGCTTCGAGCGCAATGTTGCCCCCATTGGCGAACGTGGCATTACGTGATGGGCTGCGGCCGGTTAGACTGCCTGCAATCGACGCGGGCGCGTTCCGCGACATCAACCCGGCTCCTAAGGAGAAAACCTCATGGCCACGCTGCTGTATATCGAAAGCTCGCCGCGCAAACAACGCTCACACTCGATCAAAGTCGCGGAGGCGTTTCTCGCGAGCTATCGACGCGCGCACCCGGACGACCGTATCGATCGCCTCGATCTCTGGCAAGAGAGTCTGCCGCGCTTCGACGGCGATATGTTGAACGCGAAATATTCCATCATGCATGGGGAGAACCCGTCGGCCGCCGAGCGCACCGCGTGGACTGAAGTCGAACGCCTGTTCAAGCGCTTCGACGCGGCCGACAAGTACGTGTTCAGCGTGCCGATGTGGAATTTCGGTCTGCCGTACGTGCTCAAGCACTATATCGATGTGATCACTCAGCCCGGGTTGGCCTGGAGTTTCGATCCCGCGAGTGGTAGCTATAGCGGACTGGTACACGGCAAGGTTACGGCCATCTACGCGAGCGGTGGTGCCTATCATGCCGGCAGCGGCGCCGAGGCGTTCGATCTGCAGAAGCCGGCACTCGAAAACTGGCTGGCCTTCATCGGCCTGACCGACATCACGCGCATTGTAGTCGCCGGTACCCTGGCCGGTCCGGCGGCGGCCAAAGCCACCGACGACGCCAGCGCCGAGGCAGCGCGGGTGGCGGCCGGGTTTTGAGCCGCAAGATCGCCGCGGATCACTTTTTAAGATCAACTTCAGGAGTTCCCCATGGAAAATACCAACCGCGAATTCGAACTGCGTGGGCTCAACCACGTCGCCATGGTCTGCAAGGATATGCAGCGCACCGTGGATTTTTACGGCAATGTCCTGGGCATGAAACTCATCCGCACCTTGGACTTACCTGGCGGCAGCGGACAACATTTCTTTTTCGACATGGGCGGTGGTCAGTGTTTTGCTTTTTTCTGGTTTCCGGAGGCGCCCGATCGCAATCCGGGCGTGTCGAACCCGCGCGCTAATATCGATCCGGCCACGGCGCTCACCGACCCGACGGGTTTCCTGTCGTCACACGGTTCGATGAATCATTTCGCATTCGATGTGGCGCCGGAAAAAATCGCGGAATATCGCGACAAATTAATCGCGAAAGGCGTTCAGGTCAGCTCCTTCATGCATCACGATGCCTCGCCCTCGCAGCTCGCCGACAGCGTGACCGAAAGCGTCTGGATTAGCTCGATTTACTTCCAAGATCCGGATGGCATCGTGCTCGAATTCGCCGCGAACCAACGCGAGTTCAATACCGCCCTCGGCGACCGCCGGGATCACATTCCCGCGACTCCAGCCGATGGCGAGCGTTATCGCCAAGAAGGCGCGGCAATGCGGATGATGGCGGCACAATCGACTGCAGGTTAAGAGGTAGCCATGAGTAAACCAGTTGACAGTGCGGCGGCCAATGTTGCACGCGTCGAGTCGGCGGCCGGTACCCACGAATTCCCGATACGCTCGGGAACCATCGGCCCCAATGTCATTGAAATTTCCAAGCTCTACAGCGAGACCGGTTATTTCACCTATGACCCCGGGTTCACTTCGACTGCGAGCTGCGAATCGAAAATCACCTACATCGATGGCGATGCGGGGATCCTGCTGTACCGTGGCTACCCCATCGATCAGCTGGCCGAGCAGAGCAATTTCCTCGAAATCGCCTACCTGCTGCTCACCGGTGAATTGCCGAGCAAGACCGAGTTCGACGAATTCGAACACGCCATCACGCACCACACCATGGTGCACGAACAATTGCACCGCTTTTTCAGCGGTTTTCGCCGCGATGCGCATCCGATGGCGATCATGTGCGGCGTAGTCGGCGCGCTCTCGGCCTTCTACCACGACTCGACCGACATCAACGATCCGCGCCAGCGCCTCGTCGCGAGTAGGCGCTTGATCGCGAAGATGCCAACGATCGCCGCGATGGCGTTCAAGTATTCGATCGGTCAGCCCTTCGTCTACCCCGACAACGATCTCGACTACACCGCGAGTTTTCTCAAGATGTGCTTCGCGGTGCCGACCGCGACCTATCGGGTTAACCCGATCCTGTCGCGCGCGATGGATCGCATTTTCATCCTGCATGCCGACCACGAACAGAATGCTTCGACGTCGACCGTGCGCCTGGCGAGTTCGTCCGGCGCCAACCCGTTCGCCTGTATCGCCGCCGGCATCGCCTGCTTGTGGGGCCCCGCGCACGGTGGTGCGAACGAGGCTGCACTGAATATGCTGGTGGAGATTGGCAGTGCCGATCGCATTCCCGAATACGTCCGCAAAGCCAAGGACAAGAACGATCCGTTCCGCCTCATGGGCTTTGGGCACCGCGTGTACAAGAACTACGACCCGCGCGCGAAAGTCATGCAGCAAACCTGTCACGAAGTCCTCGATGAGCTCGGCGTGAAGAACGAGCCGCTGCTCGAAGTCGCGATGGAGCTCGAGAAAATTGCGCTTTCGGACGAATATTTCATCGAGAAAAAGCTCTACCCCAACATCGATTTCTATTCCGGCATCACGCTGAAGGCCATGGGTTTCCCGACGACTATGTTCACCGCGCTGTTCGCGCTGGCGCGTACCGTCGGCTGGGTCGCGCAGTGGAACGAGATGATCGAAGATCCGAGCCAGCGCATCGGTCGTCCGCGCCAACTTTACATCGGGCATACACCGCGCGATTATGTACCGCTCGCGGAGCGCTGAGGGCGATGGCAGGCAGCTTATGAGGCGCGCGCTCTGCGGTCTGCTGGCCGCACTCGCATTCAGTACGGCGGTAATGCCGACACCCGCGGCGAGTCAGGCTAGCACCGCTCTGCCAGACACCGTTGCGAGCGATTGTCCGCGCGCGATGACCGTGGAGCCGGCGGCGGTCCAAGCGGAAGCGGTGTGCCTGCTGCGCCAGTACGTACAGATTGATACCACCAACCCGCCCGGCAATGAGCTCGCGGCCGCGCGCTTTCTGGCGGCCTTTCTACAGCGCGAAGGTATCGAGGCGGCGCTGTTCGAAGCGGCGCCGGGACGCGCCAATCTCTATGCACGCCTGCACGGGGATGGCAGCGGCAAAGCCCTGATGCTGGTCCATCACATGGATGTCGTACCGGCCAATCCCGAGGAATGGACTGCGCCGCCTTTCGCAGGTGTGGTGCGCGACGGCTATGTGTGGGGCCGCGGCACGCTCGACAACAAAGGGCCCGGCATCATGGAACTGCTGTCCTTCGTCATGCTGAAGCGACTCGGCGTGCCACTCGGGCGGGACGTGGTGCTGCTCGCGGTGGCCGACGAGGAGGAGGGTGGCGGCAAAGGTGCGCGCTATATGATGGCCGAACATTTCGACGTCTTGCGGGATGTCGAGTTTGCGTTGAATGAGGGCGGTGCCATGCTCCAGTTGGACGATGGGCGCCTGCTCTACGCCGTCGAATTCGCCCAGAAAGTGCCACTGTGG
Organism: Gammaproteobacteria bacterium; assembly: GCA_016191285.1. Lineage (GTDB taxonomy): Bacteria > Pseudomonadota > Gammaproteobacteria > CAIKBL01. The sequence continues at coordinate 6,248 of JACPPA010000031.1, forward strand.
TTGAAAATCATTGCCACGGGACCGGCCGGCCACGCCGCGATGCCGAAGCCCGAGGCAGCCACGCACCGCCTGGTGCGGGCGCTCGCCCGTCTCGAGCAATTCGAATTTCCCGTGACCGTTGTGCCTGCGGTGCAATCAGTGTTCGACCAGCGGGCCGAAGCCATGGCGCCCGCCAAGCGCGCGGCCTATCGCGAACTCGCCAAGTCGCTCGCGCAACCGGCGTTTCGTGCCGAGTTTCTTAAGGATCCGCACAACGCGGTGATGGTGCGTAACAGTCTCGCGATCACCATGCTGACCGGCAGTGCCAAGGAGAACGTCTATCCGGCGCAGGCCTCCGCGGTTGTCGATTTGCGACTGTTGCCCGGTCAGGATCCGCAAGCGGTCGTGGCCGAGCTCGAGCGGGCGATGCACGAGCCCGAGGTGCGCGTGGAGCCGCTATTGTCCGCGACTGCGCATTCCTCGCCGCTTGACACCGTCTTGTTCAAGGCCATCACGACGCTGATTAAGCGGCACGATCCGAAAGCGCGAGTCACGCCCAATTTCATCGCCGGCTTCACCGATTGCAACACGTTTCGAGCCAAGGGCATCACCTGTTATGGCTTCATGCCCATGCATCTGCCGATGGCTGAAACCGAGCGGGTGCACGGCCGCGACGAACGGCTCGCCATCGACTCCCTGGCGCAGGCCACCCTGCTGCTGCACGAACTGGTGCGCGAGATGGTGGGCCGCTAGTGTGCTGCCCCACGTCGAATCTACATGACGCACCATTGCTGACAGCGCCGTGGGAGCCGCCTTGAGCTTCGAATATTTACTGAGAAGGCCCTTCGCGGCTAAAGCCGCGCCCACCATGGAAACGCGCCAACTCATGAAAGTTCATTGCGGGACAACACTAATGTCGGGTGCGAAAGTCTGCGTGCTGCCAGTCAGCGCCGCGGCCCGCCTCAGCGTGGTTTAACCGCGATGACCTCGATCTCGACCAAGGCGCCGGGCGCCACCAGCGCCGCGACTTGCACGGCGCTGCGTGCCGGTTTGTTGGGCTGCTCCGGGGTGCCGAAGAATTTCGTGTAGCCGGCCATCAGTCCGGCGAAGTTGAGTTTATTGTCGTTGCCCGGATCGGCGACCATGAACACGGTCATCTTCACGATGTCGCCCAGGCCGAGCCCGAGCCGCGCGAGCGTGCTCTTGATCGACGTGAGGGTGCTGACAGTTTGCGTTTCCATGTCGCCGTAGGCGGCAACGCTGCCCTTGGGCGCGTTCTTGTCGATCACGGAGGGCAGCGCACCGCTAACATACACCGTATCGAGATCGCCTCGAACGGTCACTGCCGAGGAGATGGGAAAGGGATTGCCGTCGGGCAGCGGCAGGCGCACGACATCGTCTGCATGAGCAGCGCCAAGGGGTAAGGTATTGAGCAGCACGCCCAAGGTTACGGTAGCCCGTCGCAAAGGATCTTTTCGCATTTCGTCTCCTATGGTCGTTAAAGAAACGCTGCAAAAGGCAGAGGTTCCATAAATTTCAGGCTTGACCAGTGCGCGCGGCGCGTTCGGCGATCATCTCCACCACGCGCTGCGCCGACAGCACGGCGCCTTCTTGCCAGCCGGGTGTCTGGCTCAAATTGGCGGTCGCGAGATAGACGCGGCCGTCGGGCTGATTGAGCAGCTTGAAGTCGTCGGGATCGTTGCCGTCCGATCCTTCCCAACCCAGCACCCAGGGGCCAAGACTGTAGGGGATCTTTGCCCAGGTCACATTAACGCCGTTCGTGAGCAGATGCGAACAACCGGGATGCACCTGCTCGATCGAAGCCCGCGCGGCGGCGAGGCGCGCGGCCAGCGGTTTGTCGCCCAGGCGAATTGCGGCCTCGCCGTTCGCATAGGCGCCCAGCACGATACCGGAGGGCGCATGAAACCCGTGACTCGGATACCACACCAGGCCGGTGTCGTTCTTGACATAGGAGATGCCACCGTAGATCTGCTGATCTTCCCAGAAGCGCGGAGACTCAAAGGCCACCTTGAGCGAGTGATCGTATTTGATTCTCCGCAACGCAGTTTTTATGCGAGGCGATAAATCGGTGTCGATACCCGCCAGGATATTGAAGGGCAGCGTACAGATGACGTAGTGCGCCTCGACCGTGCCGGTTTCGCCGGTGGTAGTGTTCTTGTGCACGACCGTCACACCACGCTCGGCACTTCGTATGGCAACCACCGCTTGGCCGCGCTTGATCCGGGCGCCGAGTCGCGACTCGAACGCGAGAGGGATCCGATCCATGCCCCCCACCGGCTGCAGCATCGTGGCGTGCCAATCGACGAACTCGTCGAACATAATCGCGATCCACAGATCGGCATCCAGCAATTCGTGCATCGACAAGGGGTCGACCGCGACGCCCTTCCGGTCAAAGGCGCCGGGCGCGATTTTGTACCCGGCGCGCTCGGATCCGCGATATTCGCCGTCCTTGTTCAAATCGCCGTACAGGTGCAGGAATGCGATCATGCGGTCGCGATCTTCAAGCGTTAGCTGGTCGTCGAGACGCCCGCGATTGATCGCCTTGGCCAACAGCTCGGTGATATGACCGCGCGTGTCTGCCATCGCCTGACTTATGCGAAACGGTTGTCCACTATTGACGCGGTCCGAGCGCATGAAGGCGCTGCGACTCAGATTGACTTCGGTTTCGAGTGCGACGCCGAACTTACGGCAGTAACCAAGCACCGCATGGTGATGGCTGGGGAGCCGTGCCGGCCCAGCGTTGAAGTATTCGCCTGCGGAGAACGCGCAGGCCTGCACGCTGCCGTCGGTCATTTCGATGCGTGTGTCCCGGCGTACGCTCCAGTTTCTGCCGCCGACCCGATCGCGGGCTTCCAGGATCGTGACCTCATATCCCGCCTCGCCGAGTTCCCAAGCCGAGACCAGGCCGGCAATGCCGGCGCCTAGGATAACGACGCGGGTCCCGGGTGAGGCACGCGCAACACGCAGGGGCGCTGTAGGGCTTGGCTCACCCGTCATGCCGAGCGCACGCATCGACGCATAGGCGGCACTGAACCCGCCGACGGCGGCGATTCGTTCGAGGAATTGCCGGCGCGTGGTCATGCATGCCCCCGATAGTGGATCGATTTCGACGTGACAGGATGGCAATCTCGACGCGGTCCTGTCCAGGGGTCTGTGTGATGAGCTAACTGAACGTTGTCATCGTACGCGCGCCAAAACCCAAATCTGGCTGGACAGTATTAACCCTTAAGTCCGAACGGCGGCCATCGCGAATAATCGAAACTCCGGAATCAGTTGCCCATTCATCGGTTGCAACCGCCGCTTGTGACGCTACGAATAGAAACGGATGCGGCGCACGCGCCATAGTCCCGTCAGGCCGAGCATCATCAGCGCGATGCTCGCCGGTTCGGGAATAGGAACTAGGCGGTCGAAGGTGCCGCTGAGGTTGTCGTAGAGCCCGTCCCCGATGCCGTTCAATCCTGCGAGATAGAGTTGCCCCTTCCATATGGGTTTGTCGGCATTGCTGGTATCGAGAAAGATCATGTCCTCGCCATGCGGATTATGCGGATTGGCGGGTTTACTAGGATCCTTGTTGGCTACCTCGGCGTCGTCAAAAAAGAGGAAAACCCCGGCGTGGCCCGCCGGTAGAAAAAGATCGTCTAACGGCAGGTCAGTGCGACCGAGGTAACGTTTCACCCCCAGCTTGTACGATTGTTCCCGGTTAAGCTCGTCCGCAGTCAGTAACTTGCCGTCGAAATAGGAATGGCGTTTGCCGTCGGCGACGAAGTAGTTCGAGATTTCGACTCCGATCGGAATCGCCGCCGCGGTGAGCGGCCAAAACAGGATACCGACCAATGTCAGTTCCAGCGCCCGTTGAACGGTGGATCGAAAACTGATCATGTCGGTATCCTCCAGTTACAAATGATGACATCTTGCGCTCGACGGTCAACGCCCAGCGCAAATCCCGCGAATTCGTTAACCAGAAATCCTGGCAATCCGAGTTGATACTGCGGCCCTCCACGTTTCAGCGGATAGGGATCGTCGGTCAGCGCGCGTGACGGCGCAGACATTAGGTTCTCCTTGTCCAAATTTAATAATCGATGGAGAACGTAAATAAGGAATCGTTATCGCTCAAGGGAAGCGATTTACGGACGACTTGGCCGGGGAATGAGGTTGACTTGATTCAGCGTTTGGGGGCGGGGAGTGCAGAGCCTATACGCTCTTTAAATTCCGCCGTGGTATTGGCATGGGGGAATTCGATGTCGGGGACAGGCAACCCGAGCGCGGCACACAGTGGCGCCCAGCCTTCGCTCGCCTGCCATTCGAGAAGGCGATCCGCGGGGGCCGTGGCGCGCACGTGGGCGTTGTGCGCTTCATAAGCGGCGATAGCCGCAGCACGGTTCTCGATGTCCGCGGTGAAACGGTGCTTGAACAGGTCGCTGACCATGCGTTTCCAGGGAGTGTCCTGGGCCTGCCGGGACGCCGGGAATATGGTGTTCGAAGCGCTCTTCCACCACGCTTCCGCCTCGCGGTGGGAAAGCACGATGAGTGCCTTCGGAAAAGCGTGCGCGAGTTCTTCCCAGTAGGCCGAGGCCGGCCAATCGATGGCGGCGGTCCAGTCCCGGAGAAACGCATGCCAGTCGGGCATGTTGCCGAGCGCCGCCGCGTGCCACACCGTGACATCGTCGGGGCGTGAAAAGACTTCATGCATATGATAACAACGGCCGCCGAGCAGAATTTCGAGCGCGGCTTGCAGGGAGGTCGTGCCGGTACGGCCGACGCCAGCGCCGATTACGCGGATAGTCATGGGGCAATCTCCCTAATGTGCTGAGCACTGGTGGATTTCATCTTAGCAGTTCGCGGAACAGTGAGAACGGAGCCGGTCTTGCCAACTCCCAGACCACTAGCGCAAGTCGACCGCCCGGGTTTGATCCTCTCCTGTCTGTCCCGAGCGACTGGCTTTCAGACGTAGAATTTTCTATGCGAGGCATCGTAGGGCGGAAAAGCGCAGCGCCTTCCGCCCTATCTTGCTTCCGTTAAAGCCCACGAAGTCAGCCGAGCAGTTCAATCGAATTACGTCCATAGTTGCTCCGGTATCGCTTATGCATCCGACATCGCGCATACCTCAGCCAAAATCCAGTTGAGACGTGACACACCCAACTCGACGATTCGACGTTGGCCGAGGCCATTCTCAATTCCTTCGTTCGCGGCGCTTATCTAATAGAATTAAAAGGAACGTCTAGGCGCGAACTATAATCCATTAGAACGCACATCGGCGCTTGACCATCGTAATGCTCAACGACACATTGACGACGTTCGTTCACCGTCCTTGTGCATCGGAATCTCGTACTGAATGCGAGCGGAATCGAGCACTGGCTTTGCCGAAATACGCGGCGCTAAAGGAGGATCGAGGATGCAGAACCTGCAAGGCCGCGTGGCCGTGATCACCGGCGCCGCGAGTGGAATCGGGCGCGGCATTGCGTTGGCGTGTGGTCGTCACGAAATGCGTCTCGTGGTGGCCGACGTCGAAGCGGACGCCCTTGCAGCGGTCGTCGCGGAACTTAACGCCGCAGGGTGTGATGCCACCGGCGTCGTGACCGACGTCGCCGATCGCCTGCAGGTCGATGCGCTCGCCAAGTCGGCCTTCGTACGGCATGGTGCCGTGCACCTGCTGTGCAATAACGCCGGGGTGATCGACGACAACTTGCCGAGCTGGGAGTGCCCGCCGGCCGATTGGCAATGGGTGCTGGGGGTCAATCTAATGGGAGTCGTGCACGGCATCGAAGCATTCGTGCCGCGGATGCTCGCCAGTAGTGAGCCCGGGCATATTGTTAACACCGCCTCAATTGGAGGGCTGGTCACGTCGACCGCGAATACGCCGTATACGGTCAGCAAGCATGCGGTGCTGGCGTTGTCGGAGTGTCTGTACAAGGAACTCGAAGCACGGCAGGCGCCAATCGGGGTCTCGGCGCTGTGTCCTGGGTGGGTCGCCACGGGGATCGCCGATGCCGATCGCAACCGGCCTGAACCGCGTGACCTCGGCGAGATGGAGCAGGTGCGGCGCGAACGCCTGCGCTCAGCGCTCGGCGCGGGTATGGCTCCCGGCGCAGTCGGGGAGCTCGTGCTCGAGGCAGTCCAGGAAGGTCGCTTCTACATCAAAACCCATCCGCACTGGGACCACTTAATCGAAGAACGCTTCGCTGGAATTCTCGATGGCCGGCGACCGGCGGCGACACGCTTGCCGCGTGAGTGAGTCCGATGGACTTGATCCTGCACCATTACGACTTCTCCAATTTCTCCGAGAAAATCCGCGTGATCCTCGGCCTCAAGGACTGCACCTGGGGCTCGGTCGAAATCCCCGCGACTGAGCCCAAACCGGATTACACCCCCTTGACCGGTGGCTATCGGCGCACCCCGGCCCTGCAGTGCGGCGCCGACGTCTACTGCGACACGCGCTTAATCGCCGAAGTCCTCGAGGCCCGCGTGCCCGTGCCGAGTCTCTTCCCTGGCCACTCGCCCGCGCGCACGCGCGTGCTCGTCGAAGGGATTGCCGCGTGGGCCGAAGACCGACTGTTCTGGCCGCTCGCGCTCTATGTTACTGGCGTCAACGCGCACAAATTCCCCGCTTCATTTCACGCCGATCGGTCGCGCTTACATGGCAAGCCCATGCCGACGTTGGCACAGGTAGAAGCCTCTGCGCGATATCGGCTCAGCCAGTGGCGGGTACAACTGGGTTGGATTGAGGAACTCCTCGATAACGCCCATCCTTATGTACTTGGGGAGGCGGTAAGTCTCGCGGATCTCACACTCTATATGGCGCCGTGGTTTCTCGAACAAATCGGCGGGCGCAGCGCATTGCTCGATACTTTACCGCGTACGCGCGAGTGGATGGCGAACATCGCAGCGCTCGGCCACGGCCACCCCGTTCCGTGCGCTGCAGAAGACGCCCTCGCCATTGCGGTTGCGGCGGAGCCGCAACCGCTGGTCGTTAGCGACTACGAATCCCCGGAGGGGCTCGAACTCGGCACCCTCGTGACCGTCTCGCCGTTCGATGATCATTCCGCACCAAGTCATGGTCGGCTCGCGGCGATCGACGATGAGCGCCTCGTCATCGCAACCGAACACCCGCGCACGGGACGGTTGCATGTGCATTTCCCGCGCCTCGGCTATCGCGTCCGGCGAGGGAGGGATTGACGATGGTCGCGAGTCGCGACAGGTACGAGGTAGCGATTGCGGCGCTGCTCGACCGCAAAAGCAGGCGCGGTGCTTGATGGGTTTAGCTAGGCGGCCTGGTAAAGAGACAATACATCGTGGGCCGAACACCGCCGAACCGCGGATTCTGCTTTTCGAAGTCGCGCCTGGCGACATTGACGAACAACCGAAATATAAGGAGCCTGCAATGCAAAACCATAAGGTGGTTTCTCACGACGAATGGGTTGCGGCACGACGCCTGCACCTCGACAAGGAGAAGGAATTTACGCGTATGCGCGACCAACTCAGCGAAGCGCGGCGCGAACTGCCTTGGACCAAAGTCGAGAAACTCTATGTCTTCGATGGACCACGCGGTAAAGAATCGCTCGCAGAATTGTTCGGTAACTGCAGCCAGCTGGTCGTGTACCACTTTATGTTTGGTGCCGACTGGACAGAGGGTTGTCCGAGCTGCTCATTCTGGGCGGATAACTTCAATGGCATCGACATCCACCTACAACACCGAGACATTCAGTTTTTAGCGATATCAAAAGGACCCTTAGAAAAATTGGAAGCCTATAAGCGCCGACTTGGTTGGCAATTCAAGTGGGTGTCGTCCATGGACAACGACTTCAATCGTGATTATCAGGTTTCCTTCACGCCCGACGAATTGCAAGCCGGAGAGGTTTATTACAATTTCGGAAAGCGCGCGTTCCCGCAGACGGAAGCGCCAGGGATAAGTGTTTTTTACAAAACTGAACAAGGCGAGATTTTCCGTACGTATTCATGTTACGCACGCGGTTTAGACATGCTCAATGGCGCGTATCACTATATAGATCTCACGCCAAAAGGGCGCGACGAAGCGGGCTTGCCATTCACAATGACGTGGGTTCGTCGCCGTGATCAGTATGTTGATTAACGGGCAGAAATGTTGCAAAGGCACTCGTGGAGAGAATTCATGTGCCCTCTGTGTATGACAACTGTAGCGCCGATCGCGATTGGTACCGTTTCGATGACTCGGTAAACAGGTGTCTAGCTTGAATGGCACTTACTTAAGTGCGGTTTACGCCGTCACCCCGTGCTCCGAGCACTAAGTCCAGCGAAAAATAAATTCATTATTTGACTGGATTCCGGCGGTCGCCGGAATGAGTGCGCCCATGATGGCGCGATATCAGCGCGGTGGAAGTCCGCGTCGGAGTTTGCCACAGCTCCGTAGCGGAAGGTAACTGCGTCGCTGCGAGGCGGGGTGGGGAGCAACCGGAAGCGAACTGTCGGTCCGTAGGATAACGAACTCGATTCGGCGTGGTGTGGCGGCGAGCCTGCTCATTCGTGGCGAAGCCCGGAACTAGCCCGATACGCTGAGGTGGCGAGGCAAGCGATATCGGGGCGCACGGTGTGGTGGGAGACGGAACGAGAGGAAGGTATGGCGCAGTAAGTGGGGAGACCTGCGCGCGGGGTGAACGCGTGCAGGAGTCAGCGCCTGCATAGTAGCGCGACCGGTGACGGTCACCGGCGCGGTTAGCAAAGCCGCGTTGAGGGAAGGCAGGCAGGTGGAGGCCGGGAGTGACAGGCTGAGGCCCAGCGTAAGCGAACCGTCGGGAGTGCCGACGACGGCTAGACAAGACGGAGAGACCCGCGGTCGTGACTGGTCGTGGGTGGAAGCCTCGATAGGGAACGAGCGCAGGTTGGCGGCGCTGGGTAACGGCGTGCGCGGAGGCCAATGGGGTAGCCTGATTGACAAGGTGTACCGGCCGACAACGCTGGCGGCGGCGTGGCGCAAGGTGGCAGCTAAGGCTGGTGCGGCCGGGGTGGATGGGCAAAGTGTTGAGCAGTTTGCGAGACGGGCGCAGGACTATCTCGTGGAACTAGAAGAAGCGCGCAAGACGGGAAGTTATGAGCCGCTGCCGGTGAAGCGGGTGGAGATCCCGAAGGGGCGGGGTAAGACCCGTCCACTCGGGATCCCGGCGGTCAAAGATCGCATCGTGCAAACGGCGGTGAAGCTGGTGATTGAACCGATAGTTGAGCGTGAGTTTCTGGACCTGAGTTATGGTTTTCGTCCGGGACGAGGCTGCAAAGACGCGTTACGCGAAGTGGACCGGCGGCTCAAGGCGGGCTACCCCCACGTGGTGGATGCTGATCTAGAGAGCTACTTTGACAGTATTCCGCAGGAGCGATTGCTGGCACGGGTCGGCGCGCATCTCAGTGAGGGTCGGCTGCTGGCGCTGAGTGAAGCGTTTGTGTCGATCAGGACATCGGCAAAGGGGTTGGCGCGCTGGACACCGACCGGGGGCACGCCGCAAGGCGCGGTGATAAGCCCGCTGTTGGCGAACCTGTATCTACATCCCCTGGACTGTCATATGCAACGCTGCGGTTATGCGCTGGTGCGTTATGCCGACGATGGGGTGGTGCTGTGCCGCAGTGCCGGTGAAGCTGAAGCGGCGCTGGCGGAGATGCAACACTGGGTAGCGGCGAATGGTCTGCGTCCGAATCCGGCGAAGACCCCTATCGGGGATTGCCGGGTCGCGGGACAAGGGTTCGAGTTTCTGGGCTATCGTTTCGAGGCGGGACAACGCGGGGTGAGACGCAAGAGTGTGCACGCGATACGCGAACGTATCCGGGAGAAGACCCGGCGCACGCGGGGCGATAGCTTGCGGACTATCAGCGCCGAGTTGAACCCGCTGCTGAGGGGCTGGTTCGGTTACTTCAAGCATGCTCATCCCGACACTTTCCAAGCGATGGATGGTTTTGTCCGTCGTCGTCTGCGTGCACTCCGGCGCAACCAGGAGAAGCGGCCCGGGATTGGACGCTGTGTGTCTGATCATCAGCGCTGGCCAAAGGCCTTCTTTGCCGAGTTGGGCCTCTTCACATTGACCGAGGCCCACGTGTTGGCAAGCCAATCCCGATGAGGAAACCACTGACTGGAGAGCCGTGTGCGGGAGAACCGCACGCACGGTTCGGAGGGCGGGGAGGAGCGCTTGCTCCTTCTCGACCCCTATCGAAGGGCCAGGATTGCGCCTCTTTCCCGGCATTTCAGCTTAAGTAAGTGCCATTGAGTTCTGACACCTGTTTACTGCGGCGGTATCTGTCGCTCGATTAGCTGAGTTTCGCGCAGTGACTGGTCTAGAGCAAGGCGGGTGAGCGTGAACGACCCTCCAGAGACGCACGCGGGCGGGGTTCGCTTTTCCAGTAACCGGCCTCTGCATTTGGTCATCCGCAACAAGTCGAGGTATGAACTTTCTTCGGTCAGGGGAATGGCAACGAGAGGGGTGTTCTAATGGACGTTATTTCGGGAGAGTACAGCATGCCTCCCGGCCGATCGCTGTATGGCCCGCCACCTTGGTACCTCAGAGGGGCGGACGCGATTGTTGCGCGCTATGAGGCAGATGACGGTCAGAAAGTCTGACAACTGCTCCCTCCAGGAGTCGAGCCGTTGGAAGACCCCGTGCAGTGCGTTGCATGGGCGGTAACTTACGCGGAATCGAACCTCGGGCCCTACAACGAAATTTTGATGTACGTGCGAGTTTCGATCGACGGCCTTTTATGTAAAGACAAAGGCAGTGGCTGGATACTTAACCTCGGCGCTCGTCGTGCGCTGATGCATCCAGACCCGAGGGATGCGGGGGCGTAGTCCGCCCCCGCGGGTCTCAACGAACGACTAGGCCGGCGTAGTCGCCTTTTACGCGCCACTCGGCCAGCATCTCATAGAAACGCAGGCCGCCTTCCGGGTAATGGCCCTGCAGAAAGCCGTCATTATTGGACGTGGCGTTACCTTCGGCGTTGTAGTAGCCGGGCGTGCAATTCGCGAGGTAGTCGGTCATCGCGTTCGGCGCGGTCACCAGCGCGAGCCACTCCTCCTCGGCCTGCTTCGTCGGCTCCAGGGCTTTCACGCCGCGCGCTTTCACATCGGAAAACACCGCTGCGAGATGCCGCGATTGGTTGTCGAGCATGTAGGTGAAATTCGGCGTGTAGCCGGTCTGCGTGAAGCCCATGTGGTAGCAGTTTGGGAAGCCGTGGCTCATCAGGCCGTGGTACGTGCGCATGCCGCGCGCCCAGTAATCGCCGAGTTTGACGCCATTGCGACCGATGATTTCGAGTTCCGCCTGGTGCGTGTAGGTGGCACGACTGACCTCGAAGCCGGTCGCGAAGATGAGGCAGTCGAGCTCGTATTCGACGCCATCGACCACCACGCCCTTCTCGGTGACGCGCTCGACGCCCAAACCGCCGGTATCAACCAGCGTGACGTTCGGGCGGTTGAAGGTCGGCAGGTATTCATCGTTGAAGGTCGGCCGCTTGCACCACGGGCGATACCAGTGCTTGGCCGCTTCTGCGGTCGCCGGATCCTTGATGGTGGCGTCAACGCGCGCACGAATGCGGTTGTCGTGTTGGAAGTCCAGGATTTCGCCGAGCTGTTTGAGTTCCGCATCGGTCAGATCCGCCGCGCCGGAGCCGTCCAGCAATTGCCCAAGCGACTTGAAGAGTTCTGTCCAACCGTCGTTGACGAGATCCTCTTCAACCGCAACGCCGACGAGTAGCTTCGTGAAATTGTCGTTGCGATCGCGCTGCCAACCGGGCGTCAGCGTCTTGAACCACTCGGGGTTGGTCGGGCTATTACGGCGCTCGTCGACCGAAGACGGCGTGCGCTGAAAGACGTAGAGGTGGCCAGCGGCGTTGCCGAGGTGCGGGATGCACTGGATGCCCGTGGCCCCGGTGCCGATGATGCCGACGCGCTTGTCCCCCAGCTTGTCGAGTTTGCCGCCCGCGTAGCTGCCGCCAGTGTAAGCGTAGTCCCAGCGACTGGTGTGGAAGGTGTGGCCCTTGAAGTTGCGTAAGCCCGGCAGGCCGGGCAGCTTGGGTCGGTTGAGCGAGCCGCTCGAGATGACGACCTGACGCGCGCGGAAGACGTCGCCGCGATCGCTCGTAACGATCCAGCGAGCGTCGGCGTCGTCCCAGCGCAAGTCGCGCACCTGGGTCTGGAAGTAGGCGCGCGAGTAGAGATCGTAATGACGGCCGATGCGCTGAGCGTGCGCATAGATCTCGGGCCCGAAGGAGTACTTCTCCTTCGGCATGTAACCAGTCTCGTCGAGCAACGGCAGGTAGATGTAAGACTCGACGTCGCACTGTGCGCCCGGATAGCGGTTCCAATACCAGGTGCCGCCGAAGTCACCGGCCCGCTCGATGATCCGGAAATCGCGGATCCCGGCCTCTTGCAAACGTGCGGCCATCAGCATGCCGCCGAAGCCACCCCCCAGGATCGCGACCTCGATGGTCTCCTGTACCGGCACGCGTTCGATGCGCTCGGCGATATAGGGGTCGTCCTTGTAATGGTCGAGGTCGCCTTCAACGTCCTGGTACTGCGACGCGCCGTCCGGGCGCAGGCGCCGATCGCGCTCGAAGTGGTACTTGCGGTGCAGTTCATGTGGGTCGAAGCCGAGCACATCGGGGCTTGGGATGGCCAGCTTCCCATCTTTGACTAACGATACTGGTTTGTTCATTGCGATCCTCTCCTAGGCCGGGTCATTGGGGCACGTTGGGCTTTACCATGGGCCGCGATCATAGGGATAGCCGTGGCTGTTACTCGATACCGATACCTGTCAATTGCTGGTAATTTGATGACAACCGATGCATGGCGTGTCCCCATGCATCGCGACTAACCCGGAAGCTTTCGAGAAACCGTTGCACGCCGGGCAATGCCGTAGGCAGTATCCGGGGAAGCGATGGGATTTTATACGAGCTGCTAGACGATAATGTGGTCATTGCGACGATTACGATGCAAGATCTCGTCACACTCCATCAGGCGAATTCGCAACTATGAAAGACTATCGTCGGCGGATATTCACCACAGAAAATTCTGATAAATATTAGCCTGGAGGCTTGTCATGAAACTCAAGGGCGGAGAAGTTGACGCAGTGGTGATAGGGGCAGGTTTTGCCGGCCTTTATGCCGTCTATCGACTTCGGCAAATGGGGTTGTCCCACAGGGCGTTCGAACAGGGGGGCGGCGTCGGCGGCACCTGGTACTGGAACCGCTACCCTGGCGCGGGCTCCGATTCCGAGAGCTGGGTGTATTCGTTCACATTCTCCGAGGAATTGGAGCAGGAATGGAGTTGGAGCTGCCGGTTTCCTGGACAGGCAGAAATCCTGCGCTATTTGGAGCACGTTGCAGACCGCTTCGACTTGCGGCGCTCGTTTGACTTCAACACGCGTGTCACCGGTGCGGCGTACGACGAGCCGAGCGGCTTATGGACGATCAAGACACAGCGTGATGACGAGGTCCGGGCCAAATACCTCATCACGGCCGTCGGCTGCCTGTCGGCAGCGCAGGTTCCGAACATTCCGGGCTTGGATCAATTCAAGGGCCACTGGTATCACACAGGGCAGTGGCCACACGAGGGCGTCGACTTCACGGGCAAGCGCGTCGGTGTTATCGGAACTGGGTCGTCCGGAATCCAGTCGATCCCGGTTATCGCCAAGCAGGCCCAGCACCTGACGGTCTTCCAGCGGACGCCGAATTTCAGCGTTCCCGCACGCAATGCGACGCTATCGCCGGAGCGCGTGAACCAGATCAAACGCGACATCAAGAAGATCCGCGAGTTTTGCCGGTGGTCGACCATCGGGCAGCCCTACGACTGGCAGGAAGCCGAAGCGCTCAAGGTTGACCCCGAGGAGCGCAATCAGCAGTTCGAGACTGCTTGGCAGAAGGGCGGTTTCGAGTGGATGTTCGGAAGCTACCGCGACCTCCTGTTCGATAAGAAGGCCAATGACATGGCCGCGGACTTTGTGCGGGAAAAGATCCGTGGCGTAGTCAATAATCCAGAAGTTGCGCGCAAGCTGATCCCCACCGGTTACCCGATTGCCACCAAGCGTCTCCCGCTCGACACGGATTATTTCGAGACCTTCAACCGGGACAACGTCGATCTCGTCGATCTCCGGGAGTCACCCATCGAGGAGGTTATGGCCACCGGGCTCCGCACGCGCGACAAGAGCTACGAACTGGACGCCATTGTCTTCGCGACGGGCTTTGACGCATTGACGGGCCCTCTGACGCGGATCGACATCCGCGGGCGGGATGGCCAGAAGCTCGAAGAGAAGTGGTCCGTCGGTGCCCGAACTTATCTGGGCGTTTCCACCCGGGGCTTTCCCAACATGTTCATGATCACAGGACCGGGGAGCCCGTCCGTCCTCGGCAATATGCCAGTCTCGATCGAGCAGCACGTCGATTGGATCTGCGAGTGTATCGCCCACCTTCAGAAGAACGGCGCATCCACGATCGAGCCCACCAAGGATGCCGAGGAAAAGTGGGTTGCGCACGTACAAGACCTGGCTGACGCGACCCTGTTTCCGCAGGCGGACTCCTGGTACATGGGCGCGAATATTCCTGGAAAGCCGCGCGTCTTCATGCCGTACATCGGCGGGTTCGGGACTTATCGCAAGTTGTGTGCGGACATAGCGGAAAAGGATTACGAGGGATTTACGATTACGTAGTGCCTCTCTCGGCGTCTTGATCGAGGGAGCAAGGTATTCTTTTCCGGATGCGTTCCCGATGATCGAGCGTTGTCTTGATTAACGTCACTTCACGCGGCGACGCACTGTCGACCCCAATGATGTGAGGACGACCATGGCGGGCGGCGATCGGTATCCTTTCAGCGCTTGGTTTTGCCAATGCCGAGCCTTTTTTATAGCGTGGAGAGGGGCCAGTGTTTGTTCGCAGCGGCCGCTTTTCGATATTTAGTGTCCGCCACTTGGGAACGTCGGTGTCAGGTGATGGCAAGTTGCCCCTTACCCTCTCCTTAGAACATTGCGATTCTGTGTTCGTTCGCATTTGGGTGAGCCGCGGGGTCACGCGTCGCGTTCGAGAATAATGTCCTGGTATGAACCGCCGGCCGGGATCATCGGGTAGACGTTTTGCTCCCGATCGACGATGACATCAACCAAGTAGGGTTCGGCGGGATCAGCCAGCATCCGCGCATAGGCGGCCGCGAGTTCGGTCCACGAGGTCGCTCGCTCCGCGGGGACCCGATAGCCGGCGGCGATGGTAACGAAATCGGGGTAGATGTCGTGATCGCCGGCGCGTTTCACCGCCATCGGATCCCCTAGCGAGGAGCCGGCGCGGTGCCCGGCATAGATCATGTCCTGCCACTGTCGCACCATGCCTAACCATTGGTTGTTGATGCACACGATCTTCACGCCAATGCCGTAACGGTGGCAGGTCGATAGCTCGTGAATACTCATATTGAGGCTACCGTCGCCGTCGATATCGATCACCTGGCGTTCCGGGCATCCGACTTTGGCGCCGATTGCAGCCGGCAATCCATAGCCCATGGTGCCGAAGCCAGAACTCGACAGGAACGAGCGACGACGATTCACCGCGTAGTGCTGCATGGCCCACATCTGATGCTGACCGACACCGACGGTGACCAGCGCTTCGCCGCCAGTCATCTCGGACAAGAGTGCGATGGCCGCAGGGCCACCGAGCGTGGGGCGTTCGCGGACGCGAAGTGGTTGGGCCAGCTGCATGGCCGCTAAGCGTGCGCGCCACGCCGCATAATCACCCGCCGTTACCGCCTCAGTGAGCTGGTCCAGCGCGAGGCGTAGATCGGCGGTAATACCGAGCGTGACAACCTTGTTCTTGTTGAGTTCGTTGCGGTCGATGTCAATGTGAATGATTTGACCGTGCTTGATGAACTTGTTGACGTTGCCGGTCACGCGGTCATCGAAGCGCACGCCGAGCGCAATCACGAGATCGGCCTCGTTGACGGCGACGTTGGCCGTGTAGCTGCCGTGCATGCCGAGCACGTGCAGCCACAGTGGATGCTGCGCCGGTATCGCGCCCAGTCCCATGATGGTGGTGGTGATCGGGCAGCCGAGTTTCTCGGCCAGCGCCACTAATCCCGCTTCCGTCCCGCTTGAAACGACGCCGCCGCCCGCATAGATCACCGGCCGAGCAGCTTCCGCGATCATCCGCACGCATTGTCGCAACTGCGACTCGGGAATACCGCTGGCAGCCGCCTCGGGCGGATCAATCACTGCCGGAATACGCGGTGGCACGTAACGCCCTTCGGGATCGCGCGGGAAGTGTTGTTGGATGTCTTTCGGCAGATCGATAAGAACCGGGCCGGGTCGGTTCGAACCCGCCAGCGCAAAACCGGTGCGCACCGCGTGTGGGATCTCCGACACGCGTTCGACCAAGATGCTGGCCTTGGTGATCGGACGGGTAATGCCGACGATGTCGGCTTCCTGAAACGCGTTTTTGCCGAGTAAATAACTCGGCACGTTGCCGGTAATGGCGACGACCGGCGTCGAGTCGCTATGCGCATCAGCAAGGCCGGTGACGAGATTGCAGGCGCCGGGGCCGGAGGTTGCCAAGCACACCCCAATCCGGCCGGTCGCACGGGCGTAGCCCTGCGCGGCATGGACGGCGCCTTGCTCGTGCTCTGTGCGATAGCAGCGGATCCCGAACGCGTCTAAACAATCGAAGATCTCGAGATTTGCACCGCCCGGATAACCGAACAAGCAGTCGACGCCTTCGGCCCGCAACGCAGCCGCGAGGATTTGCGCACCGCGCAGTGCGCTGGCGCGATCCTCCTCCCGGATCGCGGACAAAGGCGCGCCAGACACCGACCCTACATCGCCGTAGGTCACGTTATCGTCGGCCGGTCGGATCCGGCTGTTCTTGTCCACTTGCTTCTCCTATGGTCAGCATCCGCATTTTACGGGTGCTCGAATGAAACCCCGAACCGCCCATGCCAGGCGATTCGACGCGCGGCCATTCGGGCTTGCGTGTCAGTTCGTCATTACACTCGCAGCGCGCGTTCCGCGTAGCATTTCGCCAAGTCTTGAAGCGCTTGCTCGCAGTCTCCATTGAACGCTGGCCCGTGCATCAAGCCAAGCACTTTGGGTTTGTAACTGGCCAAACGCCGAATCGTGGAAGCTGTCTGTGGTGTCAGCGCCGTGGCACCGTATTGATCCTCGGCCTGCATCGCGGGCCCAATCGGATCGTCCTTCGACAGGGCTGAGTGATCGCCATTCCGGGTGAACAAATCCCCACAGCACAGCGTGCTAGTGGTTTCTTCGAATATCACCCCAGCGTCCCAGCAGTGAGGCACGTGCGGCGTGGCCAAGTATCGAATTCGCTTACCGCCCAAATCGAGCAGCTCCTCGTTATTCAAAGCCCGTGGGGGGCGGCTTGCGATGTCTTTCACCGACAGCATGCAGCCGATGGCGCCGACGGCGACCTGGGCAAGCGGTGACGCTGTCAGCCAGTCGTTCATCGCGCCAGATTCGTCCGCTTCCCAATGACCGAACGAGATCCAGCGCAGCCGAGATAGCGGCATGACTTTCGCGACCGCGGCCGACACCAAGGGGAATAATCCACGCATTCCACAGTGGAAAAGAAACGGCTGTTCGGCGTCGATCAAATATTGGTTGAAGGCGAGATCGGCCTCTTTGATATAGGTAGAAAGCCGGTAAATGCCCGTGGATATTTCGTTTATGTTCGTGTTCATGAGACCTCACTTATCACCGCAAGCGGTGGACGACTTTATGGTCAGCGGCATTCAAAGGTTACACCGATTCTGGCGCCGATTCCGATGCAAGCGTTTAGCCTGCGCGACCTCCTCTGCCTACGAATGTTCCTCGAAGGATTCACGACACCAAATGTCCTCCCGCGGTAAATATCTCCCGAAGACCCAGGCGTCACCGAACTCCTGCTGCACGTTCGTCCGCTTACCTCCCGACCAAATTGTTTCGGTTGTCATACCCGTAGGAATCCCAGATTTCAAGAGCGCGGAAGGTAGACGAATCGCATACTGTGTTCCCATGTTGATCCCAGATTCGTTCCACCACGTCGGGATGTGATCCGGCTTTCAAATAGTAGAGGGCCCCATCGCGTGGCGCACTTTCGTCTTCCTTCGCCTCTCCGCGTTCGAGATAGCGAAAGATCTTTTCGTTTTTTGGCTGACGAACCGACAAGCGTCGGCTCTGCGCCATCGCCACGCCATCCGCGCCCAAACGCAGAAAGAAAAGCCGTTGCCTCGACAATTGGTTTCCTTCAACACCCTATTGAGCCTTGCCTGGCCGGTGATCGTATCGCGCTCGACGCAGGTGGTCGTGGGGCTGGCGGATGCTTTGATGGTCGCGCATCTCGGCGCAGGTGCGCTTACCGCGGTGACTACCGGCGGATTGAATGCCTTCGCGGGATTCATTTTTCCGATGGGCATCGTCTTCATTTCCGGCCGTCCTATTTTTTGCGACCGCACCCGGTCCTATACTCAGCGAACGCCAATTTACTAAACAGTACAAACTTATATGACAACCCCCACGCATGCCGGCCCGTCGTCGCTTGGTTATCTTGTGTTCGAAGCCAAGGACCTAGTGCGCTGGCAACAATTTGCAGTCGACATTCTTGGCGTCCACGCCCAGCCCGAGACCACGGAGCGGGTGCTGGGTTTACGCATCGACCATCACGCGCAGCGCCTGCGGATTGAACGCGGTGAGCGCGACGATTTAATCGCCGCGGGCTGGGAGCTCGATACCGAAGACGAACTGGCCGCGCTAGTGGCGCACATGCGCCGTGCCGGGATCGCGGTAGAGCCGGGTAACGACGAACTCGCGCTCGGTCGGCGCGTGAAGCAATTGTTCCACTGCACGGATCCGAATGATCTGCGTCACGAGTTCTATTTCGGACCGGCCACGGCCCCCATGAGTGAGCCATTTCACTCCCGCGTGCTTAAAAGTCATTTCGTCGCCGGTCGTCTCGGCGTGGGGCATTTCGTGGCGGCGGCGAAAAGCAAAACCGCTACGCACCGCTTTTATAGTGAGGTATTAGGCTTACGTGTCAGCGATTACATCAAAGGCGAAGTCGCGCCGGGTGGCCCCGTGCTCGACGCCACGTTTTATCACACGGCCACCGGCCGACATCACTCAGCGGCGATGGCGGAGATTCCGTCGCCAAAAAAAATTCACCACTTCATGCTCGAAGTCGGCGATATGAACGACGTTGGGTTGGCATATCACCGTTGCCTCAAAGCCGATGTGCCGGTGATGATGGGTTTGGGTCATCATCCTAATGACGACATGTTTTCGTTTTATGCGGTAACGCCGAGTGGTTTCGGGGTTGAAATCGGCTGGGGCGGTGCGGTAATCGACGACGCGCGCTGGACCGTGCGCACGTACTCTCGGTTGAGCGACTGGGGCCACGAGATGGCGCACCACTAATCGTTTACCTGCGCCCGTTCCAGATCAACATGATGAGAAAAATCATCGCTACCGTAATCAATCGCGTATTTTTCGCTCAGTTTTCCCGCTAAGTTTCAGTATACTGCGCGGCCATCGCGCAACTTTCGACACGCTAGCGCCTTAAGAATTTCCAGGAGATCGAACCATGTCCGCCACCCAATCAACGATCATTTCGAAAACCTCGGTTCGGACCCTCGACGCCATTGTCGTCGGTGCCGGTTTCGCGGGTCTTTATATGCTGCACAGCCTGCGGAAGCTCGGCCTCAATGCCCGTATTTATGAGGCGGCAAGCGGTCCAGGGGGTACGTGGTTTTGGAATCGTTATCCCGGGGCGCGTTGCGATATTCCCAGTCTCCAGTATTCGTATCAGTTCTCCGACGATCTGCAACAGGAGTGGGAATGGGCCGAGCGCTATGCATCGCAGCCCGAAATTCTGAAATACGTCGAGCACGTGATCGAGCGCTTCAAGCTCCGCCCGGATATTCAGTTCAATACACGCGTCCAAGCCGCGCATTTAGACGAAGCCGCTGGCCGTTGGCAGATCCAAACGAGCACCGGCGAAACGGTTTCCGCGAAATTCTGCATCATGGCGACCGGGTGCCTGTCCTCGACCAATGTGCCGGATTTCAAAGGTCTCGATTCATTCCGCGGCAAGTTCTATCACACGGGCCAATGGCCGCACGAGGGAGTCGACTTCACCGGACAACGCGTGGCCGTCATCGGTACGGGGTCGTCTGCCGTGCAGTCCATTCCGCTGATCGCGGCGCAAGCAGCCCAACTAACCGTCTTTCAACGCACGGCTAATTTCTCGGTGCCTGCGCACAATGCGCCACTCGATCCGGCGGAGCAAAAACGGGTCAAGGCCAACTATGACGAATTACGTACGGCGGGCAAGAATCAGCTCTTGGCGTGGGATATCGACCCCAATGCCAAACTCGCTGCCGATGCCACGCCAGCCGAAATTCGCGCCGAATGCGAACGGCGTTGGCGGATGGGTGGCCTGTATTTCTACGGCGTGTTCGCGGATCTGTTGATCAACCCGGAATCAAATCGCGTATTGGCCGAGTTCATCCGCGACAAGATCCACGAACAAGTCAAAGATCCGGCGGTGGCTGAATTACTGTCGCCGAAAACGGTGTTGGGTTGTAAACGTATTTGCGCCGACACTGACTACTTCCAAACTTATAACCGCGAGAATGTCTTGTTGGTCGATATCAGTAAATCCGGTATCGATGAGATTACGCCGCAAGGCCTGCGTGTGGGCGGCAGGGATTACGCCTTCGATGCCATCGTGTTTGCGACCGGCTTCGACGCGATGACCGGGTCGATCAATCGCGTGGATGTGCGCGGTCGCCACGGTCAAAAGCTCAAAGACAAATGGGCCGCCGGCCCGCGCACGTATTTAGGGTTATCTTCCGCCGGATTTCCGAACTTCTTCATCATCAGCGGCCCGGGTAGCCCGTCGGTGTTGACCTGCATGATAACGTCGATCGAGCAACACGTTGAATTCATCACCGAGTGCATCGACTACCTGCGCAAGCACCGGCTCGCGCATATCGAGGCGACCGTCGAGGCCGAAAATCGGTGGGTGGAACACGTGAATGAAGTGGCTGGGAGCACGCTCTTCAATTCCTGTAGCTCGTGGTATTTAGGCGCCAATGTCCCGGGTAAGCCGCGAATTTTTATGCCCTACGTCGGGTTTCCTCCGTACGTTGCGAAATGCAATGAGATCGTTGCCAAGGGTTACGAGGGGTTTGCATTAACCGCTTAATGGCTAGTGTTGTTATTGTGGGAGCGGCTTTAGCCGCGAATGGGGTTCAATAAATATTTGAAGCTCAAAGCGGCTCCCACACAGCTCACACGCCATATCTGGTTCGCGAACTAGACTTGCCCGGGCCAGAAAGGAAATTCGGTAATCGAAGTGTTGTTATTGTGGGAGCGGCTTTAGCCGCGAATGGACCTGCTTCAATGAGGATTCGCCGCTAAAGCGGCTTCCACGATGCGCCGCCAGTAGCCGGCGAATCATGCAGATTCGCGGGACGTCGTCCCGCCTAAAGCTCAGCGCTCGGCCTTCGGCTGCCGTTCAAATTCGGAGCTCTTGGCACACGCCAAGGCCGCATCGGTCAACCACAGAAATAACTTATTCGGACTCGCCATGTTGCCGATGAGCAGAGCGCGGTGGTACCGCCGCCAACGATGGCAATGTTGTGCATGGATTTTCCGCGAGAGCTGGGCTTGACGGGGAGGTTAAACGCTCGGTACGAGCAGCGCACCCCGTTAGGCGAACCTCGCTATACTGGCTCGAAACCCGAGATCAAGAAATTTATGAGAACCATCCTCGTAATCGGCGCCGATCGAGGGATCGGCGAAGCGCTTTGTGTCGAGCTGCAGGCGCGAGGCGATGCCGTGGTCGCGGCGTGCCTCAAGGATTCGCCGGCCCTGCGCGCGCTTGGGGTAGAAGTCGTTAGCGGTGTGGATGTGACTTCCGCTTCCGCCATCGCGGCATTGGCCTCGCGGCTCGCGGGACGCCGTCTCGACGTGTTGATTCATGTCGCCGGCGTCGTCTTCGAAGCTAAGCTCGGACACTTCGACTACGACGCCATCACTACTGAATACGCGGTTAATGCGCTGGGGCCTTTACGCGTGACGGAAGCCTTGCTCGGATCGCTAGGTGAAGGGTCGAAGATCGCAATCATCACCAGTCGTGTTGGCTCGTTGGGCGAGAACATGAGTGGCGGTTTGTACGGCTATCGCATGTCTAAAGCCGCCGCCAACATGGGCGCCATCTGTCTTGCGCACGATCTTAAGCCGCGCGGCATCGCGGTGATGGCGCTGCATCCCGGTAGTGTGCGTACGGAGATGACACGCGGACTGACGAACGCGGCAGTTGGGCCGCTGATTGAACCGATCGACGCCGCGCGCGGCCTCCTCGCGCGTATTGATGAACTCAACCTGGACGCCACCGGGTCCTTCCGCCATGCTAACGGCGCGGTGTTGCCCTGGTAATCGAGTCGACCAGAGGAGATCAGATGTTCGCAGTGTATGGCGTTGTTCCCGGCGTGGGTCCGCTGGTGTCGAATCCGGTGTCGATCCACCAAACCGCGGTGCGCGGATGAGTGCCGGTTCCAAACTTGGCAATAGAACGGCGCTCGTCACCGGCGGCTCTTCCGGGATCGGCGCTGCAGTCGCTGAGTGCTTCGCCGCGGAAGGCGCGTTGGTAATGATCGCGGATATTGACGACGCGGGCGGCGCGGCAGTGGTCAGGGGCATCGAAGGAAAGGGCGGCCGTGCCGTGTTTCGGCATGTGGATGTCACGGTGCGGGCCGATGTGCGCGCCATGGTTCACGCTGCCGCCGCGCTCGGTGGCGGCCTTAACATTCTTTGCAATAACGCGATGAGCAATCCCAGTGATCACTACACCGT
Organism: Gammaproteobacteria bacterium; assembly: GCA_016191285.1. GTDB lineage: Bacteria > Pseudomonadota > Gammaproteobacteria > CAIKBL01. The sequence continues at coordinate 29,071 of JACPPA010000031.1, forward strand.
GGATGAGCGCTGGGATGTGATGCTCGAAAGCGGACTAACGGCATATTGGGCCGCCGCCACCGAAGCTGCGCCAATCCTCGCCCGCAGCGGGCACGGCGCGATCGTCAGTATCGCGTCGATCGCCGGAGCGCGTATCGGGATCGATTTCGCGAGTGAAGCCTACAGCGCGGCCAAGGCTGGGATCCTGGGTCTCACGCGCAAACTCGCTAAAAAATATGGACGCGACGGCGTACGGGCCAACGCGATTTGCCCCGGCATCATCGAGACGCCGCGGTGGCGTAGCCCGGACAGTGTGGAGCCGCAATTTGCGCGACGCTATCGCCAAATGGCGCCGCTCGGACGCTTTGGACTGCCGAGCGAAGTCGCCGCGCTGGCGTTATTTCTAGCCAGTGACGATGCCTCGTACATCACCGGCCAGGATTTAGCGATCGACGGTGGGTTTACGACGGCCTATCATTTTGAATCGATCGCTTTCGATTGAACTAGGGAAGCCCTGCAAGAGTGCAGAGCTTCCCGCGGCACAGGGAGGTGCTATCCCACAGTGCACTTTCATAACTCGGCACGTTGCCATTGTGGGAGCCGCTTTAGCGGCGAATGGGCCTTTCAATAAAGATTCGCGGCTAAAGCCGCTCCCACAAAGTATTTATCCACGGAACCTCAATACGTCCAGGTCTCGGTGTGCGGCCGTAACTCCATCTCATTGCTCCATGCCGATTGTGGCTGGCGATGCACCCACAAGTAGGTTTGCGCGACGTCATCGGTATTCGCCGCCTCGCGCGGATTCAACTTGTCGCCGTAGGCTTCGCGCACCACGGGCACGTCGAGTGCGCAGTCGAGGCGCAGGTGCGCAATAAGTACCCCGCTAAATCGAAACCCTCGCGCGCAAACGCCGCCGCGAGCGATTGACCCAGACTTTCGCCAGCACCGACGATCGCACACACTGGATTTGCCATGTCTGGTCTCCCCTAATTGAGGTCAGTTATGAATGGCACTTGTTTAAGTGCGGTTTACGCCGTCACCCCGTGCTACGAGCACTGGGTCCGGTGAAAAATGAATCCATTATTCGACTGTATCCCTCCCGGCGAAAGCCGGGAATTCGCCGGCATGACGAAGGGCCAGGATTGTGCATCTTTCCCGGAATTGCAGCTTAAGGAATCTCTGCAAAAGGCAACGCGGGAGAGGGGACGCTCGCAACCCCAGCATTCCACATAGAACGCATGTTACTGTGGGGCCTTATGATTCCCATTTCCATCTTAGACCTCGCGCCGATCATTCAAGGCAGCAATGCCGCGCAGGCGTTTCGCAACACGCTTGATCTGGCGCAGCACGCCGAACGCTGGGGCTATCGCCGCTATTGGCTCGCCGAACATCACAACATGACCGGGATTGCGAGCGCGGCGACGGCGGTGGTCATCGGCCATGTGGCGAGCGGGACCCGGACGATTCGCGTCGGCGCTGGCGGCATCATGCTGCCGAACCATTCACCGCTTGTGATTGCCGAACAATTCGGCACCTTGGAATCGCTGTATCCGGGGCGAATCGATCTCGGCCTCGGCCGCGCACCAGGCTCGGACATGCGCACCGCGCAGGCCCTGCGCCGCGATCTTCGCTCGAACGCGGAACGCTTTCCGCAGGATGTCATGGAAATTCAGACGTTGTTGGGGCCATTGATGTCCGGTCAAGTCATCCGCGCGGTGCCCGGCATGGGTTTGCAAGTGCCGCTGTGGATTTTGGGTTCGAGCTTGTTTGGCGCGCAGGTCGCGGCGGCGTTGGGTCTGCCGTTCGCCTTCGCGTCACACTTTGCGCCGGATGCGCTGCTCGAAGCACTACAACTTTATCGTGCGCACTTTCGTCCTTCCGCCCAATTGGATCGACCCCATGCCATGGTCGGCGTTAATGTGTTCGCCGCGGCCACCGACGCCGACGCTGAGCGGTTGTTTACGTCATTGCAGCAGCAGTTCACGAACCTGCATCGCGGCAATCCCGGGCAAATTCAGCCACCGCTGGACGACATCAATACGTATTGGTCGGCAGGGGAAAAGGACAGTGTTGAACACATGCTGACGTACGCGGTGGTGGGTGGGCCCGCCAAGGTCCGCGACAAATTGCACGCGTTCATCGCCTTGACTGAAGCCGATGAACTCATGGTCACCGCTTCGATTTATGATCACACTGCGCGCCTGCGCTCGTTTGAACTGGTGGCCGAACTCCGCCAATGAAGTACCAGCGTGCCCCTGCATCTTAGGCGGGAGCGACTTTAGTCGCGAATATTGCATCCCCCGCAAGCCTATTCTTTGACAGGCGCTGAGTAGGTTTGTAGGTTGCGCTAATTCAATAATAACGGAGACCGCTTTAATGAAGCTGGGCTATTTCATGATGCCGTTGCATCACGTCGATCGCGACTACCACCAAACACTCAACGAGGACATGGAGGCGATCATCCATGCCGACCAGCTCGGATACACCGAAGCCTGGGTCGGTGAACATTATTCGAGCAAGGTCGAACAAATCACCTCGCCGCTGATGTTCCATGCCAATCTCATTAGTCGCACGAAGCAAATTAAACTCGCGACCGGTGTGATGTGTCTGCCGCAGTATCATCCGGCCGTGAGTGCCGGGCAGGCCGCGATGTTCGATCACCTGAGCGAAGGGCGTTTTATCATGGGCGTGGGTCCGGGCGGGTTGTTGTCCGATTTCGAACTGTTTGGCGTCATGGACAAAGATCGCATGGCGATGATGGAAGAGGCGCTCGATCAAATGCTCGCGATGTGGACCACCGAGCCACCGTACAAGCTGCATGGCAAACACTGGACGATCGATATGCAGAAGTGGACGCATCACGACATTAAATTGGGATATGTGCCGAAACCGTTTCAGCTCCCGCATCCGCCAATTGCGATGTCCGCGGTCAATCCGTCCTCCGGCTCGATGAAATTCGCCGGCGCTCGAGGCTATATGCCGGTGACCGCGAATTTCATCGCAAGCTGGTGTGCGAAAACGCATTGGCCGGCCTATTGCGCCGGCGCGGCGACTACCGACAAACCGGCCGATCCCGATCAATGGCATGTGGCGCGCAGCATTTACGTGGCGGCAACCGATGAAGAGGCGGCCGCGTTTGTGAAACACGAAGGCGGTGCGTACGACTATTACTTCGAATATCTGTACAAAATTTTTGAGCGTGGCAAGTTCAAGGCGCCCTTTGTCGAACATGCGACCGATGCTCCGGATTCTTTGAATCCACGACGGATGCGCGACTACTGTGTGATCCATGGCAGTGTCGATACCGTGGTGCGCAAGCTCCTGGCGTTCCGCGCCGAAGTCGGTCATTTCGGCACGTTGCTCTACGCCGCGCACGACTGGCTGGATAAAGCGGCGATGAAAAATTCAATGCGCTTGATGGCGGAAGAAGTGATGCCGCGGTTAAACCACGCGCTCGAGAATGTCCGATGAAAATCGATGTGACCGAGCACGGTCCGCACATCGCCATTGTCACCATCGACAATCAACCGCGTCGCAATGCGATGACGCGTCAGATGATGGCCGACCTCGCCGCGACCTGGGATCGCCTCGAAACCTCGGCGTGCCGCTGCGTGGTGTTGACTGGAGCCGGCGATAAGGCCTTCAACGCCGGCGCCGACGTCAGCGGCGATTTGAGCGCGAGCGAAGACACCGCACGCATCATCAACCGTGCGTTACTTAAGACGTGCGCCTATCCGAAACCCATCATCGCCGCGGTCAACGGAGTGTGCGCTGGCGGTGGTGTCGAATTGATGCTGGCCAGCGACATTCGATTGGCCGTGCCCGACGCGCGCTTCGGATTACCGGAAGTGAAATGGGCAATCTATCCGTTCGGTGGCTCTACCGCGAAACTTGTCCATCAGATTAGCTATGTGCATGCCATGAAGCTCTTACTGACCGCGGAGATGATCACCGCCGACGAAGCGGTCCGTATCAACCTCATCAATGAAATTGTGCCGAGGGAGCGATTGATGGAACGCGCGCTCGAAGTGGCGATGGCCATCGCCGCGAACAGTCCACGCGCGGTACAGGCCGTCAAACACCACGTCAGCGCCGGCTTCGCGGCCAACGCCCTGGCACGCGAACCCGACGAACAAGTGCTGGGCGATAAAGTGCGCGCCAGCGCCGATTTTGTCGAAGGCGTGGCGGCGTTTCGCGCCAAGCGGCAACCGAACTACGAATAATTCGAGCGAGGATTAAAGATGGAACCATTGCGTGGCATCCGTATCGTAGAAGCAACCGGCAACGCGTCCGGTCCCATGGCCACCGCGATGCTGGCGGATCAAGGCGCGGACGTGATCCGTCTGGAACCGATGGGCGCGGGCGATCCCTCACGGCATGTCGGCGGCGTGCGCGGGGGCGTCACTGCCTACACCGCGTACCTCAATCGCAATAAACGCTCGATGGCGGTCGATATAAAAAATCCGCAACTGCGGCCCTTGCTCTACAAGCTCATCGCGACTGCGGATGTGTTTGTCCAAAACTCACGGCCCGGCGCACTCGAGCGCAGCGGCTTTGGATTTGACGATCTGCATAAACTTAATCCTAAGCTCATTTATGTTTCGATCTCCGGTTTCGGCGCCACCGGACCGGGGGCGCACGAACGCGTTTATGATCCCGTGATTCAATGTGTTTCCGGCTTCGCCGCGGCGCAGGGCACGCAGGGTGTACCGGCGCTAATGAAGACCATCGCGAGCGATAAAGTCGCCGCGTTAACTGCCGCGCAGGCAATTTCGAGCGCGTTGTTCGCGCGTGAACGGGGCAGCATCGGCGGACATCATGTCGAGCTTTCGATGCTCGACGCCAGTCTCGCGTTTCTGTGGCCCGAGGCGTACTGGAATCATAGCTTCGTTGGAACCGAAGGATTTGCGCCGAAGCCGCTGATTGGGGATTTCTACAAGCTGCTAAAGACCACCGATGGCTACGTCACGATGATCGTGGTCGGCGACGATGAGTTCCGCGGGGCCTGCCGCACGTTCGGCACGGAAGCGATGTACGACGATCCGCGCTTTAAAACGCTCTCCGATCGTTTCGAGAATTACACGGCGATGTTCGCTGAATTCGAAAAGGCCGCGCTAAGCATGAGCACGGCAGGCCTGGTCGCGCGCATGAATGAAGAGGATGTGCCGTGTGCGAAGGTCAATACTTTCGATGAAGCAATCATTGATCCGCGGGTCACGCATCGCGCGAGCCTCATTGAATATGAGCATCCGCAAGGCGGACGGATTCGTCAAGCGCGCTCACCGGCGATCTTCGATGGCGAGCCCAACGGCATCCGCCGCCCATCGCCGATGTTGGGCCAACACACCGATGAATTGCTCCGCACCGTCGGTTGTTCAGACGCGGATCTCGCCGCGTTGCACGCGGCCGGCGCCGTTGGCTAATGTAACGAGTACGCAATGTTTAAGATAATTGGTGGAATTATCGTCGTTGTCGTCGCAGGACTTCTGCTGTATGCCACATCCAAGCCGGATGTGTTCCGGGTGCAGCGTACAACCGTGATCAAAGCCCCACCCGAGAAAATCTTCCCGCTCATTAACGATTTCAAGCAGTGGGGCGCCTGGTCGCCGTGGGAGAAAAAGGATCCGGCCATGCAGCGAACCTTTGGGGCGACGACGAGCGGCGCTGGGGCGAATTACGCGTGGAACGGCGACAAGAATGTCGGTCAGGGCAGTATGGAAATTCAAGAGTCAACGCCGCCGAACAAGATCGTTTTGAAGCTTGATTTCGTGAAACCAATGGAAGGTCATAATGTTGTCGAATTCACGCTGCAACCGGTAGGCGATGGCACGCGGGTCACTTGGGACATGCAAGGGCCAACGCCTTATCTGGCGAAGATCGTCCACGTGTTTATCGACATGGATCGCATGGTCGGCGGGGATTTTGAAACGGGTCTTGCGAATCTGAAGGCGAGCGCCGAGAAATAAAGCGCCCGCAAACTCGCGCGCGCTTTAAGGCGAAGAACATCAAGATTTAAGTCGACGCGAACAATTTCCCCTCACCTCCCCTCACCCTGGCCCCCGCAAGGGGAGAGGGGGTGAAATCGGTGTCGCGTGCGCCATCCCGTATCCTGGCTTTGCCATAAGAGGAGAGAAAAAGCCCCGCGTGCTCGCATTGCCCCCTCTCCCCTTGCGGGAGAGGGTTGGGGTGAGGGGTATAGGATCAGATCGTACCCCTCGAATCGCAACAGAACTTTAGTTTAGAAACGTCCGCGCGACGTCCAACACGCGACCAATATCGTCCGCCGCGACATCAAGGTGGGTAACGAGTCGTAGCCGCTCACCCGGCAATATCTTGATCTGGTTTTTAGCGAGGTGTTCGGCCAAACCCCGTGGCGCGCGCACGAAGACCATGTTGGTCTGCGCCGAGGAAATTTCGAAGCCGGCCGCCGCGAGTCCGGCGGCGAGGCGTTCGGCGTTCGCGTGGTCCTCGACGAGCCGTGCTACGTGATGTTCTAGCGCATAAAGACCAGCCGCGGCGAAAATGCCGGCTTGGCGCAACCCACCGCCCAAAATTTTGCGATGACGGCGCGCCTCGGCAATGAATTCGCGAGGGCCGAGCAACAAGGTACCGGCCGGAGCCCCCAAGCCCTTCGACAGACAGATCGAAACCGAATCGAAGCCACGGCACAGCGTTTCGACCGGTGCCTTCAAATGCGCCGCGGCATTAAAAAGTCGCGCGCCATCGAGGTGAGTGGCTAACGCCCGTCGCCGCGCGAGATCGAGCGCGGCCGTGACATAATCGGGCGGCAGCACGCGACCCGAAATAGTATTCTCTAACGCGAATAGGCGCGTGCGCGCGAAATGCGGATCGTCGGGTTTGATCGCGGCTTCAACCTCGGCGAGATCGAGCGTGCCATCCGCACGGTTCGTGAGTGGTTGGGGTTGAATCGATCCCAACACTGCCGCACCGCCAGCTTCGAAACGATAGGTGTGCGCTTCCTGTCCCACCAGATATTCGTCACCACGGCCGCAGTGACTCATCAGGGCCGCGAGATTCGACTGCGTACCGGTCGGAAACCACAACGCAGTTTCGAGTCCACAGAGCTCCGCCGCGTAATCCTGTAGCCGATTAACGGTTGGGTCGTCGCCGAAGACATCGTCGCCGACTTCGGCATCGGCCATCGCGCGGCGCATGCCGGCGGTCGGACGAGTCACGGTGTCAGAACGGAGATCGATGATTTTCACGTTGCTATCCCGGCGCGACGATCGCGTGTGCTGCCGATACGATGGCTTTGACAATGACATCATAACCAGGTTGGCGACAGTTGACCGCGGGGCGTATGCCGATAAACTTGGCGCTATGCCCCTTGCCGCCGACACCTTACTCGATCGATTCCGCCGCTTGCACGCTGCCGGTTGTTTTGTCATTCCGAATCCATGGGATCTCGGGAGCGCGCACTATCTTGAGCGGCGGGGATTTCACGCCTTGGCGACCACCAGTTCCGGCTACGCCTGGTCGCTGGGGCTTGCCGACAACCGAGTCGCATTAGACGCCGTTCTCGCCAATCTACGCGCGCTGGCGACTGCCGTGCAGATCCCCGTCAATGCGGATTTCGAAGGTGGCTTTGCAATTGACCCAGCAGATGTTGCATCGAATGTGGGGTTGGCGGCGAACACAGGGGTTGCCGGAATATCGATTGAAGATTCGACCGGCGATGCGGCGAATCCGCTCTTTGAGTTTGCGTTGGCCGTGGCGCGGGTGCAGGCCGCGCGCGCCGCACTCGATCGTGTGGCGCCGAAAATCGTACTCACCGCCCGCACAGAAGGTTTCATAGTCGGACGACCGGACTTAACGGAAACCATCAAGCGGCTGCAAGCCTTTGCTGCGGTCGGCGCCGATTGTCTCTATGCTCCGGGTCTGCGTACCCCAGACGAGATTGCGGCGGTCGTTACCGCGGTCGCTCCCAAGCCCGTCAACGTGCTTATCGGCAGTGATTTTATTTCGGTCGCAGAACTCGCGAAGCTCGGCGTGCGACGCATCAGCGTGGGCGGTGCGCTCGCGCGAAGTGCGTGGGGTGAGTTCATGCGGGCGGCGAATGAGATCGCTACCGACGGCACGTTCAGCGCGTTTCGACAGGCGGCGCCTTTCGCCGAAGTCAATGGACTATTCAAGGAGCGTTAAGCGAGCGCGACGCCTTCGTGACGCAATAGCCACTGCTTGCGTGCAAGGCCGCCGGCATAACCGGTCAACGAGCCGTTGGCGCCGATAAGGCGATGGCACGGCACCACCACACTGATGGGATTCGCACCGTTCGCGTGACCGACGGCGCGCACTGCGCGCGGTCGGTCGAGTTGGGTGGCGAAGGCACCATAACTTAGCGTGTGCCCAACGGGCACTGCGCGTAGCGCAGACCATACTTCGCGCTGAAATGAGGTACCACCGAGATGAACCTCCAGCCGCTCCAACGCGCGCAAATCGCCGGCAAAGTAATTGATGAACGGTGTACGCAGTGTCGACGTCGCGCGTTTCGTCTGTAACGTAAAATCGACACCGTCGCGACCCCACAACCGGCGCAGTGATCGCTGCAGGTGTGGGGCATAATCCATCCAGTCCACCGCACGCAGACGCTCGTGTGCGTCGCTAACAATGAGCAGCGTGCCGATCGGCGACGTTAGTTCGGCAAGAAAGAACCGCTCAGGCAGACGCGATCGCGGCATTTTCGATCGTGCCCAATGGTCGCGTATCGACGAGGCCAGCGGGCGCTTGGGTCGCCGCACCCGCCGTCCATAGATGGAGCGCGGCATAGGCGCGCCACGGCCGCCACGCGTCGGCGTACGCTTGCAACGCGCGGACGGACGGACGATGTCCGTCATCATCTGCCAACGCGCGCAGTAACCCGATATCGCCCGTCGGAAAGGCGTCGGGTTCACCATACGCGCGCATCGCGATGTATTGCGCAGTCCATTCCCCAATTCCTGGTAGCGCGCGCATCGCAATCACGGCCGCGTCGAGCGATGGCTTTTGATCAAATAAATGACCGTCGTTCGCGGTTGCGGCAGCGAGCGCCGCCAATGCCGCGGCGCGTGCTCCCGGCATACCCAGCGCACACAGGTCAATGCCAACCAACTGCTGCGGCGTGGGAAAGGTGTAACGAAGTTTGTCGTTATTCGCGACAGTCAGCGGCTGCCCATGGGCTGCGACTAACTTCCCGGCGAGTTTGGTCGCCGCGCCAACGGTTATCTGCTGACCGAGGATCGCACGCACCGCTAATTCGAAACCATCCCATGCGCGTGGCACGCGTAATCCGGGTCGGGTCGCGAGCAAGGGTTGCAAACGCGAATCGCGCGCCAAGTGATCCGCAACTAAAGTTGGATCGAGCGCCAAATCAAACATCCACCGCACCCGATTGGCGATGGTGGTCAGCGCTTCAATGCGTGGAAAATCGATCTCAATCCGAAGTCGTGGATGCTCGCCATCCTTACCGACCGTTAATGTGCCGCGCGCACCGTCGAGTACAATCGTGCGGTGATAACGGCCGCCGTCATCCACCCATTCCACACCGGGAATGGCACGTGCAGCGAGAAATTTCGCGAGCGCAGCCCAGTCGTAGGGAGGTGCATACGCGAGCGTTAACACCACCCCGGCAGCTGCGGATTGGGTCCCCAAATTGCGCAGACGGAGCGGACGCAACGCCGACAGTGGCCGACCGTATAGAGATTGCATCGTCGCAGCGAGGCTGTGCTCGCCCTCGAAGCCGGTAGCGGTGGCAATTTCGGCAAACGGTAATCGTGTGTCGGTGATGAGCTGCTTGGCCAATAGCACGCGCTCGATTTTCGCAGCCGCGATGGGCGTGGCGCCAATATCCCAAGGCGTGAGCCGCGGCGCGGTTTCCGGCCGGCAGCGTAGACACGGACGAAATCCTGCACTGTGCGCGGCCACAGCCGTCGGAAAAAACGTCATGTTTTCGCGTTTGGGCACGCGGGCGGAACAGATCGGCCGGCAATAAATGCCGGTGGTACGCACCCCGGCGAACAGGCGACCATCGACCCGCGCAGCGTGGTTTAAAAATAGCTGGTAGCTGGTATCGTGGTTTAGCGCCATGTGTCTAGTGTCCCAGAAGCGCGCGAGTAATACTTGTGGAATCGAGCAAAATGCTTACACCTAGGCAAGCATCACAATTAGCCGTACCCTCGACTGATGTCGATCACACTCAATATCAACGGCATGAGCCGCCAACTCGATGTTGAACCCGAGTTACCGCTACTCTGGGTACTGCGCGATAAACTTGGCCTTACCGGGACTAAATTCGGGTGCGGCATCGGCGCCTGCGGCGCGTGCACGGTGCATCTCGATGGGCAACCCGTTCGCTCCTGTTCGCTGCCGGTCGAGCTCGCGCGCGGCAAGGCCGTGACGACGATTGAAGACCTGGGCGGCGCGCACCCGGTCCAACAAGCGTGGATCGCGGCGCAAGTACCGCAATGCGGATACTGTCAATCGGGCATGATCATGGCGGCGGTCGCGTTATTGAAGGCGCATCCCGCGCCGAGCGACACCGAGATCGATCAAGGAATCACCAATCTCTGTCGCTGCGGCACCTATCCGCGGATCCGGCGGGCGATTCACGCCGCGGCAGGCGCCAAGGTCGATCGCGACGCATGAAGTTCTCCGGTAGCCGACGGCGTTTCATACTGGCAGGCGCGACCCTGGGTGGCGGGTTGCTGATTGGATACGGCTTGTTCAAGCCGCGCGATTTTTTAGGTGACCCGCAACTTTTACCATTGAACGCAGATGAAGTTGCGCTCAGCGCCTGGCTCAAGATTGCGGCTGATGGGACTATCACCGTGGCCGTACCGCGCGTCGAGATGGGGCAGGGAGTACACACCGCGCTGCCGATGTTGATCGCCGAAGAACTGGACGCCGACTGGACTGCGATAAAAGTCACGCAGGCGCCCATCGCCGCGGTGTACGGCAACATCGTTGGCATGGTGGACACCACGCCCATCGACGAGGCGAACCGCGGCCCGGTGGGGGTGTCGATGCGTTGGGCCTACGCGCGCCTCGCGCGTGTACTCAGCATACAAATTACGGGTGGCAGCTCGAGCGTGCGCGATGCGTGGTTGCCAATGCGCACGGCGGGGGCCACCGCGCGCTTGATGCTGCTCGAAGCCGCCGCGTTACGCTGGAACGTAAAAGTTGGTGAGCTCAGCGCACACGCCAGCGTCATTACGCACACCGGTTCCGGACGGACATTCAAGTTTGGTGAGTTGGCCGGTGAGGCCGCGAAGCTTACGCCACCCACCCAGATCGATTTCAAATCCTCCACCCAATACACGCTGTTGGGTAAGGCCATACCGCGCGTCGACATCCCCGCCAAGACCAACGGCGCGGCGCGCTTCGGCGTCGATACCTACCGCGCGGATATGCTGTTCGCGGCAATCAAGGCATCCCCCGTGTTTGGTGGTGTCTTGAAGTCCGTTGATGAGGAAGCGTTGCGTAAAGCGCCCGGTGTTGTGCACGTAGTGAAACTCGATGACGCGGTTGCGGTTATCGCGGAAACCACCTGGCACGCGCAGCAGGCGCTGAATGCCGCGGCGATTGAATTTGACGGTGGCGCGTACGCGAAACGATCGCTCGCCGGCATCTTCGACGATTACGCGCGCGCGATGGCGGTGGGTGACTTCTTCGGCTATGAAGATATCGGCGACGCACGTAGCGCGCTCACCAAGGATCCCGTGATCCAAGCCGAGTACCGTGCGCCGCTCCTAGCGCATGCCTGCTTGGAACCGATGAACTGCACCGTGCGGGTCGATGTCGACGGCGCGGAGATCTGGTGCGGCAACCAAGCGCCGGATCTGATGCGCATGAACGCTGCGCATGCGCTTTCATTCCCGCAAGAGAAGGTGACGCTACACACGCCTTATCTAGGCGGCGGTTTCGGTCATCGACCCGAACCCAGCACGATGTTACAGGCCATTAAAATCGCGCAAGCCGTGCCCGGTCGAACCGTCAAACTCACCTGGTCGCGTGCAGAAGATCTACAGCACGACACCTACCGGCCACCCGCGCTGGCGCGATTCAAGGCGCGGCTGGACGCAAGCGGCAACATCGCGGCGTGGTTGCATCAAATAACATCGCCGGACGGCGTGCCGGCCACGATGGCGCGCTGGTATCCACAATTGCCGCTCGCCGGCCCGGACCGCACGTCGGTCGATGGTGCGGCGTTTCTCGCTTATGCCATAGCTAATCGTCGTGTGGAGCACTGCGCGGTGGCGGTCGACCCGTTGCCGATCGGGGTTTGGCGCAGCGTCGGGCATTCGACGAATCTGTTTTTTGTCGAGAGCTTCATGGACGAACTCGCGTTGGCGGCGGCACGCGATCCAATCGACTTTCGTCTGCGGCATCTCACCGCGCGCCCGCGTGAATCGGCGCTGCTCGAGCGCTTACGCGAGATTAGCAAATGGGATACGGCGCTACCGTCCGGTCGCGCGCGCGGTGTTGCGTTTGGCAACGCCTATGGATCAATCGTCGGGCAAGTCGCGGAAGTTTCGATCGTCGGTGGCGCACTACGCGTGCATCGCGTGCTCTGCGTACTCGATTGCGGACGCGTCATTAATCCAGACATCGTCGCCGCGCAGCTCGAGAGCGGTATTATTTTCGGACTGACCGCCGCGCTATATGGCGAAGTGCACTACGACCAAGGTCGTATCAAGCAAAATAATTTTGGTGACTATCGTTTGCTATCAATGGCGGACACGCCGGAGATCATCACGCACCTCATCGACAGTGACGCAGAGCCCGGTGGCGTCGGTGAAGTGGGAACGCCAGCAGTCGCACCGGCGGTGGCGAATGCCATCGCCGCGCTGACTGGAAGCCGCCTACGGTCTCTGCCGCTTCGAATCTAGGCCCCGACGGCTTGCACAGCGATTTGGATTCCCTTTACATTGCGGCTAGCCCGACAAGAACCGGCGTTTTTACCGAACGCTCTTTATTTGCAGCAGCAATTGGAAGGTTTTTATGATCCTCAAAGGCAAAGTAGTCCTGGTAACGGGCGCCGGTCGCGGCGTCGGGCGTGCCATCGCGCTGGAAGCCGCGCGCGCTGGCGCCGCGGTGGCGGTCAACGACTTAGGCGTTGGCTTGTCCGGTGACGGCGCCGACGCCGGTCCGGCCCAAGAAGTGGTGCGCGAAATCGAAGCGCTCGGTGGGCACGCGATTGCGCTGACCAAGAGCGTGGCCGCGTGGGACGATGCGCACGAAATGGTCGCGGAAACCGTCAAACGGCTGGGCGGCATCGACGCAGTGGTGAATAACGCCGGCAATTTGCGCGACGTGATCTTCCATAAGATGACCTCGGACGATTTCCATGCCGTGCTCAATGTGCATCTGGTGGGTTCGTTCAACATGAGCCGCGCCGCCGCCGATTACTTCAAGGAACAAAAAAGCGGCGCCTATGTGCACATGACCTCGACCTCGGGGCTCATCGGCAACTTTGGTCAGGCCAATTACAGCGCCGCGAAATTGGGAATCGTCGGACTCTCGAAATCCATCGCGCTCGACATGCAGCGTTTTGGCGTGCGCTCGAACTGCATCGCGCCGTTTGCGTGGACGCGCATGATCGATTCGATTCCGATCACCAGCCCCGAGCAGGCCGAGCGCGTCAAGAAACTGAAGACGCTCGTGCCCGAACGCGTGGCGCCGTGCGCGATTGCATTGCTTTCGGATCTCGCCGATGGCGTCACCGGCCAAATTTTTGGCGTGCGCAACAACGAAATCTTTTTGTTTTCGCAACATCGCCCGTTCAAGACCGCGCACACCTCGGATGGCTGGACGCCGGAGACCATCGCGAACCGCGTCTTCCCGCAGTTCAAAACCAGTTTCTATCCCCTGGATCGATCGGCGGATATTTTCAGCTGGGATCCGGTGTAACGGCGCGCTAATTCGACTCAACAAGGACTCCTTCGATGTACAAGAAAGACAATCCCGTTACTCATCTCTGCACGAGCGACGTCGACAATATTTGGATCCGTGGCCGCAATTTGTGCGACGACCTGATCGGTAAAATGTCGTTTACCGACTTCATCGTGTTTCATTTTCTCGGTAAGGACGCGACCAAGCTGCAGCACGCGGTGGTCGATGCCGTGCTGGTGTGCATCATGGAACACGGCATGACGCCCTCGGCCGTGGCCAGCCGCGTCACGTACTTAGGCGCACCCGAATCCTTGCAAGGCGCGGTGGCCGCCGGCCTGCTCGGCGCGGGTTCGCGATTTGTCGGGACTGCCGATGAAGCCGCCGCGTTGTTGGCGCGTATCGTCGGTAAACCGCAAGCCGAGCGCGCCGGAGAGGCTGCGATCATCGCCACGGAATTTCACGGCGCCAAGAAATTCCTACCCGGCTATGGTCACCCCATTCACACCAACGGTGATCCCCGAGTTAAACGCTTGGACGAAGTTGCGCGGGCAGCAGGTGCGAAAGGCGAGTATTTGGACGCGATGTATCTGCTTGGCGAGGCGATCAAAAAAGCCAGCGGCAAAAACATCGTGATCAATGTCAACGCAGCGATCGGCGCGGTGCTACTTGAGGCCGACTTGCCGCCCACCATCGCGCGCGGTTTCAATTTGATCGCGCGGTGCGCGGGTCTGGTCGGCCATTTGTTGGAAGAACTGACCGAGCCGGCCGGCTATCACATTTGGAAACTCGCCGACGAAGGCGTGCCCTATGTCGCGGCCGGGTAGCGCCTAAACCGCTTCCGAAGGAAGCAGGGTGAGTGGGAGCCGCATTAGCGGCGAATGCATTGCGCACTTTTTGATTCGCCGCTGAAGCGGCTCCCACAATAACCTCGGCAATCGAGCGCAGTAAGCAGGAGGCAGGTGATGACCGAACAATCCTATGACGTCATCGTCGTCGGCGCCGCGCTCGCGGGTTGCACCGCCGCCATCCTTTACGGCCGAGCCGGGTTGAAGGTCGCGCTCATCGAACGCAATCCGGATGCCGCCGCGTATAAACAAATTTGCACGCATTTCATCCAAGCGTCGGCAACGCCGACGCTTAGGCGGTTAGGGCTCGCTGACAAACTCGACGCCGTCGGCAGCATTCACAATTCGGTGAATATCTGGACCCACTTTGGCTGGATGCGCGAGCCCGCGCTCGTGGATGACCAAGGCGCGCCGATTTTTGGCTATAACGTGCGCCGTCAGGTGTTGGACCCGCTCATCCGTGAACTCGCTAAAACAACCCCGGGTGTTGATCTGTTGCTCGGTCATTCGGTGCGCGAGCTGGTTTTTGATCAAGGTCGGGTCACCGGCGTCGTTACCAGCCACGAGGGAACCACCAAGACCTGGCGTGCCCGTCTGGTGGTGGCGGCCGATGGGCGCAATTCACGACTGGCAGAACTCGCGCAAGCGCCAACGAAATTCTCGATGAATCGACGCAGCGGTATCATCGCGCAGTACCGCAATGTGCCGTTGAAGCACGGCACCATCTCGCAGATGTGGATCAACGACGCAGCGGTCGGCTACATTTTTCCGAACGACGATGGAGTGACGGTGGTGGCGGCGATGCCGCCGCAGGCAGATTTTGCGCGTTTCAAAGCCGACCCTGAAGCCAGTCTAGCCGCATACATCAATGCGTTTCCGAATGCCCCCGATTTGCGTCAGGCGTCGCTGGTAAGCGACGTGCTGCAAATCAAGGATTATCCCAATCAAACACGGCCGGCGGTCGCTAAGGGTATGGCGCTCGTTGGAGATGCGGCGCTGTCGATGGATCCACTTTTCGGCGTGGGATGCGGTTGGGCCTTTCAAACCGCGGAATGGCTGGTGGATGCCACTGCCGACGCGCTGAAAGCGGGGCAAGGACTCGATCGAGCGCTTAGCGCTTACGCCAAACGTCGTAAGCGCCAATTGGCCGGACACGAATTTGTCGTCACGGATTTTTCCAAACGTTATCGCCTCAATCTCATCGAGAGTGTGATGTTCAAGGCGGCGGCACGTGATCCTGAGATCGCGGCGCATGTGTTCCGCTTTGCATTGCGCATTACGGGATTAGGCGACTTCCTGAAACCGCAGGCAGTGCTGCGCGCGCTGTGGATCAATATGACCGTGCCTGCGCCGGCATGAGGCAGCGTGCCGGCTATCGCCCCTCACCCCGGCCCTCTTCCGCGCGGGGTGAGGGGGAAATTACTCCCCATGCACTCCCCGAATCGCTATTTAATAACGACCGGATTCACCGGCGCACCCGCGCCATTGACGATCTTTAACGGCGCGGCGACATACAAGAACGTGTATTGACGATCCGCAGCGCAGTCGGTGGCGAGATCGTCCAACCACGCGATCTCGGTCAGGGTTATTCTGAGATTGCGCATCAGCGCATTGTGCAGCGGCAGCGCCACTCCCGAGACCGGATCCACCGTCACTTCGTTCGCGATGGTGTCAGTGACGAGATTCGGGATCTCCATCTCGTTAAACCATTTAACGAGGGCCGGACTGTAAGTCAGACCGGGCTCGATGAAGTTTTCGTAGAATTCCGCATGCGACACTTTGTAGTACTTCGCGATCCAACCGGTGCGCACCACGAGGATATCGCGCGGCTTGATTTCCGTGCCCTGGGCGGCGGCGCACGCTTTTAAATCTTCATGCGTGAAGGTCTCGCCGGGCTCGAGCACTGCTTTTTTCCGCCAGCGTGCGATGTCGAGCAGAATGCCGCGCCCGACCACCCCGCGTTCGGCGATGGGCATGATGCTCGCTTTGGAGAGACCGCCGATGGTGGTCTTCGCGTCGTAGCCATTCCAGATCTGACCATCGAACCAGACATGGCCTAGCGCATCGTACTGCGTGGAGCCTTGCGGAAAACAGGTCATGTAATCGTCGGCGTAGTGCAAGCCACCCTCGAAATGCAAGCCTTTGTTCGCGATCCAATGACCTTCATCCATGACGTTGACGCGGATGGCGCCGGAGCGGCCGGGCCACACGGGATCGCCTTCGGGGTTCGCCATTTTCACCTGCAAGGTAAAGACCTTGCCGGATTTGATACTGCTTGCCGCTTTGACGATTAACTCTGGCGTTAAATAATTCAGACTGCCAACTTCATCGTCCGCCCCCCACTTGCCCCAATTCTTGGGTGAATCTTTTAGTAGTTCACCGACCGGTGGCGCGGTTTTCTTGTCGACGGTGGACATGGGGCTCTCCTTGGTGTGGGCGGTTGAGTTCGAGACAACGAAAACTCACAGATGGACTCGAACGTGTCAAGCGCCTCATTAGCGCAACTGGGTTTAGACCATGGGATTAAGATCAGTCGCGCCGAGCAGCCTTTTCCCATGCTGTTCGTAAATCGAATCGTTGACGATTAAATGCACCGACGCGACTTGGAGATCGCGCACGCAGCGCTGAAGCATGTTATCCAGATGCACCGCCGAGCCTCCGCCGTAGCGAAAAGCTTGTTGCGCGACTTCAAGCGCAGTGTGCATGGCGTACGCCACCACGCTTCGCATTTCGACTTGCTGCGCGGCGTCCGGTCGTGTGCCGCCGCAGACTGTCGCCCAGGCCTTCTCGTAAACCTCGATCATCAACCCACGCGCCGCGCGCAATTTCAGATCGCACTCGCCAAGCACGTGTTGGAAGACCGGTCGATCGGCGACGGTCGCCTTTTTCCCGTAACCGCGGCGCTTGCTCAACGCCTGGGCAATGATCTCATCCAATGCCCGGCGCGCCACCCCCACCGCAAATCCACCGAGTTCGTTGGCGATTAAGCCGGGCATTCCCAAGTTATACAGCGGTCCGCCGCGCACCGGAGCCATCTTTCGCAAATCGAAACTGAAGCTTTCGGGGACCAGGCGATCCGCAATCGTGAAATCGCAGCTGCCGGTTCCTTTCAAGCCCGACACGTACCAGTTGTCGTGAATCTCGATGTCACTGGCGGGCAACATCACAAAGCGCGACCCGGCCGGTGCCCCGGCAGCGTCCTCGACGATGACGTGGACCCCAACCCATTCGGCATGCCTAATCCCGCTGCCCCACGACCAGCGTCCGTTCACGCGATACCCGCCGTTCTCGCGCACCGCGCGGCCCGGCATGACCAATCCCGCGGCGGTTGGAATACGTCCCCCCGCCCACATGCGCTCGATGGCGGCATCGGGCAGAAACGCACACAGTGAAAGCGCGCCCGCGCCAATGAATGAGGCCCAGCCCGCCGAGGGATCGATATAAGAAATCGCTTCAATTACTTCGATTTGGGTTACCGGATCGGCCTCCGCGCCGCCCAGCGCAATCGGCGCCTTGAGCGCGAACAGCCCCGCTTCGCGGAGCGCGCGCACTGAAGCCGCCGGTAGCGTGCGCTCAGCTTCCGCCGCCGCGACCCCGGCCTGCAAGGTGTCGCGTACGCCGTCAACGGCTTTAAGCAATGCGGTACGTTTCGCGGCCCGTTCGATCGGGAAAAGTGACTGCATGCTTGCCTGCCCTACCAAGAGTTGGTTTGATGATGAGACGTAACGTCTCATTTACTGGAATACGCGTGGGCGATCAAGCGAACAGGTTTCTAAAAGTAAAGATGCGCGTGGGGAGCGGGTAAAGATTACTTCGCCTCGCTCGCAATAATGACGATGGCGTAGATCTTACTGTGGGAGCCGCTTTAGCGGCGAATGGGCCCTAACGAAGATTCGTCGCTAAAGCGACTCCCACATCGACCCTTGGCCCTTATGGATGCCCCCGCCATTGCGAAGAGCACCGCGACCAAGCAATTCATGGACCCCTAGGCCATTACTGGCGGTCCGACTTGTGCGCCTACAGAACCGCGGTCTATTGTGTCGACCGATAGAAAAAGGGTAAGCCGTGTCTCGGATAAATTACTGATGTTGATTAAATCCAAGGCTGCTGGGCGATTATGCCAACGCCGTCGAATGCAAGTTCGTAGGACGGAAAAGCGCAGCGCACCCGCCGCATGCGTCCCACCGCGGTGCCGACAGATCCGAAAATTTCCGTTCAAACGCAGGTGTGCCGTGCTCTTCGCGGCGACCGCGCTACTAACTGTGTAATGCGCGCGTTTGAGTTTATGCCATTGAGGGGTTCGAATACGTTGGTAAAGCGTTTCGCCGCCGCCGGGAGGCAACGAAACCTATCACAAGCAAAGCGCTCAACAACAACAGGGATCCTGCGGGCAGCGGTACCGCGGCGACGGCGGTGATCAGAATTGGCGTAATGTCGATGAACCGTTGACTGCCTGCGAATTGTATCAATGGACTGCCGAGGATTGCGTCGACTTGCGCTTGGTCGAGGCTGGTATTGCCGCTGATCGTCGCATTCATCAGATTCGTGCCGCTGTCTGGGAAGAGGTGATCGAGGCCAAGATTATGCCCAAGTTCGTGGGCAATGAGGGCACCGCCGTTTCCGCCCGCGGCAGAGCCTGATTTAACGACAATCCTATTTCCGGAAATATCACCACAGCCAATTAAATTTGGGTTCGAGGTGCCGCCGCAGAAACTTAGGTTATCGACGAAAAACAAATTAACGGTTGGAGACAATTTGGGCGCCAAGCCAAACAGCGTGTCCAACTGAGTGCTGGTATCAATAGTGAGCAAACTCGAATTCACGATCGACACAATCGGATCGAAGCGAATGTCGATGGTTCGATTGACCAATAGCGCCTGGGAAAACACCGAATCGAGGGCCAATTCGTTGGTGGTGACCGTCGCCGCTGGGCTCGCGAGCGTCACGGTCAATCCGGTAAACACCACCAGAGTGCGCAGCCAGGATTTTATTGTGTTGGGTATTAGGCCTGCCTGAAGCATCGTTCTTACTCCTTGGTCGTTGTGGGTTGATGGTCCAATTGCCACCTTCGTTAGCGGCCTCATCATAGGCGATCTGCAATTAATTGTAGTCGATCCCCGAGGCTACCGTGTAGGCTACTGAAAGCATTAACTGGGAAAGGGTCTCCATGCAAACCATCGGCAAATTGCTCGCGGCGGATGAGCATCTCAACCATCAAATCGTCGACACTTTCGCGACCGTCGCGGAATCGGATCTGTCGTGGACCGAAAAGTTATGGATGCCGATCTCGCGCAAGGATGGCAGTCTGCAGCTCGATGTTGGAATGGGGCGTTATCAGAACCGGGATGTCTTGGATGGCTTTGCCGGCATCTCGCGCGGCAAAGAACAGTGGACGGTACGGGCGAGTCGCGAGCTCTCGCTCGATCCGGCGGCGAACCGCGTCGGCCCGATTACCTACGAAGTACTTGAGCCACTGAAGAAAATCCGCTGGCGGCTCGAGCAGAATTCCATCCTTCCGCTCAAATTTGACGTGACCTTCGACGCCGTGCATCCCGCGTTTTTCGAGGATCGTCATATTCAGCGCGATGAGCGCGGCTTTCGCATCGTCTCCAACGTCGTGCGCTACCACCAAGCTGGCGCGCCGAGTGGCTGGGTGGAAATTGATGGCAAACGCGAGGTGGTTGATCCTAAGGATTGGTTTGCGTATCGCGACCACTCGTGGGGGGTACGATTAGATGTGGGCGCGCCGCCGAGTGATCTGCGACCCGCGCGCGATTTCGGCGAGCGCAAATTCGAGGATTCGAAGTTTCTGTTGAATTGGTCGCCGCTATTGCTCGAAAAGCCGGATGGCACGCGCTACGAATATCACTTCTATCTACAGATCCGCGGCGACGAGGTGTTTTATTTTTCGGGTTATCGCAATCACGCGGACGGCCGTCAGGAGCGCATCGCCCGTGCTCGCCCCGAGTTGCGTTACGTGGATGAAACGCGGCGTCTCATCGGCGGTCGTATTTTTTTCGATATGCTGTCGGGTGAAACCGCTGAGGTTCAGATCGAAGTGATGGGCGAATCTGGGTTCTATCTCGGGCCGGCGTTGTACCTTGGCTTCGATGGCAAGAAGCATGGCAATTGGCGCGGCGAATTGAATGTCGACGGCGAGCAGATCCCGGACATGACCGCACCCGATGTCCGCAAACGTTTAGGCAGCGCGGTGCGCGACACCATCGTTCGCGCGCGTGAGGGCGATGCGGTCGGTTATGGTCTGTTCGAACCCATCGTACTCGGTGAGTGGCCGCAGTTTGGAACTACGTCGGGCACGCCACGGAGTTAACGCGTGTCGCGCGATCCGAACCTTCTGCTGAACGGGCTGCGTCGGTATCTCGGCTGCGACGATGCGTTAACCTCGGTAATCCCGCTATCAACCGGCCATTCGAATGAGACTTATCGATTGGCAGGCATCAATCGGATCCTGCGCATGCCACCGTCGAAAGAAGGGCTACTGCCGCCCTACGACATGGCCGCTCAGCACGCCGTGTTGTCGGCCATGGCCGGTTACGAACAAGGTCCGCCCGTGCCTCGCGTCTACGAACTCTGTAATGACGCAGCGGTCATCGGCGATCCGTTTTTTATCATGGATGACCTGCCCGGCGAGGCGTTCGAATATGTCACGCCGGATTGGTTGAAGGTGGCGCCGGCGGCGCTGCCCGATCGGATGTGCGCGCAATGGATCGGCGCGGTGACTGCCGTGCATCGTATGCCCGTACGGCGGATGCCGGCCGCGCCACGCAGCGTGGTCGAGGAAGCCCAACACTGGCTCGACGTAGCGGTTAGTGCCGAAGCACCGCGGGCGCTGATTGCGGTGTTGGAAGATCTGGTCGCGCATCCACCACCGCTGTCTGGGTCAGCGACACCGATTCATGGTGATCCTAAACATGGCAATTGTCTGTGGGACCAACAAGGTCGACTACTCGCGCTGCTCGATTGGGAAATGGCGGGTGTCGGCGAGCCGCTGCTCGATCTCGGTTACATCATGCAGTTCTACGATCAGGGCGATGCCGCGCTGGCGTCGGCGGGTTATGAGTTGCCGGGCTGGTGGTCGAAAGCGCGCACCATCGACGTCTGGCAACAGGCGACCGGCCGCACCGTGATTGCGCTGCATCGTTACGAAGCAATCCAGGTCGCCAAGGTGGCGGCCATCATCGCGCTCGGTGCGCATCTCTTTCGCACCGGTCGCGCGCCCGATCCACGCTTCGCGGCGTGGGCGACCGTGATCCCAGGCTATGTGCAGTTGGCGGCGCGCTGCGCGGCAGATGAGTTGGCGTCGTACTAGCAGCCTGTCGGACAGGGAATCGTCGCGAGGCGAGTGGGACCGGCTTTGTGGGAGCCGCTTTAGCGGCGAATGCACCTCGACAAAGATTTGTCGCCCACTGTGGGAGCCGCTTTGAGCTTCGAATCTTGATTGAACCCCTTCGCGGCTAAAGCCGCTCCCACAAAAACAAAAATAACTTCAACAAAGCAGTCCTCACACTCTCTCAAATATCGATTGCGTTAGAGCATGCTCTAATATTAGGATGTGCTCCATGTCGCTCCGCGAACAACAAATGGCCGCTCGCCGCACCCGCATCCTCGATAACGCCGAGCGCGTTATTCGCGAGTTCGGCGTTATCGATTTTTCCATGCGCTCGCTCGCGGCCGCGGCGGAAATCAGTCCTGCCACCCCATACAACCTTTTCGGCTCGAAAGAAGGGCTCCTCTACGCCTTGCTCTCGCGCTCGCTCGATGAAATCACGCGGCGCGGGCTCGCGTTCAAGTCCCGCGATCCGCTCGAGCAAATTCTCGAAGCCGCGGATAACGCAGTCGACATTTTCCTGGACGATCCCAATTTTCTGCGCCCGCTGTACCAGTTTCTGCTGGGTGTGATCCATCCGGTATATCGCCCGCAATTCATCGAACGCTCGTTGGGCTACTGGCGGACCGCCTTGGATTCCGCCGCCGCGGCCGGACTCTTGTCCGCGGATTTCGACCGTAACACGCTCGCCCATGCGCTGATGGCGCACTTCATGGGCGTGCTCGAATTTTGGATCCATGAGGACGTTGACGACGCGGGGTTTCGCGCGCATGTCGGCTATGGCACGGCGTTGCAATTGTGGCCGCTGGCGAGCAGCACGCGCCTTCCGAAACTGCTGCGCAAGCTGCGCGCCGCCCGACAAAGTATTAAGGATTCCATCGTAAAGGCCGCGGCGCCAAATCTCGCCGCCCCCATTCAATTATCGACGCGACGCAGCAGAGGATAGCGCCCATGAAAACCGGTTACATGATCATGATGGCCAACTTGCACGACAATCTAACGGATGCGGAAATGATCCGCGAAGAAATGCGCATGGCCGAATTGGCTGAAGAAGTCGGCTACGACGCCATCTGGTGTGCCGAACATCATTTTGAATCGTATTCGATGGCCGTCGATAACATCCAAGTCTTGACCTGGCTCGCCGCGCGTACCAAAAAAATTCAGCTCGGCAGTGCAGCGCTGATTCTGCCGTGGTGGACCCAACCGATTCGCCTGGTGGAAAAAATCTCGATGTTGGACGCGATGTCGAACGGGCGTTACCTCGTCGGCTTCGGTCGCGGGCTGTCGCGCAACGAGTTCGAATCCTTCGGCATTGCGATGGACGAAACCCGTTCGCGCTTCGACGAGTCGGCGAAGATGATCATCGCGGCGATGAAGACAGGTTTTATCGAAGGCAACGGTCCACATTTCAAGCAGAAGCGCACCGAGATAAAACCGGCTCCGCTGCAAAGCTTGGACGATCGCCTGTATGCGGTCGCGATGTCACCGGATTCAGCGACCATCGTCGGCGATCTCGGGGCGCGAATGATGTGCTTCGTTCAATTTTCGATGGATAAACATCTACCGAACTTTGAGCTGTATCGCGCTGCTTACGGAAAAACGCACAGTCGCGCGGCGCCGCCACCGTTATTGCTCGACTTCTGTTACTGCGACAAGGACGTCGCGCGCGCCGAATCCTTGGTACGCAAACATCTTGCGGCGAATTATCTGTCAATCTTGAAGCACTACGAGTTCATGGCGGACTACCACAAGGAAATTAAAGGCTACGAAGCCTATGGAGACGCAGCCATGTTCCTCAATTCGCTAGGACTCGACGCCGCGGTTGACGATTACATTACGCATCAGGCGTGGGGTACCCCGCAGCAGATCCTCGACAAACTGCATGAGCGCCGCGCCGTCATCGGCCATTACGAGTGGAGTTCGATCGTGAGTTACGGTGGATTACCGTTCGATCGGGTGGAGAAAAGCATGCGCTTGATCGGCAAGGAAGTGCTGCCAGAGCTTAAGCAATGGCGCGACGAAGTACCGGCGCCGCGCGCCGCGGCGGTGGCTTAGATGTCTGTCACGCAGGCGGCGCCGCCGCTCGATATCGATGTGATGGGACCGGAGGCGATCAGCGATCCGCAGGGTTATTTGGCCGGGCTGCGTGCACATCATCCGGTGTTTTGGGATGTACGCTATCGATCGTGGTTGATCACGAGTTATCGCCATGTCGCGGCTGCGTTGCGCGATGAGCGATTCTCATCCGATCGCATCGAACCCTACATTCGCAAAAAATTATCGGGCCCGGATACGGATCCGTTAGTGCGGCAAGCCTTCGACGTCTTGAGTGGCTGGATGGTGTTCAAGGAAGAACCGGCCCATACCCGCTTGCGCCGGCTATGCAATCAAGCTTTCACACCGCAATCGATTACCAAATTACGTGCGCGGGTCGAGAGCTTATGCACGGAATTGCTGAACGCCGTTCCGACCACCGGTGAATTCGAACTCATCGAAAAAGTGGCGGCGCCGCTGCCATCGATAGTGATCGCCGAGATGTTGGGCGTGCCGGTTTCAGATCGCGCAGACTTCGAACGCTGGACCGCGCAAGTGTCGCCGCTGGTATCGACGGGCCTGGATGATCCAACCCGCTACGGCAGCGTCGCCAAGGGTATGGACTCGCTGGTCAAATACTTTTCAGGATTGATCGAACGTTATCGCCAGGAACCGGCCGACAATTTGATCACGGCGCTGGTGCGGGCCAATGAAGATAACGACGCGCTGTCAGAAGCCGAACTGATGGCGACTTGCACGTTGATGTTGTTTGGCGGCCACGAGACCACCGCGAATTTTATTGCCAACGGCGTGTTGGCATTACTGCGCCATCCAGACCAACTGGCCTTGGTGCGCGAAGATAAAATCGACATCAAAGCCGCGCTCGAAGAATTCATGCGCTATGACGGTCCGGGCAAGACCGTGGTCCGCGTGGCGCGTGAGGATTTTGAATTCGAAGGCGTTTCGATCAAGGCCGGGCAGCGCGTGTTCTTGATTTTATCGGTTGCCAATCGTGATCCGGAAGCTTTTGAGGATCCCGACAAACTGCGCCTAGATCGGCCGCAGACCCGTCACGTTGGCTTCGGCTTCGGTACCCATTTCTGCTTGGGAGCGCCCCTCGCGCGCCTGGAAGCAGGGGTCGCGATCCCACGGATCGTGAAGCGCTTTCCGGCGCTTAAGCTGGCCCCGGGGCCGCTCAAATGGCTGCCCTTCCTAGGCACGCGTGGCATGCGCGAGTTGCGTTTGATTGCTGGGTAAAATCGGAAGAGGAGAGGAGTCGATGTCGACATTTAGACGAGTGGTCACCGGTCATGCCGCAAATGGCAAGTCGATCGTCGCCAGCGATAGCAAAGTAGATGGTGTCGCGGTGCCCGGCTTAGCCGGCGTATATCTCACCACGATGTGGGGCAGCGACCTGCCGTTCACGTATCCGGATCAAGGCGCGGAGCCGGCGCATCCAGCGTGGTTTCCGCCGATTGGTGGGGTGCGCTTTTTCGAATTCGTGTTGGCGCCCGACAGTACCCCACCCGATACCAGCATGACGCCGGAGCAAGTGGCGGCCGCCGCCAACCGATTATTTCCAGGTTTGCTCGCGCATTTCAACGCCGACGATCCGGGCATGCACCGCTCGGCTTCGACCGACATGCTGTATGTGATCTCCGGTCGCTGTGTGCTCGAATTGGACGACGGTTCGCGGACCGAACTCGCTGCGGGTGATGTCATCGTGCAAAGTGGCACGATGCATCGCTGGAAAAATCCGTGGAACGAGCCGTGCAGAATTATTGGTGCGTTAGTCGGGGCGCATTTGGAGTAGGCGCATTTCTCCCTCACCCTGGCCCTCTCCCTCGAGGGGAGAGGGAATGGCTTCGAATAAGTCCGGTTAAAATCTTTCTCCCTCTCCCCCTGCGGGAGGGCTGGGGTGAGGGGGAAAAGCAAGTCAGGGGGAAAGTAAGTGACAACCAATCCACCTTTAGCTGGAGCCGAATAAATTGAGTGAATCCATTCGCGACCGTGCCTGCATCGTCGGCATCGGTCACACCGAATACTCCAAAGACTCCGGGCGCAGCGAGATGAAGCTCGCGTGCGAGGCGATCAGCGCCGCTATCGCGGACGCGGGGCTAAAGCCGTCGGACATCGATGGCATCGCGAAATACACGATGGACAACAATGATCCCATCGATATCGCGCGCAATCTCTGCATGCCACACCTCCGTTATTTTGGCGAGGTCGCTTACGGTGGCGGTGGTGGGCCGGTGGGCACGATCATGTTGGGGGCGATGGCCGTTGCGACGGGCCAAGCCAAAGCCGTGGTGGCCTTTCGTGCGATGAACGAACGCTCCGGCCGCGGCACGCCGCGCTTCGGCCAGGCCGCGACGAGCGCTGGCGCCGCTGGCGTCGCGAGTTACCTCGCGCCCTACGGGTTATTCAGTCCCGCGCAAATGATCGCGCTCGCCGCGCGCCGGCATATGCATTTGTATGGTACGGAGTCGCGGCATTTTGGCGAGATCGCGGTGGCGTGTCGTCATCACGCCAATTTGAATCCCGACGCAATGATGTACGGCCGGCCGATGACCATCGACGATCATCAAAACTCGCGGATGATTGCTTCGCCGCTGCGTCTTTTGGATTGTTGTCTGGAAACCGATGGCGGCGCGGCGGTGGTCATCACCACCCCTGACCGCGCGCGCCATTTGCGGCATCCGCCAGTGTTCATCGCCGCCGGTGGGCTCGGGGCGGGCGCCTGGAATCATCGCTCGATCGTTAAAGATCTCGAATCGCACGAAAGCGAATCGACCGTCATCGGCAAACAGATTTTCAAGGATGCCGGGATCACCCACACGGACATCGATGTACTCTTTATTTACGATCATTTCACTCCGCTGGTGCTGATGGCGCTCGAAGACTACGGATTCTGTAAACGCGGCGAGGGCAAGGATTTCGTCAGCAACGGCCGCCTCCGCTGGCCGGATGGCGAGTTCCCGCTGAATACCAGTGGCGGCAATTTATCGGAGGGCTATATGCACGGCATGCAGAACAATATCGAGGCGGTGCGTCAGCTCCGCGGCGCGGCACGCTGCCAGGTCAAAGACGCGCGCTACGCATTCGTTTCCGCCGGCAATGCCGTGCCTACGTCGGCGATGATTTTGAGGCGCGACGTATGAATGACGCATTCGCATTTCCTTACCCCATTCCGGAGTACGGCGCTGAAGCGTACTGGGCGGCGTGTAATGAAGAACGGCTGGTGATGCAGCGCTGCGCTGCGTGCGGAAAATTCCGCTGGCATCCGTCGCCGCTCTGTACCCATTGCAGCGATGAGCGATTTACCTGGGCGCCGCTATCCGGTCGCGGCAAGATCACCACGTGGACGGTAATCACGCACCCCGTTCATCCGGCCGCTGTCACCCGCGTGCCCTATGTGGTCGCGCAGATCGAACTCGACGAGCAGCCCGGCCTCAACCTGATCAGCAACCTCATCGATGTCGATCCTGATCGGATCGCGTTCGATGCACCGGTTGCCGTGACCTTTGTGACACATCCCGCGGGACAAAAGCTGCCTATGTTTCGGCTCGCGCGTTGAAGATTCGCCGCTAAAGCGGCTCCCACAGGCGGGGCGTCATGGTTGTGAGGTCATCCAGTCTACGCAGCTTGGCGGTCGATGGACAAAGCGGCCACCACAGGCGGGGCGCCGTGATTGTGCGAGCGGATTTATCCGCGAATTTTCGCAGTACCGAAATGAGGACGTAGGTTTGAATGTCACTTCTGTCGCCTGCGGATATCGGAGTCTCGAAGCATCAGCTATTCTTCAAATGAATTGAAGCAAGTGAGGTGCCGGCATGAAACTTACGCCAGCGCAATTTGATACTTATCGGCGCGATGGCCTCGTGTTTTTCCCCGGACTCTTCGAGCCGCACGAAGTTGCGGCGTTGAGTGCCGAGCAAGTACGCATCTTTGCAACTTCATCGGAGACACATTTGCTCGCGGCCAGCGGCGAATTCTTGGGCACGACGGCCATGGATCGCGTCAGCCCACTCTATGCCCGCTTGTTGTGCGACGAACGCCTGTTAAGTATTGCCGAGCAATTGCTAGGGCCACGGCTCTACTGTCATCAGTACAAAATTATTCTGAAGCAGCCGTTTGGGAAATTGTCTTTACCATGGCACCAGGACTACGGCCCATGGCAACATCACGACGGCATGCCCGAGCCGCGCGCGGTAAGTATTGGGATCTATCTGGACGAAGTGACCGAATTTAACGGCCCAATCGTCTACATCCCGGGTTCGCATCGGCAAGGCTTGATTGAATACGAAGTTATTCCAGTGCCCGGCACGACGCCGATCCCAAGTTTACCGAATGCGACCGTCACCAAGCTTGCGGCGAAGGGTGGTCTTATCGCGCCCAAAGGTCCGCCGGGATCGGTGACGATCTTTGACTGCTGTCTCGCCCATGCATCTGGACAGAATTTATCGCCCGATCCGCGGCATTTGATTTACTTGAGCTACAACCCAGTAGCGAACGCGATCAAAAAGCCGACGCGTCCGACGCATTTCGCGTCGCAGGATTTTACGCCGCTGGTGCCAGCCCCACGCAGCGCACTGTTGGCGGCGTGATGCTAAGCGGCGGATCCAGTGACCGATAGCCCCTGGATCGCGAAGTGGATCGCGTGCGTCGCGCAAGAACGCGCGCGAACTGAACCCCCTGCACATTTTCCGCCGTTACCCGCCATCCCGGCGGGCCGCTACATCGATCCGGAATTCTTTGCGCTGGAGTGCGACGCAGTATGGCGTCGTACCTGGCTCTATGCCGGCCACGTCGATCAGCTCCCTGCGCCCGGCAGCTATTTTCTATGGAGCTACGGTAGTGCGCCGGTGGTAGTGCTGCGCGGCGACGACGGAGAGATCCGCGCCTTCTACAACACCTGCCGGCATCGTGGCGCGCCGGTCGTTCGCGCGGCCGAAGGGCGGGTTGGGACGACCCTGGTGTGCGGCTATCACGGCTGGACTTATGACCGTCAAGGCAAATTACGCGCGGTAACTGATCGTCGCGACTGGGCGCCGTTTGATTTTGCCTGTTATGGCTTGAGTCCAGTGCGTTGTGAAATTTTCGGCACTTGGATTTTTGTTTGTGAAGATGCCGCTGTTCAGCCACTCGCGGACTTCCTCGCGCCCGCTGCCCGCTATTTTCAACATCTCCCGCTCGATAAACTGCGCTTGGCGAATCGCCGCGGTTTTGACGTCGCGTGCAATGCCAAAGTGCTGATCGATAATTTTCTCGAGGCTTATCACTTTCGCCTGCTGCATGCGAAGACCACCGACCGGATCTTCGACAACCTTGGGACCAGCATTCATTTGTGGCAGAACGGTCATTCCATCATGCTGTCGCCGAATCGCCGCGCGGATTGGATTGATCCGGGCACCATCGGCATGCCGGAAATGAGGGAGTCCACCGCGATCGAACGCCATCACAATCCAAGCTACTGCGTGTTCCCGAATTTTATTGTACCCATTGCCCCCACGGGCATGCCCAGCGTCACGATCTGGCCGCGCACGGTTCGCACCTCGAGCGTCGAAGTGTTGTGGTTTGCGCCGAGCTGGGGTGATGGACCGCGTCCGCCGCTGTGGGACACGCGCGTCGCCAATTTCGATCGCATCGTCGACGAAGATATTCAGTTCGCCGAACCCATCCAGCAGTCGATCGAGTCGCCCGGTTTTCGCGGTGTGCCACTCAACTATCAAGAGCGCCGCATTTATCATTGGCATGAAGAGGTCGACCGGCGGATTGGCGCGGACCGCGTGCCCGCTGCCTTGCGCGTGGAGCCGATGTTGGCGCGCTTCGTCGAGTAAGGCTCGACGATCCCATGCACGATAATCGGCAAGTTTCAGACACCGCACTGGCGGGCTTCGTCGATATCGCGCACCTCATCGCCGCTACCGCGCGGGCGCAGGCGGCGGCCGTCGCGATCGACGATGGCACGCGCGCCGTGTCTTACGCCACCTTTAATGCCCGTTGTAACCAGGTCGCTCATGCGCTCGCCGAATTGGGGATTTCGCGCGGCGATCGGATCGCGGTGCTGGCTGAAAATCGGATCGAATATCTGGAGTTGACTGTTGCCGCCGCGCGGGCGGGCGCGATCCTGTGCGCGCTAAACTGGCGCTTCACTGCATCGGAGCTCGCGCACTGTGTGCGCCTGACGGCGCCGGCGCTGTTGTTCGCGTCGGCGCGTTACGCCGTGCTCGCGCGCGACCTCCATGGATTACCCGTGATTGAGTTCGGTGATGAATTCGAAGCGCTGATAGAGCGCAGTCCAGCAACCGAATCGAGCGTCATTGCGCGACCCGAGGACGGTTTCATCATTCTCTACACCAGCGGCACCACGGGTGCTTCCAAAGCCGCGTTGATAAGTCACCGTGCTGAACTCGCCCGTTTCGCCTTGAGCCAGATCGATAGCGGCTTGGCGGCGGGCGATGGCTTTATCGCGTGGGCGCCGCTGTTTCACATGGTGGCGCTCGAACATGCGCTCCATGTGCTGGCCCTAGGTGGAACGGTGCACCTGGTTGATGGTGCGGATATCGACCGCATCGTGCGCCTCGCGGAGACCGTACCGCAATGGTGGTTGGTGCTCCTGCCGGGCATGATCGATCGCGTGGTTGAAACCATGGCCGCGCGTGGGCGGAAGCCCGCGCCCATTAAAATCGTCGGCGCCTTGGCTGATCTGGTTAGTGCCGACTTGGTTGCCGCGACCTCGCGGATTTTCAACGCACCCTATTGGAATACCTTCGGCTCGACCGAGACCGGCATGCTGCCCTTCGCCGGCACCCGCTTCGCCGCGGGGGAACGCCCAACCAGTCTCGCCAAGGCGGCCAATTCGCTTCACGCCTTCAAACTCGTGGACGAAGAAGAACGTGGGGTTGCCGATGGGAAACCCGGCGAAGTCGCGGTGCGTGGTTCAACAGTTTTCAGCGGCTATTGGAATGCGGATGAAATTAACCAACGTGAATTCCGCGGCGGCTGGTTTCACATGGGCGATGTGTTCGTCGCGCGAAGCGACGGACTTTACGATTATGTCGATCGCGCGAAGTACTTGATCAAGACCGGCGCTGAGAATGTCTACCCGGCGGAAATCGAACGCGTGTTAATGAGCGATCCGCGCGTACTCGAAGCGGTGGTGGTGCGGCGGCCGGATGCGAAATGGGGCGAAGTGCCAGTGGCATTAGTTTGCTGTAGCACACCGGCGCCGAGCCGCGAGGAGTTGCTCAACTTTTGTCGCACCAAACTCGCGGGCTACAAGATGCCGAAAGACATCCTCTACGTCGTCTCACAAGACGAATTCCCGCGCAGCACCTCGGGCAAAATCCTCCGTCAGGCGTTGGAACAACGCGTGCGGTGATGCTTCCGATAATCTCGCGCGAACCGCGACTCTCTAGGCGAGAAAAAGTCGGTGCCGGAGTTTCGTTTATTCGTTTATTTACGAGTATATATTTTCATTGCGACTTTTGGCTTGGGGTTTCACCAAAGGCGTCCTTAGCAGTAATCAACGACGCTTGGCGCATTCGCAACAAAATACGCGAAACTCCGGCACCAATCACGCTACTACACGCAAAACTTTCCAGCGTTCGCCCAATGCTCTTCTGTAACTATTACTATCGGGACGCCTTGATCGCGATAGTTCATTGCCTTCTCTATCTTGCGGCCAAACGTTTCGTGCGACCAGCTATCTGTTACGTATGTTCCGAGCACGAGATAGTTGAGTGACTTGGAAACACTCGTTGCATTTACGCCTCCGAGCGATTCCGTGGCGTCCTGACATTGTTTTCGCGTTCCGAAAGCGCAAGTGCCCGTAAAGAGGAAGGAGCTCATTTCGAAAATGATCGGCGGGACTGGATTGTTGATAGGGAGGGAGGTAGTTTTAGCAAGCTCACCAACCGCCGATGATTCCCCAGTTATACGTCGCAAGATACTCAGAAGTTCCCGCGACTCTTCCCCGTCAAGAACGCCGTCTTCGAGCATGGCCCCTACTTTGCTAAGCAGGTTGAGTATTATTGGATTGTTACTGGCTGCTCGGCTTTGAATCAGCCACGTTAGCAGGAACTCTGCTTCAGGATGCTCGATTCGGCCGTCTGCAGTCAGGCCTTTGCTGAGTCCAATGAGGGTATCGATTTGGCGGTCATCAATGTTCTTGCGATTAAATCTGGTGAACAACTCCACTTGACCCTCCTCGCTTAAAGTTTGGTTTTTTGTGATGCCTAACGCCTTGCGTGAACTGCGGCCGGCCACCGAGCTATTTGCGGAGCGCCACGGCGTCAGTTCGACGCAATGGTTAGGCGACGATTTTGTTGAGGTCGATTTCATAGCCAGCCCGTTTCAGCTCCCCGGCGAGCGAAAGCTTCCAGCCGTTAGCGTCATCAATCGGGTGATACACGACCCCAAGGATGTCCGATGGCAATTCAACGCCGCCCTTGTATAGAACGCAGACGCGCTCGCGTTTAAGTCGACCGATGAAGTATCCCATCTGTAACCGGTAACTCCTCGACGTACTTTCGCTGATAGCGCAGCTGCGGACAATAGCGCGCCAGTAGCAACGACTGGAGGCGAACGATGGCACGGCACCAACGGCCACGACCGAGTACGGCGCTGCGGCGCGCAATCATGGCG
>JACPPA010000042.1 GCA_016191285.1 Gammaproteobacteria bacterium
CCCTGTTTGGGAACAGTAGCACTGACATCAGAATTGCGGGCGCATAGACCGGCCGTTGAGGAGAAGAAAATTGAAGGGGTGGAGACTCCGAGTCCCACTCGCCTACTTGACACGAGACGGCTAATGGGTGACCCCTTGAACGCTGATTGCACAACCATCATCAGGATTTTCCTTGAGCCCAGTAAAAGTGGAAATCGTGGTCTGTTCCCAAATTCGCTGTACTGTCGGTTGTCCACGTAGTAATTCTGACGAGCAATCGATATGGCGGTTGATTTCGAGATTCGGCGACTACGTGAGGCTGTCGTAGCTGGCCGGATCCATTGGCACGCACACGCATTAACGCGATTTTTGGAGCGAGGTATATCGCGCGGGGAGATTTTAGCTGCCGTGATGCGTGGGGAAGTCGTTGAGACCTACCCGGAGGACCGCCCTTTCCCAAGCTGTCTCTTGTTTTTTCACGAAGTATTGCCGGTGCACGTGGTTGCAGCTGTCGATCTAGACGCCGACATCGGACACGTGATTACCGCCTACCGGCCGGATCTAGCTCACTTTGAAGTGGATCTCAAAACGAGGAGAGTCAAACCATGATTGAGAACGTCGGACACTGTCCCCTTTGTGGGGGTGAAAAGCAGCCTGGCACCACGACCTTTGCAGTAGATTTGAAATTCGGTGTTGTAGTCGTCACCGAAGTTCCGGCTTTGGTCTGCACCAAGTGCGGTGACGCTTGGATCGAAAACCCGGTGGCGGAAAAGTTAGAAGAAATGGTGGTTGAGGCGCGTCGCAAACATACGGTCGTTGAGGTGACGCAATGGCAGCAGGTGGCCGCGTGATTCTTGTTCCTAAGGAATATTGGGACCGACCGCGATCAAATCGAAAATCGACGACGAACTCAATCGCCCGAAAGACGTGAAAAAAAACGGCACCACCACGCTCGCGAGCTGGACCTACTCCGATCGCCTGAACAGCACGGTCAGCTACGTCAATACCACCACCCGCACGGTGCAAGGGAATGTGACCGGAGCGCTGGCCACGCTCACCACCACGCTGAACGGTGAAGCCTCGCAATTTAATCTGTTCTACAACAAGACCGGTCAGGTCACGAACCAGCGCCACGGTGCCGGCGTACGACTATTCCCCGCCCGCGCCGAGCAGCACCGCCTACACGCCGAACACGATGAATCAATACTCCAACGTCGCGGCGGTCACCCAGACCTTCGACAACAACGGCAACTTGACGGGCGACGGCACCTGGACCTTCGTCTACGACCCGGAGAATCGCCTGACCAGTGCCACCAAGACCGGCATCGCCGCGAGTTATCTCTACGACCGCTTCGGTCGCCGCGAGCAGAAGACCGTGGGTAGCGCCATCACGAAGTATCTGCTCGACGGTCCCTCCGTCATTGAAGAATACGAGGGCACCAATACCCGCAGTGCGCGTTACGTCTACGCCCCGAACATTGATGAACCGATTTACATGGAGCGTGGCGGTAACCGGTATTTTTATCATCGCGATGGCAGTGGCTCGGTCATTGCTTTGACCGGGACTAATGGGATTGTGTCGGAGCGGTATACCTACAGTCCGTATGGCGAGAGTGCGAACACCAGTGCGGCCAATAACCCGTATCGGTATACGGGACGTGAGTTGGATGCGGAGACGGGACTGTATTACTACCGGGCACGGTATTACAGCACGGACCTTGGCCGGTTCTTGCAACCGGATCCGATTGGCTATCAGGGTGGGCTCAACTTATATGCTTATGTGGGGAATGATCCGTTGAACCTCACCGACCCGAGTGGGTTGCGCGCGCGGGATGTCGCACGACAGGGGCAGCAGTTGCTAGGAACCAACGACTCTGACCCCTTGAACGTTGATGCCGCCCCACCTTGATGCCGCCTAAAATCGATTTAGGTGTTCCTGTGGATCACGTGAATATGACGATAATCGGGGGAAGCGGATTGCTTAATGGGTAGGGTAAATTTTGGTGGAAGGCGCTGCGCTTTTCCGTACGGCCGCCGCACGAGACACGTCATTTCGTCCTTGCTAGGTCTGCGTCCCCCCCACCGTCAGTCCATCAATCCGCAACGTGGGTTGACCCACGCCTACCGGCACCGATTGTCCGTTCTTGCCGCAGGTGCCAATGCCGTTATCGAGTGCGAGATCGTTGCCGATCATCGACACGCGTGTCAGCACGTCGGGTCCGTCGCCGACCAAGGTCGCGCCTTTGACCGGGGCGGTGATTTTTCCGTCTTCGATCAGGTAGGCCTCACTGGCGCTGAAGACGAACTTGCCATTAGTGATATCGACCTGACCGCCGCCGAAGCTGACCGCATAGAGGCCATGTTTGACCGAGCGAATGATCTCTTCCGGCGCGTGCTTACCCGCCAGCATGTAGGTGTTGGTCATGCGGGGCATCGGCCGGTGACCATAGGATTGTCGACGACCATTGCCCGTTGATTGCGTTTTCATGAGCCCGGCGTTTTGTTTGTCGTGCAGATAGCCGCGGAGAATGCCGTCTTCGATCAACACGGTGTTCTGGCCCGGCGTGCCTTCGTCGTCGACGGCAAGCGAGCCGCGTCGATTCGGCGGGGTCGCATCGTCGACCACCGTGCAGCCCGGCACCGCCACGCGTTCGCCCACGCGGCCGGCAAACGCCGAGGTGCCCTTGCGATTGAAATCGCCTTCCAAGCCGTGACCAATGGCTTCGTGCAACAAAATGCCAGGCCAGCCGGAACCCAGCACGACCGTCATTTCTCCGGCTGGCGCGGCGCGGGCTTCAAGGCTGACCAGCGCCTGGCGTAGCGCCTCGTCCGCGATCTGTTCGGCGTGTTGATGATCGAGAAAGTATTCATAGCCATAGCGGCCGCCGCCGCCGTGGCTCGCGCTTTCGCGACGACCGTTGTGTTCGACGATGACCGACACGTTGAGCCGCACCAGCGGCCGGATATCCGCGGCCAAGGTGCCATCCGAGGCGGCGATGAGGACCTGCGTGTAGCGTCCGATCAGACTCGCCATCACCTGCTTGACGCGTGGATCGGCGGCGCGTACTCGGGCATCCAAACTCCGCAATAGAGCGATCTTTTCGGCCGCCGACAACGTTTCGAGCGGATCGACCGTGGCGTAACGCGCGGGTGCGCTACTGGCGGATACGATCCGCACGTCACGCGTCTGATTCTGTTGCGTAATCGCGCGCGCGGCTTCGGCAGCCTTCAGCAGCGCCGGTAAGGTCAGATCATCCGAATACGCGAAGCCGGTTTTTTCGCCGACGACCGCGCGCACGCCAACACCTTGATCGAGCGCGAACGAGCCGTCTTTGACGATGCCATCTTCCAAACTCCACGCCTCACCGCGCGAGGTTTCGAAGAATAAATCGGCCAAGTCGACCTGCTGCCCCACGAGCGTCGCCAGCACGCGTTCCAAGGCGCCGATGTCAAGCCCGGCCGGTTCAAGTAGTGTTTGCTGGACGATTGCTAAGGTGGAATCGGTCATGCTGGTGAATGCTCGCGTGAATGAAGATAAGACTCGACTGTCGGTTTGACAGCGGCCCGTCGGGCCGGTAGCGTTCGGCCCCGCAATAGTCGCCGAACTCGTCAACCTAGTGTAATCGCCTTGGCTAAAGAATTCCCTCGTATTCAACGTCTTCCGCCCTACGTGTTCAACGAGGTTGGGGAATTGAAGATGGCTGCGCGCCGCCGTGGCGACGATGTCATCGATTTCAGCATGGGCAATCCGGATCAACCGACCCCGCGCCATATTGTCGATAAGCTCATTGAAGCGGTACAACGCGGGGATACCCATCGCTATTCAGTTTCGAAAGGCATTCCGCGGCTCCGGCGAGCGATTTGTAATTGGTATCGGCAGCGTTTTGACGTGGAGCTCGATCCCGATCGCGAGGCCATCGTGACCATCGGCTCCAAGGAAGGCCTCGCGCATCTCGCGCTGGCGACTGTCGATCGCGGCGACGCGGTGCTGGTTCCGAATCCGTCCTATCCCATTCATCCTTACGGTTTCGTGATCGCGGGCGCGGACATTCGGCATGTGCCGATCGGCCCCGGCATCGATTTCTTCGCCGAGCTCGAAAAAGCCATTCGCGATAGCTGGCCGAAGCCAAAAATGTTGTTGCTCAATTTTCCGAGCAATCCGACCACGCAATGTGTCGAGATCGATTTCTTTAAACATGTGATCGACATCGCGCGTGAGCATGGGATTTATGTGGTGCACGATCTCGCGTATGCCGATCTGGTCTTCGATGGCTATCGTGCGCCGTCGATCATGCAAATCCCCGGAGCCAAAGATCTGGCGGTCGAGTTCTTCACGCTGTCCAAGAGTTACAACATGCCCGGTTGGCGCATCGGTTTCATGGTTGGCAACCCCGATCTGGTCTACGCCCTGGGGCGGATGAAATCGTATTTGGATTACGGCATGTTCACGCCGGTCCAAATCGCGGCCATCACCGCGCTTGAAGGTCCGCAGGACTGCGTGAGCGAAGTCCGCGAAACGTATCAACAGCGTCGCGACGTGCTGTGCGAAGGCTTGAGTGCCGCCGGCTGGCCAGTAGAGAAGCCGCGCGGGACGATGTTCGTGTGGGCGGAGATCCCGCCGGCGTTTCAAGCGCTAGGTTCACTCGAGTTTTCGAAAAAGCTACTGCTCGAGACCAAGGTGGCGGTCTCGCCCGGCATTGGCTTCGGTCAATACGGCGATCGCTTCGTGCGCTTCGCGCTGATCGAAAATCCGCATCGCACACGTCAGGCATTGCGCAGCATTAAAGACTTGTTGCGCGATCCGGAACGGCCGCAGGCCGCGACCCGCTAGTCGATTTATTTGGAGCACGTGCGCGTGGATTTACCCCCAGTTAAGATTGGCTTGCTCGGCTTAGGCACGGTCGGCGGCGGCACGCTTACCGTGTTGCGGCGGAACGCGGTGCTGATCGCCGCGCGCGCGGGGCGCCGCATCGACGCCGTGATCGCCACTGCGCTTAATCCGCGCAAAGCACGCGATATCGATCTCACCGGAATCGAGATCGTCGATGACGCGTTTACAGTGGCGGACGATCCCCGCATTGCCATTGTCGCCGAGCTCATCGGCGGCATCGAGCCGGCGCGCACCTTGGTGTTGCGCGCGATTCACAACGGCAAGCACGTGGTAACCGCGAATAAGGCGCTCATTGCCCAACATGGCAACGAGATTTTCGCGGCTGCGCAAGCGCGCGGCGTGATGATCGCTTTTGAGGCGGCAGTAGCCGGCGGCATTCCCGTCATCAAAGTCATGCGTGAAGCGCTTGCCGGCAACGATATTCTATGGCTCGCTGGCATCATCAACGGCACCTGCAATTTCATCCTGTCGGCGATGAGTGACGGCGGCCGCGAGTTCGGCGAAGTACTGACTGAAGCGCAGCGCTTAGGCTATGCCGAGACCGATCCATCGTTTGATGTCGATGGAGTCGATGCCGCGCATAAACTGACGATTCTCGCCGCGCTCGCGTTTGGGATCCCCTTGCAGTTTTCCAAAGTGTATGTCGAAGGCATTCGCCACATCACCCGCGAGGATGTGCAGTACGCGGAGCGCCTCGGCTATCGCATCAAGCATCTCGGCATCGCGCGGCAGGTCGAGTCCGGCATCGAACTCCGCGTGCATCCGACGTTGATTCCGCAGGCGCAACCCATTGCCCGTGTGAACGGGGTTATGAATGCGGTGCTCGTCCGCGGCGATGCGGCGGGACCGGTGTTGTTATCCGGCGCGGGGGCGGGCGCGGAGCCGACGGCCTCGTCGGTGGTCGCGGATTTAGTCGATGTGGTGCGTGCCCTAACGACCGATCCGGAAAATCGCGTACCGCATCTTGCCTTTCAGCCGGACACCTTGGAGGACTTGCCGATTCTCGATATCGCCGAGATCGAGACCGCGTATTATTTGCGCTTGCTGGCGGCCGATCGGCCGGGCGTGCTGGCGGATGTCACGCGCATCTTGGGCGATCGCGGGATCAGCATCGAAGCGCTGCTGCAACTCGAACATCACGTGGCCGCGGCGGACGTGCCGATTGTTATCCTGACTCACCGGGTGAAGGAACGCGCGATGAACGAAGCCATCGTCGCAATCGAACGTTTGGATTCGATCCAGGGTCGTATTGTGCGGATCCGGTTGGAGGAGTTTGCATGATCGTGTCGGGAACCTTGTATCGCGGCCTCATCGAGCGTTATCGCGCGCGCCTGCCCATCGCCGCGGACACGCGAGTGATCAGCTTGTGCGAAGGCAATACGCCGCTCATCCCGCTCGAGAACCTCGCGCGTTCGGTGGGCCGCGGGCTCAGCCTTTACGCGAAATTCGAAGGCTTGAATCCCACCGGCTCGTTCAAGGATCGCGGGATGACGATGGCGGTGACTCAAGCTGCGAGTGAAGGGTCGCGTGCGATCATTTGTGCTTCCACCGGCAATACCTCGGCATCGGCCGCCGCCTATGCGGCGCGCGCGGGAATACGCTGTTTCGTCCTGATCCCCGAAGGCAAGATTGCGCTCGGCAAATTAGCGCAGGCGACCATTCAAGGATCGGTGGTCATCCAGATCAAGGGTAACTTCGATGACGGCATGCGCATTGTCAAAGACATGGCGAGCGTGGCGCCGGTCGCGATCGTCAACTCCATTAATCCGTATCGTTTGCAGGGCCAGAAAACCGCGGCGTTTGAAATTGTCGATGCCTTAGGACGCGCGCCGGATTATCACTGCATACCCGTCGGCAACGCGGGCAATATCAGCGCGTATTGGACGGGCTTTAGCGAATACGCGGCAATTCAGCCGAAAACGGCTGCCTGTGGCTACTGCGTCGATACTTGCGCATTCCCATTCCCGGCGGTGATAGCGACACGCCCGGTCATGGTTGGTTATCAAGCGGCGGGTGCGGCGCCGTTCATTGCCGGTCATCCCGTGGCCGAACCGGAAACCGTGGCCACCGCGATTCGCATTGGCAATCCGCAATCGTGGGATCTGGCGTGGGCTGCGGTCCGCGAGTCGGGCGGGTGGTTCGATAGCCTTACCGACGACGAGATCCTGCATACGCAGCGCCGGTTGGCGGAAACCGAAGGCGTGTTCTGCGAGCCCGCGTCGGCGATTGCAGTCGCGGGTCTGTTGCGCGATATCGCGCGCGGCAGGATCGCCGATGGCAGCGTCATCACCTGTACTCTCACCGGCCACGGTCTGAAAGATCCGGACACGGCAATCAAACAAAGCCAAGGACCCATCTTGCAGGTCGCGGCCGAGAACGAGGCCGTGAAGCGCGCCATTCTCGATCACCTATAAAACGTCGCGGCGCATCGCCGCCCGCTATCGTTGGCGCCGAGAACCTTTAATGAAGCGTCTGCAGTTATTTCTGCCGAGTATTACGCTGACATCGGAGATAACCTTTGTCGATCGCGCGGCGGAATTCGGCATGCTGGCGCGCGTGCTCGGACGCGCGACCCAACACCCAGACCCAACGCCAACCGAAGCGCTGTTATGCGCCGCGTTTGGACGCACTGCGCCGGGTGGCGTGGCGGCTTTAACGGCGCGCATCGACTTTAAAAACGAGACCGATGACGCGGAAATCCTGCGTGCTGATCCGGTTCATTTGCATGTGGATCCGAACAAAGTGCTGCTGTTTGGACCAGCACAGCTCGCGCTCACCGCAGCAGAAGCCGACGCGTTTCTGGAAGTCTTGCGCGCCGAATTCCCCTCTTTGGCGTGGCGGCGAGCGTCGCCGACTCGCTGGTACATCCGTCGCCCGTCCGACGTGTGGGCCGCCGCGCCGTCCGCGGCGTGGTTACACGGACGCTCGATTAGTCCATTTTTCCCTACGGCGACGACCGATCGCGCGTGGCGTCGCCTGTTGAATGATGTGCAAATGGTGTTGCACGATCATCCGCTCAATCAAACTCGCGTCGCGCGTGGGTTACCTGCCGTCAATGGCGTGTGGGTATTTGGTGGCGGTTCGATTAACGCTGCGGCCGCAACGCCGATCACCCGCACCTTCGGCAACGATGTGCTGTTACACGGCCTGGCCGCGGCGCATGGTGTTCAATCGCAGCGTAACAACACCCCTGCCGCGGCGTTAGCCGCGAGTGGTGAGGCTGTCGTGGTGGCGGGGCCGGCGTTCGGTCGCGCCGCGGAAGAGATCGCTGCGATCACTATTGCCGACATTAATAGCGATTGGCTGCCCGCGGTGTTGCGCGCGCTTCGCGTGGGGCGAATTCGCCAGCTCGACGTGGTGACCCATGGCCACCGCTCGGTATTACGCGGCTTCGGTGCGTGGCGGCCGACTTCGGCGCGCGCGAGTTTTACCCTCGATGATAGTGAAATGATTTGACAACCCCCAGCCGCATACTCCGTCGCGAGCCTGGCGACGACAGTGCCTTGCCGGCAGATCTGCATCCGGTATTGCGCCGGGTGTTCGCGGCGCGCGGCGCGCGTGACGCGAGCGCGCTCGATCATTCGTTAACGCACTTGCTGCGAACCGACACGCTGCTCGATATGGAGCGCGCGGTCGCGCTGCTGGATACCGCGCTCAGGCTGAATCAGAAAATAATCTTCGTTGGCGATTTCGACGCCGATGGCGCCACGAGTTGTGCGCTCGGGGTCCGCGCGCTGAAGGCCTGCGGTGCACAGCAAGTGGAATTCCTCGTCCCCAATCGCTTCGAGTATGGGTACGGCTTGACGCCCCCGATCGTCGAGCTGGCGCGCGCGCGTGGCGCAGAGCTATTGGTGACGGTGGATAACGGGATCTCGAGCCTTGAGGGGGTCGCCGCAGCCAAGGCGGCGGGCATGCAAGTGCTGGTGACCGATCACCACTTGCCGGGTGCAAGGTTGCCGGCTGCCGACGCCATCGTGAACCCGAATTCCCCGGGCGATCCGTTCCCGAGCAAGGCGCTGGCCGGTGTAGGTGTGATCTTCTACGTGATGCTCGCGCTCCGCGCGCATCTGCGCGATACCGGTTGGTTTCAATCGAAAGGGATCAGCGAGCCCAATTTTGCCGACCTGCTTGATCTTGTCGCCCTCGGTACCGTCGCCGATGTGGTGCCACTTGATCTCAATAATCGGCGTCTGGTCGCGCAAGGGCTCGCGCGGATCCGCGGCGGTCGCTGCCAGCCCGGCATTGGCGCGCTGCTAAAAGTCGCCGGACGTGATCCCAAACGCATTCACAGCAGCGATCTGGGTTTCGCCGTCGGGCCACGGTTGAATGCCGCCGGTCGGCTGGCGGATATGTCGCTCGGGATCGAATGTCTATTGGCGGATGATCCGCGGCGCTGTCTCGCGATTGCGACGGAACTCGATCGATTAAACCGCGAACGGCGTGCGCTGGAGTCGGAAATGAAGACGCAAGCGCTGGATCTGCTGGCCGCGCGGCAATGGGATGATCAGGCGTTGGCTGCCGGTCTGTGCTTGTTCGATCCAAGTTGGCATCAAGGCATCATCGGCGTGGTCGCGGGACGCATCAAAGATCTGCATCACCGGCCGGTTATCGCGTTTGCGCCCGCTGGTGCCGACGACATAAAAGGCTCGGCGCGCTCGGTGCCTGGCGTGCACATTCGCGATCTGTTGGATGCGATTGCGACCGAACATCCTGATTTGCTCAGCCGTTTCGGCGGCCACGCGATGGCCGCGGGCTTGAGCATCCGCGCCACGAATTTTGAACGGTTCCGGCAGGTGTTCGAACACGCGGTCGCCACCCGTGTCGACCCTGCATTATTAGCGCCCTTGCTCCACACCGACGGCGAACTCGCGGCGGAGCATATGACCCTTGATCTCGCGCGGCGGTTGCTCGATGCGGCGCCGTGGGGTCAAGCGTTTCCCGAGCCGCTGTTTGATGGCGAATTCGTGATCAGGGAGCTCCGTTTGGTCGGCGCCGCACATCTGCGTCTGCAACTCGTCGCCCATGGTGCGACCTTTGCGGCCATCGCGTTTAACGCAATTGACGCCGAATGGGCGGTGCGTGGCGCCCGCGCGCGGATCGTCTATCGCCTCGCGGTCAACGACTATCAAGCAGTGGCGAGTTTGCAATTGGTCGTCGAACACGGCGAATCGGTTGCGTGATAGTGGAACGACGTCGTCGCGTCGCCAAGCTGACGGCGGCGCTGCCAGCCATTACAATCTACCGCTACTCAATTTCGCGTTTGGATCAGGCATGGAACTCACGAGTATTTTTCAGCGGATAAAAGATCTACAGCGCCGTCACGACGCGCTAAGGGGGTATCTTTGACTTCGACGTGAAGGCCGATCGCCTGGTCGAAGTCCAACGCGAACTTGAAGCGCCTGAACTCTGGAATGATCCGCCGCGCGCGCAGGCGTTGGGCAAGGAGCGGGTCGCGCTCGATCGGATCGTGTCGAACCTGCGCCTAATCGGCGGCTATGTCGGTGATGCGCGCGAACTGCTCGAACTGGCCGATGCCGAAAACGATGAGGCCGCCGCCGCCGCCGTTCTTGCTGATCTCGACCGCGCGGACCAGGGGCTGGCCGCGCTCGAATTCCAGCGCATGTTCAGCGGCGAGATGGACGGCAACAGTGCGTTCCTGGATATCCAGGCGGGTTCGGGCGGCACTGAAGCCCAGGACTGGGCAGAAATGTTGCTGCGAATGTACCTGCGCTGGGCGGAGGCACGCGGCTTCAAAGCCGAGCTGATCGAATGCTCGGCGGGTGAAGTCGCCGGCATTAAGAGCGCCGCGGTGCACGTAGTAGGTGACTATGCCTATGGCTGGTTGCGCACCGAGACGGGAGTGCATCGCCTGGTGCGGAAATCGCCGTTCGATTCGGGCAATCGCCGCCACACCTCGTTCGCCGCGATTTTTGTCGCGCCGGAAATCGACGACGACATACAGATCGAGATCAATCCGGCCGATCTACGTATCGATACCTACCGTGCGAGCGGCGCCGGTGGGCAGCACGTCAACAAAACTGATTCGGCCATACGCATTACGCATTTGCCAACCGGCGTGGTGGTGCAATGCCAGAACGAACGCTCGCAACATAAGAATCGCGATCAGGCGTTCAAGATGCTGCGCGCCAAACTTTACGAACAAGAAATGATGAAGCGCGGCGCCGAGAAGCAGGCGTTGGAAGATGCGAAATCGGATATCGGATGGGGTCATCAGATTCGCTCCTATGTGCTCGATCAGTCGCGCATCAAGGATCTACGCACGGGAGTGGAAACCGGCAATACCCAGGCCGTGCTCGATGGCGCGCTCGATCAGTTTATTGAAGCCAGTCTCAAACAAGGGTTGTAGGAGTAGGTCATGAGCGATGCCCCGGATACCAGTACCGAAACGCAAATTCTTGAGCAGCGACGCGCCAAGCTGCGCGAACTTCGCGTGCGTGGTAACGCGTTTCCGAATGACTTTCGCCGCGATCACTTGGCGGCAGAGTTGCAGCAGAAATATCACGACACCACGGCGGAGGCGCTAGGCGCTGAAGGGGCGCGCGTACGGATCGCGGGCCGTATGATGACGCGACGCGTGATGGGCAAGGCGGCGTTCGCGCACCTCAAAGACATGAGCGGCCAAATCCAGCTCTATGTGAAGCGCGATCGAATAGGCGAAGCGCCGTATGCCGAATTCAAGCATTGGGATCTGGGCGACATCGTGGGTGTCGAGGGGGTGATGTTTCGCACCAATGCCGGCGAGTTGTCGGTGCAAGTCGAGATCATCCGCTTATTGACGAAGTCACTGCGTCCATTGCCTGAGAAATTTCATGGGCTCGCCGATCAAGAAGCGCGCTATCGCCAACGCTATCTTGATCTCATCACGAATGACGAAACCCGCCGCGTATTCGCGTTGCGCACTCAGACCATTAATTTCATCCGCCGCTTTTTAACCGACCGTGGCTATCTCGAAGTGGAAACGCCGATGATGCAGGCCATTCCCGGGGGCGCTACCGCGCGGCCGTTCGTGACGCATCACAATGCATTGGACATGCCCTTGTACCTGCGGATCGCGCCGGAGCTGTATTTAAAGCGCTTGGTGGTCGGTGGCATGGAGCGCGTATTTGAGATCAATCGCAATTTCCGGAACGAGGGTCTGTCGCCGCGCCACAATCCCGAATTCACCATGCTTGAATTCTATGCAGCCTATGCCGATTACCGCGATT
Source organism: Gammaproteobacteria bacterium (assembly GCA_016191285.1). GTDB lineage: Bacteria > Pseudomonadota > Gammaproteobacteria > CAIKBL01. The sequence goes on from JACPPA010000042.1 coordinate 12,097, forward strand.
TGATGGATTTAACGGAACACCTGCTGCGGGATTTGTGCCAGCAGCTGCTAGGCGCGACCGCGCTCACATACCAAGGCGCGACCCTTGATTTTGGCGTGCCGTTCGCGCGCCTGACGATGAAGGAATCGATTGTTAAATTCAATCCCGGCATAACAGCGCCTGAGTTAGATGAGCTTGCGAGCGCACGCGCAGTTGCCACGCGGCTCGGCATTGCGGTGGATGGCAACGCGGGTCTCGGTCGCGTGCAAACCGAAATATTCGAACGCACCGTGGAAGCGCAATTGCAGGCGCCGACTTTTATTACCGATTATCCGGCTGAAGTCTCGCCACTGGCACGGCGTAGCGATCGCGATCCGGAGGTCACTGATCGCTTTGAGCTGATGATCGCCGGACGCGAAATCGCGAACGGCTTCTCCGAACTTAATGATCCGGAAGATCAGGCCGAACGCTTCCGGCAACAGGCAACGGCTAAAGCGGGGGGCGACCTCGAAGCCATGCACTACGACGCTGACTATATCACCGCCCTTGAACACGGCTTGCCGCCGACCGCGGGCGAGGGGATCGGGATTGATCGATTGGTAATGTTGCTAACCGACAGCGCATCGATCCGCGACGTCGTGTTGTTCCCGCATTTGCGGCCGCGCGCGGAGTAATTCGGCGCCCCGCTCAATGCAAATGCCGTACGTTCAACGGGCGTGGTTTTTCGAGCAATAGGCCTTGCGCATAGTCCACACCCATGCCGCGTAGCATGTCGCGCGTCGCGAGATTCGGCACGCCGCCGGCAATGGTGCGCACCCGCAAGGATTTGGCGACTCGGGCGATGCCCAGCACAATCTCGTAATCGACCGAGTTGTAGGCAATATTCCGCACGAATTCATCGTGGATAATTAAATAGTCGACCGCCGATCGTTTCAAAATCTGGTAGGAATACGCGCCGCGACCGAAATCACCCAGCGCAACCTTGCAACCGAGATCCTTCATCGTGGCGACAAAGAACGACACCCGTTCCCATGACGCTGAGGTTGGCGACTCTAGAATCTCAAAACACAGTATTGCGGGGACGATCGCGGCGTCATCGATTAGGCGTACCGTGTAATCAACAAATTGCTCGTCGGCGACCGACTGCGCGGACACGCCAATGCCGACAACGTCCATGCCCGCGAGCTCGGCGTGTTCCGACTTTATCGCTTCGACCGCGGCTTTCACCAACCACCGATCGATCTCCGGTAGGTGGGGGTGATGCCCGGTCGTAGCGGGCAGTTCGCGCGGCGCAAATAGCGCACTATTATCGGCGCGCGGTTGCAATTTCACCTCGCAATAGCTTAGGGAGTCATCCTCGGTTCCGATTGGAATGAGGGTTTGAAAAAAAAGTTCGAAGTGTTCGTAGTGCAAAGCCGTGGAATTTTTAATGAGGCGCGGTCCAGGCTGAGTGGGCGCGAACGGCCGCGCTGCGTTAGCGCCGATAATCTCGAGTCGGTTGCCGCCGTTCCGCGCGGTACAAGCACACACGCGCTCGGCGGCGCTTAAGACGTCGCCAATATTCGTGGGTGGTGGGACGAGGCTGGTGAGGCTTAGGCTGGCGTGAATCGAAAACTGCGTACCCTGCCAGAACAAGGACATTTCGGCGATGATCGCGCGGATCCCTTCCGCTATCACGCGTGCCTTTTCCATCGGGCAACTGACCAGCAGAATGCCGAAGGCGTTGCCATCAAGCCGCGCCAGAACATCCACGCCGCGAATGCGTTGACCGAGCGTGAGTGCTAAGGTTTGGAGGACGTAATCGCCGGCTGCCGCACCATGGTTATCGTTGATGAACGTGAAATGGTCGATGCCGACGACACACAGGGCGTGTTGTTCGTCGGGTTTGACCCCAGGTTTCGTCAGCGCAGTCTTTATTTGAACTTCGAATTCGCTACGATTGATCAATCCCGTCAACGGATCATGGGTTGTTTCCCAGGCCAGCGTCCGCGCCGCGTTGCGGCGTTCGGCGGTGTCGCGAAGCAAAAAGACTGCACCCTCGCGCGATGCTGCACTGTGCAACGGCGTGACCACGTAGTCGACGCCAAGCCGTACGCCATCACGACGATGCAACGTGGCGTGGTCGCGTGGCGGGCTGTCGCATTTGAAGCATCGCTCAAGGGCAGCGGCGGCCACGGTTTGGCTGCCGGGAACCTGGAGTCTGAGGACGCTCGTGAAGGATTTCCCACGCGCGGTCGGCAACGGATAGCCCGTCATGTTCTCCGCCGCCGGGTTCAGATATTCGACCCGGCCTTCGCCGTCGACTCGGATGACGCCGTCGCTTAAGGCATCGAGCGTGGCGGTGGTGCGCGCCACATCGGCAAACGCGTGTTTCAAGGCGCCTACCTGCGAACGAATCCCATCCAAGAAACCGGTGCTGTCGATCGTTAGTGCGAGCCTGTTGGCTGCAAGCTGAACCTGGAGCGCATTGGTCTCGTCCACCACATTGGCGACGCCAGCGGTGAGGCGGCGTTGAAATTCTGCGCTCAACACGGCGATGACTGTCGCCACGGTTACCGCAGTCGCCGCCGCCAGCATGCCGTCTCGGCTATACAGCAAATAACCGACCGGCACGAGATAACTCGCGAGTAGGCCGGCATAGGCGGTGCCGCGCGCGGCGAATATCGGAAGTCCCGAGAGAACCACGGCGAAGGTCAGTCCATAAGCCGCATAAGCAACGGGGGCTGAGGTCATGCTCGTCGCTAGGTAAGCCGCCGCGGCCCAGGCCAGGCCGTAAATTCCCGCAAATCCGACCTCGAGCGCCGCGCGATCGAGCCACGATCCACCCACGTGGGCGGCACGGGTCGTGTAGCCGTGGTAGGCGAGCGAATTCGCGCCCAAGAATACGGCCCAGGTGAAAATTCTCGGACCCTGACCGAGACCGGCGACGACGATGACAATTCCGAGCAGATTGATCAACAACCAATGGTTGGCGGCCGTGCGCCCGACCCAGGTCAGGTAATCACTCGCCGGTGGTGGGGTAGGCTGGGTGATCCTCGCGACCAACGGCAACTCAGCGGTAATTAGACGTGCTTCCTTCGTCATGCGTTAGATCCCTCTCGGTTGAACTGCCGACCTTGTCCTAGCAGCCTGTCGGACTTAGGAGGAATCTGCTGCGGCGCTGGGACAGCGGTCCATATCCGCGCGCATTCTCGTTAAATAGTCCCCCTATTCGCCTCGAATGCGCGCGGATCTGTCCTCGCTCTCCCACTCGCCTCGCGACGATTCCCTAAGTCCGACAGGCTGCTAGGGCCTGAAGCCCGCTCGCGTGAACCGCGAATATTTCCATTTGACGTGAGGCTGGCGCGGCTAAGGAAAACAAAAATGACACTTTTTGTTTTCTTTACTCTGAAAAGCCCAGGAGGGACTTATTCAGAGGTTCCCTAATTCGCACCGCCCACGATAGAGATAGTAGTCGCAGCGTTCGGAAAACAAGCGACGCACGGTGTGACCGGCGTCACAGCGGTGACCGGCCAAACGCGATGCCGGTCACACTTTGGATCGGCGACTGTGAATTTGTGTTAGAACGATGGCCTGGGATCAGGGCTCGCGGCGTGCGGCGACGCGCATCCGCAGGGCATTCAGCCGAATAAATCCGCCGGCATCCGCTTGGTTGTAGCTCCCGGCATCGTCTTCGAAGGTTGCGAGCTTGGTGCTGAACAGGCTATCGCGAGTGGATTTTCGGCCCACCACGGTCACGTTCCCTTTGTATAGCTTGAGCCGCACGCTGCCGTTCACGCGGGCTTGAGACTCATCGATCATCTTCTGCAGCATCAAGCGCTCCGGACTCCACCAATAACCGTTGTAGATCAAGGCTGCATAGCGCGGCATCAGATCATCCTTGAGGTGCGCCACTTCGCGGTCGAGCGTGATCGATTCAATGGCACGATGCGCTTTGAGCAGAATCGTGCCACCCGGCGTTTCATAACAACCGCGCGACTTCATGCCCACATAGCGATTTTCAACCAAGTCCAGCCGCCCAATGCCGTTGGCGCCGCCGATACGATTCAGATCGGCGAGTAAAGTCGCGGGGGACGCGCGATGACTGTCGATGGCGACCAGGTCGCCTTGCTCGAAGTCGAGATCGATCACGGTAACTTTATCTGGCGCCGTTTCCGGCGCGACGGACCAGCGCCACATCGAGTCTTCCGCTGGCGTCCATGGATCTTCCAACACGCCGCCCTCATAGGAAATGTGCAGCAGATTGGCGTCCATCGAATAAGGCGATTTTTTACCGGCCTGGTATTCAATCGGGATCGCGTGCTTTTTTGCATACGCCAGCAAGGTTTCGCGCGAGGTCAGATCCCATTCACGCCAGGGTGCGATGACGCGGATATCCGGCTGCAGCGCATAGGCGCCCAGTTCGAATCGGACCTGGTCGTTGCCTTTGCCCGTCGCGCCATGCGAAATCGCGTCAGCGCCCGTGATACGCGCGATTTCAACCAAGCGTTTTGCGATCAACGGGCGCGCAATCGACGTGCCGAGCAAATATTCGCCTTCGTAAAGGGTGTTGGCGCGAAACATCGGGAACACAAACTCGCGCACGAATTCCTCACGCAGATCGTCAATGAAGATTTCGCGTACGCCGAGCAATTCGGCCTTGCGCCGGGCGGGCTCCAGTTCCTCGCCTTGGCCGATATCAGCGGTGAAGGTCACGATTTCGCAGGCGTAGGTCTCCTGCAGCCACTTGAGGATCACCGAGGTATCGAGCCCACCGGAATACGCGAGCACTACTTTTTTAACGGATATTTTAGTCATGATTCGGTGTCGATCGAGAATTGCGAGGAGGGCGCATTGTGCCCGCGGGTAATCACGGCTGCAACGCCGCGTCGAGCGCGAGTCTAAAATTCGCGGGTGCTTCCGCCTGCGGCCAATGTCCAGCATTGGCGACCTTCATGGCGCGCGCAAATGCGGCGGGAGTTTGTGTTGATTGAGTTTGGCCCGCGGCCAAATGTCGAGTAGCGCGATGTCCTCTTCGATGCCATCCATGAATTCGAGTGGCGCGATGTCCTCGACCGTAAGCCACGCGAAACTCGTGTGCTCCGCATTGAGCGTGATGACGCCGCCTAGCCAGCGCCAGTGAAACAGATGAATTTCGTAGATGCCGCCGTAGAACGAGTCGCGAATCGGACCCAGTGTGTTGCGCAAGGTGAGCTCATGCTCGGCGCCAATCTCTTCGCGCATTTCGCGCAAAGCGCAGGCCTGCGGCGTTTCGTTCGCTTCGATGTGACCGGCTGGGAACCCCCATAGCGCCGGTCCCAATGCACGATCCGGTGCGCGCTTTAAAAACAACAGGCGGCTGGCTGCGTCTTCGATCAGACAAATGGAGAACCGCGCTTGCGGCGGAGCGGCTGCCATACGCCCTAGAGAAGCAAATGGCGAATGTCGCTCAAGATCATTTTGAGATGCCGCGTAAATTCCGCTGCGGCGACTCCATCGATCACGCGATGATCGTACGACAGCGAGCACGGCAACAGCAGCCGTGGCACGAAGGTTCCATTCCCGTAAACGGGTTTCATGGCGGCCGGTGAGATCCCGAGAATAGCCACCTCGGGCGGATTAATAATCGGCGTAAAGCCCGTGCCGCTGATCCCACCCAAGCTTGACACGGTAAAGCAGCCGCCCTGCATGTCGGCGGGGGTGAGTTTGCCATCGCGGGCTTTCAGGCTTAGGGCCCGGATCTCGCGCGCGAGGTCGTACAGCCCTTTCTTATTCGCGTCGCGAATCACCGGCACCAATAGGCCACGCTCGGTATTCACCGCCATGCCTACATGAAAATACTTTTTATAGATGAGCGATTCGCCGTCGGGACTGAGCGAAGCGTTGAAGTCCGGATACTTTTGCAAGATGACCACGACCGCCTTCAACACAAACGCGACCAGCGTCAGTTTCGTGCCGTGCTGTTCGGCCTCGTCGAGCTTCGATTTGCGGAAGGCTTCAAGGTCGGTGATATCGACTTCATCGAATTGCGTCACATGCGGGATCGTGATCCACGCGCGGTGCAGGTTCTGGCCGGTGAGACGTCTGATCTTGCTTAAGGGCTGGGCTTCGATCGCGCCGAATTTGGTGAAATCGATGACTGGCGCCGACGGGATGGCAAAGCCGTTTGCCGCGGGTGGCGATGGTCGCTGCAGCGCTTGTTTGACATAGGCCGCGATATCTTCCTGGACGACCCGCGCTTTGCGTCCGCTGCCTTTGACTAGCGCCAAGTCGACGCCCAATTCGCGCGCGAACTTGCGCATCGCCGGGCTGGCGTAAACTCTCACGCCACTGTGCAACAGGTCGTTGCTCGAGGCCGGTGGCGCGTCGATACGCGGTCCGGGATCGGGCGAGACGAAGTCATATTTCGGCGCTTCGGTCGTTACTCGCGGCGCCGATGCCGGCGCCATGGCCGGCGGCACGGCGTTCGAAGTCGCGGGCGGTGGTGCAGCGGGTGCGCTCGTCCCCTCGTCTTCGAGCTCGATAATCGGCGCACCCTGCGACACTTTGTCACCGACCTTGACCAGAATGGCGAGCACTCGACCCGCCTTGGGCGCCGGAATATCCATCGTTGCCTTGTCGCTTTCCAACGTAACCAGGGGATCCTCGGGCTTAACGATGTCGCCGACTTTCACCAAGATGTCGATGACATCGACGGCTTCGAAATCGCCGATATCCGGCACTTCAATCTGGAGATTGGAGAGGGTATTCATACAGTCGCTGGGTTTGGCTTCTCGGGATTAATGCCATATTTTTCGATGGCCTCGCTGACGCGGGCGGGCGTAATACTACCTTCGTCGGCCAGCGTCTTGAGCGCCGCCAGCACGATATAAGACCGGTTCACCTCGAAGAATTCACGCAATTTAGCGCGCGAGTCCGAGCGACCGAAGCCATCGGTGCCCAGCACGCGGAAACGCGTCGGCACGAATTCGCGGATTTGATCGGCATACGCTTTCAAATAATCGGTGGCGGCGACCACGGGCAAGGGTGCCGTCTTCAAGCATTGCGCGAGATACGACTCGTGTGGCGGTGCTTCCGGATGCAGCAGATTCCAGCGTTCACAGTCGAGGCCATCGCGGCGGAGTTCATTGAAGCTGGTGACACTCCAGATATTTGCCACAACCCCGAAGTCTGCTTTGAGGAGTTCGGCGGCGGCGATCACTTCGCGCAAAATGGCGCCCGAGCCGAGCAGGTTGATCACGGCATCGGCAGTCTGCTGTAAGGCGTACATGCCCTTCACGATGCCGTCTTCCACCCCGGCCGGCAGCGCGGGATGCACATAGTTCTCGTTCATCACCGTGATGTAGTAGAAGCAGTTCTCCTGCTGCTCGATCATGCGTTTCAACCCATCGTGAATAATCACCGCCAGTTCGTAGGCGAAGGTCGGATCGTAGCTGCGGCAGTTCGGGATGGTCGCCGCCTGCAAGTGGCTATGTCCATCCTGATGTTGCAGGCCTTCGCCGGCCAGTGTCGTGCGGCCGGAAGTGCCGCCCAGCAAGAAGCCTCGCGCCTGCATATCGCCCGCCGCCCACGCGAGGTCGCCCACGCGCTGAAAGCCGAACATCGAATAGAAAATGAAGAACGGGATCATTTGCAGGTTGTGATTGGAGTACGCCGTCGCGGCCGCGATCCACGAGCACATCCCGCCGGCCTCGTTGATGCCCTCCTCGAGGATCTGTCCTTTGATGTCTTCGCGGTAGTACATCAATTCATCGTGATCGACGGGTTCGTAGAGCTGGCCAACCGAGGAATAAATGCCGAGTTGGCGAAACATGCCTTCCATGCCGAAGGTGCGTGCTTCATCGGGCACGATCGGAACAATCCGTGGCCCGAGCGTCTTATCGCGGGTGAGGGCCGCGAGGATGCGCACAAAGGCCATGGTGGTCGAGATGTCGCGCTCATCGGTGCCTTTCAACATCGTGTCGAAGAGGCTTAAGTCCGGGATCTTAAGCGCTTGGTCGACGCGTGGGCGGCGGCGCGGGAGAAAGCCGCCGAGGGCCGCGGTCCGCTCGCGCAGATATTTCATTTCCGGGCTATCGTCCGGCGGCCGATAAAACGGCGCCGAGGCCAGATCGGCGTCCGACACCGGAATGTTGAACCGATCGCGAAAATGCTTCAGCGACGCTTCGCCCATTTTTTTTTGTTGATGCGTTACCATCTTGCCTTCGCCGGCTTCGCCCATGCCGTAGCCCTTGACGGTCTTGCATAAAATGACGGTCGGTTGACCGGTGTGCGCCATCGCCGCGGCATAGGCGGCAAACACCTTGTGCGGATCGTGGCCGCCACGGTTCAGCCGCCAGATATCTTCGTCGCTCATGCTGGCGACGAGTTGTTTCAACTCTGGATATTTGCCAAAGAAGTGTTCGCGGACATAGGCGCCATTGACCGCTTTCATGGCCTGATATTCGCCGTCGACCGCTTCTTCCATGCGCTTGAGCAAGGTGCCCTTGGTGTCGCGTGCGAGCAGCGGATCCCACGCCGCGCCCCAAATCACCTTGATGACATTCCAACCCGCGCCCCGAAAATCCGATTCCAGTTCTTGAATGATCTTGCCGTTGCCGCGCACCGGTCCATCGAGGCGTTGCAAATTGCAGTTGATGACGAAGATCAGATTATCGAGTTTCTCGCGAGCGGCGAGCGCGGCCGCGCCGAAGGATTCGGGTTCATCCATTTCGCCATCGCCTATGAACGCCCACACCTTGCGGCCGTCGGCATTGGTCATGCCGCGATGGTGCAAGTAGCGCATGAAGCGCGCTTGATAGATAGCCATGATCGGGCCGAGGCCCATCGAGACCGTTGGAAACTGCCAGAAATCGGGCATCAACCACGGATGCGGATACGAACTCAGACCCTTACCGTCCACTTCCTGACGAAAGTTGTTCAGTTGATCTTCGCTCAATAGGCCGAGCAGGAAGGCGCGAGCGTAGATCCCAGGCGCCGAGTGCCCCTGCATGAACACCATGTCGCCGCCGTGATCGGCGGTGGGCGCATGCCAGAAATGGCTGTAGCCCACTTCATACAACGTGGCCGCCGAGGCATAGCTCGCGATATGGCCGCCGAGTTCGCTGTTCTTGCGATTCGCTTTTACCACCATCGCCATCGCGTTCCAGCGATTGATTGAACGGATCCGCCATTCGAGCGCAGGGTCGCCCGGTGTGTAGCGCTCACGGTCCGGCGGGATGGTATTGAGGTAGGCGGTGTTCGCCGAATAGGGTAGGTCAACGCCCGAGCGGCGCGCAGTGCCGATTAATCGTTCAAGCAGGAAATGCGCGCGCTCGATGCCTTCGGTTTCGGCTACTGCGGCCAGCGCTTCCAGCCATTCCTGGGTTTCTTGCGGATCGATATCGTCGGTGACGCTCGTGGCCATTGCAGTGTTAGTCCTCGCCGAAGCCGCGCATCAGCGCGCCGCGTTAGTTTAGCGTAATTTTCAAACCACTCACCGTAGGCCTCCTTCCGCAAGGGGAAAGGGCGCTCAATCGATGCAGTCGTCTTTCAGCCCGGGAGGTGAGAAGGTATTGGCGGTCACGGTGCCGATATCTTGAATGACGCGCCACGGCGCGTGCTCACCAATCTTGAATGCCGGGCTACAGCGTCCTTAGATCAATGTTCCGCAGCTGCCGCATTACCGACCACGGGTGTGGGACAGGGTTCAGTGCGCGGGCAGTTAACGCCGTGTTGATAGATGAACTCGATGAAATCAGAGCCCGGCATGAAGCGTTCCTGCAGGCGCGGAATTTGAGCACCGCGATCGATTTCGTTTAAATAACATTCGGTGGCCTCGCCGGTCCCGGTGCACATCAAGCGTAACGGCCGCACCTGCCCCGAGTTCGTCGACAACTCATAGCCGCTGTCGAGACGTTTCCACGTTTTAGCGAAGCGCGTGTTGGCACAGTCGCAGGCGAGGTAGCGATCAGCAAACTCGATGAGTTTGCCCACCGTCATGCCCGGCGTTTTTGAATCCGGCGCGCGGGTGTTGATCAAGCGGGCCGTGATTAGCTCGCGCGGCGTCAGCGACGGATCGACCGCCGCGGCGGGCGCGGTCGCCGGACTCGGTTCGGTCGCCGGCGGATCGTGACGCATGAAATTCGGTTTTAAATCCGGTGGTTTACAGGCGGTTAATGTTCCGAGCGCGGCCACGGTGAGCGCGCAAGATCGGATCCCACGCCGGATCCAAGCAACTAGCGTTAGTGGCATGGCGTTAGTGGTTTCTCTAGGAGGCAGTTTCATTGAGAAAGACATGGCGTTCGCGTTCGAAGTGAACGCGCGCGATGATCACATCTAAAATCGTCCGCACGCGCTTTTCCAACACCCGCCCGGGACGATAATCGGCCGGTGCGAAATAATCGATGCGATTGCCGCGGGCGAGCTCGCGACAGGTGCGAATAGAGTCTCGATGTTGGGGATTGTGCACGGCGACCGCGAACCCGCCGTACATTTTAGTCACCGTCATGCACGGCACATCGGTCAAGCCATCGCCGATATAGACCATATGGCTGAACGGGATGGGCCGTTCAGCCTCGGGCATGTATTCGTTGATCGATTCGCCACTGCGTTCGCGCCCCTTGTTGATGCGAAACAGATATTGCGTCTTGCTGGTGTCGTTGATGACGATGGTCGGGAAGCAGGCGACTTCGTGATGGTTGAAATGGTATTGCGAGGCATAGATGCGCTCGAAATGCTGCTTAATGCTAATACCTTCGAGAATTTCACTCAGGCCCGCGGAAATAATGTAATGCCGGGTCTGCACCAAGCCCGCGGAGCGTTCGGCGACGTACCGATTCACGCGTTCAAACCAGTGGGCGACACCGGGGTAGTATTTGATCCCGCCGGCGAGCTTGCGTAATGCGTCGCGACTCAAATGCGCCTTGTTGGCCTCGATTTTCTCGACCAGTAACCGCATGTAAGTCAGGATGCTGTCGCCGCCGGTGCGCTTGACTTCGGCGTTCACTTCATCCCAAAACGCGCGCGGCGGCAGCCCCAGCTGTGGCAGTACGGTGTATTCCTGCATCGGCTGTGGGGTCAGCGTGCCGTCGAAGTCGTAGACCAGGGCTAGTGTATTGCGGGTGAAGGGGCGCTCGGGCGCGACGGTTTTACGACTCATCGTTGCTCCGCCCGGCGAGATTAAGATTCGCACTCAAGGCTTATCTTCAGCGAGTTTGGCGAGCGCCGGCGCCAGCGCGCCCGCGCTTTGCGCTTTGCGGAGCGCGTCCAGTTCCGGCAGCGCGAGCTTGGCGTGTGTTTTCTTTAACGCCTCATAGGCGCTGAGCGCGGCGCGCATGCCGGCCTCGGGATCGTCGCCTTGTTGGCGCGTGCGCAATTGCGAATCCAAGTTGCCGCCCATGTAGGCCGCATAGAGTACGGCTTGAACGTCGCGCGGCACGTCGCGATACATCCAAAACACGACTTTGCTATTGAGCACGGTGTGGACGGCGCCGTTTTGCATGAATTTCAAAAACGTCGGGGCGTCTTGCAGATTGGCTTCGGGCGCCGCTTTAAACCGATCATAGGCCGCCAAGGCCTGTGTCGCGGTGATGGTGGGCGCCGGCTCAACCGCCCAACCAAGCCGCCCGATCAGCGTCGTCGCTAATACCGCTGACTGGAGCGTGCGGCGCGCGAAAGCTCGTATGTTCATTGCCGATCACTCAATAACGCGAGGATCCGCACGGCCGCCGCCGGCATCGAATCGATCACTTCGTGCACCAACGCAATGACTTCAGCCGAAGGAGGTTTTAGATCCGGCACCAGCAACGTAAACATGCCAGCAGCGGTGGCCGCGCGCGCACCGACCTCGGAATCCTCGACCGCAATGCACGCCGTTGGCGCAACGCCAATGCGCTCGGCAGCGGCCAGAAAAATATCTGGGGCCGGCTTGCCGACACGCACTTGATCGCCCGTCACGTACACCGGTAGACGACCGAGCAAACCGGCTGCAGCGAGCGCCGATTCAGCATTCGGCGAGTGGGTCGAAGTCGCGACCGCGATCGGTATGCCGCGCTCAATTAACGCATCGAGCAGCGCGGGTATCCCGGGTTTGGGCGCGATCCCACGCGTGTTAACCTCGTCACGATAGCGACGTTCGAAACGTCGACGGTAGTCATCCAATGGGAACGCTACGCCAAATTCCAGTTTAAACGCCGCCTCGACCGCGCGGCTCGGCAGGCCTAACAAGCTCGCGTAAAAACTGTCGGTGACTTCGCGATCAAGCTCGACCGCCGCGAGTTGCGCAGCGGCGCGAATGATCGGTTCGGAATCGATCAACACGCCGTCCATGTCGAAGACCACCCCGCAATACATTAACGGGTCTCCACTGCCAACAAACGCGCTAGTAGCGTTGCGCTATCGCTGGCGACTACCAACCGCTCGAGTTCTCTCGTGTCCGCGAACCCATGGTCGGCACTGTGACGGAGGGCGGCGAGCCACGGGGTGAAAAAATTATCAACATCGAGCAATCCGATCGGCTTATCGATCTGACGCAATTGGCGCCATGCGACGACTTCGAGTAATTCGTCCAAGGTTCCGATCCCACCTGGGAGGGCCACAAAGGCGTCGGCGATTTCGAGCATCATCGATTTGCGTTCGAAGAGATCCGTGACGGTGTGACAGGTCTGAAGGTCGGGGTGTGTGATTTCGCTGGTCGCAAGGAAGCTTGGAATAATGCCAGTAACATAGCCGCCGGCGCTCAACACGGCATCGGCGAGTTCTCCCATTAACCCAACACGGCCGCCACCATACACGAGTCCGATCCCGGCGTGCGCCAGCGCCGCGCCGAATTCACGGGTGGCCTCGCGGTAGCGCACGCTGCTGCCGAGTCGAGAACCGCAGAAGACACAGATTTTTTTCATTTCTTCTGCGGCGGCGGGTTCTTGTGCGAGGCCGCAGGCCCGAGCACCCATAGTAATTCGCCGCTAACCGGTTGCCAGTGATTGGTGGCATCGCGCGTGGCGCGCACCAAGCGCCCCGATCCGCACTCGGCGCCGCATTGAAACTCGATATAGACCAACGCCGATTGCGCGCGATCGTCGAACGCCACGCGCGACACCCGCAGAAGCCCCGGACTGCCGGGATAGCGGGCAAAGAAGGCATCCCATCCGGCGCGCGGATTATCACCCCGAAACAGGAGATCCCGGTTGGCTTCGGACATTAGGGCGTAGGTTTTAGCCACGTGAAATTCGCGCGCCAATTGCGCGCTTTTCTGATTGACGTGTCGCCATTCCCCAAGCAACTCGGGTGCCACATTGAGCTCCTTCGCGCGCACTGCAAGGGGAGTCTTGGCGGTAACCACGCCGCTGCTGTCACCGATGGTCGTGTCAGCGATCACGATTTGCTTCGCGTCGGGATCGAGACCGTGATTTAGCACGGCGGAGAGCAATTCGTATTCGAGTGGCAGCACCGCCGGCGCGGCGGCGAGCGCCGTACTGCTCACGGTGCACCCGTGGACGAACCACAGGGCGAACCACGTCAGACGGCGTAAAGGAAGGTGAAGCATGGAGCTAGCAGCTATCTTGTCGAACGGGGTGCTCGGTCAGGTAATATTGAGTCAGCGCAAGAGTCATTACAAAGTCAGCATCGATCGCCGTCAAGCAGCACGAGTCGGCGCAGGGCGCAATCACTTGACACCGGAAAGCTTAAGAACCCCTCCATGCTGCGATTTATCACGCTAGGTGCGTTAATCGGTTTGAGTCTCAACGTGGTGGCGTGGTCAACCGTCGACGATTGGGCCGCGATCGTTGTGACGCAATTGCGATCACGTCAACCCCTACCGGCACTATCGACCTATGGTGCCGGACTGGACGTGGCGAGCGCCTATGCCGTGCAACACCAGGTGCTCGACGAATTAACGACTAACGACAAGATCGCCGGATTCCGGGTCAGCTTGACTCGGCCGCTGGGCCAGGTGCGCTTCAAGGTGCATGAGCCGGTGACTAGCGCGGTGCTGCATTCGGGGTTGCTGCGCGGTACGGCGACCTTCAAGCTCCGTGATTTTAAACGGCTTCAGATCGCGCCCGCGCTCGGCTATGTGCTTAAAGTCGCGGTCGCCAAGCGCCTTAACGACTTGAAAGAGCTCGATGCCTTGATCGGTAGCGTGGTGCCGGCGGTCGATTTCTCGAACTTTGATTTCGAGCGCGAAACCGATTGGCGGGGCGAGGATCTAATCGCCGCGAATGGAGCCTTTGTTGCGCTACTCGTCGGCAAGCCTTTAGCAGCGATCGACGCCAACGCCGTGAACAGCGTGCTGACGGAACTCACGCGAGATGGTCAGGTGATCGATCGGGGGCGCGCCGTCAATGTCATGGGCAGTCAATACACCGCGCTCTACTGGCTAATTAATCGATTACTGGACCAGGGCTGGGCCTTGCAGCCGGGGACGGTGCTGGTGACGGGACCGCTGAGCGATCCGGTACCCGCGAAACCCGGCAAACACATCGCACGCTATTGGGACGCGTCTGACGTGACGTTTACGGTGGAATAGACTCTCAACCGTTTGAGTCGCGGCGATGGACTAACTCACCGCAAGCCTTTATCGCGCACGATGGTCGCAGCGATTTCCTCGATCGAGACGGTGGTGGTATCCAAGAACTGCACGTTTTCGGCACGAAACAGTTTTTCCGCCGTACTCACTTCGCTTTGGCACTGTGCGAGCGTCGAATACGGCCCGTTGGGCCGGCGTTCATGGCGGATTCTGCTCAGTTGCTCGGGGACGATGGTTAAACCGTAGAGCTTGTCGCGACAGCCAAGCAAGGCGGGCGGCAGCCGACATTGTTCGAAATCATCTTCGGTAAGGGGATAGTTACCGGCTTTCAGTGAATAATGCATCGCCAAGTACAGGCAAGTCGGGGTCTTCCCGCAGCGCGAGACGCCGACTAGCACCACATCGGCTTCATTTAGATCCCGGGTGCTCAGGCCATCGTCATGCTCGAGCGTGAAATTGAGCGCGCGTAATCGCCGCTCATAGACCAGGACATCGCTGATGCCGTGCATGCGGCCAGCGGTGTGCGACGATTCCAAGCCGAGCGCATCTTCGAGCGGCTCAATAAAAGTCCCGAACAAGTCGAAAACATATTCGTTACTCGAGGCGATGATGTATTGCGTGGCCGGATCGGTCAGGGTGCTGAACACCAACGGCGGCACGCCGTCGGCCTCCTTGGCAGCGCGAATAATCGCGGCCGCGCCTTGGGCGGCGATCTGGCTGGTGACGAACGGGAGTGTGCGGCTGACGAAATCGAGGTCGGGAAATTGGGTCAACAAGCTCTGCCCGAGTGTTTCGACGGTGATCCCCGTGCGGTCCGAGACATAGAAAACGCGCCGTTTCATTAGTTTTTTTATCCGATATCTCTTGGCATTTAGCGGATTGAAGTGGGTCGGTTACAATCGTCCGTCCGTTCGCAACCTGACGGCACATTAGGAAGTCGCATGACCGATTATATCGTTGCCCTAAACCAAACCGGAATTGATGATATCGAGCGCGTAGGTGGCAAAAACGCTTCGCTCGGCGAAATGATCCGGCATTTAAGCGCCGCCGGCGTGCGCGTGCCCGGCGGGTTTGCGACGACCTCTGCCGCTTTTCGCGATTTCCTGGAACAAAATTCCTTAGCTGATCGCATCAATACCCGGTTGCAGACCCTGGACACCAATAACGTTGCCGCGTTGACCGCCGCCGGGCGCGAGATCCGGCAATGGGTCAATGACACACCATTGCCAGCAAAATTGGTTAGCGCGGTTGAGGAAGCGTATGCCGGCTTGGTGAACGGCGCGGGGCGTGAGTTTTCGGTGGCAGTGCGCTCGTCGGCGACCGCCGAGGATCTTCCAACCGCGTCATTCGCGGGCCAACAAGAGACCTACCTTAATGTCACCGGGATCGGCGAGGTAAAACGCCGCATCAAGGACGTGTTTGCGTCGCTGTTCAACGATCGCGCGATCTCCTATCGGGTGCATCATGGTTTCGATCATCACAAAGTCGCGCTTTCGGCGGGGATTCAACGCATGGTGCGCAGTGACATCGGCGCGAGCGGCGTGATGTTTACGTTGGATACCGAGTCGGGTTTTCGCGACGTCGTGTTTATTACTTCGAGCTATGGCCTTGGCGAGCTGGTCGTGCAAGGCGCGGTGAATCCGGATGAATTCTACGTCTATAAGCCCGCGCTCGCGGCCGGTCGGCCGGCGGTGCTCCGGCGCAATTTAGGCAGCAAGCAGATCCGGATGACTTACGCGAACGGACGCAGCGATGGGCATTCGGTGGTGACCAGCGAAGTGCCCAGCGTCGATCGTCAGCGCTTCTCGCTTACCGAGGTTGAAATAAACGAATTGGCGCAGATCGCCGTCGCGATCGAGGCCCACTATCAATGCCCCATGGACATCGAATGGGCACGCGATGGCGTCGATGGTCAAATTTATATCGTGCAAGCGCGTCCCGAGACCGTGCAAAGCCGCACCGGTAGCCAAGTCATTCAGCGCTACGAACTCGCCCAACGCGGCCCGGTGCTGACCGAAGGCCGCAGCATCGGCCAACGGATCGGCAGCGGTGTCGCCCGCATCATTACCGAACTCTCGACCATGGCCGAATTGCAAGACGGTGACGTACTGATCACCGACATGACCGATCCCGATTGGGAACCCGTGATGAAGCGCGCGGCCGCGATTGTGACGAATCGCGGTGGCCGCACTTGCCATGCCGCGATCATCGCGCGCGAATTGGGCGTGCCGGCGGTGGTCGGTTGCGGGGACGCGACAGCGCGGGTCGCCGCGGGTCAGGCAGTAACGGTGTCCTGCGCCGAAGGGGATACAGGGTTTGTATATGCCGGCGAACTCGAGTTCGCGCGTCGCGAAATCGAGCTCGCGGCGATGCCCGAATCGCCGGTCAAGATCATGATGAATGTCGGCAATCCGGATCGTGCGTTTGCGTTCTCGACGCTGCCGCATCGCGGCGTTGGCCTCGCCCGCCTCGAGTTCATTATTAATCGGATGATCGGGATCCATCCGCGCGCATTGCTTGAGTTCGACAGCTTGCCGGTGGAGCTCCGTGACCGGATTGCTCCGCTCATCAGTGCCTACGGTTCGGCGCGCGAGTTTTTCGTGACGCGCCTGGTCGAAGGGATTGCGACCATTGGCGCGGCCTTCGCGCCGCAGCCGGTGATCGTGCGCTTATCGGATTTTAAATCGAACGAATACGCCAACCTGATCGGCGGCCAGCTCTATGAGCCGCACGAAGAAAATCCGATGTTAGGTTTTCGTGGCGCCTCGCGCTATATCGCCGAATCGTTCCGGCCGTGTTTTGAAATGGAGTGCGAGGCACTGCGGCGAGTTCGCGAGCAAATGGGGCTGACGAATGTGGAAGTGATGGTGCCCTTCGTGCGCACGCCGGACGAGGCGCGGCAAGTTATCGAGTTGCTCGCAAATTACGGTCTGCGCCGTGGCGAGCATGGACTGCGCATCATCATGATGTGTGAGCTGCCGTCGAATGCCTTGCTCGCCGAACAATTTTTGCAGTACTTCGATGGGTTCTCGATCGGCTCGAACGACCTGACGCAGCTTACGCTCGGACTCGATCGCGACTCGGGCTTGGTCGCGCATTTATTCGACGAACGTAACGACGCCGTGAAGTTTCTGATGGCGCGCGCGATTAAGGCTTGTCGCGACGCGGGCAAATATATCGGGATCTGCGGCCAGGGACCGTCGGATCATGAAGACCTGGCGGCGTGGCTGCTCGAGCAGGGCATTGAGAGTATTTCGCTCAATCCGGACACCGTGGTCGAAACCTGGATCGAACTCGCGCGGCGCGTACGGTAGCGATGTTGGTCGTGGCCGGGGTGGCTTTGACCACCATGGCCTACGCCATGATGCGTAATTGCTCTTCGAGTACTTTACGTTCCTTGGGATCGAGCGTCCCGTCTTCCAGTCGATTCTCGACCAGATGCTTGGGTACGAAGCCCTTGATGATAAGCCGTCGCTTTTCTTCCGGCAGAATGTTGTCGCGGTAGAACAGATCGCCAACGGGGATCAGTCGGCTTTCGGCAATCATGACCACTTCGTTCAAAAGCGCGCGAAACCCGCTATGGGTATTGCGCAGGCGTTCATCGACAAATTCAAATTGCGCGACACCATCGTTGTAAACCGCGCGCATTTCTTTCTTATAGCGTTCGATGACGAGCGAACTGACCGTCGCTTCGATCCGCTCCTCGATCTTGCGCAAGCGGGTCGCGAGCAAATACTGCATGACTTGTAAATGTTGCGGGACCTTAATCACCAGTTGATAGATGGCGAGGATGTCTTTAATGCCGACGCGATCGTACACATCGTGCATAAAATACTCGTTACGCGTTTTTGCCAGCGCATCGTAGTTGGGATAACCAAGAATGGTCGTTACATCCGGCAGATCGCGTATAACCGCATTAAAACCCACCGCGCACAGTAGTTGGCCGTGAGTTAAGCCGAGTGTTTTCGCAATCGTTCGCGAGCGCCGTGCGCGCTCGTTTTTATCCCGCGCGGCGCCCGCCTTGTAGATGGTTTTGAGGAGGTCCTCGGCGTTGGCGGTCAAAATTTCTTCGAAGATCGACATGGAATAGCGGCTCGCGTCAGGTTCGAGGACGACCAGCGCTAGCGCTGTGGTCGCGCGCGTTGGTTCATGCGCGCGCCGCCAACAGCGCTTTCGCGACGGCAAAAACTTCAGGCGCGTCGAAGATCTGGTCGTTCGCCTCAAAGAGCTTCGTGACACACGCGCGATGGGTCTCGAGTTTCAAGCCGCCGAAGCCAAGCGCGCCGAAACAGCGTTTGCCATGGCGCACCGTCGCGCGATCATTCATTTCGAGGCCTTCAATACCTTGGGGCGGCGTGGCATTCGCATCCATGACGATTTCAAGTGTCGGGTGCTGCTGCCATTCAACAGCAGGGAGCAGCGACACGCCAGGAGCGCCGGTCGCGACCACGATGTTAACGCGCTGGAGGACTTTGTTAAGGGCGGTAGGATCGGTAACCCCTTGTGGTCGGAGAGCGACCTTGAACCTGGCGTTTAGGGCGTTGCAGACCTGAGCTGCGCGGTCGAGCTGACGCGAGGTAATACAGACCTCGGCGCCAGCGGTGGCCAACATCACGGCGGCGCGCTGCCCTACCGGTCCCGTTCCCGCCAAGATCACCGCCCGCTTACCGTGCGGATCCAGCGCCTTGCAGATATGCGCGACAGCCGCCGCGGCGGTGGTGTTCGCGCCATTGCTATCGAGCATGACCGAGACCCGGAAATTACCGAAGAATTTCTGCGTGATGGCCGTCAGCAGCGCTTCGCCGGCGGCCATATTGCTGCCGCTGACGAACAAGGCCGTGAGTTTTTTATTCGACGGCGGGCGCGTAAAGATCGCGCCATCGATCAATTTGGCGACATTATCCGGCGCGATCCCGCCCAACGCGTTGACGTGATCGGCGCCGCCGTCGTAGCCGGCGACGGTGTCGAAGGTGTTTGGGATTGGATCAGTATCCAGTTGGAATAACAGTCTCTTCATCGTCCATTTATTCTGCAATTAATCCTTAAAGACGGGCGGTGACGGCGCGGCGCCGATAGGCCGACGCAATCGCGGTCAATCGGTGCCGAGTCGTTAGTATAATCGCCAACCACCAAAACGCAGAACGAGCCACCGCCGATGAGCGAGCAGCACACCATTGAAGAGTTTTTGGACGGGTTAGCCAGTCAATCGCCAACCCCGGGCGGCGGCAGTGTCGCGGCGCTGATGGGCGCCTTGGGCGCCGCCTTGGTCAGCATGGTCTGCAATTTGACGCGCGGCAAAGAAAAATATGCGAACGCCGAAATAGAAATGACCGCCGTATTGACACTGGCCGAAGCGACGCGGGCCGATGCCATGCAATTGCTGACGGCGGATATCGCGGTGTTTGAGCAAGTGATGGGCGCTTATGGTCTGCCGCGCGAATCCGACGGCGACAAGAACGTCCGTCGCGTCGCCATCCAATCCGCCTTGAAGGCGGCGACCGAAGTCCCGTTGGCCTGCGCGCGCTGTTGTGCACGGGTGATCGATTTAAGCGAACGGGCGGCCAGCGCCGGGAATTTAAATGTCATCAGCGACGCTGGGGTCGCGGTGATGGCCGCGTTTGCCGGCCTCAAAAGCGCCGCGCTCAATGTCTACACCAATGTCCGCTTGATTACCGATGCCGAATTCGCGCGTCAGGCCAGCCACGAAATCGACGCGCTGGTTGTCGACGCCGAAACTAAGGCGCCGCGGATTTACGCTTTGGTCAAATCGAAATTGTAGCGACACTTGCGGGGACTAACGGTTAATGATGCGCATCGAATAATCGGTGGCACGCAGATGTTTAGTCAGCGCCCCCACCGATACGAAGTCAACACCGGTCGCCGCGACCGCCGCGAGATCATCGAAACCGAAGCCGCCAGAGGCTTCGAGCTGGACACGGCCGTTGGTGACCGCGACTGCCTGACGCATGGCGTCGAATGAAAAATTATCGAGCAGCAACATATCGGCGCCCGCCGCGATCGCTTCTTCGATTTGCGCGACACGCTCGACTTCAACTTCAATCGGCACGGCGGATCCGGTTTGTTGCATGCGGATTATCGCGGCGGTAACCGAGCCGGCAGCGGCGATATGGTTTTCTTTGATCAAAACCCCATCGTAAAGTCCCGCGCGATGATTGAAGCCGCCGCCACAATGAACAGCATATTTTTGCGCGCGGCGTAAGCCCGGAATCGTTTTTCGCGTATCCAGCAGCCGCGTGTTTGAGTCCTTTAAGCGCGCCACATATTGTGCGGTAAGGGTCGCGGTCCCGGACAAGGTTTGTAAGAAATTAAGTGCGGTGCGTTCGCCGGTGACAATGGTGCGAGCATTGCCGGTTATCGTGCACACCATTTGTTCCGGCGCGAGGACATCCCGGTCGGTGTGATGCCAATTGATTTTGATGGAGGGATCAATGCAACGATAGGTCGCCTCGAACCATCGGCTTCCGCAGAGCACTGCCGTCTCGCGCGCGATGACCGTGGCCGTTGCCAGCGTGTCCGCTGGAACCAATCGGGCGGTAAGGTCGCCCGCCCCAATATCTTCTAAAAGAGCGGTTTGCACGACGGCGTTAACGTCTTGAAAATAATCGATAACCGTAGCGCCGCGATCGAAGCGTTGATGGCCCATGACAATGGCAAAAAGTGACATAAGGGGCGTGACTATACCGCCGAATATCGGAATCGACAGCCACATCCTGTATTCTTCGTAACCGAACCCGTCATGGGCCTCGGCCATGGAGTCGGGACCTCACGATCTCCCTCGTGCTTTGCCATTAGCCCTGCGATTTGTGAGGCAGCAATGATTCAATCACTTTCTCGACGTACCCTTGCCCCCTCGAAACCGGTGGGGACGCTGGCTGACGATGTCCGCGAGGGCTTGCTCAAGCAGCCGATGACCCTGCCGCCGAAGTATTTTTATGACGCGGTTGGATCGCAGTTGTTTGACGCGATATGTGCGACACCAGAGTACTACCTAACCCGCCACGAAAGCGCACTATTAGCGCGCCATGCGGACGCCATTATTCAGCACGTGCGGCCGGATTGTCTGATCGAATTTGGCAGCGGCGTGTCGCGCAAAACGCGTTATTTGTTGGATGCCTGCCCGCGTGCCGAATATTCACCGTTGTATGTGCCGTTCGATGTGTGTGCCGATGTCATTGACACGGCAGGCAACGAATTAATGCGGCACTACCCGTGGTTGAAGGTTCTGCCGTTAGTTGGTGACTATGGCGCCGGGCTCGGCAACCTGGCTCTCGGCGGATCACGCGCCTTGATCGTGTTTCTTGGGAGCACGCTCGGCAATTTCGACGACGAATCGGGCATCGAGTTTCTGCACGAGATCCGTCACACCATGCGCGCCCATGATTACTTGCTGTTGGGCGCCGACCGGGTCAAAGAGCCGGCGATGCTGCATGCAGCCTATAACGATGCTGCTGGCCTTACCGCGCAGTTCAATTTGAATGTGCTCGAGGTGATGAATCGCGAGCTGAATGCAAATTTTAATTTACAAACTTTTCGTCATTACGCGTGCTACAACGTGCACGCGGCTCAGATCGAGATGTATTTAGCGAGCGCCGTTAACCAAGAGGTTGCGATCGCGGATCTCGATCTGGAAATTAAATTTGCTAGAGGCGACGCGATTTTGACCGAGATAAGCCGCAAGTTCACGCTGCCGTCGCTCGATAACCTGCTGCAACGGGCGGGCCTCTCGCGAGTGGCCCATTTCGCGACGCCGGACGATGCCTATAGCTTGGTCCTCGCGCGGCCTGACCATCATCCGGGTTTCCCGCGTCTGGTGAAATGAGCCAAACGTCGGGGACGGATTTCAAGGACGGTTGGTGGCGCGACGCGACGCCACATCTGTCTCCGCATGCGGAGCCGCGGTTAAATACTGTGGAAATTGACCAAATCGTCATTCATGCCATCAGTTTGCCAGCAGGTGAGTTCGGTGGGCCGCATATCCATGCTTTATTTGCGAATACGCTCGATTGCGACCTGCATCCCGCTTTCGCCGAGTTACGCGGTCTGCGCGTTTCCGCGCATTTTCTGATTGATCGCAGAGGACTCACCACGCAATTCGTTTCGATCGACGAGCGCGCATGGCACGCCGGCGTTTCCAGTTTCGGTGGTCGCGCCGCGTGCAATGCGCGCTCGATTGGCATTGAGCTTGAGGGTTGCGATAGCACGTCATTTGCGCCAGCACAGTATGAAAGTCTGAGCAAGCTGCTGGTCGCGCTGGTGGGTCGTCACCCGCGCATTCGGGCGTCCAGAATCGTCGGGCATGCGGATATCGCGCCGACGCGTAAGACCGACCCAGGTCCGCATTTCGATTGGATACGCTGCCGCCGAGATTTTATTTGCGGGATGCTGTCGGGCGTGTGAGGGTCGTTACCAGATCTTGAGCCGGAAGTAGACTGGTTGCCGCTGGCGTGCACCACAGAACTTCATTTCCGGCATACCAGTCGCCCAATACCACGCGTTGCGCCGGTTGACCCGCGAGCGTGAAGTGATGAATCTGTGGTCGATGTGTGTGACCGTGAATCAAGTGCGTAACTTGGTGGGCCGACATCACGCTTGCAACTTCATTTTCATCGGCATCCATAATGAAATCGTCTTTCGCGAGCATTGATTCTTGCGTGCCGGTGCGGGTTTGGGACGCGATTTGACGGCGCTGCTCGAGCGTCTGCCCCAAAAACCGTTGTTGCTTCGTGGGGTCGCGCACTAAGCGCCGGAATTGCTGATATTGAACATCTTTCACGCACAGCAGATCGCCGTGCGTAAGCAAAGTGCGCCGGCCGAAAAGATCAATAACGTGATAGTCCGGTAGCAACGCCGCGCCGGTGCCGGCGCAGAATGCCGGCCCCATCAAAAAGTCACGATTGCCCACTGAAACAGATAGCCGCACACCGCGCGCGGTGAGGGTGTTAAGCGCATCGACCAGCGCCCGATGTAGTGGATCGGGATCATCATCGCCCAGCCAGAACTCGACGAGATCGCCGAGCAGGTAAACGGCCTCGGCGTGAGCACCGGCCACCTCCAGAAATTCAAAAAAAACCTGAGCGCGGTCGGGTCGTTGCGGACTAAGATGGAGATCTGAGGCGAATAACACTCCCCGCATCGAAGCAGGTACGTTAAATCACGCTGGCACTGACGATGGTGACGGTGTCGGCTGGAACGTCCGACATCCCACCCTTGCGGTTTGTCGGCGCCTCGCGAATTGCATTGACGACGTCCAGACCTTCGGTCACTCGGCCGAACACACAATAGCCCCAGCCATCCGCCGTTTGCGCACGATGGTTCAGAAACGCATTGTCCGCGACGTTAATGAAAAATTGAGCAGTCGCCGAGTGCGGATCGTTGGTGCGGGCCATGGCAACCGTGCCGGTTTGATTGTGCAAGCCATTGTTGGCTTCGTTATTGACCGGGGGATGGGTTTTTTTCTGATTCAACGCGGCATCCATTCCGCCGCCTTGAATCATGAAGCCATCGATCACGCGATGAAAAATCGTATCGGCGTAAAAGCCTTCTTCGACATAGCGGAGAAAATTCGCCACCGTTAACGGCGCTTGCTCGGCAAACAGCTCGAGCGTGATTGCGCCCTTAGTGGTGTCGAGACGGACCAATTGACTAGCCATCGGAGTACTTGAACCTTCGGTAGTGAAAGAGCGTGCGATGTTGCGCGAAGCGCCTGGGCGCTGCAAGCACTTGGCGGGCTACGCCGGCCGTTTTAATTGATCCTAGTAGGCCCGCTGCGTATGATGGCGGGCCATTCGTAGATAACATATCCGCGACGCGGCACGGGGCATAGCGCAGTCTGGTAGCGCACCTGCTTTGGGAGCAGGGGGTCGGGGGTTCAAATCCCTCTGCCCCGACCAATCGGATTTGGCGATAATACGGGGCGAATGCGCCTGTAGCTCACTCGGATAGAGCATCGGCCTTCTAAGCCGAGGGTAGCAGGTTCGAATCCTGCCAGGCGCGCCACCAACGCCGGCAGGACATCAAAGGCAACGTTACTAGTCGACGTGCAGCGAGTAACGCCAAGCGAGTGAGTGCACGACACTGACCAATGGCGGGCGTAGCTCAGTTGGTAGAGCACAGGTTTGTGGCACCTGGTGTCGCGGGTTCGATCCCCGTCGCTCGCCCCATTTCTCTTCATTCTTGTCCACGGGCCATTAGCTCAATTGGTAGAGCAGCTGACTCTTAATCAGTAGGTTGAAGGTTCGAGTCCCTCATGGCCCACCATAAAAATCAAATTGATACAATAATAATTCGATGGAGGAGTAATTGAAAAACTCATTCGGGATAATCACGGGGTAATCATTTCTGAAATTGGGGTGTCTACGTCGACTGAAACGATGTCGCAATCGATTTTTGTAGAAAGCACAGTTTGATCAGTTATCGAATGGGGAGCCGGAGTCATAGTGTTCGAGACGAAGCGCATATTCGGCGGTGAGTCGAGCTTCGACTGCGCGGGTAAATTTTCGGTCTCCAACAGCACGTTCTAATGCACGGTTCGAAATCGACGCCATTACTATCGTTTAAACTCGGTGGATTCCCTGCCAGACGACCACTAAGAAACGACGCGTAAGCCGACGCAGTGTAAAACAGGCGACCCTGGATGCGAATGTGAAATCTACTGGTCGAAATCACTCGCAACGGACCCAAAACGATCGCCTCTTAATAACTATTACCCCTCACTAGTGTCCGGTTAAAAATCGAACAGGAATAGTTGGTTCCCGTCGTCGGGTGGCTCGGTTTTCTCGAAGACCGAGACCGACAAGATCTGTAGACAAGTGTAGAGCGAAGCATCGAGATGAAGCTCCTTGTTGACGATGGCGATGAGCACGTAGGTGGCAATGGCGCACCAGATCTGTGTTTTGACTGCGTTCTCGCTGGTGTCCAGGAAGCGCTTGATGCGCAGGTGCTGTTTGATCCACTTGAAGAACGGCTCGACCTGCCAGCGACTCTTGTACAGCGCGCAGGGCGTCAACGCCGGCAGTGCAGTGTTGGTAGTCAGGAATACCAGCGTCTTGCCCGAGTCGGCGTCCTTGGGGCGGATGCGCCGCAGATGCTCGGGGTAGTGCTTGGCCGAGTAAAAGCCATTGAGCATGACGCGCTGATCGCAGATCACGCCGCTGGTCCGGTCGGTAGGGGCCGAGTACACGCGCCGGGCATCCTGCCAGACTTGGCGCGAGTGACGAAGAGTCGGATCGAAGAAGGGCATTTGATGCCGGATCATGTGCACATGATGATCGCGATCCCGCCGAAGCATGCGGTGTCGCAGGTGGTGGGATATATCCAAGGGAAGAGTGCGATTCATTTGGCGCGGGTATACGGGGAGCGGAAGCGCAATTTTGTGGGTCAGCATTTTTGGGCTCGCGGATACTTCGTATCGACAGTGGGTCGGGATGAGGCCACGATCCGCGCGTACATCCGGCATCAGGAGCAAGAGGACCAGCGACTAGATCAGCTGAACCTACTGCGCTGACGGGCCACCACGAGTGGCGCCCATAAATTTGGGGCCGCGTTAGCGACCCCGTTTAGCCGCTTTGAGCGGCTCACTAATGAAGGCCTCCGGCTTTGCCGAAGGATTGTTATTCGCCCTCTATCAAGCGTTAGGCGGCGGATGGAGTCCGGATTCGATCGCCGAACTGAAATAGACGATCGGATATAGACGGATAAGTTACGTCGAGAAATATCAAGAAATTCTTTAAAATCCGCAAAGCGACAGTCTTGGCTAAGGATCTACCGAAATTACTGAGCGTCGCGAAGTTACCTCTACGAATTCGCGAATCCTCACGTGGAAATGGCGCAGCCATTCGTGCTTAACACAAAGTTAGTCGGATCTGGGGGATGCCCGAGGCTATTGATCTGTAAAAATCCAGTGGGTCAGACAGAAATAAGTTGCAAGGATCATCATCTCCACGACAGCTGCCCACGCAGTTAAAATTCCAGCAGCGGTCGACAACAAAACGACAACCAAATTCGTAGGACCAAACGTCTCAAAGAGCGCAATCAATTCCACCAACATCACCAAAACCGCAATCCAGCGCAGCATGTAACGCGGAAGAAATACGCGGCGAGCTTGATTGTGACGAAACGCGGCGGCGCGCTCCATAAACGTTCCGAAAGTAACGTCCTTGAACATCCAAAACGGCCAGATATAAAGGTACAACAGTCCGCACAACGAGGCGTTGCGCGAAGCTGGGCGGGAACGCGAATTCATGAGCGTTTGCTCCCAAGGAATATCTTCGTTATCGGCGAGACGAGCCCCTAGATTGAATCAATCATGGGTGCGAAGGCCGTCGCCCGCGGGCACAATTTTGGTTCATAAGCTTTGCGCCCCAAAAAGTATAGAAGGCACCCGACTCATCCGCACTCTTAGCTCACGTGCAATGGGTAAAACGGCAATTCAGTTTCCACATCAATGCGATACTCAGTGGCGAATTCCTCCCCGCGAGTCGTGCCGAAGGCGCGATTTGTCGTCGCACGCTTTGTGTGCGCTGATCGCGCGGCGCGCGTGTCATTGGTGCAATATATCCGCGAGCGATGTGGAATTCGGCGAATCACGACTTGACACGGTGTGCGATTATTGATTTGGCATGGAAGCTGCGGTGATGTTTGACGTTCGCTGCGCAGCTTCCAACGACGCCAATCTGAGCGCTCAAATATTTCGCTGAGTAGCAACCGACTTGCGTGATAAAGCGATAGCTGACGATCGAACACGAGCAACCGTTCTGCCGGTTTCTAAAGGGGGTATCAAGTGCAAATATTTCCAGCGATCCGAATTCCGAGCGTACTGATCCTTATGCTCGCAGGACTCCTCATGACGTCCGCGTTCGCAGAGGAGGCGGTGGCGCCTTCGGCGGCCGCCGCAGCGGCTGCACCCGTAGCGCCTTCCACCACTCCGGCAACAGCGCCGGCACCCGATGCCGCCGCGCCGGCGCCGGCGCCAACGGCACCATTCCTAGTCACCAACGACAAAATTAATTCCGGCGATACCGCCTGGATGCTCACCTCCACGGCCTTGGTGTTGATGATGACCGTGCCTGGGCTGGCGCTGTTTTACGGCGGCATGGTCCGCAAAAAAAATGTCCTCGCAACATTGATGCAAAGCTTCGCGATCTGTTGTGTCGTTACAATTTTGTGGTGGCTGATCGGTTATAGCTGGGCGTTTACACCGGGAAGCCCTTATCTCGGCGGTTTGAGTCGGCTGATGATGGACGGTGTGGTCTACATGAAAGACGCTGGCAAGGTGAGCGTATCGCACCTCGCGACCACGATTCCGGAAAGCGTTTACGCCATGTTTCAACTTACCTTTGCCATCATTACGCCAGCGTTGATTGCCGGTTCGTTCGCGGAGCGAATGAAGTTCTCCGCGATGCTGTGGTTCATGGCGATCTGGTCACTTGTCGTCTATGCCCCGATCGCCCATTGGGTTTGGGAATCGGGTGGGTGGCTCGCCGCCAAAGGCGTGCTCGATTTTGCCGGTGGTACAGTGGTACATATCAACGCGGGGATCGCCGGTCTTGCCAACGCGCTCGCCTTAGGCAAGCGCGTTGGCTATGGCAAGGAACCCATGGCACCGCACAATCTCACCCTAACGGTAATTGGTGCTTCATTGTTGTGGGTCGGTTGGTTCGGCTTCAATGCAGGATCCGCAGTCGCCGCCGATGGCCGCGCCGGAATGGCCATGGCGGTTACACAAATTGCGACTGCGGCGGCGGCACTCGCTTGGATGTTTGTCGAATGGCTCGTCAAAAAGAAGCCCAGTGTGCTTGGAATCGCGTCCGGTGCGGTAGCAGGCTTGGTTGCGATTACCCCGGCCTCGGGCTTCGTTGGTCCAACACCAGCCGTCATCATCGGTGTTGCCGCCGGGGTCGTGTGCTTTCTCGCGGCGACCTCGCTCAAATCGATCCTCGGCTACGACGATTCGCTGGACGCGTTTGGTGTCCATTGCATTGGTGGCATCATTGGCGCGCTGTTGACGGGCGTTTTCGCGAGCAAGGAAATTAGCGGCGCGGAGGGCAGCCTTGTCACGCAGATGTGGGGTGTAGGAACGACCTTAATCTACGGATTCGTGATGAGCTTTATCATCTTGAAGGTATTGGATTCGACGATTGGTCTGCGCGTTTCCAACGAAGAAGAACGTGAGGGGCTCGATATCTCGTTGCATGGAGAACGGGTCGAGTAAGCAGCGATCTTTGCTTGTGGAGAGCACCTGACGGCGGAGCCGGCGCAACGCAGCTCTGCTGGTTTTCCTACTGAATGTTGGCGAGCGAGCGGTATCTGGAAATTTGAAAACGAAGCCGTGAGGCGTGTTCGGATCGATAGCGCTAATTCGAGTAGACGACAACGCGGGAATTCGGGATCATCGAGCACAGCTTCCGAGTACGGCCATAGTTCCGGTCTGATGTTCCCAGATTGTTGACGTTCAAATGTCGAAAAGCTGCCCCTGAAACATTGAGGTCGTATCGAGTGTGCCAATCTGAACGCTTTACCACGGGTCAGTGAAATATGACTGTCTCTTAATCAGTAGGTTGAAGGTTCGAGTCCCTCATGGCCCACCAACATCATCGATCCAATCGTGATGGCGGCAGGCAAGAGGAGGAGTAGACGATGGCAACCTTGTCGTTAAATGACAGCCACGACGCGGAGCACGGAAAGATCGCGGCGGATGAATTGGCGCGCCTTGTTATCGTGCACGGTGAGTGGCTGGAGTCAAACGGTCGCGCGGGTACGAAATTCGATATGCCGGGGGCCAACCTTATTTACGGCGGGTTTTTGCACGCGGACTTGAGCCACGCCAATTTGCCGGGCGCCTGCTTATTCAATGCGAATTTGCGCGAGAGCAATTTCGCTCACGCCAATTTAAGGAAGGCGAATTTGGAAGGCGCCAGCATGGTCAATATCAATCTAAGTCATGCCAGGCTGGCGGGCGTCAACCTGACTAAAGTCGTAAGCCCCGGCGCCAA
Organism: Gammaproteobacteria bacterium; assembly: GCA_016191285.1. Lineage (GTDB taxonomy): Bacteria > Pseudomonadota > Gammaproteobacteria > CAIKBL01. Next base: position 41,575 of record JACPPA010000042.1, read on the forward strand.
TTTCGCAGATACCGACGCGACTGGGGCGCAATTGCGTGCCGCTAATTTATTAAGCGCTAACTTTTTGCGGTCGCACCTGCGCGGCGCCGACTTGAACGATGCAAATCTCGCCGGCGCGACGTTGCGCGAAAGCGTGCTCGATGACGCTAACCTCACCGCCGCCAAATTAATGTTGGTCGATTTATCCGGCGCGAGTTTGCGGGGCGCGGTATTGACCCGCGCGATTCTGTTCGGTGCAACCTTGGATCGTGTCGATCTTTCAGACGCCGATTTAAGCTCGGCGGAAGGTCTCACTCGAGAACAGCTGGACACGGCTTATGGCAATCGGACGACGCAATTGCCGATCGCGTTCACGGGCTATGTCATGCGCGAAAACCCCCATCAACTGACACCGTAGGTTGGAGCAGCGGCGCAACCGCGCAATCCGGTATTAGTATTGGCCCGACATCCAATGGCGGATTACGCCCTTCGGGCTGATCCGCCCTTCGCGACGCTAGCGCTTCTTTTCGTAGCTGTTGGATTTCGCGATATCCTTTATTTGGGCGCATTCCTGCCCAATCAATCGTTCCAATACGCTTAACCGGTCGTCTATTTGTTCAACCGGCCCAAGCAAGGCCGCATACCGCGCCAAAATCGCGGCTAAGGCCTCCACCACGAGGAGGGGATCGCGTTTATTTTCTTCGAGGAATTGGTTGGTATGGCGGAAGAGTTTTTCGACCATCTGCTGCTTGTCTGTCAGACCTTCACCGCCTGCCGACCGGTCGGACTCCGTAGCTTTTACGGCGTCGGGTGAGCCTCCGGTGGCGGTCGAATCAGGGCGGTTCGTCATAACACTCAGCTCAGCTTGCGTTGGCGCCTGCCGGAAGTATATCGTACGGCCGAGCCGCCACACGGAGAGCACGAGTATGTCTGGTAACCTCACCCTTTCTAAGATCGTCAAGCAGAAGACCATCACCATCACCGAGGCGACCAAGCGCATCGCGGATTTGGGCTGGACGCCATCCTATTTCTCTGAAGTGCTGAAATACCCGACCGACTACAAAGTTGAAAAAGCGCCGAAGGACCCGATGAAGCAGGTCCTTAGATCCTACTTCCCGATGCAGGAAGAGAAGGACAACCGCGTTTATGGCGCGCTGGACGCGGCACTGCGCGGCAACATGTTCCGTAACGTTGAACCCCGTTGGATCGAATGGCAGAAGCTGTTCTTAGCCATCATTCCGTTCCCAGAAATATCGGCGGCGCGATCGATGGCGATTCAATCGCAGATCGCGCCCGGTGAAGATCTGCGTACTGGCTACACCATGCAAATGATCGACGAGTTCCGACACTCGACCATCCAGATGAACCTGAAAAAGTGGTACATGGAAAACTATATCGATCCGGCTGGTTTCGATATCACCGAAGCCGCGTTCGGTAAATGTTATGCGACGACCATCGGGCGACAGTTCGGCGAAGGCTTCATCACGGGCGATGCGGTCACCTCGACCAATATCTATCTGCAAGTAGTCGCTGAAACCGCGTTTACCAATACCCTGTTCGTTGCGATGCCGTCTGAAGCCGCGCGCAATGGCGACTACGCGTTGCCGACCATCTTTTTGTCCGTCCAGTCCGACGAGTCACGCCACATCGGCAACGGGCACTCGTTCCTGATGTCGATCGTCAAGGAGCCCGAAAATCTTGATCTGATCGAGCGCGATTTACGCTATGCGTTTTGGCAAAACCACGCCATTGTCGACGCGGCGATCGGCACCATCATCGAGTACGGCACACAAGACCGCGACAAGAACAAAGAGTCCTACGCCGAACTCTGGCATCGCTGGATTTTCGACGACTATTACCGGACCTACATGCTGCCATTGGAAAAATACGGCGTGAAAATCCATCACGAAGATGTCGAGGAAGCCTGGAACCGCATCGTCAAGAAGAACTACGTGCACAAAGTGGCGCAATTCTTCTCATTCGGTTGGCCGGTCGCCTTCTGGCGCATCGACGGCATGGTGGCGAAAGATTTTGATTGGTTCGAAGCGAAATACCCGGGCTGGTATAACGAATTCGGTACGTATTGGGAAAATTACGTCAAGGCCAGCCTGCCGAACCAACCGCCACTGATGTACCTCGATTCGGGCTACGTCTATCCGCACCGCTGCTGGAGCTGCAATGTGCCAGCGCTCATCCGCGAAGATTTCTGTGTCGATGAGGTAGAAGGCGAACTCTACACTTACTGCTCCGAAATCTGTCGCTGGACCCACAAGGTCGCGTTCGCCGGCGAATACAATGGCCGGCAGACGCCCGCGATGGGACGCTTCAGTGGTCGCCGTCAATGGGAAGAGGTCTATCACGGTTGGGATTTGGCCGATGTCGTGAAGGATCTTGGATTTGTGCGATCCGACGGTCGTACCGTCATTCAGCAACCGCATTTGCACTTTGATGACAGCAAAATGTGGACGCTCGATCATTTTAAAGGCCTGGAAGTGCGCAGCCCCTTGTTGGATTTGCGGGCAATGACGCCAGAGGCTCGAAAACAGCACATTGCCGAGTATCGCGCCGGCTTTACTTGCAAGCCTATCTAAACGGCACTTAAGGGCGAAGAATTGATGATTAAGTCTTATCGATTCTTCGCCCACCTCAGAGCTTCTATTTGTACCGACGCGGTCGCTAAACTCGGTTCCTGCCTATGACTTATTCCGTGCGGCTTGAACCCATCGGCGTCGACATGACCGTGTTTGATGACGAGACCGTGCTGCAAGCTGCGTTTCGCCAAGGCATCACACTGATGCACGGTTGCAAGGAGGGGCAATGTTCGTCGTGCAAGTCCGTGCTACTCGACGGCGAGGCCGAACACGGCGACTTCTCGACCTTCGCCTTATCCGAGTCGGAGCAGCAGGAACAGAAGGTTTTGCTGTGCCGCCTGTTCCCCAAAACCGATTTAGAAATCGAGCTCCTCAATTACGACGAAGAAATCCTCGCCAACTGGATCCCGGCCAAAAAAGTGGCCGGCAAGATCTCCGCCATCGAAGCGCTGACTCACGACATTCGGAAATTCGACGTCACCGTGGACGACGCAATGAATTTTCATGCGGGCCAGTATGCGGATATCACGCTGGCGGAAACTGGGGTGACACGCTCGTACTCCATGGCCAACCCACCCAGCGAAACGCGGACGTTGTCGTTCATTATCAAGATCTATCCCGATGGCGCGTTTTCGGAACAATTAGCCACGCGCTTGAAAGTGGGCGACCCGATCGCAATCGAAGGCCCCTTCGGCACCAGCTATCGAAATCAGAATCACACCGGACCGACGCTACTGGTTGGCGGCGGTTCGGGCATGGCGCCGCTGTGGTCGATCTTGAATGACTTAGTGGAAATCCATTCGCAGGCGCCGGTGCGGCTCTATTACGGCGCGCGCGCGAAAAGGGATTTGTTCTATTTGGACGAGATCGCTGCCCTCGGCAAAAAACTGCCGGATTTCGCGTTCATTCCGGCGTTGTCCGAAATGGATTCCGGTGACGATTGGGCCGGCGCCACCGGGTTCATCCATGACGTCGTGGCGCGCGATTATGCCGAAGCGGGCCGTGATCGAACCTTGCAAGCGTATGCCTGCGGACCGCCGCCGATGGTTGATGCGGTGCTGCCTGTTTTGCAGAAAATTGGAGTCGACGCGGACAATATTCATTTAGATAAATTCACGCCGGCGAGCCGTTAAGACGAGCTTCGAAATTCTCTGACCATCGGAACGAGGAAAATCATGACTCAAAACAATCAGCAATCTGGCGCCGCCGGCAGTGCAACCTTCGCGGGATCCGATAGCCGTCGTTACAACTATTTCGATTCCCAAGGCAAGCGGGCAACCCTCTACGAAGACGTCACGGTCGACGTGCAACCCGATCCTACTCGCCATTTGTTGCAGGGTTGGATCATGTCGTTCGCGGATGGTCAACCCACCTATAGCGATAAGGTAACGGCCTTGAAGTCTTCGGACTGGCATGTGTTTCGCGCGCCGGATCAAGAATGGTCGCGGACGCACTACCAGCGGCAGAGTCATATCGAAAACACCATCAAGATGGTGGTCGAGAACGCGCGGAGCGATGGCGCACCCGGCCGCTTTGATCCGGGTTGGGTAAGTGTGCTGCAAGATCAATTCGGCGCGTTGAAGCATGCCGAATTTGGACTTGGCGTGGCGTTGATGAAAGCGCAACGCGACGGTATGACGCAAATGATCAATAACACTATCTTGACCAACGCCTCGTATAAGCTTCGGTTGGCCCAGGACATTACGTTGTACTTGGGCGATATCGGTTTGGATATCGCCGTCGATGGCGATGCCGGTAAAAAAGCTTGGTTAGAAAACACCGCGTGGCAGGGCGTGCGCAAAGTGGTCGAGGCCATCCTCGCCGCCACCGATCACTTGGAGATTTACTTTGCCGTCAACGTGGTTTTCGAAGCGCTGGTGGGCGAACTCTTTCGCAATGGGTTCATCATGCGCGCCGGCCCTGTGCATAACGATTTTGTAACACCGGCGGTGGTGTCGGCGGCGAGTAGCGATTATCGACAGAATCTGGCCAATACCCTCACGTTGTTGCAGATGCTGGTCAACGACGTCAAACATGGCGACGCGAACAAAAAAACGATGACCGGCTGGCTCGAAAAATATGTGCCCTTATGCACCGAGGCGGTCGGCCGCTTGAAAGCGGTGTGGATACTGCAGGCGAATGGAGACCTTAAATTCGACAACGTCGCAGCCGAGGCCAAGCACCGGTTCAACGACATCTTGGCGGAAATTCAAATCAGTCTACCCAAGGGTGCGACGCTATGACCACGCAAACTTTCAAAGATCTAAAGCGTCACGACACCGTATCGCACCGCTGTGGTGTGACGATGAACGACAGCGCCGACGCGCGCGTGATTGCAGAGGTCATGCAGACAAGACACGGCATCGAAGTTCTGCATTACCCGGCGATGATCCGCTTGGATACCGAAGGCAAAATGACCTTCGATATGCAAGAGCTGAGCGAATCGCTGGGGCGGGCATTTACCACCTATGACTTCGAAGTGGTCATGTCGACCCATTACGGGCGGATGGTCATGATCGACGAGAATACGGTGGTCTTGTTTGGCGACATGGAAGCGGCGCGGCAGTACGAAGAGTAGTGCGTCCTAAAGCGCGTTACTCCACCTTACGCCATGCGGGTGAGTTCCGCGACCGCCGAGTCAGCGGAGGTACATCTTTCAATTCCAAGGGTTTTCCACTCATCGTGCTTGAAGCCAAAGCGGGAAATGAAAATCCCCTCCGGCACTCGAACGGCGGGCGGCATGAACGATGGAAAGACCCGCGTAGCGCGTACGGATAAGCCTTGAGGACACCATCCGCTAATCACTGTCGGATGACTCGGCTTCGCCGCTTATCCGACCTACGGGCTACTATCGATTTAAATAATGGTGTTTATGAGTCCGGTCTCCACCACACGTTTAGGCCCCCCGGTTTGCTCGCTCAATCGCCAGCTCGCGCGCGCGTTCGTAACTCACGAGTCGCCGAATCAGCGCGTTATAGTTGGCGTGTGCGCTTTGCGGCTCCTGACTTGCCAGTAAATCATAGAGCAGATGCTCGGGATGTTGGGGAAGTCGATTGTCGGCGGGGAGATCGAGTTCGAGGCGACGCAGACGTGGCGCGCCAATCGCCACCAACAGCGCATTAGCGGTGTGGCGGTGCGCGAGTAAGTCGTCGAGTCCTTGGGCAATCAGATCAGCACCGGGGAACTTGTCGTCAATTAACATCGGACTGCTGATAGTCGTTGAAGGCGGCAAGCGTGGCCATGAGCTTCTTTCTGAAGGCGTCGGCGTCGAGGGCGGGGAAGCGTGTTATTTGTTGCAAGATGGTTTCGAAGAAAGCCTGCAACTTTGCGGGCTCGATAAGCTTTCGCTCCAGCATCGCCTGGACGTCCTTCGCGTCTTGTGCGTGCCCGCGCTCGATCTTCGATAAGGCCTGTCCGTAGAAATCATAATGTCGAAACTCAACCGCACCGATGTTCACGATAAATAGGCTGCGTTCTTGCCAACCCGGCACGGCAGGAATGAAATCGTCGGGCGCGGCAAGTTCTATATTAATTCCCAGTTCTTCTTTCGCGTCACGAATGGCAATAAAGACACCGTCCGGCTCGGGTTCGAGTTTTAGATCAATATCCAAAGTCATATCGCGCCAACCGAGCAGTACTGCGCTGGCGCCGCCGGTGAAATATACGGTGCCTTTGCTACGCGCGTGACGCGCGAGCAACTGCATCAGCCGTTCAATTGCTTTGAGTTCGGTTTTTTCGCGCATGCGCGAATCGTAGCGCGCTGCCTTACCGACGACCAGTTAATCAGTGGCGGAACGCGAATAGGGTTGCATTGCCAGCAAGAAAACCTTGAGGTTGCGACGAATAACACTCGACCATCTCGGTATGTGAAGCCGCTTCATTACCGTGGTGATGTCCGAAGATGCGACTCGCGCACTCGAAACTCACCGCCCAAGGGCAAATTTCCGTTCCTGCCGAAGTACGCAAGAAACTGGTGTCGGCCCCGGTTCCATACTCGAATGGGACGAGAGTAATGACCAAGTAGTCGTTCGTTGGGCGGAGCGGAATACATCAACGGATGTGCACAAAGCCCTGTTTGGCCAGGGTAAGCCGAAGCAGAAAACGCCCACCAGCGTGTGAGAAGGGATTCGACAGCACATCCGCCAAAAGCATGCGCGCCGTTGATACCGACCTCCTGGTACGGCTGTTAGTGCAAGACGCCGATGTGGTGGTGCTGGCGCTCGAGCATTTTCGCGCACGCCCTGCGCAAGGCTTTTCGGATTGTCTGGTGCTAGGGAAGCTCTGCAAAAAGCAGAGCTTCCCGCGGCACAGGGAGGCGCCGCCATTTTCGATGGTTGCAAACCATTGAAAATGAAGGGAAGCAAAAATCATACTTTTTGCTTCCCGTACTCTGAATAAGTCCAGGATGGACTTATTCAGAGGTTCCATAGAGATTGCCCATAAAACAGGTCATCTACCGCTCGGTACGTTTGACAAGGGTCTTGCCAAGCTAGAGGGTGTGCGTGGCCTGTAGCGGGCTTGAACTTCGAATTGTTCGCGGGCGGAATGTCCGGTAGGGGATCGATTGCTAGGGAAGCTCTGCAAAAGGCAGAGCTTCCCGCGGCACAGGGAGGTGCCGCCATTTTCGATGGTTGCAAACCATTGAAAATGAAGGGAAGCAAAAATCATACTTTTTGCTTCCCGTACTCTGAATAAGTCCAGGATGGATCCCGGACGCGATCTCGAATAATGCGACATAGCCGTCCGAGCCGAAAGGAATGATCAGTTCTCGCAAAAACGAATTTTCGGAGAGTACCTTGCGGCAAGAAAAAGGCGAGAAACGCAACACATTAATCGCCTCTTTGATTCCCGCCAAAGCGCGTTCCGCCGCAATTACGTTTTTTCCCAACAGGAAATCATAGAGCCGCAAAAGGTCGTCTTCAGCCTCCCGTGTGAAGCGAACTTTGTAGCGTTTCACTTCCTCAATCCATGCGCTGCTTGGCCTTGGCGAGCCGGCGGGCGATTTTTGCGATTACTGTAGCAGCCGCGACGTATTTGCCGGTTGCTTCCGCACGGGTGGAGCTCGCCAGACCTCGTGCAATGAATTCCTGGCGAGCGCTGCGGTATTCAATATTCCGATTCAGGGCATCTAGGACGAAACCGGAAATCGTCTCTCCCTGTTCGAGAACGGATTCAGCCCGCTTGCGAAGTTCCGGAGAAACGCGAAGCGGTGGAATGGTTGTGGTTTTCATTGGAGGTCTAGCTTGCATTACAGATGCGATACATTATACCTTTCCTGCGGCTGAGATCAGGCGGATTCTCGCATCTGCTTGCGGTCATCTTGAAGAGATTCTTCCCGCTGGCACGTAAGGCGCGGATAATTTGACTGACTTCCGCGCGCGCATCGGAATTCTTTAAGGTGACGCAAGGCGGCGCCCCGCATAAGACAGAATCAAGAGAAATAATGCATGCCCAAAACGATGATCTTCGACCGTGAAGCCCGGGCCGCCTTAGGCCGTGGCGTGAATCAATTAACCCGCGCAGTGCAAACCACGCTCGGCCCCAAGGGCGGCAACGCCATCATCGATGTGCCGATTGGCACGCCGATTATCTCGCGCGATGGGGTCAGCATCGCGGCTGAAATCGAGCTTGAAGACCGCTTTGAAAATATCGGCGCACAGGTGGTCCGCGAAGTTTCAAAGAAAACGAATGAAGTGGCAGGCGATGGCACCACTACCGCTACGGTGCTCGCTAATGCCCTTATTCAAGAAGGATTCAAATCGCTGGAAGGGGAGATGTCCGCGTTCGATCTCGTGCATGGGATGAATCTAGCGGTGGCTAGTGTGGTCGCAGCACTGAAGGCTTCCGCGACCCCGACCGCCGACATCCAAGGCGCGGCTGCGTCGGTCGCCATCATTGCCGCCAACGATGAGACCACGGGCAGGTTGGTGGCCGAAGCATTATCGGCCGTTGGACCGACCGGAATTGTGACTGTCGACATTGGCCTCACGGTCGCTACCACGCTGGAAGTTGTCGAGGGCGCGTCTTATGAGCGCGGCTATGTTTCTCATCACATGGTCAATAACGTGGACTCGATGGAGATCCATCTCGAAGACGCTTTAATCTTGCTGACTAATCACGGACTCAAAACGGTTGAAGAGGTGGCGGCGCTGCGGGCGTTGGTCGGCAAAGCCCAAAAGCCGCTGCTGATTATCGCCGAGGAGTATTCCACGCAGGCCGTCGCGGCCTTGCTGGAGGATAAGACCGGACCTGCAATCGTCGCCGTACATCCCCCTGAATACGGCAAATGGCGGCAAGCGATGATGGAAGACATCGCCATCATGACCGGCGGCCGCGTGTTCGTAAAAGAACTCGGCGGTCACTTTCGCGGCGCGACAGTGGCCGATCTCGGCACCACCAAGCGGATTAAAATCTCGGCAAATTCCACGGTCATCTCAGGCGGCGGCGGCAACGCGGATCAAATTAGAGGCCGCCTGGAACAGATCCGCCGCCAATTGGCGCTTAATGAGGTGATGATCGAAGAAGATAAATTCAACGAGCGCTTGGCTAAATTATCTGGCGGTATCGCGGTGATTCATGCCGGCGGCGCGACCCCGGTGGAACAAAAGCGCCGCGCGCAAATGATCGAAGATGCCTTGAATGCGACACGCGCGGCCTTGCAGGAAGGCGTGGTGGCGGGTGGCGGCGCCGCTCTGATCAAGGCCTTGCCAGCGGTGGACAAGATCATCGCGAGTTTATCGGGCGCAAATCGGGAAGGCGCCGAAGTGGTGAAGCGATCGTTGATCCGTCCGCTCGCCTGCATCGCCGAAAATAGCGGGGTCGATCCCGTACGCGTGGTCAACCAAGTGATCGCGGCGAAAGACGGTATGGGTTACAACGCGCGAACCGGTGAGCTGGCCAATATGATCAACGCCGGCATCATGGATCCGGTGAAGGTTACTTATACCGCGTTGCTTAACGCGGTATCCGTTGCCGCGCTGATTTTGACCGCGCAAACGCTGATCGCTGATATTCCGGACGATGAAGATCCGACCGCCGGCCGGGCGCGTGGCGGTGGTGCGGAAAAATATGGGATGCGCTGATTCGGCATGGCGCCACCCACGGAAGACTAGCAGCCTACCCGAGGTCTACCGGACAGTTGCCGTGCCGTACAGCGCTGGCGTGGCGCGCAAAATGTTCGCGTTTGCCGGACCCGGCTACTTGGTCGCCGTGGGCTATATGGATCCTGGGAATTGGGCCACGGCCATTGCGGGCGGTTCGGCCTTCGGCTACACGCTGCTCTCGGTGGTGATGCTCGCCAATTTTATGGCCGTGGTGCTGCAATCCTTGTCCGCGAGATTAGGCATCGCCAGCGGGCGCGATCTCGCGCAGGCCTGTCACGATTATTATTCAGCGCCGGTGTCGTTTGGTCTATGGCTGCTCGCCGAACTCGCGGTGTGCGCCACGGATCTGGCGGAGATTATCGGCACCGCCATTGCGCTTAATTTGTTGTTTGGGATTCCGCTTGCGGTCGGCGTGGTGATTACCGTCGCCGATGTGCTACTGATTCTGATGCTGCAAGCGCGTGGCTTCCGTTACATGGAAGCACTGATCGTCTCGTTGATGCTCGTTATCGGCGGCTGCTTTGTCTACGAAGTTGTGCTATCGAATCCAAATTGGACGCAAGTTGCGATGGGATTTCTGCCTGCATCGGCCATCGTGACAAATCCGGCGATGTTGTACGTTGCCATCGGCATCCTCGGCGCGACGGTGATGCCGCATAACCTCTACCTTCACTCGGCGCTCGTGCAGACGCGCGATTTCAATGAATCGCTCGCCGGACGCCGCGAAGCGATTCGCTACGCAACCATCGATTCAACCCTGGCGCTCGCTATCGCGTTATTGATCAACGCGGCCATCCTAATCGTCGCCGCCGCAACGTTTCACGCACATGATCACACCCAAGTCGTCGAGATCCAGGACGCGCATAAGATGCTGTCGCCGCTGCTCGGCGCGGGCGCCGCGAGTGTGTTGTTCGCGGTGGCGCTGTTGGCGTCGGGCCAGAATTCGACGATCACCGGCACGCTCGCCGGACAAATCGTCATGGAAGGATTTCTCGATATTCGTCTGCGACCGTGGTTGCGGCGTTTGCTTACCCGGCTGATTGCGGTGGTTCCGGCGATCATCGTCACACTGCATTATGGTGCTTCCGGCACCGCCCAATTGCTGGTGTTGTCACAGGTGATCTTAAGTTTGCAATTGCCGTTCGCCGTGATCCCGCTGGTGATCTTCACCAGCGATCGCCAGAAGTTGGGCACGCTGGTGAGCCCACGCTGGTTGACCTGGATCGCGTGGCTGATGACGGCGCTGATCATCGTGCTCAACCTCAAGCTGATTCACGACGCTGTGCGCGCGTTTCTTCCAATAACGGAATGAGGAGCTACCGATGAACGATAACATAGGTTTCGACGATATTCGCCTCGAGTATCTCAGCATCGCCGAAGCGCGTCGGCGCTCCGGCCTGCGCCTGGTGCTAGGCGCGTATCCCATTCCAGGACCGTGGCGCGAGGCGTGCAAAGGACTGTTCGATGTGAAGGGCCTTACGTATGACTCGGTATGCACCGCCAACGCCGGTGCGTCGGATCTCGATTTCGGGATGAATGGCACGCAAAGCGAGCTGTATGCGTGGACCGCGCAATCGAGCGCGCCGGTTGCGATATGGAACGACGAACGGCCGCGTTCGTCGTGGATCGACCAACTTAATCTAGCCGAGCGGCTAGCCCCCGAGCCGCGACTCGTGCCGTCGGATATCACCGAACGGATGCAGATGGTTGGCTTCATCAACGAGATCGCCGGCGAGAATGGTTTCGGTTGGAACAAGCGCCTGTTGCTCGTGCACGATGGATTGAGTGCGCTGTCACCGCAGGACGAGGGCTATACGTTCTGGAAAACGCTGGCGGACAAATACCTCTATACCCCCGAACGCGGCGTCGCCGCCAAGGCGCGCGCGATCGACGTACTAAAGTTGCTCGGCGCCCAACTCGCCCTGCAACAGCAGCGCGGTCGCCGGTATCTCGTTGGCGAACGGCTGTCCGCGCTCGACATCTACTTCGCGACCTTCTACGCACTCATCGATCCGCTGCCACCGGAAGTGTGCCCGATGGCCAGCAGTTATCGTCCGTCGTACGTCAATCACGATCCGGATATCGCGGCGGCAGTAACCCCAGCTTTGGCGGCGCACCGGGATATTATTTACCGCGAACACTTGGTGTTGCCGATTGCGTTTTGATGGTGGCGACGACTGACTTTATTGAATCCGATCGCAACGGTTACCCACCGTCCACGCGGAAATCTTGACGATCAAGCGGGGATCCAGATGCTACCGATAACGCAATTTCTTGCCACCCTTTGCTGCATGCTTTTTGCGGGTGCGGCGGTGTATATCAATCTCGTTGAACATCCGGCCCGCATGGGCTGTGACACTAAAACGGCGGCGACCGTGTGGGCGCCAAGTTATAAACGCGCGACGGCGATGCAGGCGTCACTCGCCGTCGTGAGTTTGGTCGCCGGCGTAGTGGCCTGGCTCTTAGGTGGAGGAAAGCCGTGGCTAGTGGGCGCGGCGCTAATTGGCCTGGTGATCCCGTTTACGTTCATCGTGATCATGCCGACTAATCATCGGCTTCTTGAGCCGGGGCGCGATCTCATGTCGATCGAGACCAGAGCATTGCTGGAAAAATGGGGCAGATTGCACGCGGTGCGTAGTGTGCTCAGTCTTATGGCGTCGATGATTTTTTTGGTCCAGTTGTCCGGGACCTATTGAGCAGTTGGGAAATCAAATAGGCCGGAAAAGCGTAGCGCCTTCCGTACAAAAGATCTTCGCAACCGCTTAATCGAGTAAATGCCAGGAGAATTCATGTCAGTCCACCGCCCCGCCGAAATCAGTCACGGTTTTGTATTCGAACAACAACCCGTCGGGCAGCGTTGGTGTACGCAACGGCGCACCGTCACCGAATTCGATTTAATGAGTTTTACGACTACCTGTGGTTTCAATGAAGAGTTATTCATGAACGCGAGCGCGACTGAGGCCATGGGGTTCAAGGGCCGGCTTATTCCGGGCGCGCTGACGCTCGCGCTGGCAGAAGGGCTGGTGATTTCCAGTGGCGCCTTGTCGGGTACAGGTCTTGCGTTTCTCGGTGGGGATATCCAGGTGAAGGCGCCAGTCTTTGTTGGCGATACCTTGGAAGTCTGGGTTGAAGTGATCGAAGCGCGCATGACTTCGCGCGGCGATCGTGGGGTGGTTAAAACCCATAACGAAGTACGTAATCAGCGCAATGAAATCGTGCTCGTTTTCACGCCATCGCGAATGATCAAAGCAGCGGACTAGTGCGCTTCTCAATGAACTTTCATCTGTCGGCGCATTGCAATTGTGGCTCTTCCGGTTTGAGTGTGGGTAAAAATGAGTAGATGCTCAAGTTGTAAAGCCTATTTTCATAGGGTTCGCTGCATATTTGAGGTAAGGATAAATCTGGCATGATTTGCCAATGCCTAAAACACCTAAGCGCCGCC
>JACPPA010000051.1 GCA_016191285.1 Gammaproteobacteria bacterium
CCCGGCGTTTCGCTGCGCGAATTCCGGAGTGACGGCGGTTCGAGTTGTTACACGGTCTCGTTCACGGGATGACGGTGGTGGTGCTCGAAGGTCCTTGGATTCCGGCATCCGCCGGAATGACGGTGGTGGGGTGCTCGAAGGCCTCTGGATTCCGGCGTTCCGGACCGTTTAACCACGCCAAGTGAATTGGAGCAGAGAACAAGAACTCAGCACCCGTCATGCCGGCGCACGCCGGAATCCAGTAAAAAAAAAAGCGGATCCGCGTACGGCGCGAACGCCTATTCTGACTGGACCCCGGCGTTTCGCTGCGCGAATTCCGGAGTGACGGCGGTTCGAGTTGTTACACGGTCTCGTTCACGGGATGACGGTGGTGGTGCTCGAAGGTCCTTGGATTCCGGCATCCGCCGGAATGACGACGGGGGGGTGTACAGGGTACTTCGACGGATAAAGGTGAATATAGAATCAGCGCAAGGGAAGAGGGGATCAAGATTACTTGCCGTGCTCGATCATGTAGTCGGCGGCGGCGATGACATCGGCGTCCGGGAAGTCAGGACGCCCGCCCTTGGGTGGCATGAGTCCGGCTTCGCCCATGAAGCCATTGAGCGAGTGATCGTGTAACACGTCGACGCCCTTAGCGATACGCGGACCCCAGGCGGCGGCATCGCCGAATTTAGGAGCACCGGCAGCACCTGGTGTGTGGCAGGCGAAGCACACCGAGTCATAGACCTGCTTGCCCTTATCCGCGGCGGCCACGGTGGGGGTGGCGGTGTCTGTTGCGGCAGTGGGTGGCGCGGGGGCGGCGGCGGGTACTCCAGCACCACCGCCCGCAGCCGCCTTGATCATGAAGTCGACCGCCGCTTCAACGTCGGCGTCTGGGAGATCTACGCCACCGCCCTTCGGCGGCATGATTCCGGCTTCGCCTTGAAAGCCCTCGAGCGCATGTTTGTGTAAGACGTCGACGCCCTTGGCGATGCGTGGACCCCAGGCGGCTGCGTCGCCAAATTTAGGTGCGCCCGCAACGGCCTGCGCGTGGCAGGCGAAGCAAACTTTGTTGTAGGTGGCCTCGCCGGGGCTGGAGGCAGCGACCGGTACGGCGGGTGCCGCCGCGTCGGACGCGGGCGCGGTCCCGGTCAGGGTCAAGGTTTCGCCGGAGGTATTCGCCGTGCCGACTGGAGCGATGCGCGCGTCGAGATTTTCTTCGTAAACCTGGGTGGTAGCGAGGAAGTCGTGATAGACCCAGCGCGCGATGATCGCAACCACGATCCCTGTGAAGGTGAGTAGCGCCAGCACCAGACCAAAATTGCGGACGAAGATTGCGTCTTGTTGCGCATTATCGTGACGGGTGTCCATAGTGTGTTCTCGCGTAGTCTTAGGCCGCGCGCTTTAACGTCGGCGAATGATTGATCGACGGATTTTCGCCGCCTCCCCGAGCGGCGGACGCGCCGCATTATAGCGAATTTGCGACCCTGCACTAGAAGCCTGCCCCAGTTCGCGATAGGCGTCGAAAGCCAGCTTGCCCTGGTCGCGCGCTTTGGTTTGAATTGGCCGATAAGCCTGGAGGAGGAGATGAGCTTGAACACCGCGAACACCATGGCCGAGCGTCTGATCACGATTAAGCCTTACTACGAACCGGGCGGGCAGGAGGTCGCGATCTTCGCCGCCGCATATCGCAATCAGCTGCCCATCCTGCTCAAGGGTCCGACCGGCTGCGGCAAGACCCGCTTTATCCATTACATGAGTTGGTTTCTAAAGCGCCCGCTGGTCACCGTGGCCTGTCACGATGATTTAACCGCCGCCGATCTCGTCGGGCGCTACCTCGTGCGCGGTGGCGAAACCGAATGGCTCGATGGACCGCTGACGCATGCCGTGCGCACGGGCGCCATCTGCTACCTCGATGAAATTGTCGAAGCGCGCAAAGATACTTCGGTAGTCATTCATCCCCTGTGCGATGACCGCCGGATCCTCCCGATCGATAAGCTCGGTCAATTGCTGCGCGTGCCGCCGGAGTTCTGTTTGGTGGTCTCGTACAACCCCGGGTATCAAAGCGTCATGAAGGATTTGAAACAAAGCACGCGGCAGCGCTTTGTGGCGCTTGAATTCGGTTATCCGGGCGCGGAGCTCGAAACGAAAATCGTCGCCACCGAAGGCGGCGTTGATGGTGACACGGCGCGCCGGTTGGTCAAATTCGGCGGCCATACGCGAAACTTAAAAGGCAGTGGCCTCGATGAAGGCGCGAGCACCCGGCTGCTCGTTAGCGCGGCCAAACTCATGGCGAGTGGCGTGACACCGGCGTTGGCTTGCGATACCGCGGTGGGTCACGCGCTCAGTGATGATCCTGAAATCCTGCACGCGGTGCGTGAATTAGCGGCGGCGGTATTTTGAGCACGCCGTAGACGGTGCGACTAAGCATGAGTGACGCGCCACGCCAAAATCTTTTCAATCTGATTCGCGTTCAGAAGGATCTTGAA
This sequence comes from Gammaproteobacteria bacterium, assembly GCA_016191285.1. Lineage (GTDB taxonomy): Bacteria > Pseudomonadota > Gammaproteobacteria > CAIKBL01. The sequence continues at coordinate 2,469 of JACPPA010000051.1, forward strand.
AAGCTTTCGGGCCAAGTGCTGGCGCGTACGCCGCGCGCCGCGGAAGTGGTAGCAGATATTGCGGAGCTCGAGCGCGACGCGCAGAACTTCATCTACCACTGGACCGAAGTTATCGCGCTATCGAACGACGAACTTGCCGCTCATTTTCTCGCGAAAGCACCGGTGGCGTTTCGCTACCTGGACGAAGCGGCGGTCGAAGATTGGATTATCAAGGCCATGGAAGCTTTCGATAATCGTGGTCTTGGGTTCGCGATCGAAATCTTCGACGAACTCGAGCGCTATGTCGCCGATCGCATCCACTTGCAGACGGGATGTCAATTCGAACAAGTGGTGGGATCGCTACGCTATTGGATCCGCGGGCTTGGCGGCCGTCATTTGCTACTCGCGATTGAAGCCGTCGCGTATACCGACACCGACCAGATCTGTTTGCCGGCAACGATCGGTGTGCTCGGCGATCACGCCGCCAACGCGCGACTCTACAAGTGCACAGCGGCATTGCTCTGGGCCCAGAACCGTTATGGCACCTGGCGCTATCGCGCGCTGGAGGAGGCGATTCGATCACTCAACACCGCTGGCGATTGGCCAATCTATCAATGTTTGGAGACCGTCCGCTTGCGCGCCTGCATCGCGCGCGAACTTCCTGGACTCGCACGTGAAATGGAAGCCTTGGCTTATCCGGATGAAGCGGGACGCGCGGCGTGGGCGCAATTTATGGCGCGGGCGCCCCGTCTCGTTGAGAGTTCGGCAAGTGCGCGCGACAGCCTCGACCATGTGACGGCGCTGCGTGAGATCCCGTTGCCGCCGCCGTTGCGGTTTCAAGGTGAGATGTTTCCGGCCAAGGTCCGTGAAGCGATGTTCAAGCGTGTGCCGCGCGAAAGCTCCGCGCTTCAAAAGGCGTTGGCGGCCTTACGCGAGGAGTTAACGGACAACCCGAATCCAGACGCGGCGACACCGGCCAGTGATCCGGCGAATCGATTTTCCCTCTCTACCACCGAAGGTGCGGGCGGCGCCGCCGATTCTTTCGAGCTGCGCTTTAACGAGCAGGCCGTGGCCACCAGTCAAGAACTCGCCGATTTATTGGCCTCGATGCTGCAAGATCTGGGTGACCTGCTGGATGATGACTATCTTGCCGCCGCGTCGCGCGCCGCCTATCCGGCGGAACAAGAGACGAAGCCTGGTCAGCCGGACTTACCGGAATATGATGCCGGCGCCCGCGTCGCGCTGTATCCGGAATGGGATTACACGCGGCAGCGCTTTCGCGATGCGTTCTGCGCGCTGACTGAACACGAGGTGCCGTTTGGCGACGAAGCCTTTGTGGTCAATACGCGCCAACGCTACCACGGGCTTGCGAAGTCAATCCAACGCGTTTTCGAGGCGATCATGAGCGAAGCGCAACGCCAGCGGCGACAAGCGCACGGCGATGAGCTCGATCTGGATGCCTTGGTCGACGCGCATATCGATCGCCTGCACGGTCGCGAAATGAGTGACCGGCTATACACCCAATTTCGCAAAGCGGGGCGTGATGTCGCCGTGATGTTCATGGTCGATATGAGCGGCTCGACCAAGGGCTGGGTCAACGATGCCGAACGTGAATCGCTGATCCTGCTCTGCGATGCGGTAACGACCCTCGGCGATCAATACGCGATCTACGGCTTCTCCGGCCGCACCAACAAGCGCTGCGAGGTCTATCGAATCAAGACCTTTAACGAGCCCTTTAGCGGCGAGGTGCGCCGACGCATCAGTGGCATGGCGCCCAAGGCCTACACGCGCATGGGAGTGGCCATCCGACATCTGGGCAAGCTATTGAGCGCGGTCCCGGCGCGCACCAAGTTGCTGATCACGCTCTCCGACGGCAAGCCCGAGGACTACGGCAGCTATCGCGGACGCTACGGCATCGAAGACACGCGGCATGCACTGTTAGAAGTGAAACGTAGCGGCATCCATCCGTTTTGCATCACCATCGATAAGGAAGCCCAGAGCTATTTGCCGCATATGTACGGCACCGCGAATTTCACCGTCGTCGATGAAGTCACCAAGCTGCCGTACAAAGTGGCGGACATCTATCGTCGACTGACCACGTGAACGACGTAGGTTTTCGCTTATCGATAGGCGTCGCCGGTATTTTTAGCTAGGATGACGCTTGCCGTAGACATACGCGCCCGTAGCTCAGCTGGATAGAGTGCAGGCCTCCGAAGCCTGAGGTCGTGGGTTCGAGTCCCGCCGGGCGCGCCAATTACACGTTTGTTGTCGTCCTTTACCGTTCGTAAGATTCCGAAATTTCGCGTTTGTCGGCCAGAAACATCGGTTTTTGGTTCATTAAAAAGCGCCAGCTCGCACATTCCGAGCGCGACGGTGCGCGCGCGGCCTATAACCGAGCTGAATTCTTACCGGAGCGCCGGAAAATGGTTCAGGCTTGGGCCGATTATCTCGATGGATTGCGCGACGGCGCCGTGATCGTCCCGCTCTATAAACAAGCGTAAAAACAGTGTCGGCGATCGATCAGGGATATGCTCTACTGGAAACGAGAAACGAACGTAAGCGATCAACCAACCGCAAGCTTTCGCGGCCCCACGGATTGTAGTAACGGAATTGATGCTGGCGTGGTGACGCCCTCGGCGCGCGCCACCGTCCACGGCAACAGCGCTTCGATTTTCTCCACCGTATCCGCCGCAGGGAGTGCATTGAACACGTGACAGAGGTAGCGATAGGGCTCAAGCCCGTTCGCTTTCGCGGTCTCGATTAAGCTGTAGAGGTTAGCCGACGCCTGCGCGCCCTTCACGGTATCCGAGAACAACCAGTTCTTGCGCCCAATGACGAACGGCCGGATGGCATTCTCAGCGGCATTGTTGTCGAGGGGATAATCGCCGTCCTCCAGAAAGCGCACGAGCTTCGGCCATTGCTGACTCAAGTAATGCAGTGCTTTGCCCAGCAACGATTGCGGCGCCACGCCAGGCGACTCGATCTCCACGCGTTGCTGGATGCGCGCCAGTAAGGGCGCACTGTCACGGTGACGCAGGGCTCGACGGTCTGCGGCCGCGAGTGCTTGCGCTTCTATCGCGTACAACTCACCGATGAGACTGCGCAGCGCCGCTAAATCAATCCCCGATAACAACCAACCTAATTGCTCCATGCTAAACACCATCACCGCTTCAGCCGCGCGCGGCCAAACGAAGCGCTCACGCTCCAGCCACTTCTTGTAGCACAGCCAAAAGCCATTCCGCTCCCAGCTCACAAGCTTTACTTTGTCGCGGCGACGATTGCTGAACACAAAACACGCCGCCGCAAACGGATCAGGCCGCAGACGGTGCTCAATCAGCGCCACCAGTCCGTTCAACCCCCACCGAAAGTCCACCGGCTCGCGATGCACGTACACCGCCGGCTCTGGTCTTAAGCGCCACACGACAGTCCCGCCAATAGTTGCAACATCGACGGTAACCCGCGCGACGGCACCGTCCCCACCACAACCTCGATCCCATTCGGCAAGCGGACCGTCGCGCTGGGCTCCGCCGTCGCTACCACACGTATCGGCACAAAGCGCGACGCGCGAACGCAATCCAGCGGGGGAGCCGCCGCGCCACGAACCTTCAACGCATGCCGCGCAGCATACAATCGTTGCACCGACAGACCCTGCGACGCCGCATAACGCGGCAACGGCTCGCCGCTCTGCGCCGCCGCTAAATGTTGTTGCCAATGGGATAACGTTTTACGCTTCGGCATTCACGGCGCTCCGTTTGAAATTGCAGCCCAGACTCTGCCCCTAAACGACAGGCAACAAAAGATTGCGGATTACGGATCGCTTACTAAGGAAGCATCAGTGCGTAACTATTTTAAATTGAAGGATTCAAGTTGAATCCGGTTGACTGACGCTGAGTCGCCTTAACACCACCAAATCTTGTCGCGATCCTGTCCTCTCACACACGCTGTTCGCGGCTTCGATTAAATGCGACAGCTCAACCGCCGAATAGTGCGTCGTAATGCGTCCGGCGCGATGGCCAAGCAAGTCCTGTCGATCTTCAAAACTCACGCCAGCCGCACGCGAGCGCCGACTCCGATTCGGTCAGTCGACTGGACGCCACTCACGATGTCGCAAGCCGACTAGCAGTTCGATTTTCGAACTAGAATATGTTGATTGCACCTTCCTGGGAGAATCGTCGGGACCCCCGGGACATGCGGAGGGCGCCCCCGCATTGACGGAACTCGAATCACCGTCGAATTCCTGTTCGGGCTGAAGGCCGCTGGCTGGTCTGATACACAAATACTTGAAGGGTATCCACACCTCGCAGCGGAAGATTTACAGGCTGCTTTCGCGTACGCAATGTCGATTCTGGAAGACGAGAGTATTCTGCCGGCAGCACACGTTGGTTAGCGTTTTAGCCGATGAGAATATTTCCGCCGAGGCGATTTCGTCACTGCGCGCCTTCGGATTCGACGTGTCATCGGGAGCGGAAGAACAACCGGGGGCGCCGGATACCGAAGTTTTCGCGAGAGCGGTAGCTGAGTCGCGCGTATTGATCACATTCGATCGCGACTACGGTGAATTGATATTTGGAGCGGGACACGCCGCGCCACCCGGCATTGTGTATTTGCGACACCTGATGCATTTAATCACTGAAAAGCACGGGTGCCTATTTACTTCGAGGCGTCAGCACGTCGTTAGTTTAACGTTGAAGTATTTTGCCGGGCTGGAATGGCACTTACAAAAGCTGAAATGCCGGGAAAGATGCGCAATCCTGGCCCTTCGTCATGCCGGCGAATGCCGGAATCCAGTCAAACAATGAATTCATTTTTCACTGGACTTAGTGCTCGGAGCACGGGGTGACGATAAAATTGACTTAAGTAAGTGCCATTCATGCCGGGCTGTTAATTTTTGCGCGTTCCATTACAAACTAACAGAAGTCCGCTAATCAGCGATAACCGCCGCCGCCTCCTAACGGTACACGCCGCGGCCGAAAATCGGGCTTCAGGGTCAGCACTATGTTTTCAGCCACCTTACTGTCTTCCAGCAAGGTGAACTCATGCGAAGATTCCGACGAGACATCGTTTTGACGTGGATGCCAGACAACAAGGCGGTACCGGCCAGCCGGTAGCGCTTCAATGGCGGCAACCCCATCGGCTCCGCTCTTCGCAAACCACGGACTCTCCGCGACAAAAATATAGCCAGTCATCCAGTCGTGGATGTTACAGCCCAAAGTAACTACCCCCGACCGGTCCAGTAGCAAGGGCTTCGCCGGAATTCCGGCATAAAGCGGCAGCTCGAAGCGCATTGCGGGCGAGAAAGAATAAACCTGATGCCGGATCTGATCTTTGTTAGGAAAGTTCACCAGTGTTCCAACGCTGACCACGGTGACGTGCGGTACAAACTCCTTATCGATCTGATCGACTGTTGCTTGCGGTGGTTGTGAAGCCTCAGGCGAGTGACTGGTGTCTAACGGTACCGCGACGGCGACAGCATCGTTTAGCGAGTTTCCATCCGCTTTAAAATTAACGCGAAGTTCAGCCGCCGGGGCTAATCGCACCAGCGTCAAACAAGCCAACGCCAAAAGGGACGTCCGGTCAGAAAGCATAGGTAAGATTGAACGCGACCAAATTATTGATATAAGACAGTTGCTCGTGACCGCTCGCTTGTATGCGATCGTACCGAACGTTAAGTGCGGCATGCTCGCTCAGAGCGAAACTCAATCCGGCGGTAAAGATATCCGTATCCGCATCAATCCGATAGGCAAAGCGCCCCGGACCAAACGTGGGATCAGGCGTAATTGCGCTCGACGCTTTAAAGATATCGGATGCAATTGGGACACTGGAGACAACGTCGCCTGATCGTCGGGTATAACCACAACTTAAGGTTAACAAAGTCGTCAACGCATAATTCGCGTCAACCGCAAGCGAGTGATCAACGGTATCAAAAGCATCGCCATGGATCCCTAATCTGCGCACCAAAAAGGGAATGTCGACAACATGACCGGCGGTCGTCTGCTCGTAAGCCAGTTCAATCTGAATATCCAAACGGTTACCGAATCGTCGTCCGAGGGTGGCCGCGCCCCGGTAACGCCAGGCGTCACGGGGGCTGAAATCGAATTCGTCCCAGGCGGCACTACCGGCTATATTTAGCCAGGGCGCTTGACTGCCTAAGCCAAACTTATGCTGCAAGTTGATGCTCGCACCGACACTGCTTCTATCAAGCGCGCTGAAATCAATTTGGCGGCGCGTCGCGAGATTAATAGTCGCACTACAACTGCTCCGGTCAGTAATTTGCCAATATTTACCAGCATGGATTGCGGCATTAAACGCCGCATCGCCGACCGCTTCATTCGCCTTTGCCGCGTTCGCCAAGTTGTCGTTATAGTCGATCCCGAAAGTGCCGTCGAAAAGCCGGTCCGCTTGCGCGCGAACGCAAATAAGGAGTGCGAGCGAGAAGCAAGTCAATTGTAATCCTGGGCGCGAATGCATGAAGGGCGGCCCTATGCGCTATTTGCAGCAATCAGCGGGTGGGAACGTCCTCGGTAAGACGCGAGCCAAGATTCGAACATGCCAGGACCAAGTGGGCGGCTGATCAAATAGCCTTGTGCGACATCGCAATTAAATTTGGCCAGCAACGCGAGTTCGCGATCGGATTCGACGCCTTCGGCAACGACGCGTAGTCCTAGATTGTGGCCGAGTTCAATCGTGGAGCGCACAATTGCGGCGTCCTCGGCGTGCGCGGTCATGTTCGTGACAAAAGCGCGATCGATTTTCAACTCGTTGACGGGGAGCTGTTTAATGTACGCGAGCGACGAGTAGCCCGTTCCGTAATCGTCGATGGCAAGTTCGATGCCGAGATCGTGGAGTCGAGAGACCGTCGTGTGTGCGGCAATCGGTTCTTCCATTAAGGCACTCTCGGTAATTTCCAGGCACAGCATCTTGGCGGGCGCTCCATGAGCAATCATGGTGTTCCGCACGTATTCCGGCAATTCCCGATCGAGCAAATCGCGTGCCGACACATTGATTGAAATTTTTATTGCATGGCCACTTCGAAGCCATATGCCGCATTGGGCCGCTGCATGATCGATTACCCAGCGTGTTATCAGCCGAATAGCGCCGGTTTGTTCCGCGAAAGGAATGAACTCGCTAGGGGGAACCAACCCTCTGGTGGGATGTTGCCAGCGGACCAACGCTTCTGCACCATCGATCGCGCCGTCGGCTACCGACATTTTCGGCTGATACACCAGTGATAACTGGTCGGATTGAATCGCCCTACGGATCTCGCCGAGTAGATTCAATTGATCACGGCGGATTTGGTCATTCTGAGCTTCATAGGAGGCCGAGCCTAGATGAGAACGCTTTGCTCGATGCATTGCGATGTCGGCCCGCCGTAACAGCGTGCCGGCATCATCCCCGTGTATGGGGTAACAGGCGATACCAACACTGCATCCGACATCTACGGGTTCACCATCGACGCTTACGTCTTGTTCGATCGTAAACTGAATTCGTTTGACGACGGCATCGAGCCGGAAGCTGTCGTCGATTCGAACAACTAGCGCAAATACGTCGCTACCAAAGCGGCCCACGAGGTCAAAATCACGAACCGCGCTACACAGACGTTGAGCCACGATTCTTAGGACCACATCACCGGCCGCATGTCCTAGCGTGTCGTTGACATGATTGAATCGGTCTAAGTCAATGATCATGACGGCCAAACTGGCAACTTGTCCTTCAGCCAACATGCGCTGGAGTTTGTCTTCCAAACATATGCGATTAGGTAGGCCAGTTAGGGCGTCTTCATATGCAAGCCGCCTGATTTCGCTCTCTCGGTTCACGATAGCGTCGCGCATGTGATTGAAGGTGATCGCGAACGCGCCGATCTCATCCTTTTCAAAGATTTGGGCGGGTTGCGTATAGTCGCCTCGCTGAATCTGTAGTGCGGTTTCGGCCAGAGTCTGAATCGGCCGAGTAATGCGTCGTGCGATAAAGATGCTGCCAACGAGTGCACCGAGCAGTCCTAGCGAAGACAGTAAGATTAGCGTGCGGCGAAGCTGACTAAACCGCGCCACCGCCTTGTCGCTAGAACTCTGCAAGACGATGACTACCGTCCCTTTGTCAGTCTCGTCCCCCGGTATCGCGATCGTTTCATAGCCGGGGGTTTCGATTGGTTCGGAGCCCGGACGGCCGCCGTAAGCGGCGGCTGTGGCGCGCGCGAGATTCGAACGCGTCTTGCTGTCCCCATGGGTAGACGCCACGACCGACCAGCCAGTGGCCTGTCGATGTAAAAACGTTACTTCGAGCGAAGTAAGAGCGCCCAGGTCGCGCGCGAGCTCGTCGTTGATGCGAAATCCGAGCGTTACCCAGGCAATGGGTTCAGGGGCCAGGACTGGAATCGTTACGACATCGTAGACGTTATCGCCAAGGGCCAGTGTTCCAATCGCGGAACTGCGAACTTCGGCTTCGCGAATGTGTCGAGAGAGTTCGCTGTTATTATCAGACAGGGTCGATCCACTGGCCGAGATCGCGCGTCCGTCCAATCCCGACAGCAACATAATATCCGCCCCAATGCGTTCCCGTTGATTTTGGAGTGCACTGGCGATCGTAGCGGTATGACTGCTGCTGATAGCTTCGCGAAAGCCATAATCGGCGGTAAGGACGCTCGCCGACTGCAGAAGCCGATCGCGAGTCTGTTGCTGGAGGCGATGAAAGATGCGTTGCCCGAGCCGGAGATCATCCCCACTCTGCTGTCGTGCAATTTGGTAGCTCGCCGTGGTTACGAGGGCAAAAACTACCGCCAACACAGTTGCGAAGAGCCAACCGAAAAAGACCACGATCCGAAAGCGCAAACTTCGGAAATTCATGATGTCTATAGCCGATACAATTCGTTCGTAACTGAAAATCTGCAGAGTAGATCTTGATCGCGAGCTATTAGCGGCTGTAGCCGCTCCAACTATAGGCGATACGTGTTTCGGCTATCGCTGGCGTAGCAGGATTGTCGCTCGAAAAGCGAGTCGCTCTCATTACAAAATAGCGCAGCGGAAATACCGGCCACCCCGCGGGGGCTGGGCGTTAACTCCGTCATTCCGACGCGATCCCGGCTTGCGCCGGGAGGAATCCAGAACCTTGCGTCGTTCGACTTAAGTCCCTCCTGGCGCAAGCCGGGATCACGCCGGGACGACGGCCGTGCCATCTGCATGACTCGACGCCTCGCCGCGACCTGGTCGGTATCGATGCTCCTTTATTTAGGCCGCGTTCCACCCTATTTCAGTTATTACAGGGGCCGCCGCTAAAAGCAGAGGCATTCACGCTCTTGAGATTTATTTATGCAAGTGTCGTTGTATAAGACAGCGCGCAAAGCGGCTGGCGCGTTCAATATCGAACAGCTTGAACTGAAAGGGTTCTCACGCAGCCTCGCCGAATTGCAGTGGTTGCTGGTCGCCTTAGTGATCCTGTATTACGTCGCGCCCAAAACGCCGATTGAAAGACCGCATCTCTTCATAGGCGCTACCGTAATGTATGCCTTCACGGTTCTAGCGCACCGCTACAGCGGATTATTCCAACAGGAAACGCGTTGGCGACTGGCGGCAGAAACCTGGTTGATGGTGCTGTTCATTACCTGGTTGTTATGGCAGACCGGAAACTCCGAAAGCCCTTTGTTGAACCTGTATTTACTCGTGCTGATCATGAGTGGTTTAACACTTGGTAAAACGACCACTCTCCTGCAATTGCTGTTGATTGCCGCCATTTATGTACAAACCGACTATCACGCCTTGGGCGAGATTTCCTTCTCTACTGCGTCCCTGAATGAATTAATGACCAAGTTTGCCCCCTTTGTGCTCACGACTTACTTGGTGACCTTACTTGCAGCCGACATCAAGTTCTCACGCACGGCGTTACAAGACGCTTCAGAAACCGATGAACTCACGGGTCTCCCCAATCGCCGCGCATTCGAAGAGACCATGCAGCGTGAATTCGAGCGCGCGACCCGGCAGGCCCGGGTGTTTTCGATTCTGGTTATCGACGCCGACGGTCTCAAACCGACGAACGATGCCTACGGTCATGCCGCCGGTGATCGACTGATCCGCGAGATTGCGAATTCGCTCAAAGCAACCCTGCGGGCATCCGATCACTGCGCACGCTATGGGGGAGATGAATTCGTTGCGCTGTTGGCCGATGCGGATGCAAATCGTGCCCTGGACGCGGCCGAGCGCCTCCGATTATGTGTTGCTAATACGTCATTCGATGTCGGCGGCAATCGGGTGAACGCCACCGTAAGTATCGGCGTCGCAACCTACCCGACCGATGCCACCGATGTAGAACAACTGCTGTCGGTCGCCGATCGCGCGCTCTATCAGGCTAAAAACGACGGCAAGAATCGAATCCGTGGGTTCGACGTGCACGGCGCGTCAATGGGTGACGCATCCGCACCATCGAAATCAGCGTAACCGGCAGCGCGCGTTCGCCGGTTTCGGTCTATGTCAGGCCATGGAATGTCCGGAATGCGGAAAACTAACCGACGATGCCGATTACTCCGCGCACTGGAAGGCGATCAGGATCGAATTTTCAAAATCGATCCCGAAAACAGAACGTCTATCTGCCACGTGTGGCCAACGGCGAGCGCGGCAGCTGGCAGCGACGCTATTGGGCACACTGAATTCGTGACGATTTGGATTACGCGCGGCATGTCGATTACGTGTATTTCTCCGGTGAAACATGGGCGCGGGTGCGTGATTGGCCGTATTCATCGTTTTTGCGGTATGTTGGCGTGGGAATTTATCCGCGTGATTGGGCAAGTGATGAGGATGAGGAAATGCTGGTTGGGGAGCGTGTTCGAATTCTCTTGCGGCGGGACGCAGAAGGCGGAAGGCGCTGCGCTTTTCCGTACGAACTATGATCACATAGAAAATTTCGACATCTGAAAGCAGCGGATCGCGATGGCTAGGAGAGGACCTATTTGAGCCAGTCGCCCGCCGCATCATTAGGAAAATGGGAGTCGTCCCGCGACCCCCGCATCATCCGTAATCGTGATACTCGGCGATCCGCCCATCGCGAATCGTCCACAGGCAGGCGAGTTCGAGCTGAATTTTCTCGCCCTTTTTGGCAAAGCCCTCGATGTCTGCCGTCGGCGTCGCTGCCCACGTTAACTCCGTGACGACCCGTTCGCCCGCCGCGAATTGGCGGCGTACGGAATGGAAGCGTCGATCCGGGAGCAGTCCTTCGAACTGGGTCATGATCGCAAGCATCGCCTCCGGGCCATCGAGCGCGACACCCCGGTTGTGATGCTCCACGTGGATGTCATCGGTCATCAGGTTTCGAAGCGCGCCGAAATCTTTGGCGTTATAAGCCGCAATCCAGCGATTGGCGACAGCGATCGAATCATTCATGGTCTATGTCCCCCTATTCATCATGGGTAATGTTAGACGCTAATTCGCGCGCGCGGCAATTTTTAAATTCGGCGTTACCAAGAGCATGCCCGCTCTCGATCCCGCGAACAAGGACGGCTAAGCGCCAGGAATTGCTGCGCCTGTTCCCGGAAGTGCGCACCGAAGGCGGCAAGCTCGACTTCGAACGATTAAAACTCGCACTCGGTGAGGCGGGGGACGTGGGCAAGGAGCGCTACGGCATGAATTGGCCGGGCAAGGCGGATTGCTTTAAAACGATTCAACGCCCCAGTCTTGCGACATTGCGACCGGCTCCGGAGGAGAGTGTTAACTTCGATACCACCGAGAACCTGATCATCGAAGGCGACCATCTCGAAGTGCTGAAACTCTTGCAAAAGCCGTATCCCGGCAACGATTTCATCTATCCGGACAATTACTCGGAGAGTTTACAAACGTATCTCGAATACACCGGCCAGGTCGATGCGGAAGGGCGTAAGTTCGGGACGAACACAGATACCGACGGGCGGTTTCACTCTAAGGAAACTCTGAATAAGTCCCTCCTGGACTTTTCAGAGTACGGAAAACAAAAAGTGTGATTTTTGTTTTCCTTCATTTTCAACGGTCTGCGACCGTTGAAAATGGCGGCACATCCCTGTGCCGCAGGAATCTCTGCCTTTTGCAGAGATTCCCTAAGTGGATGAACATGATGTTTCCGCGTCTTTATTTGGCTCGCAATCTCCTATGCGACAACGGCGTGCTAGTCGCCAGTATTGGCGAACATGAAGTCGATAATCTAAAGCGACTATTTATTGATGTGTTTGGGGAAGAGAACTTAAACTCGATCTCAACGAGGGGAGACCTCAGGATCGAGGCTTCCGCGTCTTCAAACTCGCCGAGTCCAATTTCAAAACCTGGGACGCCGCCGCGCCCAAAGACATAGAAAGTCTAACGACCCAGCTCGAACTCCATGTCGATCATGTGCGCGCCGATCGCACAGGCGACGATCTCCTCTACGAAATTCTCTTGACGAGCGGCTTTCCGCTGACGACCCAGGTCGAGCGGCTCGATGTCACTGGCAAGACCGTCTACAGCATCGCTAGCGGCGCCCTACTGATCTGTCTCGATCACGCGCTGACGTTGGAATCGATCCGCGGCATCGCGGCGATAAAGCCCGAACGCGTGGTGTGTCTGGACGAAGGCTTCGCGGGCAACGACCAACTCAAGGCCAACGCCGTGCAAATCTTCAAGACGCAGGGCGTCACCAGTTTTAAAACAGTGTAAGCGCAGCCATGAATTCACCGGTGCAATACCATCTGGGCCGCTTGCCGCCGGAAAGCTTCGATTAGAAAACACTCCTTGCACGGTTATGCGGCATCAAACTGACATGGAGAATGGACCTCATCAGCGTCTATAATCGGTCCCCATGAGCACCACGAAGTTGGCAGTCCCGCCGGAGTTTGATGCCGTTCCGAGAGAACAGCGGATCGCGTTCGTGCAAGAACTCTGGGATCGAATAGCCCAAGATCCAAATAACGTCCCCGTTCCCGACGAACACAGGCGCATCATCGACGAGCGTTTGAAAGCTTATCGAACAAACCCGCGCGCTGGCCGTCCGTGGAGCGAAGTGCGCGATCAACTCCTGGCCAAACTCCGCAGCCCTTGAATCGAATTCATATTCAAGCGGAGGCGTCTAGCGACGCTTTCGACGCGGCACTGTGGTATGAAACCCAGCGTCCCGGTCTCGGCATTGAATTTGTTTTGGAACTCGGCGCCGCACTCGACAAAGTCGTTGAATCCCCTCAACTCTATCCGGCCATATTTCTCGAAGTGCGACGAGTCCTATTGCGACGCTTTCCATATTCCGCCTACTTCGTTTTCGACGAAAATCTAGTCGAAGTATTCGCTATTCTTCACCAACATCGCGACCCGCGCCGGTGGCGGGACCGGGTGTCGAATCCATGAAACTCCAATTCGACCCCGACCTGCAGCCATGAATTCACCGGTGCAATACCATCTGGGCCGCTTGCCGCCGGAACGCCTGGATTTGGGGGCGGCTGATTCCATTGCTGGGGTCAACGGCGGCGGCCGTCGCCCGTTACGACGGCACGCTCGCCGCGGTACCGAATGCAGCGGTGTTGTTAAGTCCATTGACGACCCAGGAAGCAGTGCTCTCCTCGCGCATTGAAGGCACCCAGGCGACGTTCAGCGAAGTTTTGGCGTTCGAGGCGGAAGGCGCGGCAACGGATGCGTCGCCGCACCGTGTGGCGGATATCAAGGAGGTGTTGAACTATCGCCGCGCGATGCGCGAAGCGGAGCGCATGCTGGCGGACTTGCCGCTGTGCCAGCGCGTCATCACGGGCGCACACCGCGTGTTGATGGAAAGTGTTCGAGGACATGGCCGGGCGCCGGGCGAATTCCGGCGGACCCCGAATTGGATCGGACCGCCTAATTGCAAAATCGAGGATGTGCGATTCATTCCGATTGGCGCGGAGCGTCTGGATGACGCGATGTCGGCCTGGGAGCGTTGCCTCAACGCGGACAGTGCCGACCGGCTGGTGCAACTCGCGATCGTCCATGCCGAGTTTGAGTCCCTGCATCCGTTTCTGGATGGCAATGGGCGCCTGGGCCGCATGTTAGTCCCATTATTCTTGTGGCAGGTGAGGCTGATTCACGCGCCGATGTTCTACATCAGCGCGTATTTCGATGCGCACCGCGACGAATACTACGAACGCCTGCTTGCCGTCTCCCGCGATGATGACTGGACCGGTTGGTGTGAGTTTTTCTTGAGCGCAGTCCGCGCGCAAGCCGAGGTCAATCACCGCAAGGCCGTTGAGATCCTCGATTTGTACGCAGAGTCGAAACCCCGCATGCGCACGCTTACCCGCTCGCAGTATGCGGTGCAAGCGCTCGACTGGCCGTTCAACCGACCTATTTTCAAAAGTTCGGATTTCGTGAACGGCGCGGCGATCCCGGCGCCGACCGCCAAACGAATCCTCCAAGTGCTGACCAAGGATGGCATGCTTAAGCCCCTGTCACAGGGGCGCGGACGGCGGGCGTCGATCTTGGTGTTCCGTGAACTCTTGAATGTGGCCGAGGGCTATGGCGCGTTCTAGCTCATCGGTGCACCAGTACGGCTTTTGCAGCTCATATATTAAAAATTATGAGCCACAAAGAGCTGAACAGTGCATCCATGAGCCGCTTCAGGACCCCGCGCGCGGTCTTCGAACCCAAATACATCTCGACAGACACGGCGACCATCGTCGATGAAGCTCCAATTCGACCCCAACCAACCTTTCCAACGCGATGCGGTGGCCGCCGTCACGGATCTCTTTGACGGATCGCCACGAGGTACTCCCGAGTTCTCTATCATCAATCTCGGCGAAGGGAGTGGGATGTTTTCGGGACAGGTGCAAACTGAACTGGGGGTCGACAATCGCCTGCTGTCGGTAGACGAAAAGCTGACCGAAAATCTGCGCGCCATCCAGCTCCGCAACGATATCGAGATCGACAATCCCGGCGCCGCGATGGCGGCGATCCTTCGCTGAAACGTCGAGAAAGATGCGCAATCCTGGCCCGTCGTCATTCCGGCGAATGCCGGAATCCAGTCAAATAATGGATTCATTTTTCACTGGACCCAGTGCTCGGCGCACGGGGTGACGCATCGGTTTGGTTTAAGTAAGTGCCGTTCGATCCGGAGTTAATCCCGCGTAGCGTTGTCGCTAAGCGTTGGAACGCGCCGGCTTGAATGCCTTGAGGCCAATGATGAAAAGCGCGACTAGGGCGAGCACGCCAAACAAATAAGCGGGTCCGAGCGCGAGTGCGCTAAAAATATCGCCGGCGCCGAATCGATTGTCACCGAAGCTCAAGCCGCGATTCGGCGTGAAATTGCCGAACAAGTAGAACCCCACGTTGGCCCAGCCGTCGGCAACGATGATCCAGCCGAGACGCGCGGCGGTTTTCTCGGTGAACTCCAACATCGGCAGCACAAACGCCACGGCGATTACCATCATTCCATTTAGTGCAGGCCCCGCATGCGCACGCGCCCAGCCGGCGGGAGTTCCCGGCACATTGAAATGAAGGAAGTAGCCCGGCACGATTTCGAAGCCCCCAACCAGATGCATCCACGACCCCACGCCGAACAACAGCGTGCAGAAAATCATGAATATGCCGTGGCCGGCCATCTTGCGTTGCAAATTATTTGACATCTCTCGTTCCTCGTTGCGCGTTGACGCTGCGCAAACCATTTTCTTTGAAGGCTAAGAATCGATCGCGCGACGGTGATAGCGACTGGCATAGAACATCAGCGGCGTCCCGTCCTCGTTTCCACACGCCGTTACTTGCGCGACAAACAGGGAGTGATCATGGACCTCTACTTTCTCGAGTACGGCGCACTCGAACCAGGCTAGACAGCTTTGCAGAGTCGGCACGCGATCACGCACGACGAATTCCGGCCGCAACGATTCCTGAGGGCGACCGCTGAAATGAGCTGAATAAGGCAGTTGCGTCTCACTCAAAATGCACGCCCCATAGCGACCGTTGCGCGTAATCAATCGGTTGGTCTTGCCCGCTTTCACCGAGATCAATACCGTCGGCGGCGCTAGGCTCACCGAAGTGAAGCTGTTGACAGTCATCCCGTGGACCTTGCCGTCGTCTTCGCACGTAACGACGACGATGCCCGTCGTGAAGAGCGATACCGACTGGCGGAACAAGGCAGAATCCAATGGGGTTTCGTCGACCATGCCATCCTCAAGGCTATCGAGCCAATCCTGCTCATGCTCCGGGCTTTTCAGAGTTGGACGGCGTGAACCGGAACTGATCATGCGGATTCCCCTACGCGCCGTTCGCCAGCCGATTCAAGCGGCTTTGGCGGTGTGGCGAGCGCAAGCCGCGACGCGCACCACGCCCGCATGCGCTCGACGCTCGCAAAGCAATCCCATTGCCGCTCGGGATAGTTGAAGTTGTCCGTGAACTCGTTACTAAGCGCGCGATGCTGACTCAACTCAAAAATAAATTGCTGCAGTTCCAGCGGCATGGCCTTCAAGTTGGTCAACATGAAGTTGGTCCAGCGCGTGGCGCCGAGCACGCGGTCCTGCCGCCGTAAATTAACGTGCTCGATAAAGCGCTCGTCATACACTTCCTGCGCGACGATTTCCTCCCCTAGTATCCACGCCGCGTAAGACGCCATATTCGCGCCTTGCCCCAACACCGGATCGACCACGGTGTGTACATCGCCGAGCGCCACGGCGAGCTTGCCGCCTTCGAGCACGACATGCGATTTGCGCACCGTGGGCGTGACGCCGCCTTGGAGAATGTCGAGCGGTCCGTTGGCGAGATCGAACTCTTTTTCATCGATGCGTGCAGCGCAGGTGGGGTAGTGCTGACGAAGCTTGGCGAGCAATAAATCCAAAAAGGCGCGCGGATTATCGTCGTACTTAGTCTTGGCCAAGATCTCCAAATCGCCACCGGGGATGTTTTCGATCACGAGCGCCGCCGCCAGGCCGTTGAAAGTCCAGGTGGGGATTTCGATCATTTCCCCCGCACCGGGAGAGAAATACATCGTCACCGCGCGGATCGGCGGGGCTTTGATTCCCTTGAACAGCCCCACACACAACGCACGCTGTGGACGGTCGAACGGCGAATGCGCCGGTTCGTGTTGGAACAGTTGCCCTAAGGGGCCCTTGCCCGTGCAGACCACGATGAGATCGAACTGGGCGCTCAAGGTCGATATCTCGTCGCCTTTGATTTCGCGGTATTCGATGTGGCCGCCGCGCGCGAGGAAATCTTCCATCAGCCGTGGCTGGTAGAGGCGGTAGTCAATCGCACGACTCGGTGCGTGCAGGTCGCCGAAGAACTCGATTGGCTGAGGCTTCACGCCAATGTAGTAGTAGTGCCCGAAGTACCCATACTGCTGACCCGGCCAGTGATTCACGCCGAGCGCGGTTTCGCGATCGACGGTGACCGCATGGTGCGCGACCGTATTCAACAGCCGCATACCGCGATATTCCTCGGGCGCGCGGTCGGTGAAGAGCGTGACTTCAACGTCGTGCTGGCGCAGATACAGTCCCAAATGGAGTCCAGCCGTCCCGGCGCCCACAATTCCCACCCGCTTACCCATCCGGTTTTCGCTCCTCACGTTTCGTATATCAATCATTGCGTCCGGACGGGATTCTGAATCACCTCGATCCAATCCGAAACATCTGATATAGATTAATACTTATTCCAAATTCGATTGAATACATGGATCCACTCCAAGCGTATTCGGCGTTCGTGCGGGCTTTCGAGGCCGGCAGCTTCTCCGCGGTGGCGCGTGAGATGAGGTCGACCCAGTCGGCGGTTAGCAAACAAATCGCGGCGCTGGAGAAAAGTCTAGGCGTCCAGTTATTCGCGCGCACCACGCGGCGACTGCAACCGACCGGCGAAGCCCTCCGGCTCTACGAGCATGTGCGGCAATTACTAGACGCCGTGGAATCGCTTAAGACGACCAACGACCGCGAGACTAAAGTCAGCGGCACGCTGCGCATGACCATCCCGAGTAGCTACGGCCGTCGGCAAATTTGCCCGAAACTGCCGACGTTCATGCAGCGCTGTTAACGGCGATGTGAAAGCGCCGGATTGTGGGGGTTAGCGAAAGGCGTCCCCAAAATAGTTCGCCGCGTGGTTCGTATGAACGACGTGTTTTTCTAAGCTTAATCCTGCCGCTGAGATTGACGCCGAGCGGATGGTAC
>JACPPA010000048.1 GCA_016191285.1 Gammaproteobacteria bacterium
CGGCTCAATACATCCCGAAACTTCTGCATCCTGCGGTCCTGTAGCCACGTCGTCCGGTTCATCGTCCCTGCTCCTGCGCAGGGCACAAAACCGGACAACTCGTGTGCTACCTAACCCGGACAACTCGTGTGCTTACGACATCGCCCGCGGGTTCGTCGAGGCGCTGCGAGTTCCACTCGACTATATTTGGGGTGCGCTGATCGCTGCGTTTATCGCTGCGATTGGAAACCGCGCGAGGCTCGAGTGGTATCCGGGAGCGCGTGAGCCGGCCACCCTGTTCGTCGCGCTCGTCGGTGCGTCCGGGACGGCAAAGAGCCCCGCGTTCAGAGTGGCCGAACGGGCTCTCATGGACATAGAGGACGAAATGCGGGTGGCCCACGAGGCCGCCTGTGGAGGCAGGCGCCATGTTGGTGACATCGACGAGAAAATCCGTATCACCGTGGCCAATCGTCTGCGCCTAGAGGGGGTAATCCCCATTCAGCGTGACGAAGAGGGAGTCCCGATGCCGCCATCGTTGCGGCTGACATCGTGGACGGGACCGGGGCTTCTTAACGAACTCAAGTTCGGCATCGACGGCAGGGCGCTCATTGCAGACGAACTAATCGGGCCGATGGCTCGCGCGGCCTCTGATCACAACCTGGATAGTCGCGCGTTGCTGCTCGAGGGCTACAATGGCCGACCTCGGACCGACGTGACGAAAACCCACGGTCGAATAGAGATCCCATGCCTCTGGGTTTCTATCTTCGGGACAATTCAGCCCGACAGGATCCGTGAAATGCTCGGCCGCGCTCGTGACGGCTTGTCTGCGCGGTTCGTGTGGGCCTACCCCGACGCGAAGCCCACAGCCGAGCTTCCGCTTTCGAGTGGGCCGACGGATGCACTCAAACAAGTGCTTCGTCGCTTAGTTTCGATCCAGCCGCAAGGCGACCGCCGTGACTATTCGACGACGATTGCGCTCGCCGATGACGCACGTGCACCTCTTGAGGCAGCGCGTACCGAGTGGTTCCGCCTCGCTGAACAAACGGACGGAGATTTCCAGGACTGCGTGAACCGTGCGACCGATTATACGCTTCGTCTCGCGTTCGTGCTCGCTTTAGCTGAGCATGCGACCAGCGGCAAGGACGGGACGCCGACTTGTGTGTCGCGCGATGAGATCGAGCGCACAATCGCTTTGGTCAACGGCTATGTATTGCGAATGGCCGAGCGTACTTTCGCCGCTAGTGGCGCTCCGAAACTGAGCGATGCGGCGTTGCTGGCGCGCTTCCTACGCCGACTTGGCAAGCCGTCATTCAACGTTCGAACCGATCTTGTCCGCGGCGCTGGCTCTCCGGTGCGCACCACGGAAAGGATCGCGTTGTCGCTTGAAGAGTTGAAGCAGCGCGGCCTGATCCTCCCGGCGACCCGCAGCACAACGCCCGGGCGTCCGGCACAGGATTGGAAACTCAATCCGACCCTGCTCAACTGCTAGCTAGTTCTATAACGGCAGGCGCTGTAATTACAGCGCCTGCCGTTCGCTCGCCAAGATAACCATTAGACAAACGTCGATGAACCCAAAAGAACTGCTGCGTCATTGGCCAATTCAGATCCCTTTTGAGCGCGCTGTACGTCGTAATTTGACGGCGGTCAAAAAGCTGAACGATGCTGGTTGGACGTGGCGCCAAATAGCCGCTGTGTTGACTGGCCTCGGAGCGCGGCACGCGAACGGGCAGCCTATCAACGGCAAGCAGTTGAACACTGTCGTCCTGCGGGTCGCATGCGAAGCTCGGAAAAACACCGCATCGCCGATCGATATGCAACAACCGACTTCGACTCACAACATCATGCCCGGTAAACGGGTGAAAAATGCAAACCCAGTGATGCAGGTACCGCGCAATCCGACTGAGCCAAGCACGCTCAGCGAGCGGCTTGCGGAAGCCATACGCATGCGACAGACACCGAAGACGTTTGACGAGTAATACGACGCCTACAGGGCTATACTATATACCTATAGTTATAACTCATGGTTGATTCGATCGAGGTCGATTGTGCACGTCGCCCAAATGGAACGATTAATTCGCGCCTCCCGTAATGCCAGCAATGCGATCGATTCTTTTGGCGAAAAATTAGAAGATGCCGCTGCTGCAATCAAATACCTCGAAGGCGATTCCAAACAACTGAATGAGCGCAGCCGACAGTATTGGCGCGCTATCGCGGAGGGGCTTATCGTTCGGTACATTTGGAATGCAGACAAATGGCAGCCACGCGAGCCCCGGCTTAAGCTGATTAAGGACCTTGAAGGTCTATCTCGCGCCGCCACTGCGGAGCGGCTACGCGCATACAAATCGGTCACGATTGACGCATTTAAGGCCCTGTTATTAGACCTACCGGTTGGGCCAGCGCTTATTGCTGCCCTCCGTGATCTCAAACGCGATTCTGACTTAGGCCTTGAAGGGAAGCGCCAACGTCCTAGCACCAATGGCTTGGTCTTCGGTTTCGATAATCCAGTTAGCCTACTAGACGGGTATGAGACCAATTTGCATATGATGAAACGGTCGTTCGCGCACGCACGTTCGTCGACTGGATCAGCTCTGCTGAAGAGACAGCCGGTTAGGTGGCGCTTGAATGAGCCTGTGATTCAAGCATTTCTTCGTGCACGGCGTGTTGGCAACGATCGGGATTTCTCATTGCACGACATACGCGGCAGGTTGACGAAACGAAATCGAGACAACCTAGCACGCTGCGCAAAGCAAGCTGCACGCCTTGTCGAAATTAATTTCCATCTTACTGACCGACAGCGAAATCCTCAATTAAATGAAAGCTTAGAAAGTTGGCGACATGCATATCCCCTGTCCCGATTTGTGGTGAGCGTGTTCGAGGAGGTAGCTAAGTCGATGCATATCGATCTCATCGATGTAGAAGCTTCGACGCAGCGGAGACGTGATCGACTGACAAGAACCGTCATCGATGTTGCGCACGAAGGGATTAAGGCCGCCGTCCAAGTTGTCCGCAGCATTCCTGAGTTTGCGAACATAGACTTAGACGCCGGTGTGGCGTTGATGGCTATTAGTGACGAGGTACGCAAGGAGGAAAAACAGATCGCCAGAGAGTTGGGCCAAGCCCTCCACAATGTGAATGATACCTCTAAAGCGGTCAGAGAAACATGGGCGCGGACGGCAATAGTCGATCGTCTTTGGCAGCTGAGGCAGAGCATCATCACGTTGAAGGCGTATTGTGGATTCATGAACTGGTATATCGAACACGCTGAACGATCCGTAGCCAATGATCTTATTCCGAGTTTACGCTTGGTGCGTCGACATATTTGGTCCGGGTTGCTGGATTGGAGTAACGAACTGCAAGCAAGGTATTGGGATGGAATTCTGTTTACTCGCGATATGAAGGTACGAGCCAGCGGCTCACCGCTCAACATCCCGCGCATGCCAGCAGCGGTCGAAAAGGCGGCCATGACGGTGAGACCCTATCGACTTAACGCGGGTGTAGATGATCCGGGTCAGCAAGGAGATGCGACGATAAAAAAGTATCCGAAAGCTCAAGCGCTACATCAAGGCGCAGTAGTACAGGAGGAAGTGCTCGACGCCATCGTATCAGCGTTGTGCCAAGATCAACCAGAGACACTGCGTGCTTGGAGGGAACTGACGCGGGCTATTCCTCCTCATCAATCTCGTCGAGATGCGTTCTGAATATTTTTTTGGTCATAATGTCTCAAGCCAGGCTTAACTGAGGGGGGTGCCCAGGGAGGCCTTTTGGATTTGGTCTTAACTCCGCTGCAACTACGCAGAGGAGTTAAGACCTAATGCCGGCCCAAACGAACACCGCGAAAAAATCCACCCAAAAGATCGACCAGCAACCCCGTTCCGAAGTACCGCCTCATTCGACCGCGGTGCATGTGCTTGGCCCAAAGGGCGGAATCGGAAAGTCGACCCTCTCTCGCCTCACCATCGACCTCTTCGATGCAAGCAGTCGGGCGGTCAAAATAGTTCAAGTAGACCGTGCACCGGCATTGCCGGCTATTTACCCAAATCGCACGGAAACCATCGACGTCCCGACGTCGCAGGCCATGCGCGAGGATCCGCTCGCCGCTATGCGCGCTTTCGAACCATGGGAAGCAATCGTTGAGACGATCGCGAACAAACCGGCAGGGCTCATCACCGACGTAGGCGGCGGCCCGAACGCTCGCGCTTTCATGGATTTCATCGCGCGAGCTCGGGTCGACGGCTTTCTCCAAGCGCGAGGTATCAGGGTCATCGCTTTCGTGCTGCTAACCCCTGACCCTGCCGTCATGGAACAGAGTGCCGATCTTGCCGCTGAGCTCACAAATATTCACCCGCATGCCGAAATCGTGGTTGTCTTTAATCAGCGCGACGGCGGATTCAAGTTCTACCCTGGCTCTCCGGCCGACAAAGTGTATCGGGCGCGAGTCGAGCCTCTGATCAAATCCCGGCGGCACCTCGTCATGCCGGCCATTGCCGCCGGCGCTTGGCCTGTGTTCGAGGCTGCTGGAATGACCTTCCTTCAGGTAGCGATGGCGGATGAGAACGATCTCGTCGAAAAGCTCGGCCTTTCTCGCGCCATGGCCGCATCCTTGCAGGGGGATGTCTCGGCTTTCCTGGCCGTAATGTGGCCGCGGCTCGGTTCGCTCATCGGCTTTTCGATGGAGGCGCTAAATGGCAAAGCCTGACAAACCACCAACAATTATGGTTCGGCTCAATCAAAATATTGCGCGTGGAAACTCCGCGCGCAAATTCTTAGCAGCGCGACTTGCAGAGCTGCCCGCAAAAGAAATCGCGAGAATACCTAGCGTCTTCTGGGCTCGCCTGGGTCCACGCGGTCTTGCGGCGATAGCGGAACACCTTGCTACGACAAAGGCGATCACGCCTGAAAGCACCCCTGCGCAGAAAGTGGAGGTTGTACCGCAGCCGCAAAATCCGTGGCCGTTGTGGGTGATTTCAGCCTGGCGAGCGGCTGTGGTGATTGTGGGCGCTTTACTTATCGGCGCCGCAGAGCGACCGATGTGGTGGGTTTTGAGTCAGAGCGCTGTGATCAACCGGGATGACCGCATGACATGCGGCCGTCTCGATGTTTGGGCCGATCACTGCACCTACTTGGCCCAAGAAAATAACCTGACTTTAGAACTAGCCTCGGAGCGCCTTGGCATAGATCCGAGCGCGTTGGCGGCAATCAATCCCGACCTACCGGTGAATGGAGCGCTCCCGCCCGGAGTCTCAATCCGAGTCATTAGAAACTCATGGAGGTAATTGTGGCAAAAGCACTTCATCCGCTCGCCCTGCGAGTATCCCGAAAGCCGGCGATTCAGGCGAGTATGCCCGTCGCGATCTTGGCTAGCGTGGTGGCTTACGTCATTCTCTTTTGGCTGAATACCGCGACGCAATGGGACCCGTTTCATAGTCAACCGGAACCCATGACGATCGTGAATTTGATCGCAATGCTTGGCTCGGCGTGGAGCGCGGCTTCGCCCGGATGGCTGATTGAGCATATCGCCGCCCGCGCCGATCATAATGTCTTCTTCGCAATGTGGAAATATTTCGGATTGCTATATGCGGCTCCGAAAACATTTACCACCGTATTGTGGATGCGTGTCGCAGATGCAGATGTGCAATTTCAACTCTTGGTGCGTTTTATTAGTGTTGTGGGCACTGCCCTTGCGGCCGCCATGCCAGTCTACCGACACGTCTTGTCAAAGACGCCAAAAACACGAAAAGCTAACTTGGTCGAAGGGCCGCGTACCTTGTGGTACAAGAAAGCAACCATTGCGGCCCGAAATTATTTGGCCGGTCTCACTGCCAATTTTGGCGAAGGTGTTGAACTCGCGCCTGGTTTGAGGTTGCCCCGTTCGGCCGAATACGAATCTTTCCTTGTGGTCGGCCTCCCAGGCTCCGGTAAGACCGTGATCGCCGAGGGCGGACTTCGTCAAGCGATCGAGCGCGGTGAACGCGCAGCCTGCCTTGATGTAAAAGGAGGCCTCCTCAGCCGCATCTTACGATTTATGGGTGGAACGGGAGCGATGGCGATCGGAGTTGGTCGCAACGCCGCAGTATGGGCAATTGGAAAGGACGTAAGGTTGCGGTCACACGCGAGCGCGCTCGCTGCAATTCTGATTCCGGATTCGAAAGACCCTGTTTGGTCGGCCGCCGCCAGGCTGGTACTTGCTGCCGTAATGATGCGGCTCAACGAAAAATACGGTCAAAGGTGGGGATGGCGAGATCTCAAATCGTTTATTTCACGTCCCGTTGAGGAGATTTCCAAGGACATTCAATCGGTAAGGCCTGAAATTGCGCAAATGCTCCGGGGCAAGGGTGACGATCCGACAACGGCTATTCTGTCCGTAATGTTCAGCATGCTGACGCATATCAGCGAGATCGTCGATACGTTTTCTGCCATGGAAACCGAAAACCGTCCAAGCCTCTCATTGACCCAGTGGGTCCAACAGAAGACAAAGTGTCGGGTGCTGGTCTTCCAACATGATTTGTCAAACCGCGATAACTCGCGTTCGGTACTTACCGCAATGATCCGCGTGACAGCGCGGGAGCTTCTCGGGCCAGGCATTGCCGAGAATTTCGATCACGGTATTTGGCTGTACCTCGATGAATTTCCGAAGCTAGGCAAAAGGATAGAGGAATTGGCCGATTTGGCTGCGCTTGGTCGGGACCGAGGAATTCGAGTATTGGCGACTGCCCAGAGCCTTGCCCAGCTCAAGCAGGAGTACGGAGAGACCGGCGCAGAAGCACTCACCGAGAATTTTGGCATGGTCATTGTGTGCAAGGCTCGCCCAGGCCGCAATGCGAAGGATCTATCTGAAACAGTCCTCGATATTGCGACCTACGAAACTGATAAAGCCGGAACGAAGGGGGAGAAAGACCTCCACAAACTTCCTGCGCTCACGCCGCATCAAATTTCGACGGAACTTGGGCTCAAATTCGATTGGCGTAGCCGAAAACTAATTCGTGCGGCAGTTACCGGGCTGGACAACGTATATGTACTGGAGTGGCAGCTCGACCGCTGGAAGCGATTCTAAGTTTCCCGAATATTCAGATGTGCCCAGGATAATGGCGATCACTACCGCACGGGCTTCATGTCATCGCGCGGTCCCCACGCGTAGCGCACGATGACGCGCCAGCCCGCTGAGAAGGCCTTCCGCGCTGCAAGGTTCTGCACACGGCAATCGCGCGAGCGCTTGCGGTCGCGCGATTGCCGCGTGCGATTCCCGGGGTGAGCAGACAGGTAGGGGCTGTGGTTAAAGTCGCAACCCAAAACTATTTTTTCGTAAAGCAGATTTAGGCCGGCTTATCTCGGGGGGATACCCGGGGGTAAGTTTTTGGAGCTGGCAGAGTCACCTGCACATGCAAGCAGGTGGCTTATATGGTTGCGACAATCGCAGCTGGCACAACGGCGCAGTACTACACGAAGCAGAGCGAGTACTATCTCGACGGACGTGAACCTGCGGGCCGTTGGATCTCGGCAACAAATAATTTCGGCGTCGCAAACGGCACCATAATTGAGAGCGCGCTGTTCGAGCGCCTGCATGCCGGTGTTGATGCACATGGTGATACGCTTCTATCCAACACTGGCGATGTCGCCAAACGCGTGGCGGGCATCGATCTCACCCTTTCCGCTCCGAAATCAGTCTCAATTGCTTATGCGCTCGCCGACGACGAAACACGTCAAGCAATCGAATTAGCACAACGGCGTGCGGCTGAGGCCACGATTGCGTTTCTTGATAGACACGCGAGCTATTGTAGGCGCGGCAAGAACGGTCTCCGGCTGGAGCGCGTGTCCCTTACGATTGCTTCATTCCAACATGCCGAGGCCCGTCCCGTCGCCCACGCCGACGGTAAAGTATTTTCAGATCCAAATTTGCACACCCACAATGTGATTTTGAATTGTGCGGTTCGTGCCGACGGCACCATCGGCGCGCTCGACGCCCGCCATTTGTTTGCGAACAAAATGGCCGCTGGCGCCACGTATCATCTTGCGCTCGCATCCGGGCTGCAGCGGCTCGGATTCGAAATCGGAGAAATCGACAAAAACGGCATCTTTGAAATCGTTGGCGTGCCGCGCGAGCTGCGGGAGTATTTCTCGGCGCGGCGGCGCGAAGTCGAAGAGACAATTGCCCAGGAAGGCCTGACGACCGCCGCGGCGCCCAAACTGGCGGCGGCTATCGCGCTTGGCACACGCACATCCAAGCAAGAGGATGGGCCAGAAAACCGCTTTGCCTTGTGGGCCGAAGAGGCGACGCGGTTTATCGAAGTCGAGCGCTTTGTTGCTGGCCTTCAGACCTACCGTGAACCTGACGCGATCGACCGGGAAAACGCCATCGCTGAACGTATCGCGGCGGTCCCGGCGCAACTAACTGAACATGAAAGCGTGTTCGAGAAACGGCACCTTTATGCGGCTGTGGCGACGGCGCTCGTCGGCACCGGCGC
The DNA here is from genome assembly GCA_016191285.1 of Gammaproteobacteria bacterium. Taxonomy (GTDB): domain Bacteria; phylum Pseudomonadota; class Gammaproteobacteria; genus CAIKBL01. Next base: position 8,439 of record JACPPA010000048.1, read on the forward strand.
TGGCGCCGAGCGGGTCGATGTCGAGGCGGAACGTCTGATTGAGACTAGCGCCGTCATCGAGCTTGGTCGGAATGCTCTTGAGCAGCCGGTGTATTCGACCGCGGCGCAAATCGCCATCGAGCGTGATCTCGCTGCCATCACCAAACGGCTAAGTCATCAACGACGTTCGGCACCGAATGCCGAACGCGTCCTGCAGCTGTGCCGTGCCCACGGCCTCACGCACGAACAGACGCAAGCTGCCCAAGCGGCGACCACCTCTGCTGCGATAGTGATCGTTCAAGGGGCGGCAGGTGCCGGCAAGACAACCATGTTGGCGCCGGTGGTTGCAGCCTATCGCGATACCGGCATGCGGGTGCGCGGCACCGCGACGGCGTGGAAAATAGCTACCCAGCTCAGCGAGCTCGGCATCGAAGCCAAGGCAACAGACGCTTGGCTCGCCCAGGCTCGTCATGGCGGAGATTTCCTCGATCGCAATACAGTTTTGGTGGTCGACGAGGCAGGCCTGCTCTCGTCGCGCCAGATGCATGCTCTGCTCTCGGAAGCAGAGCGTTGCGGCGCAAAGGTGATTTTGACCGGTGATTCACGCCAATTGCAGGCGGTCGGGTCCGGCCCCGGTTTTACCATCGTTGCCAGCATCGCCGATCCCACCCGTGTCGATACCATCGTGCGCCAACGCGACGTTTGGGCGCGCGAAGCCATTACCGATTTTGCTAACGGCCGCTCCGCCGACGGTCTTAAGGCCTTTGCCGATCATGGGCTCCTGACGCTCCAAACCGGCGAAAAAGCCACCATCAAGCGTCTGGTCGATGGCTGGGCGGAAACGCAAAAGACCCCTTCCAAGACATCAGCCCTTCTCATCGCCAAGACCAATGCCCAGGTCCGGGCGCTGAATGATGAAGTCCGCATACGGCTGAAGCAGGCCGGTCAGATTCGCGGCCCCGAAATCGCCGTCGCCGCCGTCACGCCGTCGGGGCATGGACAAACACTGCAGTTCGCGAGGGGTGACCAGATCCGGTTTCTGGTTCGCCAGGATCGCCTTGGCGTCATCAACGGGACCACCGGCACCGTCACGCAGATCAATCGTCGCAATGCTGACAATCCGATCATCAGCGCCGCTATCGGTGAGCGGCACGTCACCTTCAGGGTGTCCGACCTTGCCGACGAGCATGGCCGCGCGCGGCTCGGCCATGCCTACGCCACCACAATCTATGGCTGCCAAGGCCTGACGACGGATCAAGCCTTCGTCCTGCTCGATTCTTCGATGAATCGACACGACATTTATGTCTCGTCGAGTCGCGCCAGGGACAGGGCCGAGCTGTGTGCCGACAGCCGTGCTCTCGATGCGCGTATCCGTTTGGATTTGCCGCTGTCGCAACGGCGGACTGCGGCCATTGATGTGGACACGCGCTTGGCCTGGCTCGCCGCCCGGCTGAGCCGCGCGCACGTCAAAAGCTGCACGCTGGACCCGACCCTCACTGCTCTCGAACAGTCCCGCCCGCTGACGCGGCGACAGTCACGTTCGCAGCGCGATTCAAGGGAGATATCCCTTGAATAGACCGTATCGCCACAACGGATTTCGTCAGCGCAATGGCACCTCCAGCAATTTCGATTCCGCGAATGCATCTGTCCGGCACATCGACGGCGAGACATGGCGCGTAATCGACGACTGGCCCGAAATGGCGCCAGTGTCACAAGTAGAGGTCGAAGTTATCGACACATTCCTCCTCGAACTTGTCGACGAGCTTTTAGAGGCTCCGCATGCACCTAAATAAGACCGCCCTCGTCCGCCGCCAGCAAAAGTGATGTCGGATGCCTTTAGTCGTCCCAACCAGCAAGGAGAGCGTAACATGTCAGTTATCCGCCCCATCGATCTCATGACTGATCTTGCCGCTGACACCGAGTTTCTAACGCCAGTTTTTGTTGGCAGCGTCCTGAAACGCGTGATGCCGCTTTCGAAAGTGTGCGCAAATAAAACCTTGTTGTTTGAGATTTCTGTCTTCCGCGCAGACGAGCCTGGATCGCGCGAGGCGGATGTCGCAATATTCCTAGCGAGTAACGACGCCTTAGAGCGGCTGTATAAGAACTTCAACAACGAGCTGGTGCGTTTCGAGGGCAGGTCGTCCGCACCCGAAATTTATGGCTTCGTCGGATCCTATGCAGCCATTTGCATTCAGCCTCACTTGCGGCTGCAGTGTGTGTATGTCCAGTTGAGCTAAGTGGCTGCAAAGGGACATTCGCAGTGCGAAATATACGTGCAGGAAAGGCCGCGTGATCCGCCCGGCGGTGCCTGCGCTTTGAAGGGCGGTGCTTATCGAGCACCGCCCTTCTTGGCCGGGGCCTAGGCGACGGCCTGTGCGGCAGGCTTCGGCTCAATTGCGCGGATGACCAACTCAGCGTCGGGCGAACGCGGGATGAAGTTAAGCTTCACGCCGTAGCCCTTGCCGTCGCGGTGGCGCCACGCGGCACCGATTTCGAGCCAGCTGCCTTTTTCGTTGCCTTCTTTCTTGATGACCGCGAAAACGCGATGCGTCGGGCGGTTGCTGTTGGTTTCAGTTGTCATATTCTGTCCTTTCGGTACTTGAGCCCGCCTCAATGGCGGCCTCGATGCCCGTTCTTAAGCCGAGGCGGAAAAGCGGGGCTGTCACAAGCTGGCCGTCAGGCCACCTGAAAGAGCGTGGAGCTGCACAAGCCGCAGGCGCGGAAGCGAACGGCTTTGATCAGCAACGCGCGCGTCGGCAGGACAGGAGCATTCTACGAGGACGCCCCCTTGGCGGGATGTCTTGGGCCGAAAGGACAATGACGAGCTGAAACGCGATCACCCCCCGCTGTCTGCGTGCCGGTCAAGTCAAGAGCAACGGAAAAACTCAAAGGCTGGCAGTCGCAAGCAACGGCATTCAGGGCTCAAGCAAAGCGAAATTCTCGACTACTCAACGACCAAAACGGGTCATTAGCCGGCCTGACGTGACATGCCACTATCGCTATCTGGGCAATAGGGCGATGAGGCGCAATGAAACCGCCCGGGCAGCATCGGCGATGTCCCAGCCATATCCGGGCGCGAGTAAGGGACCGATGTCGGCGGTAAATTGTGGATCGTGAAGCTTTGAGGTGAGATTCTGCTCAAATAGCTCACGTGTAACGACATGACCGCCATGTTCCATATATTCGGAGAACGCAGCGATGATGCGGCCTGAGTCAACCGCAGGATTTTTCAGCGCGATCGCAAGGTCAAACAGGTCTCTACCCTTCTTGCGCTGATACAGGGCGCGCATTTTCGTGCTTAAAAGTTCGTCAAGCTCATAGCTCGTAATCTGACAGGAGCCTTCGAACCAGCGTGACGAAACCGCGAAAGGAACACTGGTGAATCCATGGACTGAAAAATGCTCGCGTGAATTGATTTCGACTTTAAGGCGCAGCCTTGTCGGCGGCGTGTCTTCGGAGTCAAAGCGATAGACGAATGTAACGCGGCCCTCGGTCTGTTTCCAACGCGGCACGCCCAGCCAGGGATCGAGAATGGCACGCAGGGCTTGCATCATCGGGCCTGCCGGCCCGGGCTTGACCTGTACAAGGTCGATATCTTCGGAATAACGGGCAGCAGTTTTGAGATGAAGCTTGTACAAGGCTGTGCCGCCGCGGAACGCGAGCGCGTCTTTCAGAATCGGCTCAGAGAAGATATCGACCAGTGCCCGGCAGATGACGAGGTCCTGTTCGACCTGAATATCCTGCACCCACGGCGCGTGCCGGCGCCATTCCGTGATGTAATCGCGTGGAATCATATTTCCGCCTCCACATCCACATTGACGTGGAGATTCCAACCATCGTCACGCCGAGAATCTACGCGCGGTGCGCTCGGCAAAAGGACGGTCGCTAGTCTTGCGTGTTCGCGCACATAAACTTTGAGCGCTGAAGCTTTTTGGCCGGCGTCGATATGTTCAAGTAAATAGCCAAGCCGCTGTGCCCACGGAATAGGTGCGGTCGCTGCGGCTGCCGCGAGTTTTTCTGGATCGATTTTCTCGACAAGCTCCGAAAGGATCGTCGCCACCTGATCGAGGCCACCGGCGTGATGCTGGTAGCCGACAAGATCGATTGCCGTTGCTTCGGGCGTTGAGACTAAGATCGTGCCGCGCGGCGTATTGAAGCTCTGGACCGGAACGTCGGCGATGCGCTTGCGGGCCATGAACGCAACACGCACCGCGCCGCACTGGATGGGCCTGCGGTTCTTGGCAAGGAAGACCTGAAATTCCTGCGGGCGGTGATGCGCCGCACCGTGATATTGGGCCGCCGAAAGAAGACCTGCGTAATAGGTCAGACCAAGGCTCTTCATCAGGGCCGGGATGAACTGGTCGGCGGGAAGGCAGCCGAGGCTGTGGTATTCCGGCGGGACAATGACGTAGAATCCCCGTGCCGGGCTCGCGATACCGCCCTGCTTCGTCATGCGATTCAGGGCAAGCTTGGCGGCGGCAGGCGACACGCCTAACGCGGACCGAGCGTCCCGCGAAGCAAAGAAATAGCGCCCCCCGGCGGCTAGGCCAGAGACGAAGTTCCTGATATTTGGCTGCGGTTTCGTATTTTTCACATGCAGAAAGTATCATTATTAGATACTTTATGCAAGTGATTTATGCCCAGTGCAGCGATCACTCAAATTTGCCCCAACGATCCTAGCGCGGGGCACCATCGGACCCTTGGTCACCTCAGGTCACGCGTGTGGGCCATTCCATCATGGAAAATGAAGACCGATGCAAACGGGCCAAGGTGCAAGTCAAGGATGGCGCACTTTCCTGCGCAATCATGCCCCAGATATCGCCGCCATGGACTTGTTCGTTGTCCCGACCACTGGTTTCGATCTGCTCTATGCCTTCGTAATCGTCCGACTGGACCGCAGAGATATCGTCTGGATCAATGTCACAAGACATCCGACGGCGGAATGGATTGCACGCCAGCTAACAGAGGCATTCCCTTGGGATAAGGCTCCGCGCTACCTCATTCGCGATCGAGATCACATCTACGGCGACATCGTCACGCGGCGGCTGTGCGCCATTCGTGACAAGCCTACGGCGCCGGCCTCGCCTTGGCAGAATAGCTTTGCTGAACGGCTGATCGGATCGATCCGGCGCGAATACGCAGATCATATCGTAGTCTTGAGCAAGGCACACCTGCACCGGATCGGCCACATGAAAGCCGAAGGCCATCTCGGCCGCTGCTGTCTCAAGGGGACCGCTGGCGACGCTGCCAACGCCATCCTCACCGCCGTCGGCCACAATCTCCGACTCGTCCTCGCCTGGATAAGGATTCTTTTGCGCTTGATCTTGGCCGCGCTACAGAGCACGATAACGTTGCCCCTGTAGCGGGCGATAAGGCCCCCGTAGAGAGGCAAGAGCGGCTCGAACCGACCAATCTGCCATCCCGGCGTCGGAGGCCCTGCTTGGCACGCTACCGGAATCCAGCCGTGCCGCCCTGCAACAGCTCGCCAGCGGTCGGACACTGAGGCTGGCAAAGCTCGGCGCCGATCACGACCGCTACGGTCGGCTGGTCGCCTTCCGGCGTTCTGCGCACCAAGGGTGCCTTGGTCTGATATGCCTCTTCAGCTACAGACAGCCCCACTTCTGACCTATGCTTGCCCCACTGTACTTCGTCTTTCTGTGGCCATTTTTCCAACTACATGGTCGGCCGTGAACAACGGCTAAGCGACTGAGCGCGAGTCTGTTTTTGCTGCTTTGGCCGATTTGAGATTGCAGGATTTCGGAGCCCGAGGGACCGGAACCTTGCAATTTCGTTTTTGGGATTCCCTTGAGCCGCGAAGCATGATTCCTTGGCTGCATCGGAGGGCACGATGCGGCCGAAGCAACACGAAACGACAGGATCAGGCGATCTGTTCCGGGCCAGGCTCGATCAGATCATCAACCTGAAGCACGAGCTGGTGCAGCTCGCAGGCAGGATCGACTGGGAGTGGATCGACGGCGAGATCGCGCCGCTCTATAGCGACCAGGGCCGGCCCGGGATTGCGACCCGCTTTGTGATCGGACTTCTGCTGCCCAAGCACATTTACGGTTTGTCCGACGAAGGCGTGTGCGAGCGCTGGGTTCACGACCCGTATTTCCAGTATTTCACCGGGGAAGAGTTCTTCCAGCATGAGTTTCCGCACGAGCGCTCGGACCTCAGCCATTGGCGCAAGCGGCTGGGCGACAAGCTGGAACTGCTATTGGCCGAGAGCCTTCGGGTGGCGCATGCGAGCGGCGCGCTGCGGACGCGCGATCTGGCGCGAGTCACGGTCGACACCACGGTGCAGCCCAAGAACATCACTTTCCCGACCGACGCCAAGCTCCTGCATGCGGCAATCAAGGGGCTCAACCGCTTGGCCGTGACGCATGGCGTGCGGCTGCGGCAGTCCTATCTGCGCATCGCCAAGCATGCGGCGATGATGGCGGGGCGCTATGCCCATGCCAAGCAGTTCAATCGCCACCGCCGCCAGTTGCGGCTCCTGCGCACGCGGCTCGGCCGCATCATCCGCGACATCCGCCGCAAGATTGCCGGCCAAGCAGAACTCGAACAGGCGTTCACTTGGCCGCTCGCGCGCGCCAGCCAGATCCGCTCGCAGCAGCAGCGCCAGCGCGGCTGGAAGCTGTATTCCTTCCATGCTCCAGAGGTCGAATGCATCGGCAAGGGCAAAGCCAGCGCGCCCTACGAATTCGGGGTGAAGGTCTCCGTCGTCACCACCAATGCCCGCGCGCCCGGCGGCCAGTTCGTGCTGCACGCCAAGGCGCTGCAGAATCCCGCGCAGTATCTACGAGGAGGCTCGTGACGTGGCCCGGGCCCTGGCCAAGACCGAAGCCTTCGAGCAATCACGCCGTGATCGCAAACGCATCGAGATGCTATTCGCCCATCTCAAGCGCATCCTGAAGCTTGGTCGCCTTCGGCTTCGTGGCCCGCGCGGTGCACAGGATGAGTTCACGCTTGCGGCCATCGCACAGAACCTACGCCGGCTCGCCAAATTGGTCGTTCGGCCTCCACCGATGGCCGCCGCCTGTGTTGCGTAAGCGTTTCGGTTGTCAGTGCCGCTGCCTCAAAGGCCCCGCCGCCAAATAGAGCGGGCGCAGCAGACGGATTCAAGACATCGAGGCAATTGCCTCGCTATCCCCATCAGCGACTTTTGCAACAAAATCGGCACAAAACTGACATGCCGCAGGCTACGACAAATATTTGCTATTGGCAGACGAGCGAACGTGTTTAAAAACTGCGCATTTCTATCGAGTTGAAATAACTGACAGCCGTTCACGCAGAACCAACATGGCAGGGTTGCTCAACCAAGTTGACGGTGCCTTTCGGCTTTCGAGTACCCCAGCAGAATGCTAACGTTCACGCTGGATCCTTGATCCACCCCGATCCTTTGCAGGCGCAACATCGGCCTCTCGCAACCACAGCTGGCGACCGTCGCCTAACCGGAATGACACGACTCGTTCAGGGCCAAATTGACAAAGCCTCTTCGACTTCTTCCAAACCATCACCTAACACCGGGGTCTGAAAATGAAGATCGACTACGACAGCTACAAGGCTCTCAAGCTCAATCGCCCTGCCCCGCACATTCTGGAAGTCGTTATAAGCAATCCCGGCAAGCTCAATTCACTCGACCGCGACGGGCATCGCGAGCTCGCCGAGATCTGGCGGGACGTTGATGCCGATCCCGACGTATCGTGCGTCCTGCTACGCGGCGATGGTGGCAATTATTCCGCTGGCGGCGACTTGGGGCTGGTCGAGGAGATGGTTGCTGACTGGGATGTCCGCATCCAGGCCTGGCGGGAATCCCGCGATCTTATTTACAATATCATCAATTGCTCCAAGCCAATCGTTGCAGCCATCGAAGGCCCAGCAGTCGGCGCCGGTTTGTCAGCCGCGATGGTTTCCGATGTGATCGTCGTCGGCCGCACCGCCCGCATCATCGATGGTCATACACGACTGGGTGTCGCTGCGGGGGACCATTCAGCCATAGTCTGGCCGCTTCTCTGCGGGATGGCCAAGGCCAAGTATTATCTGCTGCTGTGCGAGACCGTCACCGGCGAGGAAGCCGAGCGCATCGGTCTCGCCAGCATATGCGTCGACGACAACAAGGTGATTGAGACCGCGATGGGAATATGCGAGCGGTTGGTAAAGCAATCGCCAACCGCCGTGCGTTGGACCAAGTACGCCCTCAATAACTGGCTGCGCGCCGCCGGCCCGATCTTTGATGCTTCGCTGGGGCTCGAGTTCATGGGCTTTTCCGGGCCGGATATTAAAGAGGGCGTGGCCGCGCTCAGAGAGAAACGCAAACCTCGCTTCGGTCCAAAATAACCATTCTGAGATGTTCGATGCGCCGGCGATTCGAAGGCAAAGTTGTACTCGCAGTCGGAGCCGGCGCCGACGGCGAGGGTTGGAGCATCGGTCGGGCCACAGCTGTCAGTTTCGCGCGCGAGGGCGCGGCCGTCATGGTTGTCGACGTCCGGGCCGAAGCAGCGGAAGAAGCACGACGCCTGATCGCTGCGGAAGACGGCGTCTGCATAGCCCACGCGGCCGATGCGTCGGATCCGGACGCCGTCTCACGGTTCGTTGAGCGATGCCAGGGCGAACTTGGCCCGATCAATGTTCTTTACAACAATGTCGGCATCATGGCCTTCGGTCCCAGCGCCGAACTTGCGGGCGAGGACTGGGACCATGTTATGGCGGTCAACGCCCGCAGCCCGTTTCTGGCTTGTAAGGCAGTGTTACCCGCCATGATGGCCGCAGGAAGTGGCGCGATCGTCAACGTGTCATCGATCGCCGCGACTCGCTGGACCGGCGCGCGCTACTTGCCCTACAGCGCCAGCAAAGCGGCAATCATCGGCTTCACACGCGCTTTGGCTCTCGAATATGCCGCACACGGCATTCGGGTGAACTGCGTCGTGCCGGGCTACGTGGATTCGCCGATGATGCGGAGCGGCCTAGAGCGGCGACTCGGACGCGACGCCGTCGAGCAGGAGGTCGCGCGGCGCCATGCCGCATGTCCGTTAGGTCGTCTAGCCAGCGGCTGGGACATTGCCAACGCTGTGTTATTTCTGGCCTCCGATGAGGCCTCATACATTACCGGCGTGGCACTACCGGTCGACGGCGGCGCTTCATTCGCTGCCGCGCTGTAATTGAATTTAATTATCGGGACGCAGGCTATCGCCCCTCCATGTCTACTGGCGGCGTGGCAAGAATAACTGCACAGGGCGCGGCTCCTAATTCCGCATTGCGGAATTACGTTTTGCAGTCGTTGACCCCTCCCAACGCCCATGCGATAGTTTGTTTAATGCGCGGAGAGGGGGAGACGCATGGGCGAATTTTCGGGTCGCGCCGCCTTCGTAACCGGAGGAAGCCGCGGCGTTGGTCGGGCTATTGCTCTGGAATTCGCCATCCGCGGCGCTTCGGTTGCCATCGTATACAAATCGAGCCGGCACAAAGCCGAAGAGGTCGTTGCCGCGATTGAATCCGGCGGCGGCAAGGGGCTCGCATTGGAAGCCGATGTCGGCGATCCTGACGCGGTAGCTGCAGCCTTTGCAAAGGCCACCGATACCTTCGGAAATATCGATTTTCTCGTTCATTCCGCAGGCGCTGCGGTCGAATGGGCCAACGTTCGCGACCTGGATCCGAAAATGTGGGCCGCCTTCATTCGTACCGATCTCATCGGTTCATTCAACGTGATCCATGAGGCTGTTCGCCACATGCACACGCGCGGTCGAGGCGTCATTGTGGCCATCTCGTCGATCGCCGCACAAATGTGCCAGTCACGCAATTCACAAGGCGCCGCTGCAAAGGCGGGGCTGGAGGCGCTCATTCGCGTGGTGGCGCGGGAAGAAGGCCGCTACGGCGTCCGAGCCAATGCGATCTCAATAGGACTGACCGATACCGAGCAGGCAAGCGAAGCGTTCGAGAGTTGGGGCGAGGAAGCAGCCCAGAAAATCATCGCCCGCATCCCGTTGCAGCGCATCGGACGGCCGGAGGAGATTGCCCGTATGGCTGCCTATCTTGCCAGCGAAGACGGCTCATACATCACCGGAAAAGTCATTCAAGTCGATGGAGGGCAGTTGATCGCCGGCTGAGCCGGCGCAAGACTGCAAAGCTGCGCGAAAGTAAATATGATAATGCTAGCAAAATAGGGAGGAAGCGATGACTGACTCAATCAAGAGCGGGTCGACCCGCAGAACCATTCTCAAGACCGGTGTTGCCTCCGCGGCAATGCTAGCGTCTCCGGCGATCCTACGCGTTGCCACTGCGGCAACGCTAATTAAGATCGGCATTCCCACCGTCATCACCGGCGGCTACGCCGTTCTTGGCTCGCAGGTCATGCGCACATGCAAGCTCGTCCAGAAGATGACGGGAAGCAAAGGCGTCCTCGGCCAGCCGATCGAGTTTTTGTATAAGGACACGCAGGGCAATCCAGCCGACTGCGTGCGCAAGACGCAGGAATTGGTGGAACGCGATAATTGCCATCTCATTACCGGCGTCGTCGTGTCTTCGGAAGCGCGAGCGATCATGCCGAAGCTCGCGGAATGGAAGGCGTTCTTCATCTCGCATGGTTGCGGCGACGGCGCGCTAACGACAAAAGAGTTCTTCGTACCGAACTTCTTCCGCGCCAACACGTCGGCGCCGATGGGCGCGCGGGCGCTCGCGCTCTACCTCAAAGATTCGCCGGAGAAGAATTTTATTGCACTTGGCTCCGACTACGCCTGGGGCCGATCGAGCGTCGCGGCCTTCGAGGACCAGATCAAAGCTATCGGGAAAAACCTTACCGACAAGATCTACACCCCAGTCGGCAATAAAGATTTCTCGACTTACATCACCAAAATCATGCAGTCCGGCGTCAAGGACTGTTACATCGCGCTTCAGGGTGACGAGGCCCGCGGGTTCTTTTCGCAGGCCGTCCAATACGAATTGCCCAAGCGCGTTCAGCTCCTTACCGAGATCGTCGCGCAAGACAACATTCGATCTCTTGGCAAGGATGCGATTGGCTTGGCCGGGTCCGCTCGCTACGTGTTTACCTACGACATTCCGCAGAACAAGGTGTTCACCGAGGCTTTCCTCGCTGAATACAAGGAAATTCCGGATTGGACCGACGGCGAAATGTACCAGGCTCTCATGATCCTGTTCGCTGCGATGGAGAAAGCGGGCTCGCCCGAGACCGACAAGGTGGTGAAGGCGATGGAAGACCTCGAGGTCACCAGCGTTAAGGGCCCGGTGCTGATGCGCAAATGCGACCACCAGGGCGAGAACCAGGGCTTCGTCGTCAAGGTCGCGGCTTCCAGTAAATACCCCGAGCCGGTCGCCGAAATCGTCAAGATCTATTCGCGCGAACAGATCACGCCGGACTGCCTGTCGACGGGCTACAAAGGGCGGTAAGGCCACGAGATCGGGCGGCGCGCCGCAAGAGCGCCGCCCGATTCATTTAGGTGTCTCTCTTGTTTAGTTTTGATAGGGCCAAATGAACTTTGCCGGCTTTATCGTCGCGCAAACCCTCAATGCATTCTCGCAGGCGGCGATCCTATTCTTCATCGCCTGCGGGCTCACGCTCATTTTTGGCATCATGCGCATCATCAATTTCGCGCACGGCGGGCTATTTATGGTCGGTGCCTATGTCGGCTACAGCACCGTCGCCTACACGGGATCGTTTTGGCTGTCCTTGCTCATAGCCCCAATCACCGTCGCTGCGATTGGCGGCATCTTTGAAAAAGTCTTTCTGTCGAAACTTTACGTGCGCCAGGACGCCGGCGCCTATTTGATGTTGACGTTTGGCCTCGCCATTATTCTCGCTCAAGCCGTACATCTGATCTGGGGTCCGCAGCCACGGTCGGTCGCAATCCCCGATCTGCTGCGCGGCGTCGTTGTCATCCTCAACCAGCCATTTCCGATTTATCGGCTGTTCCTGATAGCGATAGGTGCTGCTGCCGCTATTGCTCTCTGGCAGTTTCTCGAGCGCACCCGCGCAGGTCTCCTGATTCGTGCGGTCTCGCAGAATGCCGAGATGGTGCACGCGCTTGGCACCGACGTGGCGCTGGTGCGCACCGGAATTTTCATGCTGGGCTGCGCCATTGCCGCATTGGGCGGTGTGCTCTCCGCCCCGCTGGTCACGGCTTTTCTCGGTATGGGGTCGACGGTGATCATCGACGCCTTCGTCATCGTGATTATCGGGGGGATGGGAAGTTTCCTCGGTTCCATCGTCGGCAGCTTGCTCGTCGCCTTCGTCCAGGTGTTCGGCGCCTATTATTTCCAGGATATGGCGCTAGCGATCATCTATCTGCTGATGCTGTTAGTCCTCATCGTTCGTCCGGGCGGCCTGCTCGGAAAGGAGCAATAAGATGCGTGAGCGTCTTGTCATTGCTCTGAGCGCAGTGCTGCTTTGCCTCGTTCCGCTGGTCGTTCCCAACTACACACTGACGCTAATCGTCGAAGCGCTGATTTTCGGCCTGTTCGCCATGAGTCTCGACCTGATGGTCGGGTATACGCGCCTCCATTCGTTCGGCCACGCCGCCGCTTATGGCATGGGCGCCTATTCGACGGCGCTGATCCTATTGCACTTCAACCTGCCGCTTCCGATCGGGATCATACTCGGCGTCGCAATCTCCGTTGTCATTGCCATTCCGATCGCCTGGATCTGCACTAAGTCGACGGGAGTATCATTCGCCATGCTGACGCTCGCGTTCGCGCAGCTCGGCTATGCGATGATCTTCCGTTTCAAGGACATATCCGGCGGGTCGGACGGTATCGGCGGTATTCCGCGCCCGGCAGGTCCTTTCGGGATCGATTTCTTCCAGAGCAAATCGGGCTATTTCTATCTGGTCGTGTTCTGTCTGGTCGGCTCGTACCTGCTATGCCGGGCAATCGTGACTTCGCCTTTCGGCGCGGTGCTGACAGGAATACGCGAGAACGAAGCCAAGACCCGCGCGCTCGGCTACAACACGCGCGCCTACAAGATGGCCGTGGTCGTTATGGCATACGGCTTTGGCTCACTCGCCGGCGCCCTTTACACGCCATTCGCCGGCTTCGTTGCACCCGAGTTGTTCTTCTGGCTGGTATCGGGCCGGGTGCTCATCATGGTTATCGTCGGCGGCGCAGGCACGCTGATCGGCCCGATCCTTGGCGGCATCTGCTTCATGCTGTTGGAACAGCAACTCTCTGAAGTGACCGAGCTGTGGCCGCTGATTTTCGGCTCGATCTTCATTGCATTCGTCATGCTCGCACCTGACGGAATATGGGGATTGCTGACCAAGCGTTTTCGATCCAAACAAGTAGTACCCGGCGACGGCGAGGATGGGGAGACTAGCCGTGCCACTCCTTGAATGCCGAGGCCTGACCCGAAGCTTTGGCGGCCTCGTCGCCGTCGACAACGTGAATATGGCGATCGAAGCGGGCGAGATTCGCGCCGTGATCGGTCCTAACGGCGCCGGCAAGTCGACGCTGTTCAACATCATCACGGGAGTGCTGCCCGTTTCGGATGGCCAAACCGTTTTTGCCGGCGAGATGATAACGGGCCTGCCCGTCTATCGGGTGGTCCAGAAGGGTATCGCGCGTACTTTTCAGCTTACCCACCTCTTCCCCGATTTGACGGCGCATGAAAACGTCAGGATCGCTGCGCAGGCCCAGCATGCCGACCGTTGGCGTCCGTTGGCTGGCGGCCACGTATTGGCTGCGTCACGCAAGGTCGCCGACGAGGCGCTCGAACAAATGCGTCTTTCCAGGTTTTCCGGCGTCAAGGCCGGTATGCTATCGCATGGTGATCAGCGGCTCCTGGAGATCGGGATGGCGATTGCGCAGAAGCCGCGGCTCTTGATGCTGGACGAACCTACGCAGGGCTTGTCGATCGAGGAAACGGACCGGGCCGTTCAGATTCTGCGCGACATGCTGGCGAAAGGCGACCTGACGGTGATCCTGGTCGAGCACGACATGGAGGTGGTGTTCAAATTAGCCGATAAGATCACGGTCCTGCATCGCGGCCGCGTCATCGCCGACGGACTACCTGATGAGGTGAAAGCCAACGATGAGGTGCAGAGCGCCTATCTCGGGGGGCTGGAGTAGTGCTTAGAATCGAGGGATTGCACACCTATTATGGGCCGGGCCACATCCTTCACGGTGTGGATCTCCACATTCCCGAGGCCAAGATCGCCGCGGTTCTCGGTCGCAACGGCGTCGGCAAGACGACCACGGTGCGCTCAATCATGGGGCTCGCGCCGCCGCGTGCGGGCCATGTCTGGCTGGCAAACCAGGATATCGCCGGCTGGCCGCCACATCTGATCGCCCGCGCCGGGGTCGCCTATGTGCCCGAGGGACGGCTAATATTTCCAGACCTGACAGTCGTCGAGAACATCCGTGTTGCCGAGCGCACCGCCGCCAGGCAATGGACGCTGGAGCGGCTGTTCCAATTGTTTCCGGCACTCGGCGAACGGGCCAGAAACAGGGGATCAGAACTTTCCGGCGGCGAACAACAGATGTTGGCTGTCGCTCGAGCTCTGGCCACCGATCCGAAGGTCATGCTGCTTGACGAACCGAGCCAAGGCCTGGCGCCGCTCGTCGTTCGCGAGCTCGCCAATGTCATCGGACGGCTCCGCGACGAAGGAGTGACGATTCTTCTGGTCGAGCAAAATCTAAAGTTAGCGGAGGCGGTAGCTGACCATGTCTTCGTGATGGTCAAGGGCCGCACCGTCTACAAGGCGCCGCTGAAGACCTTTCAGGCCGAGCAGAATGAAGTTAAGGCGCGTTACCTGACACTCTGATGCGTCATCGGACTAGCCACTCCCTCCGGCCTGCGCCTTATCTCGGACTTCGATTTTCCTCTGCAGCACAAACCGCTGGATCTTCCCACTCGGCGTGAACGGAAGCTCGTCGAAAATTTCGAGTCGCTCAGGCAACTTGTAAGTTGCGACCCGACCGCGGAGGAACTCGCTAAATTCTTCGAGCTCTATCTTAGCGCCGCCCTTCGGGACCACACAGAGGCAATTGCGTTCCCCGAGACGTGGGTCAGAAACGCCGACCATGGCAGCGTGCAGGACCTTGGGGTGGGTGTAAAGGATCTCCTCGACTTCACGCGGGAAGAACTTCTTGCCGCCGCGATTGATAATCTCCTTCAACCGTCCAACAATGCGCACGTTGCCGGCATCATCCGCGACGATGCCGAGATCGCCTGTTCGGAACCAGCCGTCCGCCGTAAACGCCTCGGCATTTGCCCGCGGATTGTTGTAGTAGCCGAGGTGGAGACCCGGACCTTCGCATGCGATTTCTCCTTCCTGGCCGCGTGGGACATCATTCCCGGCCAGGTCGATCAAGCGCAAGCCCATTCCTTCGACGCAGTGACCGATCGTGCCGTTGACTTTTTCCGGATCGTCACTGAAGCGGGTATAGGTGTGATAGCCCGTTTCCAGCATGCCGTAGAGTTCGATCAGATGCCCGGACATGCGCCGCTGGAAATCGCGCAGCGTCTCCACCGGACAAGAGGCGCCACCAGTGAGAACGACGCGAAGCGAAGAGACATCGTATTTTTCGAGATTTGGCTCGTTGAGCATGGCGATGATCGACGCCGGGGCGCTTGCAATGAAGGTGACCTTTTCCCGCTCGATCAGCTCCAATGCCGCACGTCCCGAGAAACGATCAAGCAGAACGACGCGGGCGCCAAGCAGGAGAGCCTGGACCAGGATGAGAAATCCCCAATTCAAGCCGATCGGCAGATAGATCAAAAAAACCTCGGCTTCCGTCGTTTTCATATCGCGATCGAGGAGCCGGCAGGCGGCCACTGTCGTATTGAACGAGTGCAAGACGCATTTCGGGTTGCCCGTGGTACCCGAAGTAAAGGCCATGCGGTAAATTTCGTTGGCATCCATGTGAACCCGATCGCTCGCCGGCAGCGGCGCCGACGCTTTCAAGCCGGCCACGAGCGATACGGTATTCGCTGCGGTAATCGCCTCATCGTCGACGACGCAAATGAACTTCAGATCCGGCAGCTCTGGCATTAGCTCGTGCACCATGCCGGGGTAGTCGAAGCCCTTGAAGCCTTTTGAGCAGACATAGGCGCGGCTTTTGGAAAACCGCAAAATGTAATTGACCTCGCTGCTTCGGAAATCCGGGCTGATCTTGTTGGCAACGGCGCCAAGAATTTCGAGCGCAAAGAAGACGAAACAGAACTCGATCCAATTCGGCAATTGGATCGTCACCACGTCGCCACGCCCGATGCCCTGCGCCTTCAGGAAGGCGGCCGTACGATCGACCCCGTCCTTCAGTTCCCGGTAGCCAATCCGCCGCTTGCTATCGACGATGGCTTCACGGTCCGGGTGCGCGGCAACGCGAGCGGACAGCAGATCGTAGAAAGTGTCCTTTCCCCAGTAGCCACCTTTTGTATAGCGGGCGATCATGTCGGGCGTGAGCCGGTTTTCAAATATCATTGGCCGTTTCTCCCGTGCGGGATCTTTATTTCGCAGTGCGGAATTTAATTTTGCATTCGGTTCGTCAATAACGTAATCTGCATCCTTGTTCCGCGCAACTGCTCCCTTGGCGCGGGGGCTACGCGCAATACGTTGCTTTGCCTTCCTTTCCCGGAATTGCCGATCCGAATGGAGCAGAACGGATCATGACAGCACCCGACCCCATGCAAGCCGAAAACGGCAGCAATCCCGCGCGCGACCTTCCGCGCAAGGCGCCCGGTGGCGGCATCAACTTGCTTGCGGGCCTGCGTATCCTCGATCTGACTACTTCGATCGCCGGGCCGTATGCAACACAGATCCTCTCGGACTTTGGCGCGGAGATTATCAAGATCGAGCGGCCGGGCCATGGTGACGATTCACGAAGCTGGGGCCCGCCTTTCCTCGATGGCTATTCGCTTTGGTACGCTAGCGTCAATCGCAACAAGAAAAGTGTTGAGCTGGACCTGCGCAAGGATGAAGGCTATGGCGTCTTTCTCGACCTGCTCCGGGTTTGCGATGCATTTGTAACAAACCAGTTGCCGAAGCTGCGCCAGCGCTTGCGTATCGACTACGAAACGCTCACTGAACAAAAATCGAATTTAGTCTATGTCTCGCTTACCGGCCACGGTTCCGATGGACCGCGCGCGGAATGGCCATGTTACGACATCATTGCCGAGGGTTATTCGAGCGTGATGGACGTGACTGGAGAGGCTGCCAACGATCCACAAAAAGTTGGCACGCCGGCCGCCGATCTCCTCGCCGGAAGCGATGCCGCCACGGCCTGTATCGCGGCGCTGTTCGACGCGAGCCGCAACGGACGCGGGCATTTCGTCGACATCTCAATGATTGACAGCATGACCCGCCTAATGTCGCCGCGCATCATGACCTATCTCGGATCAGGCATTGTGCCGCGCCGCACCGGGGCGAAGGACAGCGTGATCGCCGTTTATCAAACCTTCGAGACGGCGGACGAAATGATCACCTTGGCGCTGCCCAACGATAATATCTGGCACCGCTTCTGGCAGGCGGTAGGCCAACCCGAACTCGGTAGCGACCCGCGGTTTGCGACAGGCGCAGACCGTCACGCCCATCGCGCGGAAATTGTTCTGGCGATTGCCAAGATCCTGCGCATGCGGTCGCGCAAGGACTGGCTCGATCTGTTCAATGAATTGCAAATTCCCGCCGGTCCGATCAATCGCATCGATCAAGTAACCCAGGATGCCGAGCTCAAGCGCAAAGGCTTGTTTTTTTCAATCGAGACGGACAATGAGCCAATGCCACAATGCGGGCTAGGGATACGGATTGACGGACAGGATTCCGGCTTCCGTTCAGCCCCGCCCAAGCTTGGCCAGCACACCGACGAAGTGTTGCGTGACTTGCTTGGCTACGATTCAACCCGGATCAGTCGCCTTAAGCACGCAGGGGTAATCTAAGTAGTTGCTGCGGCCAAGACGCCACGGCCTATCTCCCACCGCCGACGTCGACCAGCGCTCCGACGACATAGGACGCGGTGTCGGACAACAACCACATGACGGCTTCCGCGATTTCCTTGGGCTCGCCCTCGCGTCCAATCGGGACCGTCGAGCCGAAGCGTTGCGCGCGTTGCGAATCGCCGCCGATGGCATGGAGTTCGGTATTGATCAAACCCGGGCGAACTGCGTTCACCCTGATCCCTTCGCTGGCCACCTCGATGCCAAGACCGAACGTGAAAGTGTCGATCGCGCCCTTGGTGGCAGCGTAGGAGACAAATAGGCCGGGCGCACCGAGCCGCGAGTGGACCGAAGAAATGTTGACGATCGCGCCGCCGCTGCCCCCATGCTTTGTCGACATTCGCCGGATGGCTTCGCGCGCGCAAAGAAATTGGCTGATCACATTTACCTTGAACAGCAATTCCAGCGCGCCGGCTTCGCAGCCCTCGACCCGTGATTGGGGCAGGATGGTCCCGGCATTATTGACGAGCGCGGTGACCGTACCGAGCTCGCGGTCCACAGTTTCAAACAAGTTTTTTACCCCGGCCTCGGTCGTCACGTCAGCCTTGACCGCGATCGCCTGACCGCCAGCCTTTACGATATCGTCGGCGATCGTCTGAGCACGGCCAGCACTCGTGTTGTAGTTGACGCAGACTTTGTACCCACGACCACCCCCGGCGCGCGCGCAGGCCGCGCCGATTCCGCGGCCTGCGCCGGTGACAATCAGAACTCCCGTCATTATCGTCTCCTTTTCCGCTATTGCGCCCGCAGGCGCATGCTTTTTAGTTGTGCTCCGCGCGTCGACGCATTTCCCGCGCGATCACGAGTTGTTGAATCTGGGTCGTTCCCTCGTAAAGTCGGAATACGCGCACATCCCGGTAAAAGCGCTCGATGCCGTACTCGCTCATGTAGCCGGCACCGCCATGGATCTGCACTGCGCGGTCCGCGACGCGGCCGACCATTTCTGAGCAGAACATTTTGCAGCACGAAGCTTCAAGGGTGATGTTTTCGCCCCGGGCATGGTGCTGGGCGGCGTCAAGCACCATCGTCTCGGCTGCGTAACATTCGGCTTGGCTGTCGGCGAGCATCGCCTGCAGCAGCTGGAATTCGCCGATCTGACGCCCGAACTGCTTCCGTTCCCTAGAATAGGAGAGCGACTGTGCAATCAGCCGGCGGGCGGTGCCGACGCACAGCGCGGCTATGTGAATTCGGCCACGGTCAAGAACCTTCATCGCGGTCTTAAAACCTTGGCCTTCAAATTCCGGACCGCCAATAATTGCGGTCGCGGGAACGCAGACGTCATCGAAAATCACGTCGGCGGTCAGCGCTCCGCGCTGGCCCATTTTCCTATCGACCGAGCCGATCGAGATGCCACGCAGATTGGCGTCGACCAGAAATGCGGTAATGCCGTCGGCGCCTTTGCTCTCGGGTCTGGTGCGCGCCATCACCGTGAAGATTCCGGCGTTCGGTGCATTGGTGATATAGCGTTTGGTGCCGTTGATGACGTAACCGGCACCGTCGCGACGTGCGGTCGTGCGCAGCGATCCTGCATCGGACCCCGCTTCCGGTTCGGTCAAGCAAAACGAGCTGATCAGCTTGCCCGAGGCCAGCGCCGGCAAATAGGTGCGGCGCTGCTCCTCGGTCCCGTCGATGACAATGCCTTGCGCACCGATCCCGATATTGGTGCCAAAGACCGATCGGAAGGCAGGCGAAGTCCAGCCGAGCTCCATCACGATTTGGGCTTCCTCGAACGAGCTCAATCCGAGCCCGCCATACTCGGTCGGAATAGTCAGACCGGCGATACCCAGATCGCGCATTTCGGTGACGACCGACGCGGGAACTGCGTTCTCCTCGTCGACCTGCCGTTCCAGCGGGACTAGGCGCTCACGCACGAAGCGTCGAACCGCCATCCGAAGCTGCTCGAAAAGATCGCTTTCGATACCGGCCTTTTCGCGTGTAAGAACTGTCATCGCACATACTCTTCTCACGGTCGCATCATCATCGATTCGACTTCTCGCGCGAGGTGGACAAGGCGCGGCCCGAGATCTTCCTCGAGCTGTTCAATAGAGATCTTTACACTCGGCCCGGCACAATTGATGGCCATGACCCCGGAATTATCCGGAAAGATCAATGGCACCCCAACCGCTCGGACATGCGGCCGCCATTCTCCATCGACCAGGCAGAAACCACGCTTTTCAACCTGTCGGATGCAGCCTTCGATGCGACGTTTGAGCTTGTTCCAATCATCCTTGGAGCGAGCCTTAATGCCGTCCATGAGGTAGTCGCGCTCGGCATCCGGCAGTACCGCCAACATTGCGCGACCAAGTGACGTCATGGCTATCGGAACGCGCGATCCGATCTCTATCCGGAGCGCAAGCGTCGAGTAGCCGACGCAATTGTGCACGTAGAGCATCGACAGCCGATCGCGTACGGCGAGCGCAACAGATGCGTCGGCGTGATTCGCCAATTCCTGCATGCGGCTGTGCGCAAGTTGACGCACCTGCATATTCGATAGCACCGCATAGCCGAGCGCGAGCACCGGGGTCCCGAGCTCATACTTTCCGAGCCTGCCAATATGATTGAGGTATCCGATCTGCATCAACGTGTAGGTTAGCCGGGAGACGGTCGGCTTCGGCAGACCCGTGAACTCCGCGATCTCATGATTGCCGAGCGGTCCTGAGCCGGGCTGGAAGGCGCGCAGCACGTCGAGACCACGGGCGAGCGCGGAGACGAATTTCCGCTTTTCCTTAGTAGCCGATTTCTTGGTCATAATTGACGATCGACCTCCAGCCATCCCATGCAAAAAAACGCCCTGGCGAAACACGAATATTGGGCTGTATGGGCCTTCTCCGCAGCGGCAACGTTGTCTTTCCCTCAATGGCATTGTAACGTGAATTCTTCAATTGCAAAACTCTTTTCCGCATTGCGAAACGAGCTGAAGTGATAGAGGAGGCTCGATTGGAGGGAAGTGGAATTGTTGCGTTCGGAGCCTACGTGCCCCAATTGCGACTTTCCCGTCAGGCGGTTGTGCAGGCGAATGCCTGGTTCAACGACAGCATCCGCAGCCTCGCTAAAGGCGAGCGCTCCATGTGCAATTGGGACGAGGATGCGCTCACGATGGCGGTCGAAGCGGCCCGCGACTGCCTTCAGGGCGTCGACCGCGGATCGGTACGCGACGTCGTCCTCGCCTCGACGACACTGCCCTTCGCCGACCGCCAGAACGCCGGCATTCTAGCGACGGCGCTCAACCTGCCGGAAGAAATCTCGACCTCCGACAGCGGCGGCTCGCAACGCGCGGCGACCACGGACTTGCTTCGTGCGCTGAAGTCAGCGCCTGCGGATCCGAAGGCGCTGACGCTTGTCGTCGCGAGCGAGAAACGCCGCGCTAAGGCCGCCAGTGCTCAGGAATTGTTGTTCGGCGATGGTGCCGCAGCCGTGCTGCTCGGAACCACGAATCCCATCGCCCGGCTCGTCGCCAGTCATCAGATTTCGATCGACTTCGCCGATCATTATCGTGGCGAGGGTGAAGCCTTCGACTATAGCTGGGAGGAACGTTGGGTTCGCGACGAAGGCTATCGTTGCATCGTGCCGCGTGCCCTTTCGGGTCTGCTTGAAAAGGCCGGTATAGAACCTGGCGCGGTGGATCGCTTCATCTTGCCCGGTGCGGTCGCACACGATCTAGCGAAGCGTGCCGGCATCCGCGCCGACGCGGTCGCCGACACTCTATCGGGCGTCATGGGAGATGCCGGATCGGCTCAGCCACTCGTCATGCTGGTTCACGCGCTGGAGCGCGCCAAACCAGGCGAGACCATTGTCGTGATCGGGTTTGGGCAAGGCAGCGATGCGATCTTGTTCAAGGTGACCGACGCGATCACGAAACTGGCACCGCGACGCGCCGTTGCCGGTTCGCTCGCGCGCCGACGCTCGGAAACGAACTATCAACGCTATCTCGCTTTCAATGGTCTAGTGAATATGGACCGCGGGCCTCGCTCAGAACTAGACAAACAGACTGCTCTTTCGGCGCTCTACCGCAACCGCCAGACGATCCTTGGTTTTATCGGCGGAAAGTGCCGCCAATGCGGCACCGTGCAGTTCCCCAAGTCCAACGTCTGCGTCAATCCCAACTGCGGCACGACGCGCAGCCAGAACGACCATCCGCTTGCCGACGCACACGCCCAAATACAGAGCTGGACTGCCGACAATCTGACCTACTCACCTGATCCGCCGCAGCACTTCGGGATGATCGTGTTCGAGGACGGTGGCCGCCTGATGGCGGATATCACCGATGTCGGCAAAGGAGAGATCGATGTCGGCATGCCGGTGCGCATGATGTTTCGGGTCAAGGACTACGACGAGCGACGAGGCTTCCGCCGCTACTTCTGGAAAGCGGTTCCGGCTGATCTGCCGCAGACAGCCAGCTAGATTCGGAGGAGAAGGATATGCCGACGGGAATCCGCGACAAAGTCGTCGTTCTCGGAATGGGGTGCTCGAAGTTCGGCGAGCATTGGGACAAGAACGCCGAAGATCTGGTGCTCGACGCCTACGAGGAATGTCTGGCCGACGCCGGCATTGAGACGTCACAGATCGACGCCGCCTGGTTTGCCACCGCGATCGAGGAGCAGCATGTGGGCAAGTCGGGCATTCCGCTTGCCGTTGCGCTGCGGCTGCCGTTGATACCGATCACTCGTGTCGAGAATTACTGCGCCAGCGGCACCGAGGCTTTCCGGGGCGCCGTCTACGCGGTCGCCGCCGGCGCCGCCGACATCGCTTTGGCCGTGGGTGTAGAGAAGCTCAAGGACACGGGCTATGGCGGCCTGCCGCAGCGGACCCGCGGCGTGGTGAATGACATGATGATTGCCAATGCGTCAGCGCCCGGCGCGTTCGCCCAACTTGCCAGCGCCTACCGCACGAAGCACGGTATCAGCGCCACCGATCTCAAGCGCGCCATGGCACAGGTTTCGGTTAAGAGCCATGCCAACGCCGTTAAAAACCCGCGCGCCCATCTACGCCGCGAGATCGACATCGATACCGTCATCAAGGCTCCTATCGTTGCCGAACCGCTCGGTCTGTACGATTGCTGCGGCGTGTCCGACGGGGCGGCATGCGCCATCGTCACGACACCGGAGATCGCGCGCGGCCTTGGCAAACAAGGTCTGATCGCCGTCAAGGCGCTCCAGTTGTCCGTCTCGAATGGGGTGGAGGCGAGCCACAACTCCTGGGATGGCAGTTATTTCATGACCACGCGCCGGGCAGCGACCAATGCCTATGAAGAAGCGGGAATTAGGAATCCGCGCGAAGAGATCAGTATGGCTGAAGTCCATGACTGCTTCTCAATCACCGAACTTGTCACCATGGAAGATCTCTTCATATCGAAGGAGGGCAACGCCTGGAGAGATTTCCTCGATGGATTCTATAATTCCGACGGCGGCCTGCCCTGTCAGATCGATGGTGGTTTGAAATGTTTCGGCCATCCGATCGGTGCGTCAGGCCTGCGGATGCTGTATGAAGGCTATCTTCAGCTTTGCGGGCGTGCTGAGAAGCGTCAGCTGGACGCGCTGAAGCTCGTACTCACGCACAATCTCGGCGGGTTCCCCCACCAGAACGTCGCGAGTGTTTCAATTATCGGACGCTACGAGAAGAACGTGTGAGACCATATCCTCCCAGGCCGCGTGGATCGGCGGCCCGGGCTGTGTCTGCCCGCACAGCCAGAGGCTATTGCATCAGTAGGATTTCGGTAAACCAAGCACCTTTTCGGCGATGAAGTTCAGGATCATGTGGGGGCTGACCGGCGCGATCCTGGGGATCAGGCTTTCGCGCAGATAGCGCTCGACGTGGTATTCTGCGGAGTAGCCCATGCCGCCGTGGGTCATGACGGCGGTCTCGCAGGCGGCGAAGGCAGCTTCAGCGCCGAGGAACTTGGCGGTGTTGGCCTCTGCTCCGCATTCGCGCCCCGCGTCGTAGAGCGCGGCGGCCTTGAAGATCATGAGGTTCGCGGCCTCGAGGTTCATCCAGCAGCGAGCGAGAGGGTGCTGGATGCCCTGATTCTGACCGATGGGACGGTCGAACACCACCCGCTCCTTGGCGTACTGGGTCGCGCGACGCAGGGCGGCATAGCCAAGCCCAACGGCTTCGGCCGCGATCAGGATGCGTTCGGGATTGAGGCCATGCAGAATCTGACGGAAACCTTGGCCCTGCAAGCCGATGAGGTTTTCGGCTGGCACCTCCATGTCATCGAAAAAGATCATGTTGCTGTCGACCGCATGCCGACCGAGTTTTTGGATCGGGCGGATTTCGGCCCTCGAGCGGTCGAGCTCGGTGTAGAAGAGGCTGAGGCCATCGGTCTTGTGCTTGATCTCATCGAGAGGGGTCGTCCGCGCGAGGATAAGGACCTTGTGGGCCACCTGGGCCGTCGAAATCCAGATCTTCTGGCCACTGACAATATAGCGGTCACCTTTCCGCTCCGCCTTGGTCTTGATTTGCGTTGTGTTGAGGCCAACGTCTGGCTCCGTGACTGCGAAACAGGCCTTCTCCTCGCCCCTGACGAGCGGCGGCAACATGCGCGTCTTCTGCTGCGGCGTACCGAAGACGACGACCGGCTGCAGTCCGAAAATGTTCATATGGACCGCCGAGGTACCAGCCATGCCTGCTCCGCTTTCCGCAATCGCCCGCATCATCACTGCAGCTTCCGTGATGCCGAGACCGGACCCTCCATACTCGTGCGGCATGGCGATCCCGAGCAAGCCGGCATCGGCGATGGCTCGGTAGAAGTCCTCCGGGAACGCGCCCTCAAAGTCTTTCTTCAGCCAATAATTGTCGTCGAAGCTCGCGCAGAGTTTCTCGACGAGACCACGAATCTGCTGCTGATCATCCGAAAAAGAGAAGTCCATCGTTGTCCTCACTGACGATTGTGGAACACAAAGAGGCAAGTTAGGCGAGACTTTCGCTGGCCTCGGCATCATCACCCATTATGAGCATTCCAGTAGCGTGCCAATTTACATGATATTACTCAGCTGATTGGCTCGCGCCAATTTCGACACCCCGGTTCGATCTGCGCGTTGCAGATATTAATTGGATTTCCGGCACAAGGAGGAAACGATGGCCGACGTCTATGCATTCGAAGGGATTGTGCCGGTCATCGATCCGGATAGTTATGTACATCCGACGGCGACGCTAATCGGCGACGTCATCGTCGGTGCGCGTTGTTTCGTGGGGCCCGGGGCTGTGATGCGCGGCGATCTTGGACGGATCATCATGGAAGCCGGAAGCAGTCTCCAAGACAATTGTGTCATTCACACGTCGCCGGGCGTAGACGCGATTTTGGCCGAAGGCTGTATAGTCGGGCATGGCGCCATCCTGCACGGCTGCCTTATCGGGCGCCGCGCCCTTATCGGTATGAATGCCGTGGTGATGGACGACGCGGAGATCGGCGCAGAGGCCATTATCGGCGCTCTTGCCTTCGTTCCGGCGCGATTCAAGGTTCCTTCGCGCACCATGGCATTCGGCGCGCCTGTGAAATTACGGCGAGCGTTGACGGAGCGGGAGATTTCGTCGCTCGTCAGCGGTGAGCGCATCTATCAAGAGCTCACAGTGAGCTACAACAAAGCTTTGGTTGCCTGTGCTCCAATCACCAAAGTGGAACCGACGCGGCTGCGTATCCAGGACGTCAGGGTGATTTATTCCAACATCGGCAAATATCCCAACCCGGAGACCTTTGAATAGCCCGAGAGAGTCGTTGTCTCGTGAGTAGACTTTTGCAGAACATCGGCTGCCGCCGGTTTGCACCCGGCGCTCAGCTTTCGATATTCTCGGTGCCATAATCCGCCGGCGACGCGATCTGCATGACCTCAAAATCGTCGGAATATTCGATGTGCTCCTGCGGGATTTCGCCCTGATAGGCGATGCAGTCGCCTTGGCGCACCACCACCTCGCCCAGTCCCTCGAACTCGGTGCGGAACCAGCCGCGCATCACGAAGATCAGATGAAAGTCGGTGTTGTGAAAGTGCCGCTTCGCTCCGCCGCCCGGTTCAAATTTCTTGATGGCCCGGCCGATGGTCCCGCCGATGCGGCCTTCGGTGGCTTCCGCCAAGCCGAGATCTCGGTATTCCAGAAACGGCCGCAAGCCCTTCCGTGTCCAGTTGGTGCCGTCGAGCCGCGACAGGACGATTTTCGGATTCAACTTGGACATGGTTCCTCCTGTTGATCGATAGTTTAGAGCTTAGAGCGAAACGGAGCCGGGCGGAATCGCATCCTCTGCTGCGTCACCCGCGGGCTTAATCCGTGGGTCCAATCCTATTCGTAATGCTCAAAGGCATATTCGTAATATTCGTAACATGACATTCGACAGCGCAGTGGACTGTGACCGGGCGCCCACTATAATCGTTGCAAGCGCGACGACGCCGAGCAAGCATTTCGTGCAAGTCCTCGGCGACACAACCGACACCCGCCGCGCGTGACGACACCCGGCCACATCCGCCGCGGCCGTCCGGGAGGAGGAGGAGGATGGGAATTCACGACGCGATGCGCGGCTTATTGCTGCGCTACTTCTTGCGGCACAGCCTCGGCGCGCTCGCGCTGCTTGCCGCTTTGTCCGGCTCTTTGTGCACCTTGGCATCGGCGCAAGAGGCCTGGCCGAACCGGCCGATCAAGCTCGTCGTTCCGCTCACCGCTGGCGGCGGCGTGGACATGATGGCGCGTGTTACCGCCCAGCATCTCAGCGACCAACTCGGCCAGCGGGTGGTGGTAGAGAACCAAGGCGGCGCCGGCGGCACCATCGCGGCAAAAATGGTCGCGCAATCGCGGCCCGACGGCTACACGCTGATCTTCCAGTCGGTGTCTTCGGCCGTTGTCAACGCCTACGTCTACAAGAACCTCCAATATGACCCGATCAAGGACCTCATCCCGGTCACGCTCGCCGGCAGGTTTCCGCTGGTGCTCGTCGCCAATCCGGACGTGCCGGCGAAGAACATCGGCGAGCTCATTCAGCTGCTCAAGGCCAATCCCGGCAAGTACAGCTATGGGTCCTCGGGGGTCGGTACGATGCCCCACCTCGCTGGCGAGCTGTTCAAGTCGATGGCGGGCGTCGACGTCGTGCACGTCCCCTACCGCGGCAATTCGGCGATCATGGCCGACCTGTTCGCGGGGCGCGTTGCGATGATGTACGACGGCCCGCCGACCCAGCTCGGCAACATCCAGAGCGGAAAGGTGCGCGCGTTCGCCATCACCACGGCCGACCGTTCGCCGGTGCTGCCGGACGTGGCGCCGATGGCCGATACGCTGCCGGGCTACGCGATCCAGTACTGGACTGCGATCTTTGCGCCTGCCGGCACGCCGAAAGAGATTGTCGAACGGATCGCGGCGGAAACCAACAAGGCGATGAAGCATCCCGAGGTCGTGCGCCGCTTCGGCGAGATCGGCATCGTCGGCGTCGGATCGAGCCCGCAGGAACTCGACCGATATTGGCGCCAGCAGTTCGATTACCTGGGCAAGATCGTAAAGGACGCAAACATCAAGCCGGTGGAATAGTGCGTGATCAGGCCGAGGCGAAAACGACCCGATTTCATGGGCATTTTTGCTCCCAAGCGCGAGCCAGCCTCGCTGTTTCTTGAGCTGGAACTCGTCCATTCATGACAGATAGCACACGATTTTTGGACTGGGCAGCGCTCGATGAATGCACAAAGAGCGTTGTCGCCGCGACTGCGATTGACAGAGCACATCGGCTCGAGCCGCGGCTCAATGCCTTCGTGACAATAGAGGATGATCTTGCCCCGTCACCTCGACGAGGGCCGCTCGCCGATCTTCCTTACGCTACCAAGGACCTGTTCGTTACACCATCGCGCTTGCCCACTGGAGGACTCGCAAGCGGTACCGACTTTGCACTCAATGGCCACGCCGAGGCGCTGCACCGCCTTGACCTCGCCGGAGCCTGCCGCATCGGCTTTACCGCGATGACAGAGCTTGCCTATGAGCCGTCCGGCCACAACAGCGTCCGTGGCCGCACACGCAACCCCTGGAACCTCGATTTTGTTACGGGAGGGTCGTCGTCCGGGTCTGCAGTAGCGACCGCCAGTGGAACCGTGGTGGCCGCGCTCGGTTCCGACACCGGCGGTTCGCTGCGGATTCCTGCGCACTGCTGCGGCGTAACCGCATGGAAGCCCACCTTCGGCATCGTCTCAGTGTCGGGCGCATTGCCGCTTGCGCCGACCCTTGACGTGGTCGGCCTGCTCACACGAAGTGCAAACGATATGCTGCCCGCCTTTGATGTTCTTGCGGGCGATCGACTAGCGCCCGCGTGGACATCCATCAACAGGGCCGTTGTGCTCAATGATGTTCTCGAGACAGCGGAGCCTTCGGTCCGTCGTGCATGCAGCCAGGGCATCGATGCCGTAGAACTTTGCGGGGTGAAGCTCGATCGCGTCAAAGCACTCTTTGTCATCGAAGCGATCGATGTGCATTCGCTTATCGTGATGCAAGCGGAAGCCGCGCGGGTCCATTTCTCCCGCCTTGATGATTCTACGCTCGATGCGACTCTAAGAAGAAGACTGAGCAAGGGACTTGCCATCGATGACGCGACCCTCGCAGCGAGCCGAGAGGCACGGTCATCACTCGCTGCTGAGTTCGAAAACACGATACTCGCCAATGCCGATGCTGCCCTACTGCCGGTCTTGGCGATCCGCACACCGCCTGCTGTCGAAACCGATCCGGCCTCACCGGCGTTCCGCGCTCGCACACTTTATGATCTCAGTCGTTTTACGCGCTTCGTAAACATGTTGGGATTCCCCGCCGTCGCGATCCCGGTTGGCTTCGACGATCGCGGATTGCCCGTCGCAATGCAGATCGTCGGGCGCCCAGGCAGTGATCGCAGCTTGCTTGCACTTGCTGCAGCGGTTCAGGCGAAAACTGATTGGCATGCCCGGGTACCGATGGGCGTGGCCGACCTCGTCGCCGACATGGGAGGGCTCAACGCATGACCCGGCCGGTTGCATCGCCGGCGCTCTCGCACCTGCGGATCCTGGATTTGACTCGGGCGCGCGCCGGCCCCACCTGCTGCCGCATCCTCGCCGATTTCGGTGCCGATGTTATCAAGGTCGAGGCGCCTCCGGGGGTTGACCCAAACGAAGCCATGAGCGGGCCGCGTCATGGCTACGACATGCTCAATCTTCACCGCAACAAGCGCTCGCTCACGCTTAACCTCAAGCAACCCGAGGGTGTCGCGATCTTCATGCGCCTGGTCGAGACCGCGGATATCGTGGTCGAGAACTTCCGCCCTGACGTGAAGGAGCGCCTTGGAATCGGTTACGCCGCGCTCCGCGCGGTCAATGCGCGCGTCATTCTTGCTTCGATCTCGGGATTTGGTCAGACCGGGCCTTATCGCATGCGGGCCGGATTCGACCAGATTGCGCAGGGTATGGGAGGCTTGATGTGGGTGACCGGATTACCCAATCAAGGGCCCGTGCGTGCCGGCATCGCCGTCGCGGATTCCGCCGCCGGAATTTATGCCGCGACCGGTATCCTCATTGCACTAACCGAACGCGAACGCACGGGGCTTGGACAGTGGGTCCAAACCTCCCTTCTCGAGGCACAAATCGCGATGATGGACTTCCAAGCGGCGCGCTATCTCATCGACGGCGAAGTCTCCGGGCAAGCCGGCAACGATCACCCCTACTCCACTCCGATGGGAGTGATGGACACCGCCGACGGTTTTATCAACATCGGGGTCGGCGGCGACGGACAATGGCGCTCTCTGTGCAAGGCCATTCAGCAGCCGGAGCTTGCGAACGATCCCGACTACGCGACGCAGGACAATCGTTTTCGTAATCGGTCCAAACTTAGCCTGGTGCTCGATGATATCTTCAAAACCCGCACTTGCGTCGATTGGCTGCAGCGCCTCGAAGCCGCCGGTGTCCCTGCCGGCCCGATTTATAAGATGGATGAGGTTTTCGCCGACGAACAAGTAAAACACCTCGGCATCGCGGTCCCGATGCACGACCCGGTTCGCGGCGACATCCATCTTGTCGGGCAGCCTATTGTGTTGTCACGAACACCGGCAAGCATCGCTACACCGCTGCCGGAGCCCGGCGAGCACACGACCCTGATCCTGCGCGGGATCGGCTATAATGACAACGACATCGCCCGGTTACGGAAAGCCAAGGTGGTGTGAGCGCAGGGCGGCGGTTTCCTGGTCTCCACCATGCCCGCCCACAAACGATGAGGACGATGAATGACACGCGCCGTGCTGGTGACGGGAGCGAGCGGATTTCTCGGTTGCGCCGTGGTCGAGCGCCTGCTGGCGCTTGGATATGACGTCGTCGGACTTGACCCCGCACCGCCGCAGGTCGCGACGATCCGTCATATCAATGACGATCTTTCCGGCGCTAACCGCCTACGGGAACTCCTTGCCGCCGAGCGCTTCACGCACATCATTCATACCGGCGGCGTGTCCGGCCCGATGGTCTTGGCCGATCGCCCCGAACAGCTAATCGCGATCAACGTGATGGGAAGCCTGAACCTGTTGCAGGCGGCCATCATCGCCGGCGTGAAGGCATTCGTATATTGTTCATCGGTATCGGCGGTTGGGGAGTATTACGAGGACACGCCGATTGGCGACGACTATCCGTTGCGGCCCACGAACACCTACGGAGCCTCCAAGGCGGCCGTTGACATGGTGTTACGGGGGCTATGGCGCCGCGTGCCACTCGACTTATGTTCGCTGCGGTTCACCGGAATCTATGGTCCCGGCCGTCGGACCCAATTCGTGATCGACGACATTGTCGAGGCCGCCGTCAAAGGACATCCGGTTCGCGTTCCAGCGGCGACGGACTGGCCTTATATTTATATCGACGATGCCGCCGACGCAGCCGTTGCCGCATGCTTCAGCAAGCACCGCAAGAAATTATGTTATTTCATCGCGTATCCGGAACAGGTTTCGCTCGCGGATCTCGCGACGGCGACATCGTTGGCCGGCCGTCCGGTCCGGCTTGAAATCGACAGTACGAACCCGCCATTGGCGCGCGGTCCATTGGACATTACCCCAGCCCAACGCGATTTTGGATTCTCCCCCAAGATCGATCATCGCGAGGGTATTCGCCGGATGCTGGTCGCGCGCACCATGACGGTAGCCTGAGCAGCAAACGCACTTGTGCCGTTTTGGGTGTCCCGTCATAGTTTGGAGGGGCTCCCACTTCACCGGGAACATCGATCCGCTTACCCACTGGGCCGTTCTGCCCACTTCGCTAAGAGTATTGTTTATGGATTTGAAACTCGCAGGCAAGACGGCGTTGATCACCGGCGCCTCCAAAGGCATTGGCCGCGCGACGGCTGACATTCTCGCTAGCGAGGGTTGCAATCTGGTTTTGGTGGCACGCACATCCACCGATCTCGATGCGGTCAAAATAGCGATCACTCGCAAGGCGGATGTGGCAGTCGACACCGTCGCTACCGACCTTTCTGACAGCAAGAATATCACCCGGCTAGCCAATGACTTCCCCGGGATCGACATCTTGGTGAACAACGCAGGCGCGGTACCGGCCGGCGAACTTCTTAATGTGGACGAAGCGACGTGGCGTAATGCTTGGAACCTCAAGGTCTTCGGCTATATTAATATGTGTCGCGCTTTCTATGCGTTGATGAAGGCACGGGGCTCCGGGGTGATCATCAACGTCGTCGGCAATGCGGCACAGGCGCATGATCCCGCATATATCTGCGGGGTTGCCGGCAACGCGGCACTAACCGCATTCAGCCAATCGCTTGGCAGCGTCAGCGCGCGCGACGGCGTCCGCGTCGTCGCGGTAAGTCCCGGTCCGGTATCGACCGACCGCGTTGTTTCTCTGATGCGCAAAAAGTCGCAGGAGCAAACCGGCAGCGCTGAGAATTGGCGCGATCTGATGAAGTCGCTGCCTTTCGGCCGAGCGTCCACACCGGATGAAATCGGAGCAGCTATTGCGTTCTTGGCATCCGGAAATTCCGGGTATACGAGTGGTTCCGTCTTAATCATCGATGCCGGGTTGTCAGCCAGCGCCCGAGCCTTCTGAATTTCAATCCCAAGGAAAAAACCATGCCGCATCTGACAACCGACGACGGGGTCAAGCTCTATTACGAGGAAGTGGGGCGCGGAATCCCAATCGTCTTCGTCCACGAATTCGCCGGCGATTTCCGCTCCTATGAGTCGCAAGTCCGATACTTCGGACAGCGCTATCGCTGCATCAGCTTCAACGCGCGGGGTTACCCGCCGTCCGATGTGCCGAAGGATGGCGAACGATATTCGCAGGAGCGGGCACGCGACGACATTCGCGCCGTGCTCGATGCTCTGAAGATCGACAAGGCCCATATCGTCGGATTGTCGATGGGCGGGTTCGCAACGTTGCATTTCGGCTTCACTTATCCGAACCAGGCACGTTCTCTCACAATCGCCGGGTGCGGATACGGGGCGGCGCCAGATAAGCGAGCACAATTTGCCGAGGAGGCCGAAGCCGCCGCCAAAGGATTCGAGACGCAAGGCATGGCCAAGGCGGCGGAGGCCTATGCATTGGGTCCGACGCGCGTGCAGTTTCAGAACAAAGATCCGCGCGGCTGGAAAGAATTCGCCGATCAGCTGCGGGAGCACTCAACGGAAGGCGCAGCCTTCACCATGCGCGGCGTGCAAAAGCGCCGCCCCTCGCTGTTCGACCTCGTCGACAAGATGAAGACAATCACGGCGCCGACGCTGATCATGACCGGCGATGAGGATTGGCCTTGTCTCGATCCGGCATTTCTGATGAAGCGGACGATCCCCACCGCAGGGCTGGTCGTGATGCCCAATGCGGGGCATACGATCAATCTCGAGGAGCCGGCCGCCTTCAACCAGCATCTTGCCGATTTCTTCCATGCCGTCGACGTCGGCGCCTGGCCGAAGCGCGATCCGCGCGCCATGCGGACAGCGATTCTTGGGCGGTGATTCTTGCGCAGTCGCCACGGGCCGTAGCGGATCACCAAGACGTGTTGGACTAAGTTGTCGTGTAGCCGCCGTCCACCAGCATATCGGCGCCCGTCATGAAACTTGCGGCATCGCTGGCGACGAAAAGCGCGGCTTGCGCGATCTCCTCCGGTTGGCCGAGGCGGCCGAGCAAGTGCTTCGGTCCCGCGATCCGCCTCGCCGCCGCCATGTCGCCATAGCGCAGGACAAGACGGCGCGTTTCGATCGCACCCGGCGACAGCGTGTTGACCCGGATATTCTGCGCGGCGTGGTCGACGGCCATAGCTTTCGCAAGCTGGATAAGGGCGCCTTTCGACGCGCAATAGGCTGGTCGGCCGGGCGCACCGACACGGCCGAGTTGCGACGCAATGTGGATAATGCTGCCGCCCCCGGCTGCGATCATGACAGGCAAGACCGCCCGGCTCATCAAGTATGCGCCGGTCACGTTGACGGCAAACACTCGTTCCCAGTCGGCCAAAGCGAGGTCCAGCACCGTGCCGTTCGGGTCGTCGGCCGCTGCCCCGTTTACCAGGATATGGATCGAACCCAAAGCAGACTGCGCCGCTTTGACTGCGACGCGGGTGTCGGTTTCACGGCTGACATCGCAAGCCAACGCCAGAGCTCGGCCGCCGGCGCCCGTGATTGCTTGCACGGTTGCGTCCGCGGATTTCCGATCGAGGTCAAGACAGGCGACTGCGCCACCAGCGCCCGCGAAGGTGATGGCGATGGAGCGGCCGATCCCGCTGCCGGCGCCGGTTACGACCGCAGTCTTGCCCGCCAGTGATGCTGTAACCATTGCGGTCCTCTGGGTTACGAGACAAACAGCTTTTTAGCACCCCCGCCGAGATAAGCTTCCCGCACGCGTTCATCGTCTTTGAGCTTCGCACATGGTCCGCTGGCGATGATCGAACCGGTCTGCAAGACGTAGCCCCGGCTTGCGGTTTCAAGCGCATAGCGCGCGTTCTGTTCGACCAATAGCACGGTTGTTCCCGCGGCATTAATCGATCGGATCGTGCGGAAAATATCCTGGACGACCATCGGCGCAAGTCCCAGCGATGGTTCGTCGAGACACAACAGATATGGTTCCGACATCATTGCGCGGCCGAGCGCCAGCATTTGCTGCTCACCACCACTGAGCGTGCCGGCATTCTGCGAGGACCGCTCGCTCAGGCGCGGAAACATAGCGAAGATCTTGTCCAGCAACGTGCTGACCTTCGGTTTATCATTGCGATACTTGAAAGCACCGAGCTCAAGGTTTTCGCGCGCGGTCAAAAATGGAAAGACGCGACGGCCTTCCGGAACCAACGCGATGCCAAGCCGCGTGCGTTCGTACGATGGCAGGCGTGTAATGTCCTGCCCGCGAAAACGTATCATGCCCGCTCGCGGAATTAGCGCTCCGGCAATCGCCCGCAGCGTCGTTGACTTGCCGGCACCGTTCGCTCCGATCAAGGTGACGATTTCGCCTTGATCGACATGGAACGTGATGCCGCGGCAGGCCGGAATCTCGCCATAAGCCAGTTCGAGTCCTTCGGCGACAAGCAGCTCGGTCATTGGAAATCCGCCCCGAGATAGGCCGCGATCACGGCGGGATTGGCCTGAACCTCCACCGGGCTGCCCTCGAAGAGATATTGACCATAGTCCATAACCAGAATGCGATCGGCCACCTTCATGACCAGATCCATATTGTGCTCGACCACGACTACGGTGATGCCGCGCTGCCGCAGCACGCCGATGCGGTCGAGCAGCGTATCCACCTCGGCGGCGTTTAGACCGGCGGCCGGCTCGTCGACCATCAATAGACGCGGCCCCGTCGCCAATGCTCGGGCGATCTCGAGCATCCGTTGCTCGCCATAGGAGAGCGAGCCGGCGAGCACCTGCGCGCGCTTTTCCAGCCCGACAAAGGCCAGTAGACCCATCGCTTCATCTCGGCAGCGGGCGTGGTCGCGCTGGAAAGCGGCGCCATGCAGAACATATTGCCAAGCAAAAATATTGTGGTGGGTGTGAAATCCGGCAACCACATTGTCGAGAACGGAAAGTTGCTTGAACAAGCGGATCTTCTGAAACGTCCGCGCAAGCCCGTACCGCACACGCCGATGTGCTGGGACGCCGATCATGTCTATTTCGTCAAGCCGCATCTTTCCGGCATCCGGCTGATAGACCCCGCTCATCAAATTGAGCAGCGTCGACTTTCCCGCTCCGTTCGGTCCGATAATCGCAAACACCGAGCCCATCGGAATAGCGAGCGATATATCTCGGACCGCCCGCACGCCGCCGAAGCTTTTGTGCAGCCCCTGCGCGCGGAAAAGTACAGCTCCGTCGCGCGAAGATTGGGTTCCGCCGGACACCGTAGGAGCCGCTGCCGTCATGCCCCGGCTCCGCGACCGGGCAACAGGCTCCGAAAATACGCTGCGATGAAACGAGCGGCCTGCACCATCCCGCCCGGCATGAACAGCACGACCAGAGTCACCGCCACGCCATAGATGATGAGTCGTAGGTCACCGACGCCCCGCAGAAGTTCCGGTAGAACCGTGAGCAGAATAGCACCCCAAACCGGGCCAATGAGCGTGCCCATACCGCCGACAATGACCATTGCCAGAATGGTGAACGATTCGGTGATAAAGAACGCGTCGGGCACCAGCGTGCCGACGAAGCTCGCATAAAAGCACCCCGCAGCGCCGGCAACCGACGAGCCTACTGCAAAAGCGAACACCTTCCAGGCCTGGCAATTGATGCCGAGCGAAGCCGCGGACACTTCATCTTCCCGTATAGCGGTCAAAGTCTCTCCGATCGGAGAGCGAACGAGCTGATCAAGAAGCAGATAAGCCAGGAAGGCGAAGCCTGCCGTAAGATAAAAAAGATTAGCCAAATTTTTGAAGTCGATGATTGGCAAGCCCGGCAATTGCAACGCGGGGGGCGGCGGAATCGCGTAGATGCCGAGCGGGCCCTGGGTGAGGCTAATCCAATTCACCAGGATCTGATATGTGATGACGGCAAATCCGAGTGACGCAATAGCGAGATAGTGGCCGCGCAAGCGCACCGCAAAAAGCGACAGCAGCATGCCGGCGATTCCCGAAAGCAGCACGCCGCAACCAAAGGCGATCCAAAACGGCACGCCAAGCTTCATAATCAGCAACGTCGAGACATAAGCGCCGATGCCGTAGAACGCCGACTGACCGAGGTTCAACTGACCGGCATAGCCAAGAATGAAATCAAGGCCGATCGCCAACATCACGTTGATCGCACAGACGATGAGGTTCGTTCGCCAGTATGAATCCGTGAAGATTATTGGCATGAGGCCAATCGCAACGGCTGCTACTATGAGCCAGAAGAGGCGTGAGTTCAGAACGGCCCTCATCACTGTCGTCTGCCGCTGCATGATTTCAGTACTAGACATTTTCTTCGCGTTTCTCAGCGATGAGCCCTGTCGGGCGTAGGGCAAGCGTCAACAGAAGCAGCGCAAAGACGACAATATCGATCAGGCCTGGGTCGAGAAACTGCGTCGTATAGCTCTCGATGAGACCAACAAGTAATCCGGCGATGATCGTCCCTTCGACATTACCAAAGCCCCCGATGATAACGATGGCAAAGGCCTTGACGATCACCGACGTGCCGGCAAACGGCGTCAGCACCAGCACCGGCCCGAGCATCGCACCGCCCATGCCTGCAAGCGCCGAAGCGATCACGAAAGTCAGCATGATGAGCTGATTCGGATTAATGCCCATGAGCCCGGCGGTTTCGCGATCCTGCGAGACCGCGCGCAGCGCCTTTCCCAGGAACGTAAATTTCATGAAGGCATACAGGAGACCGATGGTGGCGGTCGAAACGACGATGATCAGCACGCTTTGGATCGTGAAGAACATGCCTGCGACGCGGATCACATCATTGCTGTAGGGCGTATCGAACGCAAAAGGGATGGGCCCGAACCAGGCAAGCATCGTATTCTGGAGCATGATAGACACGCCAATGGTCGCGATCAGCGGAAGCAGTTCGTTGCCGCGGTTACGCAACGGGGCAAAGATCAAAGCGTTCATCAGCCAACCCAACGCTGCCCCCACCACCAGCGCGACGGCAATACTGGCGAGATAGTTGCCGCCCAAGACAAACGTAAAAAAATAGGCGGCGAATGCGCCCAACGTCACGATGTCGGCGTGTGCAAAGTTAATCTGGACCAACACGCCGTAAATGAGGGTGAGCCCCAACGCGACAAGCACGTAGAGGCTCCCCACAACGATACCGTTGATCCCCTGCTGGAGAAGGACGGAAAGCATGCCGGACGTATCAGTTCCAGCCGTGGGCTTTCCACGACAAATCCGGCAGCGTCTCCATGTAATGGATCGTGTCCATCTTGATGTTCTGATTGGTCTTGTCGAATTCGACGCTACCCGTTACCCCCGAAAAGCCCTTGGTGGCTGCGAGGCCATCCCGAATTGACTGGGCGTCCTTGGCACCGCGACGGACAACATCGGCGATGAGAATAATCTGGTCGTAAGCGTGGGCATGAAGATGCGTGGGATCCTGGTTGTACTTCGCTTTGAAGGCCTGGATAAAACCACGAACGATCTCGCGCTTGTCGGTAGGATCGAATTGGACGATGCGGACGTAACCAAGCGCGGCCTTGCCGGCTTTCTGCTCGAAGCCGAACGGCAGCCAAATCGTCCCGAGTTGGATGGATTGTCCACCGCCGCCTTTGGTTACGCCGGCTTGTGCAAGCGCTTGTGTGATCTTCAGTCCCTGGCCTTCAAGTGTGTAGGTGGGAATGACGTCGACCTTGCCGACGCCGGCAATGCGCGTTGCAATCGAGGTGAAGTCGTTGACGTCGCGCCCGAAGCCGATGTCGGCGAGAATTTTGCCGCCAAGCTTGGTGAATGTTTCGGAAAAGACCTTGGCGTTGCCGATACCCGCGTTCGTGTTCTCGTAAAGCAGCACCGCGGTACGGGCGTTTAGTTTCTTATAGGCATTGGTTGCAATGTCGACGCCCTGCATCACCTCGTTCGGCATGATACGGAATGTCCAGGGATTGCCAGGCTCGGTGATCTTGATCGACGAAGACCCGGCATTCACGAACGGGACTTTTGCCTGCTCCATGATTGGCATGATCGCAAGCGTCGCGTCGGAGCATTCTTCGCCGATGGCCACGTCGGGCTTGTATTGTTCGAGCAGCCGCTTGGCGGCCTGGGTCGCCGGCAATGGGCTGCAGGCGGAATCTTCGTATTGCACTTCGAACTTGAACCCGTTCACGCCGCTCTTGTTGAGCTGCTCGAGCGCAAGCTCGATGCCCTGTTTGTCTTGCGCACCGAAATAGGAACCCGGACCCGACATCGGCAACAGAGCGCCAATCTTTATCGTTTTATCAGCGGCAAAAACTGCGTTCACACTACCGGCAACAATCATTGCAGCGATGGCCGCACCGGTAAAATGCCGGATGGTTGGTTTGATTGTCATTTTACGCCTCCCCTGATTTAGTGATATGATTAGACAACAGTATTGGGGCGCATTGCAATTGGCCATCGCCCTCTGGCAGGCCCCCTGCGACAATTAAGATCGTTCACTGTCGTCTTTAGTTGCGGCCGGAAAAGTCGAGCGCGAGCGGGGGGACTGCCGAAAGGCCCGCCAGCTATGTGGGCCAGACGGATTATGGGGGCGTTTAGAAACCTGACTGCGGTGTTTCACCCCTTGACGGCGACGAGATCGATCTCGACTTTGCAGCCCGGTACCAGCAGGCCGGTGACGCCAACTGTGGTGCGCGGCGGCGGCGACGGGAAAAACTCCTTCCACACCTGGTCGAAGTAGAAGAAGTCGCCGAGGTCGGTCAGAAATACCTGCGCCTTGACGACGTTCTCAAGGTCGGCGCCCGCCGCCCGGAATGTCTTTCGCAGGTTCTCCAGAATGTATCGGGTCTGCCGCTGGATATCGGACCCATAATAAGGAAAGGCGGACTCCACGCGAGCTTCCGGCGCAACGCCAGTACGGTAGTCCGAGGCGATCTGGCCCGCGGCATAAACGTGATCCCCCACCACTACGCCCTGGCAATAATGCGCAAGCGGCGTCGGAGCGCCACCGTCAGAAATTACTGTGCGCTTGACGTCCGACTTAACGGCGATGAGATCGATCTCGATTTTGCAGCCCGGCACCAGCAAGCCGGTGACGCCAACTGTGGTGCGCGGAGGCGGCGA
>JACPPA010000027.1 GCA_016191285.1 Gammaproteobacteria bacterium
GTCCCTCCTGGACTTTTCAGAGTACGGAAAACAAAAAGTGTGATTTTTGTTTTCCTTCATTTTCAACGGTCTGCGACCATTGAAAATGGCGGCACATCCCTGTGCCGCAGG
The DNA here is from genome assembly GCA_016191285.1 of Gammaproteobacteria bacterium. GTDB lineage: Bacteria > Pseudomonadota > Gammaproteobacteria > CAIKBL01. The sequence continues at coordinate 112 of JACPPA010000027.1, forward strand.
AATCTCTGCCTTTTGCAGAGATTCCTTAGCGCGGACCTGCGCAAAGCGAAGTGGGGAATGAGAGGTAGATATGATGACTGGCAAACCTCGCATGGCGTCGTGTTTGCCCGCCCCGAAGGCCGTCCTCGTCCCTACCCGACGCGGGATGAGGACGGAAATGCGAGCTGCGATAACGGCTTTTACCGCATCCATCGACAGTAAGCTCTGAGTATGATCTGTTCGGTGACGACAACGTGGTCGTCAAGAGTTCGCGAGGCCACACCAAAGGCAGTCAGACACTGGGGTGTTGACTGAGGGTTCGGCTTATTTTCGCGACAATGTACTGAAAAGTATTCCACCCAATTTGGTATTGGCCGATGACCCTGCCGGAATCATGAAAGGTTATGAGTGGATTCGGTATATGATAGCAACCGAGAAAGCAGACTGCTTCACCTCGCATGATCCGGATGCGTGGAAGACCATGAAGCACGCGCCGGACTTCTACGAATAGCCGACTCGCCAGAGAGAGCAAAACCACATCGGGGCGCGTAAGACACCCCGATGTGGTTTTAACCCACGACTTATTCTTTTTGAACCCGGGCTTGCGCCAGGCCAATGACCGAACCCCTCGTCGAGGATTACCCACCTTTCTAAATACTACGGGCCGCGCCACGCCATGATGTGTCGTTGCGCTTCGTCGCGAAACGGAGCCAACAGTCGCTTGCCCGCTTATCAATTTCCTGAAACCGCGCTACAGTCGGCGAGCGCTGTTTCTAGCCACGGTCGGCGCGCACCGGCCGTCGATAATTGATAATTGAGCGTCGAGATAACGGGGAGGAGGTTCCCAATGCGAAGAAATATCGAATTCAATGCAGACGGGGTGAAATTACGCGGCTGGTTTTATAAACCCAAAGAGGGGAAGGGGCCGTTTCCGACCATTATTCTGGCCCATGGGTTTTCGGGCGTGAAAGAGATGTCGCTCGACGACTATGCGGAAGTGTTTGTCGCGGCGGGTATGTGTGCGCTGGTGTATGACAATCGTTGCTTGGGCGCGAGCGATGGCAAGCCACGCGGCGAAATCGACCCGACATGGCAACGTCGTGACTATCGCACAGCCATAACCTATGCGCAGACCTTGCGTGACGTCGATAAGAACCGGATCGGGATCTGGGGTACCAGTTACACGGGCGGAACCGTGTGTGCCGTGGCGGCGATGGATCGCCGAGTGAAGGCCGTGGTTAGCCAGGTACCGTTCATGGTTGGGCACAAGAATTTTCAACAGTTCTTACCGATCGATGGTGTTGTTCCCTTTCAACAAATGCTCGACGAAGATCGGCTGCGGCGCGTGCGCGGGGAAAAATCCAAGGTCATGAAAATCTGCACGCTGGATCCCACTGAACCGCATGTTTTCCCAGGCGAGAAGACTTACAACTATATCCAGCACTATGTAAAAAAAGATCCGAAGTGCACGTGGAAGAATCAAGTTACCTTGCGCTCCATCGAATACATGCAGGAATACGATGTCAGCAGTTTCATGGAGCGTATCAGTCCAACGCCGTTGCTTATGATCGTCGCCGAAGCGGATACCACCACCCCAGCCGATATCGCGTTGGAGTGTTATGCCAAGGTGCCGGGACCGAAAAAATTGCTGGTGGTTAAATCCGATCACTACGCGGCGTACATCGAGAAATTCGCCGAGACCAGCGCCGCGGCGCGCGACTTCTTCGTCGAGAACTTGGCCTGACGATACGGGGACGGAATGGATTCCGTCCCCGTTCTGCGCCTGTCCCAGTCACTAGGCCTGCGCACTCGGCCGCGCGGCAACCGCTTGATACCAGCGTAGAGTGTTCGTGTTCGTGGCCGGGATCGACACCTCAATCCACTTGTGGAAATCGACTGCGCACAGCGTGGTGATATCGGCCATCGTAAAAGCGTCGCCGCACAGGTATTCCGATTGGCTCAGCAGGGCTTCGAGCCAGGCGTGGAAGCGGTCGATGGTTTGGCGACCGCGGGCCACTAGATCTGGGATCGCGGGCACCGATTGGCGCGGCGCGCCCGGAATACTGCGCTCGGCGAAATTCGCATGCTGGTTCCGAAAAGCCTCGGAGCCCGCGATCATCCCTTCGAATTCGGCCTTGCGTTGATAGGATTCGACGCGCGCGCGTTCGATTGGGGTGCGACCAAGCAGTTTCGGCATCGGGTACAGTTCATCGATGTATCGACAAATGGCCATGACTTCATCAAATCGCGTACCGTCATCGAGTTCCAGTGTCGGCAATAGTCCACGTGAATTTACCGAGAGATAGGGTTCGCGGAGATTCTCGCCTTCGAGAATATTGAGCTGTACGGTGGGGATGGTGACGCCTTTTTCGGCGAGGAAGATCCGCGCGCGGCGTGGGTTAGGCGCCATTTTGCAATCGTAAAACTTCATGGTGGTTCCTTAGCGAAATTTAGGGATCACTTCTTCAGCGAAGCATTGCAAATAGTCGTTCATTTCGGCTTCCGGCATGCCGGGTGGGACGGTCCATGAGTAGTAACGCTCGATGCCGGTAGCCGTAACGTACGCGCCGACCGCGTCGACCGCTTGCGCCGGCGTCATGATATTGAGGATGCCTAGTTCGACCAAATCCTCCGGTTTCGTGACTGTGGGGAACAGCGCCTGTCCGGCTGCCCCGAGCCAGCGGTTGTACATGTCGATTTGATACAAAATGTGCGGACCGACGCGCGCCAACGTTTTTTCTTTGGTCTTGGACACGATGAGCCAGAAATGTCCGCCGGCCACGCGGCCCGGGCCGGACTTGCCCAAGCGCGCGAGTTCCGCGCGATAGGCTTTGACCAGCGGCACGATGTCCCCGGTGCCAACGTAACCGTCACCGATTCGCGCGGCGCGTTTCGCGGAAACCGGCGCGAATCCGCCGACCCATAACGGCATCGGATCCTGCACTGGTAAAGGGACTAGTTTCGCGCCGACAATTTGATAGTGTTTGCCGTGAAAATCGACGGTTTCGCCGCGCCACAGCGCGCGGATGATCTCGAGGCCTTCGTCGACCAGACCGGCGCGGTCACTGCTGTTCACGCCGAGCCCGGTGAATTCCTGTGGGCGATAGCCAACGCCAACGCCGAGATCAAACCGCCCGTGGGAGAGGATATCAATCGTTGCCGCATCTTCGGCCACTTTCACTGCATGATGTAACGGCAAGAGCAACACGCTGGTGCCGATGCGGATGCGTTCGGTCTTTACCGCGACCGCAGCCGCCAGCGGCAAAATGGACGGCGCGTGGCCGTCGTCGCAGAAGTGATGTTCGGTCAGCCACACATCGTCGTAGCCAAGGGTCTCGGCCCACGCGATTTGGTTCAACGTCGATGCATAAATTTCCGTATAGGGTCGCGGCCATTGCGCCGGATTACGCAGCGAATACCATAAACCAAAGCGTAGTTTCCCGGCCATCGATGATTCCTCGGTTGGTTAGTGCATGGCTGCGACGCGCTCGCGCGCAGCTTAGCGCTTTTCGATGAAAACCTTCACGCCATCACGGGGCCGATAAGTCACCGTCGCCATGGGGCTGACGGGATGTCCCGGCACCGGCCGCAGTCGAAACCGTGGCAAAAGTTGGGCGAGCACCAGTTGAATTTCCAACATCGACATCCCCGCGCCGATGCAGGTCCGGGGGCCGGCGGCAAACGGGATATAGGCGTACGAATGCCGGCTTTCGCTACGTTGTGGGCTAAAGCGCGTGGGATCAAACCGTTCGGGTTCGGGCCAATGTTCGGGGTGACGGTGTAGCGAGTAGGGCAGGATTGAAATGTAGGCGCCAGCCGGCAGGCGATAACCCGCAAATTCTTGCTCGTTCGTCGCACGGCGTGCAATGCCCCATACCGGCGGATAGACGCGCATCGATTCTTGGACGACTTGTTTTAGGTAAGGGAGACGGCTCAAATCCGCCGCCGCCGCCGGATTGCCGTTCAACACAGAATTCAACTCACCCAATAGTTCGGCTTCGACTTCGGGATGCTGCGCGAGGAGATAGAAGGTCCATTGCAACGCTGTTGATGACGTCTCGTGACCCGCCAACATCAGGGTTACCACTTCATCGCGGATCTGTTTTTCTTCCATGCCGAGCGCGGTCGGTTCATCGCGTGCCGAGAGCAGCCGGTCGAGGAGATCTTTATTCGCGACTCCCGCGACGCGTCGCCCGTTGATAATTTTGTAGACGATGTGATCGAGGCGCCGCATCACGGTGTTGAAGCGCCGGTTGTGCGCGGTTGGGATCCACGGATACAGAGTAAAGAACGCGCGTAGGGTTTTGGTGTTGATATTGATCGCGTCGAGAATATCGACCATTTCATCGGCGTGTTCGTCGATGGCCGAACCGAACAACGTGCCGGCGACGATTTGAAAGGTCACACGACTCATTTCGCGATCGAGCGCGACCGGCCGGTCCGCTGGGAGCTGATTCCAGCGCTCGGCGAGAACCGCGGTAAACGCATTGATCACTTGATCGAAGGTGTTGACGATTTTGTTATGAAACATCGGCTGCATGAGCCGGCGTTGCTTAACCCAATCCGAACCATCGTTGGTGACCAGCCCTTTGCCCAGGGTCTGCGCAAGCACATGGTAGTCGTAAGCGTTTTTAGTGAATTCCGGATGGGCCTGCGTCAGGATCTGCCGCACATGGTCGGGATTGTTGAGCATGTGAATCGTCATGAAGCCACGCCAGCGCAGAACGTCGCCATACTCCAGAAAAAGCCCATGCATGTAGGCGGCCGGATCGCGTTTATAGGCGGTTAGCCCGGCCCACAAGCTCGGGCCGGGCGGCGGTGGGAGCGGTGTTTTGGTTTCGACTGCCGTGGTCATGAGGTAGGTCCCCAATTTGGAGAGGGCGTGGGATATCGACAAGCTTAGCATCGATGTCGCGGATGTCAGATAACTCTCGTCAATCGAAGAGGTAACGAAATCCAACTTCTAAGTTCCAGTTATAAACTTGCGGAATGGTGTTGCCATGCGTACTAATTCCAGGCCGCACCCAAATGGCGATGTGTTGATTGAGAAAACGTCCGGTTTCCACTTCGAGCGTCGCGCCCACTTTGTTATTGCGTTCGTGATCGAAATACACCGCGACCTCGGTGCCCGTATAGATATTGGCGGGCCAGCGCGTGATGGTGAAGAGTTTGATCGTGGTGTAATTAACCGCCGGCCGCGCGGGATCTCCGCCGACCGAACGAAAATACTGTAGGGTCGGGAAAAAAGTCGAGCGCAAGGTCGGCACATCCACGGATAAGAACGCAATCGGGGCCACGGTGTATTTCCCCGCACCCAATTGGTGGCCTTGCGCGGTGTCGATAATAAATTCGCTGCCCGCTACCATGGCGAATGTGGGCGTGCGCAAAGCGCGATAGCTGGTACGTAGAATCAAGTCACCGCTGCCGTCTTCGCTCGCGGCACTTGTCGTTCTGGGATTGGCGGTGACGTACGGAAGCTCGAAACGCATTGCGAACGCCTTGCTGAACGCGTAATCGAGACGACCCGTAAAGAGATTGCGAAAGCCGCCGGTCTGCGGTTCTTGATAGCGATTGCGGATTTCGAAACGTGAACGAAAATCGGTCGGGTCAAGCCGGGTCGCGACGTGGGTGTCTACCGCGCGCGGGAGTCCAGCTTCTGCGGCAGCGGCCCATGGTAGCGCGGCGCCCAAGCCGCTTACTACCGCAATGACGATCGTGAACAAGCGAACGAAGGTGGTCATGCGCCTAAAAGGATTTTCGAGAGTGCTTCTAGCTATACTTAAGCGGCGAACAAACGGAGCTTGGCCCTATTGTCGGGGATAGTGGCGATGAGGTCGACTGGATGTTCCGATTTGCATGCCAAGGTCATTCCACAGGACTAGTTCGAATCCATGCTGTTATTTCCCGCCCTTGACCCGGTCGCCGTTCGGCTCGGGCCGCTCGCCATCCATTGGTATGGCTTGGCGTACCTCGCCGGCATCGGCCTCGGCTGGGCGTTACTTCATCGCCGTGCCCAGCGAGCGCTTAGCACTTGGACTCCCGAGGGGGTTTCCGACCTCGTGTTCCATGCCGCGCTTGGGGCCGTGCTCGGCGGGCGGATCGGCTACGGTTTGTTTTACAATTTTTCGGAATACCTGCGCGAGCCGCTCTCGATCTTTGCTGTGTGGCGTGGCGGCATGTCATTTCATGGCGGGGTCATTGGATTTGTCTTGGCGCTAGCGTTCTATGCACGCCGCGCTCGCCGGAGTTTTTTTTCGGTGGCGGATTTCGTCGTGCCCGTGGTGCCCATTGGATTGTTTTTTGGGCGTCTCGCCAATTTTGTGAACCAGGAGTTGTGGGGCGCGCCGTCGACTCTGCCATGGGCGGTGCTGTTCACCAATCCTGCGGCGGGCGGTGTTCCGCGGCATCCCTCACAACTCTATGAGGCGGCCTTGGAGGGCGTGATCTTATTTTTGGTCCTTAATTTTGTACGGCGCCGCCAGCCACCCACCGGGGTAATCTCGGCCGCGTTTTTGATTGGTTACGCGTTGATCCGTTTCGGCATTGAATTCATCCGCGAACCCGATGCGCAAATCGGATATCTATACGGCGCTTGGTTGACGATGGGGCAGATCCTGTCATTGCCAATGGCAGTCACTGGCGTCGGCATCCTGATTTGGGCCAATGCACAGTCCACAAACACCAATTAACGGCTAAACCTTCGATGCAGCAGTACCTCGATCTTGTCCGCCACGTGCGCACGCACGGTGTGCGCAAGAGCGATCGCACCGGCACCGGCACGCTCAGCGTGTTTGGGTATCAGATGCGCTTTGATCTGCGCGCCAATTTTCCGTTGGTTACTACCAAAAAGGTTCATCTAAAATCGATCATTCATGAATTGCTATGGTTCCTACGGGGCGAATCCACTACGCGCTATTTGCGCGGATATGGGGTGACCATTTGGGATGAGTGGGCGGATGCCAATGGTGAACTCGGGCCGGTGTATGGCGTGCAATGGCGTTCGTGGCGAACTGCCGAGGGTCAGTCAATCGATCAAATTCGCGAGATCATAAAATCGATCCAACAAAATCCCGACTCACGTCGCCATGTGGTTAGCGCGTGGAATGTCGGTGAATTGCCCGCGATGGCGCTCGCGCCCTGCCATGTGCTCTTTCAGTTTTATGTCGCCAATGGCGAGTTATCGTGTCAGATGTATCAGCGTAGCGCGGATATTTTTCTTGGAGTGCCGTTCAACATCGCGTCCTATGCGTTATTGACGCTGATGGTGGCGCAAGTCTGCGGCTTAAAGGCTGGTGAATTCGTGCATACCTTGGGTGACGCCCATTTGTATCTAAATCATCTTGAACAAGCAGATCTACAACTTGCGCGTCAGCCCCTTCCGGCCCCTCAAATGCAGTTAAATCCGGGAGTCAATTCGCTATTTGAGTTCAAGTACGAAGATTTTACACTTAAGAATTATCAAGCCCATCCCGCGATTGCAGCCCCGATCGCGGTGTAAGCCGTCGGTTCAGATGCGTATCAACCTAGTGGTCGCGATGGCGGAGAATGGGGTGATCGGCCGCGGTGGTGCGTTACCGTGGGCGTTACCCGCCGACCTGAGCCGATTCAAACAGATTACGCTAGGCTTTCCACTCATCATGGGTCGCCTCACCCACGAGTCGATTGGACGTCCGCTCCCTGGCCGTATGAATATCGTCGTCAGTCGCACCCCGAACTATGCAGCGGCTGGCTGTGTCATCGTACCCTCGTTTGGCGCGGCCTTGGTACACGTGGGTGCGGTGGAAGAAGTGATGGTGATCGGTGGGCGCGCGTTGTATGCGGCTGCACTTCCACGCACCGAGCGAATCTACCTAACCGAGGTGCATGCGCGAATTGACGGGAATGTGGTATTTCCAGAATTCGTGTGCGCCGAGTGGCGCGAAATTCAGCGCGAGCGGCACACGCGGGATGCGAGAAATGGCCACGATTATAGTTTCGTGATTCTCGATCGCGTCAGTGCCGTTACGCGTTAATCGACGCCTCCTGTCGCCGGCGTGGTGCCGGGCACGCTAAAATACACCTGATCCTCAAGCCGCAATGCGGTGAGCGCGCCACCCCATACCACCCCCGTGTCGAGGGGATACACCTGGTAGCGCGCCACCTGTTCAGCGTCGAGGCGCAATGTCGACCAATGGCCGAATAAAATGCGCTCTCCACTAGCTGCTCGCTCGGGCAGCATGAACCACGGCACGAGTCCGAGTGCTTGAGTCCCCAATGCGCCTTTTTCACGCAAATCTAACCGCCCGTCCAGCGTGCAATAGCGCAGGCGTGTGAGGCAGTTGGTGATGAAGCGCCAGCGCTTTTCGGGTGCAAGATCGACGCGCCAGGTATTCGGCCCATCGCCATACATGGCGTGTAAATAATCCTTGCAATGTTTCCCGCGTAACGCGAATTCTACTTCAGCGGCACGCACATGCGCTTCTGCGATCGACCAGTCGGGGGGCACTCCAGCATGAACCAAGGTAAAGCGAAGGGTGGCATCGCGATGAATCAACGGCTGCGCGCGGAGCCATGTGAGGAGTTCATCGCAATCGGGCGCAGCAAGGATTTCACCGAGTGTATCGAACGGTTTGGCGCGCCGTGTCGGGACAAAGCGGCATGCAAGTAAATGCAGATCGTGATTGCCCAACACGGTGATGGCGCGCTCGCCGAGGTCTTTCACAAAGCGCAATACCGCAAGGCTCGCGGGTCCACGATTGACTAAATCACCGGCGAACCACAGAACGTCCTGTGCCGGGGAAAATTTTATTTTCGCGAGCAGAGATTGCAGATCGCGGTAGCAGCCTTGCACATCACCGATGGCGTAAGTCGCCATGCTTTATAGCGGCAGGCTTTTCGCCGTTAGCGGGTCAATGCAGTACATTCGGCACGGACAGGCGAAAAACCTGAATGGGTGCTTCGAAGCGTTGCCCATCGTCGGCGATCATTTGATAACTGCCTTGCATGGTGCCCACCGGCGTTTCGAGCACGGCGCCGCTGGTGTAGCGAAAGGATTCACCGGGTTCGAGGTATGGTTGCTCGCCGACGACCCCATCGCCTTTGACTTCCTGGACCTGGCCTGCGGCATCAGTGATTATCCAATGTCGCGATAGCAGTTGGGCAGCCACGCGGCCAGTGTTTTCAATCGTGATGGTGTAGGCGAAGACATAGCGGTTGCGCTCCGGATCCGATTGCTCGGCGACGAAGCTAGTCTCGGTTGTAATGCCTATTAGGTACGGCTTCTTGGCCACGCAGGGAGTCCGTTTCAGCTTGCAGAATAAGCCCAATCTAACGGATGCCTTCCTCATTGGTAAAGGCCGGCGCGGCGTCGCGATTCCTCGGCCGCCCGTAAATCCAGGCGACGCAGCATTAAGGCTTCGGCCAAATCGTTTTGATTAACCGTCGCGCGTCCTTCGAGGTCGGCGATGGACAAGGCCAGCTTAAGTAATCGATGGTAGGTCCGAGCGGAGAGATTGAAGCGGTGAAAAGCACTTTTAAGAAAGCGTTCACTGGCCGAATCTAGCACTACGAATTCACGTAAATCGCGCGCGCTGAGTTCGCGGTTTAACCTGCCTTGGCGGGCCATCGCGCACGCACGCGCGGTGGCCACGCGGTCGCGAATAATCGAACTTGCCTCAGCCTGTGCCGCGGTCGGCGCCGACAACCAATCCGCTTCTCGCGCCACCTCGAGTTGAATGTCGATGCGATCGATTAGGGGACCGGAAAGGCGACCGCGATAGCGAGCGATGCGCTCTGGCGAGCACGTGCAACGGCCTGACGGATCTCCTGCATAGCCGCAAGGACATGGATTCATCGCGGCAATTAGCTGGAACTCGGCGGGAAATTCAACATGACTCGCGGCCCGCGCGATGGCGACGCGGCCACTTTCCAACGGCTCGCGTAAGACCTCCAACACGCGCCGATCAAATTCCGGTAACTCATCTAGAAACAGGATCCCGTGATGGGCGAGCGATATTTCGCCAGGTTTCGGTAAGGTCCCACCGCCGACGATGGCGGCGGCCGAGGCGGTGTGGTGTGGGGCACGAAAGGGTCGCAGGCGCCAACTGGCGGCCGACCACGACTGCCCCGCCACGGACCGGATAACAGCGAGTTCGAACGCTTCGGCTTCGGTTAGCGGTGGCAGGATCCCAGGCATGCGAGTAGCCAGCATGGTTTTCCCGGTTCCGGGCGGTCCGATCAACAGCACGTTATGACCGCCGGCCGCGGCGATCTCTAGTCCACGTTTCGCGTGTACCTGACCGCGTACTTCTTGGAGGTCGGCCCCCTCATACGACTTCAGCGCGGCGCCGAGGTTTTCGTGGGGCGCCGGCGCTAGCAGTCGGGTGTGATCGAGGTGGGCGCAAACCTCGCGTAGGTCACGTGCGGCATACACGAGTAAATTGGCGCACAAGGCTGCCTCGGCGACATCTTCTGGCGCGCACAGGAGATTGCGTGTCGCGTCACGCGCCGCAATCGCGGCGGGTAGCAATCCGCGGACAGCGCGCAACTCGCCGGTCAGGGCGAGTTCGGCGGAGCATTCGTAATGATCAAGAGATTCGGTCGGAATTTGTCCTGAGGCAGCGAGGATGCTGAGCGCGATTGCGAGATCGTAACGCGTGCCACCTTTAGGGATATCCCCAGGCGCGAGATTGATCGTCATTCTGCGCTGTGGGAACTCGAACCCGGCGTTTAATATGGCCGAGCGCACGCGCTCCTTGCTTTCGCGCACGGCCGTTTCTGGTAGACCTACCATTCCCAAGGAGGGAAGTCCCGGCGTTAGATGAGTTTCTACGATAACGAGCGGCGCACGCAGCCCGAGTTGGGCGCGCGTATAAGCAACGGCAAGTGACATGGTTTCGCTCCGTGCGATTTTCTACCGCCAGCTTCCTGTCAGCGGTTAGGCAGTTTAATCCGATCAGCGCAAAACTTTAGTTTCGTTTCTCAAGCTCCGCAATTAGCATCTCAAGGCGGTCAAGTTTTTCGCGAGTACGCGCGAGTAACGCCGTTTGGGCCTCGAATTCTTCACGGGTGACTAAGTTAAGACGCGCCAACGCTGCTTCGAACAATGCGCGTGAATTATTGCGTAAGTCCGCGCCAATTTGCGAAGGTTCGCTCGGTAGTAGCTTGCGTAATCGTTCAGCTAGGTCTTTCACTTCCATGACTAGATTAGAAGCTCCTTAGCGCATCCTGTCCAGATCGCACAAATGTTGTGCTTGTGAGGTATCGGATGCGTTAGTCTGGGGCAGTATCGCGGGATTGTGCCCGTTAATGGCTGCGCGAATCGTTATAGTAGTTTGGGTCATGCCTCGATTATGGCGGGAAACCTAGGGTGGCATACATGCTGCAAGTATATGGCCTACGTGTTGTGCGTCCCCAAGCAATCCGAATGTTTCGGTGCGGGAATGAAAGAACTGAACCGGGAGTCAAGTAATGAAATTAGTTACCGCGATCATTAAACCTTTTAAATTAGACGACGCACGCGAAGCGCTGTCCGAAATCGGCGTGCAAGGTCTCACGGTTACTGAAGTTAAGGGATTTGGGCGTCAGAAAGGGCATACAGAACTTTACCGTGGCGCAGAGTACGTCGTTGATTTTCTGCCAAAATCGAAGCTCGAAGTTGCGGTCGCAGATGACAAAGTAGACGAAGTCATCGAAGCCATTGCTAAGGCAACGAATACCGGCAAAATCGGTGACGGAAAAATATTTGTCACCGAACTCATTAATGTGATGCGCATACGAACCGGGGAAACCGGCACTGACGCGCTATAACTAGCCCTTCGAAGCAAGCGCGGGTGGCCGCCGCTTAATGGTGGGAAACAACTTGAGGGCGTATCAAATGCGTCCTCAAGGTCGCGCGCGTTAACCAGTGCGCACGCGAAGGCGAGCTGCGTTCTGTTACATTTCGTTCCAAATTAAAGCGCGCCAAACGCCAATTGCACTAATTTGGTCCAATTCTATTCGGGGCGAGTAGTCCCTTACTAACGCGACCTACGCGAACTCGCTAAATTTCTACGTGGCATAAATCATGCCGCCCCAAATTGGGGCATTTCGCGTTCTGATCATCCGAGATCGGTGCGAAGCGCACGGGAACGGCGACATCAAGCGCATTGGTGTTGCGCTAAGTTAGAAGAATCTGCGTTAAATCAATTTCCAATTGGGGGAGCACCATGTGGCGAAATACGACGCGCGCTGTGTTAGCGGGCATCCTTAGCTTAGGGGTAACAAGTACCGCAGTTGCCGATACCGCGCACCTCGATAGCGGCGATACAGCATGGCTACTGATTTCGACAGCGTTGGTTTTGTTTATGACGCTGCCGGGTCTCGCGTTTTTTTACGGCGGACTTGTACGCAGTAAAAATGTGCTCTCGATATTGATGCAGTGTTTCGCGATCGCCTGCGTCATGTCGATACTCTGGTTTGTCGGTGGCTACGGTTTGGCGTTCGGCAACGGTGGGTCCTGGCAAGCGTTTATTGGCGCCGGGCATTGGTTCTTATTGGATGTTACGCGTGAAAGCCTTACCGGTTCCGTACCCGAATCCGTCTTCTTGATGTTTCAGATGACGTTCGCGGTGATCACGCCCGCACTGGTTATCGGTGCAATCGCTGAGCGCATGCGCTTTGCGACCGTGCTCAGTTTTAGTTTGATGTGGCTGCTACTGGTCTACGTACCCGTCTGCCATTGGGTATGGGGCGGCGGTTGGTTGATGCAACGCGGCATCATGGATTTCGCGGGTGGGACCGTGGTGCACATCAATGCGGGGATCGCCGCTTTGGTTTCCGCGCTAGTCTTGGGTCGTCGCAAAGGATTCCCTGAGACTGCGATGCCGCCCCATAACATGACGCTGACCGTCGCGGGGGCGGCGATGCTGTGGATCGGGTGGTTCGGGTTTAACGCCGGCAGCGCGGTTGCAGCGAATGGTAGCGCCGGCATGGCGATGCTAGTTACCCATCTGGCGGCCGCGACAGGTTCGCTCGCCTGGATGGCGCTTGAATGGTTTCGATATGGCAAACCGAGCGTGCTCGGGATCGTGACTGGTATGGTCGCTGGGTTAGGCACCGTCACGCCTGCGTCGGGGTTCGTTGGCCCGGTGGGTGGAATTGCGATCGGACTCCTCGCCGGTATCATTTGTTATATCTCAACGCAATACATCAAACGCGGCTTAAATATTGACGATTCATTGGACGTATTTCCTGTTCATGGGGTGGGCGGCATCCTCGGGACATTGCTTGCCGGAGTGTTCGCGTCATCGGCGTTTGGCGGCGTCGGTTATCAAAATGGGGTGTCCATGCTGGACCAAGTGATGGTGCAAGCGTTGGGCGTCGGTGCTACCGCGCTTTGGTGCGCTGCCGGCACCTATTTGATTTTGAAAATTATTGGATTGTTCGCCGGTCTGAGAGTCAATCAAGAAGAGGAAACCGAAGGCCTCGACTTGAGCGATCACGGCGAACGCGCGTACACGCTGTAGCGGACGACGCCCTGGGCGCACTGTTGGTTTTATTCCACTGACCGAAGTGCTACTGGAGCGTTTTCGCGCGGAAACGGTGCGACATCTCAAAAAAAAGCGCAGCAACGGTGCGGCTTTGGCGCGATCGAATGATATCGCCGATACGTTGTAATTGTGCCTTGCACGCATGTCGTAGAAGCGCTATAAAATCGTCCAAGCCCCAAGGCAAGTGACTGCACGCGCATCCGGGTGCGCCACCTCAACGCAATAGCAATTTAAGGAGCCAATAACGATGAAACTGTTACTCACTGCCGCTGCCGCGGCGATTTTTGCAGCGCAGAGTATGAGCGCCGCCGCCGAGGATGCTGCTGCGCCCGCCGCGGCGCCGCCAGCGGAGACGGGTCCGCTCGCGGCCGCGAACTTTACGAGCACGATTTATCTCACGACCAACTACATATTTCGTGGGATATCAAACTCCGACGGCCCCGCCATTCAAGGGAGTCTGGATTGGGCGTATGACGGATTTTACGTCGGCGCGTGGGCTTCTAATACTGAATTCTCCGATAGTCATTTTGAAATCGACTACTACGGCGGATATAGATGGACTTGGAATGATATCGCGCTAAATGTCGGCGGTATCTACTACACGTATCCGGGCGAGAACGGCAAGCTATCCTTAGGTTTCGACCCAGGGAGTACCAACCCCGCGACACCGAACCTACTCAATCCGGACGCGTGGTATGGGGAATTTACGACCGGCGCGTCGTATACGTTCGCTAAAACGCAGTTCGCGCCATCTTTCGGGTTCGCGTATAACTATTCTCCTGATGCTTTCGGATCGGACGGCGAAAGCCACGCGGTCCAAGGAAGTTTTGGGTTGAGCTTGCCTTACGATGTGGCGTTCTATGCCAATGTCGGCTGGCAAACGACCGCTGGCGATAAGTCATCGGGTATTCCCGCACAAATACCTTTCAGCGGTGGACCAAATGGACTTCTCGACGGTTACGATTACGTCTATTACGGCGTCGGCGTCAATAAAACCTTAAAAGGTTTCAAGCTCGACCTCGGCTACTACGGCACCGACCAAAGCCCTTCGCTAAAGGCTTTTTACCCCGATGGGCCGATTAATGGTAATACCGATAAAAATTTCCATAATTTAATCGAGGGACGTGTCGTATTTACCATTTCTCGATCGTTCTAAATTTTTAATTCGGCGCCCAACGCATACGGGTCGCATTTTTTGCGGGCCGTATGCGTTTGCGGCCGTCACACCGGCCTATCATCTGATTAAGCCAGTGATTTATGCGTCCCATCGCAATTCGGCGCAGTTTTGGTTCGTTTGCAGGCGCATAGCCACATCGTTTTCTTCTCGTCAAGCTTGAATTGGTTGGGTGTGAAATCTGTTCCTTTGTGGGAGCCGTCGCAAAATGGTTGCTTTTGCGAGCGACCGCAAGCGCACCACCAGTATTGGCCAGGTTCGAGGGTGAGTTGAATCGGCGATTTCTGGGCACAGACTGGTTCGCTCATGAGCACATCCTCCAAAAAGTAGGTTCTGATCGCGATACTATTGTTTAGACCTAAGGTTGGCTTTAATTAGCGCAGGCCTCGCCATACAATACTCCAGTCTTCGGTTGTGACAATCGCTCCGGCGCGACCCAAGCCCGCGGTTAGCGGAGGCAATCGAACTCTGACAGTTCTGATAACGCAGCGGATTCAATCTCATGACCGACGGCAAGCTCGTGGACAAAACGGTTCTTAAGTCGCTAGTTCCAGCGAATGCGCTGAACGCGGAGAATTTTCAAGAGTTGGCGAACAAGGCCATGATTGAAGACGTCGCCGCCGGTAGAACGATCTTCAAGAACGGCGATCTAGACCGCAAAACAATTTATCTACTCGAAGGTCAGATGACCCTGACCGATGCCACCGGGCACAGTACCTCCATAACGGGTGGCAGCGATGTAGCCAAGCATCCGCTGGCTAATCAACAGCCGCGCCAGCAGTCCGCAAAAGCCCGCACTGACTGCAGAATCACCCGTTTCGATAGCGATCTCCTCGACATTCTACTTACCTGGGATCAATTGTCAGGGATCGAAGTCAACGAAATCAGACACGAGGACAACGCATCAGACGATGTCGATTGGATGACGCGTATTCTGCAGTCGCAGGCATTCCTCCAGATACCGCCGGCAAACATCCAAGCGATGTTCATGCGCATGCAGGAAGTACCCGTACGCGCGACGCAAACCGTTATTCGACAGGGCGAAGATGGCGACTACTACTACATCATCAAACATGGCAAAGCCAAGGTTACTCGCGCATCGAAAACCGGTACTGAGCTGACGCTGGCGACGCTCAAGGACGGCGACGCGTTTGGCGAAGAAGCCTTGTTGTCGGAAGCGAAACGTAACGCCACTGTGACGATGGAAAACGATGGGGTACTGATGCGTCTTTCGAAAGACGATTTCAATGCCTTATTGAAAGAACCCATGTTGAACTGGGTAACCAAGGACGAGGCCATTGAGCGCGTCAAGGCGGGTGCGAAATGGTTGGATGTGCGCTTAGAAAGCGAGCACGCCAACACGGGCGTGAAAGACAGTATGAATATCCCGCTCTTCATGTTGCGCATAAAAGTAGACGCCTTGGATCCGAAACAGCAGTACATCGTTTACTGCGACAGCGGACGCCGCAGTTCGGCGGCGGCGTTCCTCCTCAACGAACGCGGCTTTCACGCCTATGTTCTAAAAGGTGGACTGGTCGGGCAGTAACCGCCTCAACTCGTGAGGTTGCGCGTGAGGTGACTATCACTTCCGATTTTTTCTTAGGCGCGCGTTACTGTTGTATCCTTGGCTATCCCGTCAGCCACAGCCGCTCCCCGCAAATTCATCGTCTGTTCGCCGAGCAATTTGGAATGGCGCTGCGCTACGAAAAAATTCCAGTTGCGCTAGGTGCATTGAGTCAAGCAGTGGATACGCTGCGCGCCGCGGGATGTTGTGGCATTAACATCACCGTGCCGTTGAAGGAAGAAGCGTATCGGTTAGCGGCCGCGAGTGCGCCACAGGCGGCGGCAGCGCACGCTGCAAACACGCTGTGGTGGACTATGGAAGGCGAGCTTATAGCCGATAATACCGACGGTACGGGGCTATGTCGGGATTTGATTGAAAATCACCAAGTCGACCTGCGCGGTCGCCGGATTTTGCTCCTCGGCGCCGGCGGCGCCGCAGCTGGGGTAATTAAACCGCTGCTGGAAACCGCGCCCGAGCAACTAGTCGTCAGTAATCGGACACTAAATCGCGCACAAGCCTTGAGCTCGCGATTTGCCGAGTATGGTCCCATTGAATGGGCTGCGGCGGATGCGCGCTTCGAGCGCTCATTCGACGTGGTGGTTAACGCAACGTCATCGAGCATCACTGACGAATTACCCGTTCTTGATAAAAGTGCGATCGGTGCGCAGACGGTCTGTTACGACATGTTCTATGCCTCTACCCAGACGCCGTTCTGCGCATGGGGTCAGGACGTTGGCGCGGCACACAGTTTCGATGGATTGGGCATGCTGGTTGAGCAGGCGGCGGCGGCGTTTTCGATTTGGCACGGACTCCGACCCGATACTGCACAAGTATTGGCGGCGATGCGGCTTGGATGAGTGCTGTCACCCTTATATGGGCTTTGTGGAGGGCTCCTAAGGAAGCTTTTGCACATCCTGGGTGAAGTTAACGAATCTTTTTGAAAGTTATGCAACAAAAGCTTGGTAATACATTTGAAGTTAAATTTAAAATATTGAAACATATGGCTATATCTTCAAGTGGCGAGATCTTAGCCATTTCAACAAACGGGCCGTACCACCAGCGTCGATGGCCTTACCAAAGCAACCTGTCCACAATGTTATCCACACAAATTGTGGATAATCCTAACGACTTGCTTATCGGTCCTTTTAGCCCTTGCGATAGGCGAAAAATCACGCGAAATAGCGTTTAAATTTCGCATCGTTCGGCCAGGTCCATGTACTGAGTCACTGATATTTCTTCGGCGCGCTGAGTTAGCGAAATCCCGAGCGAGTTGGTTAGAGAAATGGGCATGACTCGCCCCAGCGTATGGCGCAACATTTTTCGACGCTGTGAAAACGCTAATGCGACCACCTGTTGGAGTTTGGTCAGCGCTGTCGGCGTCAATAAGGCGCTGCGGGGCCGCAGCGTAAGGACCGTGGAATCGACGCGAGGCGGCGGCGCAAAGGCTTTCGGCGGGACATCGAAAGCCAGAGCGACTTTGCACTGTGCCTGGGCGATGACCGAGAGCCGGCCGTAGAGGCGACTGCCGGGTGCCGCGGCAAGCCGCAGCGCCACCTCTTTCTGCACCATTACGCAGATGTCGCTGATATGCGCGGCATCGGCGATCAATTGCAATAACAGCGGGGTCGAGATGTTGTACGGCAGATTTCCAATGATTCGAAACTGCGTGGGTAAGGGGGCGAGTGTGGTGAGGTCGAAACGTAGAACGTCGAATGTATGCAGTCGAAAATTGGCGCAGTGACCAAAGCGATCGTTGAGCTTCGCCGCCAGATCGCGGTCGATCTCTATCGCATCAATTGTCGCGCCGCTCGCGATCAAATGCTGGGTCAGCGCCCCGGTACCTGGCCCAATTTCGACAATGCGCTCACCCGCTAGCGGTGCAACGACATTCAGCATGTCGGCTTGAAATTGCAGGTCCATCAAAAAGTGCTGTCCAAAGCGCTTGCGTGCGCTGAAACGTTCGGCGCTCAAGACGTGATCACTTTCCGTCGCGCGCCTGCGTCACCAAGGCCAGCGCCAAGTTCAGTGCCGTAATCAAACTGCTAGGATCGGCGCGTCCGGATCCGGCAAGCTCGAGCGCAGTCCCATGATCGACCGAGGTACGAATGAACGGCAACCCCAGCGTGACGTTCACCGCATGCCCAAATCCAAGTGCCTTGAGAACCGGTAATCCCTGATCGTGATACATGCTGATGATCGCATCGTAGTTAGTCCTCGACTGCACTCTAAACACCGTATCCGCAGGCAGTGGGCCGGTGACGTCGAATCCCTCGCGCTGGCAGGCGGCGATAGCAGGACGAATCGCGGTGTCTTCTTCCGTGCCGAGATAACCATTTTCTCCGGCATGTGGATTTAATCCACATACCGCCACTCGTGGTCTATCGATGCCAAACCAAGTCTTGAGGTTGTTGACGACAGTTCGAATGGTGTAGGCCACGCGCGCGGCATCAATTTGTTCCGCAACGTCGCGCAATGCCAGATGCGTTGTAACGAGCGCGACGCGCAAATTATCGGCGATTAGCATCATCACGGATTGTCGGCTACCCGCCTGCAGGGCAAGGTATTCGGTGTGTCCGGTGAAGGCGATGCCAGCTTCGTTGATGATGCTCTTTTGCACGGGGCCAGTCACCAGCGCGTCGAATTCGCCACGCATGCAACCCTGTAGTGCGCGATCCAGCGTTGCCAGCACGTAGTGCGAATTCTCGCGTGTCAGTACTCTCGGGAGCACGGGGCGACGAAGTTCGATTGGTTCCACCCAAAGGTGATTTTGTGAGGAGGTAGTGGGAATGCTATTGGCTATATAGGGATCGATTTCGACATCCAAGCCCAATTGCGCGGCGCGCGCGCGTAGTAGCGCCGGATCGGCGATTACGACGACTTCAGCCTCGAATGATAGCGCGCTTAAGGCCAGCGCGAGATCGGGTCCGATGCCAGCCGGTTCGCCTGGCGTGACGGCAATACGAGGCAGCCGGCGGTTAATCGTCCGCCCTCATTTCGACATAGGCTTCGTCACGCAAGCGACGTAGCCAGTCTTGATAGGATTCCTCGCGTTTGCGCGCGGCGACCGCGTCCCGCGCTTTTGCTCTTCTCACTTCATCGGTCCCGTCATAGGTTCGGTGGTCGAGAACTTGGAGAATATGCCAACCAAATTCAGTGTGAAATGGCGCGCTAATTTGTCCGGGATCGGTCGCTAGCATTACTTCTTCGAATTCCGGCGCCATTTGGCCTTTACTCACCCAGCCCAAATCGCCGCCTTGCAATGCGGAGCCGCGGTCGTCGGAGTGCGTGCGCGCCAAGGTGGCAAAATCGTCACCGCTCTCGAGTCTTATGCGTAATTGACGCAGCCTTTCGATTGCATCTTGTTCGCTGACGAGTTGATTGGGCGTGATCAAGATGTGACGAACTTTGGTTTGCTCGACCATCACCTTTTCGCCGCGGCGCTTGCCGGTCAGTTTGACGATGTGGAAACCATTCGAGCTACGAATGATGTCGCTATGCGCATTGACTTCGAGCGTTCGTGCCGAGTCGGCGAGCAAACTCGGGATCTCGTCGATTTTGCGCCATCCGAGATCCCCTTTATCCAAGGCGTCCTGACCGTCCGACATGGCAATCGCCAGATCGCCAAAATCAGCGCCCTCGTCCAGGCGTTTCATTACCGTGTCGGCTTTTTCCTTTGCCGCGCGCCGTTCGATTTCAGTGGCGCCTGATGGCGTGGAAATCAAAATATGCGAAACGCGATATTCCTCGCCGG
Source organism: Gammaproteobacteria bacterium (assembly GCA_016191285.1). Taxonomy (GTDB): domain Bacteria; phylum Pseudomonadota; class Gammaproteobacteria; genus CAIKBL01. The sequence goes on from JACPPA010000027.1 coordinate 20,088, forward strand.
CGGCGGCCGCGCCACTTTCGTTTGTGAGGTAATTGTCGATTTCGCGCTCGCTGACCTGAATACGTTTATCCACCTCCTCGCGACGGAGTTTGGCGAGCAGAATTTCTTGTCGGATATCGTCTCTAAAGCGCGCGAACTCGTAACCTTCGGACTGTAGAATTTGCTTGAATTGCGGTATGTCCAGCTTATTTTTTTTTGCGATGTCGTTGATCGCTTTGTCCAAATTATCTTCCGAGACTCTTACGCCACTGTGTTCCGCAACCTGGACTTGGATTTTTTGCAGGATCAATCGCTCCATGACCTGGCGCTCAAGCACTGTTGTCGGCGGCAATTCTCCGCCATTCTGACGCAGTTCGGTTCGCACGCGCGCCAGTTGCTGGTCAAGTTCGCTGCGCATGACCACATCGTCGTCGACCACCGCGAGGATCCGATCGATCTCCATGGCCTGTGCGAGCGTACAGGCCAAAATCAGGAGCGCGCCTAACAAACTGGGTCTAAACATCGTTTCTGGTGCTCTAGGCAATCGCGGGAAAGCGTGGTTCAAAGTAGGTCATCGAAAAATAGCGAAAGTTCCGAACCGCGCGGATCTTACCCTAATCCACTGACCAGGCCGGAACTTAAAGTTGAGTTCCGAACTGGCAAAAGGTTAGAACAGCGATTCGTAGCCGGGGATACTGCGTCGCAGAAAATTGGCTGTGCCGCGCCCCAGTCCGCCCAATCCCTTCAACTGCGCTTCGACTAAAACCGCGGTATCAAATTGTCCTTGCACGTTGCGAATGTAGCGGCGGCCTAATAGCCGGATACCCCAGCAACAATCTTCGAGCTCAATTCCACCGACCATTTCCAAGGTTTCTTGCTTCTGCAGCGAATACGCCCAACGACCTATCAGGCTCACGCTTTCGGTCATCGGGAGTCGAAACGACACATCGGTTTGCTCGACGTCGGTGATGGCAACGCGGCGGCGATAGGCCGCGTTGAGCACGGTTCCGTCTTTCGGTGCGTACCTAATCGAAAGCGCGGATTTTTCAGTTCGATCCGTATTTGGATTCCATTGCACGGTCGCGCGGGCCACCCAGGCGTCGGATAAATGGGTCGCGACTTCGCCAATAAGCTCGGACGTACTATCGTCAACCGCTGTAACGCCGGGGAGAGTAATTTCACGCGGTCGAAAGTAGTAGATCTGGCCGATACTCGCATCAAATAACTCGCGTCCCGAGCGCATGCTGAAATAGCGCGACGTAACGCCGAGTGCAATTTGATTCGCGTCGCTAACGCGATCGTGGCCTGAAAATCGATCGCCCAGGAATAAGCTAACAAACGAAAAATCAAACAGGCCGGAGTCAAACACTGGGTATTGATCTTGCCCTACCTTCGGCACCAGTAAGTAGTAAACCCGTGGTTCGAGTGTTTGTAGTAAGCGGTTACCGAAAATCCTGAAGCGGCGTTCGAAAAACAATTGGGTATCGACGCTGAGCACTGGAACGGCGCGCGATTCATTTGCAGAAAACTTGTCGGAGTTGGTCAATAAATATTCTGTGTAGCGCACACCAAGCGCCGGGCGAATAAAGGCCCAGGGCTTTAGAAATGGCAATGACATGGTCGGTTCCAGATGAATCCGCCCACCAGACACACTGCCATCGCGATTAAAATAAGTGATCTCGCCCAGCGTATAAAAATGCGGTTTGAGGTGCGCTTCTGGATACAGGGTTTGAAAAATAATTTGCGGCAACCGCTGATAGGGACCGAATGCGGCCGGGATCGAGCTATCAACATTCTGGTAGCTTTGCATGAGGCCATACACATAAAGCGGGCCGTGGACGAACGTGGTCTCCAAACGCCTATCGAGATAGCGTTGACTCGAGATCCCGAGGCTGCTCCCGAAATCCTCGAAGTAATGTGCGTCCGAGACGTTCTGAAATAAGCCATTCACGAATCCTTGGCCGTTAGCATAAGACTGCTGATGTTTGATCGTGATAGCAGATCGTTCATTGTTATTGCGTAACGAATCGCTAGCCAAAAATTCGAAACTCAACTCGCTTTTGAAAGTAGTGCCTAGATACCGGTAGTCGCCGCCGAGCATCTCGCCATGATTCGAGAGGTGTCGGGGAATAATGGTCGCATCTTGATTCGGCGAGATATTGATGTAGTACGGAAGGCGCAAATCCAGACCTCGCGTACTGGAGCTACTGAAGGTGGGGATCAAGAAGCCCGACTTTCGCTTGCTGCTAAGGGGGAAGGTGAAATACGGAAGATATAAAACCGGAACGCCTTTGACTCTTAAGATTGCGTTAACGGCGTAACCGCTCTCCGTATTGTGATTAAGCCGGATGCGCGACGCGGAGAATTTCCAAACTTCTCCCCGCGCGGGACAGGTTGAGTAGTCAACATCTTGCAAACGCGTAATGTGCGCTCTGTTATCGCTTTTTATCAGGCGCGCCGCGCCGCGACCCTGTCGATTGAGCAACCAATATTTGCCGCGCTCAAGACGGGAGAGATCATCCGCGAAGTTAAATAATCCACGTTCGCCCTGCCACAGTAAACTGCGATCCCAAATATGGCCATGACCCTCGACGGCCGCGGCGTCAGCGTCGCGGTCGTAAGTCACTTCGTCCGCTTTTACCGCAGCGCGTGACTGAATTAACTCGACGTCGCCAGCAAAGTAAGTGGTGCCATGGTCAACAATTCGCGCGCTATCAGCTCGTATTTCGGTATTGTCAGGGTCAATCTTCGCGCTTGAGAATTCCGGGCGGATTGGAATCGTGCGATCAATGGGACAGAGCCACCAATACTCTTCGACGGACCGTCGACCACGGGTGGCGGCTGTCGCTTGTAAAGCGAACGAAAGGAGGCATACCGCGATCGTGAATTGGCGCATGGGAGTCTAGGGCTGGCGAGTCCGTAAAATCGCACATGTGGTGAGGCGCTTCAACCGATGTGTTGTGTATCGTTCAATTGCGTTTCGACGGGCGGCGCAAAGCCACGGCGCGACTCAGCTTAATTCAGCGTCCGCGTGGTGCGAATCGCTTCGCGCAAGCGGTGTTCGATGTAGGTTACGCGATCATCAACTGCGTCGATCTCGAGGAGTTTCACTTTGTCGCCAAGCGGGAGCGGCAATAATTCCGCGAATCGATACGCCAGTTCGCTCGCGTCGAGTTCGGCATCAATCGCACCTTTGCCATTTGGATCGATTTGTTGAAGCAGATTCTGAAGTAGCAGTCTCAACTGCGCGGTTCTCGCTTTCGGCGGCGGCGCACCGACGTCGTTAAGCCAACTCACTTCAGCCACCTGAAGTTGATTATGCACCGTGTTCGAGAGGATCCGAAAACGACGACGGCCACGCGCGACGATGTGCAATAAGCCATTCGCGCCTTGATTCCAATCGACGATGTCGGCGGCGGTGCCGATCGCGAACGTCTCCGCCGCGACGCCGGTTTCGCGCCCCGCGCTAATGGCGACGACGCCGAAAGGCGCTTGCGTCCGCACGCAGTCGCGAACGAGGTCAATGTAGCGTCGCTCGAAGATCTGCAACGGCAATATCCCGCCTGGGAACAGTACCGTTTGTAGGGGGAAGAGCGCGAGCGAGGTGGTTGACGTCTGCACCGTAAGCTTAAGCGTTGCCCAGTTGCGCGATAAGGCGCTGATGGATGCCGCCGAAAGCGCCATTACTCATTATCAATACGTGGGCCGGCCGGCGTGCGAGTTTGGTCACGGCGTTCACCACTGTGTCGATGGTCTCGTGGGCTTGGCAGCGGTCGCCGACCGAATTGCACACCACTGCTGAGTCCCAGCCTAGCGTAGAGGGTGCAAACAGCACGACTTGATCGGCGTTGGCGAAGGCCCGCACGAGTTCGTCTTGATGGGCACCGCGTCGCATCGAGTTTGAGCGGGGCTCGAGGACAGCGATGATCTGCCCGTTGCCGACGCGCTCGCGCAGCGCCTGCAGGGTCGCGGCAATGGCCGTTGGATGATGAGCAAAATCGTCATAGACCGAGATCCCGCGAACTTTCCCTACCAATTCCAGGCGACGCTTGACGTTCTTAAAGCGCGGCAATGCGGTCGCGACGGTGGCGTCCGGGATTCCTAACAGTTGCGCGGCGCAGATCGCGGCTGTCGCATTCATCGCGTTATGTTGCCCATTCAAGGGCGAGTCCAATTCCAAGGGAGGCTGCGTGTCGCGCAAGAGTCGAAGTCGCGTACCGGGCGCCACGAGCGTGCGTTCAAGGCGCCATTCGGCGGTGGCGCCTGTGCCAAATTTTAGTGTACTACTCCAACAGCCTCGCTGTAGCGTCTCCTCGATATTGCGGTCGTCGCTGTTCCAAATAATGGTTCCGGCGCCGGGCACGGTCCGCACCAGATGATGGAATTGCGTCATGACCGCATTCAAGTCGGCAAAAATGTCCACATGGTCGAGTTCGAGGTTATTAATAACGAGTGTCCGCGGCGCGTAATGGACAAATTTGGATCGTTTATCGAAGAACGCTGAATCGTATTCGTCGGCTTCGATCACAAAATATTTGCCGCCACCGAGGCGCGCCGGGACGCCGAAATTTTCGGGTAAGCCACCGATCAGGAATCCAGGATTAAGGCCAGCGCATTCCAGCAACCACGCCAACAAGCTGGTCGTGGTGGTTTTGCCGTGAGTTCCGGCCACGGCCAATACGTGCTTGTCGCGGAGCACATGGATTGCGACCCACGCGGGACCCGAGCAGTACAGCAGGCCTTCGTTCAGCACGTATTCGACGACGGGATTACCGCGACTCAAGGCATTGCCAATGACCACTAAATCGGGCCGTGGCTGTAACTGACTCGGGTCCCAACCTACGGTGATGGGAATGCCGGCAGTCGCGAGAAAATCGCTCATCGGAGGATAGACGTTGACGTCCGCGCCCGTCACGCGGTGGCCTTGCTGTTGCGCGAGTCGCGCAAGACCTGCCATGAAAGTACCGCAGATCCCGAGAATATGGACGTGCACCGGTGCTCTTAATCGACGCCGAGCTTTTAGCGCGGTCGCGGCAGATGAACTAGGCAGCGGCGTCGGTGGTCGCCGTGGGCTGGCGTGCGCTGTAATGGGACTGCACGTAATTGTTAAGGATTGATTTGAAATCGGCCGCGATATTGTCGCCGCGCAGCGTCATTGCTTTGTCGCCGTCGATGAAGACCGGCGCCGCTGGCGCTTCGCCGCTACCTGGTAACGAAATGCCGATATTCGCGTGTTTACTTTCGCCCGGACCATTGACCACGCAGCCCATCACCGCCAACGTCATCGTTTCAACACCGGGATATTGGTTGCTCCAGAGCGGCATTTGCGTTCGAACGTAGGCCTGAATATCCTCGGCGAGTTCCTGAAACACCGTGCTCGTCGTGCGGCCACAGCCAGGGCACGCGGTGACCAGAGGCGTAAACGAACGGAGGCCCAAGGTCTGCAAGATTTCTTGTGCCACGATCACTTCTTTGGTGCGATCGCCATTAGGTTCCGGAGTCAACGACACGCGAATGGTATCGCCGATCCCTTGTTGCAATAAGATACCCATGCCAGCGGTCGAAGCGACAATTCCTTTCGAGCCCATGCCAGCTTCGGTTAAACCTAAATGCAACGCATAATCGCAGCGCTGGGCTAACTCGCAATAGACGGCCACCAAATCCTGGACGCCGCTGACTTTGCAACTGAGTACGATGCGATCGCGCGCCAGGCCCAGCTCTTCGGCCTTGGCGGCGCTTAATAGAGCTGATTGGATCAACGCCTCACGCGTTACTTCGGCCGCGCTTTTCGGCTGTGACAATTGCGCATTGTCATCCATCATGGAGGTCACTAAGGCCGGATCGAGACTGCCCCAATTGACGCCGATCCTGACTGGCTTGCGACGCGCAACGGCCACTTCGATCATGGTCGCGAATTGCGCGTCACGTTTGCGACCGAAACCCACATTACCGGGATTAATTCGATATTTCGCCAAGGCTTCGGCGCAAGCGGGGTATTTGGTGAGAAGCACATGCCCGTTGTAATGAAAATCGCCGATCAGCGGCACGCGGCACCCGAGCGCGTCGAGACGGTCGCGGATGCGGCCAACTTGGTCCGCGGCTTCTTCAGTATTAACCGTAATCCGTACCAGCTCGGAGCCAGCCGCCGCCAGCTGTTGGACCTGTTTCACGGTGGCCGCCGCATCGGCGGTATCCGTATTAGTCATCGATTGGACCACGATCGGATGCTCGCCACCGATGGTCAGCGCGCCAACTTGAACTCCGACGCTCGCGCGCCGCGTGTACTGGAGATTGGTATTCATAGGAGAAACAGCTTCTGAGCAACCGGTGCTGATCTTAGCCGAGGCAAGGGGGCGCAGCTATAGACAGTCGTTGCTTACGTTAGTGTTGTTCCGGGCCCGAATCCGGAGAGTAGGCTCTGAGGCCGCGCGACAACGCTCGCGTCTTAGGTGTTGGTCAAGCGCTCTAAGCGATAGCCATGCTGATAAATGGACGACAGCTTCCAACCCATCTCGACCGCCAACACGAGTTTAGTTCGAATCCGACTCACATGAGTGTCCACGGTCCGCGTATTGATGTCCGGGTTACGTCCCCATACGCTTTCTAAAATATGCGCGCGGGACAATACCCGACCAATATTTCGGAACAAAAATACCACGAGCTCGTATTCTTTTTGCGTGACTTCAATGCGCTGCCCGTCTTTGCGGATCTCATGATTGGCGAGGTCGATTTGGAACGGGTCGAACTGAATCGTCGTTTGCGCATCGTCCACCGAGGCCGCGCGCCGGGCGACGGCGGCGATTCGGGCCAAGAGTTCGCGTTGTTTGGCAGGTTTTACGATGTAGTCGTCGGCGCCCTGTTCGAGGGCGCGCACGATATCGTCTTCCTTGTCCTTGGCGGTTACGAAAACCACGGGCACCGGCCAGTCAAAATTCTCACGCACCCACCCAAGAACCTCATAACCATCCATATCAGGAATCATCCAATCGAGGATCAACGCGTCAAAACTATCGTGTTTGATGTTTCGAATGAATTGTTTACCCGATTTGAAGTGTTCGCAGGTGTGGCCGGCGCTCTTTAACCATTCGAGGAAAAGGACGGCTTGGTCTTGATCGTCTTCGAGCAATGCTATTCTCAAGGCCAATCTCCCGTTACATGGTTAGAGGTAGCACAATATGTCACCCAAACGATTAGCGACCTGAGGCTATAATAACCTTAGGATCGTCAATCGCAAGCATTTCAACGAGATAGAATTAGACGTTAATAGTCCCACCAAGGATGAGCCTCGAATTTTTGCGGCGTCCAGTGGATTTGTGATCATGAGGAACAGCCCGCATGTCGAAAATTGAGAAAACCGCGGCCGAATGGCGCGCACAACTGGACTCGATGGAATACGCCGTGTGCCGCGAGCAAGCCACGGAACGGCCGTTTACCGGCGAGTACACCGACTGCAAGAAAAGCGGCGAATATGTCTGCAAATGTTGTGGCGCGCCGCTGTTTGATTCGGCGCACAAATTTGATTCTGGAAGCGGCTGGCCGAGTTTTTATGACGCCGCCGAGAAAGCGAATGTCGAGACTCGCTCCGATCAGTCGCATGGCATGGCGCGCACTGAAGTATTGTGCGCCCAATGTGATGCCCACCTCGGGCATCTATTTCCCGATGGACCGCAACCGACGGGCTTGCGTTACTGCATCAACTCGGTATCGCTGAGCCTCAAGGAACGCGATGTGTGATCACGTACGAGGCGTATTTAGACCGGTGCGTCGCCAGGATCGACGCCGTCGGACTCAATTGTCCGCTGCCGTTGCTTAAGACTAAAAAGGCGCTGGCGAGCGCAAGGCGTGGCGATTGCGTGTACCTGTGCGCAACGGATCCCAACTCGATGCGAGATCTCACCGGCTACGCAGCACAAGCCGGCCACGCGTTATTGGTGGCGGAGGAAAGCGCTGGGCGCTATCACTTTGTCGTTGAAAAAAGCTAAGCGCGAACCTTTACGCTTTCGGTAAGGTGACGCCGGTTTGAAACTGATATTTTCCCCCGCGCTCCTTGTACGATACTTCGCAGGACTGATCGGATTCCAGGAAGATCACCTGCGCGACGCCCTCATTGGCATAGATGCGCGCGGGCAGGGTCGTGGTGTTCGAAAACTCCAGCGTCACGTGACCTTCCCACTCGGGTTCAAGCGGCGTGACATTGACGATGATCCCGCACCGCGCATAGGTTGATTTGCCGAGACAGATAGTCAACACGTTGCGAGGGATCCGGAAATACTCCACCGTGCGCGCTAGCGCAAACGAATTCGGCGGGATGATGCACACCGACGCGTCGACGTCGACAAAGCTCGCCGGGTCGAAGTTTTTGGGATCTACGATCGCCGAATTGATGTTGGTGAAGACCTTGAATTCCGATGCGCAGCGGATGTCGTAGCCGTAGCTCGACGTGCCGTACGAGATGACTCGTTGACCGTCGACTTCCCGGATCTGATGCGCTTCGAACGGTTCGATCATGCCGTGCTCACGCGCCATATGCTTAATCCACGTGTCGGCCTTGACGGGCATTACCTGAGCCTCGCTCGCAGCGGCTACGAATTCTTTTGAATGACGATATTCGGGAATCGCCCGCTATAGTCCTTTGCCCGTAGCGCGAGTTTGGCGGTGACTCTGCGTGCAATTTCACGATAAACCTGCGTCGCCGACGATTCCGGGTCGGTGTGGACCGTGGGCCGGCCGTTATCGACGCCTTCGCGGATGCGAATATCGAGCGGCAAGCAACCGAGCAGGGGAACGCCGTACTGCGTGGCCATCGAGGCGCCGCCGCCGGCGCCAAAGATGTGTTCCGCGTGCCCGCAATTTGAGCACACATGCACGCTCATGTTTTCGACAATGCCAAGGACCGGTACTTCTACTTTTTCAAACATCTTAAGGCCCTTCCGCGCATCGAGCAGGGCGATGTCTTGCGGCGTGGTCACGATGATTGCGCCGCTCAAGGGTACCTTTTGACAGAGGGTCAATTGGATATCGCCAGTCCCTGGCGGCAGGTCGATGATCAGGTAATCGAGTGCGCGCCAATTAGTCTCGCGTAACAATTGTTCTAGCGCGCTAGTCGCCATCGGGCCGCGCCAGATCATCGGCGTATCTTCCTCGATCAAATGCCCAATCGAGATGCATTGAATGCCATAGCTTTCTTTCGGCTCCATGGATTTTCCGTCACGCGAATCTGGCCGCCCAGGGCAACCAAGCATGCGCGGTTGGCTGGGACCGTAAATGTCGGCGTCCAAGAGTCCGACACTCGCGCCTTCGTCGCGCAGGGCGAGCGCTAAATTGGCCGCGGTGGTGGACTTTCCTACGCCACCCTTGCCGGAGGCTACCGCAATGGTGTTTTTGACACCGGGCAGGGTCTTAACGCCTTTTTGCACGGCGTGCGAGACGATTTTCGTCGCGATATTAATTTGCGGTGGAGGTGTGGCGCTCAGCACGGCGAGAGTCTGGCTGAGTTCATGACGAAGGGTAGCGCCGTAGCGCGCGAGCGGGAAGCCCGCTTCGAGTTCGATCGCGATTGAACCAGTCGTGTCGCCGATCGATTTCAGCATGCCGGCCGTGACTACATCGGTTTCGAGGTAGGGATCGCGATAGGTGCGGAGCGCGGCTTCAATTTGGTCGTGCGTGGGTGTCATGGCCTACATCTGTCAGCGAGGGTGCCCCATTGTACACAAGCACGAACCTTCCGGGTCCATGACATGGCTGGGCGCGTGGTGCTAACTTACGCCTTGTTTTATCCGCAGTTCAAACACGCATGACTTCAGCTCCGCGCCACATCCTCGTCACGAGCGCACTGCCTTACGCCAACGGTCCGATCCATATTGGCCATCTCGTGGAATATATCCAGACTGACATCTGGGTGCGGTTTCAACGCATGCGCGGACATCGCTGTCATTACGTGTGTGCGGACGACGCCCACGGCACGCCCATTATGTTGCGCGCCGAGCAAGAAGGGATCACGCCTGAAGCGCTGGTGGCTCGCATCGGTGTCGAGCATCGGGCGGACTTCGCCGGCTTTGGAATCAGCTTTGATAATTATCACTCGACGCATTCCTCGGAAAATCGCGCTATCGCAACGTTGATTTACGAGCGACTGCGTGATGCCGGGCACATCGTGCGCCGGACTATTCGTCAAGCCTACGATCCCGTCAAGCAGATGTTTCTGCCGGATCGCTTCATTCGCGGCAAGTGCCCGCGCTGCGGCGCGCCGGAGCAATATGGCGATAGCTGCGAGGTGTGCGGCGCGACTTATGCGCCGACCGATCTGATCGATCCGCGATCCGCGCTGACCGGCGTGACGCCAGAACAACGCGAGTCCGAACACGTATTCTTTCGTCTCGGCGATTTCGAGCCGATGTTGCGTACCTGGCTGGCCAGCAGCAACCTGCAATCAGGTGTGATCAATAAACTGCAGGAGTGGTTCATCGCGGGGTTGCAGGACTGGGATATTTCGCGCGATGCGCCGTACTTCGGTTTCGAAATACCGGACGCACCCGGCAAATACTTTTACGTCTGGCTCGACGCGCCGATCGGCTATCTGGCGAGCTTTAAACACCTGTGTGCACGGACCGGCATAGATTACGACGAGTTTTGTCGGCCGGGCACCACCACCGAGCTCTATCATTTCATCGGCAAGGACATCATGTATTTTCATACGTTGTTCTGGCCGGCCATGCTCCATGGCGCGGGCTTTCGGCTGCCGAACAATGTGTTTGTCCATGGCTTCCTGACTGTCGATGGACAGAAGATGTCGAAATCGCGCGGCACTTTCATTACCGCACGAACTTACCTTGATCATCTCGACCCCGAATACCTGCGCTACTATTTCGCGGCGAAGCTGGCGCCCGCGTTGGATGACATCGATCTCAATTTGGAGGACTTCCAACAGCGCGTGAATGCCGATCTCGTGGGCAAGGTCGTCAATATCGCGAGCCGTTGTGCGGGCTTTATCAACAATATTTTCGCCGGCGACTTATGTGTCGATAGCGCGGATCCGGAACTTGAAGTGCGCTTGCGCGCCGCCGCCGCGGCGCTTGCCGTGGCGTACGAGGGACGCGATTATGCGCGCGTCATGCGCGACATCATGGCGCTCGCCGATTTTTCGAATCAATTCATTGATCGCCATAAGCCGTGGGTACTCGCCAAGGATCCGGCTGCGCGCGACGCGCTGCACCGTGTCGCCTCGACCGGCATCGAGCTGTTTCGGCTGCTCATGATTTATCTCAAACCCGTGCTGCCGCGGATGGCGAGTGCGGCGGAAACCTTTCTGGGCTGCGGCGCGTTGACTTGGGCCGACGCTGAGCGCCGCCTTGGCCGCCATCGAATCAGTACCTTTTCGCCGTTGAAGACTCGCGTCGATGCCAAGCAGGTTGCTGCCATGGTGAAAGCGTCCAAGGCCACGCTTGGTCCGACGGAATCAGCCATGAGCGCGTCGCTGTCTGACCCACTCGCACCTGAAATCAATATCGACGACTTCGCCAAGATCGATCTCAGAGTCGCGCGGGTGGTTGGCGCGAAACAGGTAGTGGGCGCGGATAAACTGGTCGAATTACAGCTCGATATCGGAAATGAAACGCGCACGGTGTTCGCTGGGATCAGGGCTGCGTACGAACCAGAAGTTTTAGTGGGGCGGATGGTCGTGATGGTGGCAAATCTCGCGCCACGCAAGATGCGGTTTGGTGTGTCGGAGGGCATGGTTCTCGCGGCAGGTCCGGGGGGTGAAGAGGTATTCGTCATCGCGCCCGATCAAGGCGCCGTGCCCGGTATGCGCGTTAAGTAAGTAAAAAACCAGTGTCACGCCTCGATAATCTTCCGGATCGCGTCCTCGCGCTGTTACCCCAAACGCAGTGCCGGCAATGTGGGTATGACGGCTGCCAGCCTTTCGCGGAAGCGTTGAGCGCGGGTCAGGCCTCACCCGCCGCGTGTCCGCCGGGGGGTGTGGTGGTCGAACAACGGCTGCGCGCGTTACTCGCGCTTGCGCCCGCCGCGAGCGGCGAAAAATATCTCGCACCTTTGCCCCATCCAGTGCTCGCCCGCATTCGCGAAGCCGAGTGTATCGGGTGCACGAAATGTTTGGTGGCCTGTCCAGTAGATGCCATTGTGGGGGCCGCGCTGCAACTCCATACGGTGCTGACCGCGCATTGCACGGGTTGTGCACTGTGTCTGCCGCCGTGTCCAGTCGATTGCATCGATCTCGTTCCGGCACAAGCCAACAGCGACTGGCCGCATCCGCAATCGCCCGCGGCCATGCGAATCGCGACCAGCGTCGCGCAAGCCTGTACCCACTGTGGCGCTTGTCCTGCGGCGTGCCCGGAGGAATTAAATCCGGAGCGGTTGTTGAAGGATGTCAGTCACGCAAATTTCGATGCGGCCGCCGCGGCGGGACTTGCGCGGTGTACCGAGTGTGCTCGATGTGACGCGGTGTGCCCCAGCGAAATTCCGCTCAGCGCATATTTCGCGCATGGCCGCGCGACCTTGGCCGCCATCACTAAATTTGAAGCACAGGCGCGAAGTTCGGCGACGCGTTACGCTGCTAATCTGGCGCGTCCACCATTCGCCGATCGCCTACGGCAAGCAACGACCGATGGACTCGCCGAGCTCGGACTGACACCCGCCGCGCTCAGCGACGAAATCAACGGCGCAGTGATGCGGGCGCATGCGCGGCGGGCGGCGAATGCATTGAATCCGGACGCCTAACATGGAGCCGCGCGCAGTCCAAGCGATGTTCAAAAAATTAGCCGCTGCCGATCCGCACCCGACCACGGAACTAACTTACGCGAATCCGTTTGAGTTGCTGGTGGCGGTCATCTTATCCGCGCAAGCTACCGATATGAGCGTAAACAAGGCGACACGCACGCTGTTCGCCAGCGCTAACACCCCGGCGGCGTTGCTTGCGCTCGGCGAGCATGGTTTAAAGCAGCATATAAAAGCTATTGGGTTATTCAATGCCAAAGCGCGGCACCTGATGATCACCGCACGACAACTTATCGAGCTGCATCGGGGTGAAGTGCCGCAGACGCGCGAAGCACTCGAAGCCTTGCCTGGAGTGGGGCGTAAGACGGCCAATGTGGTGCTTAACACGGCGTTCGGCGAGCCGACGATTGCGGTCGATACGCATATCTTTCGAGTCGCCAATCGAACCGGGCTGGCGCCGGGCAAGACGCCGCTGCAGGTGGAGGAGGGACTACTAGTGGCGGTGCCCAAAAAGTACCGCCAGCACGCGCATCATTGGTTGATTTTACATGGGCGCTATACGTGCATGGCGCGACGGCCAAAGTGTGCCACCTGCATTATCGGTAAAGAGTGTACCTGGTCGCAAAAGAAAGAATATCTCAAGCAGAGCACCGATGCTCGTCAGTAGCACAGACGAGTCGCGACGCTTTTTTGCCGAGGCCTGGCGCAAGCGCTGCGCGGGTGAGGCGCTGGCGCCGCTTGAGATGATGGTCGCCGAGGTCATCGCGGCTCACCCCGAATACCACGCGTTATTTGGCGCCTCATTGGTGCCGCCAACATCGGCGGATAACCCGTTCCTGCATTTGAGTCTCCACATCGCCTTAAACGAACAACTCCAAACCGATCGACCGGCCGGCATTAGAGCGATCTACGCGACGATGAAGCAGCAAGACGGCGGAGATGCGCATGCCGCGGAACATCGAATAATGACCGTATTGGCCGAGACCTTGTGGAATGCCCAGCACCGCGGGACGGCGCCGGATGAAGCGGTGTATACCGCAAAGTTAAATCAGGCGCTGACATGAGGCCAGGAGACGTCAGCGTGCAAGGAATCGCCAACCGCGAGGGATCGATCGCAGGTTTGTTGGCCGAAGTGACGCAGGAATTTGCGACGTCGCTTAATGTCGAGGACACGCTGCAGGACGCGATTGATCAAATAATCGATTATCTGCAAGCCGAAGCCGCTTCAATTTTTTTACTCGACGAAGCGGACCGTTCCTTGATTTGTCGAAAATGCGCGGGTCCAGTCGATATCACGGGATTGCGCCTCGCGCTGGGTCAGGGAATCGTCGGCGCGACCGTGGATTCGAACCAACTCCAGCTTGTGCGCGATGTGTCCCAGCATACGCAGTTCGCCGCCAGCATCGACCGCGACACTGGATTTTCAACCCGCTCAATTCTGTGTGTGCCACTCGCCGTTCGTGGCCAGTGTATCGGCGCGCTTGAGCTAATCAACAAGCGCGGTGGCGATGGGCTGTTTGGCGCGTCCGACGTGCATTTGGCGACGGCGGTGGCGGCGGCCGCGGCGTTGGCGATTCACAACGCGCGCATGACTCAGGTGCTGGTGGAGCAGGAACGCATGCGCAAGGAACTCGAACTCGCGCGCGCTATTCAAATTAGTCTATTACCGCCCACGGATTCGACGCTGCCGATTCACGGGCTCAATTTGCCCGCACGCCAGGTCTCGGGAGATTTTTATGATTACGTGATGCTCGCTGACGGGCGCATTTATTTTTGCATTGCCGATGTCGCTGGCAAGGGCATCAATGCCGCGTTGTTGATGGCGAAGACCACGAGCCTGCTGCGTTGTCTCGCCAAAACGATTCGCGATCCCGCCGCGTTGCTCGCGCAGGTAAACGTTGAAGTCTTCGAGACCGCGTCGCTGGGAATGTTTGTCACGATCATCGCCGGCTTTGTCGCGGCCGATCGACGCTCGATACAGTTTGCCAACGCCGGTCATCACGCGCCGTTGCAGCGGCTTGCCGATGGCCGCTATCGCGAACTGACGGCCACCGCGCCACCGCTCGGAGTGGTCGCCGAATTGAGCGCGACCACTCAGTCCCTGGCGCTCGCCGACGGCAGTATTTATCTGTTCACCGATGGCCTGACCGAAGCGCGTGATGGGAGCGGCCGGGCGCTCGGGCTCGCGGGCTTAAAAGCGGTGCTCGAATCCGTCAACGCAGTACCATCGCCGACTCGGTTGAGCGCCGCCGTCTCCGTACTTGAAGCTCAACATCGCCATTTTCACGACGATATCACGCTGGTGTTGGTTAACGGCGATGAGCGCTAAGAACGCGTTGCTGGCGCTGCGGTTCGCGGCCGATCCCAGGCGCTTACGCCGCGTGCGCGAACGGGTGCAGGTGCTGGCTGAACACCTCGGTTGTACCCGCAGCCAAGTCTCGGATTTGGTGATCGCGGTCAACGAGGCCTGCATGAATATCATCCAGCATGCGTACCGGGGCGATAAATCCGGTCAAATCATGCTCGAGATCCGGCGCGATGGGGCGGAATTGGAAGTATTGCTAACGGATTTCGCGCCACCGGTTGACCATCGTGCCATTCGGCCACGACCACTCCACGAGCTTAGACCGGGCGGGCTGGGAACTTATTTCATCCAGGCCAGTGTCGATGATTGTGTGTATGGGCATTTAGCCGATCGCGTGGGGAATTACGTTAGGATGACCAAGAAAATAAACTAGAACCCTCGGAGCGAGTACTGGCTATGGTGTATCAAGTGAAGAAAGACAGTGGTTTCGCGATCATCCACTTAGTTGGCGATATCGATCTGTCCTGTTCGCCAGAAGCGCGCAAAGCGATTCTCGATAGCCTCGGCGCGGGGCAACCCACATTGGTTGATCTCTCGGGCGTGACCTATATCGACAGCTCGGGCGTCGCCAATCTGGTTGAAGGTTATCAAACCGCGAAGAAGAAAAGTCTCGAATTCGGCCTGCTCGGGGTTAGCGAGGCGGCGTTCAGCGTGCTCGAGCTGGCGCGCTTGGACAAGGTGTTTCCAATCCACGGTTCGCTGAAGGAACGCCTCGCAAAGAATGGTTGAGCGCGCCGACGGCCGGGTCCAGCAGGCGATGGTTCAGGTCGGGCGCGCCGCGATCGGCGTGATCGAGGAATATGGCTATTGGCTGACCTTGGTTGCTGAAAGCCTGTACTGGTTGGTGGTCGGACCTTTCAAAGGACGGCCGGTGCGACTCAGCGCGATCGCCACGCAGATGATGGTTGTTGGGGTCGCCGCGACGCCGATCCTGTTCATGCTGTCGTTTGCGATCGGCGTCATGCTGGCGATCCAAGGGATTTATACTCTGCGCCAATTCGGGGCCGAGACTCAGGTAGTGCTCGGCATTGCGTTATCCGTCGTGCGCGAATTCGGGCCGCTAATCACCGGGATCTTGCTCGCCGGCCGCAGTGGCTCGGCGCTCGCTGCGCGCATCGGAACCATGCAGGTGAATCAAGAAATCGACGCCTTAACCGTGATGGGTATCGATCCGGTGCGCTATCTCGCCGCCCCAGTCTTGGTGGCGATGATGATCATGGTTCCGGTGCTGACCTTATTCGCTGATCTGTCCGCGCTGTTCGGTGGCGCGGTGTTCTGCCGCTTGGAGCTCGGATTAAGCCAAATCGCGTACTGGGATCAGGCTACTTCATTCATTGCCGCCGCGGATCTCTATCAAGGATTGATCAAAAGCGTGATATTCGCGGCGCTCATCGCGCTCGTCGGCATCAGCAATGGCTTTGCCGTCAGTGGCGGCGCCGAAGGAGTGGGGCGCGCGACGACGCGTGCGGTGGTGTGGTCCATCTCTTACCTGGTTCTTGCGGACATGCTGTTCACGTATTTTTTGAATCGCTAAATTTGATGTCTGACGATTACGCCCTCGAAGTCGATTCAGTCACTGCGTATTACGGCTCGCGGCGCATCCTCGACGACGTTTCGCTGCGTGTCGGTTACGGCGAAATCATGGTGATCATGGGGGGCAGCGGGTCGGGCAAAAGCACGTTGTTGCGGCACATGCTCGCGCTCAACAAGCTTGCGGCCGGCAGCATTCGCGTATTGGGGCTTAACATCGCACGAGCCACCGGCGAAGAACTGCACAAACTTCGACGAGATATCGGCGTAGCGTTTCAATCCGGGGCCTTGCTGAGTTCGCTTACCGTGGGCGAAAACGTCGCCCTGCCGCTACGTGAGCATACCGACCTTAACGACAACATCGTTCAAATCAGCGCCAAGTTAAAGCTCGAGGTCGTGAATTTAGGCGGTTTCGATCAGCTCTACCCTGCGCAACTTTCCGGCGGCATGATCAAACGGGCTGCGTTGGCGCGTGCGCTGGCGATGGATCCTAAGCTGTTGTTCTTCGACGAACCGTCGGCCGGTCTCGATCCGGTGGTCTCGTCCGAACTCGACGATTTGATTTTGAAGCTTCGTAACTCGCTTAAGATGACCATCGTAGTGGTCACGCATGAGCTCGAAAGCGCCTTTAAGATTGCAGATCGCATCACGGTATTGGATCATGGGCGCATCTTGATCTCGGGAACGGTCGACGAAGTGCGGAACTCAACCATAGCGCGGGTTCAAGATCTGCTGCAGCGACGCTCGCGTCCGTCCGAATTGTCGGCCGATGACTATCTTGAGCGGCTTACCGCGCATGTGAAAAGAGCTTGAGTCGCGCCACCCACGCCAGCACGGGACCAAGGCTATCCATTGAAGCGCGATACCGTTAATTACCTCGTCGTCGGTCTCTTTGTCACCGCGATCGCGGGCGCCTTTTTCATCTTCATGTACTTTGTGACCGGGCGAGCCGGCCCAACTGATCACTACTTCGCGTTCTACGCGAATGTCACCGGAATAAAGTTTGGTACGGGGGTCTTTTACGAAGGTTATCGCGTCGGGCAGGTTGAAGCGGTGGAGCCCACGCCGTTGCCGCAAGGGGTGCATTACAAAGTGACGCTCAGCGTGGCCAAGGATTGGCGGATCCCGGTCGATAGCGTGGCTGAAGTGGTCAGTGCTGGACTCATCTCGCAGGTCCGGATCGAGATCCGCGCAGGACATGCGAGCGAGTTGTTGCAGCCTGACGCCGAGATCCGCGGCCTGCAGAAGGCCGACTTGTTCGCGGCATTGAGCCGAGCCGCGAACGGCTTTAATGACCTCTCGCAAACTGGCGTAACGCCGATTTTGCACAACTTAAATGAACGAATTTCACAAGTCGCCGATGAACTAAAAACCTTTCGAGAGGGTGAACTATCGCCCTTTATCGCAAGGCTTGATCACAGCTTGAACGATGAACTCGCGCCGCACGCGGCGCGCGTGCTGACGCGGCTCGATGCCGATGCCGCGCGCTTAGAACGCTTCTTGGGGCCCGAGCATGAAGCGCAGGTCGGTGAGTTTTTAACCCAGATTAATGACGCGGCGGTGAATCTGAATACGCTTATCGCGCGAATCGAAGCCACCCGCGCGGAACTCGACACAGTCGTGGGGTCGGTGGGTCGGCTAGCGTCGACCAACGAGCCCGATCTCACCGCCGCGGTGCGCAATGCACGCTCGTCACTCGAGCAAATGGCGGCGACGCTTACCGCCATTAACGAACGCGTCGATTCCGTCATGTACAATTTGGACGGCAGCGCGCAGCAAATCCACGAGCTCACGCGCGCCTTGCGCGATAACCCAACCCGTCTGCTGCGTGCCCCAGCGCCGGCCGTAAACAGTCCGCCATGAACGTATTGGCGGCCGGAATGATAATTTTGGTCGCGCTGGTGGGCTGCGGCGGCATTACGCCGCTACCCCAAGAAATATACATTCGACTCGCACTGGCCGTCCCGCCGTCCAACGTCGTGCAGTTTCCCGCGAGCGCTGCTTGGCGAGTCGCGCCGTTTCGGGGCAGCGGCGTACACAAAGAACGGGCGCTCGCCTATACCCGTGACCACGGCAAATCATTGCAACAGTACCCGCGAATATTTTGGCTTGATAGCCCTGAACGGCTGTTACAAGCGACGCTGGCGGGCTATTTGCGCGCTGGTGCCAACGTGCAGGTCACCACCGAGCGCGCGTCCAACGCGGGACTGGAAGTGTTTGGAATTATCCAGCGATTTGAACAAGATTTAAGTGATGATCAGATTGCGGTCGACGCGGATTTGGTGATCGAGCTCCGACGACAGTCGAGTGGGCGCCTCTTATGCACCAAGGAATATCGAGTACGGCAGTCGATCGGCGATGCCTCTGCCGTCCACGTGGCAACCGCCATGAGTGAAGCTGTGACGCAAATCTATGCGCAATTTGCCACCGATGCGGCCGCTGCGCTTAAATCCGACGTGGCAAGCGAGTAGGTAGGATGCAAAAATTTCTGGCGCGAGTCCGTGAGCATGGTATTCGAATTGGTCTAGGCCTCGCGGTCTTACTGTTGTTTCTCTTCCATGCCGCCAACTGGTTACGCCTGGGTTTGGTCGATAAGCTCGAGAATCTGTCCTATGACGAGCGCCTAGTGCTCACGATGCCCAACACCGTTGAGCAGCGCATTGTCATCGTCGATATCGATGAAAAAAGTTTGACCGCCGAAGGACGTTGGCCGTGGGGGCGGAATAAACTTGCGGCGCTTGTCGAACAATTGGCGTCTGAATACAAAGTCGCCTTGATTGGTTTTGACATCGTCTTCGCCGAACCCGATGTTAGTTCCGGCTTGTCGGTGTTGGAAACACTTGGGACCACCGACTTCAAGGATGATGCGACCTACCACGCGCGGCTCGAAGCGATTCGACCACGTCTTGATTACGACGAAGTATTCGCGCGAACGCTGCAAAAATACCCGGTCGTCTTAGGCTATTACTTTAATTTCAGCGGCACGCTAAACCAACCTGCCGCCATCATTGGCGCGTTGCCGGCGCCGACCTTCGTCAAGGGCGCGTTTGCCGGTAAAAACATCGCGTTTCGTCACGCCGATGGCTACGGCGCCAATCTCGAGAAGCTGCAGCGGCACTCGCTCGGCGCGGGGCATTTCAATCCCTTTCCTGATTCCGATGGCGTGATCCGGCGCGTGCCCATGTTGATCGAACACGATGGGGCGTATTACGGATCGCTAGCGCTAGAAATGGCCCGCCTCGCCTTAGGCGCCAAGGAAATCACGCCGCGTTTCGAGCAGCCGCTGTTCGGCGCGCGCGGCTATCCGGGGCTCGAGTGGTTGGTGGTCGGCCATAGCGCCGTTCCCGTCGATCGCAATGTCCAAACGCTGGTGCCTTACCGCGGTCACCGCGGGAGTTTCCCGTATATATCGGCGACCGATGTCCTCCACGACAAAGTGCCCAAAGAAGTACTCAATGGCGCGATCATTTTGGTCGGGACCACGGCGCCAGGACTGCTTGATTTGCGGACGACACCGGTTGACGAGGTCTACCCCGGCGTTGAAGTTCACGCCAACCTTATTTCGGGGATATTAAGCGGGCACATGAAGCAATTGCCGGCCTACACGCTTGGTGCGGAAGTGTTGCTTCTGCTGTTATTTGGGGTGGTGATGGCGGTATTAGCCCCGCTGTTTAGTCCGCTTGCAGCCACGGTTCTCGCGGCCGGCCTAATCCTTGGTTATATCGGATTGAACCTGCTGGTATGGACGGTCGGCGATTTTGTACTGCCTCTGGCGTCTGGCGTTTTGATGTTAGTGGGCATGTTCGTGTTGAATATGTCGTACGGTTATTTCATCGAGACGCGCGGCAAACGCCAAATCACCGGACTCTTCGGCCACTATGTCCCCCCCGAGCTTGTCGACGAAATGGCGAAACGCCCCGAAGTGTATTCGCTCGAGGCCGAAAGCCGCGAAATGACCGTGTTGTTTTCCGATGTCCGTGGCTTTACGACCATTTCCGAAGGGCTCAACCCGAAAGAACTCTCGGCGCTAATGCATGAATTCCTGACCCCGATGACGAGGGTTATTCATGAGCGTCGCGGCACCATCGATAAGTACATGGGGGATGCAATCATGGCGTTTTGGGGCGCCCCGGTACTCGATCATGCGCATGCGTTGCACGCGGTGCAGGCTGGCCTCGATATGTTAGCTCGCGTCAACGAATTAAATAAAAGCTTCGTGACTAAGGGCTGGCCAGAGATCAAGATCGGGATCGGGATCAACACCGGACCGATGAGCGTCGGCAACATGGGTTCCGAATTCCGCGTGGCCTATACCGTGCTGGGTGATGCGGTAAACCTCGGCTCGCGCCTTGAAGGATTGACCAAGGGTTACCAGATCCCGTTGTTGGTCAGCGAATCGACCAAGGAGGCGGTGCCCGAATACGCCTATCGCGAAGTCGACCGGGTGCGGGTCAAGGGCAAGGACAAGCCGATCACTATTTACGAACCGCTCGGGTTAAAAGAAGATTTGGATACTAAATGGAAGGACGAGATGAAGCTCTATCGCGAAGCGCTGCGCCTGTATCGTTCCCAGGAATGGGAAACGGCGGAAATGAATTTTCTCAATCTGCAACGCAACTCGCGTGCGCCAGCGCTTTATAGAATTTACGTTGAACGGGTGACCAGTTACCGGCGCACGCCGCCGCCGTCAAATTGGGATGGCGTCTATACACACGGCCAAAAGTAGCGCATTCGTGCACTCGATTTGCGGGTTAGCGATGTCCGGGACGGCTGGCAAGGGGGATATTGGCGGAGCGGCCTTGCGCGGTCCGCCAGCCAACACTAGCGGGTAACCGTGAATTCCATTTTGATCCCGGCTAATTCGATGATATCGCCAGACTTCATCGCGTAGGCCTGCGGACCGATGGCGGATCCGTTCACGATGGGATAATTATTGGATTTGCCGTCGCCTTCGATGTGGGTCAGGAAATAACCCTGTGGACGGCGCGAGATTACCGCAACCTGCACGCCGGGTTTGCCGAGCGTGATTAGTGCCTTACTGAGTTCAAGTTCCTTGCCTGCAATTGGACCATTGAGGACTTGCAGTCGACCCAAAGGCATTCCGCTGCTGGGTGGTGGCGGCGCGGCGCTTGCCGCAGGGGCGCTTACCGCTCGTGGCGCAGCTGCGGCGGCATGGACCGCCGCCCCGGCATCCTGGGCGGCCTTGGCGGCGGCCACCGCCGCGCTCGCCGAGCCCGGCCTGATGATCATCGTCTTTTCGAATTCTTCATCGTCAGCGGTGGCATGCTCATTGACATACTTGAGTTCATGCTTGCCAATGCCAACCACGTCGCCATCGCGCAGCGCGTGCTTTTTGATTAATTTTCCGTTGACGTAAGTTCCGTTGGTACTCCCCAGATCTTCGAGGAATGAATCGTCGAGAATCGTAATAACCAGTGCATGCTTACCGCTCACCGCTAGATTATCGATTTGGATGTCATTGTCGGGCTTGCGGCCGACTGTCATGCGTTCCCGGTTTAATTGGAATTCGCCTTGAACTGCGCCGTTTAAGCTGAGTACGAGTTTACCCATGGTTCTGTCCTGTCAGCTGCCCCTCGCCAAAAAGCCTTGTAGTTTCGCCAACACCCCCGCGCGCCCATTTGGTGCTGCGCGGGGCCGGGCAAGAACTACGGAAATGTTGTCTTTGCCCCCACCGGCGTTCGCAAGCCGCACTAATTCGTGAGCCGCCTCGGCAAGATTAGCACTATATTTACTTAGGGTTAAGCGAATTTCCTCATCATTTACCATATCATTGAGTCCGTCCGAACAAAGGAGATAGATGTCGTTCGGCTCGGTCGCCAATTCTTGCACATCGATTTCGACATGCTCGTCAACGCCGAGGGCTCGAGTAACTAAATTTTTGGGTGTATTCGCCTGCGCTTCTTCGGGGGTGAAAAATCCTCGATCGATGAGTTCTTGGACCAAGGAGTGGTCGTTCGTTACTTGTTTCAATTCCCCCGCGCGCAACAGGTAGATCCGCGAATCGCCGACGTGGGCGATGGTCACCCGATTCTGCGAAAATAACGCGACGACGATAGTGGTCCCCATGCCTTGGCATTGCGGGATTTCGTTCGCGGTTTGAAAAATATATTGGTTGGCGGTCTGGATACTTTCCTTAATCAGTCGCGATTCGATCGACGCGCCGGCGCTGCCGAGGGTGCTGAAGTGGTACTTAGATTGCCCGTCGCGTACCCCATCCAACACGACTTTGGCGGCAATGGCGCTGGCTACTTCGCCCGCTTTGTAGCCCCCCATGCCATCGGCTACCAAGGCCAGCCCAAGTCCCGGATCGGTGACCGCGCTGTCTTCGTTATGCGGGCGCTTGCGCCCCGGATCGGAGACATTCGCGAGTTCGAGGTTAAGCCCTGCTAACACGGGTTTTATCCTCCAACCTGCTTGGCACAGGTCTGGATGTCACGGGCCATATCGGCGCCGGTCTGGTAGCGTTTGGTCACATCTTTTTGCAGGGCGCGGTTAATGATGTCCGACAAACACGGCCGTTGACGCGCGAGATCTGGCTTGAGTTCGGCGATATCTTGATGCGGTTCATTGGCAATCTTGTACATCAACGTCGCCATCGATTCGCCGCTAAACGGTAATTTCCCGGTGACCATTTGGTACAGCATCACGCCGAGCGAAAATAAATCGGAGCGCCCATCGACCTTCTTGCCCGACAACTGTTCGGGTGACATATAGGACGGGGTGCCGAGCACCATGCCGGTCTTGGTGCGGCTCGAATCGGTAATCCGCGCAATACCGAAATCGGTTAGCTTCACCGCTTTTTTATTCGGCTCGTACATCACGTTGGCGGGCTTAATGTCGCGATGCACGACATTCGCCTTGTGTGCGTAGTCGAGCGCCAAGGCGGCTTTGAAGACAATGCCCAGGGTGATCGGCAGTGGCAGCAGCGCATCGGGTTTGGTATAGCGCACCAAATCATGGCCTTCCAAGAATTCCATCGCGATGTAGGCGAGATCATGTTCTTCTCCCGCGTCGTAAATCGTGACGATATTCGGATGCTGGAGCCGACCGGCCGTTTCGGCCTCGCGGAAAAAGCGCGTTTTAACTTCGTCGAGTTCGTCGGCTTCGAACTCCTGCGACAACGCCATAGTCTTGATCGCCACCACGCGATTGATCTTGGGATCCTTGCCCAAATACACCACGCCCATCGCGCCCTTACCGAGTTCCTTTTCGACTTCGTAGCGGCCGAGCATCGGCTTCGAAATACTGCCATCCAGGAGCATCGTGGCGCCGGCTTTGGCGCTGGCACCGCCAATTAGCACCGTTTCCTCGAGTTGCTTGGCGCGATTAACCTTGGCCTTTATGTCACGAAAGTTGGGATTCTTATCCGCGATATATTGATAAACCGCCGCCGCCTTGTTGAACTTACGCTTGGATTCGAAGTCAGCGGCCAGGCTGTACACCGCTTGTAGCAATGATTCGTCCGCCGGGCATTTGCGAAAGTAATCAAAAGCCGTATCGAGTTCCCCTTTCTGCTGAAACTGTAATCCAAGCTGCTTATTGTTGGCCGCCGAATCCACGTCCAGACGGAGTTTGCTCGCCTCGGTCACGAGGAAGCGCTTGGTGGTCAGCAACACATGGCCAATGGCGAGAAGACTGGCCGCAGTCATCAGCTTCAACCACATGGCCTGCGATTTCATCAGGCCTAGTTCGAGCACGATGAGCGCGACTAGAATCCCCACGCTGACGATAAACGCCTGGCCGGCCTTGAGGCGCGGCAACACCCCAATCAGATACGCGCCAACCAGCAGCAGCAAAGCGAATTCAGCAAACGCGGCCCAGCTCGGTTGCACGAAGAAATTCTGATTGAGAATGCTCGCGACCGTGTGTGCCAGAATCAGGACCGCGCCGCCCACATCACCCGTCGGCGTATGCAAATTCGAGCCGACGCCGAACGCCGTCGCGCCCAATAGAACGATCTTGTCCTTAAAATTTTCCGCTGGCACTTTGTCTTGAATGACATCGAGAAAGGAATACGTGTCGAACGGCTCGCGTTTGCCTTCGCGTTTGCCGTAGAAAAAGGTATTCATCATCAAGCGGGGATCAGTCTTAATGTTCAAATTCTTGAGCTGCACGCTATCGCCCAGGTTTACTTTAATCTCCTTGACGCCGACGTTCAGGCTTTGCGCGGCGATCATCAACGCCAATGACGGGAAGAGATCATCGTAGAACCTGACCACCAACGGCTCGAAACGCACCGCGCCGTCGACATCGAGCGGATTTAGCAGATGTCCAATAGCTTGGGCCGGCACGCCCAGTGCGACGATTGGCGGGACGGCGGAAATTGTCGTCATCGGATCGGGCGGGGGATTTTGACCGCTCGGGTCGAGGATATTTTCTTTCGGGATCGCAAAGCGTTTGACATAGTCCGGCAACGGGGCGTCGGGATTGCCGATGGGTTCGCCGGGAACGAATTGCATGCCGAGGACGACGTTGTGCGCGTGACTGAGACTGCCGGCCAAGATCGCATCGGTATCGAGCGCCTGCTCCGCGGCTTTGATCGTTGCCGTCAGCTCCTGCCCGGCTTGGCCCGGCAGGGCGACATTAGTCAGCTGGCTCTTCACCCGTTCAATCCACGTTAGGCCGGAGTCGACCTGGGTCTCGGAGTAGAATACTGTCGAGCCAATGACCTTGGCGCCAGCGGCTTTCAGCTTGTCGACCATCTTGGCGTGGATTTCACGCGACCACGGCCAGCGGCCGATGTTTTTGATGCTCGCGTCGTCGATCGCGATAACGGCGATTTGATTGCCGGGATCACGTGTCGATAGGCGTACCCCGAGATCGTAGGCATCGCGTTCGAAACCCTCGAGCACTGCCGGGCCGCCCCACCAGGCGATTAAGAACACGAGGGTGATCGCAATACCGACGAAGCGGTCGGATTTCCAGAAGGCCTCTTTCATCCCGTTGGCTCGCGGCTTCTTTTAGAGTTAATTCGAGATGTCGCCAATAGTACCTTGAAAATCCAATAACGAGTAGCTGGCGCAGTCAGCGTTTGCGAGGTGGTAGCGCCGCGCCGCGGCAGACTTGGGCAATCTCTTTTAACACCGCGGTTCGCGCCGCGGCGTGTTCGGCATTTGACAGGACATGTTTGGTGCCATCAGCGTCACGCGTGTAGAGATAGTGGCTGTTATCGATGTCCGCCAAGCGTGCGCGTACTTGAGCGCATTGTTTACGATGTTCGGCGAGTTCGGCCTGTGCTTTCGCGTCGAACTCGGCTTGCTCCGCGCGCTCGGTCGCGTATTCATCGAGCAGACGTGCGGTGCGCGCGGAGCGCGACGCCGCGTCATTGTCAGTGGTCGATGGCGGGCCACGGTCGACAGTCACGGGCGCGGCGTTGATGCCCTGCGGGCGATCGCCAAAATGAACTTGGCCGTGACCGTCGATCCACTTATAGATCCCCTGTGCGGCCACCTGCAAAGGTCCAACACCGAGCAAGACGAGCAACCAGAGCCGGCACGATCTTGGATAGCGTTGCCGCAGATACGGATCGTGGGTGGGAGTGCGTTGCAAGGCTTTAAGTGTCAGTCGAATTCGGACGCCCAAAGTATACGAGGCGGCGCGCGGACGATGCTATACCAGGCCTAAC
Source organism: Gammaproteobacteria bacterium (assembly GCA_016191285.1). Classification (GTDB taxonomy): domain Bacteria; phylum Pseudomonadota; class Gammaproteobacteria; genus CAIKBL01. The sequence continues at coordinate 46,340 of JACPPA010000027.1, forward strand.
GATTCGTTTTAGTGGTGAGGCGCGAGCCTTTGTTGCAATCGATTGCGGGACAATCTCCGGCCTCCGATTCGGTAAACGCGCAGGTTTATGACGAGCCGGATCAGCGGCCGACCCTAAGGGTCGACGACCGCTGGATTATTTTCACGAAGGCCGCCGAGAACAGAGCACGTGCGCCGATCTGGCGTGCACGAAATATCTCATCTAGCCTTGGCTCCGCGCCGGAATGGAATCCGACGTCCGCTCGAGCAACGCCAGGACGGTGTACTCGAACCGGAAGTGTGACCACCTCTGCGGAGAGAGCATGGACGCTCTTGGTGGTCCATGCCGGTGGCCGGCAGGAGCCGGTCACCGGTTTTTTTTGTTTGCCGCTATGCGCGCTTCAACGCGAACGAAGTTTAGCGTTCGAGATACTGCAGTTTGTCCGCGATCCCTTTCCATTCGTCCGCGTCGGGCGGAGGCTCTTTCATTTCATTGATCACCGGCCAATCCTTCGCCAGCTCGGCGTTGAGCGCTAAATACTGCTGTTCGTCATCCGTTAGATCGTCTTCCGACTTAATCGCCTCGGCCGGGCACTCTGGCTCACACAGCGTGCAATCAATGCATTCATCGGGATCGATGACGAGCATATTCGGGCCTTCGTGGAAGCAGTCGACAGGGCAGACCTCCACGCAATCGGTGTATTTGCACTTGATACAGTCGTCGGTCACTACAAAAGTCATGATGAGTATTGGGGAATTGGTTGCAGAGGCCGGCATTATAACGACTGCTTAGCGGCGCACCAGTGACTCCTGGCGGCGGTCGCTGCTCGATGCCGCGCTAGTTGCCGACCTGGGCGTGGAGCGCGTAAACGAGCTCTAAGGCCTGCTTCGGACTCAGGTTGTCCGGGTCGATTGCACTCAGCGCTTCTACCACCGGATGCACGATGCGGGGACGGACGTCATCTCTGTCCCCCCTAAGGAACGCGAGCTCGGGAGTTGGATTATCCAGCGATTGCACGTAATGCGTTGTCAATTCGGTGAGCCGTACCCGTGCACGCTCGACGACGCGGCGTGGCACTCCGGCCAACAACGCGACCGCGAGGCCGAAGCTCTGATTCGCTGGTCCATCCTTCACCTGATGAAGAAACACCACGTCGTCGCCGTGTTCGAGGGCGTCCATTCGGACATTGGCGATCGCGGGGAGCGCCGCGGCGAGCGCCGTGAGTTCAAAGTAATGCGTGGCAAATAGGACGTAAGCACGATTTACGCCGGCAAGATGCTCAGCCGCGGCCCACGCCAACGACATGCCGTCGAAGGTACTGGTGCCGCGGCCGATTTCGTCGATTAAAACCAAACTCTCGGCGGTGGCGTGATGCAGGATATGCGCAGTTTCCGCCATTTCGACCATGAAGGTGCTGTGGCCGCGCGCAAGCTGATCGGAGGCGCCGATACGCGAGAAAATCATGTCGAGTGGACCGAACGTCGCCGCACTCGCGGGGACATAACTGCCGCAGTGGGCGAGGATCGCGATTAGCGCGGTCTGTCGCATATAGGTCGACTTACCGCCCATATTGGGGCCGGTGATGATTAACATTCGACGTTCGGGATTGAGGATTAAATCATTCGGGACGAAGCCGCCACCGCGACCTTGTTCCACCAGCGGATGTCGACCCTGTTCGATCACGATCCCCGGTTCCGCGCTGAATTTGGGCGCCGCGAAATTCAATGTCGCGGCGCGTTCGGCGAAGCAGGCGAACACATCGAGTTCCGCGAGGGCGGCGGCGGTGCGTTGCCAATCGGGTACGTAATGACGCAGCGTAACCAGTAGTTCGTCATACAGCGTACGTTCGCGCGCTAGCGCGCGCGCATGTGCGGTGAGGATGCGGGCCTCGAAATTTTTGAGTTCGGGAGTGATATAGCGCTCAACTCCCTTGAGGGTTTGCCGCCGGTGAAAATCGAGCGGCACGGCGTCGGCGTGCACGCGACTTAGTTCGAGGTAATAACCGTGAATTCGATTGAATCCCACTTTTAAACTGGGCAGGCCAGTGCGTTCACGCTCACGTCGTTCGAGATCGAGCAAGAACTGATCAGCGTCGGTCGCGAGTGTGCGCAAGTCATCGAGTTCCGCATCAAAGCCAATGGCGATCATGCCGCCGTCGCGGATTAACACTGGCGGCGCGGCGACCAGGGCGCGCCGTAGCAGCACGCAAACATCCGCGTAGTCACCGAAATTTTCGGCGATTTGTTGCACGCGCTGTGCAGCAAGCGGCAGGAGCTGGCCGGCGAGCTCGGGGAGCAACTCGAGGGTGTCGCGGAGTTGCGTCAGATCGCGCGGTCGTGCCGAACCGAGTGCGATGCGCGTCGACACCCTCTCCACATCGCAGACCTGCTTGAGTAAATCGCGAACCGCGGGGGCCGGACCCATGAGGAGCGCGTCAACGGCGTTCAAGCGTTCGCGGAGCGCCGTGTGATCGCGCAATGGCGCGAGCAGCCAGCGGCGTAATAGTCGCCCCCCCATGCCGGTCGCCGTGGTATCCAGCAACGCGGCTAGCGTGTGCTGGGAGTTGTCGTCGGCGCTGTCGACTAGCTCGAGATGGCGCCGGGTCGCGGGGTCGAGCAATACGTTGGCGCTTCGCCGTTCGAACTGGAGCATTTGGAGATGCGGCAAATCGCCACAGAGCGTGTGCTCGCAATACAGCAGCACACAGCCCGCGGCAGCCACGGCGAGCGTCGCGTTGGTGAGCCCAAGACCGTCCAGAGTTGCCAAATTGAACAGTGCCATCAGGCGTCGTGTGGCGGCGATGCCATCGAACTGCCATTCTGGCCGGCGGCGTTGCACAGGGGCATGATCGCAACCGAGAGCCGGTTCTAGGGTGGCCGGCACTAACACTTCGGCCGGTTGCAGGCGTGCGAGTTCAGCTTCGAGCGCGGCGCGGTTGTCGAGCTCGAGAGCATTAAAGCGACCACTCGCGACATCGATCCAGGCGAGGCCGAAGCGTGTGCCATCGGTCGCGATCGCCAGGGTAATGTTCTCGCTGCGCTCTGCGAGCAGGCCTTCGTCGGTAAGCGTGCCGGGCGTTAGGATCCGCGTGACCCGGCGCTCGACCGGACCACGGCTGGTGGCCGGATCGCCGATTTGTTCGCAGATCGCAACCGCTTCGCCGAGCTTTAATAACCGTGCGAGGTAGGACTCCGCGGCGTGCGCGGGAACACCGGCCATCGGGATCCGTTCGCCGGCGGATTCACCGCGGCTGGTCAACACGATATCGAGTAATTTCGCGGCCCGTTTGGCGTCCTCGAAGAATAGCTCGTAGAAATCTCCCATGCGATAGAACAGCAGCGATTCGGGATGGTCGGCCTTAATCCGCAGATATTGCTGCATAACCGGCGTGTGCTGATTGTCCGTGGGGGGAGGCGCAGGCATGCGCGGCAGTCTAATGAAGCCGCGTCGTAGCGGCTACGTGCGCGGCGCAAGCCGGGGCTTGCCGGGAAGAAAAACCGGTGAGCCGCGCGCGCTTTATCGCGAACTATGAGATGGCGCCGCGGGCGGTTCGGTGGTCGCTGATCCGAGCGGACGCAAGAGTTCATCGAGTGCGCTACGAAGTTCGGTGGCGCGGGAGTGCATGTCGTTAGCGGGGAGCGTGTTGCGTTCGACTTCCGCGAAGCTGTCGCGCGCGAGACGCAATTGAATCAGACCCAGGTTGTGCCAAGCGCGGGCGTGTTTGGGGTCACGGTTAACGGCTTCGCGATACGCGCGCACCGCTAGATCGGGTCGACTGGTCCGCGCATAGATATTGGCGAGCTTGAACCACGTCTCGGCGTCACTCCCAGGCTGAGCCGCGAGCGCACTGTAATCGCGTTCGCTCGCCGCCCAATCTTGGGCGGCGTAGGCGGCCGCTGCCGCGTGTTCGAGTCCGGCCCGATCGGTTTCGACAGGCGCATCGGACACCGTCGGCCGCGGCGCGAACGCCGCACATCCGCTGAGCGCGATCAGCACCCCAACTATCATTGCTACGCGTCGATCGCGACGTTTCTGCGGCATTTTTTTTAGGGTGGATAAGGTGTGGATGAATAGTGGGTCAGCCGCTGACCGGCGCGTAACGCGCCGGGATTTGAACTTCAGGGGCCTTGAAATCCAAGCGCCGAGGGCCCATCTTCGCGTCCGGTTCCGATTAAGCATAGGGCATTTCACAGGTAAATCGATGACTACGACAACTGACAAGCAGACCTTAGGGTTTCAATCCGAGGTTAATCAACTCCTCGATCTCGTTATCAATTCGCTGTACAGCAATCGCGATATCTTCCTGCGTGAACTTATCTCGAACGCCTCGGACGCGATCGAAAAACTGCGCTTTAGCGCCCTGTCCGACGAAACCCTCTACGAGGGCGACGCTGAACTCGCCATTACGATCGAGTTCGATACGACCAGCAAAACCGTGACCGTCCGCGATAACGGCATTGGCATGTCGCGGGACGACGTAATCGCGCATCTCGGCACCATTGCCAAGTCGGGGACCAAGGAGTTTTTTGGCGCTTTAAGCGGCGATGCACGGACGGATTCGCAGCTCATCGGCCAATTTGGCGTCGGCTTCTATGCGGCATTTATTGTTGCCGATCGGGTTACCGTCACCTCACGTCGCGCCGGATCATCTGACACCGCCGGCGTGCGCTGGGAATCGAGCGGCAAGGGCGAGTTCACGGTCGAAGAAGTCGTGCTGCCACGCCGTGGCACTGAAGTCATTTTGCATCTCAAGGATGACGCCACGGAGTACGCGGACGCATGGCGTTTACGCGGACTCATCAAGAAGTATTCCGATCATCTCTCGACCCCGATCCGCATGCTGGAGACCGGCGAAGGCAAGACCGGATGGGAAACGGTCAATAGCGCGACCGCGTTGTGGTTGCGGAACAAGCAAGAACTAAGCGACGACGACTACAAGGGCTTTTATAAACACATCGCCCATGACTTCGAGGACCCACAAGCGTGGAGCCACTCCAAGGTCGAAGGCAAGCTCGAGTACACGACCCTGCTCTTCGTGCCGACTCGGGCTCCGTTTGATCTGTACGAACGCGATGCCAAGCACGGTATCAAGCTCTATGTGCAACGCGTCTTCATCATGGACGACGCCGAACAGTTGCTGCCGCGTTATTTGCGGTTTATTCGCGGCGTGGTTGACACCAAGGATCTCCCGCTCAATGTGTCGCGTGAGATTTTACAGCGAAACAAGACCATCGACACCATCCGTGCGGCGTCAGTGAAAAAGATCCTAAGCCTGCTCGAGGGATTGAGCGCCGAGGACTACGCGAAATTCTGGAAAACCTTCGGGCGCGTACTAAAAGAAGGGGTGATTGAAGATCATGCGAACCAGGAGCGGATTGCAAAGTTGCTGCGGTTTACGAGCACTTTTCAAGATAAATCCGAACCGAGCGTGTCGCTGACTGACTATTGTGCGCGCATGCAGGACGGGCAAAAGGCCATCTATTTCTTAACCGCCGAGAATTACGCGACGGCGAAGAACAGTCCGCATCTGGAAGTATTTAAGACGCGGAATATCGAAGTACTGCTGCTCACCGATCCGGTCGACGAATGGATTTCGACCCACTTAACCACCTTTGACGAGAAGCCGCTGAAGTCGATCCTCCACGGCAAGCTCGAACTACCCGGCGATGTGGCGCCCGCGGATAGCGACGAGGAGCGCAAGCCGTCGGAATTAGTCGAGCGCATCGCGAAAACTCTGGACGGCAAAGTTAAAGCAGTGCGCGAATCGCAACGCTTGACGTCCTCTCCGGCGTGTCTGGTCGCTGACGAGTTCGACATGAGCGCCAATCTACAACGCATTCTAAAATCCGCGGGTCAGGAGGTTCCTCCGACGCAACGGGTGTTGGAAATCAACCTGAATCACCCATTATTGGCGCGCTTGGCGGCGGAAACGATGGAGGATAAGTTCGCAGCCTTGGCCTCAGTGGTCTACGAACAAGCGTTGCTCGCCGAGGGCGGGCGCTTGGACGATCCGGCGGCATTCGTGCAGCGCATAAACGAATTGTTGGTCGGCGCCGCTTCGTAACAGTTTCAGGGGCGCCAAGGTATGAGACAGTGGCGTCAACGGCACGCGCGTTAGTCCTTGAGGCCGAGGCGCGGTTTGTCGCAGCCGACCTCCACTTCGGTCATGGCACCGACAACGCACGAGACGAAGCGGTTTTTCTGGTCTTTCATGCGCTCGGATTGCCGTTCGATTGCGACGAAGCAGCCTTGGATGTGGCGCTCCCGGTGGGCCGCGTGGCCGCCGCCGAGCGTCTCGTTCAAGCACGAATTAACACGCGGCGGCCCGCCGCATATCTCACCCAGCGGATGCGGTTTGCCGGACACGAGTTTTTCGTTGATGAGCGGGTATTGATTCCGCGCTCGCCGATCGCCGAACTCATCGCCGACGATTTCCAGCCGTGGCGCGGCGCCATACCCGTCGCGCGGATACTCGATATTGGCACCGGTAGCGGATGCATCGCCATCGCGGCGGCGCTGGCTTATCCGACGGCGCAGGTCGATGCGACGGACATTTCAAGCGCCGCGCTCGCCGTCGCGGCACGCAATGTTGCGCACTATCAATTAAGTGCGCGTGTGCACCTTCACGCCGCGGATTTATATCCGCCAGCGCCTCCCGCGCCAAAACGCTACGATTTGATTATTGCCAACCCGCCGTATGTGCCGGCGAGCGAACGCAAAGACTTGCCGCCAGAGTATTTGCACGAGCCGGCGGTGGCGTTGTTCGCCGATGAGGATGGTTTGGCGTTGGTACGGCGGATCTTGGTCAACGCAGCCGAGTATTTGAATCCCGCGGGCCTACTCGTCATGGACACTGGCGGGAGTTGGCCGACGGTTGACCGCGAGTTTGCGTCGCTGCCGTTCACGTGGGTTGAACTCGCGCATGGCGGTGACGGAATTTGTGTTTTGAGGCGGCCAGACCTCGAAAAATTCGCGCGTGCCGCGCCGGGCTCGCGGTAGAATACCGCCATCATGTCGGGTAACACTTTCGGCAAATTATTTACGGTGACCAGCGCGGGCGAGAGCCATGGTCCCGCGTATGTCGGCATCGTGGACGGGTGTCCGCCCGGTCTCGCGCTGTCGGAAGCGGATTTACAGCGCGATCTCGACCGCCGCAAGCCCGGTCAATCCCGCTATACCACCCAACGTCGTGAAGACGATCGCGTAAACGTTTTGTCCGGCGTGTTCGAGGGGCGGACCACCGGGACACCGATCGGATTGTTAATCGAGAACACCGATCAGAAGTCCAAGGATTATCTGGCGATCGCCGACAAATTTCGACCTGGCCACGCGGATTACACCTATCGTCAAAAATATGGTCTGCGCGATCCGCGCGGGGGCGGACGCGCATCGGCCCGCGAAACCTGCATTCGAGTCGCGGCGGCCGGTATCGCAAAAAAATATTTGCGAGAACGACTCGGCATTGAAGTACGCGGTTACCTCGCGCAACTCGGTTCAGTGGTGTTGCCGTTCGCGGACTGGGATCAAGTTGAGCAAAACCCATTTTTTTGCGCCAATGCGGTATACGTCGCCGAACTCGAACGCACGATGGACGAACTGCGCCGCAGCGGTGACTCGATCGGCGCGCGAATCAATATCGTCGCGAGCCGCATGCCGGTGGGTTTAGGTGAACCGGTGTTCGGTCGTCTCGATGCCGAAATCGCGGCTGCGATGATGGGCATTAATGCCGTTAAAGGCGTCGAGATTGGCGACGGGTTCGCGGTGGTCGGGCAACGCGGGACAGAACACCGAGACGAGCTGACGCCTACGGGATTTCGTTCGAACCACGCGGGTGGGATCCTCGGCGGGATTTCGAGCGGACAGGATCTCGTGGTGAGCATCGCGTTGAAACCGACGTCGAGTATTCGTCTGCCGGGTCAGACGATTGATGAGCATGGGACACCGAGCGAAATCGCAACGCTTGGCCGTCACGATCCCTGCGTTGGGATCCGTGCCACGCCAATCGCAGAGGCGATGCTCGCGCTGGTTTTAATGGACCACGTGCTAAGACATCGTGCGCAGAATGCCGATGTGCACTCGACCACCCCCGATATTTGCGCGGCCGAGCGTCAATCGTAAGTTCCTGCGTGCCCGAATCCGGCGCTAATATTGCTCGCGCCGACCCTGCGGCCGCTCTGCAGGAGTTAAGTGAAGCGGTACGGGTGGCCGCCAGCGCGCGTACGCCGCTGCGAATCGTCGGCAGCGATAGCAAACAAAAATGGTGGCGGACTCGCGCGGTTTCGCGCCTGGACATGCGATCTTATCGTGGGATTGTTGCCTACGAACCTTCCGAATTGGTGCTCACCGCGCGCACCGGCACCCTGCTTGGTGAAATCGAAAACACCCTAGCCGCGAGCGGCCAGATGCTGGGTTTCGAGCCGCCGCGTACCGGCCCCGACGCGACGCTGGGCGGGGCGATCGCCGCGGGATTCGCTGGGCCGGCGCGTCCTTATCGCGGCGGCGTGCGCGATTTTATGCTGGGCGCGTCACTGCTTAACGGCGCCGGCGAAGTGCTTAAATTTGGCGGGCGTGTCATGAAGAATGTCGCGGGCTACGATGTTTCGCGCCTGGTCAGCGGTGCCTGGGGTCGCTTAGGCCCACTCCTCGAAGTGTCGTTGCGGGTAGTTCCCGCACCCGCGATCACGACCTCGATCGCCTGGCGCTGTGAGGCAGGCGAAGCGCTCGCACGCGCCGCCGAATTTGCGCGTCAGCCGCATCCCATTACCGCGCTCGCCTACGATGGCGTCGAACTGCGCATGCGATTGGCGGGCGCCGAACGCGCGGTGGCGGAGAGTATCGCGAAGCTACAGCCCACGTTGCGTGACGACGAGGCGAACGATTGGGCGCAGTGGCGCGACTTTTCGCATCCGCATTTTTCCAATGCCGAAACGTTATGGCGCGTGGTAGTGCCGCCGGCGACTCGGTTACTCACTATCCCGGGATTCACGTGGTGGGACTGGGGTGGCGCGCTACGCTGGGTGCGTTCAAGTGCAGTCGCCGAAGAAATCCAGGCGGCGGTCGCCCGCGTCGGCGGTCATGCATCATGCTGGCACGAACCGCGTGCTACGGTCGGACAACTCGATCCGCTTGACGCACTGGAAGCCCGCGTCAAGCAAAGTTTCGATCCGCTGAATCTGTTCAATCCGCCGGTAGAATCCTGACGTTCTGGTAATGCGCGCGAAATTAACCGACGAAATACTCGGCAGTGCTGACGGAAAGGAAGCCGAAGCGATTTTGCGTGCTTGCGTGCATTGCGGATTTTGTAATGCGACCTGTCCGAGTTACCAAGTGGTTGGCGATGAGCGCGATGGCCCACGAGGACGCATTTACTTAATGAAAAGTTTGCTGGAAGGGTTGCCTGGTGATGCGCTAACGCAAACACACCTCGATCGTTGTCTCGGCTGTCGGGCCTGCGAAACGACGTGTCCGTCCGGGGTCCGCTATGGCCGCTTGCTGGATTTCGTTCGACCCCGCTTGGAGCAGTCCATGCGGCGTCCTGCGCGTGTGCAGTTTGTCCGCTGGTTGTTGCGTAAAATCGTGCCGAGCCGGGTGCGCTTTGGCGCCCTATTATTCGTCGGGCGCTGCTTGCGGCCGGTATTGCCTAAGTCCATTGCGCGCCTGATTCCAGAGCGCCACGCGCGCCTGGTTGTGCGTCCGCGCGTACGTGCGACGCATAATTTCGCGCTGCTCGCCGGTTGCGTGCAGCAGGTCGCGGCGCCCCAGATTAACGATGCGGCGCAGGTGGTGTTGAGCGCTTTGGAGCTTGGAATAATCGCACCCGCCAAAGCGACCGGATGTTGTGGCGCGCTCGCCCTTCATCTTGGGGCGAACGAGGAAGCGAAGGTCTGCGCTCGACGCAATATCGACGCCTGGTACCCGCTGTTGAAATCGCGGCAAATTGAAGGCGTCCTATCGGCCTCGAGCGGGTGCACGCAAATCATTAAGGACTACGGTCACTTATTGCGTGACGAACCGAATTACGCGGAACGGGCGGAAGTGATTGCCGCCGCGACCCGAGATCCGAGCGAAGTCATCGAGTGCGAGTCTTTGCGCGCACACTACGCCAACCGCAGTGGCGCAAGCTTGCGCATCGCGTTTCAATCGCCGTGTAGCTTGCAACACGGTTTGCGCATCAACGGCACGATCGAAGCGCTGCTGGAAGCCGTTGGATGCACGCTCGCGCCTAGCCTGGAGGGACATTTATGCTGCGGTTCAGCGGGCGCTTATTCGATTCTGCAGCCGGCTATTGCGGAGCCCTTACTCGCGCGGAAGCTCCACAATCTGGGGGCGGCTAAACCTGCGATGATTGCAACCGCCAACATCGGCTGTCAGCTACATCTCGCGAAAGATGCCACCGTACCGGTGCGGCATTGGCTGGAAATCCTCGCGGCTCGAATCGCTAAGGTAAGTTAACGGCGAGCAGCGTTACCGCTGGCGGTATTGTGGGAGCTGCTTTGAGCTTCGAATCTTTACGCTAGTAAATCTTCAGCACCGCTGCGTCCGATTTTTCTTCGTCGTAATTCTCGTAGCCTTCGCCTGGCGGATTCCCGTCGTAAATTTTATATTCACGTTGCTGACGGTAGGCTTCGCGCACGAAGGTATAGGGATCGAGTGCGGCTTGGTCACGAATGCTGGTGGCTTCGAGCAGGTTCGCGCGGGTATTCACCGCACTTAAAACCCCAATCGGAATCGTCACGATGCTGTTAACCCAGGTTAACGGGTTAAGCGCCATGCTCGATGCCAAATTGGGTAGATCGCGGAACGAATTTGGACCGATCACTGGCACTACCAGATAAGCACCTTCACCCATACCCCAGGTTCCGAAGGTTTGGCCGAGGTCTTCGTCATGCGACACCAAGCCAATTTTCGTCGCTGGGTCAAACAGGCCACCGACGCCAACCGTGCTGTTGACGACAAACCGACCCGTGTCGGACGCGAACTGTCCCCCCTTACCCTGGAGCAAGTCGTTCGCGATGACGTTTATATAATTAACGTTGTCAAAGAATTTAGTCACCCCAGCACGCACGGGCTCCGGTGTCACTTTGGCGTAGCCGCGGGCCACGGGCTCGAAGAAATTCCGGTCTAGCGTGTCGTTAAAGCCATAGGCTTTGCGGTTAAATCTCTCGTAGGGATCATTGGCATCGCTCGTCTCGGCAGTCTTGGGCGTAGAAGCACAGCCTGCGCCGAGTAAGCTCAAGGTCAACGCGAATACGAACGTACTATTTCTCTTATTTAGCATGGTGCCGTTTCCGATGGGTTTAGCGAGATAGTCTTGTGCTTTAAGACACACGGGCGCTTAAATTCGTTACTTATTTGCAGCCTCGTATGATGCAACCTTAGCATTGAGTTTGGCAATAAGAGTGTCAATTCCGTTACTCCCTATAACGGCGGTGTACTCGGCGCGCTTTAGCGAAAGATCGGAGACGCCGTCAGCAACTACGTTAATAATGCGCCACCCATCGGCTGATTTGCCCAGGGCATAGTCGAGGGTGTCTTCTTTACCATCTGGCTTAACGATGGCAGTTTTGACCAATTGCGCGTTCTTTTTGTCTTCCACGCCGCGCGTTTCAAATCGTTCGTTGCCAAACGAGCTGAAATTGTCGGCATACGTGGCGATACTGAGTTGAGTGAACACCGCGATGAATGCTTGCTGCTTGGCCTTGTCGAGTTTCGCCCAATAGCGACCAGTGACCAGCCGTGCGATCCCGGCGAAATCAAAGGCGTCGCGCAAAACGGGCTCTAATTTCGAAGCGCGCCCTTTGTACCCCAAGGATTTTCCGTCCCGCATGGTTTCGAGTAGCGCGCTATGCAATTTCTCGACGGTGGCTTGCGGCGATGATTCAGCCGCATGGGCGGCCGGGGAACCTAGGCAGAGTGCGGCCAACCCGGCGATCAAGTAACGGTTAAAGCGCATCGATTTCTCCTTGTGAAGGATGCCGCGAATGGACCGCGATCCTCAAAATTTTAATGATTGCTACCCGTCACGGCTGATGTTCTGCGGTCGTAGACCCGGTTCTTCCAGCGCGAACGCTCTCCGAACCAAAATCTAACGGCGGAAGTCCAGGTCATCGCCAAGTATAAGAAGGCCGCGATTGGCAAACTCACCATCCACCACCAGCGGCGCCGATAATACTTCACCGTTGGCCAATAGGTCGTGAACATCAAGCACAAGGCGGCCAGCGCGGCGCCGCGGACGTAGGCGTCTTGAACACACAGGCCGAGCACTGGCACGGCGAAGAGCAGGAGCATTAAACCACTGCAAAGGATTAATAGCAGCGATGAATAGCGCAGCTGGGTGAACGCCGTCCGCGCGACCATGTTCCAGATCGAGGAGAGGTCGGGATAGGGCCGAATCGCGCGAACAGCCGTCGACAGCCCGAGCCACAACCGGCCGCCCGCGTCTTTGATCCTGCGCGCCAGGGTACAGTCGTCGATTAACGCGCCACGCAACGCCGCGAAGCCGCCGATCGCGTGCAAGGCTTCAGTTCGAATTAACACACAGCCACCGGCCGCCGCCGCGACCCAACGGGTGGACGCATTCGTCAACGCGAAGGGATACAGCAGTTTGAAAAAATAAATAAACGGCGGAATCAACAATGACTCCCACGCTGAAACCATCGAGAGTTTTGCCATTACCGACACCATCGTTCGCTCTTCATCTTCTAGCTTCCGGACGAGTGCTGACAGGATCCCCGGGGCAAGTTCGATATCGGCATCGAGCAAAAGCGTATAAGAGCTTTCGACGAGTCCAAGTCCCTGGTGTAGCGCCCAGAGTTTTCCACTCCAACCCGGCTCGGGCGCGCTGCCGTAAACAATTTCCAGGGTTGCCAGATTTTCGGCACACGCCACCGCGGCAGTTCCATCGTCGCTTTGATCGTCGACCACGATGATTTTAGCCACCTGGCCTTGGGCCGCGACGCCGCGTAAGGTACGGCCTATGGAATCGGCCTCATCGCGGGCGGGAATCAACACCGAAACGCTGCTGAGATCGCATACGATGTGTCCACTGGGGAGCGCTTCGATATGTTCAGCGGTGCTCCAGGGGCGCCACGGCAGGAGCGCGATCACCAACCAAATTACCAGCGCCGCGGCGGCCAAGCTCGACCACGCGATCATCGGGCGGAGCTTAACTTTATGGACGTGGGTTGGGCCGCCGGCACGGCCCAACCGCGAGGATTCAAGCGACGCGCTTGGCGTTACTGCTACCGGCGGCGCTATCCGTCCGCGCGACTAAGCGTGGCTTCGCCACCGGTTCGTCCGTGTAGTGGAAGGGCACTTCGGGCGCCATGGCGCCGGTGGTGCGCGGTCCACGCAGCAATACCTTGAGTGCTTTTAGCGGATGGGTAACGGTGTCATTGACGGCCGTCGCTTCATAACCGCAGTGAACCATACAGTCGGCACATTTCGGATTAACGCCGGTCCCGTATTTCTCCCATGCCGTGTCTTCGATGAGCGACTTGAAACTGGTGGCATAGCCTTCGCCAACCAACAAATAGCACGGCTTCTGCCAGCCAAAGACGTTACGCGTTGGGTTCCCCCACGGCGTGCAGTGGTAGGTTTGATTTCCAGCCAGAAAGTCCAGATACAAGGTGGACTGATTGAAGCGCCAGCCGCGGCCTTTGCCCGTTTTGAAGAGGTCGCGGAACAATTGCTTGCTGGAAGTACGCTTCAAAAAGACGTCTTGTCGTGGGGCTCGCTCGTAGCTGTAGCCGGGCGAGATCGTGACGCCTTCAACCCCGAGTTTCATCATGTCATCCATGAACTGCGCGACTTCGTCGGCTGCTTCACCTTGGAACAGGGTGCAATTGACGGTAACGCGGAAGCCGCGGGCCAGCGCGATTTGAATCACTTCGACGCACTTGTCGTAAACCCCGTCGCGACATACCGAAGCGTCGTGACGATCGCGATTACCATCGAGATGAATGGAGAAGGTTAAATAGGGCGACGGCGTGTACTCGTCCATTTTTTTCTCGAGTAACAGCGCATTGGTGCAGAGGTAGACGAATTTCTTGCGCTCGATATAGCCCTGAACGATCTGTCGCATGTCGCGGTGAATCAGCGGTTCGCCGCCGGCAATCGAGACGATAGGCGCGCCGCATTCGTCGATGGCGGTCATGCAGTCTTCAAAGCTCAAGCGCTTGTCGAGGATATCGTCGGGATAATCAATTTTGCCGCAGCCGGCGCAGGCGAGATTACAGCGAAACAACGGCTCTAACATGAGCACTAAGGGAAAGCGTTTAACGCGCTTCAATTTCTGCGTGAGAACGTAGCGACCAACGCGATATTGCTGAATTAATGGAACGCCCATTTAGGTCCCCTAGATGCTGTTAAAACCATTTAAATTTCAAGGGATTGTCATGCCAGTTAGCGGCGCATATTACGGTATTGTAACGGCAATCGGAAGGCTTAGTTGAGCGTCGCGTGGCGCAAAAATTTCGGGGCGTGGGACGCGTGGCGATCACTTTCTCTAGCAATGAAGTCGGCGCCCGCACGTGGCGTTAATCAACTGTTCAGCGAACACCAATGCAGGCTTGCAAGGCTGGGAACGCCTATCCATAATCGATCCCCCACGATGTTACCGCAGGCCTGGTTAGCGAACGCTCCGAGATGACCGAGTTCACCAATTACCCACTGCTGCAAAAGATCGATTCGCCGCATGATCTACGCCAGCTCCCGGAATCAGCGTTAGAGCAAGTCGCTAAGGAACTACGGGCCTATTTACTGGAATCGGTGAGCAAAAGCGGCGGTCATTTTGCCGCCGGTCTCGGATCGATCGAACTTACCGTGGCATTACATTTCCTTTACGACACCCCCGAAGATCGAATCGTGTGGGATGTTGGTCATCAAGCGTATCCGCACAAGATTCTCACCGGCCGGCGCGATCGGATATCTTCGATCCGTAAATTAAATGGGCTTGCGCCGTTTCCGAAGCGCGATGAAAGCTCCTATGACACCTTCGGCGTGGGGCATTCGAGTACGTCCATCAGCGCGGCGCTCGGCATGGCCATTGCTGCCCAGCGGACGGGGAGTCACCGGCGCGCCATAGCCGTGATTGGTGACGGCGGACTGACGGCCGGCATGGCCTTCGAAGCCCTGAACCATGCCGGCGATATCGGCGCCAACCTGCTCGTGATCTTGAACGACAACAACATGTCGATCTCGCCAAATGTCGGCGCGCTGTCGAATCGCTTTGCGCAAATATTGTCCGGCAAGTTGTACACTACGGTGCGTGAGGGCAGTAAAAAGGTGCTGTCGCAAATGCCGAGCGTGTGGGAACTCGCACGCCGTGCCGAAGAACATGTCAAGGGTCTGATTGTGCCGGGCACATTATTCGAAGAGTTCGGCTTCAATTACATTGGGCCGATTGACGGTCATCATCTGCCCACGCTGCTATCGACCTTACGCAATCTGCGTAAGCTCGAAGGGCCACAATTTCTGCACATCATCACTAAGAAGGGCAAGGGCTACGCCCCGGCCGAAGCTGACCCAGTTAAGTATCATGGAGTTTCGCCGTTCGATCCAAAATTAGGGATTGTATCCGCGACCAAGGTCAGCAAACCGACGTACAGCGATGTGTTCGGCGAATGGGTATGCGATATGGCCGCCATCGACGAACGTTTGGTCGCGATTACCCCAGCGATGCGCGAGGGCTCCGGGCTAGTGCGCTACGCGCGCGAATATCCCGCGCGTTATTTAGATGTCGCTATCGCAGAACAGCATGCGGTGGCGGTGGCCGCCGGGATGGCGTGCGATGGGTTAAAACCCGTAGTCGCCATCTATTCAACTTTTCTACAGCGCGCCTACGACCAGGTCGTTCACGACGTGGTGTTGCAGAAGCTGCCCGTGCTTTTCGCGCTCGACCGCGCGGGGCTGGTGGGCGCGGATGGTCCAACTCACAACGGTAGTTACGACGTGTCGTTCCTGCGCTGTCTGCCCGATCTCGTGTTAATGGCGCCCGCGGATGAAAACGAATGCCGCCAAATGTTATTTACTGGTTTTGTGCTTGGTCAGCCGGCGGCAGTGCGCTATCCGCGCGGTTCCGGCACCGGCGTCGCGGTTGAAAAGCAGATGACCGCGCTACCCCTTGGTAAAGCGCAAATCCGGCGTCGCGGTCGCAAGCTAGCGTTGCTCGCCTTCGGCAGCATGGTCGCGCCAGCCGAGGAGGTTGGTGAACGGATTGATGCGACGGTTGTGAACATGCGATTTATCAAACCTATTGATGAGGAGCTAATTCTCGAACTCGCAGCCAGCCACGATTTGCTGGTGACGTTGGATGAAAACGCGATCGCCGGTGGTGCTGGCGGCGCGATCGCTGAAACATTGGCAGCGCATGGCCGGGCCGTTGAACTGTTGCATATCGGGCTTCCAGATCGCGCAATCCAACACGGTTCGCGCGAGGAAATGCTAGTCGATGCTGGGCTAACGGCGATTCAGATTGAGCAAACCTTGCGTCCGCGTTTATTGCGGCTTGATTCCCATACGCCGAGCGCTCGACTAGTCTAGGGTGCCTCTCGAGCGACGAACTTTCATAAATCGACGCATTCTTTTTGTGGGAGCGGCTTTAGCCGCGAATGGGAGATTTCCGTTTCGTTATTTGAGCCATCGTTTCAATCGGCCGTCGCGATAATTTCCTCAAACGCCGCGCACAGCCGGCCCACATCCTGGGGGCTGATGGCACCCATCATCGAGATCCTAAAGATTCCAGCGGCGAGCGTGCTTTGACCGGCGTAGATCACAAACCCGCGCGCTTTCAGCGCGTCGTGAAATTCTCCGTAACTTAAACCTTGCGGTAATTCGAATGCGTGCAGGACGCACGAAGACGCGCCCTCGCGCAGTAGCGGACGCACGCCAAGACGAATTAATAAATGCCGAACTTGGATGATGCGCGCGCGGTAAATATCGCGTCGCGCGTGCCAACCGCCTTCCGCTGCGAGTTCACACAAGGCAGCCGCCAGCGCATAAAAGGTTTGCACCGATTGCGTGAAGGGCGTGCCGTTTTTATCCTGGTGCTCGACATAGGTTTGCAGATCAAAATAGACGGTGCGTTTGGGTGATTGAGCCGCGGCCAGCGCGTCGCGTCGCACAATGACAAAACACGTACCAGGGACGCCATGCAGGCATTTATTGGCGGTAGCCGCCACCGCCGCGATTGGCCACTGCTCAAAATTAATTTCCTCCGCGCCAAAACTGCTGACTCCATCAAGCAGCAATTCCGCGCCGTGCTCGCGGCAAAGACTCGCCAGCGGCGCGAGATCGTTGAGCCGGCCGGTGGTCGTCTCATGATGGACCACGGCGACATGGGAAATTGCCGGATCTCCCCGCACGGTTGTTCGGATACGCGTGAGATCAAGTTCCTCCAACCAGTCGTGGCGAAGTCGCTCGTAACGAATTGTGTGACGCTCGCAGATCGCGGCGATACGCTCGCCATAGACACCGTTTTCAAGCACCAGGACTTTGCCGGTGCGTGGCACGAAGCTAGTCAGCATGGCTTCGACCGCGGCCGTGCCAGAGCCGGTAAGCAATACCGCCGCCCAGGCGTCCGGCGGCAACTGGTAAACCGCGAGTAGGCCGCGGCGAATTTCCGCTTGGAGATCGGCGAACTCTGGCTCGCGATGGCATAGGTCGGGGCCCAGCATCGACTCGCGAACGCGATCGGTAAGCGTAACGGGACCAGGATTGAGCAAGATGGTTTTCACAAGTTCGAGCCGAGATGGAGCCGCAAACGATCCAACACTTGCACCGGTGTGATCGCGGGTCGCGGCAAATTGTCGATCGTCCCGGTCGCGATCTTTAAATGCAGAAAATTGGGTCCGTCGCGCGTCGACGGTTTTAACACTTGGCGCAGTGCTTCGATATTGTTCCCACGAATGACTCGCGTATATCCACAGGCTTTGGCGATCTCCGCGAAATCCACATTCGCCGACACGGTCGCCTGTGCGCCGGTTGAGTCGTGCGCTTCGTTATCGAGCAGCACGTGATAAAGGTTGGTTGGCCCGTAGCTGCCCACAGTCGCGAAATTACCCATGCGCATCAACGCCGCGCCGTCGCCATCAACGACGATCACGCGCAGATCCGACCGTCGCAGCGCGAGACCTAAGCCAAGACTTGAAGCGCACCCCATCGAGCCCACCATATAAAAGTGGTTTGGGCGATCCGCTGTCGCATAGAGTTCGCGGCCGGTAAATCCGGTAGTCGCGATTACGATCGAATCGTCTTTCGCCTGGACACAGATCTCGTCCAAGACCGTAGCACGACTCAGGTATGGCGCGACCGTGGCCGGCGAACCAAGCGTCTCGATGACATGACAACGGTCGCGCGCCGCGACGCTTCGATTTTCGAGCGGACGCGATTCAACCGCGCCTTTTTGCATGATTAATGCGTACGGCCGGCGTTCCGTCGCCATGTAGTCGGTGGCTCGCGTGAGCACCGGTTCGATTTTTTCGATAGTGTCCGGAAAAGCCTCCGATGGGATGCGCATCGTATCGAATAGCTCGGTGGTGATTTGCCCCATCAGTTCATGTTGCGGTTCGTCAGCGACCCCGGGTGCGCCGCGATGCGTGCAGATCACCAACATCGGTATGCGAAACACATACGCCAGTGACGTGAGCGGGCTAATCGCGTTGCCGAGTCCAGAATTTTGCATCATGGCGACACCGCGTGTGCCAGCGAGAAATGCGCCAGCAACGGTCGCGACCGCATCGCCTTCGTTGGCCGATGAAATATAGGTCAATGTCGGGGAGTCGATCACCTGGTTGATGAATGGTGTCAGAAAAGAGCACGGCACTCCGGCATAGAATTCAAACCCGTGCGCGCGGGCCCGCGTAATGAAATCAGCGGCCTTTATCACTGCAACTACACGCTAGCCGGTGAGGCCGGCGAACGAACGCGCGGGTTCCAGATCTTTGACCGAATTAACGTCCAACCAATGACCGTGGACGTACCACACGTGCACGGGTTTGCCATTCAGCACGAGGCTGTTTAGTAGATCCGGCATTCCCAATCGGGCGAAATCTGCGCGTAATTGCAACGCGTTCAAGATGTCCTCGAACCAGCGACGCCCTTCATTTTGAATTCGAACCATGCCAATCCAACGCCCATTGGCGCGATTTCCCGCCTGGTCCGCGGTTCTAGTCAATTGCTTCAGCGTGACTGCCTGTCCCCACATCGCGCGGTCATCGGATTCACTGCAAAATGCGAAATCACCGGTTTCGTTTGGCGCCCGGCTAACACTCGAGTCCACGACGATGGTAATCGCGGCATCGTTTTCGATCAGATCGCGCAATATGTAGCTGCGAAACAATAGATCGCCATAGGTCACGATCATATCGTCCGCGAAGCAATGCCGAGCGCACACCAAGGAGGCCAATTCGCCCGTGGTTTCATGTTCACGGTTCATCAGCAGCCGAATACCGTTCACGTCGATACTATCGGCCTTGTAGCCGGCGACGACGGTAATGTCGTCAACGCCACGCTTTTTGAATTTATCCACGAGATGCCGCAGCAACGGCTTACCACTGATCGGCAACATGACTTTTGGCCGATCATCGGTCAGCGTCGAGAAACCGTCGCCGCGCGATGCCGCGAGCACAATCGCCTTACTCTCAGTCCGAGTATTCGAAAAATAGCGTTCTTCCGCGGCCTCGAGTTCATCGGCGCCTTGTAATCGAAATATCTCATCAACCGTCGCGATTCGATCTTCGATTTCGATCAGCGATTGATCAGCAAAAATCTTTGCGGCTGACTGCTGCATCGCGCTGACCGCGCTGCGAATCATGTGATTGGCCCAGATCACCAAACTAATTTGGGCGCGGCGAAAGACTTCCACCGGGGTGCTGTAGTATTTCGTC
Organism: Gammaproteobacteria bacterium; assembly: GCA_016191285.1. Lineage (GTDB taxonomy): Bacteria > Pseudomonadota > Gammaproteobacteria > CAIKBL01. The sequence goes on from JACPPA010000027.1 coordinate 66,205, forward strand.
GGGACGATGACCAGCGGTGCACGATTCGACCACTCTTTGGAAAACTCAAGAATTTGATCGGGCCGCGATAGCTTGCTGTGAATCAGAATCGCGTCAGCGCCGGCGCGGCGATAGGCTTCGGCGCGGCGTAGCGCCTCGCCGATATCCCAGCCTGCGATCAGGGCCTCGACGCGGGCGATGATCGAAAAATCGGGATCGTTTTGGATGTCCTTGCCGGCTGAAATCTTGCCGCTGAATTCGTTAATGTCGGCGAGCGGTTGCCGTTCACCACCGATAAAGCTGTTGGTTTTGGGAAATATCTTGTCTTCGATGCAAACGCCCGCGATATCGCGCTGCTCAAGTTTGCGCACCAAGCGACGCATATTGTTGAAATTGCCGTAGCCGGTGTCGCCATCGAGCAAAATGGGTACCGCGGTGACATCCGACATGAATTCGAGGTTGTCGACCACCTGAGTCCAGCTCGCCTCGTTGTTATCGCGCACGCCAAATTGCGCCGAAATGGCGAGACCGCTCGCCCAAATGCCAGAGAACCCGGCTTCCTCCACAATTCGCGCGCTAATGCCATTGTGTGCTTCGCAAATAAATTCTAGATTCGGCGATTGCAGCAGCGCTTTTAAGCGAGTCGCTTTACGGATTCTCGGTGAACTACTGTCAGACGCGACCATTTTGTAGCCTCGGTAGGATTTCGTGTCGAGCGCGCTCGATATCTTCCGGAAAGTCGATTTCGAGCCAGGGCAAGCCGCTAATGTCTTCGACGCCGAGTGGCACGCCGCCGGTCATGATCAGGTCGCGTAGCGCTTCTTCATACGGTGCATCAAGCAGGTCGCGCGCGACATAGCGTTCGCATTGTGCCGCTAACGCCGCTGCCCCCAGGCGATCGAATTTAAAAAAGCCGACAGACTCACCACAGTAATCATAGGCGATTCCTGGGTCGAGCTGTTTCCTAAATTCAACGATCTTGTCGGCTCGTAGGCACAACTTAACCGGCTCGTCGCCCGGTATAAAGTCGCGATCCAATAAAAAACAATTACGATGCGCGCTGCGAATGAGTCGCGTCATGATCGCGGGGTCATACAGCACGTCGGCGTCCATCAAGATCACGTCGTCGCCAGTGTTGAGCGCAGCGCGCACCGTCCACAAACTCACCACACTCCCGCGACGATAGTCGGCATTGCGCACCGAGCTAACGTTGCTTATCCCGCAGGCATTTACCGCGCCGATAAGTTCTTCGCCTTGATAGCCGACGCACAGGGTAATTTGGGTGATGGCGTGCGCCGCGAGGATGCGTAGGTGGCGATGAATTAGCGACTCACCGCCAAACTCGAGTAAGGCTTTGGGTCGGGCGCCGAGCGCGCCGAGTCGATTGCCGATTCCGGCCGCTAGGATAATTGCCTGCATGGATTAAGAGGCTCGTCTGCCGAAGATTTGCTTAAATCCGAAATAGGCGATCGCATCCTTCATATTTGAGACAAACCGCCGCGTTGGATTGATGTAGGTATTGGTGAGATATTCGAGCGTTAACACCACGCGTTCTTCGCCCGCACCGAGCGCGGTCACGCGATGATAGAGTTTATCGCCATTGAACAAAACGAGCCGCCCCGGCGGCAGATCGAGGCTCAACACTTCGGTCTCTCGAATTGGATCGTTTTTATACAACTGACATTCCAAACGGCAGCTCGACTTATCGATAAGACCGATCAACACCGTATAACGTTCGCCTTGGTAGTACGACGTATCGTAGTGATAGCCTACGTGATCTCCTTCCTCGGTGTAGTAATACAGTGCGTAGGCGTGCGGATCGCTGTTCGGGCATACGTGCAACCGTTTTTGCGTCAGGGTTTCGAGCGTGTTGAGTAACGGCGGGGAGGCATAGAGGGCTTTAAACTCGAACGCAGCCAGATCGAGGTGAAATGCGCTGATACTGCCGCCTTTTTTGTGCCCCGGAATATAATTCCGATGGAGCTGCGGGCGGAGTTCATGGGCGCGAGTAATTAAGCGTTTCAAAACGTCGTTCGGCACGCATTGATCGATCACCACAAACTCCGCCTGGGTCGTGAACTCAGCGCGTAGGCGCTCGAGCGGTAGCCGCCGGAGGTGATTCGCCAAGCTTGCTTCGTCGTCGCGCGTAACGCTGGCGAGGGGCGTCATGATTGACCACGCGAGAACCACGCGACGGCATCGGAGATCGCGCTAGACGCGGGTCGATGGTGATAGCCCAGTTCCGACTCGGCCCGCGAGCTATCGAAAAACATGCGTTTGCGCGACATGCGCAGGCCGTCGACGGTCACCTGAGGTTCCGCGCCATCCGTTACCCATGCCCAGGCTTCGGAGAGGTAAGCAATGGGGTAAACCAGCGCGCGTGGCAGTCGAATGCGCGGCGGCGCTCGACCGCAGCATTCGGCAATGGCGGTGAGGATTTCCTTAAGACTCAAGTTCTCGCCGCCTAAAATATAGCGACGGCCAACGCTGCCGCGGTCAAACGCTAGTACGTGACCCGCGGCGACATCGTCGACATGCACAATATTGAGACCCGTATCAACATACGCCGGTATTTTATTGCGCGCGGCATCGCGAATAACGCGCCCGGTCGGCGTCGGTTTGATGTCGTAGGGTCCGATGGGAGTCGACGGATTGACGATAATGGCTGGCAGTTGGCGGGTCTGCACGAATTCGTGCACGAGCGCTTCCGCTAAAAACTTCGAACGCTTGTAATGGCCAATCATATTCGACAACTGTACCGGCGCATTTTCATCGCTTGGGCTTCCGTCGTCATGCAGACCCAAGGTTGCGACGCTGCTGGTATACACCACGCGCGTGACGCTCGCCGCGAGGGCTGCCTCCATCAAATTGCGGGTGCCGTCAACATTGCTTGCGTACAAATCGTTGGGATTGCGCGTCCACAAACGGTAGTCGGCGGCGACGTGAAACACCGCCTCGACGCCCCTGCAGGCGTCACGTAGCGAGGCCGGGTTACGCAGGTCGCCGTCCACGCATTCGATGGCCAAGCCGCTGAGGTTGCGCCGATCGCTCCCGGGGCGCGCAATGACGCGGACCGCGTCGCCCCTGGACAATAATTGACGCACAACTGCGCTCCCAACGAAGCCAGTGGCGCCCGTGACAAGACAGTGGGTCAAACGCGTTTTTCGAGCGCGATGTATTGCGCTGCACTGGCCGCGAGAGCAATGGGCGCCCCAATCGCGGCGGCAATCAAGAACCACTCCAAGCCATTGGCCAGCGTCACCAACGGCAAACCGTAAAGGATGTCCTCCGCTTCAACTCCGCCGAGTTTCGGTTGCGCCGTCGCCGCCTTGCCGTATTGTCGCTCAACGTTGTTACGTAGTTGAAAAATCCCTGCGACCGAAATTCCGGCCAGCGCACCTAACCATAACGCGCCCGAGCCGAGTGACGTGGCGAGACCAATCCCGATGCAAAAAAAAAGTCCAACCGTGACCAGGCCGTCTGCCGCCAAATCGTAATTATGGCCGAATTTACTTGCTTGGCCGCTAAGCCGTGCCAGCTCGCCGTCGGTGTGGTCAAGGAAATTTGAAACGACGATGATCAAAGCCGCGATATCGTCGGCGCCGCCCTGCGCAAATAGCGCCGCGCCAATAACGCCCACGATTAGACGTAACGTGGTTAAATGGTTGGGCGTGACACCGCTACCACGGAGCGGAGCGACGACGATCGCGGCTAACCGTGCATCCCAAGGTTTGTAGCTTTGCGCCATGGCTAGGCGGATTTCGTCAGTGAGGGGTGGCTATATTCGCATGGCAGCGCGGCGGCGGCACGCTTGAGGTGCTTTAATGCTGAACCGTATTGCAGCCCCAAACGTAGCAACGCGAGTAACTCCCACGGCCGCCGACCACTCGCCACGACCACTCGCCACGCCGAATGATTGGAAGGGCCGAGCGCCACCAATGCCGTGGCCGTGAGTGATGTCGTCGCCGGATCCGAAATCACGCGGAGTCCGGCGAAACCCAGACCATGGGTGCGGGCGACAGCGGCGATCGCCGCTGATTCCATATCTACGGCCGCGCATCGGTAACGCCGGTTTAACCCTGCCTTTTCGTGCGGCATCGTGACCGGCGCCGAAACAGAGAGTCCGATGCGTTGGCGGACATTTAGATGGTTTAAGCGGGTCATGGTTTGCTCGATCCAGCGGGGATCGCAGCGATACTCGGTTTCGGTCGCGGCATCGATCACAGAGGTATACAGAATCAAATTACCCGCCTGCAATTCAGCTTCAAGCCCACCGGCGACACCCCACGACACGAGTAGCTCAGCACCTTGCGCGACTAATGTATTCGCAGCGGCAGTTGCGGCGGCTGATCCAATCCCACCGCACGCCACTCGCGGCCATTCGGCAACCGATCGCGCGCGCCGGCCGAGTGTCGCGGCCTCGGCGGGCATGGCGGTCACGAAGCCTATCCGCTGAAGGCGTGCGCGGTGCTCGTCGTTTGCGATCATGATCTGGAATGCTGAGCTTCAAGTCCTTCAATATAGGTCGGTCCGCACGCCACAATATCGAGGCGCGGCAAGCCCCGCGACGAGACATAGAATAGTGCGCGTAACGCCGTGTTATTCGTGGCCGCAAGGCTGGTGGCGGCGATCGTTAGTTGCACTTGGCGACGAGATATTTTGACCTCTGTGCTCGATCTGAATAGTGGGTTCGTATTGATCTTGCGCAAAGTCAGTACCGCCATCCCTAATGCCCACAGGCAAAATTTTCGGATCCCAGCCTGCTCCGGCGGAATCTTCAACGTATAGCGCAAGGCATTTTGCAAATGACCGTGGGTCACCCCGACTAGCTGTTGGATGACGGCGGCGAACTCCACGCCGCCATTGCCAGGGTTCAAGTCGCTTAGGCGAAGGCCATGATGCGCGAACTCATCTCGCGGTAACCAGCAGGCACCGCGTGCGCGGTCATCCCAAATATCCTTGAGAATATTGGTCATCTGCAGACCTTGACCGAACGAAACCGCGAGACGCATGAGTTCGTCGGCTGCGGTGCGCAAAGTTTGACAGTAGTCACAAAATAGTTCGGTTAGCATTTCGCCGACTACGCCAGCGACGTAATAGCAGTAGCGATCGAGCGCGCGTTGATCACTGACCCCCTCCAGCGTTTCTTGCCCTTGATAAAACACCATGCCGTCGAGCATCACGCGTACGCAGCGTTCAAGAGCATTGCGTTGAGTCGGATTCAAGGAGTGTGTAATGCGCAAGACTCGATCAGCGTTGGCAATCAGATCGCGTTCGTCTGCGGAATTGTGGGCGGCTAGTTGTGGCGCAAGCTCTTGGCCAAAGTGAACTGGGCCCGCGCTGCTCTGTACAGCGCGCAAAAAAAGCGCCGAATAGTGCCGCTTGAGTTCGAATGGCAATGTCGCATCATCCTCGATCGTGTCTGCGATTCGACACAGCAAGTAAGCGTTTGCGACGGCCCGATAGAGGCCTTCGGGTAAGACTGGAATGGTTAACGCGAAGGTTCGCGAAACCCCTTGCAGGATGTGCGCTTGGTACTCGTCATCGGTAAGCGTCGAAAACCTTGCGAGCACCACAGCCTCCAAGTGCACATCGATCGAGACCGCTACACGCAGCCGCCTCGTGATCTAGACAGCGCGGGAAAAAAATTGGTCGGGGTGACAGGATTCGAACCTGCGACCCCTGCCTCCCGAAGGCAGTGCTCTACCAGACTGAGCTACACCCCGACAGATTCCGATCGATCCTACCTAGAAGCTACGACTCGCGGCGAATTCCGCGAGCGCCTTCAGCGCATCTAAGTAGGGTGAAGGCTGTACCGGTGCGAGCGCTGCGTGCGCCTTAGCCGCCTCCTGCTTAGCGAGCCGCAAAGTGTAAGTGATGGCACCGGTCGATTCAATTGCCGATGTGATGTCATCCAGGTGATCGCGACCGCCTCCGCGGATGGCGGCATCGATTATCTGCGTCTGCGGCGGCGTTCCATGCCACATCGCATAGAGCAACGGCAACGTGGGTTTCCCTTCGGCGAGATCGTCCCCGAGGTTCTTGCCCAATTCGGCCTCGACGGCTTGATAATCCAAGGCATCGTCGACCAGCTGAAAGGCAGTCCCCAAGTGGCGGCCGTAAGCTGCCAATGCGCTTTCGAGCCGGACGCCGCCGGTCGCGACCACCACGCCTAATTGCGCCGCCGCTTCGAATAACTTTGCCGTTTTGAAGCGAATCGTGTCGAGATAACGCTGTTCTGAAATTGCTGGATCATGGCAATTAATGAGCTGCATGACCTCGCCTTCCGCGATGATGTTGGTGGCATCGGCCAAGATCTCTAGGACGCGTAGGTTTTGGAGTTCCACCATCATTTGAAAGGCTCTGGAATACAGGAAGTCGCCGACTAACACACTGGCTTCATTGCCCCAGATCAAATTGGCGGTTTCGCGACCGCGACGCATGCGCGAGGCATCTACTACATCGTCGTGGAGGAGCGTAGCGGTGTGGACGAGCTCGACAATGACCGCGATCTCGACATGTTGCCGGCCGGCATAGCCTGTTGCGCGCGCCGCGAGGAGGGCCAGGGCGGGCCGCAGGCGCTTGCCGCCGCCGGCCACAATGTAGGTGCTCAGCTGGTTGATGAGTTCAACCTCGGAGTACAGTCGGCTGCCGATCAAGCGATCGACTTCCGCCATATCGCCGGCTATAAGTTGTCGCAAGGCCTCAATTTCAGGAGATTTAACAGCGGCTCTCAACGGTGGATTCCTCTATTGGCGAGCGAGACTGAACCACAATCTTGCCAATTGCGGTTGAGAAATACCATCAAACCGGCAAACCAACTCTAGAGGAGTGAGAAAGTCCACTTGTTTATCGCGGACCGGGCCCGTACAATCGCGGCCCCGTCACGCCTAACGCACGGAAAATCTGAGATTTTTAGCCTCAATGCACGCAATCATTAAAACTGGCGGTAAGCAGTACCGAGTGGCCGAAGGTCAGAAACTGCGCATCGAATCTCTGCCGGTTAACCCCGGTGACGCGATCGAGCTTGATCAAGTTTTACTTGTGACTGATGCGGCTGAAACCGTGGTTGGCACACCTCATGTGACGGGCGCCAAGGTTCTCGCCACGGTGCTTGAGAACGGACGCGGCACCAAAATTCGAATCGTGAAATTCAAACGGCGTAAACATCACCGCAAACAGATGGGGCATCGCCAGAATTTCACTGAAATTGAAATTGTCAGTATTGTCAGAGGGTAACGGCAATGGCGCATAAGAAAGCTGGCGGTAGTACCCGTAATGGTCGCGATTCACACGCCAAACGGTTGGGTGTCAAGTGCTTTGGCGGCGAAGTTGTGAGATCTGGGAACATCATCGTGCGTCAACGCGGAACCCAATGTCATCCCGGCGCTAATGTCGACTGTGGCCGCGACCATACGCTGTTCGCAGTGGCCGACGGCAAGGTGCGATTTGAAACGAAGGGCGCCCAGAATCGAATGTATGTGAGCGTTGTGCCGGCGTAAATTTTCCAACGCATCACCGCGTAAAAACCCCGTTCTACGGGGTTTTTTTGTTTTCAGCGGTTTGTCAGCCGACCAATTGAGATCGCGATGAAGTTTATTGATGAAGCGTCGATTACGGTCCATGCCGGCAAGGGTGGGGACGGCTGTGTGAGTTTTCGACGCGAAAAATTTATTGAATTCGGAGGGCCGGATGGCGGCGACGGTGGCGACGGCGGGAGCGTCTCGCTGGTCGCGGCCGGTCAGCTCAATACACTGATCGAGTTCCGATTTAAGCGCCGCTTCAAGGCGACCAACGGTCAGCCGGGGATGGGCCGCGATCGCATCGGCAAATCCGGCGACGATCTCGAGATCCGAGTCCCGGTCGGTACCGTTGTGCACGACGCCGACACACGAGAACATTTGGGCGACATGGAGCTTGATGGGACGCGGATTTTGGTCGCCAAAGGCGGCTTCCACGGCTTTGGCAACGCGCATTTCAAAAGCAGCACGAACCGTGCGCCGCGCCGAATTACCAAAGGCTTTCCCGGCGAAAGTCGGCGCTTGCAACTAGAACTGAAATTACTGGCCGATGTCGGATTGCTCGGTCTGCCCAACGCCGGCAAATCCACGTTAATTCGGCGCATCTCAGGCGCGCGCCCGAAAGTCGCTGACTATCCGTTCACGACATTGAACCCCGTTCTCGGCGTGGTCGTGGTGGCTCCCGATCGCGGTTTTGTGGTCGCCGATATTCCCGGAATCATCGAAGGTGCGGCCGAAGGCGCAGGGTTAGGGCTGCAGTTTCTACGCCACGTCGAACGCACTAAAATCCTCCTGCATATGCTCGATGTATCTGAACTCGACCCACAACGGGATCCGGTGGCGGACTTCGCGACCATCACCCGTGAAATAAAAAAGCACAGTCGTGGCCTCCATAAGAAGGAACGCTGGTTGGTGCTCAATAAGATCGATGTCATCGAAAGCAGCGAGCGTGGCGCCCGTTTCGAGAAATTGGTAAAGAAACTGCGTTGGCGCGGTCCGGTATTGCAGATATCGGGGGCCACCGGCGAAGGTTGTGCGGAACTGGTCCGGGCGCTTAGCCATAAGCTTTTGCAGGATGTCACGCCTTAGTACAGAACTCAGCGGACGCGACTTATGCCAACTTCTGAACATCGTACACGGGTCGGGCAGACCAAGCGCTGGGTCGTCAAAATTGGCTCGGCTTTGGCGACTAATCACGGTGCCGGTCTCAACCACGCCGCGATCGACGATTGGGCTAAGCAAATTGCGCGCGTTAAGGCGCAAGGCACTGATGTCGTCGTCGTCACCTCTGGCGCCGTGGCCGAAGGCGCGGTGCGTCTCGGTTGGCAGGCGCGTCCGCATTCACTCCACGAACTGCAGGCGGCGGCGGCGGTCGGACAAATGGGCTTGGTGCGTGTATGGGATTCAGCATTTCGGATCCAGCAGCATACGGCTGCACAGATCTTGCTTACCCATGACGATGTCGCGAATCGCGAACGCTACCTTAACGCGCGCAGCACGTTATGGACGCTGCTACAACTGGGCGTGGTACCGGTTATCAATGAAAACGACACCGTCGCGACCGATGAAATAAAGCTCGGCGATAACGACACGTTGGCCGGCCTGGTCAGCAATTTGATCGAAGCGGATTTGATGATCATCTTAACTGACCAGGATGGCTTGATGAGCGCTGACCCACGGATTGATCCCGCTGCGCGATTAATCGAGGAAGCGGCGGCAGATGATCCGAATCTACTCAAAATCGCCGGCAGTGGCGGCGAATGGGGGCGCGGTGGGATGCGCACCAAAATTACTGCGGCCCGCCTTGCGGCGCGCTCCGCGACCTCCACCATTATTGCGCATGGACGTGCACCCGATGTGTTGCTGAAAATCGCGAGCGGCGCGGTGATGGGGACGTTGTTGGTCGCAGCTGGCGCTAAACAAACAGCGCGTAAACAGTGGCTCGCGAGTACCTTGCGCGTGCGCGGCGAACTCGTCCTGGATCGCGGCGCATGTCGGGTTCTGTGCGAACAAGGACGTAGCCTGTTGCCAGTTGGGGTGACGGAGGTACGAGGCGATTTCGTGCGCGGCGAGCTGGTGGCCTGTGTCGATGCCGATGGCAACGAAATAGCGCGCGGACTAGTGAATTACCGCGCCGCCGATATCCGCTTAATCAAAGGTGTCGCGACGAGTGCAATCGAAGCCGCGCTTGGATTTGTTCAGGAGCAAGAGTTGATTCATCGTGATAACTTAGTTATCACTTAGCGCGCCGCGATGTGGCGCGCTTTGCCCGAAGGGTTTTAGGCCATCGCCTTAATGCGCGCATCTAAGCGCGATTTATGGCGGGCCGCTTTATTTTTGTGGACCAACGCAGTCTTAACCATGCGGTCGATGATCGGCACCGCCGCGCTGTACGCCGCTTTCGCGGCTTCTTTATCACCGCTTTCGATCGCTTTGACAACGAGTTTAAGACGCGATCTGAACAAGGATTTGCGGCTGGCGTTGTGCAAACGGCGGCGTTCCGATTGTCGAGCGCGTTTGCGTGCTTGTGCGGTATTAGCCAAAGTGAACTCCATCGAGGATGCGTAAAACGGGCTGCGGACTATGCTATCGATTAGGGGAAATTGTCAATCCCAAGTCTTGTCCAACGTGCCGCCACTTACCACAGGGTTCCTCTATAATCGTCGCTCGAATGTGGCCCCCGCATTCGTCGCAATTGAGGAACCACGCCTGAGCCGCAATTTATTGCGTTCCACCGCATTGGTGGGGCAAATGACCCTAATTTCCCGTGTCCTCGGTCTGATCCGGGATTCCGTGATTGCCACCGCTTTCGGCGCTAACCATGCAACCGACGCCTTTTTCGTGGCCTTTAAAATTCCCAACCTATTCCGCCGCCTATTTGCCGAAGGGGCGTTTTCACAAGCCTTCGTGCCGGTTCTCGCAGGCTATCGCTCGGAGCGCCCGGCAGCCGAAGTGAAGGCCTTGATCGACGCGGTATCCGGCGCCCTCGCCGCAATCTTATTTGGGGTCACCGTGCTCGGCGTTATCGCGGCCCCCGCCGTCATTGCGATATTCGCGCCAGGCTTTGTGCGCGACGCCGCGAATTTTGAACTCAGCGTGACCTTGCTCCGCCTGACCTTTCCTTATCTCTTCTTTATTGCGCTGACCGCACTGCTCGCTGGGATACTCAACACCTACGGTCGCTTTGGCGTACCGGCGGTCACGCCGTCGTTGCTTAATGTCGCGCTAATTTTGAGCGCCGTGGTCCTCGCGCCACGACTTGCGCAACCGGTCTATGCGCTAGCAATTGGTGTGATGTTCGGTGGTGTCTTACAACTGGGATTGCAGATCGCAGCCGTTAAATCGGCGGGTTTACTGCCGCACCCGCGTTGGGATTGGAGTCACCCCGGTGTCAAACGCATTTTGACTTTGATGGGGCCAGCGTTATTTGGGGTATCGGTGGCGCAGTTGAATTTTTTGATCGATACGTTGATCGCTTCGTTTTTGCGCGAAGGCAGTATTTCCTGGCTGTATTTTTCCGATCGCTTGATGGAATTTCCGTTAGGTATTTTTGGCGTCGCGCTCGGTACGGTTATTCTTCCGAGCTTGGCCGAGCTTCATTCGAAAAATCGACCGCGACAATTTTCCGATACACTCGATTGGGCGCTCCGCCTAGTCCTTCTGATTACTCTGCCATCGGCGGTCGGGTTAGCGGTATTAGCCGCGCCGATCTTAAGCACGCTTTTTCAGTACGGAGCCATGACCGAATTTGATGTAATGATGGCGACTAAAAGTCTCGTGACCTATGCCGGAGGCTTGAGTGGTTTTATTTTCGTAAAGGTCTTGGCGCCGGCGTTTTTCGCTCGCCAGGACACGAAAACGCCGGTGAAAGCCGGAGTCATCGCCTTGATCGCTAATGCGGTACTGAACGTCGCGTTGGTCTTTCCGCTGCAACATGCGGGGCTGGCTCTCGCCACGTCGATCGCGGCCTTTATCAATTCGGCGATTTTGTTAGCGACCCTACGCCACCTTGGCGTCTATCATCCGCGCCCCGGCTGGGGACGGTTTATGGTTCAGGTCTTTGCGGCGGCGGCAATCATGGGCACGATCTTGCACGTGAATGCGGCGCCATTGCCCACTTGGACGGCGTGGCACGCGGGTGCCCGCGCTGCACATCTCGTGACACTCGTTATCGGCGGGTGCCTAGTGTATGGCGCTGGTTGCTTATTGTTCGGCCTTCGCAGGCGCGATGTGGCGCAACCTCGAGCGGAGATATAATCGGTGCGTGAAGGCCAAAGTATCCCGTCACTACCCATCCAATGAATGTCGATGAGACTTATTCGAGGCGCCTATAATTTCCGCTCCGCAATGCGCGGATGCGTGGCGACCATCGGTAATTACGATGGGGTGCATCTCGGCCATCAAGCGGTCTTACGCAAACTGCTAACTCAAGCACGCGCGCGCGGACTACCGGCCACCGTGATCGTGTTCGAACCACAACCTGCCGAATATTTCGGCGGCAGCGCAGCGCCAGCCCGCTTGTCGAGTTTGCGCGACAAATGCCATTTACTCGCCGACTGCGGTATCGATCGCTTGCTTGTTTTAAAATTCGATACGGCGCTCGCGGACTTAACCGCGGCTGAGTTCATCAAGGGCTTTCTAATCGACAAACTCGGCATTAAAGGTTTGATTGTTGGCGACGATTTTAAGTTTGGCTGTGACCGCGGTGGCGATTATTCGACGTTGCAAAATTTCGCGGCCGAATTCGACTTTTCGCTGGAACGCGCCAGTTCGTTTCTGTCGAACGCCGAACGTACCAGCAGCACGCGGCTCCGCGCGGCGTTGCAGGCCGGTGATTTTTCCGCTGTACCGGATTTATTAGGTCACCCGTATCGAATTGTCGGCCGTGTCGTACACGGCAATGAGAACGGACGCGGGATGGGCTTCCCCACCGCGAACTTGAATTTGAATCGACGCAAACCGCCATTAAATGGAATTTTCGCCGCGCGGGTCGCTGGGTTGGCCGCGCATCCGCTCGCGGCGATTGCGTATGTCGGTACGCGGCCCATTATTGGGGGCGAAAAATTCGTGCTCGAAGTGCATATCTTCGATTATTCCGCCGATTGCTACGGTCAGCATCTTCAAGTCGAATTTCTCGCGAAAATCCGCGGTGATCTTCCGTTCACCAATTTTGATGCGTTGGCCGAGCAGATCGCGGTGGATTGCGCGCAGGCGCGTGAAATATTGAAAGCGCAACCGTGTTAGTCATTAATCGGCGGACGAGTTGGCGGTGGCTCGCGGGCATGGTGATAGTGGCTGACCAAGCAACCAAGGGCTGGGCGGCAATGGCCTTGGCGTACGGCCAGCCGCGCGCGATATTTCCGAGCTTCAACCTCACGCTGTTACACAACCAGGGCGCGGCGTTCAGCGTACTTGCCACCGCCGCGGGTTGGCAGCGTTGGGTGCTGTCCGCGCTTGCGCTGGGGGTCAGTGCCTATCTTGTAACCGTGCTCAATAGTGCGCAGACCATGTCACGCCTTTATCGCTGCGGTTTAAGCTTGATCCTCGGCGGTGCGCTCGGCAATCTGATCGATCGAGTGGTTCACGGCTACGTCGTCGATTTTATTCAGGTTTACTACGACCATTGGTACTTTCCGGCGTTTAACCTCGCTGACTCCGCGATTACGGTAGGCGCATGCTTATTAGCCTACGAAATCCTGCTGGGGCCTGGTGCGAGCAGTGCTTTGGCTAACGATCGGTGAGTATAATGCGGGCCATCTTTCAAAATGCCCGCTGCAATACAGGCTAATTTCCATGGAAATTCATCTCGCTAATCCACGTGGATTTTGTGCTGGTGTCGACCGCGCCATCGGCATCGTTGAGCGTGCGCTTGAACTGTTTGGCGCGCCGGTCTATGTGCGGCACGAAGTGGTTCACAACAAATACGTGGTCGATGGGCTGCGTGAGAAGGGCGCAATTTTCGTTGACGAACTCGATGAGGTGCCGGATGACGCCACTGTCATCTTCAGCGCTCACGGTGTCGCCAAGGCCGTGCGTGCGGAAGCCGCACGGCGCCAGCTTCGGGTGTTTGATGCGATCTGTCCGCTGGTGACCAAGGTGCATATGGAAGTTGGGCGCTATCAACAAGAAGGTCGCGAATGCATTTTGATCGGTCACGCTGGCCACCCGGAAGTGGAAGGAACACTGGGACAATACCGCGCCAGGAAGGGGCGGGGCGGCATGTACCTCGTGGAATCAGTGGATGACGTGCGCAAACTCGAAGTCAAGGATCCAACCTTTCTTGCGTTCGTCACGCAAACGACGTTATCGATGGACGATACTGCCGTGGTAATCGATGCACTCCGTCAGCGGTTTCCCAAAATCGTGGGACCTAAAAAGGAAGACATCTGTTATGCGACACAAAACCGGCAGGATGCAGTAAAGCGGCTGCTGACGAACTGCGATCTCATCCTGGTGGTGGGTTCGCAAACCAGTTCGAATTCCACCCGCTTAAAAGAAATCGCCGAGAAGCAGGGGATCGCCGCCTACCTCATCGACAACGCGGAAGAAATTCAGCGTGACTGGTTAACGGGCAAACGCAGCGTCGGCGTTACCGCGGGCGCATCCGCACCGGAAGTACTGGTTGAGCAAGTGGTTTCGCGTCTTAGGGAATGGGGTGGACAAGCGGTCAACGAAGTGCCCGGCATCAAGGAACAAGTGGTGTTCAGTTTGCCGCGCGAATTGGTGCGGGCGGCCGAGACCGAGGATCAACACGCCTAGGGTGTGATTTTTGTGGGAGCCGCTTTAGCGGCGAACTAGCGGATCACATCAGTCATCAAAAAAGATTCGCCGCTAAAGCGGCTCCCACAAGAGGAGCATCGGGCACTGGGTTAGTATTGTGGGAGCGGATTTATCCGCGAATCTTTTTTAGGCTTTGGCAATTGTTGAAGATTCGCCGCTAAAGCGGCTCCCACAAAAGCCCAAGCCACAAAAGTTAAGGGCCGCTCAGAATTACTTGCAGTAATCCTTGATCTTCTGGTTCGCTTCTTTGATTCGCGCCTGACGCTCGGCGTCCGTGGCGTACACGAGTTCCTTCTTGTCATTTATATAGCGTGCGCGGTTCGAAACCGAAAGTTGCTTAAGCACGGTGTGCGCCTTGTCACAGGCCGCGCGGAGTTCTTTTTGCATTTCTGGGGTGAGGAGCGGCGCTGAATCTTTCGGCTTGGGCGGGGTCTTTTTGCCGTCGGTCGCTTTGGGCGTTCGCGGTGTCGCGTCGGCAGGCCTACTGACTTTAGGTTTCACGATGTCGGCGTGCTGGCCCGGAGGCGGTGAGGTGGAGTACGTGGTATTGCCGTCTTTATCGACCCATTTATAAATTTCAGCGTGAGCGGGCAGCGCGATCAGTAGGGAGGCCAGGAGACCAGCCACCGGTCGTGCCGATCTCGATTTGCGTTCGCTTGGAATCAGGCGCGGCATTGACCGGCGCACGCCAGTTAATTCCAGCATGTCGCAGTGGTCCCTTTTTCTGATCGATGGTCGCCCTTTGAGGTTTGTTCGAGATAACCGCACTGCGCATCGGTATAGCCGACCGTGGTCACTCGTAATGTGTAGCTCGTTGCAATCGTTCCCGCGCCATCAATGCCGGCGATTGACGATGCGGTGTAATGACCTTCCGCGGACGGCGGGTTGGCGACGTTATACCCAACCTGCGTGAGATCGGTGGTGTAGGTGTTGTTATCGAAGTAATAGCGTTCCATGCGCGATGCCACATCGGCCAGCAAGGCCTTGGCTTCGGAGCGTTTAGCGCGCAAGACATATTGCGTATAGCTCGGATACGCGATGGCGGTGAGAATGCCGACGATCACGACCACGACCATGAGTTCGATCAAGGTCACACCGCGCTGGCGCTGTGATCGTCGAACTCCGTTAATCGAAATTGGATTGTCGCTCATGCTCAATGCTCCGTGCTTTTAGCGCAAAACGATCGGTATTCGGGAATCGATACATCTTTATTAGTTCCCGCGATATTCGCGCCAGGATATTTCGCCGTTCTTAATACCCCCTAGCGTCGTCGCGTTCGTGGTGTTGATGGCGCCGGTCGAAGACTGCGTCACCGCGGTGACTTTGCCGGGGACGTCCTGTTTCCCGATATGAATACTCGGCGTGGATGCCAAGCCGGCACCCAAGTCCACGCTGGGAATAGATTCGGTTACACCTGTCGGACAGGAATTCGCCGGGCAAGGTTGCTGGCCAAAGATCCCGGTCGGTGTGGTCGTGCCGCTTTTGAAAAACAAACCCAATAGCTTGCTAGTTCCTTCGGCCCCGCACAGGTCGGTACTGGGCGTGAACTCGGTGCCGAATACCACGCTGTCGATGACCGTTGCACGGTTGACACTGCGGCCTGCTGGTGTGTCCACCGGCGTCGCTTGATTCGCATAGTCACGTTTCCAACCACCCGCGGCCGTGATCGAACTGACGATGCCTTTGAAGGACGCATCGGGCGTGGTGCCACCGGTGGTCGATACATCGCCGTTGCTGAAGACGCGGTATTTCGTCACATCGATCAGCCCATTCCCAGCACGCGCAACGACCGTGGGTTCCGCCAAACTGGCAACGCTCCCTATGTCTTTGTTTGGATCGATGAAGCCAAACATGGTTTGCGTGGTGTTGGTCGATTTATCCGCGTTGGCGAGAAACCGCCCGGAGCCTGCGATGACCCAGCGATTGAATTGCTCATCGGTCGCGATGGCGGGCTGCGAGACGAAGGGCAAATTCACACCGCTCAAGATTGTCCCCATGGTCCATTTCGTCGGATCGCTCTTCTCTCCAAGCGAGATCCTGAAGAGCCCGCCCTTGTTAGTTGCCGTATCGCTCGGATTACCGACCGTGCCGAAATAAATGGCTTCGGCCATCATGTTGATGTTGTAGTCCGAGACGACTGGGTCGCCGATAAAAACATCTGGTGTCGTCAACGTGAAGGTCTTCACCAGTCCCCCGGTCGCGGGGTTTCTCAAATCCGCTAAGTCGTAGGCAAAAACCTGCGCGAATTTCTGACTCGGAGCGGTACCCGATTTGTAGCTCGCGTCGGCAAGTTCAGTCGGTCCAGAGCCAAAAACGAGATACCATTTATTAACCGTATTGCCGTTCGGCGTTTGGAAGGTCGCGACTTGCGGGAATACGGTGGTCATCTGCAAGTTGGGCGGCGAAATTTCCGCCAGCACCGTCGGCGCCTTTTCCGGATTCGTTACGTCCATCACCACATACGCGGATTTGGTAAGCACGCGGTCAGTGGTGGTCGCCGGATTGCCGTCGGTATCGATGATAATACCGTTACTGTCCGCGCCACCGCCGAAGCGCATGCCAGCGACGAGCAACGTACCCCATCCATTGGGATGATCGGCATCCGGGGTAAAGACCTTGGCGTCGAACGCGCGCACGGTCGCGTCCACGCCGTAGACGTGGGAGTAGTCCTTGCGCGCCGACCATTGTAGGTGTGGAAGCAGGTTTTTCGGTATATACGCCCAAATTTCGCTACCCAAGGGATGCTGAACCTCGGTTCCGCTTGGTAGGGCGCGTAGATTGAATTGCGCAGTCGCGGCGTCGAAAAACCCGCCGTTGAACGCATGGATCATGCCGTCGTTGCCGCCGATGTACACCACCTGCCGGCGATTACGATAACGTTCGCGAAATGCACCGTAAGTCCTGTCCTGCGCCAAGAGATCAAAGGCCTCCGCCGGGGTGGCGACGGGTACCGGCGTGGAGTTGATGATATCGCCGAGCCGCATGATGGCTGGATCGCCATTGACATTCTTTTCATTGCCACCGCCTGTATAGTCGAGCAGGCGCGGCCGGAATTGCGTTAGACCCGTGTCCAGGCCGCGCGTCCACTTCACCAACGCCTGCCCGGCACTCGCCGTATCCGCGTCCAGCCAGCGGAAATTGGCGCCGGCGAAATTAGTGTCGACAAAGTCGATCACCTCACCGGTATCGACAAAGTTATTGAGATTACTGTCAACCCAAGTAAGGATGTGGCGCCCAAGGTTGGCCGGATCGGCGAACGCGCGCTGACTGGTGATCGTGGCTTCGCTTAAGTTCGTCAGCTGCTCGCGCGCATTCCAAATGGTCTGCAAATCGCTCAGCTCTTTAATCTGCGAACCCGAGGGCGTAAAGGTGGTTGGCGAACTGCTCGAAAAGCGCTCGATTCGCGAACGGCGCAGGGTTGTGTCGAAGAAAATTCTGACGACCGGATCGATCGTGTAATCGTCGAGCTTGCCTTTGATTCCGGCGATACTGCTGTCTTCACGGATGAAGCCACGGGGATCGATCCACAGCGCGTGTAAGGTGCCTATCCATTTTACTTCGCCGTTCTTATCTTTCTTGAAGGGGTCGTAAACGGCTTGAAACACCGCGCCTGTTCCTTGTTGGTCATTGGCGACAACGGCCGCTGCCGTACCGGACGATACCCGTTCGATGATCCGGTCAAAAATCGTGGTGAGCGCGGCCTCGAGCGCACCCGGATTAGTCACGAAGAAGAAATTGTCCGGGATCCCATCGCCGCCCGGCACCGGGCGGCCCTTCCCATCGAGGGTGTCCCACAGCGCATTCGTGCTGGGTGTGAGATCGCCCTTGGAGGTATCGAAGCCACCCCATTTCGCCGCATAAAAGAGCGGGGATTCCAGGAGTTTGGCGGACGGATCCGCGCCTGCGGTAAAGGTGTACGACTGTGCGCCGGTCTGGCCGCCGCCTTCGGAAATCGCGCGGCAGTTATTGCATCCCGGCACGCCGGACGGATCTGTGGTCGGAGCGGCGGCGAAGTAGTTGCCGCCTTTAATGCCGGAGTATGCGTGAAAACCGTCCTGGGTGCTGCCACTAATTACAAACCCGAACAGTTGTCCGTTTATGGTCGATTGCGCCACGGCTGTGGTCGTCACGGTCAATTTGGCCGGACTGACGGTGGTGTCGAGCCGATATTCGAGGGTGCCCCATTCGTCCTGGTCGTAGTCACCGCCTTGTTGGCTGTCTTCCCAGTTGATATAGAACTTCCCGCTGAAAATTCTGCTGCCGGGTTGCGGCTCGGCATTATTGCCCGGGTCCACTTCAGTATGCGGACGGACGATTTTGAAATCGGTCAGCGCACCGGCGCCATCCAAGGCCGAATTATTAAGCGCTTCGTTGGCGTTATTACCACCCTTCCTTAAGCGATAAGCCGGCAAAATCCGAATCACTTGGCCCGTTACCGCGTTGACGGGGACGGTAATCGTCGGCGTGGCCGTGGCGAGCGAGACTGCGAAGGTATTCACCGCTTGGGTCCCCTGGAGGTCAGGCCGGATATCGTTGGTGTGCGCCCACCAGGCTTCACCAGCCATTGCATACGAACCATGTTGCGTCGGGCCTTCAGGGCAAAGACCAAACGCCTTACCGAGGCCCGTGACGGATTTCGCGGTGCAGATCCCGTTTTGATCGCCAGGGTTCGGACCGCCAGTGATGCTGCCGACGAAATATTTATTACCGGTGATGGCTTCCCCGTCGCCGACCTTATCGGTCAGTGAGATGAAATCCGGGGTGCCGGGTAGATCAGCCGCGGTATTTTGATCATCATCGTAGGAATTCACACTGGCGTTAAAAACAATCGTGTTTAATGACGCGCAAAAATTGCTCGAGGTCAGCGGGTTCGGATTCCAACTGTCACCCCCAAGCTCCGTGATGTAGTCCGGATCCTTGCGCGCGCCGCCGCTCTGCGCGTTGGGGGTGTTGACGGCGTCGAAGGCGGTGGTGGGTGAGCGCGAGTTGCCCGCGATGGCGAGATAGCGCAGCGTTTCAAGATAAATCTCCGAGATGGGATTTCCCCAGCTCGCACAACGGCCTTCTCCCGGTCCGTTGACCGGGGGCGTGGTCACTCGCAAATCCGTCAACTGGAAGGTGCAATTATCGCCACCCGAGTCACCGCTTAGATAGGTTCCATTGTTATAGCCATACCCCCAGATGCGGACGTTGTTAAGGGTTTTAATGATCCCGGTGGTGACCGCATTATTGAACGTGCCGTCGGCGACATTGATTTCGGGTGAACTCGGATCCACCAAACTGCCAATCTTTTTACGCAATACGCCGCCCGATATATTTTTTCCGTAACTTCCCGTGATGAGGCCGAAGTTAATGCGACCGTCCACGCCGTAACGCTGCAAGAGTCCCTCGGGCTTTTTGTTGTTCCCATACGGCGAGCAGTTTTCGAGATCATCGGTCGCATCGAAAAATGTCGATTCACAGACCGCGACTCGTACAATTTGATCGCGATCGCCGACGGGGCTGGTCAGTTGCACCGACACCGGGGGATTGCCTTGCGCGGCAAAAATACCCGATCGCGCCGGGTTATTGGAGTTGTTACCGACGCCGCCGGGCACAGTTCCGGCAAATTCACTTTGCCAGGTGCATTGCCGGCGTTCGCTGGCGCCCCATAATTGATAATTCCCTTGCACCACCCGCATCATCGGCGGCGGATCGGGCGTTGCGGTCGGAGTCGCGGTGGTGGTGCCCTGTGAACTCCCGGTGCGTTTGTACGAAATATTGCAAATGGTGATCCCTTCATCGAGGTCGTCGATGCCGTTAGCGTTGCCACCGTTTGCCCTATCGGAAGGCACGTCCGCGTAGGGCGTGAGGCTCGCGATGTCGGCGCCGTCGTAGTATTTGGCGAAACTATGCGCGTCGCCCGGCAGGTGCGCCCGTTCCAATACCGTGCTGGTTGCGGTATCTGTCGAGCGGTATCCGCCATAGAGAATCTTGCGCACGATGTCCATGCGCGTCATCGTCGCCCAGTTTAGAAAATTACCGCTCCAGGCGCCGGCGCAATAATGTTTGTTGACGCCCGCGGTAACCGCGACGGCGTGAAAGGTCTTAGTCGCATCGAGGTTATAGCAACGGTGTGAGTGAAAGTAACCGTAGTATTCGAAGGTGTCGGTATACGTGGTCTCGATCACGCCGTCGCGATTGAGGTCCGTGTAATCGTTATAGGCCTTAAGCCAGTACTGGTGATCGAGCGACATCGACAGCATGACGATCGGTGTGGCGGTTTGCACGGTGGCAATCGGCAGCGACGTGAAATCGGACATGAGCCGGCCCGACAAATTGGCTTCTGCCACCCCCGACCAAAGCGCTGGCAGGAAGCCTATACTGAGCGCAATTCCGGAAACGAAACTACGAAGGGTCTTTAGCGCATTCATCGTTTAATACTCCATGACCATGCGGGCTTAATTTTTGATGAGTACGCGAAAATCCGCGCCAGTGCGGACCTGCGCATTACCCGCCGCGCTGCCCGTTGACCGTAAATCCAAGAACACATGGGCGTCGGCGCCTGCCGCACCAACCCCCGTGCCGATATAGCCGGAACCCTGCGCGGCGCCGGAGCCGCCAGCCAACGCGGCGCCAGTGCGCGTGACCCAGATGCTCGACACCATGTCATTGCGCCCGCCTTGGTTGGCATTGCCGAAGAAATGCATATCCTCGGCGCGCGGCGTCAAACCATCGCCATCCGGCGCTGGTAAATCTTTAATGACGCCGTTATCGCCCATGTAGTACAACTTGCTTCCATCTTTAACGGTGACTTCGGGCGGAATCACGAAGTTCGTCGAATTGGGGACCACGCCTCCCGGAATACTTTGTGGCCAGCCGCGATAAAACACGTGATAGGAAAGCGCCGGACCTATCGCCACGCGCGGTCCGTCCGAGTTTTGGAACGCGCGCCGGTTAAGCGTGGTATTGGTCGTCATTTTTAAGTCGAGCGTGGTGGAACGCATCGCGACCACCGCAATCATGGTCATGACCAGCAATAACACCAACGCGACGATCAGCGCGAAACCATGTTCGCTCGACGCACCGCGACTCGATATATTTCTCATGACGCTACCCACGAATGAGATTGCGAACTTGAATGGATGAATTGATAAGCTTGCGGCGGAATTTTTGGACTGCAACGGGGGCGGTATAAGTCTCACCCGCGCCGGCCGCGCCGCCGTACAAACGGTACGTATTGGTGTCCGGCGGCATCGTCTGGTCGCGCTCTAGATTGCGCAGGATGAGACTTAAGCGCACATCGACGACTTTGTCCCAATTATTCGCGTCGGTAATAGTCGCTGCGTTTTGGTATTGATCGGCGGTTAGATCGCCATTGGTATCGAGGCCATAGCTGACCTGCATTTGCTCAACGCCAGCGATGATGTCTTGTTGCACGAGTGTGGCGCCGTCGGTGTCGAGCACCAGGCGGGTTAACGTCGGAATCGCATCGTCCTGCCCATCGCATACGTTGGCGGTTCCCCGATCTTGGGATGAGCACTGACGGATGAAATACACTTCAAAGTTAAAGCGCTGGTTTGAAATATAGTCGGGCGCCTCGGTGTTGGTTTGGTCACGCAGATCTTGAATGCTTCCCGCGCCGTTGGCGAACAGCGCCGCGGCGTCTTCCGCTTGGTAAATCATGCCGCGGCGGCCGATGGCGGTACGCACCATGATCTGTTTACTTAGCGGCACGATGCTAGCCGCGGGAATATTTCTGAGACTGAATTGGGGTGGCGAAGCGTAGCGCAGGACGATCATGTCCGTGTTCGCTTGATAATCGGCATTCGGAATGCAACTCAAGGGAGAGTTTGCCGACGTTCCGTCGAAGCCGGTGATTCCAGTCCCGCTCAACACTGGACTCGCGGCGCAATTGAGGGGGATTGCCGCGATGCCGGGGTCCACCGTCAGATCCGGACCTTTTACTCCGCCCCAGTGATCCGCAAGGCGCAAGCTGTATTCGATCTGATTGAGCGCGTACCGCGCGTTTTCATTTAAAACGTTCGTGCCCTCTTGAATTCGATAGGCCTGCTTGTTGGTGACGAACAGCTCGACGATTCCCGCAAGCAGGATCAAGCCAACCGTAATCGCGACCATCATTTCGATGAGCGTGATGCCGCGCTGGTTGAGCAGCATGCGTCGCACGGAGGCCTCCTTAAGGAACATTTGCATACGGAATTACTCGCATCACGAGAAGCTTCATGCCGGTATCGCCGGTAACATCAGGGTTAGCGACTCGGTCTCTCCTATCGACTGCACGTTCGGTCCACGCGATTTTAATTGCGTAAACACTGCCCAGGTAGTCGCAGGCCCAGGCCGCGGGGTTACCGTCATCGGGCGTGGAATCGATGCAGACCATGCCGGCGCCGCCTGGCAAGGTATCGGCGTTTGACGCCTTGGGTTTTGTCGCGTCCGTGGTGGCGACGTTCCAGGTTACGAGGTCATAGGTCGCGAGTTGGGCCGGCGTGCAGGTGGCGTTACTACAATCGGCGGTGCTGGTAACCGGCATCGCGCCTCGAATGTTATAGAGACCAGTGTCCATGCCAGCGCCATTAGCGCGCATGCGGTCCGCCATATTTTCCGCTTGCGCGGTGGCGATCGCGCGCAATTGCGAGCCTTGGGTGAAACGCATGCCTTTGACTTGCAGACCCGCGATGCCCAGCAACCCGATCGAAAAGATCACGATGGCAATCAGAATTTCGAGTAGCGTGAATCCGCACTCGCGCCGGCGGCCACGTTGATTTTGCATTACGGCGTGCATACTAAGGCGCTGCCATTCGGTTTTTTGGTGATGACGGACGCGCGGCCGGTGCGGCTCACCGCAAGGGCTTTGGCTTTGGTCGCGCCGCGCTGATCGCAGAGGACGAAATAGGAATTGGTGCTGGAGCAGGCGCTGCCGTTACACAGCGCCGCGCCACTTCCGTTATAGGCAATTCGCCGCACGACATCGGGAGCGCCGCGCAGGGTGTTGACGCCGGTCAAACCCGCCTGAGCAGCCACGATGCAGTCCGCCGTTGCACCAGCGGCACAGCCATCCGCCGTACCGGACGGCGCATCGTAGACGCCGTTGTTATTGCGATCGACAAAAACCTGCCAGCCACTGTTCCAATCGATGCCGGAAGTATCGCAGGTGGTGCTGAGAGTCGAAACGCTGTTCGTCACGCAGACCACCACTGGCGCGTTTTGCTTAATCGCCTCATTGCGCGCAAGCGCCAATGAACTGGACAGCATGTTCAACTGCGAGGTGAGACGGTTATCGAGAATGAATTGATTCAGTGCCGGTACGCCAACGCCGATCGCCACCCCGAGGACCGCGACCACGGTCATCAATTCGATAAGGGTAAAACCACGTGTGTATCGCATGCCAATGAGTATCGTCCGTGGATCGCGCCCGCGCACCCGCCATTCAGTTGAACGGTAGGAATCGACCAACCAGCGGTCGTTAGTCTTTCTTCGCGAAGGCTTTAGGCGTGACCGCGGTCACACAATGCGATGTTCCGGTCAGCACCGTCTCGTTACCTGGACTCCGCAACGTTCCTGCGTATACTGCCCCGCATGCAGGAACTCGACGCCTTGCCCGACGCCAAACAGCAGTTGGCCACTGTGTTAAATGGGCACGGAATTCTGCCCACGGTGCAACGGGTCGAAATCGCCGCCATCCTGCTCGCGCACCTTCAACATCTGTCGGCCGAGCAGGTCCTGGCTAAAGTATCCACGGCCGGATTGGCCGTCTCCAAAGCGACGATCTATAACACCTTAGGGCTGTTTGTCGAACGCGGTCTGGTCCGCGAGGTCATCGTCGATTCCACGCGAGTCTTCTACGACTCGAACACCGCGCCCCATTATCATTTTTATAATGTTGACGACGGCACCCTCACCGATGTCGCCATCGACGATGTAGTGATAGCGCGCCTGCCGTCCCCCCCGGGTGGCACAGCGGCCACCGGCGTCGATATCGTCATGCGAGTTCGGAACCAGAAATTGCAGTAGGTCCGGGCTAGTGCTTCGGGTATTATCCGCGGCCTATAAAGCCGACGTAGCTCAGTTGGTAGAGCAACTGATTCGTAATCAGTAGGTCCGCGGTTCGACTCCGCGCGTCGGCACCAACGATATCAGCTAGTTACGAATAATCCTCGACTTAGTCTTCGCTCACGAGGTTTCGATTTGGTGTCAGTAACGGTGGCAGTAACGATTTAGGCAGCCGGGCGGCAATCTTAAAACCAGCAGCGCTTTAGGCCGCTAGCAATCTGCAACGATGCGTAAGGACGAGGTATGAAGATCACGGTCATGGCGGTGTGGGACGACGAAGCGAAAGTCTGGGTCGCGACGAGCGACGATGTGCCAGGGCTGGTCGTCGAAGGCCCTACAGTCGAACTCCTGCGCCAAAAAGTTTTAGCTCTAATTCCCGAACTCTTGGAATTAAATGGGATGGCGCAGCCGCACGGCGCTGATCTGCCGTTGCACCTCCATTACGAAGAACAACGTACGGTCCATATCGCGTAGCCGCTTTGGCCGGCTATACCCGAGAACTAAAACAAGCGCTTCGTGCTGCAGGGTGCCGATTTCATCGCCAGGGGAAGGGCGACCACGAAATTTGGTATAGCCCGATGACTGATCGCTACTTTCCTGTCGATAGCGATATCAAGTCGCGACACACGGCGAACGCGGTGCTCGTACAAGCTGGATTGGCGAAGCAGTTTTAAATTTCGGCAAGGTTTTCGGTTGGAGGCCTAAGGCGATAACGGCGCAAGACTGTTGGGAGAGGGTGCCTCAAGTGAGGCATGCTGGTTAGCGTGCAAATTTGCACCCTTTACAGTTGGTCGATGCGGCGGCATATCCGCTAACTCCGCCGCCACCATCGCCCGCTGACTTTCGTTCAAATGTCGGCGATGGAG
Organism: Gammaproteobacteria bacterium; assembly: GCA_016191285.1. Taxonomy (GTDB): domain Bacteria; phylum Pseudomonadota; class Gammaproteobacteria; genus CAIKBL01. Next base: position 91,400 of record JACPPA010000027.1, read on the forward strand.
GTTGAGACTGATCACATAACCCAATGGATCGCCGCCGTCGTAGACTTTTGCAACTGGGATGAGAATGAGCGATACCGAGAAGGCCTTCAACATCGAAAACTGCGAGTTCGCGTTCAAGTGCCTCCGATACTGGGAAGGTCTTGAACCGACCGATAAGGACGACAAGCGCTACTGCATCGATTGCGAGCGCGAAGTGTTCTTGGTCGAAAACAAGGTGCTGTTCGAAGCGCATACGCGGCTGGGGCATTGCGTGGCGGTACACGATCCTTCGCGCAAAATTCGGGAATTTGTCCTCGGTATGCCCTACGCGAAGGACTACAGCGTTTTGAAGTGGGATTGATGGGCGCTACGGTTTGGAATATTCTGATAACTCAATGAACCTGCGGTGTTGGTTCGCGCACGGCTGTTGTTGACCTGCATTCCCGACGACTATAACGTCGCCAACACGCGATCCAAAAACACACGAGTCAACGCGTAGCTCCCTGGACGCTGCTCCTCGCGAGGGCCGGCGATGTTAAGTGTCGCTATGCGTTCCTCTGACAACCAAAGCGTGACGAGTGCCACGTCAGAATCAGAGTCGCAATCGACTAGGCGATATGGTTTATCGGCTTGTTCAGCGAACTGGATAGTCGACAGCGTGCCACCCTCAACGACTCCGACGTTTAGAATCAGCGTCCCGTCGGAATCTCTGACGTTCCATTTTGTGCGTTGCGCGTACTTTGCGGAATGGGTTTCCCGTAATCGATATCGAGCGTGAATAACGCCGTCTTCGGCGCGTCGGCCTTTCGGGCACCATCCTCCATGTTCGATCCCACTAGAAATCGCCCAATCCAGTGCGGCTCGATCAACGCCAGTTTGACCGCCCGAGAGAATAATGCTTAGGCCACGGTACGGTAAGCGATTAATGGAGGCGCACCTCGCAACTGACGAATGGAGAGCATTGCCGGAAACGCACCGCAATGTAACAGTACGTTCGAACCCACGGCGGGCAGCTCCACCTACCGTTTGGATTTTAGGGAACCTCTGAATAAGTCCATCCTGGACTTATTCAGAGTACGGGAAGCAAAAAGTATGATTTTTGCTTCCCTTCATTTTCAATGGTTTGCACCCATCGAAAATGGCGGCGCTTCCCTGTGCCGCGGGAAGCTCTGCCTTTTGCAGAGCTTCCTTAGACCTCGGAGCGGCGGAAATAAGTCGCCTACTTCCGCGCCCAGGGCGCCGGCGATCGTAATGAGATTCAGGGCTGCGATATTTCGTTCACCACGCTCAACGCCGCCGTAATACGCACGATCTAACCCCGCGTTGGCGGCAAAACCCTCCTGAGAGTAGCCAGCTTGCAGGCGAAGCTCCCCGATCCGCTGACCAATCATTACCAATTGTGGATGCCGCTTTCGCACCCCGCAACGCTAAGGGTATCCTTTTGCCGCGGCCACGGCCTATGAGGAGCATTAAAAGAAATCAAGCATCGGCACTGATCTCCAATCAGCCCTTAGCAGTTTTGATTTTATGAACCTACGGAAGAACCATGCGCCTTCTCACTCTCGCTCTCGTATTTGCCCTTATTGGATGCGGCGCGACGATTCAATCCTACGAGCACCTCAGTAACGAGACGAGACATAATTTATCGACTCATATCGGTGGCCAGGTTTTGAGAATCCAGCGCACATCAGATCTTCCGAATGCTTTCGGGAAGGCGGATATCTTCGGTGGCAAAGTCAATAACGGCTACACCGAACTATGGTATCAAGGCTTAGTTCCGGATGATCGCGTCGTTTTTCGTATCACCGAAGTCGAGACTGAATCCACCGAAACCACGATGAGCCGATACGGCAGTTCTAGGTCGACGGTCAGTGCCCAGCGCGTTGGTGACAATCTCTATGGCACGGTTACTTCGTATAGTGCTCCGAGCGGTAGTACAGAACGTTTGCCACCCAATATGACAGAGTTTGCGGTTGATCCAAATAAGAGCAAAGAATTCAGCGTCGCCGGGGTGACGGTCCGAATTATCAATGCCACCGAAACATCGCTGTCTTATCAGCTTTTAAAGTAGGCTGGTAGTAAGCGATCAACCAACCGCAATTTTTTCGGTGTGATAGCGGTGTGCATATGATCTGACGCTGGGACAGCCATGTCTTCTCTGAGCGCCACCGCCCACGGTAGCAGTGCTTCGATTTTCTCCACCGTATCCGCCGCCGGGAGTGCGTTGAAGACATGGCAGAGATAGCGATACGGCTCAAGCCCGTTCGCTTTCGCCGTCTCGATTAAGCTGTACAGATTGGCGGATGCCTGTGCACCCTTCACGGTATCCGCAAACAACCAGTTCTCGCGGCCAATCACAAACGGTCGGAGTGCATTCTCAGCGGCGTTGTTGTCGAGCGGATAATCGCCGTCCTCTAGAAAGCGCACGAGCTTCGGCCATTGCTCATTCAGGTAGTGCAGCGCTTTGCCCAGCAACGATTGGGGTGCGACGCCGTGTAGCTCGACTTCCACGCGGTGTTTGATTCGCGCCAGTAACGGCGCACTGTCACGTTGACGCAAGGCGCGGCGCGCGTTGGCCGCGAGACCTTTCGCCCGCGCCGCCACCGGGATTAAATCTTCCGCTTCAACCAACCGTCGTCGCGCCTGCGCCCAACAGCCTAAGTGACTGAGCGGTACCGTGCGCGCCACCACGTCATACACTTCATAACCGTCGGTCACCAGCACCCCCTTGGCACCGGCATATAAATCAAGCGCGGTCTTGGCACTGCGCGACGGCGCATAGGTGAATAATCGGACCGGCGGCCCCGTGCCTGTCAGCTGTAACCATAGATAAGACTTCGAGGTGGCGGCCCGACCGTCTTCCTTCAACACCTGCAGCTCGGTCTCGTCGCCATGCAGCACGGCGGCGTCGAACAGTCGGTCACGCAGCAGATTAATCAACGGCGTCACCGCCTGACCCGCGCGAATAACACTGTGCGCCAAAGTGTGCCGCGCGATATCCCCGCCGAAGCGCCGCAAGATGGCCGCCTGCCGGTACAACGGCAGCGCGTCTTGGTACTTCGCGGTAATCACCCACGCCAACGCAGCCTCACTCAATTGCGACTTCGGCAGCAACCGCAACGGCCCGGGTGCCACCCGCACCCCTTGCACACAACAGGGACACGCGTACTTCACCCGCTCATGCCGAATCACCCGAATCAACGCTGGCACGATGTCCGGCTGCTCGGCCGTCTCCACACCCATCTCACGTAACACTGCGCCGTCGTGCGGACACACGCGTTCCGACGCCGGTAACTCATGCCGCACTACCATCCGCGGCAAGCCCGCATCCAAGGGTTTGCGCCCGCCACGCTTGCGCGAGTGCGACGGCACCTCCACACGCGTGGCCTCAGTCTCTGGCGCGACGCTGAGTGCCGCCCGTGCTTCCGCTTCGTTGAAGAATAAATCCGATTGCGCTAAGGAATCTCTGCAAAAGGCAGAGATTCCCGCGGCACAGGGAAGTGCCGCCATTTTCAACGGTCGCAGATCGTTGAAAATGAAGGAAAACAAAAATCGCACTTTTTGTTTTCCGTACTCTGAAAAGTCCAGGAGGGACTTCACCGCGCAAGCCATTAATACATAATTTATCGCACCGATCACACCGTCAACTGGCGCGCCGATAGCGCAACACCTGATGACCGCGCAACGCCGCTAAATCAACCCCGCACAACAACCAACGCAACTGCTCCACACTCAAGATCAGCACCGCCTCATCTGTACGCGGCCAGATAAAACGCTCACGCTCCAGTCGCTTGTAACACAACCAAAAACCATTCCGCTCCCAGCTCACTAGCTTCACTTTGTCGCGACGACGGTTGCTGAACACAAAACACGACTCACTAAACACTACCACTTTATCCGGCGCAGGCACCGCACCACCCCGGCGCTTCAGCTCATGCCGTGCCGCATATAAACGTTGCACCGAAAGACTCTGCGACGCCGCGTAACGCGCTAACGGCTCGCCACTCCGCGCGGCCGCCGCTAAATGCTGGTGCCAATGTGATAACGGTTGACGTTTCGACATGTGCTGCGCTCCCATTTCGTACCGGAAGCGCAGACTGTGCCCCTAAACGATAGCGAACATAAGATTGGGGATTACGGTTCGCTTACAACTGATTCGTAATCAGTAGGTCCGCGGTTCGACTCCGCGCGTCGGCACCAAAATCAACAAGTTACCCGAGTGCGAATTTCAGGCTGCCTAAGCATCGCCGGTTTTGCCGTAACGGTTCTCGCGGCAACGCTTCATCGATCAGAAAAGCCGCGCTTTCTATCATCCGGCGTGCACCGCTCGACGTGACGCACAGCGGCAGATGCCTCAGAACAGCGGATAATTTGGCGTCAGTCCGAGACGATGCCGCCCATAGAGCTCGAAGGCGACATCGCGTTCGATGAAGGCGTGGGTGGCGAGCATGTTGAGGTCGCGGAAGTAGCGCTGCAGCGGCGTACCGAGGTTGAAGCTCCTCGTCCCCGCGCGCGACATCATCGCGTTGACCGCCTCGCGGCATAGGTCGGCGATATATCCAGCGCGCATTTTCAAGTCGAGCCGCGTATCGAGAGTGAACTGCCGCTGCCGCATGCATACTTCGGTGTCGGTAACCAGGCGCTCGAGCAGCATGCCGGCGGCGCGCGAGCGCGCATGCGCTTCGCCGAGATTGATGTGTACGGCCTGCTTCTGGGCGAGCACGTCTCCTCCCCAGGTCATGACCTTGTTCTGCATGAGGGTCTGGTACGCTGCCGTCGCCCCTTCGAGGCCGCCGCAGTAGACGCCCATGACTTCACAGTAGATGAAGGGTAGCAGCGGAATGGCATACAGCGGATTGTCGTGGATCGAGTCCGTGCCGTTGAACAGCGCTTCAGCCGGGACCGAGCGGTGCTCGGGCACGAAGAGATTTTCCGTGATGACATCGTTGCTGCCGGTGCCGGCCATGCCGCTCATATGCCACACATCTTCCACCTTGACGTCCTTGATCGGGACCACGAAGGCACGTGCGTCCGCACCGCCGGCCTTCGCGATCATGACCCAGTCGGCATGCATGATTCCCGAGCTGAAGCTCGAGCGTCCGCTGATCTCGTAGCCGCCGCGCACCGGCTTGATGCGGACGTTCGGGGATGGCTGGATGGGCATCAGTCCAAAGGGGCGTTCGGCCCAGACTTCACGCTGAACCTGTTCTGGAAACTTGGTCAGCATCCAATTGTGTCCGATATAAAAGGCTGTGACCCAGCCCGTAGACAGACAGGCACTGCTCACCGCGCGCGTGACGCCAGCCAGTGCGTCCAGCCCCAGCTCGTGCCCGCCGAAACGCTTCGGCACCAGCATTTGCATGATCCCAGCATCGACGAGCGCGCCGATGGACTCGTCGTGAGGCCGACGCTGAGCTTCGCTGGCTTGCGCACGTGCGGCGATTCCGGGCAGTTGCGCCGCGACTTGTTCCAGTAGTATTTCTTTCGTGATCAACACGGAGTGATCTCCCCTTCGATTGCAGCGCCTCTTCGATATCGAGCCGAGATTCGGTGCAGGTTATGCCTGTCGCTCGTGAGCACTCATCGGCAAGCTCGCCGTAGCCCGCTCTTCCTCGAGCAGCTTGTCCAGCACCCACAGCATCTTGACCGGCCCCGCATCGTTCGCAATGTTCAACAGTTTCAGATCGGGGCGTTCCTTGCGCCGCTGATGCTGCGCTTCGAGCATGATTCGATCTTCTTCGAAAGCCTCGTCCAGCGTGCTCCCCAGCAGATCGCTCAAGCCGGGGAACTCTGTTTCCTTGCTGGCGCCCCACGAGTAGTAGTAGTCCACCGAATCATCATCGCAGGGAGTCACCGCCTGGCAGGTCCAGGTGTCCACCACCATCTGGCCGCTGGATTCGCCAACGGTGGCCGTGCCGGCGGTGAAAGCGCGGAAACGCATGATCCAGTTGCACGGCACGGTATGCTGTATATCGAGGCAGATATCCAGCTTGGCGCCTTCCGGGAAAAGATGGGCAACGGCGCCAGTGGGCGCCACCGAGCGTACCCAACACCGGGTGTTCAAACCCCGTGGCGTAATCTCGTAGTGCGATTTCATCTCGCTGTATTTGCGATCGCCGCCGACGGTCTGTGGATGGACCCAGGCGATATGACTGAGATCCGCGAGGTTTTCTATCTCGCGGCGGTAATTGGTCTCAACGTGCATCTGGGAGGTGCGGATATTCCAATTGGGATCGTCCGGCCCGACCGCGAAGCAGATTAGCCCGGGATCAGCCTTGGCCGGGTCGCCCATCCAGACCCATACCCAATTGTCTTTCTCGACGACCGGAAATGCCCGCACGCAGGTGCCCGCGGGGATCGTGGTCTGGCCGGGAATCTCCTCGCACACGCCGGCGCTATTGAACTTCAAGCCGTGGTACATGCAGCGCAGTCCATCGCCTTCCTTGCGGCCATGGGATAGCGCGGCCTGACGGTGCGGGCAGCGATCTTCGAACGCAATCACGCCGCCGTCCGGCTTGCGATACAAAACGACGCGCTCGCCGGCAATCTTGCGCGCGACGATCGCCTTTCGACCCTGGTGGATCTCGTAGTCCCAGCCCGCGCAGTACCAGGCGTTCTGCAGAAAAATCTCAGCCATTATCGACTCCTCCAGACAATTGCTTTGCCGCAAGACGTGCTTGACGCGGTGCGGCGCCTGGGATCGCATTCTGACATCCGGCGCCGCCTGTGATTCTAAACGCAGCGCGAAGGGCCGGCACCCCCTTCCGAAACCTTGCGAAAGATTAAGTGAGGGATCAATTTCACTGAAGGACGGTGACGCCAAGCGACCAGACGGTCCCACGGAGGTCGGCAGCGGGATCGACCGAACCGAGCCGGTGAGCGGAGAGCGCTATACCGTTAAGCGGTACGGGAGCGAGAAGGCGCGGTGCTTCTTGGCGTAATTCCCGGATTACATTTAAACCAATCAACCCCGATTTCGAACCGATCGTCTCTACGGACGCGGATGAAGGAGAACTGCAGGTGATTGCTGAAGTCCTGGAAATGCTTCCTGCGTAGACTTTGGGTGCCCGGCGAGCTGGAATGCAACGACCATGCTCAGCACTGATTGGTACCTACCAATCACTCACCGGTCGGGCTCTCCACTAGAAAGGGTTTCGACGATCAATTCGGCGCGGAGCAGGGGAGAGATTATTTCCGCCTTTCGGCCGCCGGGACGAACGAGCGGTAGAATTGATGCACTAGTAAACAATCGGCGCCTATTCGATTCAGATGCCTAATTTTTCAACGCCCATACGCTACCCAGCGTTGTATCAACTCAATACTCGAGTTTACCTAACCACGCGCGCGCAGGACCTGGCACGTAAGGCCACACTCGACGATATTGCCGACGGTGAACTCGATCGGCTCGCCGCGCTCGGCTTCGACTGGGTGTGGTTGCTCGGGGTTTGGCAGTTGGGCGCCGCGAGCAGTGAGATCTCGCGAACTAATCCAGCATGGCAGGCTGAATTTCGACGTGTATTGCCCGCTGTCACTGACGCCGATATTGGCGGTTCTTGTTTTGCCATCCAGCGTTATGTGGTTAGCGCCGAATTGGGCGGCGATGAAGCTTTAGCGCGATTGCGCGCACGGCTGCAGGCGCGCGGCCTGCGTTTATTGCTAGATTTCGTGCCGAATCATACCGCGCTCGATCATCCGTGGGTCCTTGATCATCCCGAGCGCTTCGTCCACGGCAGTCGCGACGATCTCAGTCGCGCACCGGAGAATTTTTGCCGGCTGATCGGGAGCGATGATGCGTTTATTTTCGCCCATGGCCGCGACCCCAATTTCACGGGGTGGCCAGACACCCTGCAACTCGACTATTCGAATCCCGCGACCGTAAGCGCGATGCAGGCTGAACTGCTGCACATTGCCGCACGCTGCGATGGCGTGCGTTGCGATATGGCGATGTTGGTGCTGCCGGAAGTGTTTCTGCGCACCTGGGGACGCACCATGGCAGCGTTCTGGCCCACCGCTATTGCGTCGGTGCGCGCGGCACATCCGCATTTCATGTTCATGGCTGAAGTGTATTGGGATCTCGAATGGGCGATGCAGCAACAGGGCTTCGATTACACCTACGACAAACGCCTTTACGATCGGTTACGCGCCGCATCGCCGGCTGGAATCCGCGCGCACCTCGGCGCCGGAATGGACTTTCAGGACAAACTCGTCCGGTTCTTGGAAAATCACGATGAGCCGCGAGCGGCCGAAGTATTTCCCCGTCCCATGCAGCAGGCGGCGGCGGCGCTCGCGTACACCGTGCCCGGGTTACGCTTCTTCCACCAAGGTCAGTTGGAGGGTTATCGCCAACACCTCCCCACGCATCTGGTGCGTGGCCCGGCTGAAGAAACGGATCCCGAACTCGCGGAATTCTACGCGCGTCTGCTGCGTTGTCTGCGGACTCGTGCGCTCCGCGAAGGCCTCTGGCGCCGGTGTGAACCGCGTCCGGCGTGGGACGGTAACGCGAGTGTCGAGAATTATCTGATTCACACGTGGACCGACGGCGACACCGCGAAGTACCTGGTTGCCGTTAACTATTCGCCGCATCAAGCGCAATGTTTTGCGCCGCTGCCGTGGCCAAGGTTTCAAGGGCCGATCATTCGTTTTCGCGACCGCTTAAGCGCCGCCATCTATGATCGCGACCGCGACGCGCTACTCATGCATGGACTGTATCTGGACTTACCCCCGTGGGGTTGTCATTTGTTTGAACTCACGCAGGGCTTAAGCGAAGGGGAGATGTGCGATGGCGTCCGATGAAAAGCGCCGGCTAGCGGAAATCAAAGCGGGGCGGAGCGAATGGCAAACCTGGGGACCTTATGTCAGCGAACGCGCGTGGGGCACGGTACGCGAGGACTACAGCCGCGATGGCTCGGCGTGGAGTCATCTAACGCACGACATGGCGCGCAGCCGCGCCTATCGCTGGGGTGAGGACGGGCTCGCCGGCGTGTGCGATCGTTACCAACTGCTGTGTTTCGGGTTGGCGCTGTGGAACGGTCGCGATCCCATTCTTAAAGAGCGGGCCTTCGGTCTGGTCCCCGCGGAAGGGAACCATGGGGAAGACTTGAAAGAGTATTACTTCTATCTCGACAGCACGCCGACCCATAGCTACATGAAGTACCTGTACAAATATCCTCAGCGTGAATATCCGTATCAAGAACTCATCGACGAGAACCAGCGGCGCGCCGGCCGCGGCGCGGAATTCGAGTTGTTGGATACCGGAATTTTCGATGAGGATCGCTACTTCGACGTCTTCGTCGAATACGCCAAGGCGGGTCCGGACGATCTGTGTATTCGCATCGAAGCCTGCAACCGGGGACCCGACGAGGCGACGCTGCATCTGCTGCCGCAGCTGTGGTTTCGCAATACCTGGTCGTGGGGCGAGGAGCGGCGACGCGCTCCGGTAATCGCGTTGGCGGAGAACGAAGGAGCGCGGTGTTTGCTGGCCGATGACCGCGCCAGCGACGGGCTCGATAATCTGCCCTTCCGCTATCAGCTCGGGCCGCGCCGGTTATCCGGTGAAGCGGATGGCACGCCGCTCTTCACTGATAACGAAACCAATGTCGCCAAACTTTATGGCGCGGCGGAGAACGGCCGCATCTACGTTAAAGACGCCTTCCATCGCCATGTGATCCACGGTGAGCCGGCCGTGAACCCGGCGCTTAAAGGGACGAAGTCGTGTTTGCATTATGTGCGAGAAGTCGCGGCCGGTGCCTCGACCGTGGTGTGCTTGCGCCTCACGTCCGAAAAACTCCGCGCGCCCTTAGCCGAGGTCGACAAAATCGTCGCGCTGCGCAAACGCGAGGCCGACGAGTTTTATGCATCGATTCACCCGGCCGGCGCGAGCGAAGACGAGCGACGTATTCAGCGCCAGGCTTTTGCCGGGATGCTGTGGTCGAAACAAAATTATATTTTCGACGTTGATCGCTGGTTGAAGGGCGATAACCCCACCGCGCCACCGCCCGCGTCGCGCGCGAACATCCGCAACAAGCATTGGCGGCATCTGAACTCGATGCGCGTACTGTCGATGCCCGATAAATGGGAGTACCCCTGGTTCGCGGCGTGGGATCTCGCCTTTCACACCATTGCCATCGCGCTGATCGACGCTGAATTCGCCAAGGAGCAGCTGTGGTTCATGCTGTTCGAGCAGTTTCAGCATCCGAATGGACAGATCCCGGCCTACGAATGGGAGTTCTCCGATCTCAATCCGCCGGTGCATCCGTGGGCCGTCTGGCGCGTCTACAACATGGATCGTATCCGCGCCGGCCACGCTGATCGCCCGTTTCTCGAAAAATGCTTTCATAAATTACTGATCAATTTTGCGTGGTGGATCAACAAGGTCGATAGCAGCGGGAACAATATTTTTGAAGGCGGATTTCTCGGTCTCGATAACATTACGTTGTTCGATCGCTCGGAGCGCTTGCCGGGTGGCGCGGTGTTGGAACAATCCGATGCCACCGGGTGGATGGGGCTGTTCTGTCTCAGCATGATGCGCATTGCGCTTGAACTCGCGAAGGACAATTCCACTTACGAAAGTCTCGCCACCAAATTCTTTCAACACTACATCTACGTCGGCGCGGCGATGAAGCGGATGGGCGGGCGTAACTACAATTTATGGGACGAAGACGAGGGGTTTTTCTACGATGTATTGCGCTATCCGGACGGTAATTTCGAGAAGCTCCGCGTACGCTCGCTGGTAGGGCTCATCCCGCTGTACGCAGTAGAACGTCTGGAGACCGATTGGATCTCGAAGTACAAGGAGTTCACCACCAGCCTCAATTGGTTTCTTGAGAACCGTCAGGACCTGGTTCAACACTGCGTTAATCGGATTAAGCGTGAGGGCCAGGTCGAGACGTTGGCGCTGACCATCGTCGATCGAACGCAGCTCGAGCGCATGCTCGCGCGGCTCTGCGATCCGGAGGAGTTTCTCTCGGACTATGGTCTGCGTAGTCTGTCGAAAACCCATTTGGCGCAGCCCTTCACCCTCGGCCATAACCAGGTCATGTACGAACCGGGGGAAGCGGACTGCAAAATCAAAGGCGGTAATTCGAATTGGCGCGGGCCGATTTGGTTCCCGACGGCCTTCTTGATGATCGAGTCGCTGCGCAAGCTCGCCAAAGCCTACGGCTCCGACATGACGGTGACCGGCAGCGACGGCCGCCAGTGGACCATCGGCGAAATCGCCGCGACCTATGCGGATCGATTGATCGCCATTTTCGCGCGTGACGCCACTGGGAACCGCCCGGTGTATGGACATCTCGCGAAATTTCAGACCGATCCACACTGGCGTGACTATCTGACGTTTTTCGAATACTTTCACGGCGACACCGGTGCCGGTCTCGGCGCCTCGCATCAAACCGGATGGACGGGTCTGGTCGCGTCGTTGATCGCGGAATGGCGCGAGTGAGCCGGCCGTTGTTCACGCGACAACTTCGCTCGTCGATGACCCTGGAGACTAACGAGGAACCATGATGAGTTATCAACCATTGCAGGGGCAGAAAGCCTTGGTGACTGGCGCGAGTTCAGGCATCGGCGCTGGTGTGGCCGTGGCGTTGGCCGCGGCGGGCGCCGAGGTCGTGGTCAACTATGCGTCGAGTGTCGCAGGAGCTGAAAAAGTGGTCGATGAGATTCAAGCCGCGGGAGGCAAGGCGCTCGCGCTCAAGGCCGACGTTTCGAATGAAGTCGAGGTGGCGGCGATGTTCAGCGCGATGTTTGCCGCCTGCGGCACCATCGACATTCTCGTTAACAATGCCGGGTTGCAACAAGACGCCTTGTTCGAGGACATGACGCTCGCGCAGTGGAACCGGGTCATTGGCGTCAATCTAACCGGCATGTTTTTGTGCAGTCAGCTCGCCGTGCGCGAAATGCGGCGTCGCGGACCCGATCCCGCGCTGTCCAAGGCGACTGGAAAAATTATCTGTATGTCGTCCGTGCATGAGATCATTCCGTGGGCCGGACACGTGAACTATGCAGCATCGAAAGGTGGCGTGAAGCTCTTCATGCAAAGCCTCGCGCAGGAAGTCGCGCCACATCGGATCAGAGTTAACTCAGTCGGGCCGGGCGCGATTCAAACACCCATCAACCGTGCTGCCTGGGACACCCCCGAGGCCTTGCAGGCACTGTTGAAACTCATTCCGTATGGACGCATCGGGAGTCCGGAAGATATCGGCAAGGCCGCGGTCTGGCTAGCGTCTGACGACGCTGACTACGTGACTGGTCAAACTATTTTTGTTGATGGTGGCATGACGCTATATCCCGAGTTCGCGGATGGCGGTTAAACAGTGGCAGTGTGCTGTACCTCGCGGTAGGGAAAAGCGCAGCGCCTTCCGCCGTCGTCTGTTTCGACGTAACGCTCTAAATCGCGATCGGGTTACGTCATGATAATGCTGCGCGCCACCGACGATTCATTGCGCCCGCGTCCCGTTCGTCAATGGATTGCTGACAATCTCGGGCTCGCCTTGATGCTATCCATGCTCGCGTTGTTCAGCAGCAAAGCGCATGGGAATATTCCGGCCGCCATCATGGCCTTGCTCGGCTTCTATCGGCTGTGGGTGGCGCCGCGCGGCGTGACCCACGATCCCTGCGGCCGGCTCCTGCTCGCGCTCTTTGCCTGTCTTTGGATCCCCATGCTCTTGGCGCTTCCGGACGCAGTCAATCGCACGCGCGCCATTCAAACGACTATTCCGTATCTGCGTTATCTCGGGATGGGCGTTTTTGTGCTGCACGAATGCCGGCGTCCGGCGTTCTGGTCGAAACTTAATCTTGGCGCGTTCGTGATCATCACGTTCTGGTGTATTGATGCCTTGATCCAATACTTCTTAGGTCATGATCTGTTTGGGTATCCCGGGATTCCTGAAACCATCACCGGCGTGTTTTACCCTGAAATCAAGCTCGGGCACGTGACGGCGGCGCTCTCGGCGCTGTATTTCCACGGGATCTATACGTATCGCAAGCGCTGGCCTTGGGTCTGGTGTTTGATTGTCCCGTTGGTCATGGTCATTGCGCTCAGTGGCCGGCGGGCCGCGTGGATCATGTTGGCCGTGAGCATGGTTGGCTATGCCGGTTATCTATTACGCCAAGCCGGCGACCGCAAGATCTTGCAGCGTCAGCTCGCGGCGATTGGCGCAGTGCTCATCGTCGCCACGGCGTTCACGGTCGCGGGAAATCCGTCGCTTCAGTACCGGGTCAAGGTGACGCTTGGTCTATTCAGTGGCGATTACGCGACCGTCAACACCGCCACGGCCTCGCGTCTCACTGTGTGGACTACCGCGACGAATATCATCCGCGACCATTGGGTTAACGGTATTGGCCCGCGGGGCTATCGCTTCGTCTACACCCAGTACAGCGCCGCGGACGATCCGTTTCATGTGCATGGTCAAACGCACCCGCACCAACTCGTACTCGAAGTCCTAACCGAAACGGGTGTGATCGGCTTGGTCGGCCTCGTGCTGTTCTGTGTCATCGCAGCGCGTTTCGTGCGCACACATCGTCTAGGCAATGAGCTCTTTCCGTGGCTACTCGCTGTGATCACGGCGACTTTCCCGTTCAATACGCATATGGCGTTTTACGGCTCATATTGGTCGTCCATGATCTGGTGGCTGATTTTGGTCGCGTTGGCGGGCGTTGTGGAGCATATGACACCGCGGCCGGAATTCAGTTACCGGCGTGGCTAGTGGGCTAGTCTCGTTATGTCGGCAAGGTCACCAAGATCGCGACCTACGTGGCGTCGACGATAGCTTTATGCTGTTCCTACGGGTTCATAAAGGCAGTAAATCTTAGTTCGCTTCTGCCAGCCGGTTACCTTTATAGTGCGCAACCAATTCGGTAGGCTTTGATAAATTTTTCGAAACCCATCGCGAGGCCCGCAAGCCTCGGCATTCTTGAACGATCCCTGAGCGAGCACTGCTGATCCCGCGGTCCGCATGTCACCGAGCCGCGGACTGGTCACCTGTGTTGGCCGCATCACGTTGAGCGTCCGTCGCTTATAAAAATTATTGTGCAATTCAAAGAAGGAATAAGGATCGTTGTCGCTTAATACATAAAGATTACGATAATTGCGTTCGTAAATAACCTCGAATAAACGGATCTGCGATCGCGACGGTATGAAGCAAACAAGACCTAGCAAGACGAAATTGAGCACCACAAAAGAACGCGCGAACCAGCGTGAGGCGTTCGCGATGCGATTTCCCGTTCCGCTCTGGCGCGGCATGATTTCGTTGAAGTGGTGAGCGGCCAGCACGAGCATTACTGGAATTGCATTCACCAGCGGGAATAGAAAGCGTAATTCCTTGTGTCCGATCGCCATATGCACCAGCAAATAAGGGATCAATGCGAAGGTGATGGGACTTGACCAACAACGGATCAAAAAAAAGGAGATGCCAATAATTAAAGCAACGCTCCACGGCGGTATCGCGGAAGTGAACACCGCTTTGAAGTAATACCACCAGGGGTCCTGCGAAAATCGCGCAAGATTATTTTCCAGGATATTGCCGTTTAGATAGTTCCACGACGATAAAATCCAGCTACCGTAAAACCATCGATCAAGGCCCGAGCAGATAACGATGCTAATCGCGAAACCAACGCCAAGCACAGAGAGCTGCGGCAGCGGCGCGCGCTTAATCACGACAAGCCATAACGCAAATCCTGCAATCAGTAATCCCGCCTGCGCTTTAAAAGCAAACGACAGGCCGAGCAGCAGACCCGCCAGGAGAAGCTGCCAAGCGCGCACCTTCGTGTGTTCCACCGCATATAGATAAAGACCGAGGCCGGTAAAAAACAGCGATCCACACCACGATTCGGCCGAATAGCGGATATGAACATAGACCATGAACCAGGTCAGCAGCGATAGGACTAGAAACCAGTGACACAACCGAGCCGATCGAATCTGTCGTCGAAACACCTGGTAGAGCATCAAAGAACTTGCCATTCCCAGCGCGCCTGACAGCAGCCTCAATACAATCGCTGCTCGAAACGGATTGTCGAGGCCGAGCAGACCCATGACTTTAACCACCAGATAAGCCAACGCCGGCTGGATAGCCGGCCGCATCTTATTGGTAAATTCCCATGCGAGATCGTGTGGGCTATTGAAGCCTAGTTTGAGGCCCGCGAGTTCCAAGATCTGGAAATGTTCATCGGAGTGAAAATAGCCGGCGCTGAAAATTGCGGCGACGAAATGAACAAGTCCGGCACATGCAATCAACGACCGATTGGACATGGATCAGATTTCACGCTTACGTCGTATGAATAGCGTCGCGCGCGCCCCCGATGGGTCCGGGCGATGCCAGATGAAGGCGGGAACTTCGGCCCGCGCCACACCGCCAATATTGCACATTCGCCGGCTTCAGTCCCCTGCGTGCCGCGAGGCCGCAAAGGCGTAGTGTATCGGTGAAGAACGCTAGCGTGCGTTTGTCGAGCAAAGCACGGAAGCCATTTGGATTGATCGCCGAGGGAATCGAATCGGAGGCGGTCATAGTATTGTTGCGCTATAGCGGTTGCGATGGAATGAACGAATGCCTCCGAAACCGCGCGGGAGGCGCTCGGGAGAATCGACTATGAAGCACGCCCAAACGACTGCAAATAATCCCCGAATCGTCGTCATTGGCGCCGGTATGGCCGGCATTCTCACCGCCATCAAATTGCACGAGGCGGGCTATGACAACTACGTAATTTACGAGAAATCGGATCGCGTGGGCGGCACCTGGCGGGAGAATACCTACCCGGGAATCGCCTGCGATGTTCCAGCCCATCTGTACACTTATTCGTTCGAACCGAACCCCAGTTGGAGTCGCACCTTCGCGCCTGGTCCGGAGATCCATGCTTACTTCGAACGCGTCGCGAAGAAATATCAGGTGCTGGATCGGATTCGCTTCAACGAAGCCATTCCATCGTGCGAATTCCGCGAGGGGTGTTGGCACCTACGCACTTCCACCGGCCGGGCGGATATCGCCGATGTCGTCATCGCCGCCACCGGGGTACTGCATCATCCGCGGGTGGCAGAAATCGCCGGCCTGGAAACTTTTGCCGGCGCTTGCTTCCATAGCGCGCGCTGGGATCACAGCATCGACCTTGAAGGCAAACGGGTCGGGGTGATTGGCACCGGTTCGACCGCTATTCAGATCACTTCCGCACTCGTCGACAAGGTCGGACGCTTCGACCTTTTCCAACGCACCGCGCAGTGGATCATGCCGATCCAAAACGTCGAATACAGCGCGGATGAAATCGCCGGGTTTCGCACTGACCCGGAAAAAGTCGAAACGATACGGCGCAAGATCAATGCGGATTTCCAGCATTTTTCAAATTCCGTGATCGACGCCGACTCTGTCGGCATGAAAGAGATTGAGGACGCCTGCCGCGCCAATCTCGAAAACCACGTCCGCGATCCGCAATTGCGTGAAAAATTGCGTCCCAACTATCGGGCCGGCTGTAAGCGGCTAATTTTTTCTTCCGATTTCTACACGGCGATCCAGCATCCCCACGCTAACCTGATCACCGACGGAATCGAACGGGTTGAGCCGCGCGGCGTGCGGACTGCCGATGGCCGTTTGCACGAACTCGATGTACTCGTGGTCGCGACCGGCTTCCGTGCCGACAGCTTTATTCGACCGACCACTGTACTGGGGCGCGACGGCATTAATCTCGATGCGGTGTGGGCGGATCATCCGGTTGCTTATCTGTCGATCTCGATTCCTGAATTCCCGAATTTTTTCATGCTCAATGGTCCGAACGGACCGGTCGGTAACTTCTCGCTGATTCAAATCGCCGAATCCCAAGTGGGCTATATTCTGCAACTCTTGGCGGAAATACGCGCCGGCCGCTGCCGTGAAATCAGCGTGAATGCGACTGCTTCTGCGCGCTTCGACGACGCGCGCAGAACGGCCGCGAAAAAGTCGATCTGGGCCACCGGTTGCAAGAGTTGGTATCTCGACAAGCACGGCGTCCCCGCCAGCTGGCCGTGGATGCCATCGCGTTTTTACGAAGAGATGGCCGCACCGAAACTCGAATCCTACGACCGTGTTAGTTAAGCGTTAATAAATGCAACGTCGATGTTTTACTTCCTCTCCCCTCGCGGGAGAGGGCTGGGGTGAGGGGGAATCATCTAAACCGCGCGCGAGTTGTCGTTACAGCCTGCCGGCCCCGCGTAGCGTCTTGACCTGCGCTTCCTGCACGATCGCGCCCTCGGCATAAAGATCGGCGATTTGCGAGGGCATATAACCCAGGCGATCGCGCAGTATTTCTTCGTTGTGTTCGCCCAAGTACGGCGCGCGGAACGGAATCGTCAAATCGACCGACGACATATGAAACGGTGTGCGCGCCACCGGCGTGTTACCGAGTTCCGGATGCGGAATATCCTGCCATAGCCCACGCGCCTTGAGCTGTGGATGCTGTGCCGCTTGCGCGATATCGAGGATCGGACCAGACGGAACCCGCGCTTCAGCGAGGAGCTTAAGTGGGGTCGCATCGTCGTCGAAGGATTGTAACCACGCTTCGATATGGGCACGCACTTCCGGTCGCCGTGAAACCCGTGCAGTTTGCGTGGCGTAGTGCGGATCATGCTCGAGTTCTGGTTTGCCCATGGCGCGGACCAGGGCTCCCCACTGATGCTCGGCGACCGCGAACACCAGATAGCCTTCTTTCGAGCGATACACACCATAAGGACAGATTGAGAAAAAATCGCCACCGAAGCGCTTCGGTGAGATTCGACCGTTGGTCATCATTTGCAGCGGGAAGTTGATGTAATCGAGATAAACCAGTGCTTCCAATTGCGAGACATCGATGTACTGTCCTTCGCCTTGCAGCGCGCGGTGATAAAGCGCGGCGCAGATCGCGAGCGCGGCGTGGACCCCTGCATTAGGATCGCCGAAGTAATTGCCGACATATTGGGGCGGACCGTCGGGGTCGCCAGTCATTGCCATCACGCCACTTTGCGCCTGGGCGATGATGTCGAAACTGGTGAACTTCGCATACGGGCCCTGCTGACCGAAACCCGAAATCGAACACATGACGAGGGTAGGATTAATTTTCTTCAGCGATTCGTAATCGAAGCCATATTTTTCCATCACCCCGGGGCTGTAATTCTCGACCACCACATCGGTTTGGCGCACCAGTTCATGCACCACGGCGCGCGCGCTCTCGCGCGTGAAATCCAAAGCGATGCTTTTCTTGCCGGCGCACGCGGCAAGAAACAACGCGCTGACACCAGGCGCGACGATATGTAGCTTGCGCCCGAGATCGCCCTCCGGCGTGCGCTCGACCTTAGTGATCTCCGCACCGAAATCTCCGAGCAGACGAGTTGCCGCTGGGCCGGCCAAATATTGCGTGAAGTCGAGGACCTTCACGGTGGCGAGCATTTTCTTCTGCGGTGCGTTCGCGGCTTTCATGGCGGCTCCTGGTACGTGGCGTTGGATCGGGTGTTATGAGTATAAGACGAATGCGTCACTTGGACGCCTCACCCGCGCGGAGAATAGGGCGTCTGCGGCCTCTACTCCGCCGCACGCGCGAGACTGCCCCAGATGGGCTAGACTCACGTTAAATCCTCACCCGCCCGCCACTCGAGTGAATTTAATGACCGTCACGCTCGCGCGAATCAAAGACACATTGGGTCCCTTGGTGATTGGCGATGCCGGCGATCTTTCGGTCGTCGTTCTAGGGATGAAATCGCTTGACGATCCGGCCTTCGGGTTTTTGCGGTTTGTCGATAATGAGCAAGCGCTCGCGAAAGTTCTCGCGCTCAAACCCACCGCGCTCCTGGTTTCAAAGAAGCTGGCCACTCAGGTCGCGCGGATTTCCTGCCCGGTGCTGATATCGGCGAATGTAATGCTATGTGTCGCCCGCATCCAGAAAACGCATTTTGTTGACGTTTCAAACCCTGAAACGCAAATTCATCCGACGGCGGTGGTGGCTCAGTCCGCCGAACTCGCGAGCGAGGTAGTCGTCGGACCGTATGCAGTAATCGAGGATGAGGTCAGTATCGGTCGCGGCGCGCGGATCGGCGCGCACTGCGTCATTGAACGCGGCGCTCGCATCGGCGCGCGAACCATCCTCAATCCGCTAGTTTTTATTGGGCGAGAGTGCCGCATTGGGGCTGATTGCGAGATCAAACCCAACACCGTGATCGGCGGTGAAGGTTACGGCTTCGCGCACGACGACCAAGGCCATCATCATCGTATCCCGCAAATGGGGATCGTCGTGATCGAAGACCGGGTCGAAATCGGTTCGCTCTGCGCCATCGATCGCGCGACGTTCAAGGAGACCCGGATCGGCGAAGGCACCAAGCTCGACAATCAGGTGCACGTCGCGCACAACTGCACGGTGGGTAAGGACTGTTTGATTACCGCCGGTCTCATCATCGCGGGCTCGTCAACCATCGGTAACAATGTCGTCATGGGCGGCCGTGTCTCCGTGACCGATCATGTCAACATTGGCGATGACATTCAGTTGGCTGGCGTTACCGTCATTACCAACGATCTAAAGGGTCCTGGTGCCTACGGGGGGTATCCGGTGCAACCGTTGCGCGATTTCTTGCGCACCACCGCCTCGTTTGCGCATGTCACGAAAATGCGCAAGCAGAGCCGGCGTATTTTGCAGCACCTCGGTCTCAGCGCAGATTAGGCTAAGGGGGCATCAGGCAATGAGTTTCAATAATTCAGCGCGTTATGCTGGTTAGTAGCCCTTCCGTCGGGCCTGGAGCGCAATAAAGATTCGCCGCTGAAGCGGCTCCCACGAAGCGGCAGTGTGGGCGCGGCTTTAGCCGCGAGGGGAGACGCGCGAAAGATTCGCCGCTGAAGCGGCTACGAAGCGGCGGTGTGGGAGCGGCTTTAGCCGCGAAGGGAGAGGCTCGAAAGATTCGCCGCTAAAGCGGCTCCCACGCAAATTGATGCCGCGGAACGCCTTATGCGGTTAGCGCCTGTACGAGCCAAGTCGCGCTCTGCAGGCGAATGCGGCCTGCGCTAACGAAGGGCGCTAATCCGCGCTCAACCGCCGCAACAACCTCATTTTGCGTGGCCTTGTCGGCGGCGGTGAACGCGGCGGCCGCAGGACCCATCCGAATCATCTGCTGCACGGCTTCGTCCAAACTCCCGAGCGCTACGGACTCGTCGACGGCGGTTATTTCGATGGCGCTAAAACCTGCCGATTCGAGCAGTCCGCGCAGCCGTTCGGCGTCAGCGAAAGCAAATGGACCCGGCGCGTGTGGGGCAGGGGGCTCGGGTCGCGGCAAGACTTCGAAGGCCGCCTGGGTGGGGATCGCCATCCACGGATTTTGCTCGAGCGCGCGCCAGCAGATAAACACCAGGCGGCCGCGCGGCGCCAGGGCGGCGCGTAGATGGTGGAAGGCCGCCGTGGGATCAGGGAAAAACATCACCCCGAAGCGCGAGGCGATCAGGTCGTAAGCCTTGCTGGACAGCGGCATGTTTGCGGCGTCGCCCAGCACGAATTTGAGGTTGGCGACATTGCCGTAACGCTGCCTTGCGACGTCGAGAATGACCGCCGAGACATCGAGTCCTAACACGGCGCCTTGCGCGCCGACCGCTTGCGCGAGCGCCGCACTGGTGACACCGCCACCGCAGCCCACATCAATGACCCGCTCGCCGGGACTCGCCGCCGCTGCCTCTAGCAAGCGTTGTGATAAGGGTTGCAACATGCGTTCAACCCGCTCGATATTAGCGACCCAACGGCGGCCGCCTTCGTCGTTCCAATAGGTCGCTTGATCGACTGTTGGCGATGGCGCCATACGAACTCTCCCCTAAAAATTTAAAGATAAACAAAGATAAAAAGTTAATGAACTTGCCAAGGAAAGCTACCGTAATGAGTATTCCGACCCCTCTTTTAACGGACTAGCTGCAGACCGTGCAAGTCATTCCGTGGGGTAAGGGCGCGTTGCAAAAGTTGTTCGCGATTTCGACGTGACGGTACGGGCTATTTTTTCCGCGCGTGGGCGCTTTGCGGTTAATATCGGCAGCATCTGCCACCGAAGAATTGGGTTCAGGAGATCGATTGATGTATTGCAACCAACCGCGGGTCATTCTCTCGATCGCGATATTGTTTGCGGCAATGCCCGTGTACGCTGCCGAGCGCCATACCGAAAATCCGCCCCCGGAATTCACGGCCGGCGCTGAATGGTCAAGCTACAACAAGTCGCTCGACGGCCAGCGTTATTCGCCGCTGACGCAAATCAATCCAAGCAACGCGAGCGCGCTCATCGAGGTCTGCCGCGTACAGGTAGCGGACGGCGGCTCCTTTCAGGCCGGCCTCCTCGTCATTGACGATGTGATGTACGCCACCACCGCAACGGACACGCTGGCCTTGGATCCAGTCACCTGCAAAGTACTGTGGCGCCATACCCACCGCCGTGAAGCCGCGGCGGGGCTGCCAGTCAACCGTGGAGTCGCTTACTACGCGGGGCGTCTGTTCCGCGGTACCGACGACGGCCGGGTGCTCGCGCTCGATGCGCGCAGCGGGACACAACTGTGGGCTAACGTCGTCGGCGACCCGGCGCAAGGCGAGTTTGTTTCGGGCGCACCGATCGTATGGAACGGGCTTGTCATTGTCGGTACGGCGGCCTCGGAGTACGGGGTCCGCGGCCGGGTCATCGCCTATGACGCGATGTTGGGGCGCGAAATTTGGCGCTTCAACACCGTGCCCGCGCCGGGTGAGCCGAATGCCGACAGTTGGCGCAACACGGTGTGGAACGATACTGGCGGCGGCGGTGGCGGCACGTGGTCGCACTTCGCACTCGATCCTTCCACTGCCGAGCTCTTCATTCCCGTCGGCAATCCGATTCCGGACTTCGTGCCGGCGGAACGAATGGGCGACAATCTGTACACGAATTCGGTGCTCGTACTCGACGCGCGAAACGGCAGACTCAAATGGTGGTATCAGCTTGCGCCGAGCGACGGGCTCGATCACGACCTCGCCGCCGCGCCGATTTTGTACCGCAACGCGCAAGGCGAGCCGCGGGTCGCGGCGGGCGGCAAGGACGGTTACGTTCACATCGTCGATCGACGCACGCACAAACTGATCGCGAAAACCGCGGTGACGACGGTCGATGAACCCGTGCCGGTTCCGACCCCCGAAGGGATCAAGGCCTGTCCTGGGCCGGCTGGTGGCGTGGAATGGAACGGACCCGCCTTCGACTCGAAGCTGAATCGGCTGTTCGTGGGCTCGTTGGACTATTGCGCGTTATTCATGAGCGAGCCCGGCAAGAAGCCGGTGGTGGGTGGCTACAACATGGGCGGCACCTGGGCCGGTATCGGCACGCCCCAGGGCTGGATCTACGCGCTCGACGCCGATAGCGGCGCGGTCGCCTGGCGCTACCATGCCGATCATCCCGTGCTCGGGGCGGTGACGCCGACTGCGGGAGGCGTCTTGTTCGCGGGCGACAACGGGGGCGCTTTCTTGGTCTTCAACAGTGCGTCCGGCGAGATCTTGAAACACGTGGCAACCGGCGGATCGCTGTCGGGCGGCATGATCACTTACGAGCAGCGCGGGCGACAATTCGTGGCGATGACCTCGGGTAACGTCTCGCGCACGCTATTTGGCGCGATAGGTCGGCCCAGTATTGTCGTCATGGCGCTGCCCGAGGCGATGGTGGCCGCCGCGCGTAACAACACCGCGCCCAATGCTGAACGCGGGCATTCGCTTTATCTCGGATCCTGCGCGGTCTGCCACGGCGCAGACGGCAATGCGTGGAACAAGGTCGAACTGAAGGCGGTGAAACTTAAGATGAATGTCGACCAACTCGTCGAGTTCATCAAGAACCCGCGCGAACCGATGCCGCACGTCTTTCCCGCGCCGCTCTCGGCCGAAGACGCGCGACGCATTCGCGATATCGCGACATTTATCACGACGTGGCGCTGATCTGATCCAAGCCCATCAGGTCGAGGCAGGAGGCCCGCGTGGGAATACCCGACAGCCGCACCTGAATCACGTGCGGCATTCATCAGCGCATGGAGTTCCTGTAGCTTAGCGATTCCCCGGTAATGCGGTTTCGTGATCCTCCATGATCATGAACCGAATTGATGAACGTTCGAACAACTGCGCTTCGTCCGCGCCGATGATCGCGGCGGTTTCCGGTTCGGTCAGATAGGCCATGCCGCGCTCGAAATCGGCCTCGTCGTCGAACCAGATCTCGGTCAACACATCGTACGGCGGCTCTGCGTCGGCGCCATAAACCGCGTTGCCATAGGGCCGGATGAAATGCCTGACGTAGCGTTTCAGATTCGGGACCTTGCTGGCCCCGAGTGGGGCGTGCCGGGTTTCGTAATAGTCGATGAAGTCTTCCATGCTCATGCCGGACTTGCGCTTGATCATGACGATGGCTTTGAACATATCGCTCCTTTCGCAGAATTGATGACGCATGCAGGCTGCTCGCGCCGCCGACTGCTACCCGGGCGACCGGGTGCTAATGAACTATACAGGCGTTTGCCAAGTCGGTGAGCTGTCGCCCGGGTGCGTCGTCGTCTAGAATCTCGAGTGAACAAGAATCCGGCCAGGATCGCCTATGAAGCTCAACGCAGAACGCCGCGCTGATATCGTTATATTGCAGCCCGTGGGCCGTATCGATCATCAGGCGGCCGAGGCATTTAGTGTCGCGTTGGCGCCTTATCTAGAACTCTGCAACGCCAGTGGTGAGCGACTGCTATTCGACTTGTCGGCGCTTGATTACATCAGTAGCGCGGGCTTAAGGGTCTTGATGATTGCCACCAAGCGAACCAAACTGGTCGGCGGCCATTTGGCGGTAGCAGCGCCGCAGGACATGGTGCGGGAGGTGCTACAAATCACGCGATTCGATCTGGTGTTTCCGGTTCACGCCAGCGTAGCTGACGGCATCCGTGCCTGGTCTGGTGACGCTGGCGCGCTAACGCCCGATGAAAATTAGATTTTGGGGTACGCGCGGTTCACTTCCGATTGCATTGACGGCTGAGCAAGTCATGAACAAGGTGGCCGCCGCGTTACACGCGGCCAACGGCCGGCGCTTCGATAACGTCGAAGCGGCGCGATCCTATGCCACGACTTTGCCATTTGCGATCAGCGGAACATTTGGCGGTCATTCGAGCTGCGTCGAGCTTGAAATCACGCCGCCTTCCGCCGCGTCCCATGAGTATTTTCTATGCGATCTTGGTTCCGGTGTACGGCCATTCGGGAGCCAAGTAATCGCTCGGCACGGCGTACACGCACCGAACACGTTCCATGTGTTCATCTCGCACATGCATTGGGATCACATCATGGGTTTCCCTTTATTTGCTCCGTCGTACCTGCCTGGTAATGAATTGCGAATCTACGGCTGCCACCGCGATCTTGAAGCCGCATTTCGGCGTCAACACGGCTCGCCTTCATTCCCCGTTGAATTCGATCAGCTCGGCGCGTCGATCAAATTTTTCACGTTGACCCCGGATACGACACATCACATCGCCGGCGTGAACGTAACGCCAATTTTGCAGCTGCACGCGGGCGATTCGTACGGTTACCGGTTTGAATACAACGATAAGATCGTAGTGTATTCGACCGATTCCGAACATAAACTCAACGCACCGGCCGCAACCGAACGTTTCGTCGATTTCCTCCGCGATGCGGATTTAGTAATTTTCGACGCCATGTATTCACTCGCGGACGCGGTGTCGGTTAAAGAAGATTGGGGACACTCGAGTAATGTCGTCGGCGTTGAACTATGCCAGCTGGCGGGCGCTAAACACTTGGTATTGTTTCATCACGAGCCAATTTTCGACGACGCACGGATCGCGGCGGTCGAAGCCGAAAGCCGTCGTTTCGAAACCATCACTCGCCGCGTCTATCGAGCACTGGAAATCACCGCGGCCTATGATGGGCTCGAGATGGAACTCTGATCTGGGGTGAACCTGTCCCGATATCTGCGCGCGACGCTCAATCCACCGCTGCTTGGGACTTTGA
Organism: Gammaproteobacteria bacterium; assembly: GCA_016191285.1. Classification (GTDB taxonomy): domain Bacteria; phylum Pseudomonadota; class Gammaproteobacteria; genus CAIKBL01. The sequence continues at coordinate 116,315 of JACPPA010000027.1, forward strand.
TCCTCGCGTTGTCTACGGCGTTTCTGGCTTACGGCGAAACCGAACTCGAACAGATCTCACGCAGCGTGTTGTTTGACTCCTATCAACGATGGTTCCCCCGGAGCCGAGTTAGCGATCCCGTCGTGGTCGTTGAAATCGACGAACAAAGCCTCGCCCAGCTTGGCCAATGGCCATGGCCACGCTCGCGGCTTGCGGGACTTGTCGATGAAATCGCGCGTGCCGGTGCCGCGGTTATCGCGATTGACGCCTTATTCGTTGAACCGGATCGCTATTCGCCCTCGGCTCTAGCGCTTCAGCTTGGCCTCGATCCGGCCGCGACCGCGAGCCTGGCCGCGACCTTACCGAATTCTGACGAAGTCTTCGCACGGACATTGCGTGCTACACCCACTATCGTCGCCGTCGCGGGTGTCGCGGAATCCGTTGCCACGCCACGTCACGCAAACCGTGTGACACCCATCCTCCAACGCGGTGGAAACGCGTTCGAGCATCTGTCGCCCTATCCGGTGCTGTTACGGAACTTACCTTTGATTGACGATGCGGCAAGCGCCCATGGCGCGATCAATGTCGAGCCGGACGCCGGCGTCGTTCGCCGTGTTCCGACCTTGGTGGCGAGTACCGCCGGCGACTTGGTTCCGAGTCTTGCCATCGAAACCTTACGGGTCGCCGCTGGCCGTGACAGCGTGCGTGCGAGCATCGGAGCCGCCGGAATCCACGATGTCGAAGTCGCCGACCTCGACATTCCAACGCTGCCGAACGGCGAATGGTGGCTGCACTTTTCGCGGTGGGAGGAGCGGCCGGCGTTTTCGGCCGCCAGCGTTCTGCGCGGCACGGTTGCCGCAGACACCTTGCGTGGCAGGATTGTGCTCATTGGGTACACCGCGCTCGGTCTGTTGGATACGATTACGTCGCCGCTGGGGCGGATGCCGGGGGTGGAGGTGCATGCAGAGGCAATCGAGAACGCACTCGAAGGCCGCCTCCTGTCACGCGCGCGCTGGATGGCGCGGCTAGAACTCGGTTTCCTCATCGTGTTGGGCACTATCTCGATCTGGGGTGTATCGAGGTGGCGACCGATGTACGCGGCGGCGGCATTCATGGCCGGCGTCGTCGCCCTGGTGAGCTTTGGGGTTTACGCGTTTCTCGCATTGGGTTGGTTAATCGACGTCGCGAATCCAGCCGCGCTCGGCGGGCTCGTGTTCATGAGCGTGCTCGGCGCAAATCTCGGCGAAGCCCAGTCTCAACGCTGGCTTTTGCGCCAGGAACTGGCCGCGGAGCGCGAAGTCCATGCGCGCCTGCAAGGTGAGCTCGATGCAGCGCGCCGAATTCAGCTGGGCATGTTGCCGAATCCGGTCATTCTTGCCGGCGATCGTCGGGTCGATGTGGTCGGACGCATGATGCCGGCGCGTACGGTCGGGGGCGATCTCTACGATTTTTTTCGCCTTGATCGGCAGCGATTGTTTTTTTTGATCGGCGATGTTTCCGGCAAAGGTCTGCCGAGTGCGCTTTTCATGGCGCTCGCCAAGGCACAGTTCCGCGGCGCGGCTGAGCGTGTCGGGGGCGATCCCGGCGCAACCTTGACCGAAGTGAACAAGGCGCTGGCGCAGGATAATCCTGAAATGTTGTTTCTAACGGCCTTCGCCGGACTGTTAGATCTCGATTCCGGTGAATTACGCTGGAGCAATGCCGGGCACGAAAGCCCGTATCTGCTCCCGCGCGAGGATCGGCTAGACCATCCCTTCGATGCGGTCGGTCCACCGTTATGCGTTATCGACGATTTCGCTTACGAATCGCGGTGTGCTTGGTTGGCGGAACGCGCGGCGCTGTGCTTAATGACGGATGGAATTACCGAAGCGCGTAACGCCGCCTACGAATTATTCGGCGCCCCGCGCGTGCTGGCTGCCTTAACGACGTTAGCGCCGGATTCTGATTCTGAAACGATCGTAGACTCCGTTACCGACGCTGTTACCGATTTTGTTGGCGCGTGCGAACAGGCCGACGACATTACATTACTCTGCGTCCGACGCGCTGAACCAAATTCGCCCAAAACCGGCTAGCGCACGCTGATCTCGGCGCGGCGATTCCGCGGTTCGGGTGCTTCATCCGAGGTCGGCGCCAATAGTTCGCGCTCACCCCGCCCAGCGGCCGAAATTCGTCGCGGATCACCACCGAGCTCGATCAGTAATTTCCTAAGTTTCTCGGCGCGCTGCAATGACAGCGCGTCGTTGTAGCTTGCGTCACCCATCGTATCGGTATGGCCAATGACGACGATATCCGCGACAGGGCGCGCCGCAATCTCGGCTAAGATCGCCTGCGCCTCGACCGCGGACGCCGAAGTCAGTATATCGGAATCGTTTTCGAAATAGAGGGTGTGTGAGATCGGACGGGGCGGCAACGCGTCCAGCGTAGACCCGAAATCGTGTTGGACTTCCGAACGCTCGGCGGTTTTCTGTACTATCTTTCCCGAAGGATTAATCGTTGCCGCGCCGTAAGCCTGGTCGATCACGGTGGGGACAGCACCGCTCGCCGACACGCCGACCCTGCCGACCTTGCCATTCGCGCCAGGTAACAAAATCAAACGATCGGTTGGCTCGTTCGCACACCCGGCCAGGGCTGCGGTAAATACTATCGTGGCGGAGACTAAACCTCTCATCGGCGTGCTGCCGCTTCGACCACAAATTCGGTGCCCCGCACGCCGATTATCGACGCGGGCGTGCGAACTTTCATGGCGTCTTCCCTATGCTTCGCGATCTTGCCGGATATGACAGCAAGTTTTCCCTGCTTGAGCGAAGTTTCGAAGGCTCCCTCGTGTGTCGTGGAATTAAATTGAAAGCGATCGACCGTCAGACGACTGTTGGGGCCTAGCGACAGCAATGAGTTATCTTGAAAGGTGATGCCGATCGCGCTATCGACGCCGGTAACGACTTGGTCAGCTACTTCCAGTGCAAGGCCAAGTTTGCCAGGCAGGATTTGGCCGTTTCGCTCCACGCTCACCGTGCCCCGTAACACCTTTATCGTGGCCACCTCGGTTGCCGGCACAGCGACGACGCCAAGCATAAGCAATAGTGTGACGAGATGGATGACCCAGCGTTGGGCACGATGTGGCATAGGGAGCTTCTCATGGCGATTATCCGGTCGATAGGATAATCGAAACTATTTTGTAATTAGACGTTGCCTCGGACGGCGCGCCGGTAAATACTTTTAAGATGCGCTTTCGACTCAACGGATCCTACGCCGTTACTGCTGAACTCGGCAAAGTACTAGATGCACTTGCCGCGCGCGCCGAGGCACTCAGTTTACCGGCACCGTTGATTGCCAAATTGAACCTGGTCGTGGAGGAGCTGTTTTTAAACACCATGCATCACGGCGAGTTTGACACTCCCTTTCGTGAAGTAGAGATAAGCTTAGAGCGACTGGCGGCGTCAGTGCGTCTTACGTACGAAGATTCGGGTCAACCGTATGACCCGTTTGCGGGTGTGGATCGCCGTGTGTTGACGGAGTCCAGCGCGGGGCGGCGCGTCGGCGGTTTGGGCGTGCTCTTAGTAGAGGGACTGGCGGATACGGCGTGCTACGAGCGCCTCCCACATCGAAATCGGATTGAACTTACGTTTGCATTGACGCCTTAGGGAAACTCTGAATAAGTCCCTCCTGGACTTTTCAGAGTACGGAAAACAAAAAGTGTGATTTTTGTTTTCCTTCATTTTCAACGGTCTGCGACCATTGAAAATGGCGGCACATCCCTGTGCCGCAGGAATCTCTGCCAAGTTGATTACCTTGCCCTGCGCGTCGTGATCGATAGCTACCAATTGGCCATTGCGCCGAATACCCGTATTGGCAATGTCAACGTAGAGCGCGTCGGGATGCCGGCGGCTGGACGGTCGTTGCTCGGCGAATTCGGATTATCGTTACATGTCGAATCGCGGCGCGGAAGCGAGACTCGAAATATGCTGGTTGATTTTGGGTTCACCGCCGCAGCGCTCAACAATAACCTTCCTATGCTGGGTATATCTCCCAGTGACCTTGATGCGTTGATATTGAGTCACGGTCATTACGATCATTTCGGCGGTTTGGCCGGCTTTCTCCGCGAGCACTCGGGGCGGCTGCGTGCCGATCTCCCGTTGTATCTCGGTGGCGAAGAATGTTTTTGCACACGCGAATGGGTGCTTGGTCACCCGCAGGACTTTGGTGCCATGGATCGAGACGCCATCGCCCAGGCCCGCCTTAAGGTCACCCTTGCCGAAGGGCCGTCGCTGCTGGCGGACCATGGGTTCACCACCGGCCAAATTCCCACGTCCTCCTTCGAAAAGGTACTTGCACCGACCCGCATGACGGTCGGTATTCATGACGGCATCGGTTGCCATCCCGAGGGCCTTTCAGCGGAGAAGCGTTCGGCCCACGTGATTCCAGACGATTTCCAACATGAAATAGCGACCTGCTTCAACGTTAAGGGGCGAGGATTGGTCGTGCTCACCTCCTGTAGCCATCGCGGGGTCGTCAATACAGTGAAGCGGGCGATGGCCGTGTCCGGCGTGAAGAAGGTGCATGCGGTGGCTGGAGGTTTTCACTTGGCGCCGCAACCGGAAGACTATGTGCGTGAAACGGTGGCGGCATTAAAGGATATCAATCCCGACTACATCATCCCCATGCACTGCACGGGCGATAAATTCATCGAGCTTGTGCAAACGGAGATGCCGGACAAATTCATCCGGTCCTATACCGGCAGTCGGTATACTTTCGGCGTTTAGGGAAGCTCTGCAAAAGGCAGAGCTTCCCGCGGCACAGGGAGGTGCCGCCATTTTCGATGGTTGCAAACCATTGAAAATGAAGGGAAGCAAAAATCATACTTTTTGCTTCCCGTACTCTGAATACGTCCAGGATGGACTTATTCAGAGGTTCCTGAGGGGTTATCGCTTGCGTCGATGGAACAACAACGGCAGCGTTAGCACGATCCGTCGTTGAACCTGCATAATTCGCACGCTGCCGGCTGCGCTTGGCGGGAGCCGCCTTGAGCTTCGAATCTTTGCTGAAAAAAAAAGGCCCGTTCGCGGCTAAAGCCGCTCCCACAATAGAAACGCGCCGATTGCACAGAACGTAATGAGTAAGCCGAAGATCGCGTGGCTTGAAATCAGTCTTGATCGGTTCATGGCGCCTCCTCTTGGCGCGTACAAATGAAGGGGATTAGGCGGCAACTAGGGCACCGCTCAGGCGCGCCGCTATGGCACTGAGTTCGAAGTCGGGCGCCGCTAGCAGCGCCAGCACGCCGTGGGCACACGGCGTAATGAGGCCTTTCAGCTGTGGCCCGGCGAAAGGATGCGCGCGATCCGCCAGCGCAAGCGGCAGCACCAGCGCGGTCACCGGGCCGGTCGCGAAGGGTAAGACCAAATGCGCGATCGGCTGATCTCGGAACGTACAAGGCCAGGCGTTTTCCACCCGTCCCAAAGAAGTGCGCGCCGCAAAGCCCGCTCGCGCCAGCAGTTCAGCGACCTCGGTTTCACTCACTAAGTGAGCAGCGGCGCCGAGACCCGGGGGGTGTGCTTTCAGCAGATGCGCCACGAGTTCGCGCGCGATATCGGCGTTCAGTGGTTCAGTCGCTCGCCGCCACTGCAACCACGCGCCGAGCCCAGCACTCGCAGCCGCGACGCTGGCGGCGAGTGCCAGGAATCGCCGCCGTGCGGGCGCGCTCACGGGCTGCCCGTCAACCAGCGAACGACGCAATAGAATGCGGTTCGCGAGCCCCTCCGGCGGGGACACGAACGCAGCTTCGGTCAAGGTCACTTCCAGTCGTTCGACGTGAACCGCGAAGGCCGCGCATTGCGGGCACGAAGTACGATGTTCGCTCATCTCAGGGATGCTCCCCCGCGGCGCCACTATGATCTGTTTACGAAACACTAGACAGTTCATGACGAAGCGACCTGGAACCCCGCGGCGCCGCCCAGCGCGCGCCGTAACTGCTGGCGCGCGCGGAACACGCGGGTGGTCACGGCAGCCGACGTGACTTTAAGCATGTCGGCGATCTCATCGATGCTAAAGCCGCCGATAATCTGAAGGAGCAGCGGCTCGCGGTAGTCCGGCGGAAGTCGCGCGAGTTCCCGCCGTAGCACCCAGGCTTCGGTGCTGGGATCGAACTCACGGCGCACCGCGGGCAACGTGTCTGGATCGATGTCCGTCCGCGGCGGTCGCGTGCGCTCGAAGTAACGCGCATGCTCGCGACGTAACGTGACCAGGAGCCAGGCGCGAGCCGCGCGGTCGTCGCGCAAATCCTCAATCGCACGCCAGGCGCGCGCGAAAGTCTCCTGCACCAGATCTTCGGCCAGCTCCCGATTGCGGCACAACCAAAAGGCGTAGCGATACAGATCGGTTGAAAGCGCATTGACGAGCGCGGTGAACTGGGCTTCTTTCTGCCACACAACTCAGGCGCTTTTGCGCGGGAGCAGATCGGCTGCCGTGTGGGCGATACCGCGCGATACGCGGGTGATTGAACCTTCGTTTAGCCAAGTTCGCAGCAGGCCTGCCGCGTACCCTGGCACTTCCGCGATTGGCAGGTCCTCACTCAAGCGGTCGCAGAGGCTGCCGAAGGTTTCTGTTTCTAGCCAGCGCGTGCTCACCGCTTCAAGCGGCGCCATCGAGCGGAACAAATTCCGCAGCGACTGTCGCCACAGCCGCCAGCTGATGAGCTCGCCCGGAGGCGCCGCCGCACTGATCGACGTGCCCTCTGTTATCGCCCGCCAGTAGCTCGGCACCAAACTTCCCAAACGGATCGCTCGGACCGATGGATGGGTGGCGATCCGCAGTTCCGCCCAGGCTGCCGCGGGTACGTTAATGAGATCTGCAAACGCTGCGCTCGGCGCGTCGGCGGCATCGAAAGTTTCGCCCAGTGCCCATTCGAAACGCGCCATCTGTGCGATTAACGGCCAGGCGTGATGCGCCGCCGCGTTCTCCAGAAATTCACTTAAGTGGGCGCCGAACCAGCGCAGAGAAAAATGTCGCGACGGATAGGCTTGAAGATAGTCATTAGCGACTTCGGCAAAACCTTCCGTCCCGAGCAAGGCATTTAGCGCCGGAAAATCGGTGGCCAAGGCTTCGATTAACCGCCGGCGATAGCCACTGGTATAAATCTTGACGCGGTGCGCGCGATTCACGCGCGGCGTCTCTGCGATGGACGCCGGTATGGCGTGACGTGGGTTGAGCACATGCGCCTGCAAATCCTGCTGGAGCGTTGCGAGCGCCGGCCCGCGCACGGTGCGTCGGATTTGATCCGGGATTGGTTTCCAGCCTACATCATCATCGTCCTCGCTCGCCGTTGCCGCATGGTGGCGCGCCACCTCAAGTTCGGCGACGAGTTCGGCGAGCGGTGGCATATCGTCATCGCGCTCGATCATGGTTGCAACCGAACCCAAGCGGCGCACGGCCGCCCGATAAAGCGCCCACACCGGATCGATAATCGCCGCGTCGTGCGTGTCCACAATATAGTCACCGTGGTCGTGGTGTCCGGCCAGATGGAGCTGGCGCACGCGCTCGATCGGCAGCGCGTTCAAATAGGTCATCGCGTCAAAGTCGTGATTGCGCGCGCTAACAAAAATATTGTTGATGTCGAGCAGGATCAGACAATCCGCATCGATGGCGATCGCGCGTAAAAACTCCCATTCCGTCATCGTCGAGTGCGCATAACCGAGATAGCTCGAGACATTTTCGAGCAGGATTTGGCGGCCTAAATAGTCCTGGACGCGCGTTACCCGCTCAATAACGTGGCGCAACGTCGCCTCGTCATACGGCAATGGCATTAAATCGTGCAGGTTGGTGCCTGCCGTACCGGTCCAGCACAAATGATCTGAAATCCATCGCGGCTCGATGCGCCGCGCGAGTTCACGCAGCTGCCGCAGGTAATTCCAATCTAGCGGGGAGGTGCCGCCGATGGACAACGAAACCCCATGCATCACCACCGGATAGTGAGCGCGAATGCGCTCGAGGTTATACAACGGCATACCCCCTGGTACGAGATAGTTCTCGGTCAGCACTTCGAGCCAGTCTACGGCCGGTGGCGCCTCCAGCAACGCACCATAGTGCTCCTTGCGCAGACCCAGACCGAAACCCAGGCAGTTATTGGCTGGCGTAGGCATTGGCTTACGTTTGTTGCAGCGTAAAAGGCGCGGTGTGCGGCCGGCTGGTGACTACCAGCCGGCCGCACACCGCAACATTACAGCGCTTTACCGCCGGCCTTCGCACACGCTTCCGCGCTGAGCGCTTTGAAACCGTGCCCTTTGCATGCATTCTGGCCTTTACATGCGTTGTCGGCTGTCTTGCAATCCGACGTGCCCTTACAGCCATTCACGCCGCCGCAATGAATAGTCGCTTCCTCGGCTTGCGCAGGCGCGATGAAGGCGCCTTGAGCAGCGAAGAAGGCGGCCGCGGCCGCGGCCAGCGCGAGGCCAGGTCCGGTCTTGGTTCTGTTCATAGTAGATCTCCAAATTTACGTTGTAATACGTTGCATACCCCGGGTGAGGAGTACAACCTAAGGAAACTCTGAAAAAATCCGTCCGGGATTTTTCAGAGATCGAAAAGCGAAAAGTGTGATTTCCGCCTTTCTCGCCAATTCAACGAACTAAGTTCGTCGAATTTGGCGGCACCTCCCTGTGCCGCGGGAAGCGCTGCATTTTTGCAGAACTTCCTTAAGAGTCCCGATTTGAGCGACGTTAATATTCCAAGCGTCGTTTCCCGTATCCACTAAGACCGGGCTAGCGTAGTAATCCTTTCAGGCCGCAACGCCAAGGTGCCTCGGATCGAGAAGAAACAACCTTCCGTGTCGTTGGTACCAAAGTTGCCGCGATCCTCAACTTAAGTCGAATGTCACCGATTTTGGGATTTCATGGCAACCGGAATAGCATTACACCTTCGTTCCGAATAGGTGCCATGGGTTGCCGTCTCCGATCCTCGAAAATCAAGCGTTGTTCGTCTTATACGCCCGCAAACGCACGTACGAGCAATAGGGCAATTCACGCATGGGTATGACAGATCCGATTTCTCTACAAGGTGCACACGCGAGCCTGGTACCCCTGTCCCCGGATCACTGCGAACAGCTAACGGACTCGGTGCAAGACGGCGAACTGTGGAAGCTCTGGTATACCAGTGTGCCATCTCCCGGAGAGATGCCAGCGGAGATCAGCCGGCGCCTTGATTTGCAGGCGCGCGGGTCGATGCTGCCATTCGCCGTGATCGATCACTCGAGTGGTCACGCCGTCGGGATGACAACATTCCTGAATATCGACGCCGCGAATCGCCGAGTTGAGATCGGCGCCACGTGGGTTCGGAAAAGCGTCCAGCGCACCGCGCTCAACACTGAGTGCAAACTGCTTCTGCTCATCCACGCGTTCGAGAGATGGGACTGCATTGCGGTCGAGTTCCGCACCCATTATTTCAACCGGCAGAGCCGCGCCGGTATCGAACGCCTCGGCGCAAAACTCGATGGCGTATTTCGCAGCCACCAGTTGGCGAGTAATGGGACGCTTCGCGACACCTGCGTGTACAGCATCATCCGGCCGGAATGGCCGACGGTTAAGTCGCATCTCTCTTGGCAACTCGCAAGAACCAGGGTTTAAACGCCGACTTTTCCGAGCCGCGACCGACGCCAGACCATCGGTGCGAATCACAGCGTATGCTCTATTCACTAGGCGCGCGTCCCGGGCGGCGACCCCAGTCCATCACAATGCTGATTATGATGAGTTGATTGTCTACGCGGCAGGTCCCGGCGCTTGGGCAAGGTGGCGGAACCGGGAACATTAGCCTTACGTTCCGAAAGCCGTAACCCACCACGGCCCTACCGAAGACGTTCCCGAAGGATATCTTGCGTGGCTGTTGGAGACTCGCGCTACGATGCGCTTCGTATTGCCGATTTCGCCAGAATTGTGAAATGCGGGTCAATCCCAGACTGGCACGAACACTTCAGGTGGTCAGTACAGGGCTGCCGTGGCCCGGCCAGACTAATGGGCATATCGTCTTCGCCAACCGAATTTAGTTAAGCGACTACTAAATTCGAATTTGAAAGCAAGAGACGGAGTGGGAAACCCCCAACCGGAAACTAAATTTGCCTCATTGAAATCCGCAGATATCGAGATTGAAAAATGAATGCGAATGCAAAAAAGGACCAACACACATCCAGACCAGGAGTGGGACGAAGGACTTGTTTGGGCCGCGTTTAGGGAATCTATTGGATCGGCGTCATCCGCTGGCGCGGCTGTCGGCGCGGATTGATTGGTCGGCATTCAGTCAATCGTTTGGTGTGTTGTACGACGCGAAGCTTGGTCGACCTGGGTTGCCGCTGCGGCTGTTGGTTGGATTGCATTATCTGAAGCACGCATTCGATCTATCGGACGAAGAAGTGGTGCTGCGATGGGTAGAGAATCCGTACTGGCAGTAGTTTTGTGGGGAAGACTATTTTCAGCATGGATTGCGGTTGGACGGTTCACAGCTGAGTCGGTTTCGGGTACGGATAGGAGAGGCGGGCTGTGAGCTGAGGTTGAAGTTGACGGTCGCGACGGGGCTAGCGACGAAGACGGTGAGTGAACGCTCGTTGTCGCAGGTGACGGGGGATACGACGGTACAAGAGAAGGCGGTCGCGTTTCCGACGGATGCGCGGTTGTACCACAAGGCGCGCATAACGGTGGTGCGGTTGGCGCGGAAACTCGGGATTGCGTTACGGCAGAGTTATTTGCGGGTGGGGAAGCGGGCGTTGTTCATGCATCAACGGTATCAAGCGGCGCGTCAACCCGGCCGCGGGAAGCGCGAGCTGAAGAAGCTGAAGATCTATTTGGGGCGGGTTTATCGGGATGTGCAGCGTCAGATGAGTTCGGTGGCGTCGCCAGAGTTGGCAGCGTTACTGGCCCAGGTGGAACGATTGCTGGCGCAACGTCGGGAGGATTCGCACAAGCGCTACAGTATTCATGCGCCGGAAGTGGACTGCATTGCGAAGGGTAAGGCGCACAAGAAGGTCGAGTTTGGGGTCAAGGTCAGTGTGGCGACCAGCACGCGGTCGAACTTGGTGGTGGGGATGCGGAGTCTGCCGGGGGATCCGTATGACGGTCATACGCTATCGGCGTCGTTAGACCAAGTGGCACAGCTGACCGGTGTGCGACCGACCGAATGTTTTGTTGACTGCGGTTATCGGGGTCATGACGAAACCGATACGACCGTAGTGATTGCCGGTCAGCGACGCGGCATGACCTCGCGTTTGAAGCGATTGTTGAAACGACGGAATGCGATTGAACCCGTGATGGGGCGCCTGAAGAACCACGGCCGATTAGAGCGCAATTATCTCAAAGGCGCGACGGGCGATGCGATGAATGCGTTGCTGGTTGGCGCTGGCCACAACCTGCGCTTGATTCTACGGAAGCTGCGGCTTCTTTTTGCCTGCTACCGGCATCCGAACATTGACCCACCTTTCGGGTTGGCCATGCCATCAACCACATACGTCACATGAAAAGCGACTTTTTCAGGGACGACTATTTAGGTATTGCCCGAATTCGAAGTGGGTATTTGCGCATCGCGATGGATCGCGACTGCAATCGGTGAAGCGGGCATTTGGGACTGCCTGTGCCGCTGCCGGTATCGAGGATTTTCGGATCCACGATTTACGGCATTGTTGTGCCGCGTGGTTAGTCCCGGCGGGCGTGTCGATCGGAGCGGTCGAGGAGTTACTCCGCCATGCCGATATTCGGGTCACGATGCGCTATGCACATCCGGCACCCGAAACCGTGCGTGCCGCAGTCTCGGTGTTGGATGCCGAGTCACGTTTTGGTCACGGTGCCATTTCTGAGAAACGCGGAGAGGAGGTTAATGCGTTGATTTGATTGGTGGGCGATAGTGGGATCGAACCACTGACCCCCGCCGTGTGAAGGCGGTGCTCTCCCGCTGAGCTAATCGCCCAATCTGGATGGGCCGGTGGATTCTAGAAGCCGCGCTAGAGATGGTCAATTGAAAACGTACGTCAACTTTTGTTTGTTGTCTTGGCGAATGCGCTCCAGTGCCGCTGGCATCTCTAATCAATCGATCACTGCACTAGCAGTTTCCCTATAATCGCGAGTTCGTCTCACCGAGCTCGCGTTATGACCGTCGTTACTCGTTTTCCACCTAGCCCCACCGGGTATCTCCACATCGGCGGCGCGCGCACCGCGTTGTTTAATTGGCTTTATGCGCGACGCTTTGGCGGCCGCTTTGTGTTTCGCATCGAAGATACGGACCGCGAGCGGTCAACCCAAGCCGCCGTCGATGCGATTTTCGAAGGCATGGCGTGGTTAGGGCTTGATTACGACGATGGTCCGTACTTTCAAACCAAACGGTTCGATCGTTATTACGCGGCGATCGAACAACTGCTGGGATCTGGGAAAGCCTATCACTGCTATTGCTCGAAAGAGCGCTTGGAAACATTGCGCAACGGGCAGATGGCGGCGAAGGAAAAACCGCGGTACGACGGATTGTGTCGCGAGCGTAAGGGACCGGCCCCGATAGGTGTGCAGCCCGTGGTGCGTTTTAAGACGCCACAGGGCGGTGATTTGGTGGTTGCGGATCACGTTCACGGCGACGTGATCTTTAGCAACCATGAACTCGACGATCTCATCATTGCGCGCTCGGATGGCACGCCGACTTATCATTTGACGGTGGTGGTCGATGACATCGACATGGGGATCACGCACGTTATTCGTGGCGACGATCATCTAAACAATACCCCACGGCAAATTCATATTTTGGAAGGTCTCGGCGCGGCGCACCCCGAGTATGCGCATGTGCCGATGATCAATGGTCCGGATGGTAAGAAGTTGTCGAAACGTCACGGCGCGGTGAGTGTCACACAGTATCGCGACGAGGGATTTTTGCCCGAAGCGCTCCTTAATTATTTGGCGCGGTTGGGTTGGGCGCACGGCGATCAAGAACTCTTCTCGCGCGAGGAGTTAATCGAAAAATTCGATATCGATGCCATTAACAAATCCGCCGCAAGCTTCAATCTCGAAAAGCTGTTGTGGGTAAATCAGCAATACATTCAGACGGCACCGGGCGCGCGTCTGGTTACCGCGACCAAGCCCTACTTCGCGGCGTTGAGTTTGGACGAGACGCAAGGCCCACCATTGAACGAGCTGATCGACGCGCAGCGGACTCGCGCGAAAACCTTGATCGAAATCGCCGACAAGAGCCGCATGTTTTTCGGTGATGGTATTGAGTTCGATCCTGCGGCAGCGCAGAAGCACCTGACCGCCGATGCGATTCCCGCGCTGAGTGCGGTACGCGATGAACTGCAAGCGATCGAGGTATGGCGCAGAGATATTCTGCATGTCGCGATCGAGGCGGTGGCGGCCAAACTCAATTTAAAACTAGGCCAAATAGCGCAGCCGCTGCGGGTGGCGGTGACGGGCGGCACCGCGTCGCCAGCGATTGATATCACACTCGAGCTGTTGGGTAAGGACCGGTGTCTAAAGCGACTTGCCGCCGCACTCACGCGAGCGCAAGCAACGACTTGATCAGCAGGCGCGAATCAACCCGGCATGAGGCTTCGCAAGGCCGAATTTGGCTTGACACATAAGGGGTCGTCGCGTAACGTCGCGCCTCCCACGCAGCCTACCGGTTGGTTGGAATACTGGGGCTATAGCTCAGCTGGGAGAGCGCTTGCATGGCATGCAAGAGGTCGTCGGTTCGATCCCGACTAGCTCCACCAGATTCTGCGGTAAAGGTTTCCAGCTAAACAATTTCAAGGTTTCGTCCCCATCGTCTAGAGGCCTAGGACATCGCCCTTTCACGGCGGTAACGGGGGTTCGAATCCCCCTGGGGACGCCACATATGAAGTGGCGCGGCCGCGTCACTTCATATGTGGCGTCTCCTGGTTGGAAGAGAGCCCCAAGTTCGACCGCTTCGCGAAGCGAAGCGGGACGCACGCAGTGCGCCCCGCAGGGGCGAGCAAACGCAAAAGCGTTTG
>JACPPA010000028.1:2500-139751 GCA_016191285.1 Gammaproteobacteria bacterium
AAGACTGAGTAGGTGACGCAAAAACACAAGCGACTTGTATTGAAGTAAGCATATAATTTTGAGGTAATTGAGATTATATGGTCAAGAAGAGAAGCGCAAACGGTGGATGCCTTGGCAGTAAGAGGCGATGAAGGACGTGGAATCCTGCGAAAAGCTCTGGTGAGCTGGAAACGAGCGTTTAACCAGAGATGTCCGAATGGGGGAACCCGGCTATGCGTGAGCATAGTCATCCGTATCTGAATACATAGGATGCGGAAGCGAACTCGGGGAACTGAAACATCTAAGTACCCGAAGGAAAAGAAATCAATTGAGATTCTCTCAGTAGCGGCGAGCGAACGGGGAAGAGCCTGGTGTGATTTATAATTTAATGAAGTGGAACGACTTGGGAAGGTCGGCCGGAGAGGGTGAAAGCCCCGTACACGCAAGTTAGATTAAGAACTAAGCACGCGAACAAGTAGGCCGGAACACGAGAAATTCTGGTTGAATATGGGTGGACCATCATCCAAGGCTAAATACTACTTACTGACCGATAGTGAACCAGTACCGTGAGGGAAAGGCGAAAAGAACCCCGGAGAGGGGAGTGAAATAGAACCTGAAACCGTTTGCGTACAAGCAGTGGGAGCATGGATTTATCTGTGTGACTGCGTACCTTTTGTATAATGGGTCAGCGAGTTACTTTTAGTGGCGAGGTTAACTGAATAAGGAAGCCGTAGAGAAATCGAGTCTGAATAGGGCGCGAGTCGCTGAGAGTAGACCCGAAACCGGGCGATCTAGCCATGTGCAGGATGAAGGTTGGGTAACACCAAGTGGAGGTCCGAACCGGGTAATGTTGAAAAATTATCGGATGACGTGTGGCTAGGAGTGAAAGGCTAATCAAGCCCGGAGATAGCTGGTTCTCCCCGAAAGCTATTTAGGTAGCGCCTCGTGAATGATTGTTGGGGGTAGAGCACTGTTTCGGCTAGGGGGCTGTCATGGCTTACCAAACCGATGCAAACTCCGAATACCGGCTAATTGAATCACGGGAGACACACGGCGGGTGCTAACGTCCGTCGTGAAGAGGGAAACAACCCAGACCGCCAGCTAAGGTCCCCAAGTACTAGTTAAGTGGGAAACGATGTGGGAAGGCACAGACAGCCAGGAGGTTGGCTTAGAAGCAGCCACCCTTTAAAGAAAGCGTAATAGCTCACTGGTCGAGTCGGCCTGCGCGGAAGATGTAACGGGGCTAAAACTAGTCACCGAAGCTGCGGATGTGTACTAAGTACACGTGGTAGGGGAGCGTTCTGTAGGCTGATGAAGGTGGATTGAGAAGTCTGCTGGAGGTATCAGAAGTGCGAATGCTGACATGAGTAACGATAATGAGGGTGAAAAGCCCTCACGCCGGAAGTCCCAGGTTTCCTGCACGACGTTAATCGGAGCAGGGTGAGTCGGCCCCTAAGGCGAGGCTGAAGAGCGTAGTCGATGGGAACCAGGTTAATATTCCTGGACTTTTTATAAGTGGTGAAGTGGGGACGGAGAAGGCTAGATAAGCCAGGCGTTGGTTGTCCTGGTACGTGCATGTAGGTGGGTAGACTTGGCAAATCCGGTTTACTATTAACATTGAGGTGCGACGTGGTGCTGCCACTTAGGTGTACAGCGAAGTTATTAATGCCACGCTTCCAGGAAAAGCTGCTAGCCATAACTTATAGAGAACCGTACCGCAAACCGACACAGGTGGACAGGTAGAGAATACTAAGGCGCTTGAGAGAACTCGGGTGAAGGAACTAGGCAAAATGGTACCGTAACTTCGGGAGAAGGTACGCCCTTGCTGGTTAGTTTTTTTACAAAACGAAGCTGGTGAGGGCCGCAGAGACCAGGTGGCTGCGACTGTTTATTAAAAACACAGCACTCTGCAAATTCGTAAGAAGACGTATAGGGTGTGACGCCTGCCCGGTGCCGGAAGGTTAATTGATGCTGTCAAGCGTAAGCTGAAGCGGTTGATCGAAGCCCCGGTAAACGGCGGCCGTAACTATAACGGTCCTAAGGTAGCGAAATTCCTTGTCGGGTAAGTTCCGACCTGCACGAATGGCGTAACGATGGCCACACTGTCTCCACCCGAGACTCAGTGAAATTGAAATATGATAACTGTGTAGGATAGGTGGGAGGCTATGAAGTAGTCACGCTAGTGATTATGGAGCCACCCTTGAAATACCACCCTGTTGTTATTGAGGTTCTAACTTAGTCCCCTAATCGGGGATGAGGACAGTGTATGATGGGTAGTTTGACTGGGGCGGTCTCCTCCCAAAGAGTAACGGAGGAGCACAAAGGTACCCTCGGTACGGTCGGACATCGTACCAAGAGTGTAAAGGCATAAGGGTGCTTGACTGCGAGACCGACGGGTCGAGCAGGTACGAAAGTAGGTCTTAGTGATCCGGTGGTTCTGTATGGAAGGGCCATCGCTCAACGGATAAAAGGTACTCCGGGGATAACAGGCTGATTCCTCCCAAGAGTTCATATCGACGGGGGAGTTTGGCACCTCGATGTCGGCTCATCACATCCTGGGGCTGAAGCCGGTCCCAAGGGTATGGCTGTTCGCCATTTAAAGTGGTACGCGAGCTGGGTTTAGAACGTCGTGAGACAGTTCGGTCCCTATCTGCCGTGGGCGTTGGAGACTTGAAGGGAGCTGCTCCTAGTACGAGAGGACCGGAGTGGACGCACCTCTGGTGTTCCGGTTGTCACGCCAGTGGCACTGCCGGGTAGCTATGTGCGGACGGGATAACCGCTGAAAGCATCTAAGCGGGAAGCCTCCCCTAAGATTAGGTCTCCCTGGACCGTGAGGTCTCTGAAGGGCCCTTGTAGACTACGAGGTTGATAGGCCGGATGTAGAAGTCCAGTAATGGGCGTAGCTTACCGGTACTAATTGCCCGTGAGGCTTGACCATATAACGCTCAAGCGTTTTGCGAATGTGCACACCAATTCGACTTAATACTTTATAGAACTTTAGCGACTCACTCTATGGTGAGTCAGCGCCGATTTGCCTGGCGATCATAGCGAACGGGAACCACCTGACCCCATCCCGAACTCAGAAGTGAAACTGTTCAGCGCCGATGATAGTGTGGTGTATGCCATGTGAAAGTAGGTCATTGCCAGGCATCAAATCTATAGCCGCCCCCGGACTCATGAATTCGGGAATTCGGGGCGGCTTCCCTAATTCAAGTGCAGGTGAACCTCTGGGCTTGAATTCGACGCCTTGTCACTGTCGGAATGACTCGCGAGCTAGAACTTGAGAAGCGACTAACTTATATTCTGTAAGTGGAATAAATAGCATAGTGTTCCGCTAGTGATTCAACTTCCCCAACTAACCCCCAAAAAGTATCCAAATACAACGCCGTCGTCGATACTGGTCCATGTAATGGAGGATCGAATCGGGGATGCATTAACTAAATGGCCGGTGATCGCCGGACTCAAGAGAGCACACCCAGACATCACGATAGTGTGGATGGCGGGCCGTCATCGGAGTGTGTTCAAGCGCGAATTGGCGGCGCTCGCGGCCGGAGTTCTCGACGAAGTTCACGATGTCTGCGGCCTCGGCACGCGATGGAACGAACTTCTTCGTAAACCACTTGCCCGGCACTTCGATATTGTAATCGCGACCGAGAGCAAACTGCGAAGCACCCTAGTGCTCCGCCGAGTGCCCAATCGCCTATTTATTTCGTCGACTTACAACTTTCTTTTCTCCGATCGTAAGCGTCCACCCAATGCGAGCGAACCGAAGTCGGTGTTCAGCCGCTTCGCTCAATTGGTATCTCTCGCGCTCGGAGAAAAGATCGTCCCATTGCGTGAAATCCCGCTGCCCCATGATTTAACACTGCTGGCCGCGGACCGCCTGCCCGGTAAAGCTCCCTACATTGGGTTCGTTCCTGGGGCTGGAGGGAAAGATAAGCAATGGCCGCTCAACAATTATCTTCAACTCGCGCGACTACAAACCGAGCGCGGACGCTGTCCCGTATTTTTTTTAGGACCGGAAGAAGTTCAATGGCGAGCACACGTTCGCTCGACCATACCGTCCGCACTGTTTCCCGAATGGGGAGCCGAAGGTCAACAAATCGGTAATCCATTGCTGACCATCGCGCTAGCTAAACGCCTCAACGGCGCCGTTGCGAATGATTCGGGTGGAGGGCATCTAATCGCCGCTGGCGGCAATCCCCTAATTACGCTTTTTGGACCAACCAGCGCGGAGAAATTCGAACCGCCGTACGGCAAACACAGGGCAATTAGTGCACGCGACTTTGGCGTCACCGCTATGGAGTTTATTCCGGTAGCGAACGTCGATGCTGAGTTAGAAAATATGCTTCGCTCGTAAATCGCCGAGTGCCACCGAGTTATGGCTTGCGCTTTGAAAGTAACCGGGTACTTCTGGCCGCTGCATGGCCAAGACGATGAGGTGTGTTTCCCGTTCTTCCCTTCACGCTCACACGCCTGTTAGCGGCGATGTAAAAGCGCCGGATTTTGGGGTTTAACAAAATGAGGTGGACGGCGTCAATCAGGATGGCCGGTCCAACGACAAACATCTTGGCCAGCCACGCGTAATAACCGCTCTTCGACACTTCAAACACTCGACTCATCAGCGTCATTGAAAACTGCGCCCGCAACGTCGTCATCAGGGCGTACCTCACTTGCAGTCCTTCGCGAAGTACGCCGTCGCTTTTTTTAGCAGGTCGCAGCTCCTGCTTCATCTCTGCTCTGCTAACTCACGCCGTAACTGGACTTGACTGGGGTGTGCGATGGAGAATCACTTACGTACGGAGTTGGTGTTGTCGGCGTTGCAGAATGCGCTGAGGCAACGTCGGCCCGTAGGCGTCATTCATCACTCAGACCGGGGTTGCCAGTACACGAGCACCGCGTTTAGCAAGCGCTGTCAGGAAGCGGGCGTGATGCCTTCGATGGGCTCGGTGGGCGATTGTTATGACAACGCGATGGCCGAGAGTTTTTGGGCAACGCTAGAGCGCGAAGTGTTAAGTCGCCGGCGCTTCAAGACGCAGGCCGAAGCGAAGCTGACGGTCTTTGCGTGGATTGAAGGTTGGTATAACCGGCATCGCCGACATTCCTCACTGGGCTATCGTTCACCGATGAATGACGAGCGTCACGCACTCGAGCATCGGGCGACCTGAACGATGAAGAGCATAACGTTCAAAGCTGCGAAATCGAGGGGTACCAACCTCAAGGGTCGCTGGAGATCGTGGCGCCTAGCGCTTTATACGCGGTCGCTAGGCAGCCGCAGCGCAGAAAAAATCAGCCACCGAGCTTCTGCCGCCTACGGCGGCAGACTGAGTCTATGGTATACGATAGATAAGATCAGGAGGGAAGAGAACGCAAAGAGAGTCTATAAACTGTCCACCTAAACGGGGCAGGTCCAAAACGGAGCAGGTCCACAACACCAACTGTGGGGCTTCTTCTTTAAACTCTTTCGTGTATACCCTTTTCGGAATCTTTTCCATCAATACGCTCCTCGTTGAATCTCATTTTAACTTCAACGATGGCGTCCATTATTTCTAGCCTGCCTCATTGTCCGCACCTTGACCATCAGCCAAAGTATGCCGAAGAGTTGCCGGTTACCTTTGAAATGCGCGCCGTTGCGCTTCAACAAAATAGCGCATCGAGCGCTGGTGTTTGCTACTGAGCGTCATCGCACAGGTTACCCACTCGTCGACCGACTCAAGGAGTTGGCTGTAACTCAGAGAGCGCAGTTGCTGCTGTCGCCGGGCGACGC
Organism: Gammaproteobacteria bacterium; assembly: GCA_016191285.1. GTDB lineage: Bacteria > Pseudomonadota > Gammaproteobacteria > CAIKBL01. Next base: position 8,247 of record JACPPA010000028.1, read on the forward strand.
ACGGGATGGCGTTAGTCCTTACGAGTTCTCTCACGAACTCGATACCTGTCCCTGTGGGCACTAAGTAATCGACAATCCCGACTTCACGCAAGAATTCTGCGGTATATCGATTGGACTTTTGCATCAGTCGATTCGCCACATCGTCGCCGCAACGGCGACTAATTAGCGGCAAACCACCCATTCCCGGAAACAAACCAAATAACGCTTCGGGAAATCCAAAATGACAACCTTCCTCCGCGACCAGAACGTGGCACGCCAACGCGGCCTCGAATCCTCCGCCTTGCGCTTCGCCGTTCACGAGTGCTACGGTGACCAAATCATTTAATCCACAACCTGTAATACTCGACCAGATTTCATCTATCGCTGCTTTCCCGTAAGCAAAAAGGCCGTCCCGATCGCCGACGTTAATCAGATTAAGAAATAGCTGGAGGTCGCCACCCAAAGAAAAGCAGTTATTTTTTCCCGAGCTGATTACTCGGTAGCGCGGTGCGCCGTAGGCGCCTGCTCGAATCTGCGCAGACAAATGGCCCATTTCCGCGATTAGCTGTGGCGTCACATAGGGCGGCGCGGTACGTGCAACCGAAGCCCAAACGGTTTTGCCGTCTTCCGTATATGCAACGTCTAAAGCGCGCGTCAGTACTCGTAGTTGCGCGCCGTTGCGACTCGGCTCCGCGGCTTCGAATTCCCGTCGCTTGTTTAGTAGCGCAGATGAATTTGACATCGTTAGTCTCCAGTGATTTCACTTTGGTGTCGGGTTCGTAGTTATATATCAACTAGCATGCGTTAGTTGGATGTCGACGGAGCAATCCTGCACCATGAATGCATGGCTTAGCGCGCACCGTGATGTAGACGATAATCTCGTCAGGTCCTCGACTAAAATTACTAGACGCGCCAAAGCGCTCAGAATCACCCGAATTAGCTAATGCAATAAGGGTCCTTAAGGTAAACTTCGAGCATGCGAGGACGCGGGAATAAAGACGTCTGCATAGAAATGGGTATGTGGCAACACCACGTATGGAACAACCCTCGATATCGCAACAAATCCTATGGTTTCCAAAGACATATTTGAACGAGTCGTAAGCGTGATTGCGGACACCCTACAAGTATCAGTAAACGCGCTCTCGTCTACCACCAAGATTAAGGAAGATTTGCACGTCGATTCGATGCAAATCGTGACGTTGATGATCGCGCTAGATGATGAGTTCAATACCGAATTCAACCTTGAAAAGGTCCCGACCGGCGAGGTAACCATTGAGTGGATCTGCGAATTCGTCGGTGCTGCCATCATCAGTACAGGCTAGCCGAGTGTGGTCGCCAATCGCGTATTCGTGACAGGGTTGGGCGCGGTATCCGCCTTTGGTCGTGGCGTCCCTCCCTTTTGGAACGCCTGCTTAGGTGGCGAATCGATAGTGACCGCGACTCCCGCCGCCTGGCGCCAATACTATCGTGCGACCAGTCAGGTCTGGTCTCCGCTCCCAGCATTCGACTACAAATCCTTTGGATTTACGCGGGCCGACATTTTAACCAACAGCACTGCGGTACTTTTGGCGATGACTGCCGCAGACGAGGCATTGGAACACGCTAACGCACCTGCCTTCGTCAAGTCAGCGATGGATCCCGAGCGCAACCCTGCCGGCGCCACCCCGTTATCGCGCTATCGTGTCGCGGTTTTTATCGGTACTGGCCTCGGCGGTGGTCAAGCGCCGTTCGATAACTATCGCGCGCATCTGCTGGCCGGATTAAAGCCGCGCTTGAATGCGCTTCGCGAGCAGTTGTCGGACGACGAATACTTGCGCGAACACGTGACTGCTTTGCAGGCACATCCGAGGGTAAATCCGTTAGTGATCTGCCAGACGATGCCAAATTCTATCAGTGCGAGCTTGGGGATTCGGTACAAATTCCGTGGCCCAAACGAGACCGCATGCTACGCGTGCGCCTCGGGCACGGTCGCTATCGGTCACGCCTATAAAGCGATCAGAAACGGCGAGATTGACTTCGCCATCGCCGGTGGCGTCGAACATTTAAACGACGGCGCCGGTGGCGCATTTATGGGATTCGATCGCTTACAAACGCTGGCCAAGCCACGGGGGGATCTCGGGACCGAGAATAGGCCATTCGACAAATCGCGCTCAGGTTTTTTATTCAGCGAAGGCGGCGCGGCGATTCTGACTCTCGAATCTGAATCATTTGCTAACAATCGCGGCGCAATCCCTTTAGCCGAAGTCGCCGGTTTCGGCCATACTTCAGATGGATATTCGGTTGCTGCAATTTCCGAAATGAACAACTCAATTCGCGCCATGCTCGATCAGACCATCGCCGACGCCGCGATTGACCGGCATCAAATTGGCTATGTTAACGGCCACGGAACGTCGACCGAGCTCAACGATTCAATTGAAGCGCGTTTGCTCGATCAGTATTTTAAACACACGCCAAAGGTCAACAGCACGAAGTCGATTCTCGGCCATACCATCGGTGCGAGCGGGGCTTTCGAGGCAATCGTTTGTACCAAGAGTTTGCAATCGCAAAGAGTCCATGTTTCTCGGAATCTTGATGAACCTATTGTCGATTTAAATTTTTGCACCGCGAGTGAACCGTACCAATTTGAATATGCGCTTTCCCAGAGCTTCGGATTCGGCGGTCACAATGCGGGATTGATCTTTCGAAAGACCGACTAAACGCGACCGACCATGTTTTCGAGTTACGTTATGCTTCTCCCGTCGTCCGCTATTCAACACTAAGCAAGCGTCCAGCCTTTCCATGACACTGCCGCTTAGTATTCCACGCGACAAACTTCGGCGACATTCCATGGACGCCGTTCCCGAACACGCAGTAGGCGAGAATCCGGCTCGAGCACGACATCCCGAGCACCCAGAACAGGCGTTTCTTGGTGAACTCGCGCAGGCGAAAATTCGCTGCGGCATGAACATCGCGCTCCTTGTGTCAGCGTTAGCTGCGTATCGCGGCGACCCCTCTCTCGGTCTCGACCGAGTTTGGTTTACCACGTTATTCACGACAGCGTCCGCTGCCATCCTGTATCTGTGGGCGCACCTGTTACACAATCAAACCGTTCACCCTCGCTGGCGTATCGGGCAACGCGTTGCCTGTATCATCCTCGACAATACCGCGATCACCTGGATCTTGTATTTCGGTGGTGAAACGCTGGCGGGTGTCTATGGTGTTTATCTGTGGATCACAATCGGCTACGGGATGCGCTATGGACTAACGTATCTCTACGGCAACCTTGCCACGTCGCTTATCGGATTCATTTTAATTACGCAGTTGTCATCGTTTTGGCGCGCCAATCCGTCTCTATCCGTGGGTCTCGGACTGGCACTCCTAGTGGTGCCTATTTATGCGGCGTTTCTGATTAAGCGGCTACACCAGGCGGTGGGCGACGCCCAAGCAGCGTACATAGCGAAAAGCGATTTCGTCGCCAAAATGAGTCATGAGTTACGCACGCCGCTGCATGGAATAATCGCCATGGCCGACCTCTTGAGTCGCGCCGAGGCAAATGTGCAGCAAAAGGAGATGGTTAGAATTATCTCAATTTCGTCCAACACGCTGCTTGATCTCATTAATCGCATCCTTGACATCAGCAAGTTCGAGGGCAGCACTTTCGCGCTGCAACGCGAGCCAATGAATTTGCACACCGTGATCAACGACACGGTCAGCATTTTGTCGCCGCAGGCGCAAGGCAAAGCGTTATCGTTCGTAAGTTATATCGATGCAACCATTGAACAATATCTGATGGGCTCTCCGCGACAGCTGCAAGAAGTACTGACCAATTTATGCGGGAACGCGATCAAGTTCACCGAAGAAGGAGAAGTTTTTCTCGGTGTTTATCGCGTGGAAACCTCGAGTCCACATATCGTCGTTCGCTTCGACATCAAGGACAGTGGTGCGGGAATCGCAGCTCAACATTTAGAGCGCATCTTCGATCCTTTTTTCCAAGCGGACAGCAGTGTTACCCGTAAACATGGTGGGACTGGTCTGGGCACCGCGATTGCCAAAGAACTAGTCCGGCTAATGGGTGGCGAAATTTCCGTCGCCTCTCAACTTGGGCATGGCACAACCTTTTCGCTTGTGATGCGGTTTGAGCGCCACACTCAAACCGTGAATACGCCCGCGCTCTCGCCGATGGATATCGTGTTCGTTGGTAATCTGGAGATCAGTAACCTCATTACCGATAAACTCACTCGTCACGGCGCTCGTGTCACCAGTGTCCCCGCGCTCGTCGCGCTAGACTCCTCGCGCGACGGTATCGCACCGAGCGCCCTGATCATCGATTTCAATGCGATCGACCTCCCGGCAGGCGCGATCAGAAACATCGCCTTCCCGCTGAATCGACATTTGCTAATCCCAATCGTCGCCGTAGGTTCCGAGGATCAGCGGGAACATGCCATAGCACAGCGGTTTAATAGTTTCATTGCGCTCGATGGAACGAACGGCGATTTTGCGCGAATGTTGAGTACGGTGTCGACATTACGTGTCGAGAATCCAGTCGAACCGTTCGTCGCGGAAATCCGCCACGGCGTTCGCGTGCTGGTCGCGGAAGACAATTCCACCAATCAGACCATCGCGCGGCTCACGTTGGCCGAGGCCGGGTATCAATGCACGATTGTGGACAATGGCGAGGACGCGCTTGAGGCACTTGCCGCCGGTGAGCACGACATCGCAATCATTGACATGCACATGCCAGGGATGGACGGCTTGGAGGTGGCGCGCATGTATAACTTCTCCCATTTCGATCCCGCGACCCGCATTCCCATCATTATGATGACGGCGGATAGTCGACCGGAAGTGGTGGCCGACGCCGATTTGGCGGGCGTTGATAAGTTTCTAATAAAGCCGCTGAAACCGTCGCTGCTCATTAAGACGGTAAGCGGAATGCTGGCCGCACGCGGGATCTCTGCTGAAATTAAAGCGCGCGCCGAGTTCAGTACAGTTGTACTCGCTCCTGAACAAGCCCCGAAATTGGTCGACGAGGCCATCGTCCGTGAACTAATGAGCTACATGGAACATGACGACTGCGTCATCTTTTTTGCCGAGTTCAACGAAGACGCGAATTCTTATCTTGCTACACTTTCGGACACCGCAGCACTTGAAGATCTCACTTCACTCCGAGACCGCATGCATGCACTGTGTGGCGCCGCGCGCACCGTGGGAGCGACACAGCTCGCCGCCTACGCAAGACGCATCGAATATCTAGACGCTGACGAAATTCGTACCCACGCCGACGAAATTTATCAAGCGCTGAGCCTGCTCATCGCTGATTCGGCGCGCGAAATTGAGCGCTACATGGAGCCGGAGCCAGCCGAAGTGCATCATTCGTGATTCGAATTTTACTATCGCTGATCGATCTGCATTATGTCTCCTATTTTTTACACGCGCTAACGCAGTAGCATCTTGAACGTGCTTTCCAGTATCGCGATTTATTTGACCGCCGCGATCGTCTGCGTCGCGCTTATGAAACGTCTCGGGTTTGCCGCGGTCCTTGGCTACCTGCTCGCCGGAATTTTAATTGGGCCGTGGGGCTGGCGCTTAATTGACGACGTCAATACCGCCCGGCAACTATCCCAATTCGGTGTGGTGCTGTTGCTGTTTGTCATTGGCTTGGAACTTCAGCCCTCCCGACTGTGGGCGCTGCGGCGTCCCATTTTCGGATTGGGTGGAATGCAGATGCTGGTTACTGGGATCTGTCTCGCGCTGCTGAGCATGGCGCGCGATATCAAACCGGCCGTCGCACTCGTGATCGGGCTCGGACTTGCGATGTCGTCAACCGCGTTCGTGCTACAGCTACTCGCGGAAAAACATGAACTCGGAACTGCGTATGGCCGTGCGAGTTTTGCGATTCTGTTGTTTCAAGATATCGCAGTAATTCCACTGCTGGCACTGGTTCCGCTGTTGGCCACCGGGGCCGATCTACAAACACTTGCACCTGGCATGGGGGTGTTGAAGGTACTCGGTGTTCTTGGTTTACTTTTGTCGTTGAGTCGATTTGTCCTGCGGCCAGTCTTTAGCCTCGTCGCGCGGACCGAAGTTCCGGAATTATTTACCGCCACCGCCTTGCTCGTGGTGGTCGGTACATCACTGATCATGGAGGCGATTCACCTATCGGTAACGCTCGGCGCGTTTCTCGCTGGCGTGATCCTCGCCGACTCCGAGTTTCGCCATGAAATAGAAGCGCGGATCGCGCCCTTCGAAGGGCTGCTACTCGGGTTGTTTTTTATCGCCGTTGGCATGGCCGCAAATTTGGGATTGGTCCGCTCGGCGCCATCGACGGTGTTCGGTCTGGTGAGTGGGTTAATCCTCGTGAAGTTCACGGTGATGGTGGTGCTCGCGCGATTATTCAGGATGCCGACTGCGCCGGCGATAAAGCTTGGCGCCGTGCTCTCCCAGGGTGGTGAATTCGCCTTTATTTTATTTGGTCTTGCGCGCGCCCAAGGTCTAATGAGTCTGGAGTTAACCGACACGCTCAATTTGGTGGTGACGTTATCGATGGCGGTGACACCGATCGTTTATGGATTGGCCGCGACTGTCAGCGGTCGTTTCACCGATGGGCGTGCCGTGCAACCCTACGATGCGGTGATCGATACTGAACATATCGTGGTGATCGCCGGCCTCGGGCGTTTTGGACAGATCGCTGGTCGGGTGTTGCGGGCCTTGGATATTCCGTACACCGCGCTTGAGATTAATCCCGAGCAAGTTGAATTAGTGCGACGCTTTGGCTCGCAAGCGTATTATGGCGATGCGTCCAATCTCGCGCTGTTGCAAGCCGCGAAATTGGATAAGGCAAAAGTGCTACTCGTCGCGATTGATGATCCGGATGCCTCGGTGCGCACCATCGAACTGGTACGAACGCATTTTCCCAATGTTGAAATCCTAGCCCGCGCGCGGAACCGTCAACACGTTTATCGCTTGCTAGATCTCGGTGTGAAGGTCATCGAGCGCGAGCTGTTTCATTCTTCGTTGATGCTCACCGAGCACTTGCTGGTTACGCTCGGGCTATCGGCGCGACAAGCGCGACGTGCCGTCGTTTCCTTTCGGCGTTATGATGAAGCGGCCCTACAAGCGGCGCACGCCGTTTATAAAGACGAAGCGAAATTGATCCAAACAGCCAAAGAAGCGGCAGCCGAATTGCGGACCATTTTTGAAGCCGATCCGAAGTTGAATCCAGGCAAGGAGTAATGGCTGTTAGGACGCGAGGATTCCCATGACTTATTGCAACGGGTTGCTCGAAACGATCGGCAACACGCCGCTGATTAAGCTGCGCAAGGCATCCGCGATCACGGGCTGCATCATTCTCGGTAAGGCCGAATTTCAAAATCCTGGTGGCTCGGTAAAGGATCGCGCAGCGCTTTTCATTATCCAAGATGCGGAGCGACGTCGGTTGTTGGAGCCGGGAGGCTTGATCGTCGAAGGCACGGCGGGTAACACCGGAATCGGTCTCGCATTGGTCGCTAATGCGCGGGGTTATCGCACGCTCATTGTGATTCCGAGTTCACAAAGCCAAGAAAAAAAGGACATGTTGCGACTTTGCGGCGCGGTACTCATGGAAGTCGCGCCCGCGCCTTATAAAGACCCAGGTAATTATGTTCGCGTTTCTGAGCGCGTCGCTAACGAGCTTGCGACACAAGAAACCCATGGTGTGTTGTGGGCGAATCAGTGGGACAATTTGGCCAATCGCGAAGCGCATATTAAAGGCACTGGGCCTGAAATTTGGACCCAAACCGAAGGTCGGGTGGATGGCTTCGTCTGCGCCATTGGGACTGGCGGGTCGCTGGCGGGAATTGCCATGTATTTAAAATCGATGCGGCCAACAATCGTCACAGCGGTGGCTGATCCGCCCGGCGCCGCGATGTTTGAATATTTCACCAGCGGCGAACTCAAGTCCGAAGGGAGTTCGATCACCGAAGGCATTGGCCAGGGCCGGGTGACCAAGAACATCGAAGGCGCACCGGTGGATCGTGCGTATCAAATCTCCGATGCCGAATCCGTGCAAATCGTCTTCGATTTGCTCAAAGAAGAAGGACTCTGTGTCGGTGGGTCGACGGGGGTGAATGTCGCTGGCGCCATTCGGCTCGCGCGCGAACTCGGTCCCGGACACACCATCGTTACCTTGCTCTGTGATAGCGGCACGCGCTACCAGTCCAAACTATTCAACCCCAGTTTTTTGCGCGAGAAAGGGTTACCGGTGCCCTCGTGGTTATAAGAGGACGCTGGAGATACTTTCTAGTCTAGAATTGACACTCACTGTTACTAAACCAAAGGACGATCTTATGCCCGAATCGAATCGCGTCTGGCGCTTGCGTAAACGACCCGTTGGCGCCATTGGTGACGATGTGTTGAGTTTCGCTCCCGAGCCAATTCCAGAACCGGCCGTCGGCCAGTTTTTATTTCGATTGAACTATCTGTCGCTCGATCCCACCAATCGGATCTGGATGAGCGATATGGACCAGTACATGCCGCCTGTCGCGCTCGGCGATGCGATGCGCGGGGTGGTGTGTGGCACAGTGGTCAAGTCGAATCATGCGGATTTTGCGCCAGGGGATGTGGTGAGTGGCCTTGGGGTGTGGGCCGATTATCAAATTGGCGCGCCGGGCATGTTGAATAAGCTCGGGCCGTTCGGCAATGTCTCGGTGGCGGATGCCTTCGGGCTTTTTGCGGTCGTGGGTCCGACGGCGTATTTCGGTTTGCTCGATCTCGGCGTCCCCAAAGCCGGTGAGACCGTGGTCGTGTCAGCGGCGGCGGGCGCTGTCGGTTCGATCGTCGGCCAGATCGCCAAGATCAAAGGTTGTCGTGCCGTCGGTCTGGCGGGTTCCGCGGCCAAATGTCAGTGGCTGGTGAATGATCTCGGTTTCGATGCGGCGATTAACTATAAGACCGAGGACGTCGCGTCGGCGTTGAAGCGGGCGTGCCCTAAAGGCGTCGATATTTATTTCGACAATGTCGGCGGCGACATCCTGGATGCCTGCTTAAAGCAAATGAACCTGCAAGGTCGAATTCCGACTTGCGGTCTTATTTCACAATATAACGCCAAGGACATCGTGCCGGGTCCGATCAACTATCCGATGATTCTGATGCAGCGCTTAAAAGTGCAGGGGTTTATTGTGCTGGACTATGCGAACCGTTATCCCGAAGCCATTGCCGCGCTCGCTGGATGGTTGCAGCAAGGCAAATTGAAGTTCCGCATGGACATGTATGAGGGCTTAGAAAACGCCGTGATCACCTTACGTAAACTCTATACGGGCGAGAACACCGGCAAACTCATGATCCACGTCGCTTAAAACCTCACGTCACCGAAGAAATCATCTGCGGTTTCTTCGGCAACAGCATTTCAAATCTTCGCGATACGATATCCCGCACGCGGATAATGCACCGCGATCTCACCGACGGCCGGATCCTCGCGAAGCACGGTGATTTGATTGGCAGCGAGACGCGCCACACGACCGGTGGTGCGCTCCTTGCCGTAATCGTCGGCAACGATTGCGACGTTATCGCCGATCGCGAATTCGGCATCGGCACTATCCCCACCACTGAGATCGCCGGGCTGCGCATTCCGTGCAATCGTCAACGCCTCCGCACCGGTCATTGGTTGCATTTTTCCCGGACCAAACGCTTCAATGCGCGCGACCCATGCCGCGAGCGCGGGTCGCCTCGTGACTTCCACCCACACCCTCGGACTGTTTTTGAGGAACCATACACAGTGAAAACACGCGGCATCGGCCACTGTGAAATTCGCGCCCAATAAAAACGACTGGTTGGTAAGTTGCGCCTCCAATCGGGTCAGCGATTGTTTGGTCTGCGCGAGTGCGTGCGGCGCGGCGCCGACGAACGCCTCTTGCGTAAAGCCCGCGGACATGGCTGAGCGATCGGCGATGAAGTTCGGCGGTAACGCGGGTAGTAATTCAACGATCACCGGCGGGACCACTTGCATAAACAATCGGTGATCAGCCCAGTCTTCCAACAGCGCGACGACGCCGGCTTCCTCTGTCGGCACGCACGCGGGTTCTGGATACCGACTCTCAATCATCTGCACCATCAACGCGGTGTCGCAATAAATATCTGCGCCGATCTGCATAACGGGGATCCGGCGGTAGCCGCCGGTTAATGGCGTGAGATCGGGTTTGGGCGCAATCACGGGTTGTTCCACTGCACGCCACGGGATTTTTTTATAGGCCAGAATGCGCCGTATTTTTTCTGAAAACGGCGAGAGTGCGTAGTGATGCAGAATAATTTCGGCCATGAGAATTCCCTATTTGAAAACGGCTTTATTGAAATAGTTCGAGCTGATTCATGGTGCGCGCGCCTTCGATAGTTAGAATTTTAAGCTTGGTATTCGCGCCTCCGTTCGCCGTGAAGCCACCGAGTTTGCCGCCAGCGGCCACCACGCGATGACAGGGCACGATCAAAGCAAACGGGTTACGACCGAGCGCCTGACCAATGGCCTGCGCGGCGCCGGGCGCATCCAGTGCCTTGGCGAGTTCTCCATACGTCAGTGTCTTGCCGGGAGGAATTTGTCGGGTCACTGCGTACACGCGTTGTTCGAATTCGGGCACTCCACGCATATCGAGCTTGGTGGGCGAGAGATCGCGAGCTTCGCCCGCGAGCAGTGCGACCACGTCGTCAATTGCATGTTGTACGACGTCGGGTGGCGTGACTTCCGCTAACTGTGGAAAACGTTTTACCAACCGGGCGTGGGTGGCTCCGCGATGTGCTTCTGGTAGTTGCACGCCGACGATGCCGTGCTCGCCCCACGCGATTCCGCAGTGGCCGATATTGGAGTCAAAGAGTGCGAAACCGTTGCGTGCGTCGGTTGTCTCGATCATCACGCGTCAATCTTCGGCACCTAGTGTGTCCACACGCCGCCCGCATTCGTGCGATAACCGAGCGTGCGATAAGTGGCGTCCACGAGCGCTTGTCCGCGACTATTGAGTAACACGCCGGTCCCCATGCGATTCATCGAATAACCAAAGCTGAGCGCGCACTCGGGATCCGCAAACCCCAGCGAGCCACCAGCGCCTACGTGACCAAACGCCGCTTCGGTCATTAATAGACTCGAATTCACGGTCGCGGGGATGCGTCGATTGTCAGTGGATTTCATATAGCCCAAGGCAAACCGTGTCGGGATCATCAGTGTCGCGTCCTCGCCGGTCGCGGCTGAGACGCGACCCATCCGCGACAAGGTCTCGCGCCCAACCAGGCGCACACCGTTCAGGGTCCCGCCGTTGGCGAGCGGCGCGTACAGGCCAGCCAACGCGCGGGCGTTCGCCATGCCGTTGGCCGAACCCACTTCGGCCGCGCGGCACGCGCGCGAATTGGCATCGAAGGCGGCGAAGTCGCGCATGAAAAGCGCAGTCGGGGTGTCAGTAGTGTTGAGCGCGGTCTTAATGAACTTGGTGTCGAGCCACGCCTGATCGGGTTCGGCCATGATCATAGACGCTACTCGCGTTTCATTAGCTTCCGGCAAGCCGATCCAAAAATCGAGATTGAGCGGACGTGCGACTTCATCCGCAAAAAAGGGTCCGAGTCGCCGCCCACTCGCGCGGCGGATGAGTTCACCCACCGTCCACGCCATGGTGATCGCGTGATAGCCCTGGCGGGTTCCTGGTGACCAGAAGGCTGGTTCATCCGCCACCCGCTTTACCATGTACTCGTAATCCCAAAAGCCGCCCGCTTTAAGTGGGATGCGAACATGCGGAACCCCGACCGTGTGATCGAGTGTCATCGACACGCGCGAATCTTCCTTACCACCGACGCCAAACTCCGGCCAGTAGCGCGTAATCGGGGCGTCCAAATCAAGCTGTCCGCGATCCGCCAACAGGTGCGCGCATAACGCCATGGCGCCTTTAGTCGATGAGAACACCACGCTGATGGTGTCGCGTGTCCACGGCGCACCGTCGCGCGCCTTGCGCCCACCCCACAGATCGACCAGCGTCTTACCTTCTAAATTCACGACGCAACTGGCGCCGACTTCGTCGTGATGCGTGAAGTTATCGACAAAGGCCTGGTACACGGTGCTGAACTTTGGATCGTAGCTGCCTTCGATCTTGCCGGAATGAGTGTCGAGCGAAACTTGAGTTTGCACGCGAATCCTCGGGTTAGGGGTCAGGCGAAATAAACGCCAGCGTGGTAATGCCAGTGAGTTGATGCGGATCGCTCTGGGGCGATCCGCATCCGTCGTTTAGGTTGGTTCTTCGATCAGAAAAAACGTCGGATCGACCGCCTGCTCGCGAACGCCAAGCAAGGCCTGATAGGCAGGCGAGTTATACCAATTCTTCGCCGCTTGCGTGTCCGGAAATTTAGCGATCAAACAGTTCTGCGCGTCGTGTCGACCTGCGAGGATGGCGGCCACCTTGCCGCGCGTAACGACCGTGCCACCTGCCGCCACCAGGGTTGGTCCAGCTGCCGACGCATATTCCTGTAATTTAGCCGCGTCTTTTACTTTGACGAGCGCGATGAAGTAAGTAGCCATGAATGTCTCCTTATGAGTGGAAGGGGCAGGATTTGCATTTGACGTCAAGTATAGAACGTTCCAGTGAAGCTGCCGAGGTCGGAAAGCGCGCAAGTGCCTGGTTGTTGCCGCTAGAATCAGGCCATTAATGAACCGGAGCGCTCACCCTTATGCATCCAGAACAAGCGGCGATCATCGCTGTTCACCACCTGGTCGCAGCGACGTTTAGTGCGCTCGACCTTCCACGCTTCCGGCAGTGCTATCGTCTACCGTGTCAAATGATCACCTCGCACGGCGTCAGCGTCGCGACGACCGATGCGGAGTTCGAGGCATTTTTCCAGCCGTTGATGGAAACGCTCCGGTGCAATGATTTCGGGCGTTCCGAGTTACGCGAAATCCACGTGCGAGTGCAAGCCGACAACATCGCCATCGTTAGCACGCACTGGGTGCGCTACCGGAAGAATGGGAGTGAACTAGAACAATTGGGAGCGACTTATACAATGACGAAATCCGCCGGCGAGTGGCGAATCGTCAGCTTGATGGCGCACGAGCCAGCCGCGATGTTGCGGCTCGATCACGCTTAAAAATCTCGCGCGAATATAATATGGGCCCTGGTCAATTCGAATTTTTAGGTCTGCGGTGGACGTTTTCGGGCTTGTATGATCCCCGGCATGGCCTTCTCTCGATGCGCCACCCCCACATTGCATTGGAGTGTGGGGGTGGCGTACGACGTATCGTCTATACCCCATTGCCTATTGCAGGCGACGGGGTGCGAACTTAATTAATACGAGCCGCGGCGCTGTGGCCGTGCTTCACGGGGCTTCGCTTCGTTGACGCGCATATTGCGGCCCTTCAGCGGTTGTTCGTTAAGCGCCTTAATGGCGGCATCAGCTTGCGAATTATTCGGCATTTCGACGAAGCCGAAGCCTTTCGATTCGCCCGAAATTTTATCCTTGATGACTGAGGCGCTCGAGACCTCGCCAGAGGCGGAAAACGCATCACGAAGGTCGGCGTCGGTAACGCCATAGGCCAAATTTCCAACATATATATTCATAACAATCTCACAAAAATAAAGGTGTGCCTTGTCCGCTATCGCGACAACCGGAGCCGATGACACAAGTGATCCGGAAGCCGATTCGCCGATGGTCGGCAAATTCGTCAGGGGTGAAAAAACGGTGTAAGAATGAGTAGGGAATCGGGGTAACTGCGAGGGTGGCGCGTCCGCTTCATGCGCGACGCAATAACAAGTTGCGAGGGAGCGTACTCCTTATGGCGCTGCATAGATAGCATTAATTGCAAGTTTGTCTCTCGACACCAGCGATTGGATCCAGAATTTGCTCGTCGGTGGCAGATTGCTTAAGGCAGAATGCCGCGGAGTAGGCTCGGCGCCGCCGACCAAAGCGAAGTGAGTCGCCTGTGACAACGGAGCAAAAAACAATGCGTGCCGGCATCCAAAGAAACTATGCAGGTTAATCGCGAGACAGCAGACTAGAATCGGAACCCCAACGTGAGGTCCGTCATGCCGCGTTTCGCCGCGAACCTTTCCCTGATGTTTAACGAGGTCGATTTTCTGGCGCGTTTCAAGGCGGCGGCTACGGCCGGATTTAAAGGCGCGGAATTTCTATTTCCGTATGCCTATCCGATTTCAGAACTCGTGGCACGACGCGCGGAATCGGGATTAACCGTCGCTTTATTTAATGCGACGCCAGGCGACTACGCACAGGGTGAACGCGGGATTGCCGGAATTCCCGGCCGCGAGGCTGAATTCGAGGCGGGAATTGCCACGGCGCTCGCGTATTGCGCGGCGCTCGAGTGTCGACGCCTGCACGTGATGGCCGGACTGGTTCATCACGGCGCCAACCGCTTAACGCTGGTGAGTAATTTACGCCGCGTGGCCGCGCGCGCCGCCGCCGCCGGTGTCGAACTCCTGATTGAACCCATCAACACCCGCGATATCCCGGGCTATCTCATTAATCGCACTGCGGAGGCGTTAGCGATCATCGACCAGGCCGGCGATCCGCAGGTGAAATTGCAGCTCGATCTCTATCATCATCAGATCATGGAAGGTGATTTGACAGGTGCGCTTCGCGAATACCTTCCCTATGCCGCGCATGTTCAAATCGCAGAACCGCCGGATCGGGGTGAACCGGATCATGGTGAGATCGACTATCGATTTATTTTTGAAATGCTCGATACGCTCGGCTATGCAGGTTGGGTCGGCTGCGAATACCGGCCGCGCGGTGACACGGTCACGGGTCTCGCATGGCTCGCACACTTGGGCGTGCGCTTGGACGGTTAACGTGATCCGGTGTCGCCTGCTCTTCGTCGTCGCACTCGTTTGCGCGCTGAGCGCCTGTCAGTCGTTTGATCCGCCCGCGAAGTTAGAAAGAACCGAGCTTTATTTTGGTTTGTCGCGACCCGATGGGCGAACAGTGACCGCGGAACAATGGCAAATCTTTGTGAATGATGTAATAACGCCGCGCTTTCCCGCAGGCTTGAGTGTGATTGATGCCGCCGGCCAATGGCGCAGTGCCGACGGCTCGATAGCGCATGAACCGAGCAAGCTATTGTTGTTGATTCACCCCGCCGACACCGCCAGCGAAACGGCGATTGAGGCGATCCGCACCCGCTATCGTGAGCGCTTTCAGCAAGCGTCGGTGCTGAAAGTAACCGTGTCGGCGCGTGCTGAGTTCTGATTAGTGTGCGTTACAACAAATCAAAAGTTTAGCTACGAAAATTGTTTTGTACTGCAAAGATTCGCGGATAAATCCGCTCCCACCGCGAACGGCATAAACAATCTCCTGTTCGCGCGCGCGAGGGGAGAGGGGGAAGGTTGCAACGCTTTCGCTATAATCCGGTCTATGCGCGCGTGGTTCCCCACTGGTTCCAAAACGTCAGCGTGGATGCAGGAAGACGCTGTGCCGGATTTAAGTCCCCGCCCTTCAGCCAGGCCACAGGCAACAGCGCGGCCTGCGTGTAGTCGCGCGGGATCCCGAGTAGATCGCCGACTTCGCGCTCATAGAGTAAATGCAGAGTGGTCCAGGCCGAGGCAACGCGGCGCGCGCGCAAGGCCAACATCAACGACCAGGTGGCCGGCAGGATCGAGCCGTACATCGATGCTTGGGTAAAGACATCGTCCTGTTCGAAGCGCGATTCGAGACAGGGGATGATGAACACTGGCACGCGTTGTAAATTTTCCATCAGGAATCCGCCAGACTTCATCAACGCGGCTTTTTGTTGTTGGCGTAAATCCTCCGCACTGTAGTCGCGCATCATGTTAACGCCAGTGCGTGTGAGAGCGGTCTTGCCTTCGACGTAGCGTTCCGCGCCTTGCCGATAATAATCGGCAATTTTCGCGCGTAAGCTAGCGTCGGTGACTACCATGAAGCGCCAGGTCTGCGTGTTTGCACCGGTTGGCGCTTGCAAGGCAATCTCCAGCGCTTCGTTGATCAGCGAGTCTGGCACTGCACGCTCAAGATCCAGGCGCTGGCGTACGCTGCGCGTGGTCTTAAGCACATGATCGACACTGGCGAGATCGATGGGTTTGGCGGTCTGGTTGGGCATGGGGCGATTCCGGTTATCGTTGAAGCGTGAGGGAAAACAATCGTTCAGCGGGCCGCGACGCGACCGCTATTCAGAGGTGCGGCCGTGCCGCGACTGGCGAGCCAGCCTTGAAAATAAGCGCCTGCAATCATTCCGCCGATCGCGATAAGTAGTGGCCAATTGCCGGCGCCTAAACCGGCGATAGCAGGTCCCGGGCACACGCCGGAGATCCCCCAGCCGATACCAAACAGTGCCGCGCCGCCGATGGTTTGCGAATTCATTGCTGCCGCGTGCCGCCCAAAACTCGCGGCGAAGAATGGCTTGCGTAGAAACCGCGGCGCGAGTTGATAACAAATTGCAGTAACCGTGGCCGCGCCGCCGAGAACACACAGCAATCCGAAATCCTGAAAGCGCAAGAAACTTAACACCACTTCGGGTTTGATCATTGTCGATAAGGCGAGGCCGAAGCCAAAGAGCACGCCGGTAATCAACACCGCGAACAAGGATTTGAGATTCATCACAGGCCTCCGAAATGTAAGACAAGATGTGCGGTGAGGATGGCGGAGGTTAGAAACGTGACCACCGCGAGCAACGAGGGCACTTGGAGTGAGGCGAGGCCGCAGATGCCGTGACCCGAAGTGCAGCCATTGCTCATCCGCGCTCCGAAGCCACCGATGAGGCCGCCGATCAAGAGTTGCCACCATTGCACCCGCGTATGCACGGCTTCACCATGGCCCAAGATGTTTGCCCACAGCCAAGCGCCTAGGATTAATCCCAGTGCCAGCACCAGGCGCCATTGGCGAGAACTGATGAAGCGTGGCTCGTGAAAATAAGTCAATTTAGAAAAATACGACCACGTGGAGCTAAACACCGTGCTCATGCCGGTGACGAGTCCGGTGGTTACAAACGCCAGGCTTACCGCGCTGCCAATGAGGATCCCGCCGAGAAGATAGTGGGCAATGCCATTCGGGAAAAAGGTTTCTAACATAGGGTTTACTCCGCTCTGGGTTAACGCATCTTAAAGCGTATGGGCACGGATTTCGGGCCCGATACAAATTCCGATTCGATGATTCTACCGTCTCCGGCCATTTCGACGCTTTCGAGCTGCGGCAATAGTTGTTCCCATAAAGCGCGCATTTCCAGCCGCGCCAAATGTTGACCCAAGCAGACGTGAGCGCCGTGGCCGAAGCCCACGTGGCGATTCGGATTGCGATCGAGTCTAAATTTAAAGGGCGCGTCAAACACGGCCTCGTCCCGATTGCCGGAGGGATATGAGAGATACAGTCGATCGCCTTTAGCAATCTTCTCGCCGCTTAAGACGCAATCATCGGTCGCATGCCGAATAAATTGTTTGACCGGAGTGGCCCAGCGAATGGCTTCTTCGACGAACGCTGGTACCAACCCAATATCGGCCTTGAGTTGCTGGAACAGCGCGGGATTCTCGGCGAGTATCCACATCGCCGTGGCCGTGGTGTGTGAGGTAGTATCGTGACCCGCAGTCGACAGAATGCCGTAATACGAGATCGCGGCGATGTGTTCCATCGGCTCGCCGTCGATTTTCGCATTCGCCACGAGTGAGGCGATATCGTCGCGCGGCGCTGCGCGACGCTCCGCCATCAGTGCGGTGTAATACTCATTGAATTCGTCAAAGACCATCTTCCACGTGCGCGCTTGATGCGTGGGATCGCGAGGGTCTGTGCCCGGGCGCCGCAGATCGGGATCCGCCCAGCTGAAGAGCCATTGCGTGAGTCGCAGCATTTTAGGATGGTCGGCGCGTGGTACCCCAATGAGATCGAGCACCACGCCGAGCGGATAGGGCATCGCGACTTCACGCGCCCAATCGATGGTGTCGCCCGCATCTCGCAGGCGCGCCACTTGTTCGGCCGCAATGCTGCTGATTTTGGCTTGAAGCTGGGCGACATTTTGCGGCGAAAACGCTTTAACCGTGACTTGGCGGTATTTCGGGTGTTCGGGCGGATCAAGCTGCACCAAGGAGCGAAAAAGATTGTACGCACCGCCGGTGAATTCCTTGACCAGGGCCTCGCCGGCCTGCGTTATCAACGTGGCCGAGCGGTCCGCGCTGTGAAACAGCACGTTCTGGCGGCTGACCTCCAAAATATCCGCATGCCGCGCCACGATCCAATGCGGATCAAAACCCGGTACGTGCGCTTGTGCCAGGCCGTAATCGCGTCGAACTTCACTTAGCACTTGATCGACGAGTCCGCGCACGGCGAAGCTCGCCGGGTTGAATACCGGCGCGACGAGTTCAGTTGGAATAATTTTCATCATCCGATTTGCGCTCCGTTCCTAAGAAAACCACTAACCGTCTTATTGCAGTGCCTGACGCATAAGGTCGCGTGCAATCACGAGGCGCTGGATCTGCGAGGTACCTTCGTAGATCTGCAACAGCTTGGCATCACGCATGAGTTTTTCGACGACGAATTCCTGGGTATAACCGTAGCCACCAAAAATCTGCACGGCATCGGTGGTCACGCGCATCGCCGCATCGCCGCCGAAGGCCTTGGCACAGGCGCCGTGACTACCGCGTAAGTTGCCGACATCGACTGCATTGGCAGCGTGTAAGCACAGTAGCCGTGAGGCTTGATACGCTATCTCCATATCCGCCAACATGGACGAGACCATTTGATGATTGATGATGGGCTCGCCAAAGGTCCGACGTTGCATCGCATAGCGCACCGATTCATCGCGAGCGCGGCGAATTACACCCGCAGCGCCGCCGGCGATCCACGGCCGCGAACGATCAAATGTCGCCATCGCGAGTTTAAACCCATGCGCGGGTCCGGCCACTAGATTAGCCATTGGCACTTCCACATCCTCGAACACCACGTCCCCGGTGTGTGAGCAGCGTTGACCGAGCTTGTGAATCAAACTTTCCCAGCGCACCCCCGGCCAACCGGCTTCAACGACAAAGGTCGCGATCCCGCCGTGGCCTTTCGAACCTTGCTCGCGCGCGAACACGACATAGAAATCCGCTACATCGGCATTGGTGATCCAGCGCTTACGACCATTGAGCACAAACTTGTCGCCGCGCTTGGTGAATTTAGTCGATAGATTAGCGACATCGGAGCCGGCATCCGGTTCGGAGCAGGCGAAGGCTGCGTAACCATGCGCCGCGGTCAACCGGCCAAGATATTCCTTGCGCGCGCCAATATTATCCGCGAGCAGCAGGGGTAGCGCGGCCAAACTGTTGGCCGCGACCGAGGTGCCAATGCCCAAGCAACCGTAATTGATTTCCTCCAACACCAACACATGATCGTGACATGACAAGCCGGCGCCACCGAGGTTTTCCGGGAACTCGAGATTCATTAGTCCTAATTCCCACAGCGCTCGCATGACGGCGTGCGGAAATTCCGAAGATCGATCCAGCGCCTGATCGAGTCGCGGCTCGATAATCTGTTCGCGTACGAAACGTCGCGCCGTGTCGGTAATCATCTGTTGGTGTTCGGTGAGTGCTGCCATGGCGTGGGTCCAAGGTGGGATACCGCGAGCGTAGCGCGAATGCCCGTCAGGCGGAATCCCAAGCCGGCGGTGGCGAGATGAAACATCACTGCTACTGTCAATGCGCCCAGCCACGCCAGCGCTCGCTTACCGAATAGACGGAAAAAACGAACACCGGACGTAACGTGCGGCGCTTCCGCTTCAATGCAGAGCGAGGGACCGATAGAATCGAGCGATCACCACGAGGGCATGAGCGCAGGCAGTGACAGTTTGCGCGAGGCGCGCCGCCGTGAAGCGAGTGAAACCGATCATTGAGCGAGACCTTATGACGACACTGCAACATAGTCTAATTAGTCGACCACAGGTAACCCATGTCTATCGCAATACGTTCATGGACAGCGGGCGGTGGGAATCGTGGACGCCGCGCGACGGCGATATCATGGTCTGCACGCCGTACAAAGCGGGCACCACGTGGACGCAGATGATCTGCGCGTTGCTCATTTTCCAATCGCCGAACCTACCGCTGCCGCTTGGCGAATTGTCGCCGTGGTTCGAACTGCGTGCGTATGACTTCGACGATTTGCTCGCACGCTATACCGCACAGACACATCGACGCTTTATTAAAACGCACACGCCACTCGATGGCCTGCCGTATTACAACAATGTTACTTATTTGTACTGCGGACGGGATCCGCGCGACATCTTCATCTCCATGCAAAACCACAAGGACAATCAAAACGCTGGTCGGGTAGTCGAGTTGCTAACGAGATTTGGCGAAACGCTTTCACCACCCGTCGCGCTACCTGAAGATATCAACGAACGCTTTCAATTGTGGTTAACCACGGGCGCTTTTGAGTGGGAGCAGGATGGTTTTCCGTACTGGTCGGTGTTCCATCATGCCGCGAGTTTCTGGGCGTATCGCGCCTTGCCGAACTTGCATTTTCTACATTACGCCGATCTCAAAGCGAATTTAGCTGCCCAAATGCGACGCGTTGCCGCGCTGCTTGGCATCGAAGTCGATCCCGCGCAATGGCCAACCCTAGTCAAGGCCGCGGGCTTTGAGGAAATGAAACGCAACGCCGATCGTGTCGCGCCAGATACCGACCTCGGCCTATGGAACAGCAACGCGCAGTTTTTTAACCGCGGCACCAATGCGCAATGGCGCGAGTTTTTATCACCCGAAAGTCTGGCGTTGTATGAAAGCGTCAAAAGCAAGCGAGTTCTGCCCGAACTTGGTACGTGGTTGGAACAGGGCGCGGGCGCGACGAGTGATTGAATTGGACCTGTATTCGCGCAATCAAAACGGCGGCGCGAAACCGCGTACCTAATACGGGGCGCTCGCGCGGATTTATTCCCCCTCCCGCAACGGGCTGTCTCTTGTGCACATTTTTGCAGCAGCGACAGCGGCCGCATGCCAACTGCCGTCATGCCGGCGAATGCCGCATCCAAACTGCCGTCATTCCGGCGAATGCCGGAATCCAGTACGGTTTCGCGGCGCATCGCGCGTGGAAAAAGCGCTCTAAGATTAGCAACGTCAGTGGAAGCTGGACCTTAATGAGCGCACGAACCCACGTTGGGAAGACCGGTATTCGGGGGTGCTCCAAGGCCCTCTGGATTCCGGTGTTCGTCGGAATGAAGGTTGGGTTGCACAGGGTACTTCAGAATTGCGCCGCTCAAGGTTGTTGGTATTTTCGCTTCGCTATTTGTGCTAGCTGGAATCATAGGCTTCGCCAGCGATTTTTTTGCATGGATTTCTGGTGGAAGCACGAGTCCTTTATTTCGCCGTTCGGTTGATGCCGCCAATCAAGTGGAATTAGCGCTTGCATCCGTGTTCGTGTGTCGTTATCTTAACTAAGACTAATATTGTCCGAGTAAAAATAAATGGCTCTCTATAGCGCGAGTGTCGAATACGGGCTGCATTGTTTGCTCTATTTGGTCGATGCTTCAGGCAGCGCCAAAGCGAGTAGCAATGACCTCGCGGAGTTCCAGGGTATATCCTCGTCCTACGTTGCGAAATTGTTCACCCAGCTCAAGACGGCTGGCTTGGTAAGGGCCATTGAGGGTGCGCAGGGCGGCTATCAACTGGCGCGTCGCGCCGACGATATCACCGTGCTTGATGTCGTCGAAGCCCTTGATGGCGAGAAGCCGCTATTTCAGTGCAGGGAGATACGGCGGCAATGCGCGTTGTTCGATTCGTCACCGCCAAATTGGGCAACCAAAGGACTGTGCGGCATTCACGCCGTGATGCGCGAGGCTGAAATCCAGATGAAGCGGAGCCTCGCGCAGCACACGTTGGCCGATCTATCGCAACGCGTGGATCGCAAGGCGCCCAAAACATTTTCGATCGATGTCAATGCGTGGTTCGAAGGCCGACGCGCCTCGAAATCCCGTCGACAATCCACCTAACAAAACTACGGAGCAGACCATGCATCAGCTTGTCATCATAGGCGGCGGCTTCGCAGGTCTTTGGGCCGCGCTAACGGCCGCGCGGGAGGCCAACAATCACGCGGCGGACGTACGCATTACCGTGGTGGCGCGCGACAAATATCTAACAGTGCGCCCGCGCCTCTATGAAGTGTTTACCGACGCCATGCGCGCCCCGTTAAACCCGGTGTTAACCCCATTGGGGATTCAACTCAAGGTCGGCGTTGCCACGACCCTCGACACTAAAGCCAAGTCCGTCGAAGTCCGCGGCGAGGAAGGCAACGTTACGCTGCCCTACGATCGCTTGGTGCTTGCGGCCGGAAGCGAACAACGACCGTTGGAGATCCCGGGCGCGGCCGAGTTTTCGCTCAATATCGACACTTTTGGCGGCGCCCGATCTTTCGACCGGCACCTGCGCGAAGTGCTGCGTTCGCCCGCGCAACCCGGCCGGTCAACTTTCGTCATCGTGGGCGCCGGATTCACCGGCATTGAATTGGCCACTGAAATGCGGAATCGCATTCGCCTCCACAGCGATGCGGACACCGCGCGCGCGGCGCGGGTCATTCTGGTCGAACGGGAAAACGTGGTCGGCCCGGATTTAGGTACGAATCCACGACCCCATATCGAGGCTGCGTTACGCGACGCCAACGTCGAGACTTATCTTGGCGCACGCCTGGCGAAGATCGAGCGGGACGCCGTCACGCTGGCGAGCGGCGAGCGGATTGCGACGGCCACCGTCGTCGTGACCGCTGGACTAAAAGCACATCCCATTGCCGGCCAGCTCCGTGTCGAACTGGATCGTCAAGGACGCGTAATGGTGGACCCGATGTTACGCGTCAATGGGGTGCCGACGGCATTCGCCGCTGGCGACATCGCGCACGCCCACACCGACGACGATCATGTCGCGTTAATGTCGTGTCAGCACGCGATCCCAATGGGCAAGTTTGCCGGTTACAACGCCGCGCATGATCTGCTCGGTTTGCCGCTGCGCGCCTATTCCCAGCCGAACTACGTCACCTGCCTGGACTTAGGCGAATCGGGCGCGCTGTTCACGCAAGGCTGGGATCGCAAGCCCGAACAATTCGGGCTAGAGGTTAAATCACTGAAGCGGATGGTTAATACCCAGTGGATCTACCCTCCCACTGGTAACCGCGACGCGATCTTGACCGCGGCGGATCTGGACGCGCCGTGGCCGCCAGCGGTCTAAGGAATCTCTGCAAAAGGCAGAGATTCCTTAAGGCACAGGGAAGTGCCGCCATTTTCAATGGTCGAAGACCGTTGAAAATGAAGGGAACAAAAATGACACTTTTTGTTTCCCTTACTCTGAAAAGTCCAGGAGGGACTTATTCAGAGTTTCCCTAAATCAATATCCACGAGTCGTGCGCAACTGCGATTACAAATCGATAAGGAGAATTTCCGTGATACGAAACTTACTTTATGCAGCCTTGATCACACCCTTGACGTTATCCGCCGCGTTTGCGGATTCCAATGCGCCAAGGCAGGAAACGGTTACCCCGGTCTTTCAGCACGAAATCCCCAACATTCCCGGCAAGACCCTGGTCAGCGTCGTCGTGAATTACGCCCCCGGCGCCAAGTCGGTGTCGCATCATCATGCGCGATCGGCGTTCATTTATGCCTACGTGCTGGCGGGGGAAATCCGCAGCCAAGTCGACAACCAACCAGCCAAGGTCTACAAGACGGGCGAAGTGTTTTTCGAAGGCCCTGGCGCGCAACACAAGATCAGCGAGAACGCGAGCACGACCAAACCGGCCAGTCTGCTCGCGGTTCTTATTGTTGATTCCAAAGATCAACCGCTGACCACGCCGGATATCAAGTGAGTTAACCCATGACACAGAAAGGCGAATCGATTCGGCGCTATTCGCTTATGCATACGGGAAAAGCGAGTCTAAATTCCGTCCCCGGTGTTCGGTTCTGCGCTTCTACACCGCCACCCATTGCGCGCATCAACTCTTGGACCAGGGCGAGCCCAATGCCAGTACCCACGGTTTCGCGCGTGAGTTCATTCGCGCCGCGGTAAAACAATTTAAAGATTTTTTTTAGCTGATCGCGCGCTACTCCGGGACCATGGTCGCGAACGCTCAACACCGAAGTCGTATCGGAGTGCGACCACGCGATATCTATGACTTTGTACTCCGCGTCGCGAGCGAATTTGAGCGCGTTATCGACCAGATTGATCACGATTTGGATGAAGTTATCGGGATCCACCAGAATCGCCGTGTTCAATTCGGGTGTGTCGGCGAAATTCAGCGCAAATCCGGCGCGGTCAAGTTGCGTCGTAAGCTTCGAACGCATGAGATCGCTCAACTCACCGAGCGTCATGGCCTTAAGCGTCGGCGGAGTTTCGTTACGCGTTAGGCGCGCGAGCTGGAGCACGTTCGAGATCAAGCGCGACAGGCGTTCGCTCTCGCCGTGGATAAATTCGTAATAGGTCTTTTTCTTTTCCTCCGGCGCCCAGCCTTCGCGCAGCATTTCGCCGTACAGGCGGATCGAAGTAAGCGGCGTTCTAAGTTCATGGCTTACGGCGGAGACGAAATCCTGCTGTTGGCGGGTGAGGTCGATTTGTTTCGCGCCGAAGCGATAAATGACGACGCCACCAGTGGCGATTACTAACAACAATATTCCGGCGGCCCAAGCTACCACCACCGCGCCGGTGCCAACTGGCAACCGCGTGATGCTGAATAATAAATTGAGTTCGTTAAACGGCGCCGAAAGATGCGACTGATACAGCACGGTGCCCGTAAAGTCGCGCGTCTCGGGATCGTAACCGGGCTTGGCGAGCCCGCGATAAGTGGCAAGCACCTCGTCGCGATAACCAACGATTAGCGCGGTGGTTTGCGCCAACGACGAGGCTTCAAAGACCTCCGCCAATAGTCCACGTAGCAGGGCGGCCCGTTCGAATACCGCGCCCTGAACATAACGCCGCCCTTCGCGCCAAACTTTACGGAATAGCACCGCGTGTCCGCTATCGATCTGCGCAAACTGGAATCCGTCGAGTTCACTCTCAAAGGTGTGAATTCGCACGTCGTATTGTTTCGATCTAGCGGGTAAGGGTGACGTTGCCGGCAGCGCATTTTGTTCCTTGCGCGCACTGTCTTTGGCTAATGTTTTGGTTTGTTGTCGCCGCTCTTCGACCGCGTCCTTGGCGGGCGCATCCGCCTCAAAGCGCGCGTTGAAGCGATTGTCGAGCTTGAGATCCTCGATCCGTCCAAGCGTTGCCGCACGCTTTTTCTCGTTGAGCCCGCTATTAAGTTGATCAAATCGTTGTTGCTCGGGAGCGACCGCCCCGCGCTCGATAAGCCGATCGGCCAGACCCGGTTCGGCATCGCGCTTGGCCTGCAGTGCGGGTGTGGCATCCCGCGCGACCTGTATCGCCGCACTCCCGGCAATCGAGGCCGCCATGTCTAGCAGCGGCGCGCGACCGCCGCGCGCAAGTCGATTCGTGGCCAGGATTTCGGTCATCCGCGCGACCAGCGCTTGGCGTTGCCGCAGTTCATCCGTCGATATACCGTAGGCCGCCACCGGGGCGGCTGCCTCTGGGAGCAAGGGTGAGCTTAACGCGCCAAGATCATCTATTTGAAAATACCCGATGAGACCGGGGATCGAGTCGGCGCCCGGAAGTTGTGAAAGAGGCGAACGCTGCACGAAGTTCGCCGCTTTATCTCCACTCACCGCCAGAAATTCATAATCCGTGAAGGCGCGCGCGTTCTCGCGTGCGATCAACTTGACGACCGCGGCGTCGATTCGCCCGGTTAACTCTTCGGCCTGCGTGCGGCTCTGGTGGAACGCGGCCCATTTCAATTGATCGAACGCTTGATAAATCAGCAACGCGGTGGGCACGAGTAGCGCGACGATGAACGCCACCATCCATCGGCGGAGTATTGCCTTATCCCAGCCGGACAATCGCGTGCGCATTATGCTAGTGAACGAGCAACCGATAACCGGCGCCGCGCACGGTGATTAGAACCTGCGGCGTCGTTGGGTCGAGTTCGATCTTGCGCCGTAATTTTGCGATGTGAATATCGACCGTGCGCGTTTCGAGATCTAAGTGTTTGGCGTAGCCCCAGACCTCGTGTAGCAACTCGTCGCGACTCACCGGGCGTTCGGCACGCGCGTGTAAGCACTGCAAGATCTCGATCTCGCGCCGCGTGAACGCCAGCGCCTCGCTACCGCGTCGACCACTCAAGTTCGCCGCATCTATCTCCAAGGAATCGCCGAGGCGCAAGACCTGTAACGATTCGTCGTTGACGCGCGTTCGGCGCAATACGGCTTGTACGCGGAGCACTAATTGCGCGACCGAAAAAGGTTTCCCCACATAATCGTCGGCGCCTAGGCTCAAGCCCTGGATGATATCCGCGTCGCTGGTTTTAGCAGTCAGTAGGATGATGGGTTGCGCGCGATCGTTTAAGCGGACGCGATTGCAGATCTCGAAGCCATTAATACCGGGCAACATCACATCCAATAAAATTAAATCGAAAGCGCCGGTCAATGCCTTCCGCAAACCCTCGTGACCGTCGACGGCGCTCTCGACGGTAAAGCCATGGAAAACGAACACGTCCGTCAAGCCGCCGCGGATCGCGACTTCATCTTCCACGATTAATAGGTGTGGCTTGCGAGACATGCGCACTAGCCTAGCAGCCCGGCGCATGGCGCATGTAAATTTTTTGTAAATCCGGGTCTATCGATTTTACCAAACCATGCCTAAAAGTGAGGGCGGCTACGGCCTAGACTTGCGCCCAGTTTAATCGCCACTGGAGACAAAACATGGCCCTGCTACGACGACTAACGCGGCTGTTCCGCGCTGACCTGCACGCCGTACTCGATCGCATTGAAGAACCGGTCGCCCTGCTCCGGCAAGCGGTGCGTGAGATGGAAGATGCGTTGCGTGAAGACGAGCAACGCGCGAAATTTCTAACCCATGAGCAGAGTGAGCTCGCAACGCGCTCGGCAGAGGCCGAACGCATGCTGAGCGAACTTGAAACCAAGCTCGATCTCTGTTTCGACGCGGACGAAACCGACCTCGCACGCAGCCTGGTTAAACGCAAACTCGAACTCGAGGGGGCGCGCGTGCGACATGGCAACCGGCACGCGGGACTGTCGAAACAACTCGTCGAGTTGCAAACGCGGATCGCGAATCACCGCGATCGGCTGGATGGCATGCGCCAGAAACTGGATCTGCTAGGCGAGGAGGAAGCAGACCGGTGCGAACCTAATTTCGCCGGCGGGGTAGGTGTCAGTGAGTGCGTGGTCGCGGATGACGAGATCGAGATCGCCTGGCTGCAGGAAAAGCGTCGCCGGGGTTTGTCATGAATCGCCCAACCTTTCTTCAAGGCGCGCTCGCCGGATTGTCCGCGAGCGTAGTCGGCGCCGGTGGTTTTTGGACGCTTGGTTTAGTAATCGGTACCGACCCCGCGTTGCGGCTGGTCGTCGCCGTGCTTAGTTTGGCCTATGCCGTTTATTTGCTTAAGCAATGCGCGGGGCGCACCGGTCGCGCGGTTACCGTGGCGGTGTGGTTGGTGGGCGCGGCGGGGTTATGGTTTGCCGCACCGTCGTTGCTGACCTACGTGATTGCCCACGTCTTGTTCGTGTGGTTGATCCGTGCGCTTAAGTTCTACGCGAGCCTTCTCACCGCGCTCGCCGATTTGGGGCTGTGTGCGGTCAGTGTCGCAGCAGCCACGGCCGCCGCGCTCCATACCGGCAGTGTCCTGCTCAGTTTGTGGTGTTTCTTTCTAATTCAAGCCTTGTGGATCGCGATCCCGCCGACGCTTCAATCCGCTGCGCGACCCACTTCAGCGCCGCCGACCGCTGATGATCGTTTTCAACACGCGTACACGGTGGCCGAAGCCGCCGTGCGCAAACTCGCCGCTCTTAATTAATTGACAGGAGTAATTTCAGATGAAATCGAAACTAATTGCCGTCGCCCTATTCACCGGCACCGTCGCCAGCGTGGCGTTTTATCCGGCGTATAAAAGCCTTGGTGCGGTGACCAATTCGCCCATCGCCGCCGTGATCCCCACGCATTCCTTTGTATCGATCAATAACACACGGCCGGTGGTCGAGGTGGTCTTCGTGTTGGATGCGACTGGCAGCATGAGCGGCCTCATCCAAGCCGCCAAGGAAAAGATCTGGTCGATCGCGACCACCATGGCCTCCGCGCAACCAGCGCCTTTGATCAAGGTGGGGTTGGTGGCGTTTCGCGATCGCGGTGATGAATACGTGACGAAAATGATCGATTTATCGTCCGATCTCGATTCGGTCTACGCGAGACTGATGGATATTCGGGCGGATGGTGGTGGCGATGGTCCCGAGAGCGTCAATCAGGCGTTGGCCGACGCGGTAAATAAAATGTCATGGAGCACGGATCAAAAAGCCTATAAAGCCGTGTTCCTGGTCGGCGACGCGGCGCCGCACATGGATTATCAAGATGACGTGAAGTATCCGGTGACGCTGAGCGTCGCGCGGGCGAAGGGCATCACCGTTAATACCATTCAGTGCGGCCAGGACCCACAGACCTTGCACGAGTGGCGGCAGATCGCGACGCTGGCGGGTGGCGACTATTTCCAAGTCGATCAAGCGGGTAGTGCGGTGGCGATGACCACACCCTTTGATGAGAAGCTCGCGCGTTTGTCGGAGAAACTCGACGGCACCCGGCTTTACTATGGGAATAAGGAAGATAAGGAAAAGCAGGCCCTCAAGGTGGCCGCCTCGGATAAGGTGCACGCCGAGGCCTCGGTTGAATCACGCGCGCGCCGGGCGACCTTTAATGCTTCCGCCAGCGGCGCGACCAATTTACTCGGCGACAACGAGTTGGTGGACGATGTGACCAGTGGTCGCGTCGAATTCGGTAAGATCAATCAAGCGCAATTGCCGGCGACCCTGCAAGCGCTGGCGCCGTCCGAGCAACAAGCCAAGATCGCCGAGACCGCGCGCCAGCGCGATGAGCTAAAAAAGGCGATCGGCGCGATTGCTGATCAACGCACGGACTATCTGAAACGCGAAGTCGCCAAAGCAGGCGGCGCCAAGGATTCGCTCGATGCAAAGCTCCTTAGCACCGTGCGCAAACAGGCCGCTACTAAAGGCCTGCACTACGAGGCCGACGCGCCGCAGTATTGAGCACCATCGTCAATCGCGTTACTGGTGGGCGCTTTGTGGGAGTGGCTTTAGCCGCGAAGGGGCTTTGATAAAGATTCGAAGCTCAAAGCGGCTCCCACAAACCCAATGCGTCCGCGAACATCCCTGAGACTTCCCCAGACTCCGATACCCGGCTACGCTTAGCGTCCTTCGTTTCTGGAAACCTGACCATGACCGCGCGGATCTTTATTGATGGCGAAGTCGGCACCACCGGATTACAGATCCGGACGCGCTTGGCCGCGCGCGCCGACGTCACGTTGGTCAGTCTCCCCGCTGCGCGGCGCAAAGATGGGCCAGCGCGAACCGATTTGTTGAATTCAGTCGATTTGGTCGTGTTGTGCCTGCCCGACGCGGCCGCGCGCGAAGCAGTGACGATGATCGTTAATCCGCATGTGCGCGTGATCGACGCCAGCAGCGCGCACCGAGTTTCTCCGGGTTGGGTTTATGGCTTTCCGGAGATGAACACGGGACATGCTGCGGAAATCGCGCGCGCCAAGCGCGTTACCAATCCGGGGTGTTATCCGACTGGTGCGATTGCGTTGTTGCGGCCGTTAATTGCGGCCGGAATTATTCCAGAGAAGTTTCCGATCACCGTCAACGCGGTCTCGGGTTATAGCGGTGGCGGACGGGGTTTGATCACTCGCTATGAAGATCCGGCGGCGCCCGATCGGCTCGAATCGCCATTCTGGATCTATGGTCTCGGTCTCGAACATAAACATGTGCCGGAGATGCGCGTCCATTCGCTGCTCGCGAATCGGCCGTTGTTCGTGCCCAGTGTCGGACGCTACGCGCAAGGCATGATCGTGCAAGTGCCGCTGCAGTGCTGGGCTTTGCCCGGTAAGCCGTCGGCGGCGGATCTCCAGGCGATTCTCGCCGCGGCGTATCGCGGGTGTGAGTTTGTGACGGTCGCCGGACTCGCCCAAGCGCAAGCAATAGAACGGCTGGATCCAGAAGCCTGCAACGACACTAATGAAATGCGGTTGTATTGCTTCGGCAATGACGAGCGGCAACAGGTGGTGCTCGCGGCGGTACTCGATAATCTCGGCAAAGGGGCAGCGGGCGCGGCCGTGCAAAACATGAACTTGATGCTGGGTTTGGACCCAACCGCGGGCCTCACGCGTCGCGCGGCCGCGTAGTAGCGCTCTCAAAAATGCTTATGGCCCGTGGTGGGAGCCGCTTTAGCGGCGAATCGGCCTTTCCCAGTAAAGATTCGCCGCTAAAGCGGCTCCCACAAGCGAAACGCGCCGATTTATTAAAGTCCATTGTCGGACAACACTAGGAATCTTGATGGACGCTTATAAATACATCGACGTCCGGCCGCTCGCGGGCGCGGTCGGCGCCGAAATTAGCGGCATCGATCTCGCGCAGCCGGTGAGTGCGAGCGCCGTGGCTGAAATTCGCCAAGCCTGGCTTGCGCACGGCGTGGTGTTTTTCCGCGGTCAAACCCTTGCGCCAGCCGCGTTTCAAAATTTTGCCGAACGCTTCGGTGAAGTTATCGAATATCCGTTCGTGAAGGGCATTGAAGGCTTTCCGCTGATTATTCCGGTGCTCAAGTTGGCGCACGAACGCAACAATTTCGGCGGGATCTGGCACACCGACACCGCATATCTCGAAACGCCGCCGATGGCGACCATGCTCATCGCACGCGAAGTGCCGCCGTTCGGCGGCGACACCCTTTTCGCCAGTGGCTATGCGGCTTTTGAAGCGCTTTCGCCGACCATGCAGCACCTGCTCGAAAGCTTGCGCGGCATGAATACCTCGGCTAAAGCGGATGTCACCAAGACGCGTGAAGATCGCATCAAGGAAGCCGGCACTGAACAGGCGAAGCGCGAATTCGTCGCCGAACACCCGGTGGTCCGTACGCATCCGGAGACCGGCCGCAAAGCGCTGTATGTCAATTTTGGACATACGGCGCGCTTCGCCGGCATGACCGACGAAGAAAGCAAACCACTGCTTGATTTCCTCTTTGCCCATCAAGTGCGGCCGGAGTTTACCTGTCGCTTCAGCTGGGGCGTCGGCTCGCTGGCGTTTTGGGACAATCGCTGTGTCTTGCACAATCCAGTCAACGATTATCACGGCTACAAGCGGTTGCTCCATCGGGTGACGTTGAAGGGCGATACGCCGCGCTAGATTATTTTTGCCCCCTTACCCCGGCCCTCTCCCCTTGTGGGAGGGCCGGGGTAAGGGGTGAAAACTTCGCCGGTTGGTTTTACTTTATGCGCGCCGCGCGTAGCGCGCTTCGCCTTACCTTGCCGGCATCATCCCGTACCGGCGATGACACATATTCAAAGCTCTCAGGCACTTTATAGCGCGCGAGATACGTCGCGAGATGTGTCAGTAGCTCCGCATCCGAGACGCCGTACGGCGCATCCACGATGGCGTGGATGCGATTACCTAATTCCTCATCGGGCAATCCGATCACAGCACTCGAACGGACCGCCGGATGCGCATCGAGCGCGGCTTCCACTTCCGCTGGATAAATGTTCGCACCACCACGCAAGATCATGTCGGTCTGCCGATCGGCTAGATACAAGTAGCCGTCTTCATCCATGTGACCCATATCGCCAAGCGATTCCCAGTCGCCCAAGCGTTTCGATTCCGCCCCGAGATAACGATACGTACTGTCCGGCCCCGTGGCGGCGCGCATATACACTTCGCCAATAACACCGGGTGGCGCTTCGCGGCCTTCGCCATCGAGAATTTTCATTTGCCCACCGGCCTGCGGCCTGCCGACCGAACCACGATGCGCCAGCCATTCAATGCCCGTGATCCAGGTCGTCGCCTGCGCCTCGGTGCCACCGTACAGTTCATGTACGCGGTCCGGACCCAGCCAGTGAATCCACGCCTCTTTCAACCAGGCCGGACAGGGCGCCGCCATGTGGACCATGACGCGGAGTGACGCGCGGTCGAATTGATCACGCACGGCCGGATCGAGTCGCCAAATCCGATGCATCATCGTCGGCACCAGCAGTACGTAATCCACAGCGTAACGGGCGATGCATCTGAGGGTTTCCACCGGATCGAATTTCGGCAACACCACCAGATGATTTCCGATCATCAGCGCGCGTCGAGAGACTGAATGGCGCGTTGTGATACAACGGCCCCGGCACGAAGTGCACCCGATTCGGCAGCATTTGATAAGCGCCTGCTTCGGGATCGAATTCGCCGCGAAACCCGGACAATATAAGTTTCGGCCGGCCCGTACTGCCGCCCGAGGTCGGCGCTTTCCAATGTCGCGCGACTTTATCGGGCAGTGGATCGTCCGCGAACGACGGGTCCGCCTCGAAATTCGCGGAGAGCACCGTACGCGAGCCGTGGGCGCCGGGATCGGCGCCAATCACCAACTTGGCGTTGGCGAGCTCGACAATCGCCGCGCGTTCATGGTGCGGCAAGCGATGCGACACGGGTTGCGGGGTGGCGCCGAGCTTCCACACGGCGACCGCCGCTTCATAGAACTGGAGACCATTCGGCAGCGCGATAGTGACTAAATCATTTTCCACCACGCCCAGCGCTTGATAGGCACGCGCCAGGCGGTTGGTGCGCTGCTCGAGCGCCAAGCGCGTGAGGGTTTCGCCTTCGAAAGTAATCGCGGGCCGTGCGGGGTCTTGCGCCGCTAGCCACGCAAAGAGACGGCCGATGGGCATTAGGGACATTTGCCGGTGCTCATGTTTCGGGTGCGCCGGAATTCTAGCGCTTCCTAGAGTTCATCTCAAAAATAGTCATGGTCGCGCTGGGGTCCAGTTTTGTGCAGTTCAAGGCGCGAGGAGGAGTCATAGGGGTTCTATGGCGACGACGAGCAACGCCGTAGCGTGGTTCGAGAGCAAGCGACCCCTATATATCGTTATGGGGAAGGTTCATTGCGGGACAGCGCACTAGATACTTTGCCATGAGGTGACCGCGTCCGGTTTACGCGTTAGGCTCTTAACCGTGCCCAACCTCACGCAGTACACCTCTTACGCCGACGCGCAAACGCAGTGTTCGCCCGCCGCGCTGTGGGCATTATTCGATGGCAATCGAAATGAATTAAATATCGCGCACGAGTGTATTGATCGCCACGCGAGTGCTGAGCAGGCGGCGATCATTTTGATTCACGCGGATGGGCGTGACGAAAAGTTAACGTTTCGCGAGATCGCGGAGGCCTCGTCGCGATTCGCGCATTGGTTGCAGGCGCGGGGCATTCACGCAAGCGATCGTGTCGCCATCATGCTCGAACCGTCGCGGGTGTTCTACGCCGCGTTATTTGGCGCGATCAAACTCGGCGCCGTGGCGGTGCCGCTGTTTACGTTGTTCGGTCCGGATGGCGTTCGTGCGCGAGTCGACGATTGTCAGCCACGCTTGTTGATCACCAACGCTGAGAAGGCGGCGCAGACTGGCGACGTCGCAGGCGTCGACGTGATCGTCGCGGATGCTTCGTTCGAGCGCGAACTCGCGCGATTTCCGCGGCAGTTTACGGTCAAGACCACGGCCGACGCGCTGGCCATTTTTCAATATACCTCGGGCACCACGCGTGAACTGCCGGAAGCGGTGAAGCACACCCAACGATCGATCGTGACGTTAATGGTCGCGGCCCTCTATGGCGCGGGGCTGCGCCCGGGGGATCGTTTTCTCTGTCCGTCGTCGCCGGCGTGGGGGCATGGCCTTTGGCACGGCACGCTGGCGCCGCTCGCGTTAGGGATCACGACCGGCGCCTATGCGGGCAAGTTTGACGCGGAACGCTTGCTAAAGGCATTGCACGATCATGCCTTCACCAATCTCGCGGCGGCCGCCACGCATTATCGGATGCTGCGCATCTCCGGCGCCGCGCAGCGGTACCGTTACCATTTAACGAAATTATCGTTCACGGGCGAACCGCTCGATACCGAGACGGCACAATTCGTGGTCAATAATTTTGGGATCGAGGCGTGTAGCATGTACGGCACGACGGAGATTGGTGTCATTCTCGTTAGCTATCCGGGCGCGCCAGATTTCGAGGTAAAACGTGGTGCGCTCGGCAAGCCCATTCCCGGTGCGCGGGTTGAAGTTCAGGACGCCAGCGGCGCGCCGTGTGCGCCCGGAGTGACCGGCGAATTAAAAGTGTGGCGCCACGCGCAATGGATCCCAACCAAGGACCTCGGCCGCATCGATGAAGCGGGTTATTTCTATCACGCAGGGCGCGCCGACGATGTCATCATTTCCGCCGGGTGGACCATGAGCGCGGTGGAAATTGAAGACGCCATGATGAAACATCCGGACGTGCTGGAAGCCGCGGCGATAGCCGTGCCAGATGCATTACGCGGCCAGGTCGTGAAGGCCTTCGTGGTGGCGCGCGGCGGTAGCGACGCCGGTTTAGCGAAAGCCATCCAAGATCAGGTCAAAAATCGTCTCAGCCAACACGAATATCCGCGCCACATTGAATTTGTGCGCGAGCTACCGAAAACCCCCGCCGGCAAGCTCAATCGCAAGCGCCTACGCGAACGCGAAGCGGCGATCCGCGAATCGAGTCTCCCAACACAATGAAACAAGAACGAACATTTCCAAAAATTACCGAACAAGGATTGGATGAGCTCCGGGCGCGCATCGGCATCAAGATCGCGGCGCAAGCCGAACCCTGGTGTCATGAAGCCACGCGCGACAACATTCGCCACTACGCGCATGGCATTGGCGACGACAATCCGCTGTGGTGTGTACCGGAGTACGCCGCGAAGACGCAGCACGGCGGGATTATTGCGCTACCCAGTTTCCTGTTCGCGACCAGCCGTATTATCTCGGGCTACGTGGGCGGGCTGCCCGGTGTGCATGCGATGTGGTCGGGCGCGGATTGGACCTGGCATAAAACACTGCGGCGCAACGACACCCTCTCGACCGAAGCCACGTTGAAGGATCTAATCGAACATCAAACGCGCTTCGCGGGGCGCGCCGTGCAGCAGATCTATCATGTCGATTTTTTCAATCAAACGGGCGACTTGGTAGCGGGCGCTGACAGTTGGTGCTTTCGAACCGAACGCGATCAGGCGCGCGAACAAGGCACCAAATATGCCGCCGAAAAAATCCGTGATCCGCGGCGCTATACCGAAGATCAGTTGGCCGAAGGTTACGCACTGTATGCCAATGAAGTAATCCGCGGCGCCACTCCCCGCTATTGGGAAGACGTAACCGAAGGCGAAGCACTACCCACCCTGTTCAAGGGCCCGATGACGGTAACGGGCTTCATCGCTTACGCGCAAGGCTGGGGCGGACTCTACATTCGCGCGAACAAGCTCGCGTGGAAGCTTGTCGATGCGCATCCGGGACTCGGCATCAAAAATCGCTTCGGGATCCCGGATTGCCCGGAACGCGTGCATTGGGAAGAGGAGTTTGCGCGCGAAGTGGGCGCGCCTGGCGCCTATGATTACGGTCCCGAACGTTGCTCGTGGCTGACCCACCAAGTGACGAATTGGATGGGTGATACCGGCTTCCTCCACAAAGCACAGTGCAAAATTCGCCGGCATAATCCCGAAGGCGATCTGTTGTTCATCAAGGCCACGGTCACACGCAAGTTCGTCGACGGTGCGCGGCATTTGGTCGAGATTACGCAGGAAGCGCATAACCAGGATCAGGAGTTGTCCGTGCTGGGCAGCGCCGTGGTCGTTTTACCGACGCGAAAGACGGAGTAGTCGCGCACATGGAACATTCGACTTCGACCACGCATCAGGTGCTCGCTGGCGTACGGGTGCTCGACTTCGGGCGCTACATCGCAGGCCCTTACTGCGCGGCATTACTTGCCGACTTGGGCGCGGATGTGATCCGCATCGAGCGCGTTACCGGTGGTGAAGATCGATCGGTGATGCCCGTTGGCAAGGATGGGGTTGGCGCGTTGTTTCTGGCGATGAATCGCAACAAGCGCGGCATGACATTGGATCCCGCATCGAGCGCCGGGCGCGAGATCGTGCGCAAGCTCGTCGCGACCGCGGATGTGGTGATCGCGAATCTACCGCCCGATGTGCTGCGTTCGCTGGCGCTCGACCTCGCTAGTTTGCAAGCGATCAAACCGAACATCATCCTGACCACGGTCACGGCCTTTGGCGCGGGTGGACCGTGGAGTCACAAGCACGGCTTTGATGGCGTCGGTCAGGTGATGAGTGGTGCGGCGTATCTCACTGGCACACGAGAGCAGCCGCTTCGCGCCACCGTGCCGTGGGTGGATTTTGGAACGGCGTTGTACTCGGCCTTTGGGACCTTGGCGGCGCTGCTCGCGCGGACGCAAACCGGTCGCGGACAAAAGGTTGAAGCGGCGTTATTGCAGACGGCGTTGGCGTTTAACAATGCGCTGTTGCTCGAACAACAAGTCATCGCCACCAATCGCGAGGCAACCCTGAACCGCGGCTATACGTCGGCGCCCTCGGATATTTATCGCACGCAGGACGGCTGGATCGTGATTGGCACGGTGGGCAATCCCATGTTTGCCCGCTGGGCAAAGTTAATCGGCGAAGACGCGTGGATTTCCGATCCGCGGTTCAACGACGATGCGGCGCGGGGTACGCACGGCGAGCTGATTTCCGCGCGCATGACGCAGTGGACGCTGGCGCGCACCACCACTCAGGCGCTGGCCGAGCTCGAACGCGCGACGATTCCGGCCGCGCCACTGTATTCGCCGCAACAGGCGCTCGATGATGCGCACATTCAAGCGACTGGATTTTTGCTCGATACCGACTATCCCGGATTACCCCGCGCGGCGCCGATTGCGCCGCTGCCGGTCAATTTATCGGCGACACCAGGACAGTTTCAGCATCGCGCGCCAATCTTAGGCGAGCACACCGAAGACATTCTGCGCGAACTGGGCTATGACGCGGCGGCAATTGCCGCCCTACGTTTAGCGCACGCGATTTAGAGGCGCACCGTGACTGCGATCAAGTTTGAACTGAACGGCAAACCAATAACCACGGACGCGGATCCGGAAATGCCGCTGCTGTGGTATTTGCGTGAGCAAGTGGGACTCACCGGCACCAAGTACGGTTGTGGGATCGCGCAATGCGGCGCGTGTACGGTGCATCTCAATGGCGTCGCGACGCGATCCTGCATCACGCCGCTCCAAGCGGTCGTAAGCGCCAAGGTCATGACCATCGAGGGCTTGTCGACCGCCGCGGGTAAAGCGACCCAGGCCGCGTGGCAAACGCTCGACGTCGTGCAATGTGGCTACTGTCAGTCCGGGCAAATCATGTCGGCGGCGGCCTTGCTGGCCAAGAACGCCGCGCCAACCGAAGCGGACATTGATGCCGCGATGCATGGGAACCTGTGCCGCTGCGCGACTTATCACCGGATCCGAGCGGCGATCCATCAAGCCGCGACCAACTTAAAAGCAGGGTCGGCATGAACACCCCGCACAACGTCGAATCAGGGATCTCACGCCGCGGTTTTCTGCAAGTCATCACCCTGGGCAGTGCGGGCTTTATGCTCGGGTGGGTCCCTCGCGACGGACTGAGCGCAGAAGTCTCCACCACAAGCTTCGGACACTTCGTTCGAATTGGCAGTGACAACGCCGTCACGGTGATCATCAAACACCTCGACAAGGGGCAGGGCGTGACGACAGGCTTGACCACCATTGTCGCCGATGAGCTCGACGCCGATTGGATGCAGATGCGTTGGGAGTTCGCGCCGGCGGACGCCACGCGTTACAACAATTTGAACTGGGGCCCAGTACAAGGCACCGGCGGCTCGTCGTCGATCGCGAATTCGTGGACCCAATTGCGAGTCGCTGGCGCCGGTGCGCGCGCGATGTTGGTGAGTGCCGCGAGCAAAGTCTGGCAAGTGCCAGTCGGCGAAATCACTGTCAGCAAGGGCGTGCTTTCTCACGCCGATAAGCGCCATGCGACGTTGGGAGAACTCGCGATCGCGGCCGCCACTGAAACGCCACCGGACCCACCACGCTTGAAAGAAGCGCGCGAGTTCACCTTCATTGGCAAACGGGTGCCGCGCATCGATACGCCGGAGAAAACCACCGGTCGCGCGCACTACACGATCGATCTCAGTCGTCCGGGGATGTTGACGGCGGTTGTCGCTCATCCGCCGCGCTTCGGCGCCAAAGTGGCAAAGTGGGATGCCAGCGCGGCCAAGAAAATCGTCGGCGTAGTCGAGATCATCGAGATCCCGCAAGGGGTGGCGGTGCTCGCTAAAGATTTTTGGAGTGCCAAGCGCGGTCGCGATGCGCTCAACGTTGAATGGGATGAGCGCGCGGCCGAACATCGCGGCAGCCTGGAACTCTGGCAAGCGTACAAGGAACTCGCAGCCCACGCTGGAGCGCCTGCACGTCGGGATGGCGATGTCGAAGCGGCATTTGCGCGCGCGGCTAAGGTGGTGGATGCGGCCTACGAATTTCCTTATCTGGCGCACGCGACGATGGAACCGTTGAACGCGATCTGCGAATTGCGTGCGGATGCCTGCGAGATCTGGAGCGGCGCGCAGTCGCCGACCACGGATCAACAGGTGGTGGCCATGATCACCGGCCTTGATCCTTCGCAAGTGATCATTCACACGCAATTTGCCGGCGGTAGTTTCGGACGCCGCGCCGCGCCGGATTCCGATTACATCGCCGAAGCCGTGCACATTGCGCTAGCCATCAAAGGCCGCGCGCCGGTGAAACTGCAATGGACACGCGAAGATGATATGCGGAGCGGGCGCTATCGACCGATGGCCTATCACGTATTGCGGGCTGGCTTGGATGCCAACGGCAAACTCATCGCGTGGCACCATCGCATCGTTGCGCAATCGTTCCTAAAGGGCACGCCGTTCGCGGCCATGGTCAAGAATGGCGTTGATGGCACCGCGGTCGAAGGGGCGCGCAATCTGCCGTATACCGTCGAGAATTGTGCGGTCGATCTGCAGATGCCCGACGTCGGCGTGCCGACCTTGTGGTGGCGTTCGGTCGGTCATACCTTCAACGGTTTTGCGACCGAAGCGTTCTTCGATGAAGTGGCGCGAGCCGCGGGTCACGATCCAGTGGTCTGGCGGCGCGAGCTACTCGCCGGTCATCCACGGCATTTGGGCGTACTCGATCTTGCGATCGACAAGGCGGGCGCCGCGCCAACCGGCAAGGGCCAAGGCCGCGGCGTAGCCGTTCACGAATCCTTTAATAGTTTTGTCGCCGAAGTCGTGGATCTCACGGTTCACGATGACGGTTCATTTAAGGTCGATCGCGTGGTGTGCGCGGTCGACTGTGGCATTGCTGTGAATCCCGACATCGTGCGCGCGCAAATGGAGGGTGGAATCGGTATGGGCCTGGGCGCCGCGCTGCGCGAGGCCGTGACCTTGAAGGACGGCGTGGTCGAGCAAACCAACTTCAACGCGTATCAGCCTTTGCGTATTGATGAAATGCCCCGCGTGGAAGTGCACATTATGCCGTCGACCGTCACGCCGAGCGGCGTTGGCGAACCGGGTGTGCCGCCGATCGCGCCGGCGATCGCGAACGCCTTGCTCGCGGTAACCGGCAAACCGACTCGACGTTTGCCGTTTACCTAGTGCGGCGCAGTCGCGCAAAGGACTTTCATACATCGATGCGTTACCACAGTGACTTCTGTGGAAGCCGCTTTAGCGGCTCCCACAAGACGCCAGCGGGAGAATTAGCCCCGTTCAAATTGTTCGCCGGGCAGCGAAAATTGCGTATGAGCGCTTTGCGGTAGCACGGTGTTCTCGACAAATTGTTGAAGCTCGGCGGTAAACCAATGGCGGCGCTCGCGCCAGACTCCAG
The DNA here is from genome assembly GCA_016191285.1 of Gammaproteobacteria bacterium. Classification (GTDB taxonomy): domain Bacteria; phylum Pseudomonadota; class Gammaproteobacteria; genus CAIKBL01. The sequence goes on from JACPPA010000028.1 coordinate 47,975, forward strand.
CCACCGTCGGGATACTGAAGAAATCGATCAGTTGAGCTGTTTTCGCGCTAATTACCGAGGGTGAAAGAGTACCGGCGTTCATTTGTACGACCAGCGCTTCGCAATCCCAGAGCCATACCCCCACCATCGTGTAGAAGCGCTGTCGCGCGACCGGATCAAGTGCGGCGAAATCGCTAACTCCAGTGCGAAAAATCGCCGCGACTTCGCCGTTATCGGCCAGCAAGCGCGTGAACTCGGACATGCGATGCAAGACATCGCTAGCTCCGGCTATTTCCAGGGCGCGCGTGTTGTGGCGCAATTGCAAGCCAACGAATAACAACGAAATCACGACCGCAGTCGCAGACACGATCTGACTCAAGAAATAGATCTGTTCGAGGGTCAGCCCGGGGAGCATGCGCGAGCGCTAATGAATTTTCGCGCGTCGCGCCCGCGCCGGTTTGGTTTTGGCCGCAGGCGCCGCGCTTGTGGTCGCCGGCTGGTCGAACCGCACGGCGGTGAAGTGCCGGCGCGCGAAACGCCATTCGCCTTTGACCTTAACGTAGGCGTCCGCGTAGTACCCGGCGCCAATAAAATCCATGTTCTGTTGCACGCTGTGAAGCGCGAGATAGCAACGACCGGTGGCGCGCTTCGCGTCGCGTAGTTCGATCACATGATTATGGATGAACGGGCGGGGACCGATTTCCAATCCCTTGCGATAAAAGTCGAGGAGCTTGGCGTGACCTTTGGCGCCGCTTTCCTCGCCTTTGGTCGTGATGACGAATTCCCCTTCTTTGCTGAATAGCTTGATCAAGCCAGCCACATCATTGCGCCAGACGCAGTCGCAATAACGCAGCGGTAGGTCGCGAATGGCCTCGCGATCGAGCAGGGCTTGGAGCTGGTCTTTGGCTTTCTTCATCGATCCCCCGGAGCGTTCGGTTGGTTTTTGACAGAGGTGATTGCAGGGTAGGGAATTCGCCTAGTTCACGCAATCCGCTACACTTCCTGTCCCGTGGCTAAATCGATCAACATTTATCTCGTTCGCCATGGCGAAGCCGCCGCGCGCTGGCATGAAGCGAGTGTTATCGCGTGGCGCGTGGTGTGCCTTGAGCCGGATTTTTGTTCAGTCACCTGGCTGCAAGGCACGGACGGCGGCGTTCAGTTGCGAGCGCTTGGCGCGACACGCGAGACGTTGGTGTTATGACGCAACTGGATCAGGCAACCCTGCTTAACGCGCATGCCCATCGGCACGTGCACCTCGAAGGCGCGCGCAATGTACGCGACCTCGGTGGGTTGCCGGTGAGTGGCGGTGGGCGGACGCGGACCGGAGTAATTTATCGCGCGGACACGCTAGCCAGCCTGACGGATGCCGGCGTCGCCAGCTTGCATTCACTGGGTCTTAAAACGGTGATCGATCTGCGTACGGCGGATGAACGCGCGCGTGCGCCCGATCGTCTGCCGGCGACCCGCCTGACGGTGCATTCGCTGGGTTTTATGCCATCGGGAAACGGCGAGTTGTTGGCCGGCATCAATAACGGCACCTATGACCCGGCGCGCGCGCGAACGAGCATGCTCCGACAGTACCGCAATTTGGCGCTCGATCATCTCGCCGAATTACGCCAACTGTTTGCCATCCTGCTCGACGGCGACCAATTGCCCGTGCTGTTTCATTGCGCGAGCGGCAAGGACCGGACTGGTATCGCCGCCGCCCTGACGCTGCTGGCGGTCGAGGTCCCGCCGGACCTCATTGTCGAGGACTACACTGTCTCGAACTATCAACGGCGGGCGGTCGATTTGTTTGGACCCGGCGCGGCATCGGCCGTGATCGAGCCAGTCATGGCGGCCGATCCCGATTATCTGCGTAGCGCGTTTGCGGCCATGCAGGAGCGCTATGGATCGATGGATGCCTATCTTCTGCATGGTCTCGAACTCGACGGCGCGGCGCGTGACCGGCTGAAGACGCTGCTCGTCGATTAACGTCAGAATCATTCAGGTTCAGTTAAAAGAGCCTCCCTTAGTCTGCACCCACCAGCCGGCGCTTGGCCTGTTCCGACCCCTCCCCGGACCGAACCAATTTGCGTGGTGAGCTTCGAGCTCACGCGTTGGCCAACCGCCGGCTGGCCATAAATTAAAACGCGTCAGATCGCTCGGAATTTTGTCGCTATCCGTCATGCGCGCACTATCGCTAGCTTTTCTACTCGTCTTAAGCGCGGTCGCGACCGCCGCTGATCCTACTGCTGCGTTTACCGACGGTATGCGGGCTTATGAACATCAGGATTACGCGGCGGCCGCGGATGCGTTTCAACAGGCCGCTACCGCCGCGCCGACCAATGACGAGTACCTGCACTGGCTGGGCAAGGCGTATGGCCGCCAGGCAGAACAAGCGGGTTGGTTCGAAGCTGCGCATCTCGCGACGCTCACCCGCGAAGCCTTTGAACGCGCGGTCAGTTTGAATCCGAACAACACATCAGCGCTTGCTGATCTGGCCGACTATTACGCCGCCGCGCCCGCCTTCCTGGGCGGCGACGAAGAGAAAGCGCGGCGCCTGCGCGAACGCCTCAAACGCCTCACCGGCAATAACGCTGCCGCATCTACTTCCGGTTAACCGACCCGCGGGGCTTTATCCGCCGTGGCGGCTCCTGTACCTTACCGGCTACGCTCGCCCCCGGGCCTGTTGTCAATCGATGCAAGCCATTCCCCTTAAATTTAAACCAGGCGCCGAACGCGAGCGCCACGAATTCGGTAAGTTACAACAACGTCTCCGCCGCCAGGTCGGCCGCGCGATCGCCGACTACAACCTGATCGAGGCCGGTGACCGCGTGATGGTCTGTCTGTCGGGTGGCAAAGACTCCTACACCATGCTCGAGATCCTGCTGGCATTGCAGAGAAAAGCACCCGTCGCCTTCGAACTCATCCCCGTGCACCTCGATCAGAAACAGCCGGGTTATGCGCCGGAGATCCTGCCGAATTACCTGCGTGAACTCGGGCTTAAGTTTCATATTCTCGAACAAGATACCTACAGCGTCGTCAAACGGGTGGTCCCGGAAGGTAAGACGATGTGTGGGCTGTGTTCACGCCTGCGCCGCGGAATTCTGTATACCTTTGCGCGTGAGGAAGGGTTCACCAAGATCGCGCTCGGCCATCATCGCGACGACATCGTCGAGACATTATTTCTGAACATGTTCTTCGGCTCGCGGTTGAAGGCGATGCCACCCAAGCTGCGCTCGGATGACGGTGACAACGTCGTCATTCGGCCGCTCGCCTACTGCAAGGAAAAGGATATCGCCGAGTACGCCGAGGCGCGCCGGTATCCGATCATTCCGTGCAATCTATGCGGCAGCCAAGCGCAATTGCAGCGTAAGCAGATCAAGCAAATGCTGGAAGCCTGGGATCGGCAAACGCCAGGCCGCGTCGAAAATATATTTCGGAGCCTACAGACCGTGACCGCTTCGCATTTGGCCGACACGGCGTTATTCGATTTCGCGGGCTTGGGTGCACGCGCCGACCGGCGCCTGAGCGTGGAGGAGTGGTTGATCGAAGGTGCGCACGAGTAGGCGCGTGATCTTGCGCGGCTTCACTCCCCCCTCACCCCAAGGGGAGAGGATGACGACACTCGCTCTTAGCGACGAGCGCCATGGCCTTCTGATGTAGCTCGTTGACCTTTTCTTTGTTGCCCGGCGCAAGGGCGACCGAGGCGCCACTGCCCGCGGTGGCGATCTTAGCTAAGCCGCAACCGCGCGGAGTAAGGCGGAGGTGCGTTCCAGATGGCTCTGATAGATCCGGCGCAGGCCGGTGCAATCTTGCGGGTCGACTAAATCCAATTCGTCGAGCTTCGTGGCGTAGAACGACAAATCATCTCGCAGGCGTTGTTTTCGATCTTCGATGCGTTGCGAGAAGATCTGCACCAGGTTCGCGAGCGACGTGGTCGGGACTGTAAAGCTTGGGCTCAATTCTTGGTATTGCATGGCGTTTGTACCTCTGCCGTTTCTACAGAGTATCGAGCACAGACTGTGCCAGCCGTGGATGCGTGTGAACTGGTTCACAGAGTTTGGTCCGGCGTCTAATCCATACAATACGTTAACCGAGCCATCCGGCGTGACCTGAAATCTCAGCGCCGGCTCGAATGTGCTTAATTCGTCACTTTTGGACGACAGCCGGAGCTGGAGCACGACCACCGGCGGCTCACGACCGCAGGCGACCTTTAAGACTCGCGAGCGTGGCGCGGGCAGCGCTGCGGTCAGTGGTGGTGGTCGAGGTGCCATCAAAATGCAGATCTTCGCGCGGTAGTTCGTCTAGAAAACGACTCGGTAGGCATTCTTCCGTCTTGCCATACCGGCGGCGCGAGCGTGCGTAAGAAAGATACAAACTACGCTCGGCCCGCGTGATGCCGACGTAGGCCAGCCGCCGCTCTTCCTCGATGGTGTCGGTATCGATGCTCGCCCGATGCGGCAGAATATTCTCCTCGAAGCCGACCAAAAACACCTGCGGAAATTCCAGCCCCTTCGCCGCATGCAAGGTCATCAGCGCCACACTGTCGGTCTCATCCTCGCTCTCCTTGCGATCCATGATGTCGAACAAGGTCAGCGCTTGGACGATCTCGGCCAGCCCGCGCGTCTCATCCTGACGTTCGAGCCGCGCAATCCAGTCGACTAACTCGCCTATATTACCCTGGCGGCGCGCAGCTTCTTCAGGCGTATCGGTCATCTCCGCTAGCCAGTCGTCATACCGAATATCTTGTAGCGCTTGTCGCGCGCTCGCCGAGGGCTTTTCAGTCTGTGCGGCTTGCACGCGTGCGTGTAACCAGCGGGCGAATTCCGCGGCGAGCTTGACGCCCCGCGATCCCGCCTTCGCGGCAAACGCAGCGTGGTCCAAGGCGGCGGATAAAGGAATGCGCGCGCTTGATGCGACCTGGACCAATAGTTCGATGGTGCTCGCGCCGAGGCCGCGGCGCGGGGTGTTGATCACCCGCAGCAGCGCGTTATCGTCCGCCGGGTTCGCCAGCAGTCGCAGGTAACACAAAATATCTTTGATTTCGGCGGCGTCGAAAAACGAGCGGCTGCCGGATAATACATAGGGGATTTGGTGCTCACGCAGGGCGCTTTCGAAAATCCGCGCCTGGTGGTTGCTGCGAAATAGAATCGCATAGTCGCGGAACTTGGCGTTATAGACCGTGTGTTGGTGGTAGATCAGGTTGACCACGGTTTCCGCTTCCACGAACTCATCCGCCGCCGACATCACCCGGATCCGCTCGCCAAATCCGCGCTCGCTCCACAGCTTTTTGTCGAAGACGTGAGGATTGTGCGCAATGAGCTTATTCGCCGCCTTCAAGATCACGCCCAACGATCGATAATTCTGTTCGAGCTTTATCACCTTTAGATTGGCGAAATCACGATTCAACGTGGCGAGATTCTCCGGGCGCGCGCCGCGCCAGGCGTAGATCGATTGATCGTCATCGCCCACCGCCGTCAGTCGGCCATGCGCTTCGGCGAGGATTTTTACCAGTTCATACTGCGCATGATTCGTGTCCTGATATTCATCGACGAGCAGCCACTCAATCTTAGCTTGCCAGCGCGCCCGCGCGGCTTGGTCGCGGCTTAATAAATTTACCGGCAAGGCGATCAAATCGTCGAAATCGACGGCGTTATACGCTTGTAAAGTCCGAATATATTCCGGATAGCACTGCAAGGCGGCGCGACTGATCGGATCATTGTCGCCGGCGGCGGCGACCGCGGCGGGATCAAAAAGTGCGTTTTTCCAGTTCGAAATGCGCTGTTGAAGCGCATCAACTTCGAAGGTATTCGAACCCAGCTCGCGGCGCGCGATATCGGCGAGTGCGCCGGCGCTGTCGCGTGAGTCGAAAATCGTAAACCGCGGACGCAACCCGCAAGCGGCAACTTCGTCTTTCAGGATCCGCAACCCCAGCGTGTGAAAGGTGGAGACCCACGGTCGCGACCGAGTCGACAATTTCACCAAGCTGTTAACGCGCGCCTGCATTTCCTTCGCCGCTTTGTTGGTAAAAGTAATCGCGGCGATAGTCTCGGGGTTGGCGTGTCGCTGGGTGAGGAGATAGGCGATTTTTTCGGCGATGACGCGCGTCTTGCCACTGCCGGCGCCGGCTAATACCAGGAGCGGTCCATCGAGGTAGCGCACGGCTTCGCGCTGCGGAGAATTGAGATCGGGCACGCTGAATTACTTGTGAGCGAAGAGAGCGCGCGATTCTACGGAACCTCGAACCGCTTAGGAATGGGTGCGCTACCTCTCCGGGTGCGACATCAGGATGAGATCGATTCCCCCAGGATCGATGCCTTGTTGCATCAACAGCGTCGTGACCTGTCCACGATGATGCGTTTGATGATTGAAGAAGTGCAACACTGCGAACCACATTGAATAACTACGCGGGATCGGATTCGCAATCCCGGTGTAACGTAGCTCGCGACTCAGGTCCGCCACGGTGAGTGACGCCGCCCAATGCTCTATTTTGTCATCCAAGTCCTCACGCGCCGCGCGCAATGCAGCGAAATCGGCGTGCAATTCCTGGGCGAGACTGGTGACGACAAAGGCCCGAGCCGTGAAGCGGCCGAACCACACACTATCGCCGAGCAGCAAATGGTTTAGCGTGCCGTGGATCGATGAAAAAAACGCGCCGACGTCGCGCTTGCGCATTTCGTCACTGAGCTGCGCGCACTGGGCATAGAGATGGTTGTTGGCCCAGCGGTTGTAGGTGGCTAATGTACGTGCGTGCGTGACCGCGTCCATTGGCTTAGGCCGTGGCGCTGGCCGGCGGCTACATCCGGCGGCTTAATTGCTCCGGTAATAAATCGACATCCCGGGTCGCGAATAGTACGGGCCATAGCCATTACGGTAGTTATAACCGTCGTTGCGATAATTGTCGTGAAAGTCATGCGACCCGTGATGGCGGTGATGTGACCGGCCGCGATCATCGTCATCACTATCGCCGTATCCGTTGTGGTGGCGATCGCGATAATTGTTGCCATGGTTATCGCCGTAGTTACCGTTGCCGCGTGGGTAGGGATCACCGAAGAACGGTCGGGTGGGTAACACCGGTTCCGGGCGCGGGATCGTATAGCTCGGGTAATCCTGTGGATCAGTGCGTGCGCCGCCGCGAAATTGATCCGCTGCCACCGGCGGGATGAGCAGGTAGGCAAGGGCCAAGATGATCAGCGGTCGAATCGATTTAACCAGCTTCATGGAACCTCCTTAGGCCAGGTCTGTGCGGTTACGCGGTGCTGCATTAGACAGGTCACCACCTTAGGCGCGTACCACTGAATTAAGCCTGAACTCATCGGATAATCAAGTAACGCGACTAAAAATGATCGTCCTGCGCTTAGCGGCCGGTGAAACGCCAACTTGCGGCCCACTCGGCCAGGATCAGGGCGGGGCAATGCGCGCGCGATATCGTTTATAAGCCAGGCTACCGATGACGCCGATGTGCCCCAGTAATATCAGCGCGGCGACGAGCGGATGTTGCCACGGCAGCGGTCGCACCGCCGTCTGTGCGAGCTCAAAGCCGATCAGTCCGAGAATTGCTGGCGCGAGCCAGTCCAACACACCGAGATAAATCAGCGTGGTGATTTCGGCGCGTTCGCCTTTTTGACCGTAACTCACCGTCAGTAGCAATAACACATCGCGCACCCCATACAGCAGCAGCGGCAACGCGCACAGGCCGAGTGGTTCACCGAATTTCGGACGACTCTCCGGCGTCGGGCCGAGGGCACTACTTAGGAGCGTAAGGCCCGCAGCGAGCACGAGTGACACCAGCCATAGCGGCGCCGCTTCCAGTATGCGCCGCCATGCTTGGGCCCGACCGTAACGCCCTAAACGCCGCAGTGCGAGCGGATCGCGAAACACCGTGAGCGCGCACAAATATGTCGCAACCAGCGTCAACACCGTGCCGAGCGCCGTGATCGGGCGCAGCATGTTCATGACGCCAAATCCCGGCCCGACTGCGCTGCCCGCGGCAACCAGTGTGAGATAGCCGAGGAATGCGGCCCACGCCCACGGCCGGGTTGCAACCTGCAGTTCGTGACACATCATGCGCTGCACGCCGAGCACACCCCACGCCGCGGTCACGAGCAGCAGCACGGTGTTGAACTGGAAGCTATCGAAGGTGATGCCGTACCAGACAAGGTGTCCGTCGAAACCTAAGCCGGAGGCAAATTTTGCATAGGCGAGGCCGAGCGCGACAGCAGCGACATTGCCGCCGAGCAGGCCCTTGCGCAAGTTGGGATGACCGGCTTGCACCAGCGCGGCAATCAGGCTTAAGGCATGGACGAGCACCGCCCCGCCCACCGCTTGCAGCACGATTAACGCAATGGTTGTCGCCGCGAGATGACTCGCCGTCACGACAAACACCGCGAGACACAATGCGCCGCCGAGCCAGGCATAACTGGTCGCGCCAAACAGCTTGCCCCAGGCCATTTCAGTCGGCGACAGCGCGGAGATCCGTTGCGTGTCCCAGGTGCGCTCGCGCAATTCAGCGAGTACCGATTCACCCGCGCGATGCGCACCCCACGCCACCGTCATGGCGATGAAGGTCACCAGCGCGACCGTCGGCACGGCGACCCCCGGGATCCCGCGCGCATCGAGCATTCCCATCAACGTAAACAACGCGCCGAGCACGATGGCCAGCACGACCACGCGTCCCGGATCGAGTTCCAACCACAGTTGACGTTTGAATTCCGGATTCATACTGGAGGTGAAGATGGCGCACGGACGCTATTGAGATATGACTCTTGCAGATTTGAACCGCTCGCGCCAAAGCGCAGGACTTGTACGCCGGCGATGATGAGGGCGCGTAATAGTTCGGCTTGCGCCGTCACATCGCCCGCAAAATTGAAACGCAAGCCAACCCCGTCTTGTTCGACATTCGCGACGTGCGCTTGGGCCTTTAGCGTGACGGTGGCGGCTGGCAAATCCGCCACTACTTCCAAGGTCAGGACCGTATTCGCCGCCACGCCGAGTGCGCGATGTTCGAGCATACGCCCAGCACGCAATACCAGCATGTGCGTGGCATAGTCTTGAAGCTCGGCCAAGATGTGCGAAGACACGAGCAAACTCATGCCCTGCGCTTGCAGCGCGCGAAAAAGTTCGGCCAAGGCATGCCGTGCTTCGGGATCCAAGCCCGACGCGGGTTCGTCCAGGATCAACAGCGGTGGCGCATGAATAATTGCCTGACCGATGGCGAGGCGCTGCCGCAGGCCGCGTGAGAGCTCGCCCGCGCGTTGGGCCAAGCGATCGACAAGTTGCAGTCGTTCAGCAGTCGTGCGGACGCGTGAATCTAAATCGTGACTCACGCCATTAGCCGTGGCCGCGTATTCGAGGCATTGGGCGACCGTTAGGCTGTCGTAGAGTCCGATGAAATCGGGGAGAAAACCGAGTTCCTGGTGACAACGGCGTGGTGCTTCGATGACATCGATGCCGTTGACGACGATGGCGCCCGCGAGCGGTCGCAGAAGTCCACAGAGACAGCGCATCAACGTGGTTTTGCCCGCGCCGTTGGGGCCGACCAAGGCCGTGATCGTGCCCGGCTCGATCGAAAACGATACGGCATCGAGCGCGCGCAATCCGGGATATTCGAACACCAGATCGTTGACGGTGATTATCGGCGACATGACCCATCCTACCATGGCGCCACCCGCCTTAAGATTCAGCACGGCGCAGCGCGCAAGCTACAATGACGCATGCGAGAACTCCGTTCAAAAGCGCGTGCGGAACGTCGAATCGGGCTGGCGCGAGCCTTGTCTAAACAAGGCGTGTGCTCACGCAGCGCCGCCACTCAACTCATCATCGGCGGACGCGTGCGGCTCGATGGCCACGTGGTGCGTGATCCCGAAGCCCCGACCACAAGCACGAGTCGCATCTACATCGATGGCGCGGTCCTTGAACCCGCGCAGCCGGTATACCTGATGTTGAATAAGCCACGCGGATTAGTGACCACCGCCCGCGACGAACACGATCGCGCGACCGTGTATCGATGTTTTCAAGACACCGCGTTGCCGTGGATCGCGCCGGTCGGCCGGCTCGATCAGGCGAGCGAAGGATTACTGTTATTTACCAACGATTCGGCGTGGGCGAGCGCGATCCTTGAGCCGGCACACCACGTAACGAAAACTTATCACGTGCAAGTGGAAGGTATCCCGGACGCGACTACCTTGCAGCGACTGACCACCGGAGTCATCGTCGCGGACGGCGAGCATCTCAGTGTTTCACGGGTTACGCTGCTCCGCCGCGGCGCGCGCAACGCGTGGCTCGAAGTGCTGTTGACCGAAGGCAGGAATCGACAGATCCGTCGGCTGCTCGAGGCGGTGGGACATGGGGTGACGCGCCTGATCCGCGTCGCGCTGGGCCCGCTCGAACTCGGGCCACTCGCGAAGGGGCATTGGCGAGCATTGACGACTGAAGAAGTGCGCGAACTGTCAAACTCCGGTGGTTTAGCGGCGAATTTGTCGACGTAGACCGAGCATGGCCAGCATCCCGGCAATCATGATCCCCGTCAGCAGCAGGAAGAATTGTCGAAACCCATTTTGTCCGGTGCCTTGATCGAGCAGGCGGCCGGCGAGGGGTGCGAAGAACACATCGGGTAAATAGCCGACGACCGAGATTAGGCCGACGGCGGTGCCAGTGTTTTGAGCTGGGACTCCGCTTTCGCCAAGCAACGCAAAGTAAACCCCACGCAGGCCGTAAACCGCGACGACGGTGACGATAACATTGGCGTACAACACGTCTCTTGCCTCGATAGGCGCGAATGCGAGGACGAGATAACCCATAACGGCAATGCCGAAGGCGACCATGACCGCGACACTTGCACGCAGGCGGTCCGCGAAAAATCCGGCGGCAACCGCCGCGAGCGGACGCAAGTAAGCGCAATTGGCCATGAAGTTCGCGCTAGCGAGTTCGCTCAACCCCAAGCGCTCGTGGGCGAACAGGGTGTAGTAATCAAGACCTTTGTAACCGCAATACGCCGCGACGACAATCAAGGCCTGTAACCAAACTGCGGGCACTCGAACGATTTCGAGCACTTCGATAAGGGTGACTTTTTGTTGCGTCATCGAGGTGGCGTGAGAGGCTGGAATAAAGCGTGCGCACAACACGCCGATCAAGCCGGTGATCGCGGCATAAAAATAAATCACGACACGCAGCCCCTCGGCACGCGCCTCGGGGCTTGGCGTGTCCGCCATGAAGTAGTTGCCCAAAATAGCGACTCCCGCCGTGGCGAAACTCGCAGCGGCCAGGCCGCGACCCCCGTCGAGCAGACCAAACGCGCGGCCCTGCGCGAATTCTCCACCCCAGTCCCGAGTCGCCCGAATGAGCGCCGCCCAAAACAACAGAATCGTCGTGATCCCCCAATAGCCATAGAGCAATGCGAGTCCGAACGCGGCCGGGAAGGTCGCCAAGTACACGCCGCCTAAGGCGGTCGCAAGCAGCGAGCCCGCGATGAGGTGACGCGCTGGATAACGATCCGCCAACGCCCCGCCCGGAAAATAACTCAACATGGCGGTCACGCCATAAACCGCAAACACATCGCCCAACCGCGCATTTGAAAGGTGTAAAACGTCGAGCACCGTAGGACGAAAGAAGCGCGCGACATGAAAGGGCAAACTGAAGATCATTTCACCGGCGAAGATGAGACAGACGAGACTTACAACCCGCTGACGATTGAAATGGGTGGCGCGCGGCATCACCGCATCATCGGTGGTTAGGAACCCGCGAATCAAGGTGGCGGAAAAGGTGCCGTCGTAGAAATTTAATAATCACGACGGCACCTGTTCTTATTCTTTGAGACGGATCCTCACTCGAGATCTTCAAGGTCGGCTAAATCTTTGAGTCTCCCTGTCGCGCGCTTATTGGCTTTAAAATCATCGAGGCCGATGACGGGGAGGCTTAAGCCAGCGATCTCAACGTCGATCCGGCGACGATAACAAGGGTCAAATTCGGCACCATCGATTGCCGTAAGCAAATCGATGCGGCCGGGCGGATAACCGAGTTGAATGACCGCTTGCGGTGCAAGGAAGTCTTCGACGGTCAGGCCGACGCTGGCAAAACCAAACTCGTTTAAAGCGAGTAGGACATTTTCAATATTGTCTCGCTTGGGCCGGATCCAGAGATCGAGATCGCCGGTAAATCGAGGTCGGCCATGCACAGCGAGCGCGTGTGCACCGACCACCAAATACTCAACCTTGTTTGAGTTGAGTAATTCGACAAATTCTTTGAAGTCTCGGCTCAGCATCAAACTGCTCGACTATCCAGCGTTGGCGTAGCTCCTCGACCGCTGCGATCCGCTCCGCGACAGGTCGCGACAGCCAATAGGTTCGATCGTTGGAGGCGGCCTTAAGTGAAGTTTTGTACACCACTTTGTGCATGGTGCTATTGTCGCTCGCACCGGCTGCGTGGGCAACCCGCGAATCAAGGTGGAAATCCCGCCGCGCGTGATTGAGTAAATTGAGTATCGCAAGCTATGCACTCTGCCTTGATCTCGCCGGAATGACGACACGTAAACGCCGGCGCACTTCGGGTGCGCCGGTATTTCCAGTTCGCTATGTAGGGTGAGCTGTGTGATCGAAGCCAATTTCAAATCGAAGCCGTGGGTCGCGCGGATCGAAAGCATGGTGCGACGGACGGAATGCCTTGCCCACCAAATCCATTGCCGAGCCGAACCGCAAGTAATCAAATCACGCTTCGACGCACGAATTCGGCCACCCCGGACATTTAGATGATCAATTGCGCGCGGAGGTAGAACAACAATTCGTCACACAGGAACAACGTCCGCTCGGGTTAAGTGCAAAGTTGGCTGAGATCGACACGAGTGCGATCGATGAACCGACGGCGGTGAGGTTTGTGCTTGATCGGATCCTGGGCGCGTCGGGAAGAGGTCACGATTGAAACCGAGTGCGCGGGAACCAACGTCACGACCCGCCGAAGGGGAGCGACGCCTAGTTGTTTTAGAGAAGCTATCGCATCGACGAGTAACATTGAAAACAACCTACGAATGGCACATGCTGGCCGTGTGCACGGCAGTGTACGGCGCAGCCGGTCAAACAGGAGCGGTATCGATGTCTGTTTCCCTCTGACACATCGAAGCACCCTTGGCGCGTGATCAACTCGCCGGTCGCTGACGTGAGTTATGCGCTGATCCGACGTTCGAGGACCTTGCGGCAAAGATCGAACTCACCGAATGGGGGGGAAATACTGATGAGTCCGGTTGGCAAGAGTCATGGTCTGGCGGCAATGCGCGTCGCGGAGATGCGCCGCAAGGCACTCGGTGGACATACGATGGCCGAAGTGGGCGTGGCAACCGCGATCGGAGTCCGCGCACCCGATGTTGCCTGGTGCTCCGGCGGTTATCTCGCCGCACATCCAGAGGAAATGCCGCTGTCCAGCGCACCTGAGCTGTGCGTGGAAATTGTTGAGCACGATGTGGGAGCCGCTTTAGGGAACCTCTGAATAAGTCCATCCTGGACTTATTCAGAGTACGGGAAGCAAAAAGTATGATTTTTGCTTCCCTTCATTTTCAATGGTTTGCAACCATCGAAAATGGCGGCACCTCCCTGTGCCGCGGGAAGCTCTGAGTCGGCGTAAGGTTTCGCAAAGCAGCCGATAGCTGAGCGCGTTGACATTCGGCGCCAACGGAAACGAACCGTCGCCTGTGCATGCACCACGTACAGCGTGCCGAGTTTAAGATCTTGCAGGGTGGCACGAATAGAGGGTTTCACCACGGGTGCGGTTGTCTGATTGATCTCGAAACCGAGGCGGAGCCTACCCCTCGACGGTCATCTTTTTAGTGGCTCCAACTCTCTTGACCACTGGCATTTTCAGAGGTCATTGTTGTCCGTGCGTTCACTAGTGAATTAATCGAGGCGTCCTAAAATCAATCAAGCTGTGGTGCCGTTGCCGGGGCTTCGTATGCGGCGTCATGATCACCCTGTTGCTGCTCATCATCGTCGTTGCCTTGCGCGGTCCCGTGGTGGTGCCCGTGGCCAGCGGCCCTCCCTGCCAGGTGTTCGTACTGTTCGGCTGATAGTCCCGGCAGCTTTTGGAGGAAAGCGACAAGCCCCCAAATCGCCTGATCGTCGTGGGTGGTGCCCCAGGCCGGCATGGCCGTCATTTTGACGCCGTGCTTGATCACCCAAAAGGCTTCGGCCGCATCGGTGTGCACGTGCTCAGTCAGATTCGGCGGCTGGGGGTAAAGTCCCGCGCGGATCTCGGAATTTTTCTTCCCCGGTGCAAGATGACAACCGCTGCACATGGCCGCGTAGTGTTCGCCGCCCTCGGCGATCAACGCGGGATCATCCAATGGCGGCGCTGTGACGCCTTGCGCATGAGCGGCAATGGAGCGGTCACGAAACGTTTCGAGAACCGCGAACACCGGCGGGAAGTGCGGCACGTCAGCCCCGATGTTATAGACACCGGAATACACGAACAGACCGCCACCGAAGAGACCGATGATCAGCAAGAGCAAGCAAGCCTTGAGAATATTCATGATTTTCTCCAACCATAGTTAGGGTATTAGCCGCTGTGATTTCCGTGTGACATTCCAGGCATGTCGGGCATGGGTGCCGGTGCTGATCGCGCACCGGACTGGCGTCGCACCGGCGTGCCGAAATCAGGATCGGTGCTCACTTTGCGCGCCACGGTGCCGGGTGGATTGACGTACCAACCCGGATCCCGGTAGTCGCTACGCGCGAGGTCGTCACGCACTTTAAGCACGGTGAACATGCCGCCCATTTCGATCGCCCCGAAAGGGCCTTCACCCGTCATCATCGGCAAGGTGTTCGGCGGGCCCTCCAACATGCCCATCGCGAGATGTCCGCTGTGCTCGGACATGCCGTAGCGCCCCATCGCCATATAGCCTGGGAGCAGCGCCCGGATGTCCTTTTCCACCCCAGCCTGATCGACGCCCACGACATTCGGAATGCCATGCCCCATCGCGTTCATCGTGTGGTGCGACTTGTGACAGTGAAACGCCCAGTCGCCGGGGATCGCGACGAATTCGAGATCGCGCATCTGTCCGACCCCAACCACCTCGGTGACCTCACTGCGCCATAGTCCTTCGGGCCAGCGGCCACCGTCACCGCCGGTGACAAAAAACTGCACACCGTGCAGATGCATCGGGTGCTCATGCATCGAGAGGTTGCCGATGCGGATCCGCACCCGTTCACCCGTGCGCGCGACCAGCGGCTCGATCGCGGGGAACACTTTGCTATTCATGGTCCACAGATCGAACTCCGTCATGATCGAGGGATCGGGCCGGTAGGTCCCAGGATGCAAAGCCCAGTTGTGGAGCAAGAAACAATAGTCGCGATCGATTTGCCGTGGTTCGCCGGCGCGGGGATGGATGATGAACATCCCCATCATGCCGACTGCCATCTGCACCATCTCGTCGGCATGGGGGTGATACATATGCGTGCCGTGTTGTTTCAAGGTGAACTCGTAGACGAAGGTTTCACCCGGCTTTATATGCGGCTGCGACAAGCCACTCACGCCATCCATCCCGCTCGGTAAATACAGGCCATGCCAGTGCACGGAAGTTGGTTCACCCAGGCGATTGGTCACGAAGATGCGAACTCGATCGCCTTCGACAGCTTCCAAGGTCGGGCCCGGCGTAGTCCCGTTGTAGCCCCAGCACTTGGCCTTGCTTCCCGGCGCGAACTCGTGCTCGATCTCTTCGGCGACGAGATGAAACTCTTTCGCGCCGGCATGGAATCGATGCGGCAAGGTCCAGCCGTTGAGGGTGTGAACCGGCACATAGCTGGCCGGCGGGTTCGCCGCGGCCGCGGGCGCGGCCTTGATCGTTGCATCGTCGGCCGCAATGGCTTTATTTCGTTCGAACAAGCCACCGATGCCCGCGATCACACTCAGCGATAACAGGTTTCGACGAGTAATCATGGGCTACCTCCATGCTGATGAGTCGAAGTATCGGTGGGTTTGGCCGGTGGCGTGTTCGGCATCGGCATGTCATGCATCTTCATTCCGTCCAGCGCTTTCATTTCGTCGTTCGCCGGCCCGGGCCGCGGCAATTCCGAAAGCGGTTCGGGCACTGCGTTAGGACTGCTCGTGTCGGCGCGTCGCGGCGCCTGGCTTGGGAGTCTCGCGCCGACTTCACGCGCGAGTTCGGTGCGGGCGATCCAATAGTCACGCACGGCTTCCAGATAGCCCTGGTAGGCGTCGTACTCCTGCTGCTTGACGAGCAGCAACGCGAACTGGCCTTCAAGCATGTAGCTCACTTCTTGCTGTGTGCGCCTAACCACTTCCTCACGCTGCGGGATGAGACGAGTGCGCAATAGCGCGGCGCGTTCGCGCGCGGCGCGGACCCGGTCGGCGGCCAGCCTGACCTTGTTGGCCACGGTGAGTTCCAGGGTTTTTAAGGCACTCTCGGCTTGTTCGACGAGCGCCTCGGCGCGCGCGACTCTACCGGCGCCTTGATTGAAAATCGGTAATTCCAACGACAAGGTCGGACCGGTGATCCGCGATCGATCGGTTTCGCGCTCGGTTACCACGCCGACCTCGACCGCGCCCACATAGCGATAGCGCCGGGTCACGCTCAGGCTGTCGGCGAGCAAGGCCACTTCGCGACGTTGGGCCGCGAGATCGAGGCGTGACTGCGCGGCGAGTTTCTGCAACTCGACAAGTTCGTCTTCCCGGTCGAGCGGCGCGGGTAGAACGCTTGCCGCTTGCCAATTCGGCGCGTCTGCACCCAGGCCCAATAGTTCGTTCAATTGAGTGCGCGCCGCCGCGGTGTCAGCTGTCACCTGCAACACGCTAAGTTGAGCCGTACTCGCGGCGGCCTGCTCTTGAGCCAACCCGCGCGCACTGACGTTACCCGCATCGAAGAGCCGTTGTGCCAGTTCGGCGGAAGCCTGGGCGGCACTTGCAATCTTTACGCGCATGGCCACCACCTGCTGCATGCCGATCAGATTGAAATAAGCGCTTTCGACATCCGCGGTTACGTTCAGGATCGCTCGCCCCGCGGTTTGCTTCGCGCGCTCGAACTCGCCGGCCGCAAGTCGGCTCCGCGCCGGCAGCAGCAGGAGATCGGTGAAACTTTGCGCGAGGCCAAACGTCACCTGAGTAGCCGCACCGGCTGCGTTCGAGGTCAAGGCTCCGACGGAAAAACGCGGGTTCGACAGGCGTCCGGCCTCGTAGACATCGGCACCGGCCAAACCCAATCGGGCATATTCGGCGCGCACGCGCGGATTGTTCAGTAACGCGATCTGGACCGCGCTATCCGCGGTGAGCGGCGCTTTTAGCAGATCGCCTACGAGTGCACTCATATTCTGCTCCGGTGCGGCGAGTTCACGGCCGCCGCGTTCCGCGACGAGTCTGCGGACATCGGCGGCGCCGCGATCCGCCGGCAATACGGCGCATCCGCTCAACGCTGCCGCAACCAGCGGCGCAACACTGCGAAATATCAATCTATCGATCGGCACGAGGCTCTCCTTACGGGAGTCGAATTAACGGAACGGGTGGCGAGCGGCCGCCATCGGTAAGTCGTAAGCGAGTTCAGATGAGGCAAACCGACAGCAGCGCGTGCTGTGAGATAGGAACTCGAGACTCGCCCGCGACCAACGCGGACTATGGCGATCAGGCCGACGTGCGGATCGGGGGGCGATAAGGGGTGCCGCGATGGGCATCCCCATTGGGGAATTGTTCGATCACCGCAAAGTTTGATGACAGATGATTATCGAACGTTGCTTGTACGTGTGACGGCAGCGCGAGCGCTCCCGCGCAGTGGCAGTCGGTATCGCGGCTAGGCTTATGTTCGTGATGATTTCCGAGCGCGAGATGCTGCTGAAGATGAGTTATTTTCATGCCGCGAATCGCGGTGGGTGGCGCGCCGTGGTGATGGCGAGCCGCACCTGCCGGTGCGCTTAAGTGGCCGGAACAGCCGTTCACGCCGCTCGCGAACCCAGAAACCGGCAGCGCGATGATGAGCAGTATCGAGATAAAAAAATGTAATCGCCGCATGGCCGGATCATCAACCGAATTTAGACCCTAACGCAAGCGATTCCCTTACATCACCGGACTACGCGCTATAGTCCGCGAGTCGCGAGCGTTCCCCGCGCATCAAGGTAATGTGGCCACCGAGGACCCAGCCCTTGAAGCGATCGACAATGAAGGTAAGAACGCCGACCGGCACGAATACGGCGCTAAGAAGGCCTGCCAGTTCATTGAGGTGCCCTTTCAGCAAACCGCCGATACAGGATGGGCAGCAGCACGAGTGTCAGCAGCGTGCTGCTCACCAACCCGCCGATCACCACAATCGCCAATGGCTTTTGGATCTCTGACCCCGGCCCGCTGGCAAAGAGCATGGGCACCAGGCCAATAGCGGTCATGCTGGCGGTGAGCATTACAGGCCGCAAACGCCGCATCGCGCCGCGCACCACCACTTCGCCGATGGCCATGCCGCTATCACGCAGTTGGTTGAAGTAAGTTACCAGCACTACGCCGTTGAGTACGGCGATACCGAGCAGGGCGATGAAACCCACCGAGGCAGGCACCGAGAGGTATTCCCTCGATACGGCCAACGCCATCACCCCGCCGATCAGCGCGAAGGGGATATTGCTGAGGACGAGTGCGGCCTGCCGTAGCGAGTTGAAGACGCTGTAGAGGATCAGGAAGATCAGCGCGAGCGCAATGGGCACCACTGTGGCGAGGCGTTTGGCGGCGCGTTGCTGGTTTTCAAACTCGCCGCCCCAGCTCAGGCGATAGCCCTGGGGCAGCTGGACTGTTTTTTCGACCGTGTCGCGGGCTTCTTCGACAAAGCCCACCAGATCGCGGTCGCGCACATTGGCAATGACGACGGTGTTGCGGCTGCCCAGCTCGCGGACAATCTGCACCGGGCCGCTCACCCGCGCGATGGTTGCGATCTGGCTCAAGCTCACCTGCTCGCCATTGGGTAAGCGTATTGGCATTGCAGCGAGGCTATCGGGCGATCGCTCGGCACCGGCGGCTTTGAGCATGAGGGGATAGCGGCGACCGTCCTTCTGCATCATGCCCACCTTTACACCCTCGATCTGAGTGCGGAGCAATTCCGAGAGAGCGTCCACCGAGAGGCCATAGCGCGCGAGCGCATCGGCATCGGGCACCGCGCGCAGGTATTGCACGCCCTCGTTGGCGACGTAATACACGTCCTCTGCACCTTTGATGCGGCGCAGAGCCGTGGCAATCTCATCGGACTTGGCATTGAGCACGGCGAGGTCTGGCCCGTAGATGCGCACCGCCAAATCGCCGCGCACACCCAAGATCAATTCCGACACCCGCATTTCGATGGGTTGGTTGAAGGCAAATGCCACGCCGGGGAAGTCTTTCAGTACCTCACGGATGGCATCCTGCACTTCTTCCTTGGTGTCGAACCGCCATTGGCTTTTGGGCTTGAGCGCAAAGAAGGAATCGGTCTGGTTCAGGCCCATCGGATCGAGACCGATTTCGTCGCTACCGGCACGCGCCACGCCCAATTGCAGTTCGGGCACGCGGGCCATGACGGCCTTTTGGAAAGCGGTATCAATTGCGAGCGACGCATCGAGATTGATGGAGGGCAGTTTCTCCAACTGCACGATGATGCTGCCCTCATCCATCGTCGGCATGAAGGTTTTGCCGATACGGGTATAGAGCGCGCCCGTCACCAACAACAGTGCCACGGCCACCCCCCCGACGAGCAACGGCTTCCTTAACGACCAGAGCAGTAACGGTGCATAGAGCGCGGCGATCCGGCGTGGAAGCCAGGGGTCGTCATGGCCTTCGGCTTTCAAAAGTAGCTTGGCTGCAAGCGGAATGACCGTCAGCGAGAGCAGCAGCGATCCTGCCAGCGCATAGACGATGGTCAGGGCCACCGGCGCAAACAGCTTGCCTTCCAGTCCTTGCAGGCTGAGCAGTGGCACGAACACTAGCGCGATGATCGCGATGCCTGCCGTGACCGGCACCGCGACTTCCTCGACGGCATTGAGCACCAGCTTGGCTTTGTCGCGCTCCTGCCTGCCGCCGCCGTGATCGGCCTCGTGCAAGTGTGCAACGACGTTTTCCACCACTACTACGGCGGCATCCACCAACAGGCCAATGGCAATGGCAAGACCACCGAGGCTCATCAGGTTGGCGCTGAGCCCGGTGCTGCGCATCAGCATAAACGTCCACAAAGCAGCCAGTGGCAGCACCAGTGCCACGGCGAGTGCGGCGCGCAGGTTGCCGAGAAACAGCACCAGCAGAATCAGCACCAGCGCCACCGCTTCGAGCAGGGCTTTGGAGACGCCATGCACCGCCTGCGACACCAGTTCGCCCCGGTTATAGAACGGCGTCAGCGTGACACCCTTGGGCAGCAGTGGCTTGAGTGCTTCCAGTTTGGCCTGCACGCCGGCGACCAGCGTGCCTGCATTGGCACCGCGCAAGCCCAGCACCAGGCCCTGCACGGTTTCGCCCTGACCGTTCTGCGTCACGCCGCCCATGCGGGTGAGCGCGCCCATCTGCACGTCGGCGACATCGCGCACGCGCACCAGGGCTGCACCTTCGGCCCGCACGACGAGATTGCCGATGTCATCGAGCGAGTTCAGCCGCCCTTGCACGCGCACCAGCAAGGCTTCTTCGCCTTCATTGACGCGGCCTGCGCCGTCGTTGCTGTTGAAGCGTTCCAATGTCTGGCGCAGTGCTTCGAGCGTGACGCCGCCAGCGGCTAGCCTCGCGGCATCCGGCACGACTTCGTAGCTGGTGGCGCGCCCACCCAGCGAGTTCACATCGGCCACACCGGGCACGGTACGCAGCGCGGGGCGCACGATCCAGTCCAGCACTTCGCGGCGCTCGGCAAGCGTTTGCGGGCCATCGATGGTAAACATGAACATCTCCCCCAACGGCGTGGTGATGGGAGCCATACCGCCCTTTACGCCATTGGGGAGTTCCGTCCACACCGCATTGAGCCGCTCTGCCACCTGGCTACGCGCCCAGTAGATGTCAGTGCCGTCGGCAAAGTCGAGTGTGATGTCGGCCAGACCGTATTTGGTGGTGGAGCGCAGCATGGTTTGCTTGGGCAGACCGAGCAGCTCCACCTCGATGGGGGCGGTGACGCGGGACTCCATTTCCTCCGGCGTCATGCCTGCCACCTTGACGATGATCTTGACCTGCGGTGAGGACACATCCGGGAAGGCATCAATCGGCAGATTGAGCATGGAATAAACCCCGGCACCGATCAGCAGCAGAGCCGCCAGCACGGTCATCAGCGGACGCGCGAGGGCGGCGCGAGTAAGAGTGACGATCATTTACTTGCCTCCGCCGTGGCCGAGCCATGCACCCTTGATGGCGATGGTGCTGGTGGTGGCAATGGCGTTTTCCGCACTGAGGTTGCCCTCGACGGTAACAGTGCCGGCGTTGCTCGCTAGCACCGTTACCGGCAGGGCTTTGAAGCCCTGTGCCGCTTTGACGAACACCACGGTTTGGGCGCCTTCGCGGCTGATGGCCGTGGCGGGCAGCGTCCAAGCGGCATTGTTGATTACGGCTTCGCGCTGCACCTTCAGCCATTGGCCGGGGCGCAGACCCGATGCGCCGCTGGGCAGGGCGGCGCGCACGCGCACGGTTTGCGCCATGTCGCTAGTGCCCCAGCCGGACTGCCGCACGATGGCGCGGCGGCCATCCGGCAACAGCAGTGTGTCGCCGATGGCGAAGTTGGCTTCCGTCACCGGCACTTGCAGTTCGAGCATCAGCTTGTTGGCATCCACCAGGCGTAGCAGCGGATCGGCCTCCGCCACCCGCTGGCCGGGATTGACCAGGCGTTCCAGCACGGTGGCGGCCGAGGGCGCCCGCGCTAGCACACGGCCGTTACTGGCGTCTTCTGCGCTCATGCCCATGAGTTTGAAACGCATCCGCACGGCGGCGAGTTGGCTCTCGGCTTGTGTTGCCGCTTGCTGGCTGGTCTGCACGCGACGGGCGGCGATGATGCCTTCCTGGTGCAATTGCTGATCGCGATCGCGCTCGGCGCGGGCGAGCTTGGCAGTGGACTCGGCCTGGATCAGTTCGGCCCCCATTTGCGGCGCTCCGGCGCTGCGCAGCTCGGCCAGCACTGCGCCGCTGTTCACGCTGTCGCCTTCGGCCACCGGCACGCGGACGACAACCCCGCTGGTCTGCGCCGTGACCACCCATTCGGCGTCGGGTGCGGCGATCACCTTGGCGGTCAGCGCGTTGCTGGCGGCATGGGTGCTGGGCTGGGGTGCGGCCACCGCGATGCCGAGACTGTTGATTTGTTCAGCGCTGAACGGGATCGCGGCGTCGGTGCCTGGGGCGGCAAACACCACGTCGGCGCTGAGTGCGGCAATTAGCGGCAGCAGCCGTGAAAAGTGGATCATGGCAAAACTCCGTTGATCTGGTTGAAACGGGCAATGGCGCGGGAATAAGCGATGACGGCCAAGCGATGCGTGCGATTGGCCTCGGCAACCCGGATTTCGGTGAGCAGACGTTCGGCCAATCCGATTTCGCCTAACGTGTACGAACGACGGGCGAGGGCGAGTTCGTCCATTGCCAGTGAGACGCGTCTGGTGGCGCCGGCAAGCGCTACGTCACGGGCGTGGAGTTCGTGCTCGGCCTCATGACGCATGAGCTCAGATTCGCGCTCCATCTGGCTAACCTGATCATGGGCACGGGCGGCATCGAGCATCAGCGGCGTGAGCACGACCTGCCGGTGGCTGTCGCCGCCAAACGGAACCGAGAGCTGGGCGGCGAGACTGTCCACATCGGGCGCGCCGTTCTGGGTGTCATGCCGTACGCCGAGCAGCAGACGAGGGGTGCCGGCGCCTTCGGCCTTGAGGGTAGCAAGCGCGCTGTCGGCCCGGGTGGCGGCAGTGCGGGCGGCGTCCAGCGGCACATAGGTCGCTGCCGCCGGGGCCGGGCGCTCGGCCGACGCGCCGGGCACCACCTTAAACCCGGTCAGCGCCCGCCAGCCAAAGAAGCGATCCGCCAGTACGACCTCGGCCTCATGAAGTGCTGCTTCGCGCTCGCGGCGTTGGCCTTCGGCGGTGAGGCGCTCGGCGGGCGCTGTGTCCCCGGCAGCGATGCGGCGTAGCACGTCCCGCTCCAGTTGCACGAAGGCGGCGACATCGCGGCGTGCCAGTTCCAGTCGTTCCTGCGCCTCGCGCACGCCCCAGTAACTTTCGCGCACCGCGCCGGCCACCTGCCAGCGATGCAAATGGGCATCTTCGACGGCACTCGCTTGATTGGCGGTGGCCTGATTTGCCGCCGCGTCCCGCTGACCCCAGCGCCAGAGCGGTAGGTCTATTCCGGCCTCGGATTCGGTGACGCCTTGCCGAGTTTGCAGACGATCACTGAGGTGGCGCAACTGGACACTAGGCGCGCCAGCGATAAAGCTGCGACTGCGCCGCTGGAAGTTGGTCGCCGCCTCGAACTGCGCCGCCAGCAACCCCGCGCCCGGCGCCCGGGCGAGTGCCGCCTCCACGGCGGCGGCCAGTGTCAGGCTGGCCTCGATGACAATGGGGGCGTTCTCTTCGTCGGTCAATGGGCCTTCTTCTTGGGCCACTAGACCGGGCGAGAAAGCAATCAAAATCAAGAGGGGAACGCGCCTTCTTGCCGTGGATAATCGCGATCTTTTCATCCTAGCCACTCAGGTAAGGTAACGGCGGATACCTTCGGCCACAGCACCTTGCAAGAACATGGCCGGCGCATTACTAAACGTTAATGCGCCAGCCATGTTCCGGTTAGCGGGCCGGGCCCAGGCTGCCCACCGCTAAAATTGAAACCAGAGGAGTTCGCCATGTCGAATACTTCGCCGCCGTACTCGCCCGGCCTGCGCGTCAGCCATGCGGGTATGGCGTTGATTCACGAATGGCGGGGCGAAGGGCTGATGCGTAAGATGTTTTCTTTGCGCGATAGCTGATCGCCATGCGCATTCTGGTGGTGGAAGACGACACCGACATCGCAGGCTTCCTCTGCAATGCCCTGCGTGAAGCGGGCCATGTGGCTGATCACGCCGCCGATGGCCGCAACGGCTTGTTTCTGGCGACCGGTGAGGCTTACGACGCCGTCGTGCTGGATCGTCTGCTACCGCAGATGGATGGCCTCTCGATGCTCGCTGCCTTGCGCGCCACCGGCTCACGGGTGCCAGTGCTGATTCTCTCGGCACTGGGTCAAGTCGATGAGCGCATCAAGGGCCTGCGGGCCGGGGGCGACGACTACCTCGTCAAACCCTTCGCCATTGCCGAATTGCTGGCCCGGCTAGAAGTGATTACCCGGCGCGGCCTGCTGCCCGCTGCCGAAAACCGCCTGCGAGTGGCTGATCTCGAACTTGATCGCATGGCGCGTGTGGTGAAGCGCGCCGGCGAGGTCATTGCCCTCAAGCCGCAGGAATATCGCGTGCTGGAGTTTCTGATGCGGCATGCCGGGCAGGTGGTCACGCGCACGATGCTGCTGGAAGGCGTGTGGGACTACCATTTCGATCCGCAGACCAACGTGATTGACGTGCAGCTGTCCCGCCTGCGGGCGAAGGTGGACAAAGCCCCGTGGGTACCGCTCATTCAGACTGTGCGCGGCGCGGGGTATTGCCTGCGCGAGCCGCAGCCATAGTCCATGCGCTTTTCCACCTCCGCCCGTCTCACCCTTGCCAATAGCGCGCTGCTGGCGGTCAGCTTCGCCGCGCTGCTGCTGTTGGTAACATGGCTGGCCGATCGCTTCATGGTGGAGCATGTGCAGGAGAGCGTAAAAGCCGAGCTGCGCATCCTGCAGGCCGAGTTGCAGGTGGACGGCATACCCAGCACGATTGCGCTCATCCGCCAGCGGATGCAGAGCACCACGCTCTATCACGACCGACTCTATCGTCTGGAAAACGCAGCGGGGACACTGCTCGCAGGCAATGTCGAGAGCTGGCCGGCAACGAATACTGCACCCGGGCAATTTTTCAAAAGACCCAGCCGCAAATATCCGGGCGAAACCGAAGTGGTGCTCCAGTGGACGCGGCTTGCAGACGGCGGTCGCCTGCTGGTGGGCTTCGACGAAATCGAGGTGGCGCAAGTGCGCGGCGATATCCGTCGGGCGGCGCTGCGGTGCCTCGGCGCGATGCTGCTGGTGTCGTTCGCGGCAGGTTTCCTCCTTACTCGGTCCGCGCTCAAACCTGTGGAAGCCATCCGCGCCGCTGCTCAACGCATCATGGAAGGCGATCTACGGCATCGCATCCCCACCAGTACAAACGGCGACGAGTTCGATCGTCTGGGTGAAACGCTCAATTCCATGCTGGATCGCATCAACGCCCTGATCGTCTCGGTGCGCGGTGCCACCGATAACATCGCCCACGATCTACGCTCGCCGTTGACTCGCCTGCGCGCGCGGCAGGAAGTCGCACTGCGCGACCCCCCGCTTGCGGCGGATTTGCAGCCGTGGATTGAGCGAAACCTGGTTGATCTTGACCAGGTGCTGGCGACCTTTCACTCGCTGCTGCGGATCGCCAGTGTGGAATCCGGCTTGCTGCGCCAGGAGTTTGCAGATTGCGATGTGGGGCAATTAATGCGAGATGCGGCCGATTACATCGAGCCGCTGATTGAGGAAAAAACTCAGCAACTAATGGTGTCGGTAGGTCCAGGTCCACCTTTTTGCGGGCACCGGCATCTGCTCTTCCAACTGCTCATCAACCTGCTCGACAATGCCGTCAAATACAGCCCTGTGGGCACCTCGATAATCCTTTCAGCCCGCGCAACCGCGACCGGCTGGGAGCTGGAAATTTCCGATGCCGGGCCGGGGATCCCAGCAGAACAACGTGCCCGTGTGTTCGAACGCCTCTACCGCCTGGATGCGTCCCGCCATACTCCGGGACTGGGGCTTGGGCTGTCGGTGGTCAAAGCCATTGTCGGACTGCATCAAGGGACGGTCGGTGTGCAAGACAACGCACCGGGGACACGCATCGTGGTCACCATGCCGCTCTAAGGGAATTAAGAATTAAGGTGCCGGCGTGGTTAGAATTAAGAATTAAGGTGCCGGCGTGGTTAGAATTTCGCCCTCCAACAAGTAGACGGCACCGGCCGCACGCTCTTGTCTATTCAAGATTCGGTAATGAACCGAATATTTCGGCGATCTTTGGGGTGGTAAAGGCTCGTGAATCCGCTACGCTCGCGCAAATCGACGCCGCCATCGCCAACGGCTGGCGGCACAATCGCGCATGCGCTAACTAGAGTGCTGGTGGATAACGCCGAAGCGTCCGAACAATGTGCCGTCGCGCGCAAGGTTTTACCTCTGCGAAGCTGGTGTTCATACCGCAAGTATCGAGCGCTTCGCCGGTGATACTGCTTGGGGGTTTGCGGTTACATGATTGCTATGTTTGCCACCAAAAGCATGATTCAAAAGTCCTGACGTTTGACAAAAAGCCGGCGCGGCCGAGCGGCGGTATGACGCTGCGCAAGGTTTCGTTAACGAAGAATAGACCTCTTTATTCCAACCCTTCATGAACGCTAACGGTTCCATCGGTGTGTTCGATTCCGGCGTCGGCGGATTGTCGGTGTGGCGCGAAATCGTCCGCCATCTCCCACACGAAAACACCATTTACTTCGCGGATCGCGGCCACGTTCCTTACGGTTCTAAACCGCAGACCGAAATCCAACGCTATTGCACTGCCATCGCCCGGTTTCTACTCGAGCAGGAATGCAAGGCGATTGTTGTTGCCTGCAACACCGCGTCGGCGGCCGCGCTTAAATATCTGCGCGAAACTTTTCCCGAACTCGTGATTATCGGTATGGAACCCGCCGTGAAACCGGCGGCCGCGCTGACGCGGACCGGCGTCGTCGGCGTCATGGCCACGCCCGCGACTTTCGAAGGTCGTATGTTTCAAGCGACAGCTGGTCGCCACGCGTACGCGATCAAGCTCATCAATCAAGTTTGTGATGGGCTGGCAGATCTGGTGGAAACCCTCGAAGTAGATTCGGCGCGGACTGAAACGGCACTGCGCGCGTATCTCGAACCAATCCTTGCTACCAACGCCGATGTCATTGTGCTGGCCTGCACGCATTATCCGTTTGTGCTCGACACCATTCAGCGCATCGTTGGTGACGAGATAAAGGTTCTTGACCCTGCACCTGCCGTGGCGCGGCACCTCGGCCGGGTGCTCGCTGAACGCAATCTAGCGACTAGTCGCGACATCGTCACAGGAACGCATGGCTTTTATACGAGCGGCGATGCCGCGTCGTTTGCTACCGCGCTACGGCGCCTAGTGGGTGTGAGCGCGACTACCCAATCCGTAAGTTGGATCTCAGCCGACCTGGTCGTGGAATGCGCGAACTCGTCAACTTTCGCGATAGGCTAGCAAGATCAAACCAATCGCGATAAAACACAGCGGCCAAATCCACGCGGCGCGCTCGCGGATCGGTGACCCGCAGCGTAATTCCAACCACCGCGAACAGCCACCGGCGATCGCAAATAGGCCGAGCGGGATGTGACTCAATTCGATCAACAGCGCTTCTTGGATGTTTTCCAAGTTATGGCTATGCGTCAGCAGCATGATGCCGCCGACGATATTCGAAATTGGAAATACATAGGCCGCGCGCGTTCCTGCTAACGATCCGTTTCTAACTCGCCACTCAAAAAAACCGAAGACCGCGACCAACATCGCCATAAAACGATGTTGGATGACCGTGGGATCGCGCAGCGACGCAAAAAAGCTGATTTCGCCCAACGGCCACGTCTCGGGATCGGAACGAATAGTGAGGAACACCGCCAATGCCACGAACACCAGCGGCCAATGGCGCGTCCACGGTAGGTACGGCGTACGCGCTAATAACGCCAGTAGGCCGATGCTTAAAACAAAAATTCCCGACCAATTGTGATTATATTCAGACCACGCCAGGTCGCCGGCCGTGCTCGGCGCATTCCAGCCCGAACCCGGAATGAACGCGCGCACCGCGGCCGCGCGCTCGGCTTCCACCAATTGTTGTTGTCGGGCTTGTTCCACGGCGTACCACGTTTCTGAA
Organism: Gammaproteobacteria bacterium; assembly: GCA_016191285.1. Lineage (GTDB taxonomy): Bacteria > Pseudomonadota > Gammaproteobacteria > CAIKBL01. Next base: position 75,898 of record JACPPA010000028.1, read on the forward strand.
ATATCGGGACTGACCAGGCGCGGCGCGCGTGGCGTTAATACGCGGTCGACGATGGTGTGCCATGCGACGCGATCGTGCGGCAGATCGATTGCCGGTGGCTGCGACGTCAACGATCCCGCGACAAAGAACACGGTAAGCCCGAGCACCAATTCGACTTCGACAAAACGCCGTGTGCGCAGCGCCGCCTTGTCGTCATTGGCCATGCGGCGCACGGCCCAGAAATTACCCGCACCGAAGCCGAGCAGGGCGCCGAACAGCACCACCTTGGTGGAGGTCATGATGCCGTAAGCCGTGCCATAGGTTGCCGCGAACACGCCGAGGTAATTGATATATTTGAAGGCGGCGGAAACGATAATGGCGACGACCCCGGCCACGCACACGTGCGAATAACGCCGTGCGATCGCGGCGCGGGCGGCGAGCGGCAAGGCGGCGCCGAGCGTCAATAAAAAGTACGGAAGACCGCCCAACCATATCGCGCCGCCGGCCTGATGTAGCGCGGATGCGCCAAGTAAGGCGGCTCGCGTGTCAATGCGCCCGACCGCATGCGTGGTCGCAACGATGCTGCCTAATAACAACAAGGCGCCCAATCCTTCGAACCAGGGGTTCACGCGCGTTAATCGCGCGGTGAGCGCGAGCACCAGCGCCACCACACATGTCGCGGTACCCGCCAAGGCAAAGGGCGCAGTGAGCGCCGCCAGCCAACTCACGCCGATGGTTGCGATCAGCACGGTGAGATCGAGACTAGTCGCGAGCATAATGACCAACGCGAGCGCCAACGCGGCGATCCATTGAATGCGGCCCAAGCGTGGACCCACGGCGCCCGCGATGCCGCCGGTATCCACATGCAGTGGATTAAACACTGCGTGACGGAAGACCACACCGCCGATCGTGCAGGCCATCAAGGCTAGCGCGCAGCCACGGAGAATCACGGTCAGGAATCCAAACAGATCGACGAGTAAATCCATGATGGCGTTACGGTGTGGCTTCCACGTGAAATTTTAAATTGCCGCGCGTGATGTGACCGTCCGCGCTTAAAACATACCATTCGAGGCGGTATTTGCCCGGCGCGAGATTCGACGCCGTCGCCCGCATATGGTTGGGCGGCGAATCGGGATTGAGATGCAGAACTCGCGATTTGCCGGTGGCATCCACTATCGCGAGTCGTGACCGCGTCGTGTCGATGCGGCTATTGAACTTAAGATCAACCGGCACCGAGTTGCCAACAGTCGCGTTAGCTGCGGGCGTGGCCTCCACGACGATCGCATGAGCGTGTACCGCCCGACTTGCGAGACCGGTGCTCGCTAACAAACAGGCAACATACATCACAACGATTCGATGCTTCATGATTTTCCTTGTGCAAGGTGCGATGCGCGCCGCTCGACCGCCGCCATTAGCGCTGGCAACACCACGAGCGCGCAAAGAATCGCGTACGAGAGCGAGATACTGATCAACACCCCCATCCCCGCCATCCCAGGGTGCTTGGAGACACCGAGTACGCCAAACGAGGCGATGGCGGTGAGGCCACTGAATAACACTGCGCGCGGCGTGCTGCTAGAGAGCAACGCGCCCACATTATCCGCGGCATGTTTGCGCACGACTAGATAAGCGCCATAAGCGTTGTTGAGCCCAATCAACAGTGGCAGCGCGATGATATTGGCGAAATTAAACGGAATATCGAAGATCACGGAAGTCGTTGTGGTAAACAACATGGCGAGCACCAGCGGTGCGGCGACCAACAACGCGTCGAGCACGCCGTGCAGCACCACGCTATGCAGAATGATGGTCAATACCAGCGCGCCAATCGAGGCCGAAATACAGGCTTTGATCACGGCCCGGCTGCCTTCGTACAATTCAACTGGCGCGTCGGTCGCGGCCGGCGTCACCGCCCGCACGGTGCGCACGAATTCGCGCATCGCTTCATTGTTATTGAGGTCGGCTTTGGGAAATACCTGAATTCGCGCTTGACCGGTTGGCGCGAGAAATTGCGTGGTGATCTCCGCCGGTAGCGTCGCCAGTGTGATTTGTTCCGCTTCGAGTAGACGCCGGAGTTTGACGAGCGTCGGGACTAAGTCACCGAGCAGTTGGCCGCGGAATGTCGGCAAGGTGGCGCCGGGCCAACCGGGTAGCGCGATGATTCGATCGAGCGCTTGCGTCAGTCGACTGACACTCGCTGTCCACGCCGCGGTGCGTTCACCAGGGGGTGTTGTGCCGAGCACGGCGCGAAATTCGCTAACCGCGCGAGCCTCGTCGTCGGCGTTTGGCGGTGGTGCGGTGGTGGGTTCCAACACGCCCGTCAGTGCGAGTTTGAGACCGTCCAGGATCTCTAGTTTCTCGGCTTGCGCGCTAGGTACGAAACTCGTCAAAGTCACGGTCTTATCGACGGTTGGCAAGGCCGCGAGTTTGTTCGCTAGCGCATCGGCCGCGGTTAGCGAATCGGCCAGCGTTTCGATGGTATAGGGCGCGTTAGCGGGATCGCGCGCCAGGTCGCGAAAGGCGGCGACCCCAGGCGTGTGCGGATCTTTCAGGTTCAGCGGATTCAGATCGAACCGGGCGCGCGGCGCGACGACGAGACACCCGGCGACCACCACTCCGGTGATCATCAACACCAATCGATGATGTCGATAAATCCAAGTGCCGCTTTGATCACTTGCGGTGTGCCAGCGCGCGCGCGCGCGCGGCGCCTTGAAGCGACTCAAGAGCGCCGGTAACAAGGTAATGTTCACCAGCCACGCGAGCACCATGCTCGAGCCCGAAATGAGCCCGAGTTGAGCCAGCCCACGATAACTGGTCGGTACGAAAGCGAGAAAACTGATGGCTGCCCCCACCGCGGCTAACGACAGCGCTCCGCCTGCTTCGCGTGCCGCCGTGGTCAGGGCAGTCGTGCGCTCCGTGCCGCGATCCGCTTCTTCCAAGTAGCGCATCGAGTACTGGATCCCGAAATCGACCCCCATGCCAATAAACAGCACCGCAAAACACACCGAAATGATATTCAACGCGCCAACGAAAAAAGTCGCGAACGCGGCAGTCCATACCAAGCCTACCGCAAGCGTGATGAGCACGGCCAAAACTAAAACGGGCGAGCGCAAACCAGCCACCAACACGAGGGCTACCAGGACAAAGGACAGCGCGGTGGTGAGTTTGGCATCCTTGGCGACCGTCACGAGTTCCTCACTATCCATGACGTCGGCGCCGGTGAGCCGAATACGCGTTTGAGGATGGCGCTGCGCCACTTCGCGCACGACCTCGCGCAAGGCATCGAGCGCGCGATCCACCGGTTGCACCTCGTTTGGATCGAGCGTGGCTTCCAACGCCACAAACGAGCGTTGCGGTGTGCCAGGATGCGCTTTGGTTTCGAACAATTCATCGCGCCAATGAATCGGCTCTGGGTGACTGGCGAGAAGCTGTTCAATGGCGGTGCTTACGCGATCAAACATGCGGGCTAAGAGTTTTTGTTGCTCGGCGTTCAGCGTGTCGTTTAGACCCCGCGTTAAAGTCGTGAATAAACCGCGCAGACTCGGATCGTGGGCCAGCGTGCCTAAAAATGGCTCGGCGGCTTGCAGACGCTCATCCAGCGCCCATAACTCATCGGTCGAAAGATACAACAGGCCATGCGTCGCAAAGAATTCTCCGCCGCCAGGTTGGGATACCGAGCGCGCGATATCGGGTCGCGCGCGGAGCGTTGTGGCCAGGAGATCCGCGACATCCTCTGCCTCGCCGGCATGTTCGGCTTCGGTAAAGATCACGATCCCGCCGGTGAGATTTGGAAACGCGGCATGAAAGGCGCGCTGGGCCTGGCGGTGCGGAAGGTTGGGGTCGATCATTTTGGACGTGTCAGTATCGATACCAAGGTGCGCGACGGTGTAGCGCAAGGCACCGATGGTGATGATCGCGCACGCGATCACCGTGATCCAGGCATAACGCGTAGCGGTGGCGACGATGGCCGCGGTCAAGCGGCCGGGCAGGGTACGGAGCGAATGGTGCATTAAGAGTGGGTTAGAGGTAAGAGCTGATGGCGATGGGATAACAATAGTTGGCCCCGCGGGCGCGGCACAGGATACGCAAATCCGCTGGCGATTTCAGCTTCCTCGCGCCGTGCTTTCATCATGCGCGCGGTCTCGCTAGTCTAGTCGCCTTATGGCGTCGTCCTTAAACGTTTCCGTTCGCGATGACCGCCTGTTCGGCGTGTGCATGTTGGCGACCGATCGTTCAATTGCCCCGACCGCGCTCGCTCGCGCGGTCGAAGAGCGCGGCCTCGACATGTTGTTCCTGCCCGAAAACAGCCATATTCCGCTCAATCGCAACCAAGAGTGGCCGTATGCGGAAGCGCTGCTCGATCCCTTGTCGCGACTTTACGACCCCTTTGTCGCGTTGGCGGCTGCCGCCGCGGTCACCGAACGCTTATTGCTGGGTTTTGCGGTGTGCCTGATGACCCATCGCGATCCGATCAACACGGCGAAGGCGGTCGCGTCGCTCGATCATCTGTCGGGGGGTCGAGTCATACTTGGCGTTGCCGGTGGCGCGCTCGACGAAGCGATGCGTAATCACGGTGCGCCATTCAAACAGCGCTGGCAGATTGTGCGCGACCGCACGTTGGCGATGAAAGCGATCTGGCGTGATGACGTCGCCGAATATCACGGCGAGTTCGTTGATTTCGCGCCGATGTGGTCGTTTCCGAAACCGATCCAGGCCGGCGGCCCACCGATTTGGATCGGGTCCAATTCCAAATGGGTGCCGGGCCGGGTGGCCGATTATGCGGATGGCTGGATGGTCTATAACGGTCGTTACGTTGGCGACGCCGTGCACGATCTTGCCATGGCGTGCGAAAAGCGCGGCCGTAATGCGGCCGAAGTGACGTTGGCGCTGATGGATGCGCCGTGGGATGTCGGCGAAGCGAGCGGATTTCTCGAACAGGGATTTTCAAAGCTGATTTTCTTGGTGCCGCCCGATAGCCGCAACGTCGAAGCAGGGCTTGATCGGATCGCGGCGGTGGTTGAGCGTTTGCGGACGTAATCGACGCTTGTTTATTGTGGGAGCCGCTTTAGGGAATCTCTGCAAAAGGCAGAGATTCCTGCGGCACAGGGATGTGCCGCCATTTTCAATGGTCGCAGACCGTTGAAAATGAAGGAAAACAAAAATCACACTTTTTGTTTTCCGTACTCTGAAAAGTCCAGGAGGGACAATTCCCAACTCTGCAGCATTTCCCAGGTGATTTCGCCAATTTTTCGTGGCCGGAAATAGAACCGCTTATAAAACGTGGCGAGGGCGCCAAAGATTTCCTCATGCGAGAGATGGGGATACTCCAGCGAACTGATCTGCAGACCGTTGTTGGCGACGATCTGGCTACTGTCGCGTTTCAACCAGCCGTTCTCGAGCGCTTGCGAATACAGCGCGGTGCCCGGGTAGGCCGCGGCCAGCGAGACCTGAATCGTGTGCGGGTTGATGTCCTGCGCGAAACGAATGGTTTCTTCAATCGTGTCGCGGGTTTCACCGGGTAGGCCGACGATGAAGGTGCCGTGGATCTTGATCCCGAGCTTATGGCAGTCAGCCGTGAAGCGCCGAGCAAAATCGACACGCATCCCTTTTTTGATGTTAAACAGGATCTGTTGGTTGCCTGTTTCGTAGCCGACCAATAGCAGACGCAGACCATTGTCCTTCAAGACCTTCAACGTTTCGTAGGGCACATTCGCCTTGGCATTGCAGGACCACGTAACGCCGAGTTTTCCGAGCAATTTGGCAGTGGCTTCGGCGCGCGGCAGATCATCGGTGAAGGTGTCGTCATCGAAGAAAATTTCTTTCACCTGCGGGAAGTAATCTTTGACCTTGGCAACTTCCTTGGCGACTACTTCGGGACTCCGAGTTCGATACTTATGCCCGCCGATGGTTTGTGGCCACAGGCAAAACGTGCAGCGCGATTTACAGCCGCGGCCCGTATAAAACGAGACGTAGGGGTGCTCCAGGTAGCCGATGAAATAATCTTCAATGACGAGATCGCGTTTGTAGACATCGATAACCGACGGGAGATCATCCATGTTCATGATCAAGGGTCGCTCGCCGTTCCGCACCGCGGCGCCGTTCTTCTGGTAGGTAATCCCGCGCACGTCGGCTAACGGCTTGCCTGCGGCGATTTCCTTGACGGTGTAATCGAATTCGCTACCGGCAACAAAGTCGAGCGCGCTCGAGGCGAGCACACTGCGCTCCGGATCGATCGCGACGTGCGCGCCGACCATGCCGATCATGAGCCTCGGGTTAGCGGTTTTCATCGCCTCGGCGATTTTCACATCGTTGCTGAACGAGGGCGTACTCGTATGCAACACGGCCAATTCGAAATCGCGTCCGGCAGTCGTTACGTCGTCAACCCCAAGACCACGGGCCGGAGCATCGATCAGGCGACTGCGCTCGACTAACGCGGCGGGCTGCGCCAACCACGTGGGATACCAAAACGAACGAATTTCGCGGCGCGCCTGATAACGAGATCCGGCGCCGCCATCGAAACCATCGAAGGACGGTGGATTTAAGAATAGTGTCTTCATCATCGCGAGGTAATCTCCTTCAATTCGAGCTGGCCGTGGCGATCGACCTTAAATGAGTGACCACGCCATTCGACATCACGGCTGACAAAGCTTGTCGCCCAGACGCCGAAACAGAGTAAATCGCGCACCACGGCGAGACCGTAGAGCGCCGGAGAATGAGTAGCCGCTGCCGGATCGATCGAGATCCGCGCCACGTCGTGCATCAGAACGCGCAAGCCCACTGCAAAGGTCACCGCACCCAAGCCGATAATTGGATTGCCCGCAATGATTGCTAGTCCAACTGCCGCGGGAACGACATACGTCAGGAAGGACAGCATGTAGCCCAGCGGCTGCACCGAACGCACGGTGCGCGCCCAGCGTAGTTCATGCCCCAACAAACTGCGTAAGTTCGGTTCGTAGACGACGTTTTCGACCAAGTACGGAACCAGCGCAACTTCGTGACCGTGTTTGGCGACTAAATTACCCAGCATGTAATCGTCCGCGAGTTCGTTAGCGATTCGTTCAAGCCCGCCGATCTCTTCCAGCACCGCGCGTCTAATCCCCATCGTCGCGCCGAAGCAGAAGCGAATTTTTTGAAACTTCAGCGCCACCAACACCGACGGCATGAACCACTCGTTGATAAATGTAGCGCCGAGAACCGAGGACACACCGCTGGCCGCTTTCCCCTTATACAGACAAGTCACGGCGCCGACATTTTGTTTTTCGAAACCGGCGGCTAGATGGCGTAAATAATCCGTACCGACTCGCATGTCACTGTCCCCGATTACGAGCAAATCGTGTTTGGCGAGTTTGAGGCAATTCCATACATTGGAAATTTTGCGGTTCGACCCAATTTGAAGGCCGCTGACCGTGACGCTTAGATCGCGTTCCGGGAGATCCGACAGTAGTTGATGAATAACCGGGAGCGCCGCGTCATTCGGGTCCGCGACGCCAAAGACAATTTGGAAATTCGGATAGTCCTGTTCGCAGAACGAGCGCAGGTTCTGATAAAGATTGGCGTCGAGCCCGTACACGGGTTTGAGCACGCTTATCGGCGGGAGCGCCGTGGTCGGTAAATTCTCTTCGCGCCGCAGCTTCAGCATGCACCAAATCGCAAGGAGCACGTACGCGCACGCGGCAGCAAAATACACTGTGAAAAATATCAGCATTAGGGCACCATTAAGACCAAGCGCATCCATTGAGCGCCACGCGTGCGGCAACGCGGACACTTCCCCCGGCACGTAGAACCACTAGATCAAAACCTAGGGTGAACGGCATTACCACGAAAATTAGTACGACTGCCGCGTAATTATGTTACAGGACAGTCGCGTAACCAAGCTTTGAGCGACTCAGCGTTGACGGCCGAGCTTTCACGCGCAATTTGTCTGAACCCGGGCTTAATGGGCCCGGGCACCGTTCACCCGGCTGCAGCTCGCCGTTCGCCGAAATTTTTGATTTTTTTCTTGGCAGCAGGCTTGGCGCCGCCTACAACTGTCTATGATCTAGATTCATCAAGGATCGTAATCAAATGCCGGTTTACGACTATTTTTGTGCCGCCAACGGCCAGACCGTTGCAGTGAAACATGGGCTTAACGTTGAGTTAAACACCTGGGGCGAGGTGTGTTACGCCGCGCAGCATCCACTGGGCGATACCGAGTTCCTAGCCCCGGTGGGCCGCGTGATCTCGGCGCCCGCGTTGGCGTTCCCAGCCGGCAACTCGAAACTAAAAGAACTGGGCCTAACGAAACTCGTAAAACGTGACGATGGCGTTTATGAAAACGTGACGCGCCAGGGCGATGAGCATCGGTATATGCAACGCGGGGATCCCGAGAGTGCGCCGCATCTCCATAAGAAAATTGGCGATTAATTCGGTGCTAATGGACAGCCCGGATCCGGCTGATTTTTTGATTCTGAGATAACCGATAAAAAGCCCGTAATTCGCGTAGAAAGCTCGGCTGCCAATGATGCGCGGGGAAACGACGACGCAGATCCGCACAGTATTTGGCGGCGAAGTAATTTGCCTCGTGATAACGAGTTCGCGCTTCGGCGGATAAGGCGGTATCGAAACTCACGCGTTCAAACAGGACTTCATGTAACTCGGCTGGGATCGCATCCGCCGTATGCCGGCCAAGGATTTTCGCGCAGGCGACGTATTTATCCACCTCCGCCTGCAATTCAATCTCGAACAACGATACTGCGGTGTCATGGGTCGCGTTCCACATCAAGTAATGGAGATGGCTGACGCCTTCAAACGCGATTAAAAATTCGGCCAAGTTACCCGCATGCAACGATTGCGTCGGATCGTCGAGCCCCAAATGATCTAGCACCGTCTCATCGATATATAGCGACAGCAACACGTCGTGTGCATTCGAACCGACGAGCACGCGCTCCAGATTTTGATTAGGCACCGACTTCGGGGTGAGAGCCGCGGCAAGCGTCCGATCCGTGATCAAGTAATCATAGACATCATAGCCAAGGGGCGCGGCGTAGACGGCCGCGAGTTCGGCCTGCATGCGTCGTAGGAGCATAGATCCTCAGTGGCGAGTTAGGCTCGTCATTTGTCGGCTCGGGAATACGCCACGACCGTGTAAATTGCCGAGTGCGCGTTGGCTTCCCGTGCGCAGCCAAATTTCAAAATCACGTAGCGTATCGCCGCGAGATCCCAGGTTCGATTCATCGGCGACTTCACTCAGGACATCAACCACGGCAGAGAATTTTCGCGCTAATTCGCCAAAAGGGTTGGCGTACGGGAAGTTCGTGACATAGATGGTGAGCGCTGCATTTAAATCGCGATAAGCCGCGCCACCCATCGCGATGTAATAATCGACGTCAACGACTTTTCGCGCCAAGCTCCGCGAAAACATACCCGCGATAAACAAGGCAATATCCCCGAGGCGTTTTAATGCCACTTTCCGTTGCTGCTGGCCATCGGCGTACACCGCATCGGCAAATTGCATGGCGAGCGGTTTGATTTCGAGGCCATCGGCGCCGCGCGTGAAGAGCAGGGCTGGATCGGCGAACGATGACAATAATCGAACGAGGTATTCAGCGGTGCCGATACTTATATCGAGCTCGCGATGCGCGAGGGCCGTCGTAAGTTGACCGCGGAAATAATCTTCGACATTAAGCGTGGTGACCAGTGCGGGCGCATTCATCATAAGCACACCTCGACTATCAGTTGGTCGGTTGATCCCTATATCGACGCGCGGCAATTTAGCTTGATGCTCGCCTCCGACGGTACACCAACGTCACGCCGATAGGTGAAAGATTGATAACAGGCGGTGGCGAAAAACTGCTTAGCAGCCTATGGAGTTGGCTGCTAGTAATTCCGCGGAACGATGGTTCATCGGTGTGCCCGGGAAGGCGCGAAGATATCCAAATGGTTGATGCGCGCGTCAACTAGACGCGCAAAAAGAAAGCCCCGCGAGGCGGGGCTTTCGAAGGAACAACGTAACGGATTAACGTTACATCATGCCGCCCATGTCACCACCCGGCGGCATCGGCGGATGTGAGTGCGCATCTTTCTTCGGCGCTTCGGCCACCATGCATTCGGTGGTCAAAATCAAGCCAGCAACGGACGATGCATTTTGCAATGCAAAGCGCGCGACTTTTGTCGGGTCCAGAATGCCCATCGCGATCATGTCGCCATATTCACCAGTTTGGGCGTTGTAACCAAAGTTACCCTTACCCTCGATGACTTTATTGACGACCACGGACGGTTCTTCACCCGCATTTGCGACGATTTGGCGGATCGGCTCTTCCAATGCGCGCACCAGAATGTCGATGCCGATCTGTTGATCGTGATTGTCGCCCTTGACCGCCTTGGCCTTGGCTTGCGTGCGCAGGAGCGCAACGCCGCCGCCAGGAACCACGCCTTCTTCGACCGCCGCGCGAGTTGAATGCAACGCATCTTCCACGCGCGCTTTCTTTTCCTTCATTTCGACTTCAGTCGCGGCGCCGACTTTAATTACGGCCACGCCGCCAGCGAGTTTCGCCACGCGTTCTTGGAGTTTTTCGCGATCGTAGTCAGAAGTCGTTTCTTCGATCTGGGTGCGAATTTGTTGTACTCGGCCTTCGATCGTCTTCGCGTCCCCGGCGCCATCAATGATGGTGGTGTTTTCTTTGGTGATTTGGATTTTCTTCGCCCGACCGAGGTCCTTGAGTTCAGCCTTTTCGAGGCTCAAACCCACTTCATCGGAAATCACGGTGCCGCCGGTTAGGATGGCGATATCTTCGAGCATCGCCTTGCGGCGATCGCCAAAACCTGGGGCTTTGACCGCACACACTTTAACGATGCCACGCATGTTGTTAACCACCAATGTGGCGAGCGCTTCGCCTTCAACGTCTTCGGCGATCAGCAACAAGGCGCGACCGGATTTGGCAACCCCTTCGAGGATGGGCAGTAAATCGCGAATGTTCGAGATTTTCTTGTCGTGGACCAGGATGAGCGGTTCGTCGAGTTCGACATTCATCGTTTCTTGATTATTGATGAAGTACGGGGAGAGGTACCCACGGTCAAATTGCATGCCCTCGACGATGTCGAGTTCGTTGTCGAGGCCGGAGCCTTCTTCAACGGTAATGACACCTTCTTTACCGACCTTATCCATCGCACGTGCGATGATTTCGCCGATGCTGGTATCCGCATTGGCGGAGATCGTACCGACTTGAGCAATCGCTTTGGTATCGGTGCACGGCTTCGAGAATTTCTGCAATTCTTCAACCGCGGCGAGCACGGCCTTATCGATACCGCGCTTGATATCCATTGGATTGATGCCGGCGGTGACGGCTTTTAGCCCTTCACGCACAATCGCTTGGGCCAAAACGGTGGCAGTGGTGGTGCCGTCGCCAGCGACGTCGGAAGTCTTGGACGCGACTTCCTTCACCATCTGGGCGCCCATGTTCTCGAATCGGTCTTCGAGTTCAATTTCCTTTGCTACTGAAACGCCGTCCTTGGTGACGGTCGGCGCGCCAAAGCTTTTTTCGAGCACCACGTTGCGGCCTTTTGGGCCGAGGGTTTGCTTAACAGCATTGGCGAGGATATTCACTCCGCGCGCCAGGCGTTGCCGGGCGTCGTCGGAAAAGCGGACTTCTTTAGCTGCCATTGGAAAATTCTCCTAAATTGATTCGTTGCGCCGGGATTAGGCCAGGACGGCCATTAAGTCGTCTTCGCGCATAACCACGTATTCAACGCCTTCGACTTTCACTTCGGTCCCCGAGTACTTGCCGAAAAGGACTTTTTCGCCGACTTTGACGTCGAGCGCACGAACTTGCCCGTTCTCGAGTACTTTGCCGTTGCCGACGGCGATGACTTCTCCGCGCACCGGTTTTTCAGCCGCCGAATCGGGGATCACGATGCCGCCGGGCGAGGTTTTGTCTTCTTCTAAGCGCTTAACCAGTACGCGGTCGTGTAATGGACGGATCTTCAGCATAGTAATTTCTCCTTTAAAGCTCCGTTAACTTATTGAATGCAGTACTCATAAAGAATTTTATTAGCACTCTCTTGCGAGTAGTGCTAATCATATGGGCGTATCACCAAGAATTCAACCGGGACGATCGATATGTCTACCGATGAACCTCACGGCGATCTGGCGCAACTGTTTTGCGCAAGACAACACTGCCCCTCGATGTTCGTCCGCCGCCTAGCGGCCGTGCTGTGGGTGACATTGGCCGGTGCCGGGACCGTGGCTGCCGATTCGACGAAGCCGACGTGCGAGTTAAGCGGCAATAACTCGCACTTTGAAGTGACTAGCACGCCGGATGACGGCGAGTGGGGTGCGACCGTCGAAATCCGAGTGAGCGACGCGGTGCAGATCCGCAACCGTCTACTCGTGGTGGAAGAACGGCCTATCGAAGGTTGCTGGTGGCTGGATTTCGGCAAAACGGGGTCCAGCGGTCTCGTTATTGGGTTAGGTGCAGCGCCCGGTAACAGCGCCGGCGTACGCGTCTACAAGATGAAAGCCGATTCCCTCGTGGCGATGCCGATCGTGCCGCCCGCCGCGCCCGGGAGTGAACGATATCGATACTTGGTGATAAACGGTGTATTGCACGCGGTCACCACGAACATTGCGGTAGTCGGCGAGTCCACGGATCTTCGCTACGACTTCGATCGTAACGCGTGGGTTAACCCGCTACCCGGCAAGTCGCCCTAACTCGCGTTAACAAAAAACGTGACCGTGCTCACGTCCTCACTCTATTGGCCAGTTGCTCGCCTATTTTGGCGACTGAATTCAAGCTATAAGCATAAGTACCGATATAGCAACAATACATTCCGCGAGCGCATGACGGGCATGGCCCTCGACAGCTTCAATATGAACGATTGCGTGCAGCCATTCTTGGCGCATTGCCATCGCCGACATTATCCGCCTAAGTCGGCGATCATCCGCCAGGGCGACCGCGCGGGGGAGCTATTTTTCATTATCTCGGGCTCGGTCACGGTGCTGCTAGAAGACGACAAGGGGCACGAAATCGTCCTCGCCTATCTCAATAATGGTGAGTTTTTTGGTGAAGTAGGATTATTTGTCGAGGACGGTAATCGCTCAGCGCTGGTGCGCGCGCGCACCACGTGTGAAATCGCGCAGATAAGCTACACCAAGCTCAAAGCGCTTACCGATCTCTACCCGCGGTTACTGACCTGTATGACTGCGCAACTCGCGAGACGCCTCCGCAACACCAATCGTAAGCTTGGCGATTTGGCGTTTATGGACGTTTACGGTCGAGTGGCCAGGACATTGCTCGATTTGAGCGACCAGCCGGACGCAATGACCCATCCGGACGGCATGCAGGTCCGTGTGACGCGTCAGGAATTGGCGCGTTTGGTCGGCTGCTCGCGTGAGATGGTCGGCAAAGTGCTGAAAGAAATGGGCGACCACAAACAAGTTAATGTCGCCGGAAAGAATGTCGTGCTCATCGGGATTCGAACCCGTGGTACTCGCCGACTCACTACCGCCCAAGCGTCGTAATTCGTAATTGTCGATAGCGGGTCGTTGACCGACCCCATATACTGTCATGGCAGCCTGTATGCCATTCGATAGCGCCGATCTCGACTTACTACACTTACTTTCGCACCCTCAGTGTCATTGCCGAAATTTCGATTCCTAATCGCGCTTGCTGTTGGCGCCGTCGGCGTAAATCTTACGAGCCCGAGTTACGCAGCAGGGCTCGCCGATGCCGACGCGGCGGTTGCGCGCGCCGATTATGCGAGCGCGATTCCACTGTATGAATCGCTCACGCAAGCGGGCGACACCGTGGCCATGGTAAAGCTCGCGAATTTGCTGCAAAAGGGCCAGGGAATCCAACGCGATCTCGGGCGCGCATTAGCGCTGTATAAAACCGCGGCGGCGAGTGGCAATGCCGATGCAGAATACAGTCTCGGTAATTTGTATCTCCTGGGAGAAGGCGTGCCACAGGATGACGATTGGGCTTTCACGTACTATCGGCAGGCGGCGCAACAAGGTCATCCGCTCGCGCTGAAGAATGTCAATGAATTCTATCGCGCCGCGGGAGTTACGCCACCGGGGTCGGGCAATCCAGCGCCGGAAGCCACGCCAGCCGCCGCCGCCCCGCCCGCTACCGAGTCGGTAGTCGCGACCACGCCAGTCGAACTAACCACCGACGAACTCAATGCCATCGATCGCGCGCGGGCCGCCGGCATCCAAGTCAACCTTGAATCATCGGTCGCGGGCATTGCAAACAATGCCCATGATTTGAAAGCCATGCCGAACGCACCGGTCAGGCTTGGGTTAGCCGACATAAAACAGATGTTACAAAACGGCGATGTCGCACACGCGCGGGCCGAATTGGAAATTCTCGCCGGCAACGATGAGCCGGAAGCGCAGTACCTGCTCGCCAAAACGTTGAGTAACACGCAAGGCAGTCAGACGGATCGCGAGCAGGCACTTTTCTGGTTACGCCGCGCCGCCGAAGGTGGGTACGCCGATGCGCAATTCGAACTCGCCGAGCACCAGATGCGCGGCGACGGTGTTCCGCTCGACGAAGCCGAAGCGGTGAGTTGGTATCGCGCCGCCGCGCGCCAAGGCCATCGCGTCGCGCGACAGCAACTCGACCGGATCTATCGCGATGCGGGTTTACCGGTTCCTGATGCGGAAACCACCAACGGGCCACCTACAAAATCGATCGATAGCGGCGCAAATGGTCCGCGTTCACAACTTGTGATGCCGCTTAATAACTCGTTCGTCGGCGCCGCATCCTGCGCTCACGATTCCGAATCGAAGGCGGTAGCATGAATTTTGGCGGTGAGTATGTGTGGCCAAAATTGCAGCAACTCAAGGACCGCATCGCCAGCGTGGACGACTTACGCAGCCGTGCAGCCGAATATACGACTGGCCATGTGCTCGATTTGAGCGCGGACGCACTGGCATCAAGCCTATATTTTTATCCAGACACCATTACGTCGCTGACCGTGGTGACCGCAGGACCCAAGCAAAACGCGCACTTACGGCAGCGTGCCCGAACAATGTCGTTTCCCATCGACATCCGCGCCGCGCCCGACGCCTTGTTGCCGGTAAAAAGCGCGGCGTTTGATTGTGTGGTCAGTACGTTTGCGTTGTGCACCGTGCTCGATATTGAGGCCAGGTTGGGCGAAATCCGCCGGGTACTAAAGCCGGGTGGCCGCTTACTGTTCGTGGAATACGGCTTGAGCCGGGAACCAGAAATCGCGCGATGGCAACACCGCCTCGCACCGATTTATTCAGTGTTCCGCTGGGCAGTCCGCCCGCTCCGCTATATCGACGAAGTGGTTAGCGTCTCTGGCTTGTCGTTGAAACGCGCGGAGTGCTCTTATCTTGCGCGCCTGCCGCGTGCGCTCGGTTGCGTTTACGAGGGCGTTGCGCATAACGACGCTTAGGGAAACTCTGAATAAGTCCATCCCGGACTTATTCAGAGTGCGGCACATCCCTGTGCCTTAAGGAACCTCTGTCTTTTGCAGAGGTTCCTTAGGATGACGAGCGTCGTCCCACCACGCGTGGTCCGCTGAAAATTGCTAAGTCGGGCGCGATGATTTTTCCCATCCGGGAAACTCGCTGCCATTCTTCGTTACTAAGCGCCCCGCGTTCGCTAACTAAGTCTTCGACGAGCGCGCAGAACTTCGACACTTCCTCGGTGATGTAGTAAACCTCGCTCAAGCGCAGTTTCGCCGCGATATTGCGCGGAGTCGAGGCGATTACGGCTAACAATTGGCGTTCAGCTTGTTCGTAATGACCATGCGCGATACTGGCGTCGATATCCGCATCCTGTGCGGTGATTTGAACGGGCGCATCCGATGGCAGTAGATTTCGATTGGTCGAATCAAATTCGACGACCGGCGTCTCCACACTCGCCGCGCGATCTTTTTTCTTTACCTGCAACTCACGAATCTCACTCTCCATACGGACGCGATTTTCCGCTTTACGGGCGACTTCCGCTTTGAGATCAGCCTCGTCGGAGATATGAGCTACCGATTTATCGCGTCGTTTAAGACGCCGAAAAGTCCTCCAACTGAACCATCCGAGCGCCGCCAGCGCGAAGAGGGCGGCACTCGGCGCGATGCTCGAATACTTTCCGGTCGCTGACGTTGTCGTTTGCTCGCCCGGTTGTGGATCGGGAGCCGAGCCCGGAAGTTGAGTCGCGGACCCTACCTTTAGGGGTGCGACCGCTTCATTGCCGACAGTGCTTACAGGCTGTGCTGCCAGAGCAACTGCGGGTGCCGTCGGTGTGGTACCAAACGAGGCCGCTTGATTAGCATTCGACGGCGTGGCGTATTTAGCGCGTATCGCCGCGAATTTGACCTCGAGGTCCGCCAACTGTTTAGCTAACGCCGGGTCGCGCTGCGCGACATCCACGGTGGCGACCCGGGTCGGTGCCGCCGCGGTTGTAGTCATTTCTACCCGTGTCGTCATCGAACTGAAATCGAGGTCAGGCGTGATTCCGATATCTTGCGGCTTCTCCGGCGGATTTCGCGTTACCGCTGCGACTACTGTTTCGGCCATTGCCAGTTGCAAGGTGACGCCAACTTTTAAGCGATTAATATCGCCGCCGACGAACGCGTCCGGGTTTAGTTCGTGAATCCGCTTCATCAAGGCATTCGGCGCCGCCCGCTCAAAATGCCGCGCAATCGACCACACCGATTCGCCTGAACGAACCGGCCCATAGGTGGCCGGCAGCGATGAGTTTAGTTTCGTTGTGGAGCGCGGCGAGCGAATGCGTTGTCGCGGCGGCACCGCCGCGGCAACCGCGCGAGGTAATCCCGATTCGAGGTTGATCACATAATGGCGCGCCACCGTACGGTCCTCGGCACTAACACGTAGCCGAAACGCGAGTTGGCTAACGGTCGGTACCTCGCGAGTGCTCAAGTGAACATACGAATATCCACCCACCGCGTGCACGACTTCGGATTGAATCTGCGCGAGCACTGCGCTCTGCGTGTCATACTGATCTATGAAAATATCGCGCGCCAAGGACGTTGCCATCGATTGGGTGCGCTCGGTCGGCGACAAATAAAGGTCGACATAGGCCTCCAGCGGTCGGTCGTTGCGGCTGTGGGTACGCAATTCGCCGAGACCGAGTGCAAGGGCGAGCGTCGGCGAGGCAACGGCGAAAACGGCCAGCAGCCGTGCGGTGGGAGTTATCATGGTGACCTCCTGCTTACCACCCGATGCGATGGTGAGGGTACTGAAACTTGGGGCTTTTCCTGCTATTACAGAGCGCGCCGGGGGCCTTTACCAGGGCTCCAACAAGCTCCTCGGTACGCTATCGGCCAAAACTGCGAACTACTTCACGGATAAAAGGCTTGGTATTACCAAAGGACCCGCACAAACCAGGGAGTAGCGAGCGCTTTGGCGCCGCGTTCTATCGCCGCTTTTATGGCGCCCGCGCCACTCGCGTGGCAGCCTTCGAAGACTACGAAGTCCGCGCTAGACTCTTGGCGGCCTATGCCGCATTGCTGCGCGCGCCGGTCCGTCGAATCCTCGATGTCGGCGCCGGTACCGGCCATTTTCGCAAGGCGTTAATGGGTTGTTTCAAACGCGCCGAATACGTTGGCATCGAAGTCAGCGAATATGCATGTGAACGCCATGGCTGGCTCAATCGCTCAATCGTCGACTACGCCCCGGCCCGCGAATTCGATCTAATCGTATGCCACGATGTGCTGCAATACCTGGTGCGCGCCGATGCAGTTCGGGCGATCGCGAATCTGAAGGCGCTGTGCGCTGGTCTTCTCTATTGCACGGTCCTCACGCGTGAAGATTGGAACGACAACTGCGACCAAAGCCGCACCGATGGCGATGTCAACTTACGCTCCGCCGCCTGGTATCGACGCCGCCTAGCGGACGATTTCTGCAAACTCGGAACGGGTGTCTATATCGCGAATCGCTTTGCGGGCCAGTTAAGCGCGCTTGCTTAAATAAATCGACGAAGTTGAGTGGAGCGCGCATCCGGCTATCGCCCGGGCTGGGATTATTTATTTGAAGCTAGCCTTCAGCCAGACGCCCGGCGAAATAGTGCGCTAAATAATCTTCGAAACTAAGGGTATCGCCGGTCTCCAAGGCGAGTTGCTTGTTGAGCGATTCTTCGGTGATGGTCCGGAATTGTTCGCCAACTGAATCAACCAACACCAAATTACGAAAATAATCCGCGTGAGTGGCGGCGAGTTCCAAAGTGAAGTCAAAAAACGATTTCTTCTCCGCGCGAAGGGTCTGGAGCAAGCGCGCCGAGGGTAGTCGGTCGAGATCATTGAGCGCCGCACGCTGGGTTTCGAGCGCCGCGCGGTACGGCGCGTCCGTGGTCGCGCGATCGAGGATCGCACAGATCGGTTCCATTGCATTAAAAATCACCGCCGCCCATTCCGTAATCGCGACCCGGCGGTCGCCTTGCATCAGGCGCAGGCCCGGCTCACGACCGCGTAAGGCGACGGTGAGCTCGTTGTAATCGATCGACCATTGCTCGACCGCCGCGATTGGCGGGCTGTCGGCGAGCAGACACAGAATTAAAAACGCCTCTAAAAAGTACATATGCTCGAGTTCGACGCCGGTCGGGCTGAAGCAGTAAACATCGAGGGCACGCATTTCGACATACTCGACACCGCGCTCATCCAACGCATGGGTGGGCTTTTCGCCGGCGCGAATGGTCCGTTTCGGACGAATGTAGCTGTAAAACTCGTTCTCCAGTTGCAGCACGTTGGTGTTCAATTGCACGCGCTGATCACCGTCGTAAAGCCCAATCACTTCGTACTCGGGATAGGGTGTGACAATCGCACGCGCCAAGCTCGAGACATAGGGTTCTAAACCATCGTAGGACACATTCAGCGCGGCTTGATTCTTATTTTTGTAGCCGATGTCGCTCATGCGTAGCGAAGTCGCGTACGGCAGATAATGCGAACATTCGTCAAAGGCTTTAAATCGAGTCGTCCGCCCGCCCAGAAACGAACTGCAAACCACCGGGCTATTGCCAAACAGGAACGGCACAATCCAACCCAAGCGGCGAAAATTGCGGATTAACGCAAAGTAACTGCGATCGATGAAATCGCGCAGCCGTCCGCGATCTTTTTCCACCGCTTGGAACAAGGGCCAGAATTCCTGTGGCAATGAGTAATTGAAATGCACGCCGGCGATTGCCTGCATGCGACGGCCATAACGATAGTCGAGACCCACTCGATACACATGCTTCATGCGACCGATGTTCGAGCGGCCGTAGTCCGCGATTGGCACCGCGAGATCGTCTTTTATCGCACACGGCATACTGGCGCACCACAGAAGCTCGTCCGGGGTCAATTCACGGTAAATAAATTGATGAGTGCGATGAAGAAATTCCGCGACTTCGGTGTTCAACGAAAACGCCGGCGTGATTAATTCCGGTAACGCTTCTGAGTAATCGGTGGTGATGAAGGGATGGGTTAGCGCCGAGCCCCACGCGCGTGGGTGCGGTGTGCTGGCGAGCGTACCATCGCGCCGGATCCGCAAACTCTCTTTTTCCAAGCCACGCTTGCCCCCGGGCAGCGCGTCCGTGCAACCCGTGGCCTGCATGCGATTGAGACGCTGTTGGGCAAGTTCGTACACGATTACTCCGATCACTCGACAAGGCGACAAGCGTGAACGGCGAGTATAGCAGCGCCCTTGGCGAGCTCGGCGAGTTTTAGCATTTACAAGCAAAAACGATGTCGCATACGATGCGTATCGGTGCCGCCGCAATTTATCCTTAAGCCGCGCCGGATCCGCCGCTAGAGGTAGTCGTGAAAAAGATCTTGATCGCCAATCGCGGCGAAATTGCGTGCCGAATTGTCCACGCCGCGAAAGCGCTGGGACTCGAAACCGTTGCGGTCTATTCCGACGCGGATGAACACGCCCGCCATGTAAGTCTTGCCGACTCGGCGCTTCGGATCGGGCCGTCGAAGGCGAGTGAAAGCTATCTCGTGATTGAAACCATGGTGGCCGCCGCGATTGCCAGTGGCGCGGACGCCGTGCATCCGGGTTATGGGTTTCTCGCCGAGAATGCCGGCTTCGCCCGGCGAGTGGCCGACGCTGGCTTGATCTTTATCGGACCCACGCCGCCTCAGATCGAGGCCATGGGCGACAAGGAACGCGCGCGGCGCCTGGCGAGCGCGGTTGGACTGCCTGTTGTTCCAGGCAGCGCGCGCTTCGCAGCCGGCGAATTGGATGGGTTATCGGCGGCCGCTTCAGACATTGGTTATCCGTTGTTAGTGAAAGCGTCGGCCGGCGGCGGCGGTATTGGCATGCGGCTCGTTGAAGAGCCCGCACAGCTATTAAAAGTCGCGGAGGCGACACAAACCATGGCGGCGCGTTCGTTTGGCGACGGGACGATTTTCCTCGAACGGTTTGTACCGAAAGCCAGACACGTTGAAATTCAGATCTTCGGCTTCGGTGACGGGCGTGCGGTACATTTCTTCGAACGCGATTGTTCGGTACAACGACGATTTCAAAAAGTGATTGAAGAATCGCCCGCGCCTGGACTGCCCGCCACGGTGCGCGCCCGCATGGCGGCGGCGGCGGTCGCGTTGGCGCGCAGTCAACAGTATCGCGGTGCGGGCACCATCGAATTCATTGTGGATGCAGTGAGCTTCGAATTTTTCTTTTTGGAAATGAATACCCGGATCCAGGTCGAGCATCCCGTTACCGAAGCGGTGACCGGGCATGATCTGGTAGTCCTACAGTTGCGTTTGGCAGCGGGTGACTCACTCGCCGACATCACTCAGGACGTACTCGCCGCCCGCGGCCACGCGATCGAGTGCCGGATTTACGCCGAGAATCCGGCCAAGATGTTTTTGCCGTCGCCCGGCAAATTAAATACCTTTGTCATGCCACCGCCGAGCGTACACGTGCGAATCGACACCGGCGTGCGTGAAGGCGATATCATCACAGCGTATTACGATCCCCTGATCGCCAAGTTAATCTGTTGGGGCGAAACGCGCGGCGCCGCGCTCGAAACGCTCGACACAGCACTGGCGGCTACGCGGATCGAGGGAATTTGGACTAATGTCGAGTTTCTACGTCGCGTCGTAACGCATCCGGCATTTGTGGCCGGTGATGTGTTTACTGGATTCATCGAAGCCCATAAGCAAGCGCTCATCGGTTAGCGCACGAACAGGGGATCAACCGCAATGTTCTACGACGAACCACGCTTTCTGCCGGGCGGCGATCGCTTCATGGTGATCGAATTCGGCGACGAATTGAATTTGGAACTCAATTTTCGCGGCCAAGGACTGGCGCAATTGATCGGGGAAAATAAGCTCAAAGGAATCATTGAAACAGCGCCATTTTTTGCTTCGATCCTGATCCATTATGACCCCGAGACCATCGCGTTCGACGATCTCCAGGTTGAAATGACGCGCTTGATTGCTTCGGTCACTACGCTCGATGACGTCGAACTCAATAGTCGTTTGATCTATTTCCCCGCGGTTTATCTTGATCCGTGGAGCAGTGAGGCGATCGACCAATACATCGAAAAAATTAATCCCAACAAGGAGCGCGATCCCGCCTTTATCGCAAAGTTGAATCATCTGACCGACGAAGCGCAGTTCGTTCGCGTACATTCCGGGACGGAGTACTGGGTCGCCGCGTTGGGATTCTGGCCCGGCACGCCGTTTATGATGCCGCTCGACCCGCGCTGTCGACTGTTCGCGCCTAAATACAATCCACCGCGGACTTTCACTTACAAGGGCACCATCGGCATGGGTGGCGGGGCGACTGCGATTTATCCAGTCGATGGTCCCGGCGGCTATCAAATATTCGCGCGGACACCGGTGCCGATCTGGGACATGAAACAGCGCCTGCAACCGTTCAAGGCCGCGCCGTATTTATTGCGGCCTACCGACCGCATGAAATTTATTCATTGCAGCCTGGAAGAATTCGCGGCGATCGAACGGCAGTGCGAAGAAGGTACGTATGAAATGAACGTGGTCGGTTATCAGAAGATTTCGCTAAAGCGCTATCGCGAGTGGGTCGCGACGCTCGATCACACGGCGAGATTTTGAGTCAAATTGCGAGGCGCTCATGTTGGAAGTCATCAAACCCGGACTCGAAACCAGTATTCAAGACTGGCCAGGACGTTACGGCTTTTTAAATGTCGGGTTTCCGTGGTCCGGACCGATGGACGCGTGGTCGTTTCGACTCGCCAATTGCCTGGTCGGCAATGCGCCGGGCGCGGCCGCGTTGGAATGCCAATTCATCGGTCCGACATTGAAGTTTCATCGCCCGACTGTGATCGCGCTCACCGGTGCCGAGATGCAAGGCACGATCGATGGCGTCCCGCTCCCCTTATGGGAAAGTATCGCGGTAAACGCAGGTGCCACGCTCGAAATGAGGTTTGCCAAAACTGGCGCACGCGGGTACTTGGCGATTGCCGGTGGGATTCAGAACGAAGCTTTCTTTGGATCGCGGGCGACGTTTCACAAAGGAGGCCTTGGCGGGATGGAAGGTCACGCGATCAAAGCCGGGCAAACCATTCCGGTCGGCGTCGGCGCAAGTAAGGCAGGGCGCAAGGTTCGCTTGAGTGCACGTCCGCCATTGGTTACCGACAAGCGCTGGCAGGTCGAAGTGGTTGCGGGTCCCAACGACGATTGGATTGATGCGGCGGGTCACGCGCGATTTTTAGCCATGGATTGGAAGCTGTCATCGAAAAGCGATCGCGGTGGATTTCGCCTGGAAGGTCCGGAGTGGACCTTCACCCACCGTGCCCATCACAAACTGCCCGAACACGGTTCAGATCCGGCGAACATCGTCGATCACGGGTATCCAGTCGGCGCGATTAATCTCGCCGGGCAAACGCCGATCATTCTCGTCAACGACGGTCCGAGCGGTGGCGGCTTTATTAATCCCTACACCGTTCCGCAATGCGCGTTCTGGAAACTCGGGCAATCCAAACCCGGTGAAACGTACCGCTTCCATGTCATCTCGGTCGTGGAGGCGCAGGCGCGCGCCCGCGCGCTGACGGCACTGTGCACCGAATCCAGTATCGAATAAGGAGCAAGCGCCATGGCGCACGAAGTCGAACTGCAAACCGCGGGGAATATGTGGAAGGTGATGGTCAAAACTGGGGATCGCGTGCAAGCGGGCGATACGCTATTCATCATGGAAGTGATGAAGATGGAAGTTCCGCATGAAGCACCGGCGGCGGGCACGGTGACCGCCGTCAATGTCCACGAAGGAGACGAAGGCTTGGACGCGGGGATAGTCGCGGTGGTGATTGAATAGTGCGGATCAGTGATCCGGCCAAATGGTACGCAGTATCTCAAGCAGAGGTGTGACGAGGCTGTGGTCGGACTGGCAAGTGACGAGGAAGGTTTCGACGAACTCACGACTCCAGTGCGGCGCGCCGCGCAGGACGTCGGCAATCGCGACGCGTGCTTCGGTCTCGCGCCCCAAGGCGCCGAGTGCGATAGCGAGCATCGTCCATGACCAGGGATTCCGTCCACCGGACGCAGTGACGGCGTCGCGCGCGATGACTTCGGCTTCCACCCAACGCCGCGCGAACACGATCGCAATCGCATGGTACATGGCGGCCTGGTGTGCGCCGGGGTCGTTCGGGTTGAGCCGCTTGAAGCGCGCGAAATGCGCGAGCGCGCGTTCGGGCTCACCCGAAAACATCAAACCACGTCCGTAGTAGCAATGCGTCAATACGTCACTCGGATTCGCGCGCAAACTGCGCACGAGATAACCGAGTGATTGCGCCGCCTGGCCAGCGTACTGCATCGCCGCCGCGTGGGCGGTCAGAGCCCATGGGTCATGCGGGTCGAGAGCGAGCGCCCTGCGGGTCGCGGCGAGTGATGTTTCGACATCCGCGGCACGATCCGTGCTCCGCCCGCTCGGGAACTTAAGCGCCGTGAGGAAGCCGAATATGGCCCATGCGTAAGCGTAATCGGGCTCGAGTTCGAGCGCGCGCTCGACCATGCGCAAGCCCTCTGTGGCAGAAACCGTCCCCATGGTGAAATAGGCGAGCGAGGCGCGCGCTACCAGTGCCCAGGCATCGAGCTGCTCCGGGGGCCGGCGCCGATGGCGAATGTCTTCGGCCAGCTTCAGATGTGACGCGAGCGCGGTCACGAGAGCTTCAATGACGTCATCGAAGACCTCGAAGATTTCCGCCAGCGTGCGATCCTCGCGACCGCTCCAGATCTCGTTCCGAGTTGCGACCTCGACCAAAGCCGCCGTAATTCGCAGCCGCTCGCCAAGCCGACGAACCGCGCCGGTGACGACATAGTTCGCGCCGAGCAATTTTCCGATCTCGGTCACGTCACGCGTCTCGCCCTTGAACGCTTTCGCCGAACCGTGCGAGATAATGGCAAAGCGACGATCACAGGACAGGCCGCTCGTAATGTCCGCGGTCATGCCCTCCACGAGATACTCGTGTTCGGGATCGGTCGAGAGGTTCGTGAACGACAGCACCGCGATCGTCGGGATGCCGACGACAACCGCCGCTTGCGACGCAAGCGGCGCGTTCGCGCCACCGGCGTTAACAAGGGGCCGCTCGGATAACGCGTCGGGGTCGATAGCATACGCATGCACGCGCTGGCTCACGTTCTTGAGTGTCTGCGGACCGAGATCGCGCACTGAGATGCTGATCTGCGCTTCGACCTGCTCGTAGAACTGCCGTGACAGACAGATGCCGCCAGCCGGCGCTAACCCTTCGAGCCGCGCGGCGATGTTCACCCCGTTGCCGTAGAGACGCTCACCAACGATGCGCACGTCACCGAGATGCGCGCCGAGTCGAAACACCATTCGCTGTGCCGTGGGTACGTCTGCGGTTCTGACCGCGATCGCGCGCTGAATGGCGAGTGCCGCATACACCGCATGCACCGCGCTGCTGAATTCGGCAAGGAAGTTGTCGCCAGTGAAATCGACGATACGACCGTGGTGGGCGAGCACCGCGTGCCCGATGGCATCCCGCGCCGCCGCAAGCATGACGATGGTGGCACTCTCGTCAGCCGTCATGAGTCGGCTGTAGCCGACGACATCACCGGAGAGGATGGCGAGGAGTCGACGCTCTTCGTCTGGTGCAGGCATGTCGTCAGGCTCTCCCTTGAGCACATGGTCGTGGCCATTGTGCCGTCGCCGCACACGGCAGCGCGCGACAGTAGGTTACGCGAAATACCGAGTCTGGATTCTCGCGATAAAGTCAACTAGATTTTTATGTTTCAAAGCCAGATCCTTGACCGGACTGTCGATCGGTACGTTCATGATATTCGCAAGGAAAGCGTACGCGATCGCATCGATCTCGCTCGCAGTCGCTCCCATCACGAAGGGCTTATCCCCAAGAAAATCGGCAATTGCGCCGATGTCTTTCCGGCCAATGGCGTGAATCTCGTCCTGCGAGTGCAACCCGATGCCATGGCCTTTAAGTTGGCGCCGCACGCCGCGCCGAGCGAGGGGTGCAATTAGTTGGCGGATTGGCGCGGGAACCTTACCCAGGACGACGTCGCGGAAACTCCGCCAATTGTTTTCCACCATCCAACGATCGTAGACCATCGTCCAGTAAAGGTTCTCTTCGATGAGACGCCGCATCGCGCAGGCAACCGCTCGCTCTGACGCAGAAAGCGCAGCGTTTGGATCGCAGCCGAATCGGCTCTCGAGGTATTCGATGATGAACCCGGAATCACCGATCTTTTTGCCTTCATGCTCGATCCATGGAGCTTTCCCCTTGGGTCCGCTGAAAGGAGTTGCATCGACGATCTTTTGGAATGGAAGGTCGACGATTCGGAGGTAAGTCTCGAGCTTCAGACAGAACGGGCTGAGTGATGACATCCCCCAGCCGCCAGCGAGCGTGTGCACGACTAAATCTGACACGGCAAAACCTCCCATGGTTCGTCTTTTTTTGCGTTCAGCGATAACAACATTTCCGCCGCGAAGAACTCGATATTTATTGCTCTCAAAGTATAGGTTGAACCTACCTTACTCGCGACTCTGCCCGATGGGCGCCGCGGTCAAACCCCGTTCGGCCATGGCCACCGCGCGAAACATCGCGCGACCCTTGTTGAGTGTTTCTTCCCATTCCAAGGCCGGCACTGAATCGGCGACGACGCCGCCGCCGGCTTGAATATAAAGTCGGCCGTCCTTGATCACAGCGGTGCGAATCGCGATAGCCATATCCATGTTGCCGTTCCAGGAGAGATAGCCGACAGCGCCGCCGTAAATCCCGCGCTTCACCGGTTCCAGTTCATCGATGATTTCCATCGCTCTAATTTTGGGCGCCCCCGACAGCGTGCCTACCGGCAGTGTCGCGCGTAACACATCTAGTGCATCGTGACCGTCGGCCAGTGTGCCTTCGACGTTTGACGAGATGTGCATGACATGCGAATAACGTTCGATCACGAGTTTTTCAGTGACTCTCACCGAACCGGCTTGTGCGACCCGACCGACGTCATTGCGACCGAGATCGATCAGCATCACGTGTTCAGCGATTTCCTTCGGGTCGGCGAGCAGTTCGGCTTCCAACGCGCGATCTTCTTCGAGGGTGGCGCCGCGCCGGCGCGTTCCGGCAAGCGGCCGTGACGTTATCGTGGCGCCGTCCAAGCGCACCAGAATTTCCGGCGAGGAGCCGACGATTTGAAACGCTTCGAGATCGACAAAAAACAAATACGGCGATGGATTTAAATGACGCAGCGCGCGGTAGACGCTGATCGGCGTGGCCTTGAGCGGAATCGACATGCGTTGTGAGGGCACGACCTGAAACGCATCGCCTTCAATAATGTAATCCTTGATACGTTCAACCGCCTGCTTGAAGCGGGTTTCGCCAAACTCCGAAACAAAATCATGATCGGCAATCGCCGCTGGATTGATTGCTTCGGTGGGCAGGACCAATGGCTTGCGCAACAATGCTTCAAGTGTCTGCAGTCGAGTGACAGCCGCCTCCAAGGCGTGGGTGTTCGTCGGGTCGATGTAACAAACCAGTTGCATCTCGCCCTTCAGGTTATCGAACACCACGTATTCATCCGCCACCATCAACAAGATATCGGGTGTTTGTAGTGGATCGGGCGGCGTCGTCGCCGCCAATTTGGTTTCCACGTAGCGGACGGTGTCGTAACCGAAGTAGCCGACTAAACCGCCGGCAAAGCGGGCCGGCGCGAGGGCTGGAATTCTGGTGCGGTGGAGAAAGTCGCGAACGAATTCGTACGGATCACTCGCGTGGTGGGTTTCGGTCACCCGGCCTGAGGTAGTCACGGTAATTTCGGCGCCAGTGGCGCGGATCACGGTGCGCGCCGGTAGCCCGATGATCGAATAGCGACCCCATTTTTCACCACCCTCGACCGATTCAAGCAGATAGCTGAAGGATCCGGCGGCGAGCTTTAAATACACGCTCAATGGGGTATCTAAATCGGCCAGCACCGTGCGAGTAATCGGTACGCGGTTATAGCCAGCGGCGGCAAGCGCGCTCAATTCATTCGGAGTCATCGACAGGTCCACCAATATTTGTATTTGGCGGCGGCGTCAGCACTGAAGGTGCGGCATATCGGCCGGCGCGGAGCCCGGCAGGGTAATGCACGCGGATCGCGGTAGCAACTCGTGCATAACCGACAACCGTCTCGCCAGGCCGCGGGTGGTGAATTCTTTAGCGGGCGGTTATTGGTTAGAAGACTAACGTGAAATTCGCGTCAGCAAAACGACAAGATTAACGGCAGGTGATGGCGGCCGTTCGAGTTACGCCGACAAGCTTCGATCGTTGGTGTAGAACAAGCCTTGGAGTTGTTGATTGTCACCGAGCTCCAAGCGCAGGAGCACCCGTGCGCCAAGCTTACGGGCGCGACGGAATACTTCATCCGACATTACGAACGGCACGAATTCGCCGTTCATATCTTGGTAGCCGTTAAAGCGCGCAATACGCCGATCAATCGACGGGATGGCTTTCATTCCTAACTCCAATGGTCCAGCGTTCGAAATCTTCTTAAGGAATCTCTGCAAAAGGCAGAGATTCCTTAAGGCACAGGGAAGTGCCGCCATTTTCAATGGTCGAAGACCGTTGAAAATGAAGGAAAACAAAAATGACACTTTTTGTTTTCCTTACTCTGAAAAGTCCAGGAGGGACTTATTCAGAGGTTCCTTAAATCTACTAGAGGCAAGAGCCGTTCCAGGCGCTCGACGCTAGCCTAGTTGTATGACCGAGATGCGACGAAGTTCAGCATTCGACTGGCAGAGCGAGAACCACGTCACGGTTCTATAGCGGCGTTGTCATCGGTTCCTGAATTTCACGCAGTGGTGCGGCAGACCTATATGCCTGTGGGTGACGCAATTCGACGACAAAATCGGATAGATAGCGCGCCGTTAAGCGGCGACGCTGCAGTCGAAAACCTAAGGCGCTCCAATCGGCGCCGCCGCCCGGTTATCGAACGGCGCCGCCAACGGTTCGCCAATAAACACGCCTTGGCCAGGCCATACGACGCTTTTCCAGTAGGCTTCGATGAGAGACTCGCCGGCCAGGTAATACTTCAATACCAGACCGGGATTCGGAAACTTTTGCGGAAAATTGCAGGGTTCGACGACGCTGCCATAACTGCCGGTGGCGCCCGCCTCGAGCCAGCGTA
This sequence comes from Gammaproteobacteria bacterium, assembly GCA_016191285.1. Taxonomy (GTDB): domain Bacteria; phylum Pseudomonadota; class Gammaproteobacteria; genus CAIKBL01. The sequence goes on from JACPPA010000028.1 coordinate 104,422, forward strand.
GCGCGCTCATTTGTCCGTGACCGTCGAGTTGACCGCCCGCCGAGGTCAAATGATCAGCCACCGCGCCAGGGAGAAACCCCAAGGTATCGAGGCCCGGCACAGCGGTCGTGCCGGTGAAATAAAACATCACGTCAAAGCGGTTACGGATCCCATCAGCTTCAATAATGTCGATCGGTATTATTGAATTAAACGCAGCGCGAATAGCGGGGAACAGGGGACTGCGTGTATTCCGCGCGGCGTCGCGCGTAATGACAAGGTAAGCGCGCCCTCGCGGTCGCGACGCATCGCTGTGTGCGCCGCGATCGATGAGTTGGCGAACGTTACCCTCGGTCGTGCCCGCGAGGAGCATCGTCGGGCGCATGCGGAAATCTCGATACGGCGCGCGCGACGCGCTATCGAAATAAGGATTCGGCGCGGTCGGTTTGCATCCCGTCGCACAAAATCGCGTGCCATAGCCAAAGGCGAACGCCGAACTGATCGACATGCAGCCCACGCGATACGGCAGCGTCCACGCCAACGCATAGGCCTGCACGGCGGGGCTGGTCGCTGCCTTGACCTGGCGCTGGGCGTTCTCGAAATCGGCCGGCGCCAAGTTTTGCCGAGGTGAGCCGAGATGAATGCGAATGACATTCGCGGCGGGGACTTGGCGCCGGGTGCGATAGTACTCGCCAGTGTCGACGCTTGCCGGATCGTCGACGTTGATGATGATGGCGAGTTCAGCGGGCTGCAGCGCGCGCGCGGGCGGCGCGAGAGTTGCGCCCAGGAGCAGCGCGAGCAGACCTAACGAACGACCGTGCCTCACGGATTAGAACGCAGGGCTAATGCGCTTTTTTCAAGGCCTTCATTGCCCGATCGAGACCATCAATCGTGAGTGGAAACATCCGATCCGAAAACAGTTGTTTTACGATGCCGATCGATGGGATATAGCTCCAGTAATCCTCGGGTTGCGGATTCAGCCATACGGCATGGGAGTAAACCGCCAACAGGCGCGCGATCCATGTCGCGCCCGCGTCTTCATTCCAATGTTCGATGCTGCCGCCAACCGCCATGATTTCGTAAGGGCTCATCGTCGCATCGCCGACGATGACGACCTTGTGGTCGGCGCTATAGGTGTTCATCAACTGGGCAGTGGGTAAACGTACGTTGTTGCGCATTTGATTGTCGCGCCACACCGTTTCGTAGACGAAGTTATGAAAATAAAAATGCTCGAGATGCTTAAACTCGGCGCGCGTCGCTGAAAACAGTTCTTCGCACACTTTAACGTGCGGATCCATTGATCCACCGACATCCAAAAACAACAGCACCTTGGTGGTATTGCGGCGCTCCGGCACCAGTTTGATATCGAGCAAGCCAGCCCGCCGCGCGGTCGAGCGAATGGTATCGTCGAGATCCAATTCTTCTTCGGCGCCTTCGCGCGCAAAGCGCCTGAGTTTGCGCAGCGCAACTTTGATGTTGCGCGTGCCAAGCTCGACCTGGTCGTCGAGATTTTGGTACTCGCGCTTATCCCATACTTTGACTGCGCGGCCCTGGCGTCCGCTCGCTTGGCCGATCCGGATCCCTTCCGGATTGTAACCGTTGGCCCCGAAGGGCGACGTGCCACCGGTGCCAATCCACTTACTACCCCCGTGATGGGCTTTTTTCTGTTCTTCCAAACGCTGCTTTAGCGTCTCCATCAACTTGTCCCAACCGCCGAGACTCTCGATTAACTTTTTCTCTTCGTCGGTGAGATTCAGCTCTTTTTGTTTGCGCAGCCATTCCAGCGGGATCTCCCCCAGGATCTCGTCAAAGGCGGTTTGCTGACCGCGAATGTAATCTCCGAACACTTGATCGAAACGATCGAAGAAGCGTTCGTCCTTGACCAAAGTGGCGCGTGCTAAATAATAGAAATCGTCGACGGACGAGGTTGCCACTCCTGCTTCCAACGCCCCCAGCAGGGTCAGATACTCGGTGAGCGAGACCGGGATCTGGACTTTTCTCAGGCGATAGAAAAACTCAGTTAGCACTGCGTCCTCGCGACATGAATACCAGGCGTTCGAACAAATGCATGTCTTGCTCGTTCTTCAACAAGGCGCCGTAGAGCTTGGGGATGGCTTTGCGCGAGTCTTTCTCGCGTAGCGCCTCGGGCGGAATATCTTCGGCGACCAGCAGCTTTATCCAATCGAGCAACTCGGAGGTCGATGGCTTTTTCTTCAAGCCGGGCAATTCCCGCAGTTCGAAAAAACATTGCATGGCTTCGGCGAGCAGACGCTTTTTAATGTCCGGATAATGTACGTGGACAATATGATCCATGGTTTCCTGGTCCGGAAACCGGATGTAATGGAAGAAGCAACGGCGCAAGAACGCGTCCGGGAGTTCTTTTTCGTTGTTGCTGGTAATGATGATGATGGGCCGTTGCACGGCTTTGATGGTTTCCTTGGTTTCATAGACAAAGAATTCCATGCGATCGAGTTCTTGTAATAAATCGTTCGGGAATTCGATATCCGCTTTATCGACCTCGTCGATCAGCAATACCGGCTGAACCGTCGACTCGAACGCCTCCCACAATTTTCCCTTAAGGATATAGTTACGAATATCGTGGACTCGGTTATCGCCCAGCTGCGAATCACGCAAGCGCGCGACGGCATCATATTCGTAGAGGCCGCGGGCTGCTTTAGTGGTCGATTTGATATGCCACTGAATTAACGGGCGGTCGAGCGCGCGGGCGATTTCTTCCGCCAACATGGTCTTGCCGGTGCCCGGTTCGCCTTTGACTAAGAGTGGCCTTTCGAGCGTGATTGCGGCGTTAACCGCCATCATGAGATCGTCGGTCGCGACGTAGGTATCAGTTCCGGTAAAGCGCTCGGTGGCCATGATGGATTCCAATCGATGAATTGTCGGGGCATTGTAATGCAAGGCGCGCCACGTGCGACCGGGCAACTTAGGGCTACGCAATCCTTGACTCGACAACGCATGTCCGCGGAATTAGCTGACCCAAGCAGGGTCCTATTCTCAAATATCGCGCGAAAGATTGGTATGGATGGGGTGCATTTATCCGCCGTGAAGAGGTTCGTACTGGGCTCCTGCGCCGTGTTGGCCTTGCTCGTGATGAGTGGCGCCGGGGCGGATTCATCGGCTGGTGTCGCCGCCTTTCGCGCCGGTGATTATGGTCGGGCCATCAGCGAATTGACGCCGCCGGCCGCGGCCGGCGAAGCCGAAGCGCAGTTTTACCTAGGCGTCATGTACGCCGCGGGCTGGGGGACCGTCGCGGACCCCGCGGTTGCGCGCTCCTGGTATGAACGCGCGGCAGACCAGGGTTTTGCGAAGGCCGAACATAATCTGGGTGCGCTCTATCGCGATGGCGTTGGCTTGGCGCGCGACCCCGTGCAAGCGAGGATCTGGTTTGAACGGGCGGCCACGCATTCGAGTGCGAGAGCAGCTGCCGCGCTCGGCACAATGTATTACCGAGGGGACGGCGGCGCGCGCGATTTTGCGGCAGCGGCGGACTGGTGGCGGCGTGCGTTCGAGGGGGGCGAGGCGGATGCGGGCTATAACCTTGGGATCGCCTACCGCCGGGGGGTAGGCGTTAACCGCGATTTCGTAATGGCCGCCAAGTGCTGGCAACGCGCTGCGCGTGCCGGCTCGATACTGGCGCAAAATGCCCTGGGCTCAGCCTACTTAAGCGGCGAAGGTGTCATTGCGGATCGCGTCAAAGCCTACGGTTGGTATCGCCATGCGGCCGTTGGCGGCTTGTCCGTCGCGGTGCAAAACGCCGAGCTGCTATTTAATCAATTATCAGAAACTGAGCGGGAGGCGGCGCGCGCTTTCGCCGCCGACTTGAACATTCCGCATCGGCCCTAAGCCAACGAATTTATCCGACCCGTTTAAGTAAGTGCCAATCATCCTAGATGTAAAAGACTGTGGCGGGTGTATTTGGCCGTCAATTTCCGTGATCTACGTCGCGAGTATGCCCTCGCGCGGCCGCTAAGCTTCCTCACCGACGTCACAAAAATAACGGCTGAGGTAGTACTTCCATGCCACATTTAAGTCGCCCACTGATGGGCACGGCCCACCGCGCGTCTAGTTGGCAGCCGATTCCAGTGACGGACGGCGAACAACGCGTTTATCCCCGAATTGTGCTAGAAATTCCCGTCGCGTTCCGCAATGGACTCGGCCAGCACTGTGCGGCGCGCCTGCGTAACCTCGCACCGGATGGCTTGCAGGTTCAATGTAACGTCGTTACAGCGCAAATCATCCATCCGCTTGGCGGCAAACTTCAAGCCACCAATCGGTCCATTTTGCACGCGACCGCGGTATTGCCATTGATGAGTGGCCCGGAGACGTTATCGGTGGGAGTGCGTCTGCTTTATTCGGCGACGGTGAACGAGGAGCCGCGTTGTGTGTTGGGCTTCCAATTCCTCGAACTGCGCCCGATCCCACGACGCTTGCTCGACGCGTTTTTTACCGAACAAATAAAGGGAACTCTGAATAAGTCCATCCTGGACTTTTCAGAGTACGGCACCTCCCTGTGCCTTTAGGAAGCTCTGCCTTTTGCAGAGCTTCCTAAAACACCGCTACCCCGACGCCGACAACGACGTTGGGCGCCGCCTAGTCGAGCCACCCGCCCGTGGCCTGCAGCGGGCGGCGCGATGCAGCGTCTTCGATCCATACCGCCAACGCACGGCGCGGTGTGGGCGCCGTCGGCACTGGAAGCGCCAGCCGTTTATCAAATTGCCGGTCATGGGCGTCCAGAGCGGTTTCGGTATCGGCCAAAACGACGAAATCATGGCGTAATTGACGGCCAGCGTTTTCGCCACGCGCAATCGCGCTATTAATGCCACTCCCCAACACCGCGACGTGGACAATGAAATCGGTCCCGAGGATCAGCGGTCGCCACTGGATTTCGACTGCTGAGTTGATCATCCGCACCTCAAGATTCCCGACGTTCGCCGTCGCGCGCGGCAGCGTCGCGCCACCGAACCATCCCCGCCATTCGTGACCGTCGACGATAAATTCAGGCGTGTACACCCCGGCTGCGCTGTGTCCCGCCTGCGTGCGTTGCCGGTTACTGGCGGCATTTGACGCATACCTATCCTGCCAGCCGAGGTCATCCCAATAGTCGACATGAAAGGCGACCGGCACCACCTCCTGCCACAGTCGTGAGTCATCGACCCAGGCCGAGAGCCAGCGATCAGCCGGTGGACAACTGCTACAGCCTTCCGAAGTATAGAGTTCGAGTAACGTGGTTTGAGTGGGGCCGGCGCGAAAACTAGCGGGCGCGGCCAGCACCGCATCGCACGCCAGTATGAGCAGCAGTAACAACACCCCGGGGGCTGGCCGCATCAGGGCCCTCGCGACCGTTCAAGCGCTGAGGCGGCAGCGAAACGGACGCTACAGGTCGACGCCAATCTTGCCGGCAATTTCGTCGAGTAGCGAAAACACATTATTGGTGGCCGCCTGCTTGGCGGCCGCCGCGCGTTGTTTAATACGTTCGGTTTGCGCCTGCTGGCGTGTGAACTCCGCGCGTTGTTCAGTTGAACCGTGGAAGCGTTCTTGCTCTTCGATCCAGTCGTCGAGTTCGCGGTGTAGAAGCCGATCAAGTTCATTTTCCGAGCTGTAAGTACGCTCCAGGCGTTGCGCGTTCTCGCGTTGTCGCTCGGCGGCGTTGGAGGTGGCAGTCTCGGCGTCAGACACTCCACGAGCCGCGTTCGCCACCCGCGTTTCGAGCATTTGCAAATGCGTACGTAGGTGAGTTTCGGTGGCCGCACTCGTGGTTTGACGCTCGCGCGCGACAGAAAGTTCGCGCTCCGCGGCGTCACGCGCGGCTTCCGCGTCGGTTTTGGCCTGGAGCGCCGCCGCCATTTCCACCCGGATCCGTTCGGCTTCGGTGACGACGGCTGCACGCTCGGCCAGCAGGCGTTGTTGCAAGATGGCGAGTTGCCGCTGCTGGGTCGTTTGGTATTCCGCCATGATCCTCCGGGCTTCGTCCGCCGCGGCCTGGTTGGCCGCCTCGGCCGCCTGCTGTTCATGACGGGCCCGTGCGATTTCGGCCGCGGAGCGCGCGAACTCAACCTCGAACCGCTGCCGCTCACGCGCCAGTTCGGCGGTTAACGCGTCGCGGATTTGTTGTTCGCGTTCGGCTATCGATTGTGCCTGTGCGTCCTCGCGCGCCTTGATTTCGCGTTCGAGCCGCTCGGCGGCGGCTAGACGTTCCCGGCTTTTCGACGATTCGAGTTCAAGTTCCTGCCACGCCTGATCCAAGGCCTTGCGCGTGTCCGCCTGTTCCGCGTGTAATTGTTCAAGTTGTGCCGCTTGCTTGTGGTAGACCTCCTCGAGACGCTGCTCCTTTTCTTGCATCGCGAGCGCGATTTTGCGTTGTAATTCTTCGGCCTTTGCGTCCTGCGTCGCGCGCTGGCGCGTGGCTTCGGCCACTGCCGCGGCATGTTGGCGTTCGAGTGCGGCCTTAAATTGCTGCGCTTCCGCCAACTTGGTTTGAACCAGTGCGGCGGCTTGATCGATAGCGGCGCGCTCACCTTGCAAGCGCTGCTGTACATACTGTTCGGCGTCGCGTTTCGCGGCCGCTGCTTCCGCCATCAAGCGCTGCGCCGTTTCGATTTGCAGGCGCGCGCGCTCGACATCCGCCGCGAGCGACAGCGCCAATGCTTCAGCGGCAACGAGTTCGTCGCGCGGGGCCGAGATAGTCGGCGGTGCTGGCGTTGCGGTGACTGCGCGCGCTTGCTGCGCGCCGATTTCGTCGATCCCGCCATTTTCGACGAAATACGCGTCACAGCCTTCTTCGGTTAACAGAAAGGCAGCGGCGGAACTGCGTCCACCGGTGTCGCAATACGCGATATATTGAACGTCGCGGTCGATTCCCTTGAGCCGATTCCGCAACAGACTGAGCGGTATGTTAATGCTGTTCGGTAGCCCGTTGGCGCTATGTTCTTCTGGAAATCGCACATCGAGCCACCGCGCACCAGCGGCGACCATGGTGGTTGCGGTGGCGAGCGAAATCCCCTGCAGGACTGGACGTTTGATGAGCTCAATGAAGTGCTCCTGCGTCAGGCGGCCGAGTGCGCCGTCGGTCAGCATGCGCACCGTCGCGTTACGCGTGGCGTTTGACACCAGGGCTTCTTCACCGAAGGTATCGCCGGGGCCGAGCTCCGCCAAGCGAATATCTTTACCGACTCGCGTAGCCCGGCATACTTCGCACGTTCCTGCCTGGATTACATAATAGTAATCGCCCGCCGCACCTTGCTGAATGATGACGTCGCCAGCCTTTACTTCGGTGGTTTCGAGGGTATCGATGAGGCGTTGAATATTGGACGGTGGGATTCGCGCGAATAATTCCGACTGGAGCAGGGTGGCTAACCAATCGTTGCTTCCAACGGTCTCGTATTCTTCGACTTCGATGGCGGGTTCGGCGGTCAGTGCGCGCGTGTCAGTTCCGACGCTTAACAGCGTGTCGAGAACTCGCCGATCGATCCGTAGGATCTGGACGTTAGTTACGGCCACGGCTGACATTTGGCGTGGCTGGAGCTGGGCCAATGGGTGAAACGACGTTGCCTCGCCCCCGATAACCTTTTTGATCAATTGGTCGCCGGCGACCATCTCCAATTCGCCGGCCAGCAAGTAAAACGAATAGTGGTCGTGGTCCCCCTGCCGAAACAGGTACTCCTTGCGTCGCAAGGTCAGGATTTCCGCCGCCGCGAGTAATTGCTCCTGCTGCCTGGGTTGCAGATTATTGATGGGAACCAACAATCCAAGGCGTTCACGAAACGGGTTTTGAGCCTCTGCCATGAGTTTAAGCGTCGAGATCAGGGATGAGTGCGCTCTTTAGTCGGGTAATCTGATCTTTAAGCTGCAACTTGCGCTTCTTTAGCCGTTTAATGAGCAATTCGTTTAGCGGTGCGGAATCGTTAAGGCGATGCACAATTTCGTCGAGATCCCGATGCTCGACTTGCAGCTCAAAAAGCCGGCGTTCGAGTGATTTTTTCCCGCCGTCCACTACCCCACCCTTATATCGCCGAGCCCAGTTTACGTGTGCCATTGACGCTCAAATTCTACGCCTAATGAACCAAAAATGCGGCACCCATCCGCGTGGTTGCTCCACCGGGGTCAAAATCCGCTGGGCACCGCGGGTCCGGTAGGTATAATCAAACGCATCAATTAAGGCCCTTAATGGCATACGGAACCGCCGCGGGTACTGCCAATTGGCTGTTTGTGACGCAACGGACGTTTTTGTTGCTGAATCAAATGCCCCGAACGCCGATACCCGGTCCGCATCAGCCTAGTCATGTGCCTAGGGCGAGGATCAAGAGAATGCGTGACCGCTATCACAAACACCTAGGTCTAGTCCTGCGCCACGCGATTTGGCTTGCTTTAATTCAAGCCTGTGAGAACGCATCCGCCTCGATTCACGGCTGGAAATTATGTCATCCGCAACTGACATGACCGCATCCGTGTCGCTCGAAGAACGCTTTGCTGCTGTTCTGCGTATGCTCGTTCCGGTAAACGGGTTGTCGGTGTTGCGGCGGCAGCAACTGTTTACGCAAGCTGAAATGCTGCCGGTTCGGCGCGGCAGTTATGTCTTTCATGAAGGCGACAAGGACAGTTACACGTTCTTTTTGCTCGAAGGCGATCTCGAACTCTTTTCCGGTCAGCAGTTAGTCAAGAAAATCACCGGTGGTACGGCGGATGCCGTGCACCCATTGGCCCAGCTACAGCCGCGCCAGTTATCGGCGCGGGCGGTGAGTGATTCGAAGGTTCTGCGCGTTAGCCGCGATCTATTGGATAAATTGCTCGCGCTAGATGGCGCGGGCGAACCGCGCGACGTGCGCGTCAATGATATCGGTGCGGAGGATGATGCGGATTGGATGACGCGCATGCTGCAGTCCGAACTATTCGGACGCGTGCCGGCGGCCAACATCCAACGGATTTTTTCCAGCCTTGAGCCGATTGAATTCAAGTCCGGCGACATCGTCGTCCGCCAGGGTGACCTTGGTGACTACTACTACGTCATCCAATACGGTCGTTGCCAGGTGAGTCGGCAAATTGCCTCGGGTAAAATGCCGATCAAACTCGCCGAATTGGGGCCCGGAGACACTTTCGGCGAGGAAGCCCTGGTCGCCGATGCCAAACGCAACGCGACCGTGGTGATGTTGACCAATGGCACGCTAATGCGACTGACAAAATCCGATTTTGTCGAGCTCATAAAAAAACCATTACTAAGCGATATCAGTCATCAAGAAGCCATGCGCCTGGTCGATCAGCATGGCGCGTTGTGGCTCGATGTACGCTTCCCTGAAGAACATAAACAGGGAAATTTGGAAGGCAGCCTGAACCTGCCGCTCAATACCTTGCGCATGCATGCGGAACGACTCGATCACGATAAGGTGTATATCGTGTGCTGCGATACCGGCTCGCGCAGTTCGGTGGGTGCTTTTCTGTTGTCGGAACGTGGGTTTGATGTGCACTTTTTGGCGGGTGGTCTGAATCGCTATGGCCTGGTCAAGCTTGCCGCGCCACCGGCGGCACGCAAGCCCGAGCTCAAGATCGCGCAAGTCACGACCATGCCGGTGAGCGCCACCGTGCCAGCGTCGCAGCGTTCCGATGCCGAACGCCGTAGCAGCGGGCTCGCGGAGCAGGATTTTGACAACGATTCAATCGAAGCTGACCTGCGTGCGCAATCGCTGAAGGCAGAACTCGCGAAAGCCAACATCCAACTTGACGAAGCACGCAAGCTAAAGGAACAAGCCGAACAGGCGCGTCAAGAATCGACCAAGGTTGCCGCCGCGCAACTCGAGGCCGAACGCACGCGTCTCGGGCAAGAAGCAACCAAGGCGCGACGAGCTTGGGAGGAAGCGCAGCGCTTAAAGAGTGAACTAGAGCAGGCCAAGCAGGCGGCCCAACAAGCTGCGGCGCAGGCGCGCAGCGAAGAGCAGGCCGAGCTGCGCGAAGCCAATCGTAAGCTCGAAGAAGCGCAACGTATCAAACAAGAGGTCGAAGCCGCGCGCGCGCAAATGGAGGTCGAGCTGCGTGAGCGAATTGCCGCCGAACAAGCGAAATTCGCCGCCGACGCAGAACGCTCGCGCCTGGAATACGAAACGCGTGCACGGGAATTAGCCGCCGAACAGGACCGTCAACGACGCCAGGACGAAGCGCAACGTTTCAAGGAAGAGACGGCGGCGGCGCGGGCGCAGATGGAACAAGAGCTGCGCGAACGGATTGCCGTCGAACAGGACAGACTCGCGATCGATGCGGAACGTGCGCGAAGCGAACTTGAAACACGCGCACGTGAGTTAGTCGAAGAGCAACTGGCGCGACGACGAATCGAAGAAATCGAACGGCAGAACGAAGAAGCAGCCGCGCTCCGCGCGCGCATGGATATCGAGCTCCGTGAGCGCCTCGCCGCGGAGCAAGCAAGAATCGCGGCGGAGGCTGATCAGTCGCGGGGGGGCTCGGCGGACAACACACGCGACGAAGAATTGGCCGATCTGCACGAAGCGGTGCGCAAATTGGAAGAAGCGCAACGGCTTAAGGAAGAAGCCGAGGCCGGGCGTGCGAAATTAGATCTTGAATTGCGTGAACGGCTGGCGGCGGAGCAGGCCCAATTGGCGGCGGATTCCGCACAGGCACGCCAGGCCCTGGAGGATGAGGCGCGTCGTTTGCGCGCCGAACTCGAGACGCGGCAGCATGACATCGAAGCGACGTACGCGGCCCGCTTGCGCGCGCATGAGGCCGTGGAAGCGGAACTCGCGGCGCAGCGTCAGGCGGAAGCGTTGCAGCTCCGCGAAGAAGCCGATCGTGCGCGACGCGAACTGGAAGTCGCGGCTGAAATACGCCTGCGCGAAGAGCAAGCCAAACTTGACGCCGAGGCCGCGCGCACGCGCGCGGCGTGGGAAGACGCCCAACGCCTCAAGGCACAGTTGGAACTCGAAAAGCGCGAAGCAGAAAGTGAAGCTGTGTTACGGCGCGCACGCGAACAGGCTGAGCTGCAAGCCGCGACCGCGCGAATCGAAGAAGCGGAGCGCATGCGTCAGGAAGCCGAGGCGTCGCGCACGCGCCTGGAAGCCGAGGCCGCGCAAAAACTCGCCGAAGAGCAAGCACGTCTCGCGGCGGAGTCCGCGCGCGCCCAACGCACGTGGGAGGAAGCACAGCGTCTCAAGGAGCAAATAGAAATCGAGAAACGCAACGCGGAACAAGAAGCCGCGCTGCGCCATCAAGCCGAGGAAGAGCGCATTCAGGCGATGCGTGAGGAAGCCGAGCGCCGTCTGCGCCAAGAAGAGAAGAAGCTGGAAGAAAGTTATGCGTGGCAGGCAGAAGAACTGGCGCGCTTGCAGCGCATGAAGGAAACCGCGGAGCTACAGCTGGCCGACGAGCGTGAACGCCTGAAAGCCGAGTCGAACGAAGCAATGCTGCGGCTTGCCGAGGCCAAACAACTGCAGGTCGAGCTCGAACAAGCACGTGTCGCCAGTGCCGAAGAAGCCGAGCTTCGCCAGCAGCGCCAACTTGAAATCGAACGTAAATTACGCGATGAAATTCAAGCTAAAGTTGATGGTGAACGACGCAAGCTCGAGGCTGAATTCGCGCGCAATGCCGAGGAGCTAGAGCGCGCGCGTCGTGAGAAGGCGGCTGCCGAAGCCGCGCGCAATGCCGCCGCCGAGGAAGCCGAACGAATCATCGAAGAGTATAAGCAAACGCATCAACAAATGCGCGAGCGCGAGGAAGAGAACCTCCGCGCCGAGCGCGCGCGTCTCGAGTCCGAGGCCGCAGCATTGCGCTCAGCTTTAGGCGATGCGCAAAACGCGCGGGAGCACGCGGTCACGGTGCAGCAGCGCCTGGAGCTGCAGCTCCACGAATTGGCCGACGCGCGTGCGAAGGACAGCGATTCACATAGCGCGCGTGAATCCGAGTTAGCCTCCGATATCGCCGCCATCGAGGCCGAAGTCAGCGCGGCACGCGCCAAGGCGTCCGCCGCCGAGGCGGCACACTTGATGGTGCAGCAGGCGGCGACCCGTAATCAGGAAAATCTCGCGCAGCATCGGCAGGAAGAGGCAACGACTCGCGGGCGCTTCGAACAGGAGATTTCGGCGTGGTTGCGCGAACAGGAATCCGCGCACGCGAGCCGTGCATCGAGCCAAGCCTTTGCCAATCAAAGAGCCCATCTCGAGCGAATCAAACAACGCGCGCAGGCGGCCCGAGTCGCCGCCAAGCACCATGACCAAACCTTGATCGAGGAACTCGCGGCGCGTTTGAAGGACGAATAGATCCCGTCGTAAGCCCCCTCGCGCGCGGTCAGCGAATCGCACCCGATGATGGGTCGATGAAAATTGCTCCGTTCGGATGCGCTAGGCGCGCCCAAATCAGGCCCAACCCCTGCAAGGTGATTTCACCCCGGCGGCGATCAGCGCCGTCGGTGCTAAATTCAAATTCGTACCGACGCTCGATTGCCGGGCCGTCGACCCAGCGCAGCCGCATGCCACGCAACGCCACTGAATCATCGAGCCGCTGTAGACCAAGGTCGCGACAGAGTTCTGTGCTGATGCGCAGCACGCGTTCGCGCCCGAGCACGCTCCAATGCCAAATACCCACGGTGCCGAGTAACAAACCGATGAGGGTTGCTGCGTCAGACATCGTCGAGCCGCGCCGCCCGAAAATCCGTTAACGCAGCGGCTTCCACTGCGTACCGTAGCTCGATAGGGCAGCAGCAGACCTCGCAATCTTCGATGTATTCTTGCACGTTTTCCGAGAGATCGAGCACGCACGAGATGAAGGCGTCGCAATACGGGCAGTGATAGAAATGCTCGGTCTCGAAACGATTCATTGCAGAGGCGGCGCGACCTAAGGGTTGGAAACGATAAACGGTCGTTGGCGCGCGGCGAATCTAGTCACGGAAATTCGTGAATTGCAACGGCAGCCCCAGTGCGGCGCCGCGCAAAGCCGCCATGACGGCCTGTAGATCATCGCGCTTCTTACTCGTGACACGCACTTGTTCATCTTGAATTTGCGCCTGGACCTTGAGTTGCCCTTCCTTGATGAATTTGACAATTTTCTTGCCGGCTTCTTTATCGATCCCGTGACGCGCGGTCAGCGTTTGTCGCGCTTCGCTCAGCGATTGCGTCAGCGCGGATTCTTCCAGGCAGGCGACATCGATGCCGCGCTTGGCGATCTTGCCGCGCAAGATCTCGATCACCTGTTTTACCTGGAACTCCGATTGCGCGATGATGGTCATGCGATGCTCATCTTGCTCGATCTCGGTACCGGTCCCTTTGAAATCGAACCGATTGATAATTTCACGCTTGGCTTGGTCAACGGCATTCGTTAGCTCGTGTAGATTGACTTCCGAGACTACATCGAACGATGGCATGGGGATGCTCCACAAAAAAGTTAAGTCATTCTAGCGTTCCCAGGCCTATCTCCGACATGATTTCGCTCCCCCGTCGCGCGCGGGTCGAAATTAGCACATTATTGGAATTCGCCAGCCACTCACGGCTATCGAACAAACAAACTCACGGAACTGCTCATGAATCATTCTTCCTTCACGCAGCAAGGCTCGCGGCGCATTGAATCGCTGAATCTTGAATTTCAATCGTATCGCCATTCGCGTACGGGCGCGCGCCATTTGCATCTGGCCTGCGACGACGACAATAACGCGTTCATGGTGGCGTTTCCGACCATTCCCGAAGATTCGACGGGGGTGGCGCATATTCTCGAACACACCACCCTGTGTGGCAGTGAACGCTACCCAGTTCGCGATCCGTTTTTCATGATGCTCCGGCGCTCGTTGAACACCTTCATGAACGCGTTTACCAGTAGCGACAGTACGGCCTATCCCTTCGCCACGCGCAATCGCAAGGATTTTGATAATTTGTTGGCGGTGTATCTCGACGCGGTATTTTTTCCGAAATTGGATCCGCTCGATTTTGCGCAAGAGGGTTATCGCGTCGAACTGGCGGACGACAACGCCAGCGAAGGCGTGGTCTACAAGGGCGTGGTGTTCAACGAAATGAAGGGCGCGATGAGTTCGCCGGTGTCGCAATTATGGCATCACCTACAAGCCGCACTGTTTCCGAATGCCGCCTACCGCTTTAATAGCGGCGGCGATCCGGCGACGATCCCGCAGTTGACCCATCAACGATTAAAAGCGTTTCATGCCCGGCATTATCATCCGAGCCAAGCGGTCTTTCTGACCTACGGCAATTATTCGCCGCAGGATCATCAAGCGCAGTTTGAAGCGCTAGCGCTGGCGCGTTTCGAAGCTTCGACGCAAATTATCGTCAGCGGTTTACAGCCACGCGTTAATACGCCGCGAGCCGCGACGGTGACGTATGCGGTGGAGCAGGCCGCCGACGCCATCGACGCCACGCACATCGTCTGGGGCTGGCTGCTCGATGAAACGGGGCAGCCGCGGACGATGCTGGAGGCGCAGCTCTTAACCGGTGTGCTGCTCGAACATAGTGCGTCGCCACTGCGGCATTATCTTGAGACCACCCAGTATGCGAAAGCGCCGTCCGAACTATGCGGAGTCGATGACTCGGCGCGGCAGCTCGCGTTTTATTGCGGGGTGGAAGGCTCCGACCCGCGGCACGCTATCCCGCTCGAGGAGGAAATCCTCGCGCTGCTCGCGCAAATTGGACGCGATGGAGTGCCACCGGCGGTATTGCACGCCGCGCTCGATAAAATCGAGATGGCACAACGCGACATCAGTGGCGATCACTATCCGTATGGCTTGCAGTTGATGAGTCGGGCGCTGCCAGGTGCGATGTATCGCAGCGATCCGGTGGCGCTGCTCGATATCGATAGCTTGCTCGCCGAACTGCGTCAGGAAATTCTCGATCCCGCCTATTTCAAGCGCCTGGTCGCGGAAATGCTGGTCGATAATCAACATCGGGTTAGGGTCGTCATGACGCCCGATTCGAGCAAACGCAAACAAGACCAAGACGACGAACGCGCGCGGCTGAAGGCGCTGTTTAATTCATTATCGGATGCGGATAAAGCCGATCTCGCGCGCCAGGCCGAAGCCCTGTCGTCACGTCAAGCGCGGCGCGATGATCCCGATATCTTGCCGAAAATTACGTTGGCCGATGTGCCCGCTTCCGCGGCGCCGATTACCGGTCAGGTGGAAACGATCAATGGGCGCCGCGTTCACGCCTATCGGCGCGGGACGAATGGCTTGGTCCACGCGCAAATCGCCTTCGATTTGCCAGCGTTGACCGCCGAAGAGTTGGCGCTGCTGCCATTATTCTCAGCCTACCTGCTGGAGTTCGGCGCGGGTCGCGAAACCTATCTCGAAACACAGACGCGTCGTTCGCAATTCGGTCATTTCGCGGCGAGCAGCGTGGTCCGTAGTCAGGTTTCCGATCTCGCGCAGCATCATGCGCAATTCGTGGTGTCGGCCAAAGGCCTGCGCCGTCACACGTCGGCGTTGCTGGCGACGGTCGATGAAATTATTGCCGCCGCACGCTTCGACGAAGCCGACCGCTTGATGGATTTGTTGACCCAAACGCGCGCCGATTTAGAGCTAGGCATCAGCGAGCGTGGCCATCAACTGGCCATGCATAGTGCGGCCCGTGGCTTGTCGAAGAGCGGTTGGCTATCCGATGAATGGGATGGGCCGAGCAACATTCGGCAAGTTCAGCGGCTCGAAGCGTTGGCCGGCACTGATCCGGCCTCCTTGCAACGATTATTCGCGACCTTCGATAAATTGCGCCAGCGCCTCGTGCCGGCGCAACGTCAGGTATTGCTGGTGGGCGAAGAGGAGTCACTGGCGCTCGCGCGTGACGCACTCCAAGTTAGCGCGCCGTCGACGCCGACAACCAACGCGCCGGGTTTGGTCATTCCCGACCCGCCGCCGGCGCGCGCGACGGCATGGCTCGCGAATGCCGATGTGAATTTTTGCGCGAAAGCGTATCCCGCGGTGCCCGAAGGCCACGCCGACGCCGCGGCGCTAGCCGTCTTGGGCCGCTATTTGAGCGATGGCTTCTTGCATCCGGCGATCCGCGAGAAGGGCGGCGCCTATGGCGGCGGTGCAAGTTTCGATAGCGACAGTGGTTGTTTCTTTTTCTATTCGTACCGCGATCCGCGATTGACGGAGACGCTGGCCGATTTCGATCGCGCGCGCGACTGGTTCGCGAGCACCAATGATGCCTTACGTCTGGAAGAGTCGATTTTGGGCGTTATTCGCGCGCTCGATAAACCGCGCTCGCCGGCCGGCGCCGCGATCGACGCGTTCTATAGCCAGCAACAAGGACGCACCCCGGAGTTTCGGGCACGGTTTCGCGGCCAGGTATTGGGGATTACTTACCAGGACCTCACGCGCGTCGTGTCGCGCTATCTAAGCGGTCATGGAGGGAGCGTTAGTGTAGTGACGCATCCGGGGGAACGCGCGACAATAGATGCACTTGGAATGCATGCCGAAACCTTGTAGGACGAACCGACAGCGGACCCCGCGGATGAAGATCGATTTTGACGAAGGCGAAGCCGGGTTTTATGAAGCGCGTGCGCTGTTTTCGCTGACCCGCGAGGCGCGTCACGTGCTGCACGCCCATCGTGATCTCGAACTCCTGCAATTTTTGCACGACGCCGCTGGCGAACACATGGCGCGCGGCGAATTCGATGGTCTGCGCGCACGCGTCGGCATCAGTGACGAGGTGTGGCCGAGCTTTTCGATTATCAAACATCTGTGGCGCCGCACTGTCGGGCCGACTGACGTCGAAACCGACCTCAGCGAGCAACGCAGCGCCGCGCTGGAGCGCGCCGAACGCGCTGAACGATCGGTATTTGAAGCGCTGGCCGAATCCGCCAAACTAGCCCGCGAGCGCGACGAAGCCCGGGCCGAAGCGCTGCGCCTACGCCAGGCGCTGGCGGCGTCGGACGTCAAATGATCAGACTCTTTTGAAACTTGAGTCGGTGAGGCTACAAGATATATCGGCGATAAAAGCTCAAACGCGAGAGCGCCATCGCGTTCTAACCCCCTCACCCCAGCCCTCTCCCGCGAGGGAGAGGGAGCAATACGCGCGCGGTCTTTGCCCTCTCCCCTTGCGGGAGAGGGCGAGAGTGAGGGGTTGGGAGTTCGAGGCAAAGCACCATTTGAATCTCTAAAGAGCCACCGATCGATATCATTCGCGAGTGAAATAGCGCCCAATCAAATCCGCGTCATCGAAATGCCGACGCCCGACGAACGCGGTTGCCTGATGACCGCGGCTCCGCATCGCGCCGGGTGCCGGCACGCCGAGCGGCCACAGTACAAAGCGTTCGCCACGTTCGCTGCCCGCGATGACGCCGTCCGTGCCAAAGATGCTGCGGCTCCGTGTCGCGGCCTGCGGCAGGCTGCGTAACACGTCATAGTCGGCGCGTGCGAGTGGGATCAGGGCTGTGGTGTCTGCGCGACCAATGCCCCGCACATAATGCGTCGCGCTCGCCAATTCGACGACCATTTGACCTTCGGCCTCCGGAATTTCGAATGGCACCCACGGCGGTTCGGTTCCGCCCTCGGAAGGTCTACGCAGGATCAGGCGCGATGTCGGAAACCATAGGTGATAGCAACCGCAATTGTGAATGCTGTCGTAGAGCAACGCGTGGCCCTCATCGTCCAAGGTCACGCGCCAGGTCAGGCCGTCCAACGCGCCCGCCAACAAATCGAAAGGCCCAGCCGACGGACGTGCCGCGAACCACACCACATAATTCAATTGCAACAACACGCGCGACTCGAAGCGCGTGTAGCTCAAGTAAGTAAAAACCGTCGGTGCACTCACATCGACCGCAACGCGACCGTACCGCCATACGGGACGACCGATGCGGTCATTGTCGTTCAATGTCGCGATTCGCCACTGCGGCGCGTGACGCGCAAATAATTGGGCGAGCAGGGCTTCAGACACGATAGGGATCTCGAGCGCATCGCGGGCAAACGCCGTTGGCGTTGACATCGTCGGTGCTGCGTTGCTCGATCCGTAAGCGAGCACAGTACTGTCAGTCGTCGACAAGTGCGATGAGACCGGGAAATCGCGCTGTAGCCGCGCGAGTCCCGACAAGGCGAAGCGTGCGGCCACGGGATAGACGCCGATCACTCGCTGCCAAGTGCGATAATCATCCGGAACCACGGCGGCGGCGCGCAGCGCGTTGAAGCGCCGCGGGTCGCCGGCGATTTCGGTTATCAACGATTGTCGACAGTCGTCCAGCGCGAGGCGCGTCGGCAGGCGTTCGCGATGCACTCCTGCGAGATTGACAAGTTCATGTTGACGCGCCTCGGCATCGAGGGCCGCCAACCGCGCGAGCCACGTCGTGCGGCCGGCAGGATCTCGTACCGTCGTCCCCACGGCGGCGAGCAGACGATCGATACGCAAAAATGGAAATCCGGGAACGCGTGCCGCTTCCGCATCGCGTACGCCAGCCCGCTCGACCATGGCATCCAGTTGTTCGAATGCCGCGACACACGCGGCCGCGGAGTGTTCGACTGGCGCGAGTGACGTCTGGGGTAGTTCTGCGCACCCGCTAAGTCCGAGCAGAAAGAGCGGAACAAGGCGCGCGAAATAGAGACGGGGAAAGGCAATGCGCGCTGCTCCTTCAACGGTGCCACAGCGTGTAGAATCCAGGCAAATTAGTTTCATTGCCGCTAATGCCGATCATCGATTCCGAAACCTCGCAGGTAGCCGAGACCGTTTTATCCGCCTACGGAATAGAGCCCGCGAGCTTAACGCAGCATGGCGGTGGCTTGATCAATCTCACGCTAAAAGTCGTTACGCAAAACGACGACGCGTGGATTCTACAACGCCTGCACCCGGTATTTCCGCCGGCCATTAATGCCAATATCGACGTGGTGACTCGCTATTTGGCGGAGCGCGGCGCGTGCACCCCACGCTTGCAACACACGCTAAACGACGCGTTGTGGGTCGAAGTCGACGGACAATATTGGCGCGTGCTGACCTTTGTACCTGGGCGCAGTTTCGCCACGCCGCCGGATCTAATTCATGCCACCGCGGCTGGCAAACTCCTCGGCGCGTTTCACGCGACCCTGGCAGGGTTCAGCGCGGACTTGCCGTGCCCGAGACCAGCAGTCCACGACCCAGAGCGGCACCGAGCCGCACTCATCGCAGCGCTCGCGACGCACCCCACGCATCGTCTGCACGGCGAAGTGCGGAAGCTCTCAGGCGTCATCGCCAACCAGCTTGCCGCCTTGCCGGCGCTGCCGGTGACGGCGCCTCGACTCATTCACGGTGATCCCAAACTCTCCAATCTATTGTTCGATGCCAAAGCTCGGCCGCTCTGTTTAGTAGACCTCGATACGCTAACCCGCGCGCCGCTGCCCTTTGAACTCGGCGATGCGTTTCGATCCTGGTGTAATCTGAGCGCGGAGGATGCGCCGACCGCAACATTCGAATTGTCACTATTCGCGGCGGCGATTGCTGGTTACGCGGAAGCGGCTGGCGAGTTCGTAACCGCCACGGAAGCGAGCGCGATTGTACCTGCCACTGAAATCATTTATCTCGAATTGGCGACGCGCTTTGCAGCCGATGTCCTGAACGAAAGCTATTTCGGGTGGGACGCCGCACGCTTTGGTTCGCACGGCGAGCACAATCTCTGCCGGGCGCGGAATCAGCTGCTGGCGGCGCGCGCCTTGCGCGCGCAATGCCATGACGCCGCGCGAATCGTCATACGAGCGTTCCAGGCCGTGTGAAGACTACTGCGCTCGATTGCGACGTTTTCACCCGGATGGGTTTGCTTGAATTCACGATGATTTCGAATATCCGAGAGCTCGGCATGCGCCGCGACAACCCGCTTCGGGATCTACGTGGTAGTCTTTCGCGATGAATCCAATTCTAAACCCCGACCACACCTCGTGGCACGAAGAGCGTCAGTCCGCCTGGCTGTACCGCATCATCGCGCGCGGCGAAGCCGATCCAAAACTTGCGCACATGTTTAATGCGCTGGCGGACGCGGCGGACGAGCAAGCGGAAATATGGGCGACTTCGATCAAACCGACGCCGGAATTTAGTCCCGGCACGCGCGCGAAAATCGTCGCGTGGCTGATTCGTAGCTTCGGTCCGCGTGCGCTCAAACCCGTGTTGGCGGCGATGAAGGTGCGCGGACTGTCGGCGTTGCAGGCGAGCGCGGCGGTTGTCAGCCATGCGATGCCGACGCAGGTAAATGAGGTAGGCGCACGGCATCGTGGGGTCGCTGGCGGCGGTAATTTGCGCGCGGCGGTATTCGGCGTAAATGACGGGCTCATCTCCAATACGTGCTTAATCATGGGTATCGCGGGCGCCGGTAGCGATCACGCCGCGCTCGTCGCGACCGGGACTGCCGGATTACTCGCCGGCGCGCTATCGATGGCGGCGGGTGAATATGTCTCGATGCGCGCGCAACGCGAAGTTTTCGAATCGCAGATTGCGCTCGAACGCGCCGAACTCGCGAGCTATCCCGAGGAAGAGGTCGAGGAACTCGCGCTTATCTATAACGCGCGTGGGCTTGATCTGGATGCGGCACGCGATTTCGCGCGCGAACTGATCAAGCATCCGGAACACGCCTTGGACACGCTGGCCCGCGAAGAACTCGGCCTTAATCCCGATGATCTGGGCTCGCCATGGGGCGCGGCGCTGGCGTCGTTCGGCGCGTTTGCCGTGGGCGCCTTACTGCCGTTGCTACCGTTGGCTTTATTCAAGAACGGCAATCCGCTCATGGCAACCGCCGCCGTCGCCGCCTTCGGTCTCTTTTCAATCGGTGCCGCGCTCAGTCTATTTACCGGGCGCAGTGTGTGGTGGAGTGGGGCACGCATGGTCTTGATCGGCGGCGCGGCAGGGGCGGCGACCTACCTGATTGGACGCGGTTTTGAAGTCGGACTCGCCAATCTGTGACACCGTCAGTCCGCCTCCCACGACTCAATCCCGTTAGAATAAACGCATCCCAGAAACCCTGGGCAAAGCCTTGGGAGGCATCATGGATACTGGCGGTCTATTCGTTTTGGGCTTTGTCGCGCTCGTCGTTGTCACGCTCTACAAGGGCGCCAAGATCGTGCCGCAAGGCTTTGAGTGGACGGTCGAGCGCTTCGGACGTTACCGCACCACCTTATCGCCTGGGCTCGGATTAATCGTTCCCTACATCGACAGCATCGGGCGCAAGGTCAACATGATGGAGCAGGTCCTCGAGGTGCCCTCGCAGGAGGTCATCACGCGGGACAATGCGGCGATCAAGGTCGACGGGGTCGTGTTCTATCAAGTACTCGATGCCGCGCGTGCCGCCTATGAAGTGAATAATCTCGAATACGCGATCTTGAACCTCACGATGACCAATATTCGCACCGTGCTGGGTTCCATGGATCTCGATGAGTCGCTCTCGAATCGCGATGTCATCAATACCAAACTGCTAACCGTGGTCGATCAAGCCACCCATCCGTGGGGTCTCAAAGTAACCCGCATCGAGATCAAGGACATCACGCCGCCGCCGGCACTGGTCGAGGCCATGGGGCGCCAGATGAAGGCGGAGCGCGAAAAACGCGCCTCGATACTCGAAGCCGAGGGCGCACGGCAGGCTTCCATCCTGAAGGCCGAAGGCGAGAAACAGGCCGCGGTGCTGGAAGCGGAAGGGCGTCGCGAAGCGGCGTTTCGCGACGCCGAGGCGCGCGAACGGCTGGCGGAAGCTGAAGCGCAAGCCACGCGCGCGGTATCGGACGCCATCAGCAGTGGCAGCGTGCAAGCCGTGAATTATTTCGTCGCGCTTAAATATGTCGAAGCCTTGCACAGCATCGGGCTCGCGCCGAATCAAAAAATCATCTTCATGCCGATGGAAACCGCCGGTCTGCTCGGAGCGCTGGGCGGCATTGGCGAGATCGCCCGCGAGGCGTTGCAAGGTCAGGTTAAAAAAGCGTGAGTCCGTTTGGCATGGTGGTCTATTGGCATTGGTTCACCTTAAGCGTCGTGCTCATGATCGCCGAGAGTTTGTTCCCGGGAAGCTTTTTAATTTGGTTCGGCGTCGGCGCTCTCGCCGCGGGCCTTGCATTGCTCGCGGTACCCGGGCTTGCGTGGCAAGCGCAGGGGGTGATCTTCGCCCTGGTGGCCGTGGCCGCGATCATCGGATGGCGACGTTATAAAGCCGCGAATCCGGAGCTCAGCAGTCATCCCAGTTTGAATCGGCGTGGCCAGGCGTATGTTGGTCGACACTTCACGTTGGACGCACCGATTGTCGACGGCGTCGGTCGCCTCCATGTCGATGACACGCTGTGGCGCGTTGAAGGCGCCGACTTGCCGGTTGGAACGCAGGTGACGGTCATCGATGTCGTGGGCACGACCTTACGCGTCGCGGTAAATCGGGGAACGAAACGGCAAGAAATGGAGGAATCATGGAACTCGGATTAACAGGTAAAGGCGTCATCGTAACCGGCGCGAGTAAGGGCATCGGTCGCGCCATCGCGCTCGAATTCGCGCGCGAAGGCGCGCATGTCGCGATCTGCGCGCGCGGCGCCGAAGCGCTGGAAAAGACGCGCCGCGAACTCGCCGCACTGGGAGGCAAAGTGCATGCCGCGAGCTGCGATGTCGGCGATGCGCAATCACTCGGAGCGTTTCTCGATGCCGCGCATAACGCGCTCGGGCGCGTTGACGTGCTAGTTAATAATCCGTCCGGCTTCGGCGTGACCGATAACGAAGACGGCTGGGCCGCGAGTTTGTCGGTGGACATGATGGCCGCTGTGCGCGCGACCTGGAAAGTCGTGCCGTGGCTGGAAATGCAAGGCGGCGGCGCGATCATCCATATCAGCTCGATCTCGGGACTCGAAGCGAGTTTGCCCGGTGTCGCCGCCTATGCCGCGGTGAAGGCCGGATTGATCAGTCACTCAAAGAGCATGGCGATGGAACTCGCGCCCAAGGGCATTCGCGTCAACTGCGTGGCCCCCGGCTCGATCGATTTTCCCGACGGTTTTTGGGACAACGTGCACAAGGGCAATAAAGCTTTCTACGACGGTGTGGTCAGCACGATCCCGTTTGGCCGGATGGGCAAACCGGAAGAAATCGCGAATGCCGTGGTGTTTCTCGCGTCCACCAAAGCGAGCTGGGTTTCCGGTGTCATGCTGCCGGTCGATGGCGTGCAGCATAAGAGCAATCTCTGAACCGTAGCGGCGGCGGGCTTATTGCCAACCCACGGGATCGAATCCGCGATCCCGTAAGCAGCGCTCGACATAGGCTCGATAAGCGGGAGTGGGCGCCGACGCTGGGAAATGTGCGACCAACCAACGCGCGCCCGCGTGGCCGAACGATTCCGTATACTGTCACGTCAGTGATTTAGGATCGTCATGGCGCAGACTGCTGTATTGTCTCGTTTGGTCATCCGTGCGGGTTTGGCCTGTGGTTTTATCGCGCCCGTCTGGTGGGCCTTGATCATCGCGTACTCTGCCACGCAATTCCCCGGGTACAGCCATCTCACTAATTTCATCAGCGAACTCGCCGCGCGCGGCAGTCCCACGCAAGCGCTCATGCGTAACGCGGGCTTCATTTTTACCGGGGCGCTTTATGTGATTTTTGCGCTTGCGCTCGGTTGGCGTTTCCGGCGCGATTGGCGGGCGGCATTCGGGATCCTCGCGCTTGCGCTCGGCGGCGCGGCGCGCATTGGCGCGGGGCTTTACCCCTGCGAGCCGGGTTGCGATCCGCACGTCATTTCGCTCAATCAAGAATGGCACGGGCGTTTCGCCGAAGCCGGCTATTGGCTGATGATGCTTGCCGCTGTCTTGTGGGGAGTGGTCGGTAATCGTTATGCGCGCCTGCGGCATTTGATGGCACTCGGCATCGGCACCGCGGCATGGTGCGCGACAGCGTTGGTGTTGATGTACCTCCATGCTGAATGGCAGGGGCTTTTCCAGCGGTTGGCGAGCGGAATTTTGTCGTTGTGGGTGGTGGTATTCGCCACCGCGGTTTGGCGGTTGCCGGCCGACTCTGACCGGGTGGAACCAGTGGCGTTCGCGCCCGCCGGTGTGCGCTTGAAACGCCGCGAACGGCGCGCCGCCGCCCGCCGGCGCGTGTCGCGCTGAACCCGCGTGCAGCGTCTTTGCCCCAGTTGCCGAAACCGCACCATATCGCTGCTGCGACTTATGTTCTGGCGCGTACGCTGCCGCGACTGCGGTGCGGAGGTCGGCACCAATCCCGCGTGGCGGATCCCCATTCTCTCGGTCGAAATGATGATCTGGTTATTGACGATGAATTGGCTGCAAATCACGTACGGCCGCGGCGGTACGGTTATCGCCTTCGTCGTGTGGTTAATGGCCGATCTTGTCGCGGATTGGTACACGCCGCTGGTCGCGCGGAAACGACCGTGACAAAACAGCGTTCCACGCCACCGCCGCCGCAGGTAGCTGCCGCGGTGGAATCCACGCCCGCGGACGCTCCTTATGCGACGCTGACCCCCGATCGGATCTTGGATGCGGTGGAATCGGTTGGTCTGCACTGCGATGGCCGCTTGCTCGCCCTGAACAGCTATGAGAACCGCGTTTATCGCGTGGGCGTCGACGACGCCGAACCCGTCATCGCGAAGTTCTATCGCCCCGGCCGATGGTCCGATGCCGCGATCCTGGAAGAGCATGAGTTCGCGCAGGAGTTGGCCGAGGCCGAGATCCCGCTGGTGCCGCCGCTTGAAAGCGCCGGCACGAGCTTGTACCGGATCGAAGAGCTGCGCTTCGCGCTCTATCCCAATCGACCGGGTCGCGCGCCCGAGCTCGATAGTCCGGATGTGCTCGAGTGGATCGGGCGGTTCATCGGGCGCATTCACGGTCGCGGCGAGACCCGGCAGTTTCGTCATCGCGGCACGCTCAGTGTGGCCCGCTTCGGTGTCGAGCCGGTTGAATACCTGACTCGTTCAGCGTTCATCCCGGCCGAGCTGCGCGCCACCTATGCCAGCGTCGCGCACGAGGTGTTGGCGCAAATCCAAGCCTTGTTCGAACTGGCGGGCAAAGTGCGCCCGCGTCGTCTGCACGGGGATTGTCATCCGGGAAACATCATGTGGACACCGGCCGGGCCACATTTCGTGGATCTGGACGACTGCCTCACGGGACCGGCGGTGCAGGATTTGTGGATGCTGTTGGCTGGCGATCGCGACGATATGCAACGTCAGTTAGGCGATGTGCTGGCCGGCTATGACGATTTCTGTACCTTCGATGGGCGCGAGCTGGTGCTGATCGAAGCGCTGCGGACGTTGCGCATCGTGCACTACGCCGCATGGCTCGCACGGCGCTGGACGGATCCTGCGTTTCCGCTCCATTTTCCGTGGTTTAATTCGCAGCGCTATTGGCAGGACCACATCCTTAGCCTGCGCGAGCAACAAGCCGCCATGCAGGAGCCCCCATTGTTCGATCCGCGATAGCGCCGGGGATCTGATCAATCAACTCACACCGCACCCGCACATTGCTAAGCCGCGATCCGCCGACTACCTTTTTTGTAGCGGATGTTAACCACTTGCAGACACTGAAAGTGCCTGCGCGCAATCGGAGGCGCGATGCTGATCAAGCAACTTCTCGAGCAAAAAGGCCACGTAGTGGTATCCATAGCACCCACGGCCTCGGTCTATGAGGCCGTCGCACGGATGGCGGAGAAAGGCATCGGCGCCTTGCTGGTGATGGACGCCGGGCGGGTTGTCGGCGTGATATCGGAACGTGACTATGCACGTAAAGTGATCCTGCAGGAGCGGTCGTCCAAAACCACCCAGGTGAGTGAGATCATGACCACGCGGGTGGTTACGGGGCGCGCTGATCAAACCATCTCCGAGAGCATGGCCTTGATGACCGATAAGCGCATTCGACACCTACCGATCATGGACGGCGACACGGTGCTCGGCGTGATTTCGATCGGTGATTTGGTCAAAGCCATCATCGCCGACCAGCAGTTTGTCATCTCACAGCTCGAGCATTACATCACGAGCTAGTGTGCTGTCGCGCAATGGGTTTTCAAAACGCGCGCAAGGTGGAAGCCCGTAAACCAAATCCAACTATACGGTTCTGGAGCGCTTGCGGCCTCCAATCTGCTCAATCATAATCGACCAATTGGTCAATTATGTTTTAGACGATGAATAGGCCGGCTCTAATCCCGCAAGACCTCGCTGAAAAAGTGCGCGACGCACTCTGGCGCGACGACCACGCGAGTCAGGCGCTCGGCATGCAAATTCTGACCTATGGTCCAGGTCTTGCGACGCTAAGCATGACCGTGCGGGGCGATATGTTGAACGGCTTTGGCATCTGTCACGGTGGTTTGATCTCGACCCTGGCCGACTCCGCGATGGCGTTTGCGTCGAACAGCCACAACGTAGTCGCCGTCGCATCGAGTCTATCGGTTGAGTTTATTGCGTCCGCGCAGCGGGACGATGTATTGAGCGCGGTCGCCACCGAGTGCGCGAAAACCGGCCGTACCGGGGTTTACGATGTGGTGGTGACCAATCAGCACGGCGCGACAGTGGCGTTGATGCGCGGACGCGTGCAGCGGATCAAGGGCAAATCGATCGCCGAGGCCGGCTGATGGCTGGACCACGGGCCCATTTGCGCGGTGCGCTGCACACTATCGAAACGGCGAGCGTCGACGAGATCCGCGCGCTGCAATTACGACGACTGCAAGACACCTTGCGGCGAGTGTATGCCAATGTCCCGCATTATCGCGCGGGTTTCGCGGCGGCCGGCGTGCATCCGGACGATCTCCGCACGTTGTCCGATCTCGAGCGCTTTCCCTTCACGAGCAAAGCCGACTTGCGCGCGCATTACCCGTTCGGGTTGTTTGCCATACCGCGCGAACAAGTCATTCGAATTCACGCCTCGAGCGGCACCACCGGCAAACCCACCGTCGTCGGCTACAGCCAACGCGATCTCGACACCTGGTCCGATCTCGTCGCGCGTTCGATTTACGCCAGCGGAGGGCGGCCGGGCGACATCGTGCATGTGGCGTACGGCTACGGCTTATTCACCGGTGGACTGGGTGCGCACTACGGCGCCGAACGCTTGGGTTGCACCGTAATACCGATATCGGGCGGGCAGACCGAGAAGCAGATTCAGCTCATTGCGGACTTCAAGCCCGACCTCATCATGGTCACCCCGTCGTACATGCTGACCATCCTCGACGCGATGCAGATCGCTGGAATCGATCCCAAACAATCCTCGCTCAAAGTCGGCATGTTCGGCGCCGAGCCCTGGACCACGGCGATGCGCAGCGCCATTGAGTCACGCACGAAGCTCGATGCCATCGACATCTTCGGTCTCTCCGAAGCGATGGGACCAGGCGTTGCGAACGAATGCATCGAGACCAAGGACGGTCCCGTGATTTGGGAAGATCACTTCCTGCCGGAAATAATCGATCCGGACACTGGTGCGGTGCTGCCGGACGGCGAATTCGGCGAGTTGGTGATTACCACCTTGAGCAAGGAGGCGTTGCCGGTTATCCGCTATCGAACGCGCGATCTGACGCGGCTGTTGCCGCCGACCGCGCGGTCGATGCGGCGCCTCGACAGGATCACGGGCCGTTCGGATGACATGCTGATAATCCGCGGCGTGAATGTCTTTCCGACGCAGATCGAGGAAATTGTCTGTGCCACCGATGGTTTGGCGCCGCATTACCTGATCCACGTCACCCAGGACGGTCACCTCGACCGACTGACAATAGAAGTCGAATTGCGCGATGCGGCGGCGGGTAGTCGCCGCGCCGAACTCGGCAGTTCGGTGCGGCACCGGGTGAAGACGCTGATCGGCGTGTCGGCTGAAGTCGAAGTGCGCGAGCCGCGAGCGCTGGAACGCGTGCTGATTGGCAAAGCGCAACGCGTGATCGATCGACGAACGAAGTAGAGGTAAGGCTCATGTATACACAAGCGATGGATGTGCCCAATGCCGACGATGCGCCTTCTGTGGCGGCGCCGGCGAATGAGGCGGAAGCCGCCGCGCATTTCGATGCGCGCTGCGCGGCGGGCGAGTATGTCGAAGCCAAGGATTGGATGCCGGATAATTATCGCAAGACGCTGATTCGGCAGATTAGCCAGCATGCCCATTCGGAAATCGTCGGCATGCTGCCTGAAGGAAATTGGATTTCGCGGGCGCCAAGCCTTAAACGCAAAACCATTCTATTGGCCAAGGTGCAGGACGAAGGCGGACACGGACTTTACTTATATGCTGCGGCGGAAACGCTCGGCGTGTCGCGCGACGAACTACTGACCGCCCTGCACACCGGTCGCGCCAAGTACTCGTCGATCTTTAATTATCCCACGCCGACCTGGGCCGATATCGGTGTTATCGGTTGGCTGGTCGATGGCGCGGCGATCATGAATCAAGTGCCGTTGTGCCGTTGTTCGTACGGTCCGTATGCGCGGGCCATGGTGCGGATCTGTCGCGAGGAATCGTTTCATCAACGCCAAGGTTTCGATTCGCTACAGACGATGATGCAGGGTACCGACGCGCAGCGCGCGATGGTGCAAGACGCGGTCAACCGCTGGTGGTGGCCGGTGCTGATGATGTTCGGCCCGCACGATAAGGATTCACAACATTCAGAGACGTCGACGAAGTGGGGAATCAAACGTATTTCAAACGATGAACTGCGGCAGAAGTTTGTGGATGCGACGGTCGAGCAGGCGAAAGTGTTGGGCGTCGGACTTCCCGATCCCGCGCTTACTTGGAATGCCGAACGCGGCCACCATGACTTTGGCGCGATCGATTGGACCGAATTCTGGAATGTGGTGAATGGCCATGGACCCTGCAATCGCGAACGCTTGGCCGCGAAAGTCAAAGCGCATGACGACGGCGCGTGGGTGCGTGAGGCGGCGCTGGCTTTCAGCGCGAAACAAGCGGCCCGCGCCGCGGCGTAACGAGGTCAATTTATGTCGAACGAATGGCCGTTATGGGAAGTCTTTATCCGCGCGAAGGCGGGCCTCGATCATAAGCATTGCGGGAGTGTTCACGCCCCCGACGCGACCATGGCGCTGCAAGCCGCGCGCGACGTCTACACGCGACGCCAGGAAGGCGTTTCAATTTGGGTGGTGCGCGCTGATCAAATCGTGGCCTCGGATCCGGGCGACAAGCACGAGTTCTTCGATCCGATGCAAGACAAGATTTATCGGCATCCGACGTTTTATCAGTTGCCGGAGGAAGTGAATCATATTTAAGGCATTTAGCTACGAAGGTTCGCCGATAAATCGGCTCCCACATCACAATTGAACCATCATAATCATCTTTCGTATGTGCTACGCCTCGCCGACGGCGCGCTGATCCTCGCGCAGCGACTGGGGGAGTGGTGCGGACATGGCCCCGCGCTCGAAGAAGATATCGCGTTTGCGAATATCGGTCTCGATTTGCTGGGCCAGGCACGCCTGCTCTATACCCACGCCGGCGCTCTGGAGGGGCGTGGACGCACTGAAGATTCCTTCGCGTATTGGCGCGATGAGGCGGAATTTTTTAACCCGACGATAGTTGAATTGCCGAATGGCGATTTCGCGCAGAGCGTACTTCGCGCTTATCTATTCGTGCTCTACCAACAGTCTCTATGGGCGCGCCTGATCGCATCCACCGATGCGGAGCTTGCCGCGATTGCCGGGAAAAGCGCCAAGGAAACGCGTTATCACGTTAGGCATCTGGGTAATTGGGTGGTGCGACTCGGCGATGGCACCGCCGAATCGCATACCCGGCTGCAACGCGCGCTCGACTACCTCATGCCGTATACCGCTGAGTTGTTCGCCCCCGATGCCGTTGATGACGCGCTTCTCGCCGCGCGGATCGGACCGGCGCTCGGCGACGCCGCGACCGCTTGGCGCGAGCCGCTAGCGGCGACGCTGGCCAAGGCCACGTTGGTGCTGCCAGCCGCTTCGCCGTTCTTATCAATGGGTAAACGCGGACAACATTCGGAAGCCATGGGCTACCTATTAACCGAAATGCAATCGCTCGCGCGTGCGCATCCGGGCGCCACATGGTGAGTGTGGCCCCAACCGCAATGACCACGATCGAGGCCAAGGTCTGGGCTGCGCTACAGGCGGTGCCGGATCCGGAAATCCCCGTAATTTCGATCACGGATCTCGGCATCGTGCGTGAAGTCGACTGTGCCGCCGAGAGAGTGACAGTCGTCGTCACGCCGACTTATGCGGGTTGTCCCGCGACGGAAGTGATTAAGGCGGACATCGTTTCCGCCCTTCGTGAACTTGGCATCACATCGATTGAGATCAAGCTGCGTTTGACGCCGCCGTGGACCACGGATTGGCTCACACCCGCGGCGCACGCCGCACTCCGCGAGTACGGGATTGCGCCGCCGCACATTACTCTTGACGGCGTCACCCGTGAGGACACCCATGCCATTACATTCAAGCCGCGGTGCCCACGCTGCACCAGCTTGCAAACCGAGTGCCTGTCCGAGTTCGGCGCCACCCCGTGCAAGGCGCTGTATCGCTGCCAGCGATGCCGCGAACCGTTCGAATACTTCAAACCGCATTAAGCCGATATGTCACGTTTGCACTTTCACGCTTTAACGGTTGCGGAGATCCGCCGCGAAACCGCTGATGCGGTATCGATAGCCTTCGATATGCCGTCTGCGTTGAAAGCGGCCTTTGCGTATGCACCAGGGCAGTATTTGACGCTGCGGCATCACGCGGGTGAGGAAGAAATTCACCGCAGCTATTCCCTGTGTTCCGCGCCGGTCGACGACGAATGGCGGATTGGGATCCGCGAGATCCCAGAGGGCGTGTTTTCGACCTGGGCTAATCACCGGCTGAAAGTGGGCGATACCCTGGAGTGCATGGCCCCCGACGGCCGCTTTTGTCCAGTGATCGATCCCAAGGCGGAGACGCACTACGTGTTATTTGCGGTGGGCAGTGGGATTACGCCGTGCTTATCGATCGCGAAAACCGTGCTGGCCACCGCGCCCTTCGCGCAGGTCACGCTGGTGTATGGGAACCGACGCGCGAGTTCAACGATGTTCCGCGAAGAGCTTGCCGATCTCAAGAATCGCTATCTGGCGCGATTCGATTTGCATTGCGTATTTTCGCGTGAGCCACCCGACATCCCGCTCTACCATGGGCGTGTGGATGCAGCGAAAGTTCGGCATTTTTTACACACACTGATCCCGGCTGCCGGCATCGATCAGGCTTTTCTATGCGGGCCGACGGCGATGTTAAACGAAGTGGATGCCGTGTTGCGGGCGGCGGGTGTGGTCGAAGATAAGATTCACGTCGAACGCTTTGGGGTAGGCGAACTCGGTGCGCTAGCACGCGACGAAGTAGAAACTAAAAGTGACGCCAAGGTTGAAGTGGTTATCGATGGCGTGCGACGCGAGATCAGCATCCACGAATCGCACGCTTCAATCCTCGATGCCGCGCGCGCCGCCGGTCTAGACCTGCCGTTCTCGTGCAAAGCGGGAGTCTGTGCCACCTGCCGGGCCCGTGTGTTGGAGGGTAAGGTGCATATGACGCGCAACTTTGCGCTACTAAAAGCAGATCTGGAAGCTGGTGTGGTCCTGTCCTGCCAAGCGCGGCCGCTGACGGATCGCGTCGTGCTGTCGTTCGACGATCGCTAATGCCGCGCGGCCGCGCTGCTAAGTTTGAAGTTCAGCGCGAGACGATTCTGCAGGGCGCCGCCGAAGCGTTCGCCTTGCACGGGTATAACAGCACCACGATGAGCGAGCTCGCGCGGGCGCTGGGAATGTCCAAGGCCTTGCTCTATCACTACTACGCGGACAAGTATCAACTGTTGCTCGCGATCGCAGAAGGTCATATCGACCGTCTGACCGCGGTGGTTCGCCCTACTTCCACCTCTCAAACGGAGACGGAATTACCGCGCTTGATCGCCCGCATCATGCAGGAATATACGCAGGCACGTTTTCATCATCAGGTGTTGGTCCAGGATATCAAGTATCTGAGTACGACTGATCAACGCCGGATACGACGCAAGGAAAAGCGCGTGGTCAACGCTTTCGCGCACGCCATCGCGGCCGCCTATCCGGCGTTGGCCACGCAGCAGCTGGAAAAACCATTGACCATGTTGTTGTTCGGCATGATCAACTGGCTTTTCACGTGGTTCCGTGCCGAAGGCCGGCTCGGTTACACGGAAATGGCGAGCCTCGTGACGCAGTTTGCGAAGGGAGGGTTGCGGGCCACAGCCCGTAGTTGCACGTCACGCGCACCGGGGATAATCACGCCTTAGGCGGGAGCCGTTTTGTGGGAGCGGCTTTAGCCGCGAATCGAGGGTCCGCTGCATTCGCCGCTAAAGCGGCTCCCACAAATCCACTCCAACAAAACCCGAGCTTCGATTGATTGAAGCTCATCGTGGGACAGCGCCTTAGCTTATTTAACTTGCCGCGCGATCCGCTCGAGGACCGCATCGGATGCCGCCCAGTGATCGTCGTGCAGCCATGTTTCGAGCAAGAGTCCGGGTTCCGCCGCGCGCACGGCGTGCCAGCGTTCGCTCTGGCGGGCGGTGAGCGCCAAGGACTTGAACGCGCGCATCACCTGCGGTTTACGCTCGCGAAGCGGTTTAATAAAGCGTTCAACTACTGCTTCGAAAGCTTCCTCGGCGCCGGCGACCATTTGCGCGATGCCGAGTTCGCGCGCCACTTCGGCGGCGATGAACTCGGTACTCGATAACAAGCGGAGCGCAGTCGCGGTTCCGACCAATTGCATCAAATCGGCGCCGCCGCCCCAGGCCGGGGCAATACACATCTGACCCTGCACGAACGCGATCCGCGCATGATGGGCCAACACCCGCATATCGCAGGCCAGCGCCAGTTCGGCGCCGCCGCCGATAGCGTCACCATTCAGCGCGCCGATAACCGGGACCGGAAAGGTGCGCACGGCATCGAGCGCGGCCACTGAGTGCTTTTGCATGGCGCGCACGGCGGCGGGCTCGCGGACCTGATCGAACTCGACCAAATCTCCGCCGGCTGCGAAGCAGCGCTCACCCGCGCCGTGGAGCACGGCGGCAAGCAATCGGGAATTGCTCGCGTGTTGGTGAAAAGTTGCCCCGAGCTCTGCCAGCACGGCTTGGCTCAACGCGTTGCGCTTCTCGGGACGGTTGATGAGCACGGTGAGTATGCCGTGTTCAATGCGGGTTTTGATAAACGAAGTCGAAATGGCAGTTCTCCTAGGGCAGTGTGGCGCGGGGTGGGGTTGGGGACAATTTAGGACAGCCCAGTCCGCAGGCTTGATTTTGCGGGAATTTCCCAAGGATGTCCCCTAGTGTACTCTACGGTAGACAGTGCTTATCTGGGGGCGCATGATCGCTGGCGTCGAGCACCACAGTTAAGTGCGCGCCAAGTTCGCCGAGCCCAACAACGCCGGCGCCGAAGTAAGCCTAGGCGCCGAGTCCGGTCGCGATTGTCTCGTTGCCCACCGCATCGCGCGGCATGCCCAAAACACTCGTCGCCAGCATGGTCAAGCCAGGTGCGGTACTGGTCGAGGCGGAATTTGCACTCCGCGGAAGCGCTCGACAAATTTGTGTGGCCGCCCGTCCTGCGACCGGCGTAGCCCCGTTTTCACCTGCACGGCGAACCGCCGCGCCAGCTCTCTTGGAAGGGAGTACTAGTGTCCGATAAGACCCTGACCGATATCTGTTTTGAGAGTTTTGATCTTCATCCGAATCTGCTAAAGGGCCTCGATAAAGCCGGTTTCATCCGCTGCACGCCAATTCAGGCAATGAGCCTGCCGTTAACGCTTGCCGGACGCGATGTCGCCGGGCAGGCGCAGACCGGCACCGGCAAAACCGCGGCTTTTCTGGTCGCGCTGTATAACCATTTACTCAACAAGCCTAGCAAAGCCGCGCGGCGGGCCCAGGATGCGCGCGCGGTCATTCTCGCACCCACTCGCGAACTCGCCATCCAAATCGACAAGGACGCGCATCAAATCGGGTACTACACCGGCATGCGCGTGGGGCTGGTGTACGGCGGTGTGGATTACGAGAAGCAGCGTAAGCAGCTTGAAGATGGCGTCGACATCATTATCGCGACGCCTGGACGGCTCATCGATTTCGTCAAACAGCACGCCGTCAGCGTGGGCGCGGTCGAAATGATGATCATGGACGAAGCCGACCGCATGTTCGATCTCGGCTTCATCAAAGACATCCGCTTCCTGCTCCGGCGCATGCCAGGCGCGAGCGAGCGGCAGAATCTATTGTTCTCGGCGACGTTGAGCCACCGCGTACTCGAACTCGCCTACGACCACATGAACGATCCGGAGAAGCTAGTGGTCGAGACCGAATCGGTGACCGCGTCCAGTGTGCGGCAAAAAGTCTATTTTCCGGCGACCGAGGAGAAGCTACCGCTATTGCTGGGCCTGCTCGGCGGC
This sequence comes from Gammaproteobacteria bacterium, assembly GCA_016191285.1. Lineage (GTDB taxonomy): Bacteria > Pseudomonadota > Gammaproteobacteria > CAIKBL01. Next base: position 138,649 of record JACPPA010000028.1, read on the forward strand.
ATGGACGCCAATCGCACGATGGTGTTCGTGAATACCAAGTTCGGTTGTGAACGCGTGGCGTTGACGCTCGAACGTGCCGGCTACAAGGTCGGTGTGCTGTCTGGCGATGTGCCGCAGAAGAAACGCGAGAGCCTGCTTGCGGGCTTCGTTAAGGGTGACTTGAGTCTGCTGGTTGCCACCGATGTGGCGGCGCGCGGGCTGCATATTCCCGGCGTCAGCCACGTCTTCAATTTCGATTTGCCCTTCGATGCCGAGGACTATGTTCATCGCATCGGGCGCACCGCGCGCCTCGGCGCCGAGGGCGATGCCATCAGCTTTGCCTGCGACGAATACGCCATTGGTCTACCCGATATCGAAGCCTTCATCGAAATGAAGATCCCAGTCGCGGCCGTCGATCCGGCGTTGCTCCTGCCATTACCGCCACGGCGTGCGCCGCGCGCCCACGGTGAGACGGGTGGCGAGACAGTGATTGAGGATGCGTTGAGCGCGGCCAATGCCGAACGTCAGCGACGGCGCGAACGCGATGGCGGTGGACGTCGCCGCGAAGGGGGTGAGCGCAGCAGCCCAGCGCGTGCTCGCAGCGGAATGCTTCCGGGAGGAGGTCCGTCGCGCGGTGAGCGGCCGCCGCGTGCGGCGCAACCACAGGAAACAGTCGCCGAAGCACCAGCCCGCGTGTCGCCGAACCCCGAGCGCGCACCGGCGACGAACCCGAATGAAGGTGAACAGCAACGGAAGCGCCGGCGGCGCCCACGGCGGCCACAGGATGGCGCGGCGCCAGCAGATCCCATGCCCCCCGCCGTTGCCGACAAGACTGTGACCAGCAGCGGTGGTGAACCGCCGAAACTGCGGACCCGTCTCAAACAGAAGATGAAGTCCTGGTTCCAGCAGTTTCGCGCGCCGAGCAGCGGTCCGCGGCACTAGACATGGTGGTCGTGGGAGCGGCTTTAGCCGCGAATCTTGACTTAAGGAAACTCTGAATAAGTCCCTCCTGGACTTTTCAGAGTACGGAAAACAAAAAGTGTGATTTTTGTTTTCCTTCATTTTCAACGGTCTGCGACCATTGAAAATGGCGGCACATCCCTGTGCCGCAGGAATCTCTGCCT
>JACPPA010000046.1 GCA_016191285.1 Gammaproteobacteria bacterium
CGTTGGCGGTTGAACAACAAAGGATGGGCCCTGCTCAGTGCTGCTGTTTTATTGAAAGAACAAACCTTTCCGGTACTCCATGCGCAAGCCAGCGCATAATATCTCGTAAGAATTAGGAGAACTTACAGACAAAGAATCTATTGGCCGCAACTGCGCAGATTTTACGGTGAATGGTGAAGTGGTTAGGGCCCACAAACACAGCCATGATCCTCGCAACCGCATATCATCAAATCCGACCAAGGCTTGGACACCAGAGAGCGAAACCAAGCCGACATATCCCATCCACTTCCGCTCAACCGCACAGTTCCATTTCGTCTCAACGAGGTGGAGAGGAATTCACTCGAAAGTGACCCCGACTCCTTTTCCCCTTTGGCTTCGTTCTTTGGTGAGCAGCTCTAAGGAACCTCTGAATAAGTCCCTCCTGGACTTTTCAGAGTAAGGAAAACAAAAAGTGTCATTTTTGTTTTCCTTCATTTTCAACGGTCTTCGACCATTGAAAATGGCGGCACCTCCCTGTGCCTTAAGGAATCTCTGCCTTTTGCAGAGATTCCTTAAGTGCTAATCGGGGTTTGTTACTGGGCATTTTGGGTGTACTACTTGCGATTATCTCCTAGCCGATCTGATCAAACGATTCCAGTTTCGGTGACGCCATCTCCTCGAAGAAACGTGATGGGGTCCACGGCCAGCTCGCCGGGACGCCGTTTTTGTCCAAGTACCAGCTATTGCAGCCCGTCGCCCAGATCGATTTTTTCGCCGCCGCGGCGCGGATCGATTCGAAATCGGCGGTTGCTTTCGCGTTCGCACTGATCTCACGACATTCCCCCGCACGGATCTGCCCGATCAATTGCAGCACGAAGGAGACTTGTGATTCGGCTATCTGGATCAGCGAAAAATTGCCGACCGGGCCATTCGGACCGTTCAGCATGAAGAAATTTGGAAACTCTGGAATCGAAATCGACAAGTAGGCTATCGGATGGTCGGACCAGACATCATCGAGGTTGATGCCACCTCGTCCGAGAACTGTGGTGGGGCGAATGAAACTGTCAGCGACGAAACCGGTAGCCATCACGAGGACGTCGAGTTCGTGTAGTTTTCCATCCTCCGTTCGAATACCCCCGGGTTCTATGCATTTGATGCCGGAGGTCACCACTTCCGCATTCGGGTGCTGAATCGCAGCGTAAAAATTTGGCGAGAAAATCAGCCGTTTGCAGCCAGCGCGATAGTTCGGGCGCAACTTTTCGCGCAATTCCGCATCGCGCACGTTATTTTCCAAGTTGGCTGCGCAGGCATCTTCGATTTGTTTCATTTCAGGCGAATCCGCATCGATGACGGCATTTGCGAAATGCTGAAAATCCTTGTCAATGTGGGCGCGCAATGCGTCGAGCGCCTGTGCGTCCGTGCGGAAAGCGGTTTTTTCCTCTTCGCTGTATTTGACATCCTTAATCGGCATCACCCATTGCGCGGTGCGCTGAAACAGATCGAAATGGCCTACCTTGTCGACGAGAGCGGTCGTGATCTGGATTGCAGTTGAACCCGTGCCAACAACACCGACCCGCTTACCTTCGAGTTCGACGTTGTGATCCCAGCGCGCGCTGTGAAAACAAGCACCCGCAAACGTGTCCAGGCCAGGAATGTCGGCTACTTTCGGATGATGCAGCACGCCGGTTGCCGCAATGACGACGTCGGCTTCGTCCAGAAATCCGGTCGACGTGCGAATTTTCCATGTGCCATCTACGAATTCGCAATGCGGAATACTCTCGTTGAAGCGAATCTTTTCGATAACCTTGTATTTCTTTGCAACCCGCTCAAAGTAGGCATAAATTTCCGGCCCCGTCGCGAACGTGCTGCTCCAGTCGGGATTGGGTTCAAAGGAATACGTATACAAATGTGCCGGCACATCGCAGGCGAGGCCCGGATAGGTATTCTCACGCCAGGTACCACCGATCCGATCGGATTTTTCGTAAATGACGAAGTTCTCATAGCCGTATTCGCGCAATCTGATGGCGGTGAGAATGCCGGCCATACCGGCGCCAATGACTATGATGCGGACGTTGTTTGTGGTGGATTTTTCATTTTTCATTTTTCATAACCTTCGTTGTCGGGTTCATCATCCGGGCACGGACCGTTACAAAACCTGTGGATCACGCCTGTCCGGACATGCCGCGATAACGACACTTGTGGCAAGCGTAGATCAATTATAGGTCAGATCTAAAATCAACCTTTGGCTGCGCGCCTTGATCGCCATCAACCATCACCCCTTTATCTCAGTCTCCGGGAGAATAATTTTGCGCGTCCAAGGTTGTGTGCGTGAAGTTGTACAAAAAGACTTTCATGGCTGAGGCCATCAACGCCACCTAACCGCATGATGCGGAGACCGATGGTCTACCCGGAGAGCACAGTGAAACCGGCATTAACACCGGCAAGGGTTGCGTTTCCGCCCGGGATTAGAGAACACAATCGGCCAATGCACTAGCTCGAAAGACGGATCTGGCTGCTAGAAAGCGGTCACTTAAACCGTATTGAACGGGTACTAAATGGAACAGCTCCAGACCAGCGTAGGCTTAAGATTCCGCCGCACTTCGATCAGACCGTCGGTCCAGGAGTACGGCTCAACGAACTACGTCAACCAACATCGCCATCACCGCGGCCGCCATTAATGCCACAGTCGACCAGCCCAGAAAGCGCGTCTTGCGTTTCACGGTAAGCTTGCCCATCACGAGCGGATTGGTGGCCAACAACATCATGGCGGCCATGATCGGAACCGACACCACACCATTGACAACAGCGGCCCAATACAGCGCCTTCATTGGATCAATGGGTGTGAAGTCGAGGCTGGTACCGATGATCGTGGCAACGGCAATCACACCGTAAAAGCCCTTGGCCTCCCGCCAATAACGTTCCAGCCCTTCTTGCCAACCGAGGGCCTCCGCAACGGCGTACGCTGCCGAGGACGCGAGGACCGGCACAGCAAGCAGCCCGGTTGCGATGATGCCGAGCGCGAACAAGGCAAAGGCGAAGTCCCCGGCTAGCGGGCGTAGCGCCTGCGCGGCTTGTGCTGACGTTTGTACGTCGAATATACCTGCCTCATGGAGTACCACAGCACCCATTAGCATCACGAAAAAAGCGATGCCGTTCGAGAACGTCATGCCTGCAATTGTGTCGATACGGACCCGTCGCAAGGCACGCCGCAGGGTGAAGTCGCTTTCTCTGCCAGCGACGATCCCGACGAGCCGCATTTCCTCGACCTCCTGTGACGCTTGCCAAAAAAACAAGTAGGGTGAGATCGTCGTCCCGAGTACCGCGACAATCATCATTCCGAATGCCGGCGTGAACTCAACCTGCGGCACTACGAGGCTGTAAACCACCTGTGCCCACGGGATATTTACGGTAAACGCTGCCAGCACATACACAAAGAGCGTCAGCGTGAACCACTTGAGCACCGGGGCAAGTCGTCGATAAGGCACCCACACCTGCAGCAGTACGGAGACGATGCCAAAGACCACTGCATGGAAATGCTCTCCGCCACCCACCACCAGCTGTAGTGCTTCGCCCATCGCCGAAATATCGGCGGCAATGTTGATGGTGTTTGCGACGACTAGCAGACTCACCACCGCGATCACAAATGCTTTGGGCGTGTGCTGACGCAAATTCGCGGCGATGCCCTGGCCCGACTGGCGTCCGATGCGCGCGCTGACCAACTGGATCGCAACCATGAACGGCAGTGACAAAAATACGGTCCAGAGCACACCGGTACCGAACTGCGCGCCCGCCTGTGTGTAGGTCGCAATGCCCGACGGATCATCATCAGCGGCGCCGGTAACGACGCCTGGGCCAACATGGCGCAAAAAGGACGGGATGCGCCGCATTAAGCGGCGATGCGGATTAGCATTCTGGTTCACTGATTAGGCCCTGACGCTGTGTGGAAAAGGTGCGACATTCTAGTGGCTACATCATCCATTCGTTCGCGTTCAATTCCTCAGTGTTTCACTAAGGAAGTGCGTGCACATGGTCAGCCGTCAGTACACCTCTTTGCGGTGATTGAAAATCTTCGGCGGACCCAAAGGCCGCAGGTCCGTCGTGGCTGGAAGGAAGCGGTTAAGAAGTTACACAGGCCGGCCTTCTCAACGTTCAATTTTGACGTCGTCGGACGGCGCTATTTCGATAGCTCATAAGCAGACTCACCTCACCGTCAGCTCAGGGTCTGTGTCAAGATTTTGTTCGATGATCGAAGTCAACGCTGCGATATGGTCGGCGCGTGCATTCAAGGCCGGTATATAACGCAGCGCGCTGCCGCCGGCGGCCTGGAATTGCGCGGCATTTTGAATCGCAATTTCTTCCAGGGTCTCCAGGCAATCGGCGGCGAAACCTGGACACACCACATCGATGATTTTGAGGCCTGCGCGAGCGGCGGCGGCGAAGGTAACATCCGCGTAGGGTTCCAACCAACGCGCGCGTCCAAACCGCGACTGAAAGACGACCTGCCAGTCGGTCTCGGAGAGTTTCAACTCGGTCGCAACCAGCCGCGCGGTGGTCTGACACTGGTCAAAATACGGATCCCCTGCCAGCACAAATTTTTGCGGCAGACCGTGAAACGAAAAAAACAGCCGCGCACCGCGCCCGTGTGCGGACCGATATTCGCGGATCGAATTGGCCAAGGCCGTGATATAGCCCGGCGCATCGAAGTAGCTCGAGATGAAATGTAGATCGGGCACCCAGCGCCAGGTCTGGAGCACCGCGCTCACGGCATCGAACACCGAGCCGCTCGCCGGTCCCGAATACTGTGGGTAGAGCGGCAGCACGATGAGGCGCTTGAGTGCAGCGGCGCGGAGTTCATTTAGCGCGTCTGCAATCGAGGGCGAGCCATAGCGCATGCCAAGCGTGACCGTGAGCGGCGTCGGTGGCGCGGAGAATTGGTTGGCGATCGCTGCACGTTGGCGTTGCGAGAACACGCGGAGCGGTGAGCCTTCCGGCGTCCAGACTTTTTGGTAAGCGTGCGCCGAACGGCGCGGGCGAATGTTTAAAATCACTGCATGCAAAATCGGTAGCCACAGCCAACGTGGCAACTCGACTAAACGCGGATCGGCGAGAAATTCGGCGAGATACCGCCGCACCGCGCGTGGCGTTGGTTCGTCCGGCGTCCCGAGGTTACACAGCAAGACGCCAACGGTGGACGGATCGGCGTCTGAATGAAGTGGATTTCCGAGGTATTTGGGCATTGTCGCGTGTGAACGTTGCAGCATGCATGTTAACAGGAGACTCTCCATGTTCGTAAAAGCGACGCGCGATTGTCCGCCGTGGACCGCGCATGACGGTTGCGAGATCCGAGAAGTATTTTACCCGGCACACGATTCGATTGAGTTGCCGTATTCATTGGCCGTCGCGACCGTTGCCCACGGCGAGCGCACCTATCGTCATCGCTTACAACACGACGAGGTGTACTACCTATTGGAGGGCGAGGGTCTGATGCATCTCAACACCGAGACACGACCGGTCAGCGCCGGCGACGCGATTCTAATTCCTCGCGGGGCCGAACAATGGATCGAAAACACCGGCAGTGGCGACCTGCGTTTTGTCGCGCTGGTTAGTCCGCCGTGGACCGCGGCTGCCGACGTGCGGGTTGAATAAAGGCTCGCGTGGCCGTCACTTTGTGGGAGCCGCTTTAGCGGCGAATACAATGTAATGTCCCGTTCGCGGCTACAGCCGCTCCCACAAGAGCAAGTCATCAAGTCCATTCGCGAAATACCTGGGCTACCGGTTGATACGAAGCGCGTAATATCGCCGGCAATCCCGCCAGCAACACCGCGGTAACGCTGATGCCGATACCAACCGCCACGGCCAGCGGATTGAATCCATAAGGGATGTGAAACACGCGGGTCGCCAACACCCAGGCCGCGCCGCTGGCGGCGAGTGTGCCAATCGTGCCAGCGAGCACGCCTAGCGCAAGAAACTCCACCGCGGTAAGCGCCAAGACCTTCGCGCGGGTCGCGCCGAGTGTTTTCATGACCGTGGCGTTGTGCAGACGTTCGGATTGCGTGGCCTGAATCGCGGCGAACACCACCATCAGTCCGGCCGCGGCCGTAAATAAGAATACGAATTGAATCGCAGCCAACGCCTTGTCCATCACCGCGCGCACTTGTTGGACCAACGCTTTGACATCGATGATCGTGACACTCGGAAACAGCGTCGCCAGATTTTGCAGCAGCGAGAATTCGCCGTTGGGTAATTTAAAGCTGGTAATAAAGGTCGCCGGCAAATCCGCGAGCAGCGCGGGCGGGCTTACGACAAAAAAATTCGCTTCCATGGTTTCCCAATTGACTTGGCGGAGACTGGTTACCTCACCGCTTAGGGTGCGGTCGGCCACCCGAAACGTCAGATGGTCACCGAGCTTGATGCCGAGAGAGTGGGCGATCTCTTCCTCGAACGAAAACTGATCGGGTGACTCGCCGCCGTGCCAGAACTTGCCGCTGACAATTCGATTGTCGGTTTTCAATTGCTCTGCACTGGAGAGATTGAATTCGCGGTCGGCCAGGCGTCGCGCGCGCGGATCGGCATAATCCTCGGGCACTACGTCGTGTTCGTTAATCCGCGTAAGCCGCGCGCGCACCATCGGATAGACGCCGGCCGATTGCAGATGATGCGCGGTTAGAAATTTTTCGAGCGCCGGGATCTGTTCGGCTTGGATGTTGATCAGGAATTGATCCGGTGCGCCTGGCGGCAGACTCTTTGCCCAACTGGCAACTAAATCCGTGCGGACGAAACTGAGCAGCATGATGGCCATGACGCTAAGACCCAGCGCGCAAATTTGCAGACTCGCGAGCGCCGGTCGGCGCGTGAGGTTGGTCAGCCCGCTGCGCCACCAGTGTTGCGATTGACGATGCCAGCGGCGAAACGCGCTTAACATCGCGCTCGCACAAGCAAACAGCACGACCAAGCACGCGACCAACCCGGCCAAGGACCAGGCAGTGATCTTCGGATCGCCGGCTTGCCATGGGGCAATCAAAACAATCGCCGCCGCGGCACTGCTGACTAACATCGATGTGCGCGGCGGACGCCACGTGAGGTCGTGACGCAGCACGCGCGCCGGCGGTACGTCGCGAAGCGCCAGGAGCTGCGGCAGCGCAAAACCAATGAGCGCGAACATGCCAGCGACGCTGCTGTAAATCAGCGGACCCAAAGCGGCTGCTGGCAGCGCGCCTTGCACCCAACCCGATAACGCATGCGCCAAGCCCAGTTCGAGTACGGCGCCGGTCAGCGCGCCGGCCACCGACGCGGTGGCGCCGAGTAACAACAGTTCCACGCTGTAACGTAAACCCACCGCCCGGCGCGAAGCGCCCAAGGTGCGCAGGATGGCGATTACCTCCACTTGTTCGGCGGCGAAGCTGTGGGCCGCGACGAGTAGTGCAAGACCCGACAAGGTGGTCGCGACCAATGCGGCCAAGCTTAGGAATTGCTGCGCGTGTTCGAGTGCGGAACGCACTTCGGGTCGGGCCTCGGACGGTTTGACGATCCGCAGATCGGCGTTCCGCGGCAGCGCGGCCGAATACTCGCGCACCTGCGCAAGCGATCCGGCGACGAGTAAGCTGTGTTGCACGCGACTTCCCGGCGCGACCAGGCCGGTCGCGGCGACATCGGCAAGATTCATCATCACACGCGGCGCAATCGAAAATAAATCGCCCGCGCGATCGGGTTCGAGCACCAATACAGCCGCAATGTTAAGCGTGGTGTTGCCCAGGTGGAGAGTGTCCCCGACATTCGCCTTTAACAGCGTTAACAAACGGGCTTCGACGAACACACTGCCCGGTGCTGGGCCGCTATTTGCCGGTGTTGGCGCGGCATAGGCAGAGGGCGCCGTTAGCAGCGCACCGCGCAGCGGATAGCCGCGACTCACGGCTTTCAATTCGACCATCTGCAGACCGCCACTAAACGTCACCATGCTGCGCAGGCTGAGGAGTTGGCTGGTACGCAATTGAGACTGCTCCGCGCGCTCGCGATAGAGTGGCGGGATGGCATAACTGGAATTGACGGCGAGATCGGCCGCTAATAACGCACTCGCTTGCAGCGTGAGCGCGCGTTGTACGCGATCGGTGAAGGTGGCGACCGCGGTCATCGCCGCCACCGCCACGACGAGCGCGCCAGCGACGACCACCAGATGCGGATTACGAATGTCGCGGCGTAGCGCGCGGGCTCCCTGCAGGAATAGCGTACCCCAACTCAGCCTCTGCTCACCGCTCACGGAGGCGTCCGCCGTCGAGTTCGAGACGTTCGGCGCAGCGTCCTGCAAGGCGTTCATCGTGAGTGACCAAGATCAAGGTCGTGCCGGCTTCGCGATTCAGTTCGAACAACAGATCCATGACCTGGGCCGCGGTGCGGGCATCGAGATTGCCGGTGGGTTCGTCGGCAAAGAGCAGACTCGGACGAGTCGCGAAAGCGCGCGCAATCGCCACCCGTTGTTGTTCACCGCCCGACAATTGGCGCGGCAAGTGTTCGGTACGCGAGGCCAAGCCAACGCGCTCCAAGGCATGTTGCGCGCGTTGCAGGCGCTGTGGCGCGTTACCGAGTTCGAGCGGTAGCAAGACGTTTTCGAGCGCAGTCAACGTGGCGAGCAAATGAAATTGCTGAAACACAAAGCCGATCTGTTGATTGCGGAGCCGCGCCCGTGCGTCCTCATCGAGCATTGTCAGATCCTGACCATTGAGAATGCAGCGTCCGCGTGTTGGGGTGTCGAGACCGGCTAACAAGCCGAGCAAGGTCGATTTGCCCGAGCCTGAAGCGCCGACCACGGCGCACGAGGCAGCGCGCTCGAGGGTAAAATTGATATCATCCACGACGGTTAGCAGGCCCGTTGGTCCGGTAAATTCCTTCGATAGATGTTCGGCAATGACTAAAGCGCTACACACGGTGATTCTCGTCGGTCTGTTGCTACTTGGCCGCACAGGCCTGGCGGCGGAACCCGTGATCCTCGTCTTAGGCGATAGCTTAAGCGCGGCCTATGGCATTGACGTTAAAGCGGGATGGGTCGCGTTACTGCAAGCGCGATTGGCGGAGGAAGGGTATCCGCATCAAGTTATCAATGCGAGTATTAGCGGCGAAACGACCGCCGGTGGGCGGCGCCGCCTGCCGGAATTATTGCGCGCGCATCGGCCGGCGCTGGTGGTGGTGGAACTCGGCGCCAACGATGGATTACGCGGGCTGCCGTTGCGCGAAATCCGCCGCAATTTTGCGTCGATCATCGAGCTCAGCGCGCTGGCGAATGCACGAACGGTGGTGTTACGAATGCGCCTGCCGCCCAATTACGGCCGGGATTACACGCAGGGCTTCGATGCGATTTATTCCGAACTCGGCGATGCGCCGCGCCACGTCAGCGTGGCGCCGTTCTTTCTGGCCGAGATCGCGTTAGATCCCAAGCTATTACAAGCCGACGGCCTGCACCCCACGGCCGCCGCGCAGCCGACCATGCTCGAGCGCGTGTGGCCAAGCTTGAAACCCAATTTAGTCGCGCCGCATCCCGGTTAGGACGTCAATGAAATATTGCAGTTATTGCGGTTCAAACTCGATCGCCTGGGTGGTCCCGGCGGGCGATAATCGACCGCGTCATGTGTGTGGTAGCTGCAACGAAATCTTTTATCAGAATCCGAAGATCGTCGTTGGCTGCATTCCCGAGTGGGAAGATTCCATTCTGCTGTGCAAGCGTGCGATCGAACCGCGTTATGGTTACTGGACGCTGCCGGCGGGGTTCATGGAGAACGAGGAGACGACTCAGGAAGCCGCCGAACGCGAAACCTTGGAAGAGGCCAATGCGCGGGTCGAATTGTTGGGACTTTATACCGTCATGAACATCCCGCACACCAATCAGGTGTACATGATGTTTCGGTCGCGTCTGCTCGACCTCGAATTCGGCCCGGGTAGCGAAAGTCTCGAATGTAAATTGTTCCTTGAACACGAGATCCCATGGCGCGATCTGGCCTTTCCGACCATCGTGCATACCCTGCGTCTCTATTTTGAAGAGCGACGGTCGGCCCGTTATGGCGTGCACCTGGGCGATATCGTGCGGGACGCTCATCGCGCGATCTTTATTCCCCGCCGTCAACGCTAAAGTCCGGTCACGGAGCGCGTCGAACACTGCGTTCGTCATTTTTATTTAAATTTTCCAAGGAGACCTTGCATGATTAAGCCCCACGGCGCGGAGTACCTGCAACCCCTAATCGTCAGCAATGCCGCGCAGAACGCTGCACTGCTCGCCACCGCCGAACGGCTGCCGTCACTGTTGGTCAATTCGGCGGCGGCCGCGAACGCGGTGATGTTGGGCGCTGGCTATTTCACGCCGCTACGCGGGTACCACGATCGCGCGGACACGCTAAGCATTGCCGATAAAATGCACACCACCGATGGCTTGTTTTGGCCGGTGCCGTGCGTGAATTTAACGCACGCCGCGGACGGCATCACGCCCGGTGCCCGCGTCGCGTTGCGTGACCCGAACGTCGATGGCAATCCGGTACTTGCTGTTCAGACCGTGTCCAAGGTTGAACAACTCACGGCCGCCGAACTCGAACATATCGCCGAGCGTGTTTTCGGTACCGTGGACCGCGCGCATCCGGGGGTGGCGACTTTCTTGGAGCAGGGGTCGACGTTGTTGGCGGGCCCGATTCAGGTGTTGAACTACAGCTACTTCGAACGCGACTTTCCGGAGACGTTTCGCACCGCCACGCAAATCCGCGAAGAAATCGTGCAACACGGCTGGAAAAACGTGGTGGCGTTTCAGACGCGAAATCCAATGCATCGCGCGCACGAGGAATTGTGCAAGATGGCGCAGGCGGCGGTGGGCGCAGATGGCGTCCTAATCCACATGCTGCTCGGCAAACTGAAGAAGGGCGACATTCCGGCGGACGTTCGCGACGCCGCGATCCGGAAGATGGTCGAACTGTATTTTCCCGCCAACACGGTGATGATCACCGGTTATGGTTTCGACATGCTGTACGCCGGCCCGCGCGAAGCGGTATTGCACGCAGTGTTTCGGCAAAATGCCGGCTGCTCGCACCTGATCGTGGGCCGCGATCACGCGGGGGTCGGTAGTTACTATGGTCCCTTCGACGCACAGAAAATTTTCGACGACCAGGTGCCGGCCGGCGTATTGACCATCAAGATTTTCGAAGCCGACAACACCGCGTTTTCGAAGAAGCTGGGACGGGTGGTCATGATGCGCGATGCACCCGATCATGCGCCGGAAGATTTCGTGCAGCTCTCGGGAACCAAAGTTCGCGACATGCTCGCGGCCGGTCAGGCCCTGCCGCCGGAATTCGCGCGCCCCGAAGTCGCGAAAATTTTGATGCACTACTATCAAAACGAAGGTTGATCGACAATTTCGAGAAGGAGTTGGGATGACCGATAAAACGCTGTTTACGCGAATCATCGACCGCGAAATTCCCGCGGCAATTGTCTATGAAGATGAGCTTTGTATCGCGTTCAAGGACTTGAATCCACAGGCACCGCTCCACGTGCTGGTAGTGCCAGTGAAGCCGCTGCCGAGGTTAAGTGATGCGACCGCGACCGATGAACCCTTATTGGGACATTTGCTCGGGGTGGCCGCGCGGGTCGCGCGAGACGCGGGCTATGGCGAGGCGTTTCGGTTGGCGATTAACAATGGCGCGGGCGCGGGCCAGACCGTGTTTCATCTGCACGTGCATGTGCTGGCGGGACGGCCGTTCAATTGGCCACCCGGCTAAGCGATTTCAAAACTCGGCGCCGAATCCTAACGCATTTATTTGCTGCGTCGTGCAAGACCCGCGGTCGACAGTGGAATCGCTAACCTCCAACCGGACACTCCAGGCCTTGCACCGGATCGAACGCATCCCAGGATTCGGGTCGCGCTTTCAAATCGAGTCTGAAAAAAGGGTCCGAGCGGCCGAGCGACTGGCTGTTACGCGTGCGCACCGGCAACCGGTTAAGACCGTCCGTGAAGCCATCCTCGCCAGACCCGAGATTTAACTCGCCGCCATTATTCGTCAGGACGACATGGCCATCGAATACGGTGAGCTGCAGGCCCGGTTCGGTGCCGGTTTGCGCCAGTGTATCGAACGTATTGGACGGGATCGGGACGTCGTCGGGACGGGGGGTTTCGAGCCTGGGTTTCGGCTCCCCGCGGCTTACCGGGCCGCCGCGCTCAAGCAGACACACGGTCTCGCCTTCCTTAACCTCGGCGTTCGATTCCTGCAGGGTAACGGCGCCTTTCCACACATGGGTGGTCAGGCCGGGGTGGTCCGTCGCAGCCTGCTTCCCGCCGCAGGCGGCCGTCTCAAGCAAATCAAAGCCCGTGCCGCGGATCCCGATCGTCGCCACCGCGGTCCCCACTTTAATGCTTTCGTGCCGGCGGCTTGCCATGAGTCCGGTCGCCATTCGCAGGCCGCCGCGCAGCAGGCTAAATAATGCCGATTCGGATTCCGGTGCGGCAGGCGCATGACGATATTGCGCGATCTTGAATTCGGACTTGGGTTGTAGGGTCACTCGGGTCCCGTCTTCCAATACGAGCACGCCATAAGCGGCGGCCGCCGCACTGACGACATCGCCAACGTAAAGCGGCGTCCCTTTCACCACACGCCGCGCTTGCCGATCGGTAGCGATGACATTCACCTCACCGACCGCGGCGAGTGCGCGGCCGATGATGGTCGATTTAGGCGTTGCTAGCTTCGGAAAATTCTCGGCCTCCGTGCCGCACTCCGGCCCGCAAAGTCGCAACGCGAAATCGGTGCCCCGGATCCCGATCGTCGCGATCGAACCGTTGAGTCGAAACGCATCCGGGCGCTGCTTTCCGAGCAAGCCGGTGATCGCCCGGATCCCCCCTTTTAATAAATTGAGGCCGATGCTCTCCCTGCCAGTGGTTTCGTCATAGGCTGACACCTGGAAGCTAGTATTCGGTCGTAACAGAATCCGGGTCGTGTCCCGCAGCTCGATAACCGCGAAGCTCTCGGCGCCAGTACTGATGGTGTCCCCCGCCATCACTGGCGCACCCGCGGCGACAATGCGTAAGTGCTGTCCAGGGGCCTGCGCCGAAGTGTTGCCTCGCACATACAGGAGCTTGCCAGCGTCCGCGAGCGCGTTGCCGCAGGCCGCCGCGGCGAGCAGCGCGATGCGCAATGCACGCGCCGCTTTTCCATTCCACATACTTACCATGCCGGCTCCTTATTCAGGCCGCACTGGCCGTAACCTTAGTTGCACCGCAAGCTACGGCGTGGCGTGAATTCGATCAAGGGTTCCCCTAGGCTGCCGGTCAGGATCGTGGCGCGGATCGGGTCGGCCAGAGTGAAGCCAGGCATGACGAGCACATTATTCGCGGGCTGCGGCGACAACACGAGATCCGCGGCGACGCTTATCTGATACACCGAGCTTAAGGCCGCCACGGCGAAGCTCCGGCCGCTCGGCAGCACGAGGGTTGAAAAATCGCCGATCTGACGGGCGTAGGCGACAACATCGAAGCTATCGCTCGGACGTGGGCGGAAATCGCCAAACAGTTTGAGGGCGAGCGTACCGCCGAGCGTTGCCGTGCCGGTAACTCTTAATAGATCGTAGGACACGCCCGGCACTAGACCCCCGAGTTCAACTTCGAGTACTCCCGCCGGGGTTTGGAGGAAATTGCCGAGGATGGTTAGGGTGCCCGGCGAATTCCCCGGTGCTGTCACGCCTGCGTTCGTGAACGGCACGCTGGCAAAAGAGGCCACATCGATGGCGCCGACGCCCATGACCCTGCCGCGATCTCCGTTCTCGAACACCCGGGGCGCGCCACTACCCGAGCCGGCCGTGAGCTTCCCGTTCGCGGCAAGGTTCAAAACTCCCGCATTGTTGAAGTCTTGGTCCAGATGCAGCGTCTTGAATACGGTGAGCGTTCCACTGTTGGCAAAGGCCGTACGGATGAAAGATTCAGCCGCTCCAGGAGTGTGATTGAAGCTGGCTCCCGCCGCGTTATCGAATCGGCCACTGCCGCTGATTTCATCGTTACTCGCGTTGATTAAGGTATTGAACGTGCCGCCATTGGAGAATGTGCTGATCAAGTTAAACGGTCCGCTTAGCCAATTCACAGTGCCACGATTATTAAACGGTCGATTAAGCGCCAGTGTCCCCACTCCAGCCAGGTTCGTGACACCGCTCGCTTCTATAGTCCCTGAACCGTCGATATTGCCACGCGTCCAAGTCAGCGTGCTGCCCACGTCTGTTTCGAGTTGACCAGGTCCGCCGATGTCGCTGCCGGCTAAATCGAGCCGCGTGCCAGTACCCAACGCGAGCCCACGGCCGGCGCCGGAAAGCGTGATGGCACCGCCGCTGAATACCGCCGTGCCACCGCCCGCGATCTGGCATTCGCCGAAATCGTGCGAACCGCCGCCGAAATTGAGCGTCGCGGCGGGCGCGAGGTTGAAGCGGCCGGTGTGCGCGCCGCCGCGATCCAAATTCACCGTCCCCGTACGAAGATCGACCAACCCGGCATTATTGACCGGACCCGAGAGGCCTAAATTTCCGCCGCTGTAAATAAAGCTGGTGCCGAGCGGAATCGTTGTAATACCGGAAACGTTCAGGGAGCCACTCCGCAATTCAAGCGATCCCGCCGGGACAGTGAGTGAGTTCAAGACAAGATCGAGGCCGTCGATCACCCGCGCCCCGCTGCCCGTGATGTTGAACACCGCGCCGCCGGTGAGCAAATCGACGGTGCCCTTGCCACCGAGGGCGCCACCGTTCCAATCGAAGCTACCGGTATTCTTGGTGAGCGTGGCACCCGCGGCCACCGTGACGGCGCCGGCGTCAATGCGCGTCGTCGGACCGTTAACAACGCTTGCCCCATTGAGAATGTTCAAGGCGCCAGCGTTCAAGAGGCTGCCATCGATAGTCGCCTTGGACAGGTTCAGCGTCCCGGCGTTGAGCAGGGCGCCGGGTCCACCCAGGCGGTGATTAATCGTGACGTCGGCGCCGGCTGGAATACTCGCGTCGTTCAACAGACTGACCGAGCCGCCGGTGAGCTCGATCGACTTGTTATAGGTTACGTTGTCGAACGTCACGGTCGCGCCGTTAACCTTAAGCGCACCGCCGCCCGCAAAACTTGCAGTGCTGAACGTCTGCGTGCCGGCGCTGAACGTGACGCCGTTGCCGACAAGGGTGGTCACACCCGTATGCGTTCCGTTGGTATTGAGATCCAGCACGCCGGTCGCGGCGCTGAGGGTGCCGTCGCGATTGTTCACTAGGATCCCGCCTGGACCGAAGCTGCTGACGCCGGTGCCGAGCGTTTTACTGAGCGTGCCGCTGTTATTGAACACGCCGCCGCCGCTGGCGCCAACGCCGCCATCGGTTTGGAAGTCGAAAACACCGCCAGCAAGATTATTAAAGATGGTTCCGTTATCGAACCGTAACGCATTGCGATCGGCTCGGATGTTCCAAGCACCTTGATTATTTACGGTGAGCAGATTGAGATCGTGCACGTTAGCGCCATTGACGACGTTGAATGTCGCGCCAGCGGCGAGCGCCAGTTTCGATCCCGCGACGGCGCTGCCCAGGATTTGTCCGCCCGACCAATTCGATGCCCCACCGGCGGTCAACGTTAGCGTGGCGGTTCCGAGCCCAAGCGTGCCGCTGGCGAGCGTTAAGGTCCGGACGACGGTGTCGGCGTTAAAAGTCGCCGCGCCGGCGTTCAAGTTAAGCGCCGCGAGATTCAATCCCTCTGTACTCGTCAGGGTGCCGCCATTAACGCGCAACGCGCCCGCGAGCGTCGACACCTTGCCGATGGCGAGCGAGCCCCCCGTGATATCGAGTAAATCGGTTAGCGCCAGATTAAGCGTGCGAATGCTGTGCGTGCCGGCGTCGAGTCTCACAGTGGGCGCGCCGGGAAGATCGATCACCACATCGTCAGCCACCGTCGGCAGGCGGTTGAGATTCCAGTTCAACAGGTTGGTCCAGAGAAAGTCGCCAAAGTTATTGTCGAAACAAAGGGTGCCGCCGATGCAGCCCCTGGAAACGGAAAAATTTAGCGTGTAGTTGACGCCATTGGGTGACGCGGTGAAATTGGGCGGCAAGGTTTTAGTCGCGAAGTCGTTGGTGAAAGCGAGACCAGGGGCGGTGATGAAATTAAAAGCGCTGCCGTTGGCAGGGGGGGCGTTCAGCGATCTGACGATGAGATTGCCGTCGAGGCGCACGAAGTTGCTGCCGGTCCCTCCTAGCGCCAAGCGGTCGATCCGATTGCCGGCCGTATCCTGCTCGATCTCCAGTGTGCCGGTAGGACCCTGCACAAACGGTCCCTGGAACGTTAACGTCGCGATGGGAATGCCGGCCGTGCCGGGGGCAATAGTGCCGTTATTGACGAAGGGCGAATTAAAACCAGTCTCGACTTCAATCGTGCCGGCTCCGCGTAACGTCCCGCCGAGCGTATTCGCGAAGCCGAAAAGCTTGCGGAAGGTGCCGGTGGCGGCGATCTCGATCACGCCCGTGTTCGACACCGAATCGAACCTTGCGGCGTCCCCGATATTGAACACTCCGTCCCTGATTAACAAAGTGCCAGCGTTATTGATGTTCTTGAGGGTACTAAACCCCGGGCTGCTCTTGGTGACGGTAGCGCCGGCCTGGTTGTTGAACACGTAATCGCCGCCACCGCAGCAAGGCGCGTTCCAGGCCTGGGTATTCAGAATGTTTAACTGGGCGCCGTTGCGATTGTTGAAGGTGGTGAGGCGGGTGGCGGTCGTCAAGTCGCGCCCGATCCAGTTGACGATGCCGTCGTTGTTGAACGTGGCGGGTTCGAAGAGTAGCGGCCCGTTGCGGGTGTCGCCGCTATTGTTGAGATCGACCGTCGCGTTCGGCGCGACATTGAAGGTCGCCACGGTCAGCGAGCCATCGCCCAGTAGCGCCGCGCCGCTTGGCGTCAACGTGAAACTCCCGGTGCCGCCCAAGAACCCACGCAGTAGATCCAACCTGCCGCTGCGCAAGGCGCCGTTGGCGTTGACCGTCCCGCCGGACAGCATTAGGGCGCCAAGCGTCACCGGTTGCGTGTTATTGAACGACAGTGTCCCGCCGCCAACGATGAGCGTCCCGAGGTTCACCGAGCCAACCGCGGGCGTGCCATTGACTACCGTATTCCCGCTGTTAACAGTAAGCGCGGCCGGCGTGAATAAACCACTGAAGGTCGTGGTGCTGAGCGCCTGGGAAAACCCCGAATTCTGCTCAACGAGCACAGTGCCGAGCCCGCTTATGGGTGTCGCGCCCAAATCATTGGTCCCCCCGCCAATTTGCAGTGTAGCGCCGTTCGCGATCGCGACTGCGCCGCTTGCGCCGTTCCAAAGGCTATCTGAATTGATAGTAAAGGTGTTCGTTGTGACGTTGATCGCGCCGGCATTTTCAAACCGTATATCGGAGCCGAATCCGATATTGGTCCACGTGGGTCCGGTTTTTAAGAAGGTGCCGGTCGCGGTATTGCGAACGATCGACGTTGCGCCAGAACCGATGATCGACCGGCCGACCGACGGATCGAGCGCCTGGAACTCGAATCGGCCGGTGTTCTCGAAAGTCGACCCATTAACGATTCGCCAATCCGCGCGCCCGTTCCAATGACTGCCGCCACTGAAGTTGGTATTGCGCAGCGTAGTGCCGCCATCGAGACGGACATCGAAATGGGCAAGCGGCGCGGGATCAACGCTGAGGATCCCATTGACGGAAATTAACCCGCCGCCGGTAATGGTGCCTGCCGTCCAATTGAAATTGCCATAAGCAGTTGAGTTTCCGCTGACGGAAAACGTTGCTCCAGCGTTGCTGAATTGGAGGTCTTCGAAGCTGTTGAAACGTAGTGCTTGCGAGCTGGAAGAAATTGTCACCAGCGGATCCGCCGCGCCGCGATCGATCAACGCCACTTCGGAAGCTGACGGTGCATGACCAAGGCTCCAATTAGTCCCGGATTGCCACAAGCCGGACAAATCCGTGTTCCAGCTGTTGACCGCAACGGCGGGGCCGAAGAAAAGCATAACGTTGTTCCCGCTGAGCGCAGCGTCCAAGGTGTAATTAGGATCAGGTGGAAGGTTGGCGGAGGCGAAAGCGCCGCTGAGGGTTCCGGCACTGCCTCCACCGATCAAACGAAACAGGTCGCCGAGCACTGGCGTGAAGCGACTGGCAGAAACGGTGAGCACTCCGCCCAATATAATGTCGCCCGAAACCTCAATCGCGTCATACAGCACGCCGCGAGTCAGGCCCTGGAGTTCCATATTCAAAGTGCCGCCGGTTAGATTCAGGTTCCCGATGATCCTAACGAGCCCGGGAGAATTGCCCGGGCTCCATAGCCCTTGATTGAAAAAGGTACCGGTGCCGAGATTGAAGGTGCCGCTGCCGATAAGGGTGCCGGTCGTGCCATTGATAAGATTCTGATTCGAAGTCGAAATCGTGCCGGTCGTGCCGAGATCAAGAACGCCGGTGTTCGTAAATACATTAGTGGGCGCAATGCTCAGCGTGCCGCTACTCGCGCGAAGCGTGCCGTTGTTGGTAAAGGCGCTGGGATTGATGAGCAAGGTCTGACCGGCGACGGTAGCCTCGATGAGACCGTTGTTGGTGAGACTCGGCGTGCCGCCCACACAGCAATTGCTGAGGGTGCCAAAGCC
>JACPPA010000029.1 GCA_016191285.1 Gammaproteobacteria bacterium
ATTCAGGTGAAGTTAATCAATCCGATAGCGATGGAAGAAGGGTTACGGTTTGCGATCCGCGAAGGGGGCCGCACGGTCGGCGCCGGGGTGGTTGCGAAAATTATCGAATAGCGCTTGGAAGACGGCAGGACGGCGCTCGTGTTCAACGAACGCGGTCCAGCAATCGAAGGATAAAAGATCATGAATCAGCAGGTCATCAGGATACGGCTCAAAGCGTTCGACCATCGCCTTATCGACCAGTCGACGCGCGAAATCGTGGAAACCGCGAAGCGCACCGGGGCCCAGATCCGTGGACCGATTCCGCTGCCGTCGCGGCACGAGCGCTTCACTATATTGATTTCGCCGCACGCCAATAAGGACGCGCGCGATCAGTACGAGATCCGGACGCATAAGCGGCTGCTCGATATCGTGAATCCCACCGACAAGACGGTCGATGCGTTGATGAAACTCGATCTCGCCGCCGGCGTCGACGTTCAGATTAAGCTCAGCTAAGCGGCGCGAGGCACACCATGACATTAGGAGTAATTGGGATTAAACGCGGGATGACCCGCATCTATGCCGATGATGGCCGCGCGGTGCCGGTGACCGTAGTCGAAGTCGAACCCAATCGCGTGACGCGCGTCAAATCAGTTGAATCCGACGGTTATCGTGCCGTGCAAGTGACGACAGGCACCAAGCACCGCAATCGGATCAACCAGCCGGATGCTGGGGTCTACGCCAAGTTATCGGTGCCCGCCGGTCGCGGTTTGTGGGAGTTCCGGCTCAACGCAGTCGAGGGCGTGGAACTGCAAACCGGCGCCGAAATCAAAGTGGACATATTTAGCCAAGGTCAGCTCGTCGATGTGACCGGCGTGACGATTGGTAAAGGATTTGCCGGCACCATCAAGCGGCACAATTTCAGCATGGGCGATGCCACGCACGGGAACTCGCTGTCACATCGCTCCCCAGGTTCTATTGGGCAACGCCAAACACCCGGTCGAGTGATCAAAGGTAAACGCATGTCCGGCCACATGGGCGACGTGCGACGTACGACACAACGCCTGCAAGTGGTGCAGATCGATAACGAACGCAATCTCCTGATGATCGAAGGCGCGATCCCGGGCGCGAAGGGCGGCGACGTGCTGATTAAACCATCGGTCAAAGACCGTAAGAATCAACAAGGTTGATGCCCATGGACTTGACTCTACATTCGTTCGCGAACGGCACCAGCGCGGGCACTGTCGCGGTGGCTGACGCGATTTTTGCGCAGCCGTACAAGGAAGCGCTGGTGCACCAAGTAGTAACAGCTTATTTCGCCGGCTCGCGCCAGGGCACCAAGGCGCAGAAAACGCGCGCCGAAGTCCGCGGCGGTGGTGCGAAACCCTGGAAACAAAAAGGCCTCGGCCGGGCGCGTGCCGGTACGTCGCGCGGTCCGTTGTGGCGCAAGGGCGGCCGCGCGTTTGCCGCGCGACCGCGCTCGTTTGAGCAGAAGGTCAACCGCAAGATGTATCGTGGCGCGCTATGTTCGATCTTGTCGGAGCTGATCCGCCAAGATCGCTTGCTGGCCGTCGACAGCCTGGACGTGCAAACCAAAAAGACCAAGTTGCTGATCACGACACTGGCCAAGTTCGGATTAACCGATGTGTTGATCGTCGCCGACGACGTGACGGACGGCCTCTATTTGTCAGCGCGTAATCTGCATTGGGTGGGACTCGCCGACGTCGAAACCATCGATCCGGCCTTGCTGATCTCGTTTTCAAAAGTGGTGATAAGCCAAGCCGCGTTGGCTCGTCTGCAGGAGCAATTGACATGAATCAAGAGCGCCTAATGCAAGTTCTCGTCGAACCCCAAATGACCGAAAAAGCGACGCGAATCGGGGACAAACACCGGCAGTACGTGTTCAAAGTGTTGCGCGATGCGACCAAGCCGGAAATTAAAGCGGCGGTCGAGAAAATGTTTAATGTCCAGGTGACGGGCGTGCAATCGCTGGTCGTACGTCCGCGCACGAAACAGTTTCGCGGTCGCGTGGGTGTGCGCCAGGGCTGGAAGAAGGCCTACATCACGCTCAAAGAAGGTTTCAATATCGATTTCTTAGGCGCCGCCTAAGTTAGATAGGAACGCATTGCATGGCGCTTATCAAAACCAAACCTACCTCGCCCGGCCGCCGCGCGGTCGTCAAAGTCGTCACGCCGGGACTGCATAAGGGTAAACCGCATGCGGCGCTGGTGGAGCGACAGACGCAAAACGCCGGCCGCAATAACGCCGGCCGCATAACCGTTCGCCATCGCGGCGGTGGGCACAAGCAGCATTACCGCATCGTCGATTTCAAGCGGCGGAAAGACGGGATCGCGGCTACCGTTGAACGGCTGGAATACGATCCGAACCGTTCGGCGCATATCGCTCTTCTGTGTTACGCGGATGGCGAACGGTGCTACATCATCGCGCCCAAAGGGCTCGAAGCCGGTCAGGTATTGCGTTCCGGCAGCGATGCCCCGATCCAAGTCGGGAATTGTCTGCCGCTGCGTAATATTCCGGTGGGCGCGATTATTCACTGCGTCGAACTCAAACCGGGTAAGGGCGCGCAGATCGGTCGCAGCGCCGGCGCCGGTATTCAATACGTGGCGCGTGAAGGCGCCAATGCGACCTTGCGCTTACGCTCCGGTGAAATGCGCCTGGTGCCGGTTGATTGCCGGGCGACGATCGGCGAAGTCGGTAATAACGAACATTCGCTGCGTTCACTCGGTAAGGCAGGGGCTAAGCGCTGGCGCGGTATCCGGCCGACGGTGCGCGGTGTGGCAATGAACCCTGTCGATCACCCCCATGGCGGTGGCGAAGGCCGAACGTCGGGTGGCCGTCACCCCGTGAGCCCATGGGGCCAGCCGACCAAGGGATACAAGACGCGGACTAACAAGCGTACGGACAATATGATCGTCCGCCGTCGCGATAAGCGCTAAGAGGCAGCACATGTCACGTTCGATTAAGAAGGGCCCGTTTGTCGATCATCATTTGCAGAAGAAGGTTGAGACCGCGCGCGCAAACAGCGACAAACGCCCGATCAAGACCTGGTCGCGGCGCTCGCTAATCGTGCCGGACATGATCGGCCTCACGCTAGGCGTGCATAACGGACGCCAGCACATGCCGGTATTCGTTACCGAAAACATGATTGGGCACAAACTCGGCGAGTTCGCGCCGACGCGGACCTTCCGCGGGCATACCGCCGACAAGAAGACGAAGTAAGGACAGGCGCCGAAAGTTATGGCTACCATCGCAAAGCTCCGCCAAGCGCACATCACGCCGCAAAAGGCGCGCTTAGTCGCCGACCAAATCCGTGGTCTGCGAGTTGACCGGGCGCTCAACATTCTTGCCTTTAGCAATAAGAAAGCCGCCACGCTGATCAAAAAAGTTCTCGAGTCGGCAATCGCGAATGCCGAGCACAACGACGGTTCGGATGTCGACGAATTGAAGGTCAAAACCATCATGGTTGACGAAGGCCCGATCATGAAACGATTCATGCCGCGCGCGCGCGGCCGGGCCAATCAGATTTTTAAACGCACCAGTCACGTGACGGTCATTGTCGAAGAAGCAGGGCGATAACCATGGGTCAAAAAGTACACCCGTACGGCATCCGGTTAGGCATCATCAAAGATTGGACGTCGACCTGGTATGCCGATCGCCGACGCTACGCGGACTATCTCAATACCGATATCGCGGTCCGCGCGTTCCTGCGAAAAAAACTGGCGCACGCGTCGGTCAGCCGCATTCAAATCGAACGTCCAGCAAATAACGCGCGCATCGTGATCCACACCGCGCGACCCGGCATCGTAATCGGGAAAAAAGGCGAAGACATCGAATCGCTGCGTAAACAAGTCGCCAAGCTGATGGGGATCCCGACGCACTTGAGCGTCGAGGAAATCCGCAAGCCCGAACTTGATTCCTACTTGGTCGCCGAATCCGTCGCGCAGCAGCTCGAACGCCGCATCATGTTTCGGCGCGCGATGAAGCGTGCGGTGTCCAACGCACTTCGTCTCGGTGCTCAAGGGATCAAGATCAACGTTGCCGGACGCCTGAACGGCGCGGAAATCGCGCGCAGCGAATGGTATCGCGAAGGCCGCGTGCCACTGCACACCCTACGCGCCGACATCGATTACGGCTTCGCCGAAGCGCATACGACCTATGGCGTGATCGGGGTCAAGGTGTGGATATTCAAAGGCGAAGTCCTTAGCAAAGCAGAAGTGGCGGCGGGCGAAGCCGCCGCCGAGCAGGCAACGGCCTCCTAGGAGACAAGACCGTGTTACAACCCAAGAACACCAAATACCGAAAACAACAAAAAGGTCGCAATACGGGCATGGCGTTGCGCGGCAGCGCGGTTAGCTTTGGCGAATTCGGCTTGAAGGCCATCGAGCGCGGGCGTTTGACAGCACGCCAGATCGAAGCGGCACGACGCTGTATCACCCGCGCAGTGAAGCGTGGCGCGCGCGTGTGGATCCGCGTGTTCCCCGATAAACCGATTTCCAAGAAGCCGCTGGAAGTGCGCATGGGCAGCGGCAAAGGCAATGTAGAGTATTGGATCGCGCAGGTTAAACCCGGCATGGTCCTCTACGAAATGGAAGGCGTGGATGAAGCCGTGGCGCGCGAGGCGTTTAAGCTTGCCGGCGCCAAGCTGCCGATTCAAACCACCTTCGCGGTCCGAAAGGTAATGTGATGAAAGCTCTGGAATTGCGCGCGAAATCGGTGGCCGATTTGAAGACCTTGCTCATTGATAAACGCAAGGAGCAGTTCAACCTTCGCATGCAGCGTGGCAGCGGGCAACCGATCCGTTCCAGCCAAGTGCGAGAGACCAGACGAGATATCGCCAGAATCAAAACGGTTCTGGGCCAGAAGCAAATAGGCGGTGCAGCATGACCACAGCCACAGAGGCGCTAAAGCGAACCCTGATCGGTCAGGTGGTGAGCGACAAAATGGATAAGACCATCGCCGTGCTAATCGAGCGCCGGGTCGAGCATCCGCTGTATAAAAAATACGTGCGGAAGTCGACCAAGCTCCTGGCGCACGACGCCAATAACGAGTGCAAGGAAGGCGATACCGTTGCCATCGAAGAATGCCGGCCGCTCTCCAAACGCAAAGCGTGGCGGCTGCAGCGCATAGTCGAGAAAGCCGTGGAACTTTAACGAGCTGCCTGCGAGCCCGGAGAAATACGATGATTCAAATGCAGTCAATGCTCGATGCGGCGGACAACAGTGGCGCCCGCCGTCTTATGTGTATCAAGGTCCTCGGCGGCTCGCATCGCCGTTACGCGGGCATCGGTGATGTGATCAAAGTCAGCATCAAAGATGCGATCCCACGCGGCAAGGTCAAAAAAGGCGAAGTCTTCAACGCGGTGGTGGTACGCACCCGCAAAGGTGTACGCCGTCCAGACGGCTCGTTAATCCGTTTTGACGGTAACGCCGCGGTGTTACTCGATAAGCAGCTGCAACCGATCGGCACGCGCATTTTCGGACCGGTGACTCGCGAGCTTCGCGGTGAGCGCTTCATGCGTATCGTGTCACTCGCGCCGGAAGTCCTGTAGGCCGGAGACAAAGACGATGAACAAGATAAAAAAAGGCGACCAGGTCTACGTGACCACCGGTAAAGACAAGGGCAAGCGCGGGGTGGTGACTGCCGTGCGCGATGATGGCCGGCTCGTGGTCGAGGGCATCAACGTCATTAAGCGTCATACGAAACCCAATCCGATGCACGGCACGCCCGGCGGTATTGTCGAGAAGGAAGCGCCAATCCAATGCTCGAACGTCGCCTTGTTCAATCCGATGACGTCGAAGCCCGACCGCGTGGGTTTCAAGACGTTGGAAGACGGACGCAAGGTTCGGATTTTCAAATCCACGCAAGAAGTCGTGGATATCTAAACCCTCGGGATCGCAACACATGTCCAGGCTAAATGACTTTTATCGCACGACCGTGATCAAGCAGCTGATGGAGCGTTTCAACTATGCGTCCGTCATGCAGGTTCCGCGCATCACCAAGGTCACGCTCAACATGGGTCTTGGTAAATCCGTTGGCGACAAAAAGGTGTTGGAGAACGCCGTCGCTGAAATGACGCTCATCGCCGGACAGAAGCCGATCATTACCAACGCGCGCAAATCCATCGCCAATTTCAAAGTGCGCGAAGGCTGGCCGATCGGCGCCAAGGTGACGTTGCGGCGCGAACGCATGTATGAATTTCTGGATCGTCTGATCAGTGTGGCGATTCCCCGGATCCGCGATTTCCGCGGCGTCAACGGCCGCGCCTTCGATGGGATGGGCAATTACACCTTGGGGGTTAAGGAACAGATCATCTTCCCCGAGATCGAATACGACAAGGTCGATGCAATTCGTGGTATGGATATTTGCATATCGACCACGGCGCGCACTGACGAAGAAGGCCGAGCGTTGCTGCAAGCATTTAAATTTCCGCTGCGAGGTTAATTCTGTATGGCCAAGACTTCCATGATCATGCGTGAAGTGAAGCGAGCGAAACTCGTGAAGAAATTCGCGATCAAACGCGCGGCTTTGAAGGAAACAATCAAAGACAGCAAACGCTCGTTTGAGGAACGCGAAGACGCGCGCAATAAATTGCAGCAACTGCCGCGCGATTCGTGCCCCATACGCGGGCGGAATCGGTGCCGGTTGACGGGCCGCGCGCACGGCGTGTATCGAAAATTTGGTCTCGGTCGTAATGAACTTCGTCGATTGGCCATGGAAGGACATGTGCCAGGTTTGGTCAAGGCGAGCTGGTAGTTCGACGATCGATCGCAGACGTTAAGTTGAGTAAATAGATTATGAGTATGCAAGACCCCATCGCTGACATGCTGACACGCATCCGCAACGCACAGGCGCGGGCCAAACGCGAAGTACTGATGCCGGCGTCGAAGCGCAAGGCGGCGATCGCCGCGGTGCTGAAAAGCGAGGGTTATATCGCTGACTTCCGTCTGGCCGAAGGCGCCGGTCACCCGCAATTGGTCATCGAACTCAAGTATTACAACGGGCGTCCGGTCATCGAGAAGATCCAACGCGTGAGCCGACCCGGCTTGCGCGCTTATCGCACCAGTGATGAATTACCGAAAATCGTGGGTGGTCTAGGTGTGGCTATCGTGTCTACGTCGCGCGGACTCATGACGGATCGCGCCGCTCGAGCTCAGGGCATCGGCGGCGAGGTCATCTGCTCCGTCTACTAGGAAGCTAAATGTATGTCACGAGTTGCTAACAAGCCGATCAAGGTCCCGTCCGGTGTCGAAGTTCGAATCGACGGCCAGGCGGTGAATGTTAAAGGTCCAAAAGGCGTCTTGGCCTGGCAGGTTCATCACCGTGTGCAAGTGGCGCTGACCAGTGACGAGCTAACCGTCGCCACCCGCGATGGATCACAAGACGCCAATGCCCAAGCCGGTACCACGCGCGCGTTGCTGAACAATATGGTGGTCGGAGTCTCGGCCGGCTACGAGCGCAAGCTGGATATCACTGGCGTCGGTTATCGGGCGCAGGCGAAAGGTAAGACGTTGAATCTGGCCCTGGGTTATTCGCACCCAATCGAATTCGATATTCCGGCCGGGATCACGATCGAGACGCCAAGCCAGACGGAAATTTTGGTGAAAGGGATCGATCGCCAACAAGTCGGACAAGTGGCCGCGAATATTCGCGCTTATCGCCGACCGGAACCGTACAAAGGCAAAGGCGTGCGCTATGCCAACGAGCGGATCCGGCGCAAGGAAGCTAAAAAGACCTAAGCGGCGCCTCTGGAGCGTGCCTCCTTTAATTTGAAGCGGACGGGACGATGAACAAAAAGCAAGCGCGGATACGCCGTGCCAAACAGACCAGGATGCATATCCGCGAGCTCGGTGCAGTGCGCCTGTGCATTTACCGGACTCCGCGACATATCTACGCCCAGGTCCTGTCGGTGGATGGGGCGCGAGTAGTCGCCGCGGCGTCGACGGTCGAAAAGCCACTGCGCGAGGCGCTACCGAACGGCGGTAACGCCGCCGCGGCCGCGGCGGTGGGGAAGCTGGTCGCGGAACGGGCCGTCGCCGCCGGAATTCAGCAAGTAGCGTTCGACCGTGCCGGATTTAAATACCACGGTCGCGTTAAAGCGCTGGCCGATGCCGCGCGTGAGCACGGTTTGAAATTCTAGGAGTTGTAATCTCAATGAGCGTTAACGAAAGCATCACTGAAAGCGCGGAAGGCTACCTTGAAAAGTTGGTGGCCGTGAATCGCGTGGCCAAGGTGGTCAAAGGCGGGCGCATTTTCGGATTCGCGGCGCTCACCGTCGTCGGTGACGGCGCCGGACGCGTCGGCATGGGGCGTGGTAAGGCGCGCGAAGTCCCCGCCGCCATTCAGAAGGCGCTCGAAGCCGCCCGCCGCAATATGATCCGAGTCGCGCTCAACGGCGACACCCTGCAATATCCCGTTATCGGCGAACACGGCGCGGCCAAGGTCTATATGCAGCCGGCATCGCAAGGCACTGGCATCATCGCGGGCGGACCGATGCGCGCGGTGTTCGAGGCGATCGGGATCCATAACGTACTCGCGAAATGTATTGGCACGTCGAATCCGATCAATGTCGTGCGCGCGACTATCCGCGGCTTGCAAAATATGGCCGCACCGGACTATGTCGCGGCCAAGCGCGGCAAGTCGGTTGAAGAAATCAGGGGCTAATACCGTGTCCTCGTCCAAGAAACTCAAAGTCACGCTGGTCAAGAGCATTGCTGGGCGTTTGGAAGCGCATCGCGCCTGCGTGCGCGGCCTGGGCTTGCGCCGCCAGCGGCATTCGGTGGAGCTCCCGGACGGACCCGAAGTGCGCGGCATGATTGCTAAAGTGGCATACCTACTGGATGTAAAAGAGGTTTGACGATGTATCTCAACACCATTCATCCGGCGCCCGGCGCCAAGCAAGGTCGCAAACGCCTTGGCCGTGGCATCGGGTCGGGCCTCGGTAAAACCTGCGGCAAGGGTCACAAAGGCCAAAAAGCGCGCGCCGGCGGTTATCACAAAGTCGGATTCGAAGGCGGTCAGATGCCCATTCAACGGCGCCTGCCGAAATTCGGCTTCCGCTCGCAGAAGGCGTTAACGCGCGACGAGATCCGTCTGCACGAACTGAATCTTGTCACCGTCGAAGTCATCGATCTGCTCGCGTTGAAAGCGGCCGGCCTGGTGCGTGGCGATTGCGAAGAGGTGAAGATCATCGGCCGCGGCGCGATCACCAAAGCCGTGACGATCCGCGGTTTGCGCGTAACCGCCGGGGCGCGTAGTGCAATCGAAGCGGCCGGAGGCAAGGTCGAAGCGTAAACCCATGGCGACCGCGACTAAAAATCTTCCGGGCGGGCTCGGCAACTTGAGTAAGCTTACCGAGTTGCGTCAGCGTCTCGTGTTTTTGCTCGGGGCGATAGTGGTGTTCCGGATCTGTACGCACATTCCGGTGCCGGGCATCAATCCAGTCGCGCTGGCGCAGTTATTTAATTCGCAAACCGGCACGATCCTCGACATGTTCAACATGTTTTCGGGTGGCGCGTTGAAACGTTTCTCGGTCGTCGCGCTCGGCATCATGCCGTATATCTCGGCGTCGATTATTTTGCAGTTGCTGACCCTGGTCCATCCGAAGCTCGAGCAATTGAAGAAGGAAGGCGAATCCGGCCGGCGCAAGATCAATCAATACACGCGTTACGCGACAGTGGTGTTGTCCATTTTCCAAGCCACCGGTATCGCGATCATGATGGAGCAGCAGACCGCGGCCGGCATGTCGCTTGTGATGTATCCGGGGATCGCGTTTAAAATCGCCTGTGTTTCCACTTTGGTGACGGGGACGCTATTTCTAATGTGGCTTGGCGAGCAAGTCACCGAACGCGGAGTCGGCAACGGCATTTCCATGATCATCTTCGCCGGCATCGCGGCTGGCTTGCCGCGCGCCATCGGCGGGACCTTGGAGCTTGCCCGGACTGGCGAATTGCATATTTTCCTCGTGTTCGCGCTGTTCATCTTAGTGATCATGGTGACGGGGCTGGTGGTATTCGTCGAGCGCGGCCAACGTCGCATCACGGTCAATTACGCCAAGCAACAACGCGGACGTCAGGTGTTTGCCGGCCAAGCCAGTCACCTGCCGCTCAAGATCAATATGGCGGGTGTAATCCCACCGATTTTTGCGTCGAGCATTATCTTGTTTCCCAGCACGGTCGCCGGTTGGTTTGGTAATGCGCAGGGCTTGACGTGGTTGCGGGATCTGGCGAGTGCGTTATCGCCGGGACAACCGATCTACGTCATGCTGTATGCGATTGCGATAGTGTTCTTCTGCTTTTTCTACACCGCCTTGGTGTTTAATCCCAAGGAGACCGCGGATAACTTGAAGAAATCCGGTGCGTTGGTTCCAGGTTTTCGCCCGGGCGACCAGACCGCGAAATACATTGATGGCGTGATGACGCGCCTGACGGCCGCTGGCGCTATCTACATCACACTGGTGTGCCTGCTGCCTGAGTTCCTCATCCTAGAATTCAACGTCCCCTTCTATTTTGGCGGGACGTCGCTCCTCATCATCGTTGTGGTGGTGATGGACTTCATGGCTCAAGTGCAGGCGCATTTGATGTCACACCAGTACGAGGGGCTGCTCAAGAAGGCCAACCTTAAAGGGTATGGCCGGCGCTAGCGGTCCCAACAGGAAACCTTCGTATGAAAGTACGTGCATCTATCAAACCGATTTGTCGCAATTGCCGGATTATTCGGCGTAAAGGCACCGTGCGAGTGATCTGCAAGGATCCTCGTCACAAGCAGCGTCAAGGTTAACGAGACAACGAGGCAAATATATATGGCGCGTGTCGCAGGCGTAAACATTCCGGATCGGAAGCATACGGTCATTGCGCTGACCCACATTTACGGCATCGGCCTGACGCGCTCGCGCAAAATTTGCGCGGCGTCGAAGGTGCCGCAGAATGCGAAGATTAAAGACTTAACCGAAGAGCAACTTGAAAGTTTGCGCGCGGAAGTCGGCAAATTCGTCGTCGAAGGCGACTTACGACGTGAAGTCTCCATGAGCATCAAGCGCCTGATGGACCTTGGGTGTTACCGAGGTGTTCGTCATCGCCGTGGTTTGACCGTACGCGGCCAACGCACTCGCACCAATGCGCGCACCCGTAAAGGGCCGCGTCGCGCCGTTAGGAAGTAGGTATCTAATATGGCAACCACACCGGCGCCCGCCAAAGTCCGTAAGCGCACGAAGAAGACCGTGGTCGACGGGATCGCGCATATTCACGCGTCGTTTAATAATACGATCATCACCATCACCGATCGCCAGGGGAATACGCTGGCCTGGGCCACCGCCGGTGGCAGCGGTTTCCGCGGTTCGCGTAAGAGTACGCCGTTCGCGGCCCAAGTCGCAGCCGAGAAACTCTCGCATGTGATCGATGACTACGGGACGCAAACGTTGGATGTGTTCGTTAAAGGCCCAGGACCAGGCCGCGAATCCGCCGTCCGCTCGCTCAACGCCGCGGGCTTCAAGATCACCAACATCACCGATGTGACGCCCATACCGCACAACGGTTGCCGACCGCCCAAGAAGCGGCGCGTATAAAGTTCGAGGAAAAGCGCATGGCCAGATACTTAGGACCGAAGTGTAAATTGAGCCGCCGACAAGGCACCGACTTGTCGCTCAAGAGTCGCGCGCGCGGCATTGAATCGAAATGCCAGCTCGACAAACCACCCGGACAGCACGGCGACAATCGCAATCGCCGGCAATCGAACTACGCCACGCAGCTGCGTGAAAAGCAGAAGCTTCGTTATATCTACGGCGTGCTTGAACGGCAATTCAGCAACTACTATCAGCGGGCCGCGCAGAGCAAGGGCGCCACCGGCGAAAATCTGCTGAAGCTGCTTGAATCGCGGCTCGACAACGTGGTCTATCGCATGGGTTTTGGCGTGACGCGCTCGGAAGCACGGCAGCTGGTCGCGCATAAAGCGATTACCGTCAACGGTGGGATCGTGAATATTCCGTCGTATCAAGTCAGCGCCAAAGACCTCATCGCCATTCGCGAACGCGCGAAAAAGCAAACACGGATCCAAGATTCGCTCACCATCGCGGAGCAAATTGGGTTCCCCGATTGGTTGGACGTGAACGTCAAAAAGATGGAAGGCACGTTCAAGGCGGCGCCGGAGCGCAGCGAGCTGCCAGCCGACATTAACGAATCCCTGGTCGTAGAGTTGTACTCGAAGTAAGGGTTGGAATAGGAGAAAGTTATGGCGGCAGTAGTCAGCGAATTGTTGAAGCCTAAAATCGTCGAGGTGCAAAACTTAGGCCTAAACACGGCGCGCATTACCCTCGAACCGCTCAATCGCGGATTCGGCCACACACTCGGTAACGCGCTCAGGAGAGTGCTGTTGTCCTCCATGACAGGGGCGGCAGTGGTTGAAGTTGAAATCGAAAACGTGCTGCACGAATACACCACCATTGAGGGTGTCCAGGAAGACGTCACGGATATTCTGTTGAACCTCAAAGGGCTCGCGATTCGGATGCACGCGCGAGATGAGGCAACGATCACGATCAACAAGCGGGGACCCGGCCCTGCGCTGGCGAGCGACATCATGCTCGACCACGACATCGAAATTGTCGATCCCGCATTTCATATCGCTAATCTGGCGGCGAACGGCGAACTGAATATGACGCTTAAGATCGCGCGCGGCCGCGGATATCGTCCAGCGGTCGGTCGTGAGGCGCCGGCGCCAGAAGAAGCGGAGCACACCATCGGACGACTCAAGCTCGATGCGTCCTTTAGTCCGGTACGCCGCGTGGCCTACGAAGTGCAGAGTGCGCGCGTCGAACAGCAGACCGATCTCGACAAACTCATCATCACCATTGAAACCAACGGCACCATCGATCCCGAATACGCGGTGCGCGAAGCGGCCGGGATTTTGCGCAGCCAACTGGCGGTGTTGGTCGATCTAAGCGGCGAGCAAGCGGCTGAACCTTCGCGGCGTCAAGATGCCGAGATCGATCCGATTCTGTTGCGCTCGATTGACGATTTGGAGCTCACGGTACGTTCGGCCAATTGTTTAAAAGCGGAAAGCATTTACTACATCGGCGATCTCATTCAACGCACTGAAGTAGAGTTATTGAAGACGCCGAACTTAGGCAAGAAGTCGCTTACCGAAATCAAAGACGTCTTGGCGGCGCGTGGGTTATCTTTAGGCATGCGCCTTGAGAATTGGCCACCCAAGGGTCTTTATGAACATGAGCGGATGGCCGGCTAAGGTCGCGCACGGTTAGAGGAATTTTCGATGAGACATCAAAACGCTGGACGCCATTTAGGGCGTACCAGCTCGCACCGCAAGGCCATGTTTAGAAACATGGCCGCTTCGTTGATTCGTCACGAGGTGATTCGCACCACGCTACCGAAAGCGAAAGAACTTCGGCGCGAAGCGGAGCCCTTGATTACGTTGGCGAAGGCCGATTCGGTCGCCAATCGTCGTCTGGCGTTTTCGCGCCTGCGCGATCGCGACGCGGTGACGAAACTCTTCAATCTACTCGGGCCGCGTTTTTTACAACGGCCAGGTGGTTATCTACGGATCCTGAAATGCGGATTTCGCCCGGGTGATAAAGCGCCGATGGCGATCGTCGAGTTGATGGATCGTCCGCCAGCCGAGGTCACCGATACCGCCGAGTAGCGGCAAAATTATCGCGGTATCTCATGGGACCCCCGCAGTGAGCCAGGAACTCTTAAGGCGCTCAATTCGCGGCTAAAGCCGCTCCCGCCAAAGCCGAATTCGCGCTTCGTCCACCCGCAGGCGGCGGACTAGTTGTCCCTCACACTTAACGCCGATTTCAACAGCACATTGAGCTGCTGGGGGTCGGCTTTCCCGCCGGATCTTCTCATGACCTGACCGACAAAGTAGCCGAATATCTTTTCCTTGCCGGCGCGATATTGGGCGACCTGCTGGGGACTGTCGGCGATGACTGCTGCAATTAACTTTGAAATTTCATCGGTATCGCTTACCTGCTGTAGATCACTCCCCGCAATGAGCTCATCCACAGTTCCATCCCACCCGTTCCACATGACTTTGAAAAGCAGCTTTGCAGTTGTGTTCGAAATGGTCCGGCCGCGAATTCGAAGTAGTAATTGCGCTAGCGCAGCGGGCCCGACTCTTACTGCCGAGAAATCGATCCCTTCGCGACGCACGGCGGCGAACAACTCACCGACGACCCAGTTGGCGGCTTGCGTGGGATCGCCGCACGCCTGGGCAAGCGCTTCGAAATATTCGCACACAGTGCGTTCGCCCGAGAGCGAGTCGGCATCCTCCTCGCTTAAACCGAATTCGCTGACGTAACGAATCCGACGGCTCGCCGGTAATTCGGGAAGCCGTGCGCGCGCCGCGTTAATCTCATCGGTATTAATCCGGATCGGGAGGAGATCGGGATCGGGAAAGTAGCGGTAATCATGCGCGTCTTCTTTGTTCCGCATGCTCCGGGTTTCGTCGCGGTCCGGATCATAGAGCCGCGTTTCCTGCACGACATTCCGCCCGTTTTCCAACAATTCGGTTTGCCGCTCGATCTCATAATTGATCGCGCGTTCGATAAAGCGGAACGAGTTAAGGTTTTTGATTTCGGCGCGAGTGCCGAGTGCCTCGGAACCTACCGGCCGCACCGATACATTCGCATCGCAACGGAACGAGCCCTCCTGCATGTTGCCGTCGCAGATCCCGATAAACCGCACCAGCGTGTGGATCGCGCGCATGTATTGAACCGCTTCGAGCGCCGTCGCCAGGTCCGGTTCGGACACCACTTCAAGTAACGGCGTGCCAGCCCGATTCAAATCCACGCCGGTCGCACCTGGAAAAAGATCATGCACGGACTTTCCCGCGTCTTCTTCCAGGTGCGCGCGCCGGATACTAATGCGCTTCAGGCTGCCATCGGCGCGCGGCAAGTCAAGATAGCCGTCGGCGACAATCGGGTGTTCGTACTGACTGATTTGATAACCCTTGGGCAGATCCGGGTAGAAATAATTCTTCCGCGCGAAAACCGACGACGACGCGATCCGCGCATTGATCGCGAGGCCGAACAGTATCGCCATCTCGATCGCGCGCGCATTAACCACCGGCAGCACGCCCGGCAGACCTAGGTCGATCGCGCAGGCTTGGGTGTTTGGCGCCGTGCCGTACTTAGTCGATGCGCCCGAAAAGATCTTGGACACGGTTGCCAGTTGCACATGAATCTCAAGACCGATGACCGGTTCCCATTGCATTTAAGTCGATCCAATCCAAGAAGGAGTGTGTTGGTGCCAGTCCGTTTCGCCCTGAAACCGGTGCGCGACGTTCAAGACTTTGGCTTCGGAAAAATAATTACCAATTAACTGCAGGCCGACCGGCAACTCATTCACGAAGCCCGCGGGTATCGACGCCGCGGGTAAGCCCGCGAGATTTACCGCTGTCGTATAAATATCGGATAAATACATCTGCACCGGATCGGCGGCTTTTTGCCCGAGTCGGAACGCCACGCTCGGTGCGGTGGGGCCCGCAATCAGATCGACATCGGCAAACGCCGCTTGGAAGTCCTCTTTGATCAGACGGCGCAATCGCTGCGCTTTGGCGTAATAGGCAGCGTAGTATCCAGCCGACAACGCATACGTCCCAACGAGAATGCGGCGTTTCACTTCGGCGCCAAAGCCCTCGGCGCGCGAACGCGTGTAGAGATCCTCAAGGTTCGCGGGGTCGGCGCAGCGATGCCCAAAGCGCACGCCATCGTACCGCGACAAATTGGAGGAACATTCGGCGGATGACAGGATGTAATACGCAGGAATCGCGTAGGCCGTGCTCGCGAGCGAAATCTCGCGACACTCGGCGCCTAGTCGACGCAACACCGCCAAGGCTTGTTCGAGACAGCTACCAACCGCTGGATCGAGCGCCGCATCAAAAAACTCACGCGGTAAGCCGATGCGCAAGCCGCGTAACGGTGCATCCAGCTCTCGCGTAAAATCTTCATCGGCGCGTGGCGCAGAGGTGGAATCGCGGCCATCAAAACCGCACATGGCGTTCAGCATCAACGCCAGATCTTCCGCGCTAAGCGCCATCGGCCCGCCTTGATCGAGACTCGAGGCGAAGGCGATCATGCCGTAACGCGACACCCGGCCGTAGGTTGGCTTGATGCCGCTGATCCCGCAGAACGCGGCCGGCAAACGAATCGAGCCGCCGGTGTCCGTGCCAGTCGCGGCGGGGGCGAGACGTGCGGCGACCGCGGCGGCCGAGCCGCCGGATGAACCGCCTGGGACACAATCCAAATTCCACGGGTTGCGCGTGGGACCGTAGTAGCTGGTTTCGTTCGACGAGCCCATCGCAAATTCGTCCATGTTGGTCTTGCCCGACATCACCATGCCCGCCGCGGTTAGTCGCTCGACGACCGTGGCGTCGTAGGGCGCGATGAACGAATCCAGCATGCGCGAGGCACAGCTGGTGCGCGTGCCAGCCGCGCAAAAAATATCCTTGTTCGCGTACGGGATCCCGAGCAGCGGCCCGTTCGCGCCACGCGCACGCGCGGCGTCCGCGCCGGCCGCCGCCGCCAACGCGCGCTCGGGGTACACTGAAATAAAACTATTTAGCCGCGGATCAAGTGCCGCGATGCGCGCCAAATAATGTTGCGTGAGGTCGACGCTAGTGAAATCGCCGCGGGCGAGACCCGCCGCGAGGCCCTTAAGGGTGGCCGGAAATACGCTACGCATGCGTCTATTCGATCACACGTGGTACGAGGTAGTAGCCAGCTTCGGTCGCTGGCGCGCCGTGTTGCAGGTTCGCGCGTTGGTCCTGTTCGGTAATTTCGTCCGCACGTCGACGCGAGTCAATTTCGAGCGGGTGGGCGAGCGGTTCAACGCCGTCGGTTGCAACAGCATTCATGCGCTCGACCAAGTTCAGAATCTCGCCTAGCTGTGTCACCAGCGCAGCTGTCTCACGCGCATCGAGTTGGATCCTGGCGAGCCGCGAGAGGGCTTCGATTTGAGCTGCGTTTAGCATTTTATTGAGAGTGTTATATGTTGAATAAAAAGAGAAAAATGCATTTCGACCCGTGCTTGCTTAAAAGCACATGTCGCTGCTACATTACGGCCAAGTTTATCCGCCCCGCGAGTATTTTAAGAATCGCCTTGCGCGCCATTTCGAGCACGTAATGCGCACAAAGTTTATCACGATCAATTCCGATCCGCGGGCCACCATTCTCCTCGTTTCACGTCGCACGCGCTTGCGGCGCGAAGCGTGCAGTGCAGAGGACGTTTAAATGTTCAAATTGTTGAGAGGCGTATTTTCGAACGATCTCTCGATCGATCTCGGGACCGCCAACACCCTCATTTTTGTTCGTGGTAAAGGCATTGTATTGAACGAGCCATCGGTGGTCGCAATTCGCCGCGGCAAGGACAGTGGCTCGCAACAAATCGCGGCTGTGGGGATCGAAGCCAAGCGCATGCTAGGCCGCACGCCGGGCCATATCGAAGCCATCCGGCCGCTTAAAGATGGTGTAATCGCGAATTTCACAATCACTGAAAAGATGCTCCAGCACTTCATTCGGAAAGTGCACGGCAACTCGATGTTTAAACCAAGCCCGCGCGTATTGGTCTGTGTGCCTTGCGGATCGACCCAGGTAGAGCGCCGCGCGATCCGCGAATCGGCAGAAGGCGCTGGGGCGCGCGAAGTTCATTTGATCGAGGAACCCATGTCGGCGGCGATTGGGGCTGGCATGCCGGTGAGCGATGCGCGCGGTTCCATGGTGCTGGATATTGGCGGCGGCACCACCGAGGTCGCGATCATCTCGCTGAACGGCATCGTGTACTCGGACTCTGTCCGCGTCGGCGGCGATCGCTTTGACGACGCCATTGTTAATTATGTCCGGCGCAATTACGGCAGTTTGATCGGCGATGCGACGGCCGAACGAATCAAACATGAAATCGGTTGCGCCTATCCAAGCAACGAAATGCGCGAGATCGAAATCAAGGGTCGAAATCTCGCGGAGGGACTGCCGCGCAGTTTCACGTTGAACAGCAATGAAATTCTCGAAGCGCTGCAAGAACCGCTAGCGGGAATCGTGCAAGCGGTGAAGACCGCGTTGGAGAAAACGCCGCCTGAGCTGGGCTCCGACGTTGCCGAACGGGGCATGGTGCTGACTGGCGGTGGCGCATTGCTGCGCGATCTCGATCGCCTGTTAATGGAAGAAACCGGGCTGCCGGTCATTGTGGCGGACGATCCGCTAACGTGTGTGGCGCGCGGCGGTGGGCGAGTACTCGAGATGATCGAAGAATACGGACCGGAGGTGCTGGCGCTGGAATAGCGCGCAATAACTTTAGTCTACGTTGCCGGTCTAACTTCACCTTTGCGAGCGCCGGGAGCCGAGCCATTAAACCGCTATTCATCGATGCGCCTTCGCCGAGTGCGCGCTTCATTACGTGCTTGGTGCTATCGTTTCTGTTGATCTCCGTCGATAACCGGCACACCCATTTGGCGGCGATCCGCGCGGTGTTGTCGGTCGCGCTGTACCCGGTGCAATATGCCGTGACGTTACCGGTTCGGTTTGTCGATTCAGTAGCCGATTCGTTCGCGACCCGCAATGGATTGGCGCAGGACAACACCACCTTACGCGAGGAGAATTTACTGCTCCGCAGCCGCGTACAAAAATTCGCCGCGTTGGAAAGCGAAAACCGTCGTCTGCGTGCGTTGCTCGATTCCAGTGTCGAGCGCGGCGAAGAAGTGGTGGCGGCCGATATTCTGGCGATCGAGACCAGCGCCGTCATGCGCCAATTAGTCATCAACAAAGGCAGTCGACAACACGTGTATGTCGGTCAGCCGATCGCGGACGCCCACGGCATCCTCGGTCAAATAATCCAAGTAAACCCCCTGTCGAGCACGGTGATTTTGATCACCGATGCCCGCCATGCGTTACCCGTGATCATCAATCGCAATGGGATCCGCGCCGTTGCCATGGGTGGTGACAACAATGATGAGCTAACCTTGAGCTTTGTTCCGAACAATGCTGACATCAATGTCGGCGACTTGGTCGTCACCTCGGGCCTTGACCGTCGTTTCCCAAGCGGCTACCCCGTCGGCGAAGTGGTGCGCGCGGAAAATGATCCCAGCGAACCCTTCGCGCACATTGTGCTTAAACCCAGCGCCCACATCGGTCGTGCGCGCGAAGTATTGTTGGTGTGGCCGCGTGCGCAACCGAACGAGGCCATTGCCCCAGCTACGGCGACCGTGCAATGACGCGGAGCGGGCACGCGTGATCATGGCCACCAGTTCGTGGAGGGGGGTCTTCGCCGTGATCTTTTC
This sequence comes from Gammaproteobacteria bacterium, assembly GCA_016191285.1. Taxonomy (GTDB): domain Bacteria; phylum Pseudomonadota; class Gammaproteobacteria; genus CAIKBL01. Next base: position 19,276 of record JACPPA010000029.1, read on the forward strand.
CGTGATCGTCGCCTTTATTTTAGCTAGCGTCCCGCTCCCCGATAGCGTGCGCGATTGGCGACCGGCATGGGTCGCTTTGGTGATTATCTATTGGTGTCTTGCCATTCCCGAACGCGTTGGCGTGTTGACGGCGTGGACAATTGGCATACTCCTCGATGTGATGCAAGGCACGCTGCTCGGGCAGAACGCCCTAGGCCTGGCGTTTGTCGCCTATGTGGCGCTTTTATACCATCAACGCATTCGCGTCTTTCCATTGTTCCAGCAGTCGCTCTTCGTTGGCTCGTTGATTTTCATTTATCTGGGGTGGATGCTAGTGGTCTATAACCTCCTCGGGTCGCGACATTACGCGATTTCCTATTTGCTCGGCGCGTGCACGAGCGCGCTACTGTGGCCATGGATATTTATCGTATTGCGCGATCTCAGACGGCGGACGGTACGTGTCGCGGCCCATTAGTCGTAGCCTTCACCGCCGTAAAACAATTCACCATCAGCCCGCTCAGCGAATAACCCGTGCCGCTTTTTAAATTGCCCTTAGGACGTAAATCGAACGGCGCCGAATTCGAGATCTTCCTCCGGCGATTTTGGATCGCCGGCGTCGGTACATTAATAATGGCGTGTACGTTGGTGTTGCGGTTGGTTTACCTGCAAGTATTTCATCACGATCTTTATACGACTCTGTCGCAGGAGAATCGGTTAAAAGTCGTGCCGTTGCCGCCGATTCGCGGTCTCATTTACAGCCGCGATGGGGTGCTGGTCGCGGGCAATCGGCCCAGTTTCGCGCTCGAGGTGGTACCGGAACGCGTCGCCGATCTGGAGCAGAGCATCGCCGGCATTCGGCAACTCATGACGCTTGAATCCGATCAAATTGAACGTTTCCATACCGATTTAAAGCAAAAGCGCCGCTTCGATACGATTACGTTAAAAAGCAATTTGACCACCGAGGAGGTCGCGATTTTCGCGGTGAATCGACATCGTTTCGCCGGTTTCGAAATTGCAGGACGGTTGACTCGCTACTATCCGCTCGGCTCGCAAATGGTCCATGCCGTTGGTTATGTCGGACGCATCAATCTGGAGGAATTGAATCGTATCGACGCCGGCAGCTACAGCGGAACAACCCATATCGGGAAGGAAGGCATCGAAAAGGGACAGGAAGAGGTTTTACATGGCACGGTCGGTTATCAACGCGTCGAAGTGAATGCGCAGGGGCGCATTCTCCGCGTGGTGGAGCGCACGCCGCCGATTCCCGGCAAGGACGTCCATCTCACGCTCGACAGCACGTTACAAGCGGCTGCTATCGAGGCCTTGGCCGGCAATAAAGGCGCCATTGTCGCGATTGAGCCGGCCACCGGCGCGGTACTCGCCTTTGTCAGCAATCCCGCCTTCGACCCGAATGAGTTTGTAAATGGTATCAGTGCCAAGCTGTATGCGGCATTACGCGATTCACCGGATCGGCCGTTGTTCAATCGCGTGCTTCAAGGCCTTTATCCACCGGGATCGACCATTAAACCCGCGATGGCGATTGCGGGTTTGGAGTACAAGATCCGGCTCCCGAGCGATCGTACTTGGTGCCCGGGTTGGATCCGCCTGCCTGGGCAAATCCACAAATACCGCTGTTGGCAGAAGGCCGGTCACGGCTCAGTCGATCTATCGCGCGCGATCGCCGAATCCTGCGATGTCTATTTCTACACGTTGGCGAAAGATCTCGGTATCGATCGCATGCACGACATGCTCGCCAATTTTAGTTTGGGACAGCGCACCGGTGTTGATCTGCCGGGTGAATTAACGGGCATCTTGCCGTCGCGCGAATGGAAACGGCGAACCCGCAAACTGCCATGGTTTCCGGGTGAAACGTTGATCAACGGAATCGGTCAGGGGTTCATGTTGGCGACGCCGATGCAGCTGGCAAAAATGGCGACGGTGTTTGCGAATCGCGGCGAAGTCGTCGCGCCCCACCTCACCGATTATTTCAGCGATCCCCTGACGAATGTCCATTCGGAACCGGAACGGATTGCGAGAACGCGCGCCGCGAGTATCGACTCGAGTACCTGGCAAATCGCGATCGACGGCATGCATGAAGTCGTGCAAGGCGCGCGCGGCACCGCGCAGGCGACGGGGGTCGGCGCGAGCTACCAATATGCCGGTAAAACTGGTACTGCACAGTTGTTCGGCATCGCGCAGGATAAAACCGTCAAAAATGAAAACGTCGTGAAACATTTGCGCGATCACGCGCTGTTCATCGCGTTTGCACCGCTCGATCATCCGCGTATCGCGCTCGGTATTGTCATCGAGAACGGTGAAAGCGGTAGTCATGCTGCCGCGCCGATCGCGCGTCAGCTGTTCGATCTCTATCTTGACTCCATGCCACCGGCACCCAATGCGAACGGCTAGCGAACAAGATCTTCTGACCCGGATCCACATCGATGGCCCGCTACTCGGTGGGGTGTTGGTGATCTGCGCGGTCGGACTGGTGGTGCTCTACAGCGCCTCCAGCGAATCGCTGGAGACCGTGATGCGACAGGCGCTGCGCATGTTGTTGGGATTGGTCGCGATGTGTTCGATCGCGCAATTCACTCCAGCGCGGCTGGCGCGCTGGGCGCCGCTGCTCTACTGCATTGGGCTCGCACTGCTCTTTGCGGCATTCCTGGTCGGCACTGGCCGTGGCGCTCATCGCTGGTTGGAGTTTGGGGCATTCCGCTTTCAACCATCCGAAATCATGAAAATCGCGGTCCCGCTGACGGTGGCCTGGTTCATGAGCGATAAAATTCTGCCGCCCAAACTCTCCACGGTGATGATCGTGTTGGTCGTGATCGGCGCGCCTACCGCGCTCATCGCCGAACAACCGGATTTGGGCACCGCGATCTTGGTCATGACGGCGGGATTGTTAGTGCTGTTTTTCGCCGGGTTGTCGTGGCGCTGGATTGGGGTCGCGCTCGCCGTTGCGGTCGTGCTTGCGCCCATCGCGTGGTATTCCATGCATGATTACCAACGACAACGGATTGAAACCTTACTCGATCCCACCAAGGATCCGCTGGGCACGGGCTACCATATTATTCAGGCCACGATAGCCGTCGGCTCGGGCGGCGTGTCCGGTAAGGGGTGGCTCAACGGCACGCAATCGCATCTGGAATTTCTGCCGGAACGCGCGACCGACTTTATTTTTGCGGTGTATTGCGAGGAGTTTGGACTGATCGGAGTTTTGGTGTTGCTCGCAGCCTACTCGCTGGTCCTGGTTCGCGGTTTTAGCATCGCGCTTAATGCGCAAGATAACTTTGGTCGCTTGGTCGCCGCCAGTCTCACCTTTACGTTTTTCGTTTATATCTTCGTCAATATGGGAATGGTCACCGGGCAATTGCCCGTGGTCGGTGTGCCGCTACCGTTAGTCAGTTATGGCGGCACCTCGGTGGTTACGTTGTTGACAGGATTCGGCGTGTTGATGTCGATTCAAACGCATCGGCGCTTTATTGTAAAATCGTAGCGGTGCCAATGTGTAATACACGGAACGCGCCAGTATCCATTGCATCCCCATGCATCACGCGCGGTGGAAACGCCGTGCATCAAAATTGGACTTTGACGTGACGCGCCGCCAGCAGCGCTTTCAAAATCGCCGCGCCGCACATTTGCTCGTGCTGCTTTTCGCGACATTGTTCGCGTTGCCGATAAGGGCGGCGGGCCTTGATGCGCAACAAGTCGAATTGTTCGCGCTAGAGATGGAGCACAAACATGGGTTTGATGCGACCGCCGTTAAAAACGTTCTAAATCTGGCGGTCAAACTCGACAGTGTGCTTGCCACCATGGCGCGACCCGCCGAATCCAAACCGTGGTCTCAGTACCGTCCGCTGTTTTTATCCGCCGAGCGAATACGGGCCGGCGTTGAATTCTGGAATACCTACGCCACCGCGCTTGACGATGTCTCCACACAATATGGAGTGCCGCCCGAAATCGTGGTGGCTATTATTGGAGTGGAAACGTTTTACGGTCGCAATATGGGTAACTATCGCGTGCTCGACGCGCTGGGCACGCTGGCTTTTCATTTCCCGGCGCGCGGCGCCTTTTTTCGATCTGAACTTGAACAATTTCTGCTGCTAACGCGCGCCGAACAATTGGATCCGGTAACGCCCCGTGGTTCCTATGCCGGGGCGATGGGCTTCCCGCAATTCATGCCCAGTAGTTTTCTGAGATTTGCGGTTGATTTCGATCACGACGGGCACCGCGATATTTGGCGCAACCCGGTGGATGCGATCGGTAGCGTCGCGAGCTACTTACATGCACACGGTTGGCGTGCGGCTGAACCGGTTACGATGGTCGCGGAACCCTCGAATTGGAATGAGAACAACTCGAGTACCAAGGTCGAACTTAAACAAACCATCGCCGAGTACGCGAGTGCCGGCTCGTCGCCCCGAAGTACGGTCGCGCCGAATGCGCCCGCTGTGTTACTGGCCTATGCGGGGGCCGAGGGTAATGAATATTGGTTTGCGCTGAATAATTTTTACGTGATTACGCGCTATAACCATAGTCCGAAGTACGCGCTAGCCGTGTATCAACTGGCGGAGGCCATTCGGGACATGCACACGCAGAAAACGCAATAATGCCGAGGTTACGCCGTTGGGCCGGAGCGTGGATAATGCGCAGCGCGCTGTTCACGGTGATATGTGTTGGTAGTGGCTGTGGATTGTTTGGGCGTCAGGCCGAGTCACCGGTAGTGGTCGAGTCCGAACCAAGCGCGCCGCCCGCAAACTCGGATTCCACGTCTGAGCCGCTAAGTCAGTATGGTAATCCGGCATTTTATGACGCGCTGGGCAAGCGCTATTTTCCGATGAAGTCCGCCACCGGCTATGTCGAACGCGGAATCGCCTCCTGGTACGGACCCGATTTCCACGGTGAGCTAACGTCGACCCGTGAGGCGTACGACATGTATCGGATGACTGCCGCGCACAAAGTGCTGCCGCTACCAACTTGGGTCCAAGTAACCAATCTCGAAAATAATCGTTCAGTCAAAGTTCGAGTCAACGATCGCGGGCCGTTCAAAGACAACCGAATTATCGATTTATCGTATGCCGCGGCATTAAAACTGGACGTGGTGAAACCGGGCACCGCGTTTGTGGAAGTTCGTGCGCTGAGCTCGCCGGCGTCTGTTCCCATCCAGGTAATAGAAAATGGCGCCGAGCCGCTCGCGCCGCCCACGGTATCGATGTACCTTCAAGTTGGCGCCTTTGGCGAGCGTGCTAATGCTGAACGCCTGCAGGCGCGCCTAGTCAATACGTTTGGACCCGATTTGCACATCCATGAGGACGCGAAACATTTATTCAAAGTTCAAGTCGGGCCGATTCGCGATGTGGCGCATGCCGATAGTGTAGTGCTAGCGTTACAAGAATTAGGGATCACGGAGCATCAGCTTGTTACCAACTGACGGATCGCAATATTCTGGCCGGCGGCGAAGGGTGTGGCCCCACCGTGTTGTCGTGCTCGGGTTGACGCTGGGCCCGTGGCTTGCGGCGTCTGCCGCCGGCTTCGCCGGCATTCCCGACGCGCCGCAATTGCCGGTCAAAAGCTATATCCTGATCGACTTTCAAAGCGGGCAGGCGTTGGCCGAGAATAATGCCGACACGCGCGCCGAACCCGCGAGCTTGAGCAAGATCATGACCGTGTATACGGTGGCCGATGCCATACGCAAGGGGCTCATTAAGCTCACCGATCAAACGATGGTCAGCGAACACGCATGGAAGCAAGAAGGCTCGCGCATGTTCATCAAAGTCAATGAACCGGTGTCGGTCGATCAATTACTGCACGGTGACATCATTCAATCCGGCAATGACGCGAGCGTGGCGCTCGCCGAGCATGTCTCGGGATCCGAAGAAACCTTTACGATCGTGATGAGTCAGCACGCCAAGCGGCTCGGTATGAAGGCGAGTCACTTTGCGAGCAGCACGGGTTTGCCGAGTCCGAACACCTACAGCACCGCGCGCGACTTGAGTGTGCTCGCGCGGGCGTTGATCGCGGACTTTCCCGAGACTTACAAAATCTTTAGTGAACGCGAATACACCTACAACGGGATCCGGCAGCCCAATCGCAACGGCCTGCTGCGTCGCGACCCGACCGCCGACGGGATCAAGACCGGCCATACCGAGGCCGCTGGCTTCTGCCTGGTGGCCTCGGCGGTACGCGACGGCATGCGGCTTATTTCCGTGGTGTTGGGCGCCGAATCGGATCGCGCACGGACCCAGGCGAGTGAAAATCTGCTCAACTACGGGTTTCGCTTTTTCGAAAACAAGCAGCTGTACAAGGCTGGTGCGACGGTCGCGACGAACAAAGTCTGGAAGGGCGATAGCGCAACGGTCGCGGTAGGCGTTGCCGCGGCGCTCAGCGTCGCCGTGCCGCGCGGGAAAGCAGGTAGCGTGACCACGGTCGCTGAAATGCAGAAGCCGCTGCTCGCGCCACTCCAGCTGGATCAAAAAGTGGGCGAGTTGATCGTGCGTTATGACGGGAATGAAGTACGACGAGTCCCGTTGCTGGCGCAGCGCGCGGTCGGCGAGGGGTCGTGGTATTCGCGCGCCATCGACGCGGTTAAATTGCGTTTCGAATAAGCCCGTGTCGATTTGCTATTTAAACGGCGAATTGCTGCCCCTTGCCACCGCCCGAATCTCGGTTCTCGACCGTGGTTTTATCTTTGGCGACGGTGTCTACGAAGTCATCCCCATCTTCGATGATCGGCCGTTTCGCTTGGATGAGCACCTGACGCGTCTCGCGCGCAGTTTAGATGCGATTGCATTGCCGAATCCGCACACAATACCGCAATGGCGTGCGTTGGTTAGTGCGGTCGTCACGGCGAATCCACCGAGTGAAATCTCGCTATACATTCAAGTAACGCGCGGCCCTGCACCGCGTAATCACGCTGCGCCGATTGACCCCACGCCCACGGTGTTTGCCATGGTCTCGCCACTAACGTCGACGCCGGCACCGCTGCCGGTCGCGACCATCACGCTAGCCGACATTCGCTGGGCGCGTTGCGACATAAAGGCCGTGTCGTTGTTACCCAATGTGATGTTTCGGTCGGCGGCGCAAGCCGCTGGGGCTTACGAAGCGCTATTAATTCGTGATGGATGGCTAACCGAGGGGGCGGCGAGCAATGTCTTTGTGATCGCCGATGGCCGGATCAAAACGCCGCCGCACTCGTGCTATATCCTGCCCGGCGTGACGCGTGATGTGCTCGTTACAGCGCTTAAAGGGTCAGCCGATGAAGTGCTTGAGACGGCAATATCCAAAGACGAACTTCTCGCGGCCGACGAAGTATGGCTCACGAGTTCGACGCGTGATTTAGTGCCGGTGGCGAGCATCGATGGGTGCGCACTCGGCGCCGCCGCGCCCGGTCCGGTATTCCGGCGCGTAACGAGTCATTACACCCAGTATAAGCGCGCCATGCTCGTGACCGTTGCGCCGCTCAATGCGCGCCAGCGAATAAGTCGGCCAAGTGCTTAGGAGCGCAGTCCAGTACCGCGCCGCATCAACTCCAGACTTATCCCGAACAGCGCCACGATAAAGAGCAGAATTACCGCGAACGCGGTAGTGAGATCGATATCGCTTACGCCCAGCACGCCGTAGCGGAAGGCGTTTACCATATACAGAATCGGATTGCCTAAGGACACGCGCTGCCAGAACTCTGGCAGCAGATCGATCGAATAAAATACACCGCCCAAATAGGTCAGCGGGGTCAATATAAACGTCGGCACGATCGAAATGTCATCAAATTTTTTGGCGAATAATGCGTTGATATAGCCGGCCAGTGAAAATAGTACGGCGGTGAGGATCACTACCGAAATCGTCACTGCGTACGAATGCACCTGCAAATCGGTGAAGAATAGCGCGACCAAGGTGACCGCCGCGCCCACGATGATCCCGCGCGCCACGCCACCGGCGACAAAGCCGCCCACGATTAGAATATCAGGGATCGGCGCCACCAAGATTTCCTCGATGTGGCGCTGGAATTTGGCGCCGAATAGCGATGACACGACATTCGCGTACGCATTCGTGATCACCGCCATCATGATGATCCCCGGCGCGATATATTGCATGTAGTTGAAGCCGTGCATTTTGCCAATCCGCGGTCCGATTAAATTGCCGAAAATAACGAAGTACAAAGCCATCGTGATCGCGGGCGGTAGAATGGTCTGTAGCCAAATGCGCATGAAGCGATTCACTTCTTTATTGACGATGGTCGCAAAGGCCATCCAATGACTGCCAGCGGGGGCGGGAAGATTAGCCTTCATACGTGATCTAGAACCTTGAGTTGGCCGTTTTCCTGCACGAGATTGACGAATAGTTCCTCGAGGCGGTTGGACTTGTTCCGCATGCTCAAGACACGGATCTCACGCTGCGACAGGAACTCGAATAATTGATTGATCGAGCGCATCCTGTTGACGCGCGCTTCCAGGGTTGTGCTATCCAGCAGGCTAAATTGAAATTCCGCGGTGTGTGGCGGGGTGGTGAGCGGATCGGCCAGATCGAGCACGAAGGTTTCGGTATGCAGCGTCGCCAACAAATCTTTCATGCTTGTATTTTCGATAATGCGCCCGTCATCGATGATCGCGATATTGCGGCACAGGCGTTCCGCTTCCTCCAAATAGTGAGTGGTTAGGATGACGGTGGTTCCCTCCCGATTGAGATCCGCCAAGAAGTCCCACATCGACCGCCTGACTTCGATATCAACCCCGGCCGTGGGCTCGTCAAGAATCAAGAGTCGCGGTTGATGGAGGAGCGCGCGCGCGATCATCAAGCGGCGTTTCATGCCGCCGGAAAGCGTTCGTGATCGGTCCTGCCGTTGGTCCCATAAATCCAATTGCCGCAAATATTTTTCAGCGCGTACTGCGGCGAGCCGCGGCTCCAGGCCATAGAATCCGGCCTGATTCGTTACGATTTCCCACACCGTTTCGAACTGCGAAAAATTAAACTCTTGCGGGACAACTCCAAGATAGGACTTGGCGCGCGCGAAATTGGCATCGATATCGGTATCGAAGATGCGTACTTGACCGCTGGTTTTCGTGACGAGCGACGTGACCACGCCGATGATCGTCGATTTACCGGCGCCATTCGGACCCAACAAGGCAAAGAACTCGCCTTCCCCAACCGTCAGATCGACGCCAGCGAGTGCTTGTTTGCCGTTACCGTAGATTTTGGTGAGCGCGCGAAGTTCGAGTGCATTCATGAGCAAAAGTGGAACCGGTCTCAAATCGCCGCGCGCGGCCGCGCGGTTTAACGATCTTTCGAGGGGCCGATTGCGTTCGCGATTTTTTTCTTTTGCGCTTCGCCCACCGCCTTCAACGCGAGCATGAGCTTGTTGTCATGATTGATGATCAACTGGAAAAAGCGCTTGGCGACTCGGATAAGCGTTGCGTCCTCATTCGCGCGAACATTCGCGTTGCGTTTCCCGGTGCCAGTCGGCAACAGCGCTTGTTCACCAAAATAGTGGCCGCGCGTGAGCTCGGAAAGCACCATGATTTTACCGTCGTCATCGGTCACGAAGACTTCGACCGTGCCATCGAGGACGACATACATGAAGTCCCCATCTTCAGCTTCGCGGACGATGATATCGCCGGCCTTAAACCGGACGACTTCGGTCCACTCGCCAACGTGATCCAAATCGCGACTCGATAACGAGCGGAACAACCGCACGCTGCGGAGCATCATGCGGACGCGCTCTTCGGCGTCCACGTTCTCAAAATCCACGATGCCGAGGTCGTCAGCAGCGGTCATGCCGAGCGTGACATCGGTCTTCGAAATCTTGAACAAACGGCATTTTTGCAGTGCCCGCACGGTGGCATTGCGCCGGCCGCTCGAACCGGGGAGCAGCGCCTGTTCGCCGAAGAACTCACCGGTCTTTAGCGTGGCAATGGTAATTTCGCGGCCATCAATGGCCTTGATCCGAACATCAACAGCACCGTCGAGTACGATATACATACAAGTTCCGACCTCGTTTTCTTCGACGATCGGATCGAGCGGCTGGGCTTCCACGATCCCATTAGCCGGCGAATCGATGACGCGTTTCAATTCGTCATCGGTAAGGCTGCTGAAGATCGGTACCGAGCGCAGGAGTTGAATGGTGGCGCGTTGCATCGACTAACGTTTGACACTGGATTGGCGGGCGATCTTACTCTGGTGGCGGCCGTACCGGAACCACAAGCCATGCGGTCGCGACGGATTTACGGTATATAGACCGCGCGGCGCCCGCTGAATCGATGACGCAACGGAGCAATACGCTTGGACCGGACCGCAAGCTCTACTGCCATTATCATGCGCCACGCCACAGCGGAGGATCCGGCGCGAGCGCGCGATTTCGAGCGCGCCCTTACGCCCGGCGGTTGCGATGATGCGCGCGCCATGGGGAGGTGGTTACGTCAGCGGTCGCTAAGCATCACCCAGGTGCTGTGTTCGCCGGCGCTGCGCACCCGGCAAACGGCCGAGTTAGTCCTCGACTGCTGGGCCGATGCACCGCAGGTCGAGGTTACGGCCGGATTGTATTTAGCCGACTGGCCGGCGTTGGTGGCGACCCTCGAACCGATACGCCGCGGTGCGTTGTTGCTGATTGGGCACAACCCCGGACTTGAGGATTTACTAACGTATATGCTGCCGAGACGGACGATCGCGCAGATTGCTGGACCGTTACTGCCGCCGGGAGCCCTTTATGTCGTCCACTTTACGGTAGAGGATGGCGTGTTAGTTGAAGGGAGCGGGCAACTCCGCACCGCGATGCGACCGCAACTGCTAAGCGCTGAGTAGGTTGGAAGCTATAGAAACAGCACGACTGGGAACACCAACGCGGCCACGATAAAGACCAGCCATTCCATATTCCGATCGGCCAACCAACCGGTGAAGTGAAGGACTAGCACCGTGATGGCGAAGAGATAGAACAGCCCGAATAGCATGTCATTCATTCGGTCGACCTTTATACGATTTATACAGCGACCGTGGTTTGTCGCGATGACCGACAAGTTATATTCCCCACATGCATTCTAGCAATACCAGTTCTGCTTACCAGTTTAAGCGAGTGATTTAGGCGCCATTCAAAATGTTAAAAAATGCGCCGGCGGCGCCCGAATTAATCGAATTGCTCGGGGCGAGCAACGGTCTCGTGGCGTGTGTCGGCGCGGGTGGGAAAAAAAGCGTTATCTACCATCTCGCGGCACTCTATCCCGGTACCGTCGGCATCACCGCCACGGCACACATTGAACGCTTTCCGCGCGAGATGGCGGCGTACAGCGTGGTCGCTGACGGCCCGGTGTTAGCGGCGGAGGTCGTGGCGTTAAGTAAGCATCAGCGTGTGGTCGCCTTCGCGAAACCGTGCGAGCTGCCGGGTCGGTATCTGGGCGTTACTTTCGGCGAACTGCGATCGCTACGCCGCGCGGCCGCGTTCGAGCTGTGTTTGGTCAAGGCCGATGGTGCGCGCAACCGCATCCTCAAAGCCCCCGGATCGCACGAACCGGTGATTCCGCCGGAGACCGATACCGTCATCGCGCTCTGTTCGGCGCGCGCGATCGGGGAACCGTTGACCGATCGCATCGCGCATCGGCCCGAGCGCGTCGCTGAAGTGGCGGATCTTGCGCTCGGCGCGCGTCTAGAGCCGATCCATCTCGGACGCTTACTCGCGAGCCCCGCGGGCGCGCTCCGCGGTGTCGGCGAGGCGCGGGTGATCCCCGTGATCAATATGGTGGACGATGCCACGCTCGAACGGCAGGCCGTAGCCGCGGCGGAAGCGGCGCTTGCACTGACCACGCGCTTCGATTACATCGTGCTGGCGGCGTTTCGCAATAATTCGCCGCTAGTCCGAGTCATCAGGCGCTGACCAGTGTGGTGTTCCGCAATGAACCTTCCCCATAACTGAATATATGGTCGCTTGCCCTCGAACCGCGAGACGGCGTTGCCGGGCGTCGCAATAGCCCTGCTATTAGTCCTTCTCGCGCCTGGTCTCGCGGTTTGACGGCGTCGCGATTCCTTGAAGTTTATCGCGGAACGACGCACTGGAAGTCATCTCGAAAATGAGCGCTTTTGAGATTGAAGTGGGTGTGGGTCTCGAGCTCCGAAACCCCTCACCCTAACCCTCTCCCGCAAGGGGAGAGGGGAAAGATCACGCGATCGCAACGCCCTCTCCTCGCGGGAGAGGGCCGGGGTGAGGGGGCAGGAAAACGCGATAGCAGTCCGGCGTTTGGGTTTTAGCCGCGATCAATCTTGTTTCACCTGCTCAAAATTCCAAAGACGCCAATAATGCTCGTGGCGCGTTCATACGTTGTTCCGCGATCTTTTCCGGTGCTCATTCACTACGTGTAAACTGCGCTTCTCAAAGGTCGCGCGCCTAGCCTGAATCCATCACAAGTATTCCTGAAAGTGCTTGTACTAATTGGCAACTCCGTCGCCCATGTTAGAAACCGAATCGTCCCTACTTACCTTTCCCTCCGCTTTTCCGATCAAAGTCATGGGCCATGCGGCAGATGATTTTGCTGAGCTGGTGATAGAGATTGTGTTGCGCCATGTCCGCGAGTTAGGCGAAGGGGCGGTGGAATCTCGTCCCAGCAGGCAAGGCAAATATTTGTCGTTGACGGTGACCGTCGAGGTCGACAGCCAAGCCCAATTGGACCGGCTGTATCGCGAATTAAGCACGCATACGCGCATTCTGATGGTGTTATGACCGCGCTCGTGCGACGACTCGGATGTCGCGCGTATGCCGCTGTGTGGCAGGACATGCGGACGTTTGTCGATGCGCGCACGGCGGCGACCGCCGACGAGTTTTGGTTGCTCGAACACCCGCCGGTATTTACCTTAGGTTTAGCCGGCTCGCGCGCCCATTTGTTAGATCCCGGCACAATTCCGGTGATCGCGACGGATCGCGGTGGCCAAGTGACTTATCACGCACCGGGCCAGTTGATCGCGTATGTGCTGTTGGATCTGAAGCGCCTCGATCTTGGGCCGCGTGAATTGGTGCGGCGCCTGGAAGCGGCAGTGATCGCGACGCTCGCGACTTATGCCGTCAGTGGCGAACGACGCCCTGGTGCGCCCGGCGTGTACGTCGATGGCGAAAAAATCGCGGCTTTGGGCTTACGCATCCGCCATGGCTTCAGCTATCACGGGCTCGCGCTGAATGTCGAGCCTGATCTCGCGCCGTTTACGCGCATTAATCCCTGTGGTTACGCGGGGTTGAAAGTGACGAGCATGGCCGCGCTCGGCGCGGTCTGCGACCTGTCGACGGTCATGGACCGTCTGGAAGGGGCACTACAGCACGCGCTCTATGCACCGGGTGCGAAAGTTTCACCCGCGGCCGATAATGCCTTACCTTTCTGAGTAGCGCCGTTCAGTATGAGCAGTGATTTAACCACTCCCAGCATCGCGCGTGCCCAACGTGGCAGTTCGAAGGTCGCTAAAATTCCGATCAAGGTCGAACCGACCATCGGTCCGTTGCCGCGCAAACCCGCATGGATCAAAGCCAAAGCGCCGACCGATCCTAAAGTCGTCGCATTGAAGCAGCTGTTACGCGCACATGATTTACACACGGTATGCGAAGAAGCCGCATGTCCTAATCTTGGCGAGTGTTTTTCGAAGGGCACGGCGACCTTCATGATCATGGGCGCGTTGTGCACGCGGCGTTGCCCGTTTTGCGATGTGGCGCATGGCCGGCCCTTGCCGCTGGATGCACACGAGCCCGCGCATCTGGCTGAGGCCGTACGCTTGATGGATTTGCGCTATGTGGTGATTACCTCGGTCGATCGCGATGATTTACGCGACGGCGGCGCCAGCCATTTCGCGGCGTGCGTGCGCGCCGTGCGTGAGGCTCAACCCAAAATTCAAATCGAAATTCTCGTGCCGGATTTTCGCGGGCGCCTGGAGCCCGCGCTCGCCGCGTTGTTGGTCGCGCCACCCGATGTATTCAATCACAACTTAGAAACCGTCCCCCGACTTTATCGCCAGGTCCGGCCGGGCGCCGACTATGCGTGGTCGCTTGATCTAATCCGCGCGTTTAAGGCGCAGGCGCCCGCGGTGCCGACCAAATCGGGCGTAATGCTCGGTCTTGGTGAAGAGATGAGTGAAGTGCACGCTGTGCTCCGCGACCTGCGGACGCATGATTGCGATAGGGTGACGATCGGACAATATCTACAACCGAGTCGCGCCCATCTGCCGGTGGCGCGCTTTGTCACACCCGACGAATTCGCCGAGCTCGGTCGGTTTGCGCGCGGTCTGGGCTTTACGAATATCGCGAGTGGACCGCTGGTGCGTTCCTCGTATCACGCCGATCGACAGGCCGCTGGGGAGAACATTTCCTAATCCACTTCGTGGTTGAGTGACTGCGCGCACTCGGACGAAATGCCCAGCCCATGGATATTGCGCTGATCTACTTCGTTAAGGACCTGCTGTTACCACCCACCGGTAATGTGCTGCTGGCGCTGATCGCCTACGCGCTGCGTCATCGCATGCCGCGTTTCAGTTCGAGTGCGATGATCTTCGCCGTGGTCTCGATTCTGATTCTAATGGTGCCAAAGATCAGCGTTTTAATCGCGGAGCCCTTGGAACAGACCCCACCGTTCAACGTCGCCGCCGGCGCGCAAGGGGCCGAAGCGATTGTGGTGCTATCGGGAGGCGTTTATTCGCGCGCACCCGAGTATCGCGGCGCCGATACCGTTAACAGGCGCACGCTCGAACGCCTGCGCTACGGCGCCTATCTACATCAGCATTTAGATCTGCCGATTGCGCTCGTTGGGGGCGATGTTTTCGGCACGGGCGCGACCGAAGGCTTGTTAATGTACGAGGTGATGTCGAAGGGATTTAAAACGCCGGTCATGTGGATTGAAGCGGGCAGCCGTAATACCGCGGAAAACGCGAGCGATACGCGTAAACTCGTCGCCGCCAAGCGCATCATCCTGGTGACTAATGCCATGCACATGCCGCGTTCGCGTCGAATGTTCGAACAGGCCGGATTCGAAGTGCTGCCGGCCCCGATGGGCTTCTATATCAAGCCCGATGTCGGTGTGAGTTCGCCGCTCGAATACCTGCCGGCGTTGGAAGGACTGGAACTCGCACGTGCCGCGCTGCATGAATATCTCGGCATGCTGTGGTACCGGCTGCGCTATCGTGCGTCTTGAACGTCGATGTCGAGCGGCGGCGATCCCAGATCAACTTCTTCAACCCGACAACGCAGTGCGCCCGATGCTAAACGCGCCGTGACGGGATCGCCAGTCTGAACTTTTGCCGCGTCGCGCGCGATGCGACCGTTCTCATCCGTAACAATGGCGTAGCCGCGATCCAAGGTCGCGAGGGGGCTCACCGCATTCAGGGTTTGCATGGTGAGCGCCAAACGTGTCTGCAAACGATCTTGTTGCTTGCCGATGGCGTGATGGAGTCGCTCAGTCGCCCGCGTCACGCGCGCGCCAAGCAGCGTCACGCGCTGCGCCGGATTGGTCGCATTCAACAGCGCATAGGCGTGACCGACACGCGAATTTAAAAGATGCAATTGATGTTGCACGACCTGCGCTAAACGGCGAGAGAGCTCATCCAGGCGCTGGGAAAGCGTTTCGATGCGACGACCCGGATGCACCAAGCGCTGTAATGCTGCCTGCTGACGTAGGCGAAAGTGCGCCAGGCGCACGGCCACGGCGTGCGTCGCGCGCCGCTCGAATTGGGTGATGCGCACAAGCAGCGCCTGTGCGTCGGGTGCTGCCAGCTCCGCCGCGGCCGATGGCGTCGGGGCCCTGAGATCGGCGACCAAGTCGGTTAGCGTGAGATCGGTCTCGTGGCCGACGCCGGCGATCACCGGCAGGTCGGATTCAAAGATCGCGCGCACCACGACTTCTTCATTGAATGCCCACAGATCTTCCAGCGACCCGCCGCCACGGGCCACGATCAGTACGTCGCATTCGGCGCGTCGATTGGCGGCACGAATCATGTTAACTAATTCTGGCGCCGCCGCTGCCCCTTGCACGGCACTCGGATACAGCACGATGTGGAGCGCGGGATTGCGTCGCCGTAACACCTGCAAGATATCGCGAACCGCGGCGCCCGTGGGCGAGCTGATAATGCCGATACACGCGGGATAAGCGGGCGCCGTGCGTTTGTGTTCCAGATCAAACAGCCCTTCGGCGGCGAGTTTGCGTTTTAGGGCCTCGAACTTAAGTCGTAATGCGCCTTCACCCGCGGCTTCCATGTGTTCGACAATGAGTTGAAATTCGCCGCGGGGTTCGTACATCGAAACTCGTGCGTACAGCACCACCTGCGCCCCGTTGCCGGGCGTGAAATTGAGTACTGCATTGCGCACGCGAAACATCGCGCAGCGCACTTGCGCATCGGCGTCCTTGAGTGAGAAATAGAGGTGGCCCGAGCTTGGTCGCGCCAGGTTGGAGATTTCGCCCTGGATCCAGACGGCGCCATAATGGCCTTCCAACAACGTCCGCACCGCGCGGGTTAAGCGGCCCACCGTCAAAATATCGCGTGGCATCGGTTCCATTGCACTATTAGACCCTGAGGCTGCGCCGTGTGCCACGCCCCGCTTGCCTCGAGCTAAGCGCTGCGAATTCGCGTTTACCCCACGGCGCTCGACCGCCTATAATCCGCCCCCATTCTCCTCGACACGGATCGACCCATGCGAATCGCCGGCGATGGCCTCACTTTCGATGATGTCCTGCTCATTCCGGCCCATTCGCAAGTGCTACCGCGCGAGGTTGAACTCAAAACGCGGCTAACGCGTGGCATCGAACTTCAAGTGCCGTTAGTCGCCGCCGCGATGGATACCGTGACCGAAGCGCGACTCGCCATTGCGTTGGCGCAAGAGGGCGGGATTGGGATCATCCATAAAAATATGACCCCAGAGGAACAAGGCGCGCAGGTCCGGCAGGTTAAAAAATTCGAAGCCGGCGTGATTCGCGATCCGATCACGGTGCATCCCGAGATGAGTATTGGCGAAGTGCTGGCGCTCACGCGCGCGCGCCGGATTTCGGGCGTGCCGGTCGTTGATAATGGCCAATTGGTCGGCATCGTCACCAGTCGCGATTTGCGCTTCGAAACGCATTTTGATCACCCCGTGCGCGCCGTCATGACGCCGCAAGCGCGCCTCATCACCGTCAAAGAAGATGCGGATAAAGCCGAAGTCATCGCATTACTGCACAAGCACCGCATCGAGAAGGTGCTGGTCGTGAATGACAAATTCGCACTGAAGGGTTTGATCACGGTAAAGGATATTCAGAAGGCGGACGAATTCCCCAATGCGTGTAAGGACGCGGATCAGCGGCTGCGTGTGGGCGCCGCGGTCGGCACCGGTCCTGGCACGCATGAACGCGTGGCGGCGTTGGTCGCGGCCGGCGTTGACGTGATCGTCGTCGACACCGCGCATGGGCATTCTCAAGGCGTGTTGGACATCGTGCGCTTTATCAAACAGCAATACCCGGATGCGCAGGTAATCGGCGGCAATATCGCGACGGCGGCGGCCGCGACCGACTTGGTCGAAGCCGGCGTCGATGCCGTCAAGGTGGGAATAGGTCCGGGTTCTATTTGTACCACCCGTATCGTTACCGGCGTCGGCGTACCGCAGATCACCGCGGTATCGGAAGTGGCGGCGGCATTGCAAAAATCCGGCGTGCCGTTGATCGCCGATGGCGGGATCCGCTACTCCGGCGATTTCGCCAAGGCGCTGGTCGCCGGCGCGCATGCCGTGATGTTGGGCGGGTTATTTGCCGGCACCGAGGAAGCACCTGGGGAAGTCGAATTGTTTCAGGGCCGCTCGTATAAATCGTATCGTGGCATGGGTTCGCTCGGCGCGATGTCGCAGCGTCAGGGCTCGTCCGATCGCTATTTCCAAGAAGGCAGCGAAATCGAAAAGCTCGTGCCCGAAGGTATCGAAGGCCGCGTGCCCTATAAAGGACCGTTGCGCGCTATCGTGCATCAGTTGATCGGGGGTCTACGTGCCGCGATGGGTTATACCGGCTGCCAGAATATCCAAGAATTACGCACCAAACCGCAGTTTGTGCGCGTGACCTTGGCCGGCATGCGCGAAAGCCATGTACACGATGTGCAGATCACCAAAGAGGCACCCAATTACCGCGTCGATTAAGAAGAGAAATAGGGGACAGAGCGCGATTTTCGAAAAATCGTGCTCTGTCTCCCCTATTTCCCATAAGCCATGGATATTCACGCTGATCGCATTCTAATTCTCGATTTCGGTGCGCAGTACACGCAGCTGATCGCGCGGCGCGTGCGTGAAGCGCAGGTCTATTGCGAAATTAAGCCGTGGGATATGGCGCCGGCCGCCATCCGGGCGTTTGGCGCCAAAGGGATCATCTTGTCGGGTGGTCCGGAGTCGGTCATCGCCGTTAATGGGCCGGCCGCGCCGGCCGTCGTCTTTGAGCTTGGCATCCCGGTGCTTGGGATTTGCTACGGCATGCAAACCATGGCCGCGCAATTGGGCGGCAAGGTGCTAGCTGCGACGCAGCGCGAGTTTGGCTATGCGCAGGTGCGCGCACGCGGCCACTCGCGTTTATTGCACGACATTCAGGACGAAATCAACGTTGAAGGTCACGGCCTGCTCGATGTGTGGATGAGCCACGGCGATCACGTGGTCGAAGTACCGCCGGGATTCAAATGCATTGCGTCGACCGCAACTTCGCCAATCGCGGGCATGGCGGATGAAACGCGCGGTTTCTACGCCGTGCAATTTCATCCGGAGGTAACCCACACCAAACAAGGCGCGGCGATCCTGCAGCGCTTTGTGCACGACATTTGCGGCTGCCGCCCGTTATGGAGTTCAGCGAGCATCGTGGCCGACGCCATCGCGCGCGCGCGCGCCGCGGTCGGCTCTGATCATGTGTTGCTTGGACTCTCGGGCGGCGTCGATTCGTCCGTGGTCGCCGCGCTTTTGCATCACGCACTGGGAGCCCAGTTGACGTGCATCTTCGTCGACAACGGATTATTGCGCTTGAACGAAGGTGACGAAGTGATGGCGACCTTCGCGCAGCATTTGGGCGTGAAAGTGATCCGCGTGGATGCCGCCGCGCGTTTTCTATCCGCGCTCAAAGGCGTTTCCTATCCTGAACAGAAGCGGAAAATTATCGGCCGTGTGTTCATCGAAGTATTCGATGCCGAAGCACATAAACTCGACGGCGTACGGTGGCTGGCGCAGGGCACGATTTATCCCGACGTCATCGAATCCGCCGGCGCCGCATCCGGCAAGGCGCATGTGATCAAGTCGCATCACAATGTCGGCGGTTTGCCGGCGGAAATGAACCTTTTGCTGATGGAGCCGCTGAAAGAGTTGTTTAAAGATGAGGTGC
The DNA here is from genome assembly GCA_016191285.1 of Gammaproteobacteria bacterium. Taxonomy (GTDB): domain Bacteria; phylum Pseudomonadota; class Gammaproteobacteria; genus CAIKBL01. Next base: position 38,562 of record JACPPA010000029.1, read on the forward strand.
GCCGGATTGGACTTGAGCTTGGGTTGCCGCGCGAACTCGTGTACCGCCATCCGTTTCCCGGACCCGGACTCGGCGTGCGGATCCTAGGTGAAGTTGAACAAGCACACGCCGATTGCCTGCGGCGCGCCGACGCGATTTTCATCGCCGAATTGCGCGCCCATGATTTATACGACCGCGTCAGTCAAGCGTTCGCGGTGTTTCTGCCGGTGAAATCCGTTGGCGTGCAGGGCGACGCACGGCGCTATGAACATGTCATCGCGTTACGCGCGGTCGAGACCATTGATTTCATGACGGCCCAATGGGCACACCTGCCCTATGCGTTTCTCGATCTCGTATCACGCCGCATCATCAACGAAGTCCCTGGGATCTCACGCGTCGTCTACGATATTTCCGGCAAACCGCCGGCGACGATCGAGTGGGAATGAATAGCGTGGTCTATCGGAGGCTATCGCCCTTTATCGGCGGAAAACATAACACACTGATTTATATATTAAGGGTCTTCGCGATCTGCAGTCCTGTCGGATTCAAGCAAATTCTTTTGACGGTATTGTCTTTCGTCCTCGTAATTTGCTGCTGCGATACCGTCGCCGATGCCGTCAGCCCTCTGCGAAATCCTGTGAATCCAGATGCTCCCAGCGATGTGGAGACTGATATTGACCGTTGCCAAGCTACTCAGTGCAACGGACCTGCAAATGCATTCCAACAGACCCTGACTTAATCAAGCCCCATACGTCAACCGGGACATCTTGCCGAAGTTGCTGGGAGCGCGCGAGTCTATCTCTCGTACTGTGACTTTGGTTCATAGCCGACAAGAACGACCAACGCGTTGATAGTTTGCGCACAGCTATTGAGTATCGGAATGCCACGAATTTTCGGCCAATTCTTGCACGCCTTCACAGTAGTCGGTCAATAGACCTAGCCGCTAACAGCATATGCACACTATCGCCGAAGGGCATCGCAGAAGCCGAGGACATTCTCCGGAGTCTCACAGCTGCACAGTAAGACAAAATGTGGAGCGGTTCCAAGCCGTGGCTGCCTTTCAGGAGCGGCAGACGCCATCGCTCTACGGCCTGCAGAGGAGCAGGGCGGGCGACGATCTGAGACGCTGTCTCAAATTCGATATTTATGCTCTGTGTGGTCTGTAAAGCAGATTGTGTTACTTTTACCAGATGGACAAAAGGATCACTCGTTACAGCAGCCTGCAAGCGATGAAGGCGGACGAATATCGTTCCTGGCAACGCCTGCCGGGAAGCGAACGGATTCGCGCTGTGATGGACCTCAACCTTGAGCTTTACGCGATGAAGGGACAAGCCGCGGATGCACCAAGACTTCAAAGAACTGTTATCTGCTTTCAACGCCGGACAGGTTAGGTACTTGATTGTCGGCGGGTACGCGGTTTCGCTTCATGCGCAGCCACGCGCGACCAAAGATCTGGATATTTTGATTGGCGCAGACACTGAAAACAGCAAAGCGGTGTATGCCGCGCTCGCGAAGTTCGGAGCACCGATTGAAGGGCTGAGCGCCAAGGATTTCTCCGAGCCCGATAACTTCTTTCGCATGGGCACGCCGCCGGTGATGGTAGACATCATGCCTAAGATCAGTGGCGTCGAGTTTGAGGAAGCTTGGCGACGGCGGGTAGATGTTCGAATAGATGATGATTTGACTGTGCCATTTATCTCGCGAGAGGACTTGCTGGTTGCAAAGGTCTCGGCGGGCCGAGCACAGGATTTGATTGACGTTGATGCATTGCGTGAAAGTATCCGGGGCCAAGAGGTCGAACCGCAACAACGGACTGGAGAGAATTCTCGGAGTCCCCAGGATCGTTCTGCCGAGAGAGATCAAGATTCGGAGCCCAAGGATCTGTCGCGAGACCCGGACAAAGAGGTCGACGACGACCTGAAATAACAGCTCGCTCGGCAAGTTTTCCATGACGCGCGAGAATGCCTGGAGTTTTTGACAGCGCTAGTTCTGTTTCTATCGCTCTCTATCGGCACAAAGCAAAATCTTTTGACGATACATCTGACGGTATTGGCGAATCGCTGGCTTATAGTATTCATGTAAATCAGAGAGCTATGAGGCTCGGCGATGGTCTCGGCTCCGTCATCACTGACGCAAATTTTGACCTCAAGCGATCTCGATCCTCGATCTGTCGATGCCTGGTCCACCGCCAGAGGGGGTGGAATGGATTGATGCTGTCCGCCGCTGGGACGGGAATTGTTGGAAGTAGATAGGGTTTTTATTTTAGCTATATATAAATAAAACAGCTAAAATAATTACACTATGGCTAAGACAATCGCTCCGCTCCTTCCCTCGACGACCGACTTCTTGCAACGGTTCGGCGAACGGCTGCGCTTGGCGCGCTTGCGTCGGCGTTTGACCGCCAAGCAGGTGGCGGAACGGGCGGGCATGGCGCCGATGACCCTGCGCAGCCTGGAGCGGGGCGGCGCGGGAGTGACGATGGGGGCTTACCTGACCGTCATGCAGGTGCTTGGCATTGAGAAAGACTTAGACTTGCTAGGGGCTGCCGATCCACTGGGGCGCGAGCTGCAGGATGCGCGCTTGACTGCTCGTGGCAAGCCGTCAGCATCCGTGGAGCCGGTTAAGCGCCGGCAAACGGTCACTGTTGCAGATATGACCACGAGGCGTGTGGTGCAGACTACGCCGGGCAAGTCCCAGCCTCGGCCTCGCAAGGGTGCTGGGCGCTGGATCGAGAAGAGCGGCTTTACCAGCGCCCAGAGCTTGGTCGATCTGATCGATCCCAAGAGCACAGCGCCTTCGAGGCGGCGTTGAGATGCCCATCGCCGTTTACGCTGATTGGGATGGATTGCCACATCCGCTGCGGCTCGGTCTGCTGCATGCACAGCGCTTCGCGGCACGCGAGGTGTTTGAGTTCGAGTTCGATGCCGAGGCATTAACGCGTCCTGCGGTGGTGGGTTTTCAACTCGATCCACGCCTTGGTTTGTTCATAGGCCGCCAGCATCCGCCGCAGGGCCACGAGACGTTTGGTGTCTTCGCCGATGCCAGCCCAGATCGTTGGGGTCGTTTGCTCATGCAGCGGCGTTTGGAACGAGAGAAGCGGGCGGGCCAGGCCCCCAAGCGTGCGCGCCTGTACGAATCCGACTACCTGCTGGGCGTACATGACGCGTTCCGAGTGGGCGGGCTTCGATTCCGGCTCGATGACGTCGGTGAGTTCCTGGACAACCGTCATGACGCTGCGGCGCCGCCCTTCGTACAACTGCGCGAGCTGGAAGCCGCCAGCCTGGGGCTGGAACGCGATGAAGACAACACGGCCAAGGCTGGCGACGACTGGTTGCGGATGTTGATCGCGCCGGGTGGTTCGTTGGGCGGAGCTCGACCCAAGGCCAGCGTCGTCGATCCGGAGGGTCATTTGTGGATCGCCAAGTTTCCCAGCGTGCGCGACGAGCACGACGTGGGCGGCTGGGAGCTTGTGGTGCAGACCTTGGCGCGGGGCTGCGGACTGCGTGTGCCCGAAAGCCTGGCGCGCCGGTTCGCGAATCCGCACCACAGCTTTCTCGTAAAACGCTTCGATCGAACCGACGCCGGACGACGTTCGCACTTCGCCTCGGCCATGACGCTGACCGGGCGCAAAGATGGCGATGACGCATCGACGGGCGCGAGCTACCTGGAGCTGGCCCGTGTACTGATCGATCACGGCGCGCAGACCGATGCCGACCTTCAAGAATTGTGGTCACGCGTCGTGTTCAACATGCTGGTCTCGAACACCGACGACCATCTGCGCAATCACGGCTTCCTGCTGGTGCCGGGCAAGGGGTGGCGTCTGACCGAGGCTTTCGACATGAACCCGGTAGCCGACTCAGATGGCTTGCGGCTGAACGTCAGCGAGGCCGACAACGCACAGGATCTCGACCTGGCTCGTTCCGTGGCGCCCTACTTCCGGGTTGCGGCGAAGAACGCGAACCCGATCATCGAGCGCAGCCAGACGGTCGTGCGGCAGTGGCCGAAGATTGCCACGAGTCTGCGCATCCCGGCCCGCGAACAGCAGCGGATGGCCTTCGCGTTTCGGCTGGCGGAATGATAGTTACGCCGGCCGTTGTGAGCACTCATTTTTTTCGAGCGAAGTGACGACAAATATCGAGTAGGCCTCGAGAAAACCAGAGCCCACGTGGGTTTTCGGTCTTCGGCAAGTTATCGTCGCACATAATCTGAACACCTCATGCGGAGTTTTGAGATAACTTCTAGTGCCCTTCCCGCAATAAACCGACGTAATTCATGGGCTACTGGGGCACTGGATGGGAGCCGTTTTAGCGGCGAATCTTCGCGACTTTCTCATTCGCGGCTAAAGCCGCTCCCACTGCCCCGGCGAAAGGCAGTAACGTCGGCAGAGGTGTGGGACGTGACGCGTCGTGACGCCGGTTTCGCGCAATCTCAAATAGCCGTTGTCGAATCGAGGTGAAATCGGAATCGATGAGGGTGGTCGTGATCCCCGCCCTAACCGGATTCAAATCGACCTACACCATCGCTGTTAACACCGCGCCCTCGTCCAACAAGGCTTGCGATTTGAAGCGATAGCCAGCTTGACCGGCTTGCCGATGCGGCTGAGCATTTCCACCAGCGTGTCGATGGTGAACTTGGCCGTTTTCTTGTTCACCACGTCGGACACGCACGGGCGCGAGATCATCAGAATCTCGGCGGCCTCGGCCTGCTTCAAGTGATGTTCCGCAATCCAGGTGGACAGCGCTTCCATCAGTTGTTGCTTGAGCAGCCGCGTGTCATTGATCTGCTTGCGGGACGCAGCCTGTAGACGCTTGGCCTCGGCCGGCGCAAAACCCAGTTCGAAGAAGAGGTTCGCGCCCGGCTTTGTCACATGGCGAATTTTGGTGTCGATCGTCATTTCTTTGCCTTTCTCGCGTTGACCACGACGCGATAACGCACCGTGGCAATGGCTTTGTGCCGCACGCTGGTTACCTGCATCTTCTTCTGGAAGCAATGCAGGACATACGGCGGCAACCGCCACAAATAACCGAATAATCGAAACTCCGGCGCCGAACGACCGAGGACATCGAGTAGTCTATGGAATATCCGAGAGAGTCCATTCACGAATACCCAAGCTGGGGGAGTTTGCAGACGTGAAAGCGAAGTCGCGCAACGGCAGAACGACGAGGTCCAAGCGATCTCCGCAACCTCGAGTGTCTCATACGCATGCGCCGGCGGAGCTTCCACCGGTTGAATGGCAGCGGGCATTGCGTCGCCAGTTCGGTCGCGAGCAGATATTCGGATTGGAAAATATCGGCGCGGAGCGGTTCTTTTCCGAGTTCCGGGTCACCAATGCACAATCGAAGAACACCTATCGCGTTGCGATTCGCGGCACTCAGGCGGGCGACAATTATTGCGCCTGTCCCGACGCCGCCACCAACGAGCTGGGGACCTGCAAGCACATCGAGTTTGTGCTCGCCGCGTTGGAGAAAAAGCGGGGCGCTAAATCAGCCTTGGCGCGCGGCTACCGGCCAGCGTTTTCCGAACTCTACCTGCGCCACGATCACGTACGTTCAATCCATTTCCGCGCTGGCACGGATTGTCCGGCGGGTTTGTTAAAAGCAGCGGCATGGCTGTTCGACGAGTCCCGTGGCTGGGTCTTGCCGGCCGCACGTTTTGACGAGCTCGATCGCTTCTTGATGTTGGCGGCCAAAACGAAACACGAACTGCGCGCTTACGACGATGCGCTCGATTTCATCGCCGGGCGACGCGATGCGCAACGCCGTACGCTGGCGCTCGACGGCTTGTTCCCCCGCGGTGTTGCCGAGCCTGCGTTGAAGGAGTTACTTAAGGTCCCGTTGTACCCGTACCAGACCGAAGGCGCTCTGTTTGCGGTTCGCGCCGGCCGCGCGCTGATCGGCGACGAAATGGGTCTGGGCAAGACCATCCAGGCGATTGCCGCCGCTGAAATTTTGATCCGGCATTTCGGTCTCTCGAAAATACTGGTCATTTGTCCGACTTCGCTCAAATACCAGTGGCAAAGCGAAGTCGCGCGTTTTTCCGGTCGCGATTCGCGCGTCGTCACCGGTGGCCGCGCCCACCGTCAAAAGGACTTTGCGCTGGGCGATCTTTACAAGATCACCAACTATGAAAAACTGCAACCCGACCTCGATCTAATCACCGCCTGGGCCCCGGAATTGGTGATCCTCGACGAGGCGCAGCGGGTCAAGAACTGGAATACGATCGCGGCTCGGGCTTTGAAGCGTATCGACAGCCCCTATGCCGTCGTGCTCACCGGCACACCACTGGAAAACAAACTCGAGGAACTGATTTCCATCGTCCAGTTCGTCGACCAGCATCGCCTGGGACCCACTTGGAAGCTGCTTTACACACATCAGGTCAAGGACGAAGGCGGCCGCGTTACCGGCTATACCGGGCTCGAAAAAATCGGCCAGACGTTGGCGCCGATTATGATCAGACGCCGCAAATCCGAAGTCCTGATGCAGTTGCCGAAACGCACTGACCAGAATCTGCTGCTGCCGATGACCGAGCCACAGATGACTTACCACCAGGAAAACGCCGACATCGTGGCGCAGATCGTCCAGCGCTGGCGCAAGACAAAATTCCTTTCGGACACGGATCAGCGACGCCTGACTTGCGCCTTGCAAAACATGCGCATGTCGTGCAACAGCACCTATCTGCTCGACCAGGAAAGCGACCATGGCGTCAAGACCGACGAGCTGGCGGCGTTGTTCGACGACCTGTTCGTGCAACCGGACGCGAAAGCAGTAGTGTTCAGTCAATGGACGCGAACCCACGATATCGTTATACGTCGCCTCGCGGTGCGCGGGATCGGCTACGTGAGTTTTCACGGTGGCGTGCCCTCGGAAAAGCGACCGGCGTTGGTGGAACGTTTCCGTACCGATCCGGAGTGTCGGGTGTTCCTCTCGACGGATGCCGGGTCCTCCGGCCTCAACCTGCAAAACGCCTCGACTTTGGTGAACATGGATCTACCGTGGAATCCAGCGCTTCTCGAACAACGCATCGCGCGGATTCACCGCATCGGGCAGCGGCGGCCGGTGCAGATCATCAATTTGATCGCCAAAGGAACGATTGAAGAAGGCATGCTCTCGGTGCTGGCCTTCAAGCGGTCCTTATCGGCCGGGATTCTCGACGGTGGTACAGGTGAGATTTCGTTGGGTGGTTCGCGTCTCAGCCGCTTTTTGAAGGACGTCGAAAAAGTCACCAGCCACATGGGCGAGGGCGACAGCATCACACCCGCCGAAGAAGTGGAGAACGTGGTGACTGCGCCAATAGTCACGCCGGTGCAAGCAGCGCACGCGGAGGTAGGACATGGCGGGCATGAGGCTGCAACAATGGTCGCCAAGGACCCGGCACTACCGCTGCCTTCGCATGGTGACCCGTGGCAAGTTGTGGCGCAGGTCGGCGCGCGGTTGCTCTCGACCTTGGCGGCGACCCACACCTGGATGGAACGCGACTCTGGGACCGGGGTGCGCAACCTCAAGCTCCCGCTGCCTCCCCCAGAGACAGTCAAACAACTTGCCGACGCGTTTTCGGCGTTGGCGGACGCGTTGCGGGGTCATCTCCCGTGATGATGGCGGTGAACTCCAGTCCCTATCAGGTAGTGACAGGATTAAGCGCTTGAATGGGCATGAATCCAGAAACCGATGCACGTTGGATGGCTCATGCGCTGACGCTTGCGGCGCTTGCCGAACAGCACAGGGAAGTGCCTGTCGGCGCGGTGGTGATCCGCGATAATGAAATCGTTGGCGCGGGTTGGAATCAACCCATCGGCACGCATGATCCCACTGCCCACGCCGAGATTGTCGCGTTACGCGATGCGGCACGGCGCCTCGGCAACTATCGCCTTTCTGCCACCACGCTCTATGTCACCTTGGAGCCCTGCGCCATGTGTAGTGGCGCAATCATGTACGCCCGCGTCGCACGCGTGGTGTATGCCGCGCCGGATCCGAAGGCGGGTGCGGCGGGCAGTGTGTTCGATATTTTAAATTCCGAGCGTTTGAATCACCGGGTGTCGATTACCAGTGGAGTGGCGGCGGCGTCCGCCGCGCAAATGTTGCAGGCATTTTTTAAACAGCGTCGATAATCATCATGACCTCGACCCTCACACAATACACCTTGGAAGAATTGGCGCTCGCGCTTGGCGATGCGCTGAATAAAAAAAAATGGACGCTTGCCACCGCGGAATCCTGCACCGGCGGTTGGGTGACGCAAGCAGTGACCGCAATCGCCGGCAGCTCAGCGTGGTTCGATCGCGGTTTCGTTACTTATTCAAACGAAGCTAAGCACGAAATGCTCGGCGTCGCGCTAGCAACCATCGTCGAACACGGCGCAGTCAGCAGCGCTACGGCGGAGGCCATGGCGCGTGGTGCCCTCATCCATTCGCCCGCCGCGTTAGCCGTGTCGATTACGGGTGTGGCGGGACCCACCGGTGCGAGTTCCACGAAACCGGTGGGCACCGTGTGGTTTGGTTTTGCCGTGCGCGACGGCGTAACCATGACCCGCCATCGTGTGTTTGCTGGCGATCGTCACGCCGTGCGCATTCAGGCGGTGGAGTTTGCGCTGCGCGGGCTACTCGCGATAACGGCGGATCGGGCGCCAGAGTCGTAACGCACTCTGGCCGCACATCGCCTGCAATTTAAAGCGGTCCAGGCCGCACTGGATTCTTCCCATCCCAACCCTTGGCGGCGTCCTCGACCAGCTGAAACAGATCTTTGAAGACCGGCGAGTTATCCCACAGCTCGATGTAGTGGCCGACGGTTTTCACCGTGTCGAAGTACACGAGCTCAGCGCCACCGACAGTACATTCGAAAGCGGCCGCGTGCCCGCGCGCCCGGTACTCAGCGCAGGTGGCCTTATAGTCCACCGGCATCATCCCAAAATGATGTACACCCACGCGGCCGGCGTCGAGAAATTCCTTGTAGACCGACGGCGCATCGTTGTGTTGATAGATCAACTCGATCTGCACATCTCCGCTGTTGCCGAGCGCGAGATCGACATCCACATTCGACGGCTGACCGAAGTAGCGCTGATTCTGCAACGGGCAATGTTCGAACATAAAAAACGGGCCGACTTTCAGTACCTCGGTCCAATACTTGAGCGCGGCGTCTAGATCACGAACGACATAGGCGACTTGGCGAATGGTATACAACGGTTGCGTCATGGTTGTTTCTCCGGTGATGCGTGGAGACGGACAGTACCGTGAATGAGAAGCGGAGAAAAGGCGCGACCTGGAGGACCATTCGGGCCACAGCGGACAGCTGCGATAGCGGTAAGGCGGCGCTGCTGGCAGTGCGGAATCATCGCCAGTTCAAGGCCAATTACGCGCAACTCCACCCAAGTTTCCGGCGCAGATGCCGTCTAGTGTTTCAACCGCGGACACACAAAAGCGAGAGCCGCGTTGTGGGAGCGGCTTTAGCCGCGAATCCTTATCGAAGTCGATTCGCCGCTAAAGCGGCTCCCACCAGAAGCAAGGATGCGTTATGCGCCGATCGCCGCCTTGAGTTCAGTGACGGGTAACCAGCGCACCAAGGTTTCGCGGAGCGCGTCGACGGTGATGGGTTTGGTCAAGTAGTCGTCCATGCCGGCAGCCATGCAGCGCTCGCGGTCGCCCGTCATCGCGTTTGCCGTCAACGCAATGATGGGGATACGGCTGTCGCCCGCGGCGTTGCTTGATACTGCCTCGTGCCGTCGGATCAGCGTGGCCGCTTCGAAGCCATTCATCTCTGGCATCTGGCAATCCATTAGCACTAATGAATAATACCCGTGCTGCCACGCGGCCACCGCTTGGCGGCCGTTAATCACCGCGTCGGACGCAACGCCGAGCGAGTTTAAAATCGCGAGCGTCACCTGACGGTTGATGTGATTATCTTCCGCGATTAGCACACGGCCGGTCTGCGGCCGTGGTTGAGCGCCGAGCCCAGTCTGCGCCAAGGTCGGTGCGACCGCCGTGGTCGGCGTCTGGGCTGGTAACGTGAACCAAAATAACGAGCCGACTCGCAATACACTCTTGAAGCCGACTTCGCCACCCATCAATTCGACCAGTTGCTTGGTGATGGCGAGACCGAGACCGGTGCCGCCGAAGCGTCGCGTCGAGGATTCATCCGCTTGCGTAAACGGCGTGAACAAGCGTTCGGCGGTGTTATCGTCGATCCCAATTCCGGTGTCCGCGATCTCGAATTTCAACGTCAGATTTTGCGCGCGTGGGTCGCTGTCTTCGGCGAGCTTAAGCGTGATCGAGGCATGTCCACGATCGGTAAATTTAATGGCGTTGTTGGTGAGATTCAGTAAGATTTGACGCAGGCGCAAAGGATCGATGAAAACCAGCTCAGGGACCGCGGCATCGATTGCGGTAGTCAACTCTAGCGCTTTCTCGTGGGCCCGTGGCCCGAGGATATCCGCGACTTCGCGCACGATATCGCGGGGCGAACATTCGATCAGATCAATACTAAGTTTACCGGCCTCAATCTTGGAAAAATCCAGAATATCGTTGACCACGCCCAATAGCACTTGACCCGACCGCTGCGCTACCTGTGCAAATTTACGCTGCTCATCGTTGAGCGTCGTATAAAGCAATAGTTCGGTCATGCCGAGCACACCGTTAATTGGTGTGCGGATTTCATGACTCATGTTGGCGAGGAACTGGCTTTTCGCGGCGTTCGCCTGCTCGGCCAGGTCTTTGGCCGAACGGAGTTCTTCCTCGACGCGATGGCGTCGATCGAGTGCGTCCGCGAGATCGAGCACTCGCTGCTCAAGGCTGGCGTTGGTGGTGACAAGATTTTCGCGCGCATCGCGTAAGCCTTCGCGGGCGCCCGCTAAACCGACGGCAGCTTCTGCGATTTCTGTTTGTAATGTATTGAAATTGCCGGCCATCTCGCCAAGTTCGTCTTGTGAATAGACCTTCACCGGCACCACATCAACGCGCGCGTGTGCATGCTCCAATTCGCCGCGGCCAAGGGCGATCATCGCGCGCGAAAAATCCGCCACCGTCCCACGCGCCAGACGCTCGGCGGCGTTGGCGACGGCTTCGGCTGAGTGGCCGATCATCCCCGGGAGAATTAGTCCCACCGAGATAGTCAGCATCGCAACCGCCACGAAGATGTCTTCGAGCATGGCGATCAACGAGGCGTCGGTTTCTCCCGGCAGCGCGGTGACCGCCATGAAGTAGCCCGCGCCGTCGAGGAGTAATACCACCAGCATCGCGCCGGTAAGTTTGACGTGGAGCGAGCGTTTGATTCCGGTTAGTCCGCGCGCGCGGCGGTCCTGATAGCGGCGCACGGCATAAAGCAGCGTGCCGGAAAAGGCGAACAGCAAACCAAATAGCACCGTTGGCAAACCAAACTGCTGAAAGCCCAACAACGCGCTCATCGCCCACACGATGGCGGCCACCAAACCCAACACAATGGTGCCGCGCGGCGCACGATAGGGACGGCGCATTTCCGGCGCATCCTTGCGCAACAACCACACCGCGACGCTGGGTAGACAGATCCCGATCAAGTAAGTGAAGTTGGCAGCCGCAATGAGCCAAATCGGATCGCCGATCAGCAAGAAGAATATCGACATCCCGGCAGTGGCGAGCGTCGCGAGCCACGGCGCGTCGGATGGCGCGCGGCGGGCAAAGGCCGCGGGTAACAATCCATCTTCGGCGAGTTGCGACAGCGTGCGCGCGGCGCCGGCCAGCGGCTGCACCGTGCCATGAAACATGTTCAACATCATGAACCAGATCGCGGCCGCCTTGGCGCTGGCGCCGAACAGCGGCGCAAAGGTCGGACCGAGCACCAACGCGAGATCCTTGCCGAGCGGCTCGGGGCCGAGTGTGCCCAGCCAGACCACGGGCAGTACGATGAAATAAACCGCCGCCATGGCGGCCGAGGCAAACATCGCGCGCGGTACGTTACGCTCCGGATCGATGGTCTCGCCGACATGGCAGGCCGCGGCCTCAAAGGCCGGCGCCGCAAATCCAATGAGATAAAGCCCCGCCATCGCGCTGGTCAGCTGACCGAAAAAACCGCCGAACGGCGTCGTCAGATGAAAAGTGAGCGCACGGGTCCAATCGACTTCGCCCGCGACCGTCGGCATCAATGCTGAGATAAAGGCGAGGCCCGCCGAGCCGGCCGCAATCGGCACCACCAACCGTGCGACCCATTTGACGCCGCATAGATTGACGCCAGCGAAAAACAGCACGAGGCCGCAGGCCAAGACATTGATGGGCATCCCAGGAAGGTACCAGGCATGAATTGCGGAAGCGGACAAAATCGCCGTCAAACCGCAGGTCGGCACCCAGCCCCACCAGTAACAGGTCCCCGCCAAATTACCGAGCACCGGCGCATAAGGCCTAAACGCTTCGCCGCAGGTCGCGGCAATTCCGCCGACCCGGTTTGGCCACATCATAATGAGTTCAGTCCAGCCCGGCAGCGCGGCCCAACTCAGGAGCAGGCCAACGATCAATAGGGGAACGGCAGCACTGCCTTGGCCTGGAATGTCACCCTGGCCGATAAAGAGCGCGGCCAGCAGGAACAGGCTTTGGTTGCTGCCCCCCATGGCGAGCGCCGATGTGCCGACCCAACCGAGCGTGCGTGGATGGGTAAGCGTGACGGCCGGAGATTCTGTGCTTACCTCCATAAAGGACCTTTAAAGGAGCGTTCCCGGCAGCGCCGATTCGACATTGTTGTGAAAAAAATTTTCGCGGCGATGATGGATTGCCTCACGTTGTGCCGACGGCTGTTGACGATTCTTAAGCGAAACTCTTTGCGTTTGGCCCCTTGGCGTGCAGTTAACGTGAATCTCCATTCGACCGTCAAGGCATGTCACGAGATATGTCGAGCGTGTTGGGGCGCGGTGAATTTATCTGACGTGCCGGTCGGGGCACAACAGCGCGTATTGTGGGTGCCGCTTCAGCGGCGAATTGTTTTGAGGCCTATTCGCGGCTAAAGCCGCTCCCACAAAGCGCATGTTCGGGCGACTCACCGCTTCGGCATCGCGCGCATCGTTCTTGTTGGTCTTCACGCAGGGTTTGACGAACTGCGGGGCCATAACAAAAAGATTAGGGCGGGACCGCACGGTCGGTTCTTAACGTCCAAACACGCGCCCTCGATTCCGCGCATCCAGCTACAATGGCCGGATGCGCCACCACTCTCATTCCCACGCTAGTCATCGCGGATCCACTCCAACGGTGCGTGGCGACTGGAAGACCATTAAAAGCCTCATCCCGTATCTGTGGGATTACCGTTGGCGGATTTTCGTCGCGCTGTCGTTCTTGATTACCGCCAAGCTCGCCAATGTGGGTGTGCCATTGCTGATGAAGGAAATTGTCGACGCGTTGAGCCCCACCAACGCGTTATTGACGATGCCGGTGTTCTTACTGATTGCATATGGCGTGTTGCGCTTGTCGAGCACCCTATTCGCCGAGCTTCGCGACGTGGTCTTTGCCAAGGTGGCGCAGAATTCGATTCGCCGCGCGGCGCTCGAAGTTTTCCGTCATTTGCATGATTTAAGCCTCCGGTTTCATCTGGATCGGCAGACCGGTGGCGTATCGCGCGATATCGAACGCGGTACGCGCGGCATCGAAAATCTACTGCGCTTTGCGCTCTTCAGCATCATTCCGACGCTGTTCGAGATGGTGCTGGTGGGCGTCATCCTCATCCGCAAATACAATGTCTGGTTCGCCGTGATTACGCTCGGTGCGCTGATTTTTTATATTACGCTGACGGTACTGGTCACCGAATGGCGCACACAATTTCGCCGCTCGATGAATGAACTCGATTCAAAGGCGAACTCGCGCGCCATCGACAGCTTGCTTAACTATGAGACCGTCAAGTATTTCAATAACGAAGACTTCGAGGCGCGCCGCTACGACGAAAATCTGCGGCGCTTGGAGCAGGCCACCGTCAAGAGCCAGACTTCGCTCGGCTTTTTGAACGCGGCGCAAGCGACGACCATTGCCGCGGCCGTCACGGGGTTGATGGTGCTCGCGGCGCACGGCGTGGTCGCGGGCAGCATGACGGTGGGCGATCTAGTGCTCGTCAATGTGTTGCTGATCCAGCTTTATATCCCGCTCAATTTTCTCGGCGTGATTTATCGCGAAATTAAACAATCCCTCGCCGACATGGAAAAAATGTTTCGCCTGCTGCGCGAAAATCGCGAAGTAGCCGACTCACCCAACGCTCATCCACTACGCCTCGATGGCGCAAGTATCCGCTTTGAGCACGTGAGTTTTGGCTACGACCCCAGGCGACAGATCCTGTTTGACGTGAGCTTTGAAGTGCCAGCGGGCAAGAAGGTGGCGGTGGTGGGGACGAGCGGCGCCGGGAAATCGACGTTGGCGCGGCTGCTATTCCGCTTCTATGACGTGACGGGCGGGCGAATTCTGATCAACGGACAAGACCTTCGCGACGTCACGCAGGCGAGTCTGCGGCGAGGCATTGGCATCGTGCCGCAGGATACCGTGCTGTTCAACGATACCCTGTGGTACAACATCGCCTATGGTCGCCCGGAGGCCAGCGACGACGAAATTATCAGCGCGGCGAAGTCCGCCCATATTTACGATTTCATTCAGTCCCTGCCGGACAAATTTCAAGCGCAGGTGGGCGAACGTGGTTTGAAACTTTCCGGTGGGGAGAAGCAGCGCGTAGCGATTGCGCGCACGCTGCTGAAATCGCCCGCGATCCTGATTTTCGACGAAGCGACGTCGGCGCTCGATTCACGCACCGAGAAAAGTATTCAGATGGAATTGCTGGAGATCGCCCTGAACCGCACGACCTTGGTGATCGCGCATCGCCTATCGACCATTATTGACGCGGATCAGATTCTCGTAATCGAACACGGGCGTATCGTTGAACGTGGCAATCATCGAGCACTACTCGAGTTGGACGGCATCTACGCGACGATGTGGGCCATGCAACAGCAGGAGGACTTCGAGCAAGAGCCTGCGCTGGCCGCCTTCCCGAGTCCCGTCGCCGTCGCGAAACAGGCGGTGTGAAAAGCAGCGGTACAAACGATCGCTCCCGCAAGGCCTGCCACACCCCGCACTACCGTCGATCAGTTTTGAAAAAAAATGGTATTGCTGCTGCCCTCCGCCTTTGCGATCACCATGCTAGGGGCCATTGAATCCTTGCTCTCGGCCGTGGTCGCCGATGGCTTGGCGGGCACCCGTCATGGCTCGAACCAGGAACTCATCGAACAAGGGATCGCTAAACTTCTTGCGCCGTTGGTAGGCGGGATCGCGTCCACCGCGCCATCGCGCGGATGGCGACCAACTTTCGCAATGGCGCCAATAGCCCGTTGGCGGGTGTCACGCATAGCGCGATCTTGATTTTGGTCCTGCTACTTTTCACGCCGCTCGCGGCTTGGGGTTAACCGAGGACGGTTCAGGCACCGGTAACGTGGCCGCCGTCGCGGCCAGCGCGCCGAAACCGGCGGAAGCATCGGTATCGCGTACGCGGACCCGATAACATTATTGCGCTCGCGGTTCGTCTGCGGGTCGTAGAACGTCCCGTCGACCAATTGCGAGGTCGAGATCGAGTTCGTCGGTCGGCCGTGGAATACGTTTCAGCAGAGCGGCGGCCGCCATGACCATGCCCGGCTGGCAGTAGCCGCACTGCGGCACGCTAACCCGCGATCCATGCCTCCTGTACCGGATGGAGGCCGTTCGCGCCGATACCCTCGATAGTCGTAACGGACTTGCCTTCGAGTCCGCTCACCGGAAGTTGACACGATGGCATGGGTTGTCCGTCGACCTGTACGAGACAGGCGAGACACTGCGCAATACCGCAGCCGAACTTGGTGCCGATGAGCCCGCGCTGCTCGCGAAGAAACCACCGCAGCGGCAGAGCGGCCGGATTGTCGACTTCGATTTCGACACCGTTGAGCGTGAATTTCGTCACCTTAGGCTCCCTCGTTTCAGCGCGCTGCGGCAGGCGGCATACGAACCGGCCATACAATCCGACAGACCGACGTGAAGAAAAAGGGGAGACGTCGGATGGTGATCCGCGCGTCTGCGAACCTCGCCTCCGCGCTGGTCCTTTACAGTGACTTAGCTTCCCGCGGGGTCCTCGTAATCGGGAGCGCCGGGATGTCAGTGCTGGTGCGGGCGCATGTCGGCCGGCAGTACCTCGCCACGCGCGAGGATCAACTCGTCGTCCAGCCACAGACTGCAGTTCTGCATCGGCAGATCGAGGTGACAGGCCGTGTCGTTGGTGCCGCCGAATTCGGTGTCGGGTCCGAGCGAGAACAGGACGTTGCCGTAGTAGGCCCGCCCATCCATGCCGATGCCCGGCAGATCGGAGTTCCAGACGCAGCGTTCGTTCAATCCCCAGCCGATATGCGAAACGGCGTATGCGCGCGGGTCGCAATATGCTTCCATGAATTCGCGCAGTGCTGCGGCCTCCGTGCCACCAAGGATGGCCCTGACGACGCCATGCTCAATCACGAACTCTATCGGTTCCCGAAGGGTCTTTTTCTGCGGAAACAAAATATCGCCGCGATCCATCACCACGCGGCCATTCACCTCACGTTCGCGCGCCATCGTCGCCAGGAATCCCCCTGGCCAGTGATCCCAGCGCCCGGGTTGGTCGGTGAACCCGTACTCGGTCATGATGTGCTTGCCGCCTAATTCATAGGTCACATCGGTGCCGGCGTCGTTCGTGAAGCGCAGGCGTCGAGCTCGCTGGAGACGAAATTCGGCTGCTTCCACCCTTTGGTGCAAGCCGTCCTGGGGTTGCAGCCGCGCCAGAATCTCGACCGGTTCGACCACCATCAGCACGCGCGTGCCCGCGGCCTGCATCGCGATCTGCTCGGGCGAGAAAAGCAGCAGCATGTGATCGATGACGATATCGGCGCGCTTGCACTGTTCGATGGCAGCGGGATATTTCGACAGATTGTTGTTACCGATATTCGCCATACGCGCGTTAGCATCCAGCGCATCGTCGCCCGGAATGTTGAGATCGACGGCTTCCGCGCCCAGCGCCTGCGCGGCCGCTACTGAAGCCACGGCATAGTCACGAAGCTGTTCGCCCTCCGATAGCACAACTACGTGCTGCCCCGGTCCAATACGGCAACGCGCATAATTTTCACAGAAGAGGCTTACGATAGCAGGCTGAGGGACGGACTTCGTCATCGAATGACTCTCGTGCGCGGTCGGCGTTTGCGCGAAAGTATAACGAGCACGCGCCCCCGGCTGTCAGCGTGCCAGCAGCGCGCGGACAGCCTCGCGGATGAATGCTGCATCGACAAGGTTCGCCGCTGCAATTGCCTGCAACGCGCGGGCGAGATCGCCGTCGTACAACGCGTTCGCGCCGATATCTGCGGCGTCCCAGGTTTTCAATTGCGCGTAGAGATCCGCGGCCGGCAGCGCGCCGAAGCGCTGCTCCCAATCGCGATGCAGAAACGATTCCAGATCCGCGGCGCCCAGGTTGCCGGCCACGCCGCTCGCGAGATGCAGGCCCGCACGATAGAAATCCTGACTGAGCGCCCAGCCGGCATAGATCCGTCCGAACGCTCGGAGCGCCGCGCGTGGCTCGACTGCGAAGCGACCGGCGCCGATGTGCTCGGGTGCCGCAACACCCGGTTGTGAGCCGCGGTGCGCGCGGCGCCGCAATTGACGACGATCCGTGCCACCGCATGCGGGAACAGGGCGGCCCAGATGATATCGCCCGCGTGATGTATCCCTGACTGGGTGGGCCAGGACATGTTTGCTCCTGTTACCAATAATTTCCGCGAATTCAGTGTATTGAAAATGGAGTCAGGCGTATAGGTGGGATAACCGCGCGATGCAGTGAACTCGATCCGACATAGCTCACCCAGTTGATGAAGTCGTGGGTCGAGCCGAAGTTGTGAGAGGCCGCTATCACAGACATAAGCATCCGCTGTTGAGAAGCCTGGTTGACCCCTAATCGCCGCCGGTCGACACCGGTCGCGTCGCACCGAATGACCAATGATGTCGAATGAAGAACCTTCGATATCCCGTTACTGACTGTATACGGCAACGACCGTGCTCAGGGATCGCCCCTCGGCAACGTGCGGCCGGCTAGCACGCTCCGGTGCAACGCGATATAACCCCCCGTTACAAATGACTCGAGCTGCTGGCTGACCAGGCGGTGCGTAGCCGGCAGCTGATGCCAGGGTATGCTCGGCCACGCGTGGTGCTCTGCGTGATAGTTCATATTCCATAACCAGAAGCGCACGAAAGGGGTAGTCGTTACGGTGCGCGTGCGCGCGAGAATGCTGCCCTCATGGGGTAGCCCGGTGTGTTCGGCGGCGAGCCACAGCGCCTGGAACACATGGCTTAACCAGGCCGCAAATACCAGCCACCCGCCGCCTGGTAACAGGAACAGCGCCGCGAGGAGAAACAGGATCCAGAAGGCCAGCACCACACGGCATTCGAACACGAGCCGCGCGGGATCATCGATGCGAGGGGCCCAGCGTGCAAAGGTCTCCCATTGGGATTGAGGCTTGGTCGCGAAGCCAATCAATGGTCGCAGCTTGAGCAGGAGCAGCCCATAACCGTTCATCGCAACGAGCCAGATGCGCGGGTTCGGTGGCCACGACGCGTAACGCGGATCGCCCGTAAGCTCAGGGTCCTTGTCGAGATCCTGGGTGAATCGATGATGCTCGTAATGGAAGATTCGATACATTGCGGGGGCCATTCCGAAAGGCACACCGGTCAGCCACGCACCAATCGAGTTCCCGCGCGGAGAGCGGAACGCGGTGCGATGAGTGCATTCATGGAAAGGCGCGAATAGGCCGCTCCAGATCCAGGCGAGCGCGACCGAGAGCAGGAATGCGAGCCACCAGCGATCCGCATTCCTTACGACGCAGATCCCCACGATGACAAAGGCGCCCAGATGCAGGATAAAACGCACCAGTGAGGGCGTAGTACGGCGGTTTATCAGGGTCCGCAGGTCTTCTTGCCCGAGCAGCGGCCGTGTCTCGAACTGTTCTTCCAAGCTGTTCGCTCCTCGGCTAGCGCGAAGGAGCACGAAGCATAGCACTGTGCAGTCTTTTCCATCTCCGCCGCTACCCGCCATCCTTGATCGAGGTATCGACTGGCACCGGCATTCAGCCGCAGAATAAATGGATTGTTTCCGAACGACGACAATATTCAAGGTCTCCATGATCGAAATCAACGGCATCGCGCACGTCATCCTGTCGGTTAGCAACTGGGATGCCTGCCGACGCTTTTACGAGCAGCTGCTGCCCTTCTTCGGCATGAAGCGCACCTTCGACGGCGAGCAGATGATGTATTTCGTCGGCGGGCGTACGGCGCTCGGTATCAGCAAGTGTGATCCAGCCTATGAACATGAGCGCTTCGTGCAAACTCGCGTCGGGCTTCATCACGTCTGCTTTCGGGTGCGCGAAAAATCCGCAGTCGATGCCGTGCATCAATTTTTGCAAGGCATCGGCGCGACCATCGTGCACGGCCCGCAAGAACATACCTGGGCGCCCGGCTACTACTCGGTTTTGTTCGAAGATCCGATCGGAACGCGTCTGGAAGTTAATTATGTGCCGGGTCAGGGCCTGCTTGCTCCGGACGCCGCATTCGATCCGGGTGGGGATTACCGCTGAAAGGGGTCAGTGGGATCAGGTTCCGGCCAAGGTCTTTCCTGGCGCCTGGGATTCTGTGGAATTTCGTCATTCCGGAAGTCGCGGAGCGACTATCCGGAATCCCTGCGAGTACTCCGAAGCCCCTGGATTCCGGGTCTCCGCCGCTTCGCGGCTGCGCCCGGAATGACGGCGGTCAAGATCATTCACCGCGCTCTATTCTGAGATTATTGGCGATGTGATTCCATTTAAGCATGGGTAATCGACACCGTAACGTAAACGGATTTTCAGCCGGTCCGATCACGCGCCACAGAAACGAGGCGGTCGTTTCTCGGTCATCGCAGTGATTCCTTCCACGGCATCTTCCGTCGTCCAGGTATGCGCCTGGTACTCGGACTCGACTTCGATCGCGGCATCAAGCGAGTCGGCGTCATTTCGATATAAGGCCTTCTTCGCAAGACGTACCGCAATCGGTGCGCTCGCGCAGATGTCGCGCGCGAGTGCGAACGCTTCTTCCATCACGCGCTCGGTCGGGACCACGCGATTGGCGAGTCCGAAGGCGAAGGCTTCTTCGCCGCTGTAGAGCTTGCCGGTGAAAATGATTTCGCATGCCTTCGCCATGCCGACCAGGCGCGGCGCGGTGTAAGTTCCGGCCATTCCGGGATGGATCCCGAGGCGCACAAAATTAAGACCCACTTTGGCGTTAGCCGCCACAATTCTCATGTCACACGCGAGCGCAATGCAGAATCCGGCGCCGACGGCGGGGCCATTGATCGCGGCAATCGTCGGAATCTCAAGTTTTCGAAGGGCGAGATACCGTTGATAAAACACTTTCGGCGGCTCGGACTTGCCACTCCCACGCGCTTTGCTTGCAAGATTGCCTTTCGCACCGCCGGCTGAGAAGGCGCGACCGGCGCCCGTGAGGATCAGCACGCGCGCGTCACGATCGCGGTTGACTGCCGCAACAAGGTCGACAATTTCGTCGCCCATTTCCTCCGTCATCGCGTTTAGCGTCTCCGGATGATTCAACGTAACGGTGACGATTCCATCCTGCTGTGCAACGAGAATGTGTTGGTACGCCACGGCTAGACCCTCCTCGGTAACTGGCTCATCGGGCAAGGTATCAAGTGGGCGGCGTCTGGCATAGGGGCGGAACGAGACGGACAAAATCAAAAGGTGTGGTGTTGAGTCGCTTAAAACCGTCTACGTCTGCAAGCCGTGACAATACTTGTATATGCAAATAAACCCGCTATCATCAATGCATGAACACGCTTACTCGCCAACCGCAGGGGTGCTCAAACTTCAAACTTCGCCAGCTCCTGCGCGGGGTATCGCGGCATTACGACGCCGAACTCGCCAATGCCGGGATCAAGACCACGCAGTATTCGTTGCTCTCACATCTCGTTGACTTGGGGCCCATCACACCCGGCGACCTCGCGCGACGCATGGGCATGGATGCTTCAACCTTAACGCGCAACCTGCGCGTCGTGATCGAACAAGGCTGGGCGACGCAAGGCCCGGGCCGCGACACGCGTAGCCGACGGGTTGAAGTCACGTCGGCCGGGCGCGCCAAGCGCGCAGAAGCCAAGGCGCACTGGAAGCGTGCGCAGCTCGCGTTCAACGCACGTCTCGGCGTCACCAAGGTTGCCGCCTTACACGAACTTCTCGATCACGCACTCACCCATTTTTCGACCGGCGATCACGCTGACGACTGAGGGTCTTTCCGATGAACGAACGCACCTGGCATAAGACCGCCTGCAACCTCTGCTACGTCAATTGCGGCATTGAAGTTGCCGTTGACGGTGAAGGGCCGGCTGCCCGTATCACGAAGATCCGCGGTGATGCGGATAACCCGAAATCGGCCGGCTATCTGTGCAACAAAGCACAGGGCATCGTCAGCTACGTGCATCACCGCGATCGCCTGACCACGCCACTCAAGCGACGCGCTGACGGCACCTTCGAGGCGATTAGTTGGGAGACCGCAATCGGCGAAGTCGCCGCACGGTTGCGTGACGTAACGGCGTATGCAGGTGGCGCGAGTCTTGCGCTCTATGGCGGCGGCGGTCAGGGTAATCATGCCGGTGGCGCCTATGCCACCGCACTCATGCGCGGTCTTGGCTCGCGCCACGTATTCAACGCACTGGCGCAGGAGAAGACCGGCGATTTCTGGGTCAATGGCCATCTGTTCGGCGCGCAGACCTGCCATACCGCGGAAGACGTCGAGCATTGCGATCTGCTGCTCGTGATCGGCGCGAACCCATGGCTCGCGCATGGCTTCGCGAATGCACGGCATCATCTGAATACCATTCGTAAAGATCACGCGCGCAAGCTCATCGTCATCGATCCGCGGCGCACCGAAACGGCAGAGCATGCTGATCTTCATCTCGCCGTGCGGCCGGGCACGGATGCCTTCCTGCTGGGCGCGATCCTCGCCACGTTGCTCCGACGAAATGCCTTCGATCGCGAATTCATCGCCGCGCATACCACCGGATTCGAGGCGGTTGCGGCAACGCTGCGCGCGCTGCCCATCGCCGAGTACGCGGCCGCCGCCGACGTGTCGCTTGACCTCATCGAGCGCACGGTCGACCTGATCGTGGCGGCGCGCGGCATGGTGGTGCGCGTCGAACTCGGCATTCAGCAAGGCCTCAATTCGACGCTCAATTCGTATCTCGAGAAATTGTTGTTTCTGTTGACCGGACACTTCGGTCGTAGCGGTACCAATACCTTGCACGGTTGGTTGCAACCGCTGTGGGGCAATGGTCGCGGCCAGCGTTACGCGCCGCTCAATGTGGAGATCATCGCGGGCCTGCTGCCACCGAATGTACTTGCGGACGCGATTCAAAACGATCATCCGGAACGACTGCGCGCGCTGTGGGTCGATAGCAGTAATCCCGCCAATACTGCCGCTGACACACAACGTGTGCAGCAGGCCTTGCAAGCGCTGGAACTCTTGGTCGTGGTCGATGTGGCATTCACCGAAACCGCGGCGCTCGCCCATTACGTGTTGCCCGCTTCCTCGCAGTACGAGAAAGGCGAGTACACCTTATTCAACTTCGAATATCCGGTGAATTACTTTCATGTGCGGCGACCGGTACTCCCGCCACTCGCCGGCACGTTGCCGGAGCCGGAGATCTACACGCGGCTGACGCGTGCCTTGGACCTACTGCCGCCGGCGGCTGATTTGGAATCACTCACTTTGGCTGCGCGCGGAGAACCTGCGCAATTCGCGCGCACCTTCGAGGAGTACATGGCCGCCCATCCGGCGCGTGCGGCTGTCGCGCCGCTAATCCTTTATAACACGTTGGGTACCACCTTGCCGGCCGGCACCGCCACGGCGGCGCCCTTATGGTTGTCGGCGCAACGTCTAGCCCGCACGCGACCGGACGCAGTGGGTGCCGCGCTTAGTGTCAGCGCCGCGAGCTCGGCAATCGAACTCGGCGCGCAACTTTTCATGCACATTATCGAGTCGCCGTCGGGAACGGCGTTCAGTATCGATGATGATGTATGGGATCTGGTTGAAACCACCGATCGCCGCGTGCACCTCGCGATCCCGCAATTGCTCGACGCGCTGGCTTCACTCGATCCGGCGATCGCTGATCCCGAATTTCCGTTCGTGCTCTCGGCTGGTCAGCGCCGTGCACAAAACGCCAATCAACTCTTCCGCGATCCGGCGTTTCGGCGCAGCGATCCGGATGGCGCGCTGTTTATTCATCCCGACGATCTCGCCGCGCTCGGGGTGGCCGAACGTGGATGGCTGTCGATCAAGTCACGTCGTGGCCGGTTGGTGGTAAGGGCGACCGTCGATCCAGGCCTGCGGCGTGGTTATGTGGTGCTGCCGCACGGCTATGGTCAGGCGTATCCGAGTGCGGATGGCGCGCGACTGGTGTGCGGACCACGCATTAATTTACTGACCGACAGTCGCTTTCGCGATCCCATCGCGGGCACGCCGTATCACAAGAACATTCCAGTGCGACTGGCCGCGGCCACGGCGAGCGAAGCCGCGGCAGCGGAAGCTAATTCAGTGCGCATTTTCGCCAAAGCCGAACCCGCATTAGCGATATCGTGAGAGGAGTGCCTAGCAATGAGTGAGCACTCGTCATCGAACGATCACGAACCGAAACTCTTTGAGACCATTCACACGCTGCGCGCGATGCGACGGTTAAAGCCCGATCCCGTCCCGCCCGAGTTACTCAAAAAAGTGCTGGCCGCCGGAGTGTGCGCGCCGAGCGGGCAGAACACCCAACCCTGGGCCTTTGTGGTGCTGCGTAGCGCAGAGACTAAACTGTTTTTCGGCACACGCTATTTAAGTGCAATGAGAAAAGCCTTTGGCGACCGTCTGCGCTTAAGCGCAGACGACTTGAGCGCGAATGCGCGCACGCTCCGCGCGGCCTATCACCTTGCCGAACACATGCACGAGGCGCCGCTCATCCTGCTGGTTTGCGGCCGTCGCGACTGGCCGTTCGCCGTGCCGGCGGAGAAGCGCGTCGGCAAGGCGCCACCATCCTATGGTTCGGTTTACCCTTGCGTGCAAAACATTCTGCTTGCCTGTCGTGGCCTCGGTCTCGCCGCCAGTCTGACCACGCTGCATCAATTGTTCGATGATGAATTGTGCGCGCAGCTTGAGATCCCTGCGGAGTACGGCATTGTCTCGGCGATTCCCATCGGTTATCCGGCTGGAAAATTCGGACCGGTGAGTCGCCAGGATCCCGTCAGCGTCACGTACTTCGATCGCTGGGGCGCGCTATGACAAGCCGGCTGCGCATTTTTTCGTACCTGCCGAATCCGCGCCTGTGGAAGGCGACTATCGCGGCGCGACTGGCCGACGTGCCAATCGAAGTGCGCGGGGACGCGCCGCGCGAGATGCAGCATTGGTTATGGGATTTCGATGCGCACAAATTGGACGCGAATGCGGAAACGGACCCGACCAATGTACGAGCGGGCACCGGCGGTTTTGCCGGCAAACAATTGCAGAAGACCGAAGCCTTTCTCGACGCCGCGCCCTTCGGTGCGATTCCGGTAGCGTTCAGTCCGGACGGAAAAATCGGCGTGTTCGAATCGAATAGCATTCTGCGCGCGGTGGCCCGACTCGCCGATGGTCGGGCGTTGCTGTACGGCTGCGATGTGTATCAAGCTTCACGTATCGATGCCTTTCTCGACGCGGGGTTGATCTGCGGTCGTGATACCCAGCCCTATCTCGTCTCCTTGCTCGGTTCGACGATTCCGGCCGCGGAGCATCAGCGCGCACGGGATGCCGTCGCGACTTATCTCGGCGGCATCGAGCGCGCGTTAGCGCCGGCGCGTCAGTTCTTGGTCGGCGATGCACTGACCATCGCCGACATTTGCTTCGTCTGCGAAATCACGATGCTGTACTACGAGAAGCCGCGATTGGCGGCGCTGCGCGCCGCAGGGTTGGCGCCGGTGTTGCCAGAAAATTATGATGCTGCGTTTCCGCGTGCGGCCGATCTATTCGCGCGACTCCGCACGCATCCGGCGTTTGCCGTCGATCTTGAAACACATCTTAAGAAGCTTGAAGGTGGGATCGAAGTCTTGAATGTCTAAACAATGTCGCATCGATAGTGAATCAATCGACTTGAGTCGTGCGCCGCGCCGTGAAATGTCGTCATTCCGGAAGTCGCGCAGCGACTATCCGGAATCCAGACGAGTGCACCGAAGCCCCCTGGATTCCGGGTCTCCGCCGCGTGGCGGCTGCGCCCGGAATGACGGTAATTGAGATCATTCATTCCCCTCCACCCGTGGATCGATTTCTATGTGATTCAGTCTAAGTCGGAGCGCATCGACCCGGGCAGGATTTTTTGTTTGACACCTATCTACGGCGCTCCTAGGCTTGCCACCGGTAATCCGAGGTCTCGCGCCGGCGCGTGAGTCCATTCACTCTCGATTGGAGCACGCATGCGACCTGAACGTTTCGAATTTGAACGCTACGCTTCGCTTGGCGCAGCGCTCGCGAGTCTCCGCGATGCACCGCCGGATTCACGGGTGCTGGCCGGCGGCCAAAGTTTACTCAAGCAAATACGCGAACGTAGCGTCCATGTTGTGCGGCTGTTCGATATCAGCGGTCTCGAAGAACTTAACTTTCTGAACTATGAGGGCACGGCGCTGACCGTGGGTGCATTGGTGTCGCTAACGCGACTGGCCGTGGAGCCGCGCGTGGCGACGCACAGTATGGCGTTGGCGGAAGCCGCCCGTCGGGTTGGCGATGTGCAAGTGCGTTCACGCGCGACCTTGGGCGGCAATTTGCTGAGCGGCTGGTCCGGTGATTTGGCCGTCGCGCTCATGGCGAGCGGCGCGAGTGTCGATCTTTGTCACCATGCCGGCGCGCGATCGATCACTGTCGATGAACTGGTGTGCGACGGTTGCAATCGTGACGAACTCATTCGAGGCGTGAGCATTCCCGCCGTGCGCGCGAGCGCCTTTGTTAAGTTGTCACGGCGTGCCGCGGATCCCGCGATTGTTAGCGCCGCCGCCGCGGTTTTTGCCGTCCGGCCCCTGCGAATTGGCCTGGCAGCGGGCGGTGTGCATGGTCACCCCATACGGCTTGCGGCGGTGGAAAATTTAATCTCGAGCTCCGGACTTTCAAAGCAAGGGATCGCTGCTGCTTGCGACGCGGCGGCAGTCGAACATTCGCCCCCCAGCACACCGCACGGAAGTGCGGACTATCGGCGCCGGGTGCTGCCAATCCTCGTGCAACGCGCGCTGCAAACAGCCCTTACGCGCGCCGGACTTGGGGTGCTCACATGAGAGAGATGCAAGAACTCCGTTTGGCGGTAAACGGCACGCCGCAAACGCTTGCGGTCGAATCGCGGACATTGCTGGTGGACGTCCTGCGTCGAAATTTGAATCTAACCGGCACGCATATCGGGTGCGATGATGGTCGCTGTGGCGCCTGTACCGTGCGCGTGAATGGCGCCCCCGTAAAATCGTGTTTGGTGCTCGCGCATCAAGTTGACGGCGCTAAGATCGACACGGTCGAAGGCCTCGCGCCACGCGGGACGCTGGGGATCCTACAAACAGCCTTCAAACGTCATCACGGGCTGCAATGCGGGTTCTGTACGCCGGGAATGCTGATGTCGGCCGCGGCCTTGCTAGAGCGCAATTCAACACCGAGCGAAGTTGAAGTGCGAGCAGCGATTGCCGGCAATTTATGCCGGTGCACTGGTTATCAGCACATTGTCGAATCCGTGCTCTCAGCCGCGGCCGAATTGCGCGGCGAAGCGCGCCCCGCCATGTTAACGCACGCGCAGAGCGACAGTGGAAAGTCGGTGGGCCAGAACGTGGAACGCGTACAGGATGCACGTCTGTTAACCGGCCGTGGCCGCTTTTCGGCTGATGTGCTGCCGCCAGGGACCTTACACGCGGCAATATTGCGCAGTCCCCATGCACATGCACGGATCAAGCGAGTGGACGCGACGCGCGCGCGTGCCATCCCCGGCGTTATTGAAGTGCTGACCGGCGCCGAAGCACAACAGATCTGTAAGCCACTACCGCCGACCATCAATATCGCGATGCGCATGAACACGTCGTACTCGATCGCGGTCGATCGCGTGCGCTATCACGGCGAGCCGGTGGCCGCCCTCGCCGCCATCGATCCGTACCTTGCCGAGGACGCGCTGGCGGCGATTGAGGTCGAATACGAACTTCTGCCGCCGGTGGTTGATATGGCGGGTGCGCTCGCTTCCAATGCGCCGCGGCTGTATGACGAGTGGCCGGATAATCGGTGCTTGGAGTCTGACCGCTCCCCACGAAAATTCGATCGATAACAAATAGTTAAGTGTAGGGGAACCTACACAGCATCCGACGATCTGATCGATTACCACATCTATTAGGTCGCGAGGAGGATGCTATGCAGGGGGTTAAATTGTTGCACAATTACCGACGGTGCATGCGACGCGCATGAGTTCGTTAATTGCGCAGGTTGAAGGGTTGTTAGTCGGCCAGCGCTTGGGGTTGACGGCGGTGGGTCGTCATCTGCGAGGTAAGACGCGCGAGAAAGATAAAATTAAACGGGCCGATCGCTTGGTGGGCAATCATCACCTGAACGGCGAACGGCGGGCAGTGTATGGCTGGCTGACGCGATTGTTAGTCGGTGGGGCGCGTCATCCGCATATTATTGTGGATTGGTCGGACGTGGATGCGGCACGGACCTTGTGTGTGTTGCGCGCGGCGCTTGTGGTTGGGGGTCGAGCCCTGCCGGTGTATGAAGAGGTGCATACGCGCTATCACCATCCGGCAGATACCGGGCGTTTCTTGCAGCGCTTGGCGGGATTATTGCCGGCCACGTGTCGGCCCGTCATCGTGACGGACGCGGGGTTCAAGTGTCCTTGGTTTCGCGCCGTGGAAGCGCTCGGATGGTACTACCTTGGACGGGTGCGGAATAACGATTACGTGTGTTTGTCGGGGACTGCGGACTGGGTGTCGAACAAAACCTTACACGCGCAAGCAACTGTGCAGCCGCAGGCGTTGGGCGCACTGGCGCTGACCCGCTACTCAGCGTTGATGACCCGTGCTTACCTTTATCGACAACCGGCCAAAGGCCGCGCGAAGCTGACGGTGCATGGACAGCGTCAACGCAATAAGGCGAGCCTCAAACAGGCCGCCGGGGCCCGCGAGCCCTGGTTACTAGTGAGCAATCTTGAGCCGCGTCGCAATATCGCCAAGCTGGCGGTCGCGATTTATCGAGAACGCATGGCGATTGAACAAAGCTTCCGGGACTTGAAAGCCCACCGCCATGGTTTCGCGTTTCGCCAAAGCCTCGGACGGGATGCGGCGCGGGTGGCGAATCTATTGCTTATCGCCGCGCTCGCGATGTTGGCGACTTGGCTGACTGGCTTCGTCGGTCAACAGCGTGGCCTGGTGCGCGGCTTACAAGCCAACACCGAGCGGCGCGCGACTGTGCTGTCGCTATTTTTTATCGGCACTCGATTGTTACAGCAACGGCTTCGCTGCTCATTCTCTGCCCTTCGCGACGCGCTCCGGCGATTGATCGAAAGTATCAAGCAACATGCGCCAGAATTCGCTTAAATTTCGTGGGGATCGATCAGGC
>JACPPA010000022.1 GCA_016191285.1 Gammaproteobacteria bacterium
TTCCCTGTTTGGGAACAGTAGCACTGACATCAGAATTGCGGGCGCATAGACCGGCCGTTGAGGAGAAGAAAATTGAAGGGGTGGAGACTCCGAGTCCCACTCGCCTACTTGACACGAGACGGCTAATGGGTGACCCCTTGATCCCATAACTCTAACCCCTTGCTCAGCTACGGCTGCATCCGCTCCATCTGCCGCCACTCCCCCGTCGATCCGTTATTTGGATTCACACTCGGATCGTTCGTTCCTTGAACGTTGTTTTGTTGGTCGATCCAATAGTATTTGTACGTGGTGGGCAGCTCGAGCGCTGGACCGTTGCCATAGGGATTACTATAAGTCTGCACCCCGCCCAAGTTCTCGCGAACCGCGAAGTTCTTGCGATCCTCGCTTAAGTTCCGCGCATCGGTAACTCCCTGCCAATTCTTTTGCGACCAATCCCGATATTGCCGCGCGGCTTCGGCGTAGGCCGTGGAATTCTGTAAGTTCTGCGCCATGACGCCGCGTGCGCCAAACGCCGCCCCGTTGGTGGCCGAAACCTGCTCGGCCACCTGCGGCAACCACGATGAATACGCGGGCCACTGGCTGGCCTCGGACACCGCCGCCGTCATCGCCATCGTGGCCGTGTCGTAGGCGGGAGCAACGTGCCACTTTGCAATGCCGCGGCAGGGAACGCCGCCCACGCTGTAGCTCACGTCAAATTCAAAGGCCTGCGCGAATCCCGCCGCTGGTGCTGCCGGTCTTGGCGCGCTCAGTTGCAGATTCTCCGGTCGAATCGCCATCAGCTTCTCATAGATAAATTGACCCGGTGGAGTGTTGGGCGGCATGCCGGCATTACCCACCATGATGGTAAGCGCCTTGTTGTCCGGCGCCACCAAGGTCAAGGCAAACTGGCCGTCTTCGCCAACTCGCCAGCCCGGTGGCAGCGCGTAGGAGAAGGCCTGCCCTTGGCCGATGCGGAGTTCCGCGACCGGCACTGGAGATCCCGCCGCTTGACGAACCACCGGCTGCACCGGAAATAGATCGTTCGCGGTCGAGCGATGGGGATAGATCAGCAGCGAAAGTAGTGCGGCACCGAACAGTGTGCGTGTTTGCAAGGCAAGGTTCCTCCGTATTGGTTAAAGCGTCATTCACCAGCGGGGATCGAGCGGCGTTTGATTATGGGACGCGAACTCAAGTGGGGTCGACCATCAGCGAAACGCGATACCCTTATAGTTTTCTTCGGCGACCTGAGTGATCGTGGCGCGAAACTTCGGGGCGCCGCCGTTGTACACGAGATAGCGGACTTTGCCGTGCTCGTGACCCGCGACGTTGGAGTTGTAGCCCGTGAACCAGCCCTTGGCTTTGCGCATCAGCATGGTGCTGTACATCTTGACCACGTGTTGGGTCCACCGCGCCTCGGCTTCCGGGGTGGCCTCCATGCGCGTGAAGCCGTGCTTCCGCGTGTACGCGAGCAGTTGGGTTACCCACTCCACACCCACCTCGATTCCGCGGGGGAAGTTGGTCGATGCTGAACCGCTCTGGGGGCCGGCAACCGTGATGAAGTTAGGGAACCCGCTGATCTGCATGCCGAGGAAAGTGACCGGGCCATCGGCCCATTTGTCGCGCAAGCGCTGGCCGCCGACACCGCGGATGTCGATGCGATCATAGGAACCCGTGATCGCGTCGAAACCCGTGGCGTACACGATGATGTCGAAGTCGTAGTCTCGTTTCGACGTGCGGATCCCGGTCGGCGTGATGCGCTCGATGGGCGTTTCCTGGATATCCACCAGGTGAACGTTGTCGCGGTTGTAGGCCTCGTAATAGCAGGTCTCCAACGGCACCCGCTGGATACCGAAGCCGTGATCTTTCGGGATCAGCTTCTCGGCGATGACGGGGTTTGTTACCCGCTCCCGGATCTTGGCGGCAATGTACTCGGAGAACTCCGCGTTCGCCGCCTCGTCCATGAAGATTTCACGGAAATTGCTGAGCCAGATCCCGAACCCTGGTTCGCCGTAGAGCCGATCCCACAGCGCGCGCCGTTCGTCCGCCGTCACCTCGTAGAAGCCACGTCGATCGGGCTCGTGTTCGAAGCCGCCGGGCGTGCGCAAACAGGTTTCGAAGATCTCATCGTAGCGCGCCCTGATAGCGGCCATCTCCGATGGGGAGATCGGCCCATTATTCAGCGGCGCGCACCAGTTGGGCCGCCGCTGGAACACCGTGAGTTCGGCCACCTTGTCGGCGATTTCCCCAATTACCTGCACGCCCGTGGCGCCGGTGCCGATCACCGCCACCTTTTTGCCGGCGAGCGCTATGGGTTCGTGTGGCCAATAATAAGTATGGAACGACGGACCCTTGAAGCTCTCCATCCCCTCAATCCGGGGCAGTGTGGGCGCCGAGAGCAGCCCGAGGCCGGTCACTACGAATCGGCACGTCAACTCGCGGCCGTCCTCGAGATGCAGCCGCCACAGGTTGCGGTCCTCGTCGAAATGCGCCGACTCGACCTTGCTGTTGAACTGCATGTGTTTGCGCAAATCGAATTTATCCGCCACATGATTCAAATAGCGCAGGTTCTCGGGCTGACCCGAGAAGCGCTCTTTCCAATCCCACTCCTGCAACAGTTCCTTCGAGAACGAGAAGCCGTAGGTATAGGACTCGGAATCGAACCGGCAACCTGGGTAACGATTCCGGTACCAAGTTCCGCCGAGGCCACCAGCGGCCTCGAGCACCGTGGTGTGAAAACCGAGTTCAACCAATCGATACAGTTGGTAGATGCCAGCCACCCCGGCACCGATGATGATCACCTCGTACTGCGGGCTCGCTGCTGTCGTTTGTTTATTCATTTGCTAATCATCCGTCGACGGCACGTTCCCGCCGTGTCGAGCGCACCTTAGCGCGGCTCGGCGTTAACGAGCGCCATGAAAAAATGTCGATTCAAGCGGGCGGCACGAAGGGCTACCCTTAGCACTTGACGCTAACACAGCCCTGGATGCCCGGCAAATTTCGCCGAGGTACCTGGTGCCGGTCTACAGCAAGAAGCGGTAACCGACTCCGGCCTCTGTGATGAAGTGCGCGGGCCGTGCGGGATCCCGTTCAAGCTTTTTCCGCAGATTTCCCATATAGACCCGTAAGTAGTGTCCACTCTCGACATGCGAAGGGCCCCATATCTCTCGCAATAACTGCCCCTGTGTGAGCACCTTATCGGCATGCGATAAGAAGTAGGTTAGAAGACGGTATTCAATCGGCGTTAAATGAACCCGCTCTCCTGTTCGGCAGACGATGCGTTTGGTCAGGTCGACTGAAACCTCGCCAAATTTCTGGGTCGAAGCGCCGTCGGTCGCGCCTCGATCACGACGCCGTAGTTGGGCACGCACGCGCGCCAGCAACTCCCCAGCGCCGAACGGCTTTGTTAGGTAATCATCCGCGCCGGCATCCAGAGCCATGATTTTTTCGCATTCCGCTAGGCGCGCGGAAAGCACTATCACTGGTATCTCGGACCAGCTTCGCAAGTCGCGGATCAGGTCTACCCCGTCGCCATCCGGTAAACCAAGGTCAAGCACCATCAGATCGGGCTTTCGCGTGCCAGCCTCAATCAGGCCCCGTCGGATGCTGTCCGCCTCGAAGACGTGGCACCGTTCAGCAGTCAACGCCATGACGACGAAGCGGCGTATCTGCGGGTCATCTTCAACCACGATAATTACTGGAGCGGGCTCACTCATTTCGCGGCAACCTCCAGTTCCGTCGCACTCTCAATCTCGTCAAGCGACGGTGGTGCACCAAGCGGCAGAGTGAACACAAACCGGGCGCCATCACCATCGCCCTTCCCGGCCCAAATTCTTCCGCGGTGAACATCGATTATCGCCTTGCAGATAGCTAATCCCAGTCCGACGCCGGGAATGGCGCTTTCTTTTTGTCCGCGCGTGAATTTTCGAAAGATTTCTTCTTCCTCACCCGGTCGAAGTCCGGGGCCGTTGTCTTCGACCGTTATTTCGACTACATCGCTTTTTGGCGTCGCGGCGATCATGATGCGGCTACCGGCAGGCGTGTATTTCGCTGCATTCTCGATCAGGTTGCACAACACGCGCTCGATCAACACGGCATCAAATTCAAGCAGCGGGAGATCAGGCGCCAGCTTCACGTCGACGGTATGTTTGCCAAGTACGGACGCGGAAGAATTGAGCGCACTGCCGACCACTTCCTCGAGTGACTGCCACTGGCGGTTGAGCTTGACCTCTCGTGCCTGCAGCCGTGCCATGTCGAGCAAATTGTTCACCAATGCGTTCATGCGCAGCGCACCTTCGCGTATAGCAGCCGCAATTTCCTTCTGCTTGTCAGACAGGATTGGTGGCACCAGTGACAACGATTCGGCCAATCCGACCAACGCCGTGATCGGTGTGCGCAAGTCATGCGAGAGCGCCGACAGCAGAGAATTGCGCAGACGCTCGGATTCCATCTGCACCGTGGTCGATTGCGCCACCTCAACGTAGTGCACACGCTCCAAGGCAATGGCGATTAAGCGAGCGAACGTATCCAAGAGCCGCCTTTGTTCAGGGATCAATAGCCGGCCGGTGTTGCGCAATTCCAGCGCAAGTACGCCTCTGACGCGCATCGGCGCCTTCAGCGGCAAATAAAGAATCGGGCTCCCCGGCAAGGTGTCGGTTCCCTGACCTGCCGCCTCAGTGTGATCGAAGGCCCACTGGGCGATACCCAGATCGGTGACCGGCGCGCCTTTGACGGGGTTAATATTGGGGGCTTGCAGCCGATCCTTTTCGTCCGTGAGCAGGATCACCGCCTTGGCGCCAAAACCGATCGCGACGAAACGATCGCAGATCTCCGCAATCTGTTCCGGCATTAGCGCGCCAGACAGGTCGCGCGCCATTTCGTAGAGGGCGTGGACCCGGCCTTCGCGCTGAGTCGCGACACGCGCCTGATAACGCAGTCCCGCCGTCAACTGTCCGATCGCGAGACCCACCACCAGCATCACCGCGAAGGTCAGCAAGTACTGCACATCGCTCACCGCGAACGATAGCCGCGGCGGGACGAAAAAGTAATCGAAGGCTCCAACGCTGACCACGGAGGCCAGCACCGCCGGACCTCGTCCGTAGCGGAGTGCCGCCACCACGACGGCCAGCAGAAACAGCATCACGATGTTGGCGAGATCGAGGAAGTCGCGCAGCGGCATCGCGATTAACGCCATCGCCGCGCAGACGGCCACGCTCTTGGCGTAGGCAGGCCAGGGTGTTTTCAATCGGTCGCGTAAATCGTCGGCCAGACTTATTGGAGGGGCACGATTTTCGCTGCTCGCTTCGCGCCCGATTTGGATCACGTCAAGATCGGGCGCAAGCCGGCCCGTGCGGTCGACGAATGTTCGCCGCCACGGCTTCCATGAAGGTGTATTTCCGCGACCCAACACCAGCTTGGACA
Source organism: Gammaproteobacteria bacterium (assembly GCA_016191285.1). GTDB lineage: Bacteria > Pseudomonadota > Gammaproteobacteria > CAIKBL01. The sequence goes on from JACPPA010000022.1 coordinate 5,398, forward strand.
AATTGTGGCTGCGAGCGTAATCAACCGCGATTGCCGCAGCATCGCCGCCCGCCAGTGCCGCTGTTTCCGCACCCATGTCTTCAGCAGTCTTGAGCACTTTTAAAATGCTTTGCCGTTTTTTGTCGGGCAATCGTTGCAGTGCCGGCGTCTCGATGTAGACCGCATGCCACTGCACGTCAAAGCGCGCCGCCATGCGTGCGGCCGCACGCACGATCCGGTCGCCATCGTCGCCAGGGCCGATGCAGGCGAGCATGGATTCCCGCGTCTGCCACACCTTCACCACGGACCGGTCGCGGCGGTATTCAAGCATCTGGCTGTCCACGCGATCCGCCGTGCGCCGCAGCGCCAGTTCGCGTAACGCGATTAGATTGCCTTTGCGGAAGAAGTTGTTTATCGCACGCTCGGCCTGTTGCTCGAGATAAACCTTGCCTTCTTTAAGTCGTTGCAGCAGTTCATCCGGCGGCAAATCGACCAGCACCACTTCGTCGGCCGCGTCAAACACCTTGTCCGGTACCGTCTCCCAGACGCGCACGCCGGTGATACCACCGACGACATCATTCAAAGTTTCCAGATGCTGCACATTCATCGTGCTGTAGACATCGATTCCGGCCGCCAACAATTCCTCAACGTCCTGCCAGCGCTTGGGGTGACGCGAGCTGGACGCATTGGAATGAGCCAGCTCATCGACCAAGATCAGTGCTGGCTTACGCGCCAGCGAAGCATCGAGATCGAATTCGCGCAAAGTTCGATCTCGGTACGGGATCTCGCGTAACGGTAAGCGCTCCAAACCCTGCGCCATTGCTTCGGTCTCGGTCCGGCCGTGGGTCTCGACTACGCCGATCACCACATCGATTGCGTGCTTACGCAAGTGCTGCCCCGCCGACAGCATTGCATAGGTTTTGCCGACACCGGCCGACGCGCCGAAGAAGATTTTCAGTTTGCCCCGACGGGCGCGCGCTTCATCCTCATTGATGCGATCTAGAAGCTGGTCAGGATCGGGACGTTGATCGGTCATTTGGTGTTACATGAGCTCATGTTACTTGGCCACCAGCGCGTCAAGGGCCAGATTCAGTCCGAGCACGTTGACTCGCGGCTCGCCGAACGCCCCCCATTGGCGACCTTCCGTGTTGGCGGCGACCAATGCCTTGAGACGCTCGGCGGGGATGCTGCGCGCCGTGGCGATACGCAGCAATTGATAGTCGGCTGCTGCAGGGCTGATGTGCGGATCGAGCCCACTGCCCGAGGCGGTAACCAGGTCTGCCGGAATCGGCAGCATGTTATTCGGATCGGCCGCCTTGAGGGCATCAATACGACCCTTCACGGCGTCGATGAGCGCTGGGTTAAGCGGACCGAGATTGGACCCGCTCGATGCGCCGGCGTTATAGGGATAACGGCCCGTTGCCGACAGGCGGCCCCAGAAATACTTGGGGCCGCTGAAGTTCTGTCCGATCAGCGTCGATCCGACCGGCTTGCCGTGTTGGATGATCAGGCTGCCCGCGGCCTGATCGGGGAATACCGCCTTGCCGATGCCGGTAACGAGCAGCGGATAGGCAAATCCCGTAATCAGCGAAAGCAGGATGAACAGCGAAATAGCGGGTCTCAAAAGCGTCTTCATCACATTCTCCTCAAGTCAGTCCAGCGATCACGAGCAATAGATCGATAAGCTTGATGCCGATGAACGGCACGATGAGGCCGCCCAGCCCATACACCACCAGATTGCGCCGCAGCAGTGGGGCCGCGCCTAGCGGGCGATATTTGACCCCCTTCAAGGCCAGCGGAATCAGCACCACAATGATCAATGCGTTGAAAATCACTGCTGACAATACCGCGGACGACGGTGTCGCCAACTGCATGACATTTAGAGCGCCGAGTAGCGGATACGTGGTGACGAAGGCCGCGGGAATGATCGCGAAATACTTGGCGACATCGTTAGCGATACTGAACGTGGTCAGCGCGCCGCGCGTCATCAGCATCTGCTTGCCGGTCTCGACGATCTCGATCAGCTTGGTCGGATTAGAGTCAAGATCGACCATGTTGCCGGCTTCCTTCGCCGCCTGCGTGCCGCTGTTCATGGCCACCGCAACGTCAGCCTGGGCCAGCGCCGGCGCATCGTTGGTGCCGTCACCCGTCATCGCCACCAGCTTGCCTTCGGCTTGGTGCTGCCGAATCAGCGCTAGCTTAGCTTCCGGTGTTGCTTCAGCGAGGAAGTCGTCGACGCCGGCCTCGGCCGCGATCGCCGCGGCGGTAAGGCGGTTATCGCCGGTAATCATTACCGTCTTGATGCCCATGCGGCGAAGTTCAGCAAAGCGTTCCTTGATACCGCCCTTGACGATGTCCTTCAGTTCGATCACACCGAGTACCTTGGCGCCGTCGGCGACGGCGAGCGGCGTGCTGCCGCGACGTGCTACGTCATCAACAATGCGCAGCAACGATTCCGGGAAGGTGCCGCCGAAGGCTTCGACATGCCGGCGAATCGCATCTGCCGCGCCCTTGCGGATCTGGCGCTCGTCGAGGTTTACGCCGCTCATGCGTGTATGGGCGCTGAAGTGCACAAAGGTCGCGCCGAGTGCTTTGATGTCGCGCTCGCGCAGCTTGAAACGCTCTTTGGTCAAGATCACGATGCTACGGCCTTCCGGAGTTTCGTCGGCGAGCGAAGCGAGTTGCGCGGCATCGGCGAGTTCCGCTTCGGTCACACCCGGCGCGGGAATAAACGTCGACGCCTGACGATTGCCCAACGTGATCGTGCCGGTCTTGTCGAGTAGCAGCACATCGACGTCGCCCGCCGCTTCGACGGCGCGGCCGGAGGTTGCAATCACATTGGCCTGCATCATGCGGCTCATGCCGGCCACACCGATGGCTGAGAGGAGTCCGCCGATGGTCGTAGGAATAAGGCATACGAGCAACGCGATAAGCACCGTGATGGTGATAGGCGTCCCCGCGTTCGCCGTGCTCACGCTGAAAATGGAAAACGGCAGCAGCGTCACGGTGACGCCGAGAAAAACGATGGTGAGCGCGATGAGCAGGATGGTGAGCGCGATTTCATTGGGAGTCTTCTGACGTTTCGCACTCTCCACCATCGCGATCATGCGATCGATGAAGGCTTCGCCGGGATTGACCGTGACGCGCATCACGATCCAGTCCGACAGGACGCGTGTGCCGCCGGTGACGGCGCAGAAATCGCCGCCCGATTCACGGATCACCGGCGCGGATTCGCCGGTGATCGCGCTCTCATCGACCGACGCGACGCCTTCGATCACTTCGCCGTCGGCGGGAATGGTGTCACCCGCCGACACCAGCAGCGCATCGCCGCGGCGCAGTTCGGTCGCTTGCACGGTGTCGAACTCCGCATCGAATTTCGGCTCTTTTAGCTTCTTCGCTGAGGCGGCTTGTTTTAACCCACGCAGCGACGCGGCTTGCGCCTTGCTGCGGCCTTCGGCCAGCGCCTCGGCGAAGTTGGCGAACAACACGGTGAACCACAGCCACAGCATGATGGCGAGAACGAACCCCGCCGGCGCTTCACCCTGGCCCGTGAGGGCTTGCAACCAGAGCACCGTGGTCAGGATGCTGCCGACGTACACCACGAACATCACCGGGTTGCGCCACTGCAGGCGCGGGTCGAGTTTCTTGAAAGAGTCGACGATCGCCGGCTTGACCAGCGCCGGATCGAACATTGTCAGAGTTTTTTGTGTCATGGCCTCTTCCTTAGTGCCAGAGCATCAACTGTTCGACGACCGGTCCGAGCGCCAGGGCGGGAACGTAGTTCAAGGCGCCGACCAGTACCACGGTGCCGATCAACAGCATCACGAACAGCGGGCCGTGGGTCGGCATGGTGCCCGCCGTCACCGCGATGCGTTTCTTCGCCGCCAGCGAACCGGCGATGGCCAGCACCGGTACGATCACGCCAAAGCGGCCGAACCACATCGCGATGCCGAGCATCACGTTGTAGAAGGGCGTGTTGGTGCCGAGACCGGCAAAGGCGCTGCCGTTGTTGTTGGCCGCTGAGGTAAAGGCGTAGAGCACCTCGGAGAAGCCGTGGGCCCCGGGGTTGTAGAGGGTGGCGCGGCCATCGACGGCCATTACCGCAATGGCGGTGCCGGCCAGCGCCAGCAGCGGCGTGACGAGGATCGCGATCGACACCATTTTCATATCGAAGGCTTCGATCTTCTTGCCGATGTATTCCGGCGTGCGGCCGATCATCAGGCCGGCGATGAACACCGCCATCACGGCAAATACCAGCATACCGTAGAGCCCGCTGCCAACGCCGCCGAACACCACTTCGCCGAGCATCATGTTCCACAGCGGCACCAAGCCGCCCAGTGGGGTAAAAGAGTCGTGCATGCCATTCACCGCGCCGCAGGAAGCAAGCGTGGTGATGGTCGCGAACAATCCGGAATCGGCGATGCCGAAGCGCGTTTCCTTGCCTTCCATATTACCGCCTGCCTGCAAGGCGGTAAGGGACTGATCAACGCCGAGTTTGCCAATCAAAGGATTGCCCTGTTGCTCGAAATACATCGCGGCCACAGCCATCACGGCGAACATCAACGTCATCGTGGCCAGCAGCGCCCAACCTTGCCGCTCGTCGCCGACCATGCGGCCGAAGGTGAGGCACAGCGCACCAGGGATCAGGAAAATCGACAGCATTTGGACGAAGTTCGAAAGCGGCGTCGGGTTCTCGTAGGGATGTGCCGAGTTGGCATTCAGAAAACCGCCGCCATTGGTGCCGAGCATTTTGATGGCTTCCTGTGAAGCAATCGGGCCCATCGGTAAAGTCTGGATCGGTGTCGTCGCGGCTCCGGTAATTGCGTTGCCCTTGTCGTCCTTGAGCGGCTGACCGGCGGCATCGAGGTTAGGCGTCGAATAGTTCGTCACTTCGACGGTAGTCACCGCCTTGTAAGCGTCGAAGTTCTGGATCACGCCCTGGCCAATAAGGAACACTGCATAGACCAGCGACATCGGCAGCAGCACATAGAGCGTGATGCGCGTGAGATCGACCCAAGCATTGCCGATGGTCTTGGCCGTGTGACGCGCGAAACCACGGATCAGGGCGATGGCGACGGCGATGCCGGTGGCCGCCGAGAAGAAGTTCTGCACTGCCAAGCCGAGCATCTGCGTCAGGTAGCTCATGGTCGATTCACCGCCATAGCCCTGCCAGTTGGTGTTGGTGACAAAGCTGATGGCGGTGTTGAACGAAGAATCCGCGCTGACATTGGTCATTGCCTGGGGATTGAGCGGCAGCGCGAGTTGCAGCCTTTGCAGCGCATAGACTGCCAGGGCGCCGAGCAGGTTGAACAGCAGGATGGCCAGTGCATAGGGCAACCAGCCCATTTCTTCGTTCTTGCGTACGCCGCCGATACGGTAAATGACGTTCTCGATCGGGCTACCCAGGCGCAACGCCAGCGTCGAGCGACCTTCCACGATAGCCGCCAGGTAGGCGCCGACCGGTTTGACCAGCGCCAGCAGCACGACGAGATAAATCCCTAACAGGAGCCATGCATGAGGAGGCATCACAAATCCTCCGCGTTGATCAACGCAACGACGAGATAGACCAGAACGCCTCCCGCCACCACTCCGCCGAGAACATAGAGCCAGATCATTTAGGGCCTCTCAGCTTGTCGCAGCCCATGGCGAGTTCCACTAACAGGCCGAAGAACAGCCACATTCCTGCGATGTAAGCGAATTCCATGGCAAGCCCCCTGAACAATTGTCTGTGCCGACAAGCATAGGTGTCGCCCCGTAAAGAACTTGATAAATGTTAAGGGTCCAGTATAAAAATCTCGTAAAGATGAAGGTGTTTCGCACCTACAAGCAACAGGGCGCGGGCTGCGACCGTGTTGGTATTCGATAAAATAGCAGCGTCACCGGCGCCGGAGTTTCGATTATTTGGTGAGCGAATAAACTAACCTCCGGCACCGTTTGTCTATTGCCTGATCCTAGCGATTGCACTGAACGATCTGATCGCTACTTCCACGGAAAGTTCAACGCCGAATCACGGGTTTTTACACGGCCTCGAATGCCGGAATCCAGTGAAGAAAGTGTCTACGCAATGCCCGGACCCCTGATCTGACTGGATCCCGGATAACCGCTACGCGGTTTCCGGGATGACGGCGTGCGATCAGCGCCTCGCTCGGTACGTATACCCAACACAGGCTCGACTCGCTCTATCGAGTTTTCACACGGCCTGGAAAGCTGGAATCCAGTTGACTACATGATCGACACCGGATTCGCCGTCATCGGCACACCAGACGATTACGTCGCGCAGGTAGAACGACTGACCGGGCAGTCCGGCGGCTTCGGTTGCTTCCTGAATCTCGATCATCACTGGGCCGATTGGGCGGAAACGAAGCGGTCGTACGAACTCATCGCCCGTTTTGCGATCCCGAAGATCAACAAGCTCAACGTGAATCGCATCGCGTCGGAGGACTGGCTTCGCGACAATAACGTGGTATTCCGTGGTGAGCTGACCGCCGCCGTCGGCGCCAAGATTGCCGAACACGCAGCCGCGAAAGGAGTCGACAGGCTATCGCCGGATTACTTAAAATTGTTCAATGCGACGCGGCAGGTCAGCATAACCCTGCACGCGAGGGTGTTTCCCGCGCTTGAGACCGAGCATGATGCACGCGAGCAGGAGCAGTGAACTCGTGTTCGGTTCTAGGATTCCATTCGAAACGATGCTGCTCCGCGTAAAGGTCAATTCTTGAAAGTATTGGCTGTTCGCTAATATAGGATCGAAGAGTGAGCTTGCAGGGTTTAGCAAATCGTTAAGCAATGGAAGTTGAGGGAACGAATTTAGATCTGACAGGAAAATGGATTGACCGGACACTCCATCGGTGAGAACGGGACTGGTGGGAAGAAACAGCTGCGAAAAATCGCGACACGTTAGACAAAACAACTTACCCAAGTTGCCTCCCAAGTCGGTCACTACGTCCTGGTCCGCGACGAATAGAGTTTGGCAATTGATTGGGTTCTCAATTAGTAGACCGTTGCATCCGAAGCCGTTACCGGTTCGCCGGACGTCGCCAAAAGCAGTCGCGAATAGGCTGTTGCCGGAAAACAAATCGAACAGACTATGTCCTTGGCTATTAGTGCTGCCCGAAGGATCCACGCCGATATGGAAGTCCTGCAGTAACTGTTGGGGCACACCGGTACGCGCGATTGACTGTGATGGGCCGCTGATAGGTGGGATCGCCAAGGTCCAGAACTGGTCCACCAGCGGCGCCAGCGGAATCGATCCCAGGTCGATCGGCGGCCGAGTGTCGAAAACTGGTCCGAGTTTAAACGGCGTGTCGAACTCAAGCGACTTAACGTCAAGCGTACCGTTTAACACTAAATCCGTTTTGTTATGAATCGTGTTATCGAGAAAGTAGGTTGGCTTCACCGTAAGCGGACCGCCCCCAAGCACTGTACCGATCGTCGGCGTGAGATCGACCGATTGTCCGACCTGAAACACGACATTATTTTTGAGTTGGCCATCCCGGTTATCGAAGACGGGCGTTGCGAACTGGAGATCGACCATGAGTTTCGGATCAAAGGTAATGGACTGCCGTATCCCTAAAGAGACAGTGGGGGTAACTGACAGTAAATCGTAACCAAAGGGTCCAACGTTGCTTTGTAGCAGCTGACCGACGAAAGGGATGAGTTGCCCGACGTTGAATGAAACATCCAGAAAGTTCTGGCTCTTCGTATCGCTTAACGATTGGTTGGAACGCAATACACCGTCCAAGGCCACGTTCGGTGATTTAAAAGCGATGGACACCCCTTGTGCAACGTCAATCGTCTGGTTAAACGGAACAACCGGTTGTTCCAAGACTTTCAAACCGTTCAGCGTGCTGAGTTCGAACAGTTGCTGGTGCAAATTTACGCTGCCGAGATTGAAAGTTTTGGAAATGCAGAAGATTAGGCATCCCTCGGCGGTGATACCTCCGCTCGCGTGCAAGTCCAATTCGACTCTGGCTTCCGCATATGGAAATACGGTAGAGAAGCCTGGGGTGGGTTGGAAAGCCGATCCCACTGACGATGTCAGCAGCTTGGATAGGCCGGGGGCAGCGTAACCGCCTCCACCTGTAGACGTGAGCGCGGAAGACGGTAGGTGAGTGAAATTACTTAACGACACCGGCCCGGGTAGCGCCGCCGACACCAGAAAGGAATGTCCGGCTTGAACTTGCTCGGGTAAGGTCAGTTGCACGGATCTAGGATAGTTTAGGTCGATCAAGCCGCTGTTGGCATGGAAGTGACCGCTTAAGCCGGTCGAAAAAGATGCCGTAGGCGAGACGTTGACGCCAACATCAACCCCGAGAAAATGGGCGAGCGCACTCGTCGGGTCCCGGAACGCCCCTGGTTTGAGCGTAGCGCTTACGCCCGACGGCGGCGGAAGCGTGATGTCTTCATTGACGATTCGGGCGTCACCCGGGCCCCACAGGCTTTGGTTAACAGTCGCGAAATTGAGGTTCGAGCTTATCGGTATCCCGAACCCCTGATTGCTGTATAGCAGATGGACCAAGATGAAGCCCACAACGAACTCGGTCCGCCGCATGCACCGATTCGCGCGGAGGGGCAATCGGCCGCAGGGAGTACTAGACGTCGCAAGCCCTTGCCGTGTGCCGTCGGCGGTGGTTACGGCAGCGGATTGCTGAAGTGTTTCTAGCGTCACAGGGAAACCTCCAAACTCCGCTACTTCGCGTCTACGAAGCGAACAAGTCGCCGGTAGCCGGTTTCGATTTCCTCGGCGAAGAGTCGCACGCTTCGGCGGCGCCAGGCAACCGCTAATTTCGGTAATAGTTCCTGTAATAAATTCGATGACCGCGGGTAACCAGTGCCGGAGTTTCGATTTTTCGATTATTGGCGGAGGATGCTAGCGCTCAGTCGAAAGCCGGCCGCTCTCCGATATACGATAGCTGTTCGATCAGTTCGAGCATGATGCCGTCCGGGTCGCGGAAGATCACGACTTTGCGCGCGCCGAACTCGCCCATATCCCAGGTTTCGATCGGTCCGACTGGCGTGTGTCCGGTGGCGACCAAGCGCGCGCGTGCGGCCACGATGTCGTCGACTTCGAACGCCACACGCATGATCCCGAGATGGTTGGCTACCTGATAAGGTTCGCCATAGGGTTTGGGCGCGATCCATTCAAGCACGTCGATGGGGCTGCGCGAATCCGAGCGCACGCCGAGCAGCGTGGCGGCGAACTGCATCTGCCCGCGGTACTCGGAACCGTCGGGATTGCGCAAGGCGTCGCCGAGCGAACCGTTACTCGCGGGCTGCAGCTCCGCTGGCGCTAGATAGGCTTGGAGATCGAGACCGAGGGCATCGCGATAGAAGCGATACGAGCGCTCGAGAATGCGCACGTTTAGATTGCAGTGATGCATCATGCCCGGGTAGATAATCTTGCCGGCCGGATCCTCCGCGCCGATCATCTCCAGCGTGTTGCCGTCCGGATCGCGATAGGCAAACACCGTCACGCCGAACCCGTCTGGGGTAAGAATGATCCAGCTCGGCTCACCGTAGGGTCGACCGCCGTGTGCCTGTACCCGCGTGTAAGCCTCGTTCAAATTGCTGACCAGCGAATTCTGGCGATAGATGCCGACGTGGTTGGCCTCACGATACGGTGCGCCGATCGGTCCCGGGCTCTTCCATTGCACGAGATGCATGAGGCGCGCCGGAAATTCGGCGAGTAGATCGCCGGGTGGTGAGAGATCTTTCTTGTTCTCCAGTACCCATCCTTCGAATTGACCGCGCTCGATACCGAGTCCCGCATAGCGCTGCGCGGGGCCGTTGATGCGCTGCCGACGGCGTACAGGAAAAGTGTTCTCGTAAAACTCGACCGCGCGATCGAGATCGGAGACGTTGATCACCACGTGCGAAAAGCGATTGAGGTGCCCGCGTAGGCCATGGCTCAAGCGGTCGAGCCGTGCTGGCAGGTTTTCTGTGTTGCTCGCCGTAACCATCTGCACTCCTTATCCCTTGATCGAATTCCAATATTGTGTTGAAGAAGGTACTGATGTCGGAATATCGATTCTTTAATAAGCTTTTCCATTATGCAACCGATGACTTCTCGGGATCTTGTACTTTGCCCGCAAGATTAAGCGCAGATAAAGTCGTTGTCGCGCTCGCTTCGCGTGTTGCCACCGGGTTGGACATCCGTTAGCGTGGCCTCAATCAGTCCGTCATGCGTAAGGAGTAGTTGTGAAACGACTTGCCGAAGTCGCAAAAGCCGACGCGACGCCAGAGGTTTTAGCCATCTACCGCGAATTCTTTGGCGATCGTGATCCGGTCGCTGCGCCAGGGACCGCCACCGGCACTCCCGGCAATTACTGGACAACCTTTGCGTTAGCGCCGGATTTGCTGCAAATGGCACATCGGGATTTGCTGAGCCTATTACAACCCGGTCGGCGGCTCGCGGCCGAATTGCGCGAGCTGGCCATCGTGCGGACCGGCATTGTCGGCGATTCAAAATTCGAATATTCACAGCATCTCAAAATGGCGCGCGGCGTCGGCATCGCCGAGCACAAACTCGCCGCCATCAAAGGCTGGACGACGAGTGATTTATTCTCGCCAGTGGAACGTGCGGTTATGGCCGCGACCGATGAAATTCTGTCTCGTAATCTGGTTGAAGACGCGACCTTTGCGGCGCTGAAATCGCATCTCGCTGATCCGGCGATCCTCGAACTCTTCGTCGTGATCGGCCTATGGCGCATGCATGGTCTAATCGTTCGCGCGTTGCATCTCGAGTACGACAGCGACACGACCGCGCGGATGCAGGAAGTGCCGGCGCCATGCGAATGACTGCAATGCGGTTGCCGCCGTCCCGCCGAGGCGCCGGATGATGGTAAATAATTGAGCCGCCGAGCGGCCTAACACGATCCCAGGAGGATCTCATGTTCCGTTTAGAATTTGCGTTGCGGCGAAAGCCTGGCATGTCCCGCAAAGATTTTCAGCAATATTGGCGGGAGGTGCACGGCCCGCTGGTGGCGCGTCATTCAACGACGCTTGCCATCCATCGATACATCCAGCTGCATACGCTCGACGATCCCATAAACGATGCGCTGGCCGCGGCGCGCGGCGGCATGGAGCCGGCTTACGATGGGGTCGCGGAACTGTGGTGGACCAGTCCCGAAGCGTTCAAGGCCTTCGGGACCAAAGCCGGTCAGGCGGCGGCGATGGAGTTGCTCGAGGACGAGAAAAATCTCATCGACCTGCCAAACTCTCCACTGTGGTTTGCCTACGAGTACCCGCAGGTGAACCCGACCGAGTACATGGTGGCGACTGAACACAGTCCGCTGGTCAAACTTTTTTTCTGCTTAAGGCACCTGAATAATCAGAGCCTCGATGAAGCGCAGTTGTACTGGCGAACCAATCATGGACCGCTCATTCGCAGCGTTTCCACCGGTTTTCGCATGCAGCGTTATCTACAGGTTCACACCTATCAGAGTGGCCTTGAGGCGCAACTGACTGGCCCGCGTGGGACTAAGGCAGCGCCGTATACTGGCCACGCCGAGGCCTGGTTCAACCGCGCCGATTTATTGACGATGGCAACGGTGCCGGAAGCCGCGCGGGCGATGGAACTCGCGATCGAAGACGAGACCAAATTCATCGATTTTCCGCGCTCCGCGATGTGGATTGGCAAGGAACGGGTGTTTGTTGATCGGAGATGAAGCGAAAATGAATGGATCACAACCGACGGGTGATGGAGATCTCTAGTCTAGGCCTCTTCAGCTGTGCTTCCTGATCGGGATATTCGCGCTAACGCTTCTCGAGGAGCGCCGCGAGCTGGTCAGCGGCCTGCCCCCAGCCTTCGCGCACGTCCGTTTCAACGATTGGCGTAGTCCACGGTCGTGGGGTAAACCACCGCTTCAGTAGCGCAGGGTCGGTCCACGCCTTGAATACTTGTTCGCGTGGCGCTTTGATGAGGCGGGTGAGGCTAAATCGCGGCTTTCGATGGCGGTGGTATTGATGGGGTTCTCCTATAGCGTTAACGTTTAGAGGCGACCCGCCATGCGGTCAGCATGGCGACGAAAAAACATCCGGCAATGGCGTAGAACACGGCCGCATAGTGACCGTGGTCGAGCATCTTGCCAAATACCACCGGCCCAACCGCAATGCCTAAATCCAAACCCGAATACACCACGCCGTAAACGCGCCCGCTCGCCCCGCGCGGCGTGACCGAGCGGATCAGCATATCGCGTGAGGGTCCCGCAAGACCGCTGCCGAAACCCATCGCGGCGATGCATCCGAGCGCGAGCGTGGCGGGCAAGACGCCGACGCCGATGAGGATCGCCGCGGCGATGGAGAGCGCGAACGCGAGCGTGATATTGCGTTCGACCGCGCGCCCGCGCAGTAACAACCAACCGCCAGCCAGCATGCCGGTCGCGCTTGCGAGCATGTAGAGCGTGACACAGAGCGCGGCATTCGCGACGGTCAGGCCGTACAGCGCCGTGAAAATGGTCGGCGCGAAATTCTGCACACCGCTGGCCGCGGCGGCGACGATGCAGAAAAAAGCGAAGCACCACCAGATGGCAGGCAAACGCAGAAAGCCGAATTGGGTATTCGTGGTAGTCGGCGCGGTGGCCGCCGTTTCGGACGGCGTCCGTCGAATGAGATCGCGGTTACCCATGAGTAAGGCCGCGACTAACAGCGGCAGACCAGCCGCCGCCAATACGCTCGTGCGCCAGCCGAACGTGGCGGCGATGCTGACCAAGAACACCGGCGCGAGCGCCCAGCCAAGACTGCCGGTAATGCCATGCACCGAATACGCGGGGCCGATACGGGCGACGCTGACGCGCTGGTTGAGCAGTGAATAATCCACGGGATGAAACACCCCGTTGCCAAGGCCGACGATACTCGCACTTAACAACAGAGAAACGTAATGATGACTGAGCGCAAAGCCGAGGGCGCCAAACGCGAGACAGCATAGACCGCCGATTAAGGTGACGCCGGGACCGAAGCGATCGACTACAAAGCCGGCGAGCGCCTGCGATACGCCAGAGACGATGAAGAGCACACTCATCACAAAGCCGAGCGCGGCGAAGCTATAACCAAATTCGATGCGGAGCCACGGAAAGAGGGGCGCAATGATGAGCTGAAAGAAGTGGCTTGTGAGATGGGCGAGTCCTACATAGCCGACGACGCGTGCGTCCGTTTGCCACGGCACCCATTTGGCGTCGGCGGTGCTGACTGAACCTACTACCATGCTAGCTAGCTAACTGGTGACTGGCCGTGGTGACATAGAAATCCGCGACGAATCGCGTCCGAGCCATCAGGATTCACCACACGGAACGCGAGTGCGTTCGCGGTTTGTCCTTCAACCACCAGCTTCAACAACGTGCCCAAGCGCACCATGCCAGCGAAGCGGCCGCCAAGGCGAGTGATAGACAAGGGATCGCCGCCCAAATATTCGCGCACGAGCACCGATACCGCGCGCGCCAACGTGGCCGTGCCATGCAGGATGAGACCAGGCAAATTCGCGGCGAGCGCAGCCGCGCGATCCGTATGAATGGGGTTCCAGATCCGTGCGCCTTCGGTGTAGAGGTGGGCGGCATTGGCGGCGACGCAGAAGTCGAATTCGCGCGGCGTGGTCGGCGCGATGCCGGGCCAGGGTGGCGCGGTTTCGATGGCGGTCGCGGGCCCACTAAGCGGAACGCCACGGAATAAGGTGCCGTAGTACGTGCGACAGTAGCAGCTGCCGGCCAAGTCTACGGTATCGATGCGTTGCGTGAGATAAGCGCCGGGTCCGCGTTGTTCGACCGCGATCGCGGTGGCGGTGGTGCCGAGCACAAGGTCCGGGCGTAATGGCTGCAATAGATGGATATCGTGTTCGGCGTGCACCGCGCATGCGAGTTCAGCAGGGAGCAGCGATTGCATGCCGGGTCCGCGACGCTGGGTGAGCACGGCGTCCCATTCCAGGCACACCGGAAATACCGGATGCGCGGCGATTTGACGAGTCGTATCGAAGTAACACTCCGCCATGTCGTCGATACTCGCGGCGTACGCCATCAGCCAGCGGGCATCGACCGCATGCGTGAATTCGCCGGTGGGATGGCCAAGTACCTCGGAGGAAAGCGGCATAGATTTACACGCCTTGGACCATGCCCATTTACGATTGGATTGCCACCCTCACAATGATATCGAGTCCTTGCACGAGCCCTGGTACGTAGAAGATTCGCGGATAAATCCGCTCCCACAAATAAGACCCAGTCCAAGCACCGTTCCTGTGGGAGCCGCTTTAGCGGCGAATCTTTATTGGAGTCCCTCCGTCGCTAAGGAAACTCCGAATAAGTCCATTCCTGACTTTCGTCAGGACAGGCTCTGGACTTTGACTCGCCGCATGCTGAGGCTCGCCCTAGCGGGCCGCACGAGGTGCGTTCAAAATCGTTGCGGGCGATTTTGTCAGAGTACGGGAAGCAAAAAGTATGATTTTTGCCTCCCTTCATTTGCAATGGTTTGCAACCATCGAAAATGGCGGCGCCTCCGAGTGCCTAGGGAAGCTCTGCCTTTTGCAGAGCTTCTCTAAAGCAATCCCGACAAAATTCGTGAATTATCGCGCACGCAGCAACCACCACACCGCGGCGGCCAATGCGAGTAGTGCGAAGACGCCGATGATCACGCCAAGGCTACTTTTCTCCGGGGGTGGTGCGGCTGGTAACGGACTAGGGTCATTGGGGGACACGGCCGAAACCGGCGGTGCGAGCGGCTGAGGACGCACAGTTGGTGGCGTGCGCGGTCTGCCCGCGGCCGACACCACGCGCGTGGCGTCAGCTGACTCCATATCCAGGTCGAGAGCGGCGGGATTCGGCACGGGTGCACCACGCGATTCATCCGTTAGATCGAGATCAATCTCATGCGTGACGTGCTGGGTCACCGGCGCCTTTGGCAGCACGGCGGTTTCGGTAAACGCCGGAGCAACGGCCGCCGGTTCCGAGTTGCCGAAGACGTCGAAGTCGACTGTTTCATGCGTCGGTTTCGCTACCGGTGAGGTGCCCGTGATATCGATAATGTCGTCTAATTTTGTCATGGCGATAGAAGCGATGGGTTACACGTATTATCGCGGGCGCGTCGGAATCCGTCCATCCTCTTCTTTCCGCTGCAGCGCCACGTGTTACGCGGGTCGCGGTGCAGGCGGCTCGACCCGTGCGGCGGGCTTACGTCACGGCCGCGACCGCTGCGTTGGCCAAGAAATGCCTCACCACTCGCGCAAAGGCGTCGGGCTGCTCGATCTCTGGCAAATGTCCGGCGCCGGGCGGCACGGCGCGGGCCCGTTGCCACGTGGGCCATACGGCGCCGGCACCACGCGAGCGTGTTCGCTGGTCACGATTAGGGTCGGCGCCTTGATGCGCAAGAGACGTTTCTTAATGCCAGTATCGGGGATGGGCCATAAGAATTTCGCGCTCGCGCGTAAGCTCAGTAATTCATCCACATGCGCGTCGACTTTATCGCGGCCGCCAAAAATAAATCGCTTGCGCGAGGCCGGCGGGGATCCAAATCGGTGGCGGCGTTTGAATGGGGCGCGGCCACAAATTCGCATAGCGTAATTTGTAATGCTTGCCGTTCCAGGCGAACACCTCGGGATCGGCCCAGGCGCGTTTCACGGGAGGGATTCGCCGTTCAAGCGGCTCCCTGGAGAAGCGCCCTGCGTCGATGGGTCGTCTGGTGTGGGAGCGGATTTATCCGCGAATCCCGACTGCCCGGGTAGCGATGGAAGCTGTAAGGGATTCGCCGCTAAAGCGGCTCCCACGAATACTGAGCAGACGAAAGCTACATCACCACCAAGGTCCGAGCCTCGATGCTTTCGCGAGGCACGAACTCGGGCGGGCAGGCCGGATTCTTAAATCCCGTATGTGGCATGAAGCGGGCGCGCCCGTCGGTTGCCGAGTCGAAACATTTCAGGAGCAGCACTTCCTCCGGTTGCATGTCGGAGAGATAAAACCATTGATGGCCTGACGCATGCCGCACCGATTGAATCTGTCCGGTGTGGCGTGGGGTTTCGAGATCGTCTTCGCCATAGTGATAGATCGGCGTGTCGACAATATCGCCCGGCTGCACACTGCGCGCGTCGCACACCGCGAGCGGTGTATCTTGCACGGGACCGATGATCGGCCGCCATAAATTCACGAACAGATACCGACGACCGATGAGATCGAGTCGCTTCGCCTCCATCAAGATTTCGCGCGAACGTTTGGGGCCTGAGAATTCGGTGTAGTCGTTATGCACGGCGTCGACCGGCAAGCGCACGCCGGGGTCGCCGCGTTTGGCGCGCACGGCGCTACGCGTGTTGTGATCGAACACGATTACCGCGGTGGCGCCGAGAACGTTCTGCACAAAGCGTGAAACTTCCGCGTAATAATCCACCTTCACCAGCGGATCGTCGTAGAACGCGTTAAAGCTTGTTGAATGACGATGAAACGCAAAGCCGTTGACATCGAGTTCGAGCTTGCTGGCGATTGGTCGCGCATCGTGAATGCGCATGGTTTGATAATCGATCGGCGGGCGCGCGGTGCGGCGGCCGGAACTCACCGGATACACGCGGTGCTCAATCGGCTCGCTGGTCGGTCCCAGATAGGCCAGTGGTGCGCTGACATACGGGAGATTCGCCAAGTCGGTGGTAGTCGTCATGAGATTTCTCTTTACTTAAGAACTACAAGACAGCATCGAACAGCCGGCGCGTTGGCGGGCCCAGTCCGGACGCTTCGCGGCGTAGGATTCGCGGGTTGGCTGTTCGTCATACGGGCGGCGGATCACGTCGAGAAGTTCGTTGACGCGACTGTAATCGCCTTGTTCGGCTTGGTCGATGGCCAGTTGCGCGAGGTAATTGCGCAGCACATATTTGGGATTCACTCGATTCATCGCCGCGCGTCGCGGATCCGCGGTGCGATCATCGGCGCGAAGACGTTCGCGGTAACGCTTCAGCCACGCTACCGTACGCGTTCGGGTGTCATCGGTGTGCGTTTCTGGCCGATAGTAGGCGGGCGCAATGGTTGCGATCAGTGCTGCGTCTGTCGCGTCCATGTTGGTATCCAAGATCGCCAACTGTCTAAAGAATATAGTCATGTCGGTTTCAACCAGCTGCAACACCGCGAGTAATTCGGTGACAAGTTCGGTATCGCGCGCGCGATCAAAATGATTCAGACCGAGTTTGCCCGCCATCATGTCCTGCCACGCCGACTCAAAGGTGCTGCGATAGTCATCGAGTGCGGCTTCGAGCGGTGGCACCTCGTTGATCAGTGGATATAGCGCATTGGCGAGCTGCACCAGATTCCACAAGGCAATTTGCGCCTGTGCGCCGAACCGATAACGCCGGCCTTCGGCATCGGTGGTATTCGGCGTCCAATCGGAATCGTAGTTCTCGAGCCAGCCGTACGGACCATAGTCGATGGTCAGCCCCAGAATCGACATGTTGTCGGTATTCATCACCCCGTGTACGAAGCCAACCCGCAGCCAATGCGCGACCATCACCGCGGTACGTCGACCGATCTCGCGTAACCAGGCGACATACACTTCCTTGCATGGCGTACCAAGCTCGGGATAGTCGGTGGTGATGGTGTAGTCCACCAGTCGCTTGAGGAGTTCGACGTCACCACGCGCGGCCAGGATCTCGAAATTACCAAAGCGCGTGAAGCTTGGCGCGACCCGGCACACAATGGCGCCCGGTTCGGGGCGCGGATTGCCGTTGTAGAACATGTCGCGCACTACCGATTCCCCAGTCACCACCAGACTCAAGGCACGGGTGGTCGGCACGCCTAAGTGGTGCATCGCCTCGCTGCATAGAAATTCGCGAACCGACGATCGCAATACCGCCAATCCGTCTGCCGTACGCGAGTACGGGGTAGGACCCGCGCCTTTTAATTGCAAGGCCCAACGCAGGCCGCGCTGATTGACGACTTCGCCCAGCACGATCGCGCGGCCATCGCCGAGCTGACCGGCCCAATGGCCGAATTGGTGTCCGCCATAACACATGGCGAACGGATCCATGTCGGCGAGCGCTCGATTGCCGGCAAACACTTCCGCGAACGTGCTCGATTCGCAATCGCTGACGCTTAAGTCAAGCAGCGCCGCGACTTCGCGCGAATAGGCCACCAGTCGCGGTGCGGCGACTGGGGTTGGCCGGACCCGCGAATAGCACGCGCCGGTGACTTGGCGCCGAAAATTATTGAGCTCCGGATCGGCCGGCAGCTCACGGGTGAAGCGATTGTCGAAGCGTAGCGTGTCGAGCATGGTGTTAGTGAATTGCTGTGTGCTTGCGAATGAAGTTTTCCAATACATCGCGCGTCAGATCGCCGGAACGCGCAGCGACTAATTGTCGCTTGGGATCAAAAATGAGATAGGTGGGTGTCCCGGTGAATTTATCGCCGGTGGCGGCTTCAAAGGATTTCGCCATCCGCTCGGGTTCGGCGATCACACTGGGAAAGGTGAAGGGTTTTTTGCCAATAAATTCTTTCACTTTGTTCAACTCGCCGTAACCGTCTAAGGAGATGCCGAGAACCTCTGCGTCTTTCCCTACATGCGCATCATGAAAGGCCGAGACTTCGGGGAATTCCTTCTTACACACCGGGCAGTACGTGGTCCACATCATCACCACGGTGAAATGGTTGGCTTTGATTTGCTCGGCCAACGATGAGGCTTCCCCGGCCAAGGTTCGCACTTCGATCCCGCCCGCGATGGCCGGATTGGCGATCAGGCTAAATAATAGAAACGCGCAAGCACGCTGAATTGCAGGGTGATTTTTCATCATGATTGTCGGGATAGCACAAGGCTGGACCTACAAAAGTCCGCGCAGTTCACTTGAGCGCGGCCCGCAGCGCACGCGCTGCGTCATCCAGGGCCACTTTCCCGAGATCGACCTTGCCGCCCATGCGGGCGAACCCATGCACCATGCCGGCATAACATTTTTCCTCGACTGCGACCCCGGCGGCGCGTAACGTCGCGGCGTAGTCGTGGCCCTCGTCACGCAGCGGATCGAACTCCGCGGTTTGCACCAGCGTAGCGGGCAAACCACGATGATGTGCCGCGTGCCGCGGCGATAGTTGCGGATCGCCCCATTGGCTTTCGTCCGCAAGATACCAGCGGCACAGTTTTTGGTACGCGGCGCGCGTCAACAAATAGCCGGTCGCATTGGTGCGTAGGGATTCGTTGTCCGCGATCAGATCGCACACCGGATAAATGAGGAGTTGAAACGCGAGCGAAGGACCGCTGGTATCGCGCAAGCCCAAGGCCACGGCGGCCGCGAGCTGCCCGCCGGCCGAATCGCCACCCACGGCCATGCGCCCGGGATCGATCCGCAAACTTGCTGCATCGCGCGCGATCCAGCGCGCGGCGGCGATCGAATCTTCAAGCGCGGCCGGGAAGGGATGTTCCGGCGCCAGTCGATAGTCGATGGCGGCGACGGCCACACCGGCGCGCGACGCCAGATGGCGGCAGACATGATCGTGGGTTTCCAAATCACCCACGACCCAGCCGCCCCCATGATAGAAAACCAACACGGGGAACACGGCATCCGATCCCGCCGGCCGGTAGAGACGAACCCGCACCCGGCCTGCCGGGCCGTCGAAGGCCGTGTTTTCGGTTGCGACCGGACCCGGATCGTAGGCGTAACCCGCGGTCGATGCAGCGTAAGCGGCACGCATGGCGGTAGGATCCTCGGCACTAAACGGCGGACTGGCGCGGGCCGCGTCAATGAGTGCGGCGCATTGGGGATCGAGTGGCATTGGGCGACTCCGAAACGGGTATGCACAGTATACGCAAGCGCCCGCCGGTCCCAACCCCTTCGCGCGCGGCTTGAAAGAACCCGCCCCTTATTGCCGCCGCGCCGCCGGGAAACGCTGCATCTTTCTGAGTTCGGGAAACAGTCGCATGAAGCAGCCGACGACACCCAGGGTCATGACTCCACCGAGGATCACGGCCGGAATCAATCCCAACCATTTCGCGGTAAGGCCGGATTCAAATTCGCCGAGTTCGTTCGACGAGCCAATGAAGATTGAGTTCACCGCACTAACCCGCCCGCGAATGGCGTCTGGCGTCGCCAACTGGACGAGCATATGGCGAATATAAATGCTGACCATGTCGCCGGCGCCGAGCGCCATCAAAGCCAACAGCGACACCCCAAAGCTGCTCGACGCGCCGAACACCACAGTGGCGAGGCCGAACACCGCAACCCCCGCGAACATCCAGCGTCCGATGTGGCGCGCGATCGGATGCAAGGCGAGGAACCCCGCGGTTAGCACCGCGCCGACGCCGGGCGCCGTGCGCAAGGCGCCGAGCCCGACTGGTCCCACGTGCAGCACATCGGCGGCGAAAATGGGTAATAACGCCGTGGCGCCGCCGAACAACACCGCGAACAGATCGAGCGATATCGCACCGAGCACAATCCGTTGGCGGAAGACGAAGCGTAATCCGTCCAAGGTATCGCGCAGTTGCCAACGTATGGCGCGCTCGGTCTTTACGGGGTCCATCAGATAGATCAGTACCGTGGAAATGCAGAGCAAGCCGACCGAGCTGCCATAGACCACCGCCGGACCAAGCAAATAAAGCAGCCCGCCAAGCGTCGGACCGCTGACGCCGGCGATTTGATACAGCGTTGAATTGAGCGCGATGGCGCGCGGAAAAATCTCGGGCGGCACGAGGTTAGGGGTCATCGCTTGACCGGTCGGCATCCAGAATGCGCGGCCGGCGCCGAAGAATCCCATCGCCACAAAAATCGGCCACGCCACGCGCAGACCGCTCACGGTGAACCACAGCAGGGTTGCAGCGCTCGCGGCCTCCAACGCGTAAGCGCCGATGAGCACGAATCGGCGGTCCGCCAAATCCGCGATCTGGCCCGCTGGGATCACCAACAGCAGGAACGGCAGGAATTGCACCAGCCCGACCAGCCCGAGCGCGAGCGGATCCTGGGTGACCGCGTAGGTCTGCCAGCCCACCGCGACCGCGAGCATCTGCCATGACAAGGTCGCCAAGAAGCGTGCGGCCGCATAACGCGCGAAATTACGGTGGCGCAGGACCTCGCCTACCTGGGACCAGCCCGTCACTGCTGAGTGAGTGCGCGCTCGAGCAGCGTCAACGCCGCTATCGTGAATTCCCACATATTGCCTTCGCGATCGGCACGTCCATTCTCGATGCGAAAGGTCAGCGCGACCGGGCCTTCAACCGCGAGTACACAGATCCCGGGCGGATGGCCATATTGGGTGCCGCTTGGACCGGTCGCGCCAAGTTCCGCGATGCCCCAGGTGGCGCCGAGTTTGTCGCGAATAGTGCGCGCGCAGAGCGCGACATAGGCTTCACTGAGTGGGGTCTGCGCCTTCAGTTGATCCTTAGTGAGGCCGAGGAGCTCGTTCCGCGCCTTGAGGGTGTAGATCACGGTGCCGCCCAGGTAATACGCAGAGGCGCCGGGCACGGCGAGCAAACTCGCGGAGAGGAGACCGCCGGTTGATGACTCCGCCACCGCGACGGTTTGCTTGCGCGCCTTCAGAAGTGTCGCAACCGCGTTGGCGCGGTCGGCTAGTGGTGTCATGGATCCTCTCCTGCGTAACAAAGCAGCAGTATACGCAAGGGAGGGTGGATTATTTCCCTCTCACCCCAGCCCGCGAGGGGAGAGGGACGAAGATAGTAGATGGCACCTCCTAGCCTCATTGAAACCATCCCCTCTTCCCGCGCGGGAGGGCCACGGTGAGGGGCAAGAGTTCGACCCGGCCAGGAACCTCGTATACTCAAATCCTATGAATGCACCGCGATTATTCCGAGCTTATCGCTGCCATCGCTTCGGCGATTACCACGCGCTCACGATCGAAGAAGTTCCAGTGCCCGCGCTCGCGCCGAATGAGATTTTGCTCGATGTCCACGCCGCGGCGGTGGCCTTTCACGAGATGTTGATGGTCCAAGGCCTTTATCAACTGAAGCCGCCCTTGCCCTTTACGCCAGGCAGCGAATGCAGCGGCGTGGTTCGCGAAGTGGGCGCCGCGGTCATGTGCTTCAAGCGCGGCGATCGCGTGATCGCCGCCGTGCGCCATGGCGCACATGCCGAATGTCTGACCGTGGCCGAAGAATACTGCTTGCCGCTGCCGCGAACTTTTGACGATGCCCAGGGCGCCAGCTTTTTTACCGCGTATAAAACGGCCTACGTCGCGTTGGTGTCGCGCGGCGCGCTAGCCGCGGGAGAAACCTTACTCGTGCACGGCGCCAGCGGTGGCGTGGGCCTGGCTGCCGTCGAACTCGGCAAACACCTGGGCGCGCGGGTGATCGCGACGGCGTCGACCGACGAAAAGCTCGCGGTGACTGCCGCCAAAGGCGCCGATCATCTCATTAAGCTCGACGCCAACGGCGAGTTCCGCGAGCAAGTGAAAGTGTTAACGGACGGTCGTGGTGCGGATGTCATTTTCGATCCGGTGGGTGGCGATGTATTTGACCAATCGATGCGCTGCATCGCGACTTTCGGACGACTGCTGGTGATCGGGTTTGCCGCCGGCCGCATTCCGTCAGCCGCCGTCAATCACGTCTTAATCAAACAGGTCTCGATTGTTGGCGTGCGCGCCGGCGAATACGGGCGACAGAATCCAGCCGGCGGCGCGCAAGTCAATCAAGCGCTGCTCGAACTGGCGAACGCGGGATCTCTCACCCCGCACCTTCACGCGCGCCTGCCGTTTGAGCAGTTAGTGGAAGCCTTTGATGCGATCGCCGCGCGTCAGGTCATCGGTAGAGTTGTTCTCAACATGAAATAACGGAGGTTTTATGCGCTTCGGAGTCATGCACGATTTTCGAAATCCAAAACGCTGGCACTTGCCATCGGCGGTGTTTTATCAGGCCATGATCGAACAGACGGTGGCCATCGAGCAATTCGGCTACGACCATGTGTGGTTGACCGAACATCATTTCACCGACGACGCGTACAACCCGGCATCGCTGTCGATGGCGGCGGCGCTCGCGGTCCGCACCAGCCGGATCCGCATCGGCACCTTTGTGTTGTTATTGCCGTTCATTCATCCGGTGCGCGCGGCGGAGGACGTGATCCTCGCCGATATTTTATCCAATGGCCGCTTCGATCTCGGCGTGGGGCAGGGCTACACGCATGAAGAGTTCGATGCGTTTTGCATCAAGCGCAGTGAACGCGGGGCGCGCCTGCAAGAAGGCGTAGAACTCATCCGCAAACTCTTGTCCGAAGAGCGGGTGACGTTCGAGGGCCGCTTCACTCAGGTCAAGAACATGACATTGATGCCGCGCGGCGTGCAAACGCCGCATGTGCCGATCTGGATAGGCGCGCGCGGTCCCAAAGGCATTACGCGGGCGGCCGAGATGGGCGCGAATCTGATGGCGACCTTAGGGCCCGATCCGGCGCCCCTGTATCTTGAAACGCTGCGCGCGCACGGCCGCGATCCGAGTCAATTCAAAATTGCGCAGTTGCGCATGGTGTATTGCGCGGATTCGGAAGATCAGGCGTGGGAAGAGTCGCAGCATCATCTGTGGCATGTGTTTGATTACTATCGTGAGGTGCTCGCGACATCGAATGACGTGGCGGGCGACGCCGCGCCGTGGCCAATCACGCGCGCGGAAGAATTACGTAATTCGCCGCTGGCGGCGGATCTGCTCATCGGCACCCCAGAGCAAGTGGCCGCGAAACTCGATACTTTTTGCAAAAACTACCGGTGCACCGACTTTATCATGTCGACGCATTTTGCCGGCATCGATCCCAAGAAGAGCACGCGGTCGCTGGAATTGTTCGCGAAAAAAGTCATGCCTGCGTTTAGGAGTCGATGAACATGAAACTTGGCATCATGGTGCGCAATATGGGACCGGCATCGACGCCGGCGCTGATCGCACAATGTGCGCGATACGCCGAGGACATCGGACTCGATGATGTGTGGGTGTGCGATCACCTGGCCATTCCCCCCGACGATGCCGAAGGTTCGGGTGGCCGCTACCTCGATCCCTTGGCGACGCTGGCCTATCTCGCCGGTATTACGTCGCGCATTGAGCTTGGCGTGACGGTGTTGATCGTCCCGTATCGTCCGCCGCTGCCTACCGCGAAATGGGTGGCCACTGTGCAGGAGCTATCCGGTGGTCGCTTGTTACTCGGCGTAGGCGTGGGTTGGATGGCGCCGGAATTTAAGGCGCTGGGCGTGAATCGCGCGCGACGTGGCGCGCTGACCGATGAAACGTTGGATTTCTTAAATCAATGCTTCGCCCAGGATGAGGTCACGCTTAACGCGCAACGCTTTCTATTCAAGCCGCGCCCAGCCAAGCCGCCCATCCTTATCGGTGGTTCCGGCGCGCATTGCGTCGAGCGCGTGGTGCGCCATGGCGATGGCTGGATGCCGATGACGAGCGAGCCCGAGAAGTTGCGCGCGCCGATTGCGGAGTTAACGCGGCGCATGCAGGCGGCCGGCAAAGCCGCGCCCGCTGTGATCCCACTCGGCGGTTTGCCGCTCGGCGATCGCGTCGCCGCTCGTGAACGGGTGCAGGCCTTCGCCGAAGTCGGTGCGACGGCGTTTGTGCATGGCGGGCGCTACACGATGTTCGATGAATTTAAAGCCATGGCTGATCAGTTAGCGCTGGTCCGGTAGTTATTGTGGGAGCGGCTTTAGCCGCGAACGGGATTTCTCCAGAAGATTCGAAGCTCAAAGCGGCTCTCACCAAGCGCCGCCTGTGGCAGGCGAATTATGCCGAATGCGTCTGGCGCGTTTAGACGTGCTTACGCGCCGATAACGCCAAGCTCGCGCAATATCGGCATGACTTCGCGTTGAAAGCGCAAGGTGTCCTGGTAGTACGCCTGAAACACCATCAGTACGCCGTCGAGCCCAGCGTGGTGCAAAGCTTGCAATTGCAGCGCGACGTCTTCGGCAGTGCCGACAATTGGAAAGGCGCCCGCGCCCAAGATCATTTGATCAAGCGTGAACCGATCGAACGATCCGCTCTCGAGATTAAGCCCGCGCAGCCAATTATTGCTCGCAATGGGATCTTTGTACGCGATAATTTTGGCGACTTCCGCCTGCGCTTCTTCCGCGCTGTCGCGCCACAACACAAAGGGAAAGCCAGCGCATTGAATATGCCGTTCGCGCGCCTGTCCGCGGGCTTTAATATCAGCTACCGTGAGGCGCGCGGCTTCAATCGACAGCAGGCTGATAAACGCCCAGTCGCAGTGCTCCGCGATTATAGCCTTGGCGTCGTCGGAAATGCCGGCATTGACGATCGGCGGATGCGGTTGTTGCACCGGTTGCGGCAGCGAGTAGCCATTATTTATTTTGTACCAGGGCGAGTCGTAATTGAATGTGCCGGGTGGCTGCGTCCACAACCCTTTCAACACTTCAATGAAGGCCCGGGTGCGTTGATAGCGCTCGATATGCGGCAGGAGTTCGATTCCCATCATGCCGAATTCTTCCTTGCTCCACCCACTAACCAGATTAATTCCCCAGCGGCCTTGTCCGATGTGATCAAGCGACGCGCCCATTTTGGCGACAATCAGCGGGTGAAACGCCGGTACGTGCACGGTGGAGTAGACGCGGATGCGTGAGGTTACCGCGAGGAGGGCCGAAGCCCAGGTCATGGTTTCCAGCGAAGTGCCCAGATAATCCGTCGGTCCCCCGAAGCCGCGCCAGCGGCTCACGGGGAACAAGAAATCGAATCCGGCGGCTTCCGCGGCGAGCGCGATCTTTTTATTTGATTCGTAATCCCATTCGTCAGGTACGATGCGGTAGGTGCTGATGGCGGCCATGTTGCTGCAGTTCGGCATGAAAAGGCCAAGTTGCAATGGGGTGTTTGGAATATTCATGGTGCCGAATCATGCCTCATTTAATTTTGCCGACTTCGTCTCCCGCTCCCCTTGCGGGAGAGGGCTGGGGTGAGGGGTGTGGAGATCAACGTGACAATAATTGATTAAGTCCGCAGCGCGAGAATTCGTACGATGACGGAACAGCGTAAATTTGCAAGCGTCGAAGCGGTCGCGGCGGAACTCGCGCCGAGTTATCCCGTGTACTGCTTGCACGGCGCACGTTTGCGCGCGACGGTGCGAGATTTCCTGACACTGTTTCCCGGTCGCGTGCTCTACGCCGTGAAATGTAATCCGCACCCGCAAGTCCTGCGCGCGTTAGTGGCGGCAGGGATTGCCGATTTCGATACGGCGTCGCTGCCCGAAATCGCGCAGGTGGCCGAAACTTTTCCGGAAGCCCGCGCGTACTTCATGCATCCGGTCAAAAATCGGGCGGCGATCAAGATGGCGCATCTCGCTTATCGTGTGCGCCATTACGTCGTCGATCATGCGGCTGAACTCGACAAGGTATTGTCCGAGATCCCAGACCGTAATCTCTGTGTGGTGGTGCGTCTGAAAACCGCACCCGACGCCGCCACGGTTTACGATCTTTCCAGTAAATTCGGCTGCGATCTCGACGAAGCGGTACACCTGCTGCGCGCGGCGAGCAACGCGGGTTGCGACACCGGAGTGGCGTTTCACGTGGGTTCGCAATGCGGCAGCCCGGAGGCCTATCGCGCCGGGTTGATGCGGGTAGGCGAGGTGCTCCGCGCTTCAGGCGTGGCGCCCACGGTGATCGACGTGGGCGGTGGCTTTCCCGCGCCGTACACGAATGCGAGCGTCCCGCCGCTTGCAGCGTATATGCAGGTGATTCGTGACGCTTACGCCGCCTTGACCTTGCCCGCGACAGTCACCTTAGCGTGTGAGCCTGGACGAGCCTTGGTCGCAGAGGCGGTGTCGCTGGTCGCGCAGGTGTTGTTGCGCAAGGGCGATCGTTTGTATCTCAACGATGGGATCTACGGCAGCCTGGCCGAGATGTACCAGTCCAGGCTGCGCCTGCCGGTGCGGCTGATTCGCAAAGCGCCCCGCGCGGCGGCGGCGATCGCCGAATTTCGTCTGTTCGGGCCGACCTGCGATTCATTGGATGTGATCCCTGGCACGTTCACTTTGCCCGGCGATGTCGATGAAGGCGATTGGTTGGAAGTCGGCATGGTCGGCGCTTACTCGAATGCACTCGCCAGTCGCTTCAACGGGTTCTATCCTGAAACGATGGTGGAGATCGGCGACTAAATAACGAACTGGAAATACCGACCACCCGAAGGGCGCCAGGTCTTACTTATCGTCGTTTTGGCGCGACAGGGCGTGTAACAAAGTCTTTGCGAGGAGCGCGTAGCGCGACGCGGCAACCCATCAGGCGTTGTTCGCGTCGGCCTGGATTGCGCAGCTCAACTCGCCAAGACGAATGGCGGCGTTTTTACACGGCCTGGTAAGCCGGAATCCATGAAGTTTCCTTCAATGCCTCTTTTGAGATTCAAGTGGGTGCGTCGTCACGCGCTTCCAAACCCTTTCTAAACTCCTCACCCTAACCCTCTCCCGCTGAAAAAAATGGCGGAAGGCGCTGCGCTTTTCCGTACGATTGATGGTTAAGCGCGCTGCACGAACTCAACGACATTGCCGTCGGGGTCGCGGACCATGGCAATGGTGACGCCGGGCATCAATTCTTGCTTCGGCATTTCAAATTCAACGCCGGCTTGTTGGCAGGCGGCGCAGACTTCATCGATATTGCTAATTTGAAATGTCAGATAGCGAAAGCCGAGCGCTTTGGTCAAGCCCAGCGTGCCAGCCGGCGGTACGGTTTTGGGATCGATCAACTTGACGAAACTCTCACCAAATCCTAAGCGGTGCATGTGGCCGAAAGGAATGGGCATTTCGCCAATCTTTTTCAGGCCGAGAATGTCTTGGTAGAACACCAGGCTTTTTTTGATGTCCTCGACCAGGATGCCTATGTCAACGCAATTCTTTGCCGGTGTCATGCCCATATGAGTGCTCCAATCGTTGGGGTGAGTGAGTTAGAGGTGTTCGATAAACCAATCGCAGGCGGCTTTGCAGGCGGGCGCAAAGTCGCGGGTGTACGGATCGTAATGCTTACAGTCCAAAGTCAGCAGGCGCTTTGGAGCGCCCGCGCGTTCGAACGCGGCGAGCTGACCGTTGAACGGGGTTTGTTCGTCGTTACGCGCGAGAATCATTAACAGCGGTGTCGGCGCCACGCGCTCGATATAACTGCCGGGTTCATAGGTCCCCAAGAGTTCCAAACTTCGCTGTGTAATCTCGTTCGGATAGATGGCTTCGGACTTGGTTGCGAGCACCCAGTCCCAGGTTTCGGTTCCTTCGCGCGCGGGTTTGGTAGTGCGTGGGGCAGCGCCTCGATAGCGCGCATCACGGTCTTCAATGAAACGTGCTTGGAGTTTCGGCCATGCCTCGGGTGGTACCCAGCTGCGGAGCGTGGCATCTCCCGCCATCAGGGGAACCTGCGAGACCACGCAACGCACGCGGCGATCAAGCGCGGCGACGACAATGGCGTGACCACCCGAGTAACTGGTTCCCCACAGCCCAACGCGTTCCGGATTTACAGCGGGTAGCGTTCGCGCGCAGCTAATCGCATCGCGCGTATCGGCCACCTGCTGCCAGGGATCAATCTCGTGGCGCGGACTTCCTGCACTCGCGCCAAAGTTACGGTGGTTGTACACCAGGCAGGCGAATCCTGCGGCGCAAAAGGCCTCGGCATAGGCCGCAAGGCCCATCTCCATCAACGCGGAAAAGCCATGCGACAGGATAATGACGGGATGCGGACCAGTGGTGGTTGGTCGGTACAGCCACCCGGCGAGCTCCACGCCATCGGCCTTGAACTTAATCTTGGTGTGCATCGCTTTTCTCGGCGTTCTGTGGACCAGAGTGTGCCAAGTTCACGTCGCGCGAACCAGCAATATTTTGGGGTGGGTGGAGGACACCTAGGGTGCCGCGTGCTAAGTTTCGGTCTACGCAAAATCACACAGACGACAGCCGGGGAGGGGAATATGGGCAAGCTACTGTTGACACTCATCGTCGTTGCCGCCGCCGTGGTGGGCGGCGGGTACTTCAATCGCACGCAATGTCTAAGCGATGAGGGACCGCGGGCAGCGGTGCTGGGTTATGTTACTGCG
The DNA here is from genome assembly GCA_016191285.1 of Gammaproteobacteria bacterium. GTDB lineage: Bacteria > Pseudomonadota > Gammaproteobacteria > CAIKBL01. Next base: position 34,309 of record JACPPA010000022.1, read on the forward strand.
ATGAAGGACAAGCGCTTCGAAGACGCCTATCAATTTGTTACCGCCACCATGACTGACGGCAAACCGGTGGCGGAGTGGGCGGGGCTTCAGCGCAAGATGTTTGAGATGGGTGGGGTTGCCATCGGCGAGATTGACGTGCGTAGCCCGCATCGCGAACTCAAAAATAGTTTCATGTGCGCGGCCACCGCCAAGGTGCCGAATGTGTTGCATGCGGGCGATGTGCTGAATAACCAGGGCAGTACTGAGTTCGAGGTGTACAACGTGGTGCTGGAGGGCGGTGCGTGGAAGATCGATTCGCAAGAAACGTTGTTCGATGAGCCGATGATTCATCGATGGTTCCCCAACGATAAGATCCCAGACTTGAAGGGCACCGCCGACCAGCCAGCCACGGAGAAAAAATGATCGTACGCGCCATTCTGTGGGACTTTGGCGGGGTAATGACCACCTCGCCGTTTGAAGCCTTTGCGAGCTTTGAGGTAGCCTGCGGGTTGCCGCCGAATTTCATTCGCGACATCAACGCGACCAATCCCGAGACGAACGCGTGGGCGCGCTTCGAGGCGAATCAGAGTAGCCTCGACGAATTCGATCGCGAGTTTGAAGCTGAATCGCGTGCAGCGGGGCACTCGATTCCTGGCCGTGTGGTGCTGGGTCTCCTCGGCGGCGAGGTGCGGCCACGGATGGTTGAGGTGTTGAAGCGCTGTAAGCAAGACTATCAAGTGACCTGCCTCACCAATAACATGAATACCGGTGAAGGCCCGGGGATCTGGGGCACGCAGGTGCGCGCCGCCGAGGTGGACGCAACCATGGCGTTGTTCGATCTCGTGATCGAATCGAGCAAGGAAGGGTTGCGCAAACCGGATCCGCGCATTTACACGTTGGCGTGTTCGCGGATGCAGGTGTCGCCCACTGAAGTGGTCTACTTGGACGATCTGGGGATCAATTTAAAGCCGGCGCGGGCGCTTGGAATGCGTACTATCAAAGTCACATCGGAAGCGCAGGCAGTGGCAGATCTCGAGATAGCGTTGGGATTGACGTTCTGATTGACGCTAATCGGATTCAGCGCCGCATGGCGCATCGTTCCTTCGAATAACTCTCTCAGCCGAGGAAATCCACGATGAGTGAAGAACAAGCCGCTAAAGGCCGCGCGTTGCTGGCGCAATTAACAAACACACCCGAAGCGATCGATCGCTTTCCGAAGCGCTTCCGGGATTACACCATAGAACATCTTTTTGGCGATGTGTGGCAGGGCGACGCGCTGGCCCTGCCGGAACGCTCGCTGGTGACCTGCACTATTCTGACTGCGCTGGCGCGCGAGCCCGAGCAGCGCTTCCATTTCGCCGCTGCGCGCCGGCTTGGCATACCGCGTGACAAGCTAGTCGAAATGATTACGCATGCGGCGCACTATGCTGGTTGGCCGAATGCGGTGGGTGCGCTGCGCAGTCTTGAGGAAGTGTGGCCCGGCACCGAATGACGGGCTGGCGCGACGACGCCTGGAACATCGTGCAGTTACGATGCGGGTGCTCGTTTGACCGACCGCGAGTTTATTGGAGCGAGAAAGGATGCAGTTGGTCGCGAGCGCACGCGGTGACACAGCTGTCCCGTGAATCTAAATATCGGTGCGCTGGGCGCACGCAATTGGTTTAAAACTGCGATGCGTCGAATCGCCTCTTTCCCTTTCTTCTTCGTCGCTGCGGGCTACTTCTTTTCGAAAGAGATCGATAAAGGAGGAGTGCTCACTAAATAGACGAGCATTAATACCGGCCAGGCTAATAGGATGCGATAGGCGATGTGGATCACGCCGGAATGACGACAAGTAACCTCTGTCTCACTTCGGGTGGCCGGTATTTCCAGTTCGTTATTTAGGGAACCTCTGAATAAGTCCCTCCTGGACTGTTACTCGCCTCATCCTGAGGCTCGCCCTAGCGGGCCGCACGAGGTGCGTTCAAAATCGCGCTGGGCGATTTTGTCAGAGTAAGGAAAACAAAAAGTGTCATTTTTGTTTTCCTTCATTTTCAACGGTCTTCGACCATTGAAAATAGCGGCACCTCCCTGTGCCCTAAGGAATCTCTGCCTTTTGCAGAGATTCCTTAGGTGGCGAAAATACGTCGCAGGGCTTGGGTAGGAAATGTAAGCGAGGAATCCTTGCCTGACCCCTGCGTATCTCGCTCTCGGAGTGCTCAGCGCGTTCGTGGAATCACAAAAATGATTTTAAGATTTCTTCAGTTTTAGCCCACAAGCTATCGGCCAACCGATCATCCAGCGCACCGCGCGCCGCGGGTGTCTCACGGCAATCAACAAAATATTTTCCGCTGATTTTGGCGACGCTCGGGTCAGTTGCCAAGAACACCGAGGTCCGCGCGCCTTGCGCGACCGGCGCGCCGCCACTGCCGAATCCGGCATGGAGCAGCTTGGTGCCGATCACCCCCGGGTGTAGCGCGTTGGCGGTCGCCGATGTGCGCGCCAATCGCTTGGCGAGGGCGCGGGTGAAGAGCACGTTGGCGAGTTTCGAATTTGAGTACGCGCCGTATGGGGTCCAGCCGACTTCCGCGTTGAGATCGTCAAGATCGATACGTCCGCTATGATGCGTGCCTGAACTGACGGTGACGACGCGCGCTGCCGGCGCCGCGTCAAGGCTCGGCATCAATAATCGCGTCAATAAGTGATGCGCAAAATGATTGACGGCTAAGGTGCGTTCAAGCCCATCGCTGGTTAGCACGCGTCGGAGTTCATAAACGCCGGCATTGTTCACGATACAATCGAGTGCCGGCGCGAGCGTTCGCACTTGCGCGGCCAGCGCTACAACTTCGGCCAAGCTGGCGAGATCGCCCCACACCGGGGCCGCAGTCTCGGTTTTTTCGTCGATGTTTAGTGCTGTCGCGCAATCTTGCGCACGCGCCTCGTTGCGGCCATGGACGAGAACCCGCATGCCTTTAGCGATTAGCTGGCGCGCAGTTTCCAGACCGATTCCATCGGTCGCGCCAGTGACGAGTACGGTCGACATAATGGCTCCTCCGCGCATAGCGTCGCTAGTGCATTGTCCATGGCAACCTTGCGTAAATTGACGCGTTGTTATTATGTTGTGGCAGCCGCCAGTGACATGTGAATTATGCAGGTTCGTCGTGTGGCAGCACACCAGATCGTTATACGCACCCAGACCCAGGCCTGAATCGGCGCATACGGCGACCAGAATATAGTCTCGTATACTGTCGGCATGCTCGATGCCTCTCAGCAATTGGATCCACCCGCGCCGCGCCTCCCTAATTCACCGCTCGCGTTCGTCCTGCACTTCGTGCGCATGTACTGGCCCGCAGTATTGGGCGTTGGCTTGCTCGAAACCGGACAGTCGACGTGCGCGATTCTGATGCCGTATGCCATCAAGCAGATTATGGATGCGGTATACACCGCACAGTCGCAAGGATCGGAGGTGTGGACCGTCGTCAGTACGCCACTGTGGTTCTTCGGACTACTCAACCTTGGTCTCGTGCTGTTTTCACGCGGCAGCGGCACGATCTTGGTGATGCTGGGTCCGGCGCTCAGGCGGCGCATTCGGCGTCATTTGTTCGCCTACCTCCAACATCATTCTCAACGTTATTTCTTAAGCAACTTCGCGGGTTCGCTGGCCAACCGCATTGCCGAAACGTCGATGAGCACCGCGCAGGTGTTGTGGACGACGATGTTCGATTTTTGGCCGCTGGCGATCACGTTCAGTGTGTCATTGGTGTTGCTGTCGCGCGTTAATCTCAGTCTCGCGGCGGTGCTCGCGGTGTGGGTGGCGGTCTATGTGTCGGTGTCGTTCGCGTTGGCGTTGCGCTGCCGGCGTTATGCGCGCGAATACGCTGCGGCGCGTAGTCTGGTCAGCGGCAAGATCGTCGACTCGGTGACCAATATCATGAATTCGAAGCTCTTCGCGCGGCGCGACTTCGAGCGTGAGTATCTGGAGCATTATCTCAACATCGAAGTCAGTCGCGCGCGGCGCACCTTCTGGTTCATGGAAGGCATACGGTGGTTTCAATTTATTGCAGCGGCGTGCTTGATGGTGGGGATTGTGACGTATGCCATTAAAATTTGGACCGCTGGCGGCATGACCATCGGTGAGTTCGCGATGGCCGCTAGTCTGTGCTTGTTGCTCATCGAACAAGCGCGGGGCTTGAGCCGCAAATTTCTGGAGTTTTTCGAATACGTGGGCAATGTGAATGATGGCGTGTCGGTCATCATCCGGCCGCATGAGGTGATCGATCGGCCTGAGGCGTTACCGCTGCGCGTGTCGCGTGGCGAGATCAAAATTCAAAATCTGGATTTCTCCTATACACCCACGCGCCCGGTGTTCTCGCGCTTGAATCTGCACATCCGTCCCGGCGAGAAGCTTGGGCTGGTTGGGTTCTCGGGTAGCGGCAAAAGTACCCTAGTCAATTTGATCTTGCGACTATTCGAGCCGCAAGGCGGCCGGATTTTAATCGATGGCCAAGACATCCAAGCGGTGAGTCAGGAAACCCTGCGCGGCGCGGTAGCGATGATCCCGCAGGATCCCATGCTCTTTCATCGCACCTTGATGGAAAACGTCCGCTACGGCCGCTTGGAAGCGCGCGACGACGAGGTGATTGCCGCGGCGCGTCAGGCGCACGCGCATGAATTCATCATGGCCACCGAAGAAAAATACGAATCTCTTGTCGGTGAGCGTGGCGTCAAGCTTTCCGGGGGCCAACGGCAGCGCATCGCACTCGCCCGCGCGATTCTAAAAGACGCGCCCATCCTCATTCTCGACGAAGCCACCAGCTCGCTCGATTCGGTGACCGAGCACTACATCCAGGAAAGTCTAACGGCATTGATGCGCGATAAAACCGTACTCGTGATTGCCCATCGCTTGTCGACGCTGGCGCACCTTGATCGAATCGTGGTGTTTCACGCGGGAGAAATCAGGGAGCAGGGTACGCACGCGGAATTGCTCGCGCGCGAAGGTCACTACGCACGCATGTGGTCGATGCAGGCCGGCGGGTTTCTTCCCGAGGTTGCGCCGGAGGCAGCCCTGGCTGCCGTGGACGATGAGCTCGAAACGGCGGAATGATTGGGGTGTGACGCTCCAACCGTAAAGGTTAAATGGCTCTTTGAGATTCAAGTGGGTGGGTTGTCACGCGCTCCCAAACCCCTCACCCCAGCCCTCTCCCGCAAGGGGAGAGGGCGTAATGCGAAAGCGCGATCTTTCCCCTCTTCCCCTTGCGGGTAGGGTTAGGGCGACAGAGGGGTTTGTGATCTTTCCCCTCTCCCCTCGCGGGAGAGGGCTGGGGTGAGGGGGACCGCCGATCGCGGTTAGCCATTCAACCCTTTGGCGACCATTACTTTTGTAGCCGCACTCATTCAAAATTCAAAAGAGGCAGTTAAATCACAGGGCGCGCGCAGTCATTTGCTTGGCGATGAACTCCGCTTGTCGAATGGCGAGCGTGACGATGGTTAACGTTGGGTTCGCCGCGGCGCCGGTGGTGTATTGGCTACCATCCGAGACGAAGAGATTCGGCACGTCGTGCGCCTGACCCCAGCGATTCACGACGCCATCGCGCGGCTTCTCACTCATGCGGCAAGTGCCCAGATTGTGCGTCGAAGGGTAGGGCGGTGTGTGATAGACCTTGCGCGCGCCGACGGCCTCATACAATGCGCTACCCTGGCGATAACCGTGGGTGCGCATCGCGAGATCATTCGCGTGATCGTCGTAGTGCACATTGGGAATGGCCAAGCCCCACTGATCTTTTTCTTTTGAATTCAAGGTGACGCGATTGCTCTCCTGCGGCATGTCTTCGCCGACGATCCAGAGTCCTGCCATGTGCGCATAATTGTCGAGCGCTTCCGTGAACCCAGGGCCCCACGCGCCGGGATCCAAAAACGCCGCGGCAAAGGGGAGGCCGACCGACACGGTTTCCATTTCGTAGCCGGCGGCAAAGCCGCGTTTGGGATCATGCGGAGCTTCATCGCTGATGATGCCGGCCATGGTGGTGCCGCGATACATATGCACCGGTTCATCGAAGGTAGCGTAAACCGAACCGGTGGTATGCCGCAGGTAATTACGTCCGACTTGCCCTGACGAGTTCGCGAGCCCCTCCGGAAAGTGATTCGACTCCGACAGCAATAGCAGGCGTGGGCTTTCGATGGAATTGGCGGCCACGCACACTACGCGCGCGCGTTGCTGCTGAGCTTTGCCTTGCGCATCGAAATAGACCACCCCAGTAACCTTGCCGGCCTTGTCGTGTTCGATCCGTGCGACATGGCATTGTGCGCGCAACTCACAGTGCCCGGTCTGCTTCGCGGCGGGGATCTCGGTATACAGCGTCGACCATTTCGCGCCGGTTTTGCAGCCTTGAAAGCAGAACCCAAATTGCTGGCACGAGGCGCGTCCGGCGCGGACACGACTGTTGATCGCCATGCGGCCGGTGCTGGCGGTTTTATATCCGACTTTGACGGCGCCGTTGTAAAAGACCTTGAAATTGTTATTGCCGGGTAAACCTGGAATATCGTTGGTGCGGGTCACACCCAGTTTGTCTTCGGCGCGGACGTAATACGGTTCCAATTCCGTCAAAGTCAGCGGCCAATCGAGCAGGTTCGCGCCAGCGATTTCGCCATAGGTCGTTTTCGCTTGAAACTCATGCGCACGAAACCGCAGCGATGCGCCAGCCCAATGGGTAGTGGTGCCGCCCACGGTTTTGCAGATCCATGTCGGCAGGTTTTGAAAGTCTTTAGCGATTCGCCACGTGCCCGACGTGGTGCGTTTATCGAGCCAGGCCAATTGATTGAACGACGCCCATTCATCGTTGATGAAAGTGGTTGGGGATTCCTGCTTGCCGGCTTCTAGGAGCACCACGTTGATGCCCCGTTGCGCCAGTTCGTTGGCGAGCGTGCCGCCGCCTGCGCCGGAGCCGACGATTACCACCACCGAGTCGTCTGATTGTTCGAAAGTTTTCATGGTTATGCGCCTGGGGTGATGGCCTACGCTGGATCGGGACTGGCGGTGGCCGACGGCGCCGGCAACCAGGTGAGATCGTTGAAGCCGCGTCTTAAATAGCCGCCGCCTTGTTTGAACGCATTGCCCTGGTAGCCAAAATGCGCAAAGGCGAGTTCGTTGTTGTAGAGCGAGATCACGGCGGTGCCGCGAACCTTGTCGAACAAGGGTCTGCCCGCGATGGCGTGAACGGCTTCGAGTTGTTGCGCCGGCGGTTGGCTTAGCCAGTTACCGGCGGCTGCGGTATTAAGTTCATCGATGCCCGCTCGCAGCAGTGTTTTCACTGCCGCGTCGGCGGTCGCAGCGCGATCAAGATCCTGTACCACCAAGGCGTAAACCGCATCATCGAGTTTGGCATGCGGAAAAATATGCCGCGTAAGCGCGAGCAAGGTTTTTCCATCCGCTTCGCCGAGCGTCTGCAGCGGCAGCGCCCAGACCGGTGTTGGCGCCAGCGCGAGCAGCGCGGAGTGGGCCGCGAGCACCCCGGTTAACAGACCACTGGCCTTTAAGAATTCACGCCGCGCTAAAGATGTTTGATCATTCACGACATTGTCACCCACGTGTAAAGCGGTGCGCGAATGATAACGGGAAATGCGGCTGACTCAATGTCCGGGATTCGTGATCGCATTAGGTGGAGATCAGCCGACTCGGTGGCACGTATACTGCACCCCATGCCTAGCCATTTAACGACGGAAGATGATTGATACGTATCAAGTCAAAGACTAAAGGTGATTTATGACCGCTCCCACGCGCCGCCATCGCTTACTCAATATCAACGGCTGCCGCCTTCACACGGTGGAAGAAGGCGAGGGACCGTTGGTGATCCTCGTGCATGGCTTTCCGGAACTTTGGTACTCATGGCGCTTTCAATTGCCGGTGCTGGCCGAGGCGGGTTATCGTGTGGTGGCCATCGATCAACGCGGTTACGGCCGCTCATCGAAATTCTGGAACTCGGACGCGTATCGCATTCATCCCTTGGTTGACGATCTCGTTGGCTTGGTGGCGGCGTTGGGCGAACGCCATGCGATTCTTATTGGCCACGATTGGGGTGCACCGGTGGTGTGGACCGCGGCGTGGCTGCATCCCGAAGTTTTCAAAGGTGTGCTCGGATTAAGTGTGCCGTTTGGCGGGCGCGCTCAAATTCCGTTGCCGGGTAACCCCTTTGGCGAGCGCTCGCCGCATGAGATTCACCGCGCGGTCGCCGGTCCTGATCATCTTTTCTACCAGGAATACTTCAGCACGCTGGGCCCGATTATCGACGAGATCGAACAAGATTTACGCGGCTGGGTACGCGACATCGTGTGGACAGTTTCCGGTGATGCGCTGCGGGCCGCCGGGTCTAGTTTGGAAGGGAATGATCCCATTCAACTAATTCGCGAGAGCGCCTTATCCGTTCCGCACGGCGCCCGCATGCGCGATCGCTTTGCCACGCCGACGGCGCAGCCCGCCTGGTTTACGGACGCGGACTTGGACGTTTTTGTTCACGAACTAGAAGGGGGTGGCTTTGCCGGCCCGCTGAGTTACTACCGCAACCTCGATAACAACTGGCAGGCCCTGGAAAGTCAGGCCAAGCAGCCACTCAGCGTGCCGGCGATGTTTCTCGGTACCGACTACGATGTGGCCACTTGGTGGGGTCGCGAGGCTATCGAACGCGCGCCCGAAGTCATTCCCAATTGGCTTGGCAGCCGGATTTTAAAAGGCTGCGGACATTGGCTACAGCAAGAGCAGCCCGCGGAAACGAATGCCGTGATTTTGGAGTTTCTGCGCGCGGTCGCACCCTAAATAGCTCGCACTGTAACTTGAGACCAACGCAGGCTTCGAGGCGGTGCCGACACCGGATGCTGCCTACCCGGTCAGCCCGGAAAGTGCGCAGCCCTTATAGACGTCACCCCGGAATTCGCGCAGCGAAACTCCGGGGCGGGATCCCGCTGGTAGTTCAGGCGCCCCTGGATCCCGGGTCGGCGCGGCTGACGTGGCTCCGCCCGCGGGATGACCGACCGCACAATTTAGGTCGGGTGCGAAGGGCACTTGTTTAAGTGCGGTTTACGCCGTCACCCTGTGCGCCGAGCACTGGGTCCAGTGAAGAATGAATCCATTATTTGACTGGATTCCGGCGTTCGCCGGAATGACGAAGGGCCAAGCCGGCATTCGTCGGAATGACGAAGGGCCAAGATTGCGCATCTGTCCCGGCATTTCAGCTCAAGTAAGTGCCATTCAGGTCGGGTGCCTCATCTTGATCCCATGGCATCGAGGTGTCACTGTTGTGGGAGCCGCTTCAGCGGCGAATAAGGCCTTAAAAAGATTCGGCGCTACGGCGGCTCCCACCAATAGCGCGCTATATATTCAGCGCGTTTCGTTACTCTTCGCGCTCGCTCGGTTTAAACGCGGCCATCAATTCTTGTTGCGACTTACTCGGCACCGCGCCGTAACGGCTGAAGCGCAGGGTGTAATTGCCGTCACCGCCAGTGAGCGATTTTAGCCGCGATTGGTAGCCATTCAATTCCGCGAGGGGGACTTCGGCGGTGATCACGGACAGCCCCGAGACTTCCATGTCGGTGTGTTGAATGCGCGCGCGTTTAGTCGCGAGATCGGCGGTGATGTCCCCGACATTAGCTGGAGTGGTCGTCACCTCGACGGTGACAATCGGTTCCAGAATGAACGGTTGGGCGTTTCGCACCGCTGCAACGAAGGCTTTGCGTCCGGCGGTGACGAACGCGACTTCTTTGGAGTCCACCGGATGGTATTTGCCATCGTGAACACTGACTTCAATGCCATGCAGTTGGTAACCCGCGATCACCCCGTCCTGCAACGCCTGGCGCACGCCTTTCTCGATGGCAGGTAGAAATTGTCGCGGGATCGAACCGCCGACGGTAGCGTCAACGAAGCGAAATCCATCGTGTTCTGGGAGCGGTTTAATGCGCAGGAATACTTCGCCAAACTGGCCGGCGCCACCGGTTTGCTTTTTATGCCGATAATGGCCGTCAGCTTCGCCCTTGATAGCTTCGCGATACGCGATCTTGGGCGGGCTGGTTTGCACTTCAACGTGAAATCGATCGCGCAGATCCTCCAGCATTACCCGTAAATGCAGCTCGCCCAAGCCGCGCAGCACCGTCTCATTCAAGGTGTGATGGTGCTCGACCACGACGCTCGGATCTTCCGCCGCGACCTTGCGTAGCGCATCCGAAACGCGCTGTTCATCGCCGCGACTCTTCGGCGCGAGCGCAAGCCCGTGCATGGGCCGCGGCAGCACCGGCGCGCGCAGATGAATTTGGTCCTCATCATGCGAGTCATGGAGGACCGCGTTGAATTCGATGTCATCGATCTTCGCCACTGCGCAAATATCGCCAGGAACGCCGTTCTCGATTTCGTAAGTGTCACGCCCATGCAACTTAAAAAGATGCCCCACCCGAAAGGGCTTCCGCGCGTCATTGATGAACAGTTGTGAATCCCTGCGCACCATGCCTTGATGGATCCGCATGACGCATACTCGGCCAATAAAGGGATCGATGCTCACTTTGAATACATGCGCTAAAACGTGCCCAGTGGTGTCTCCGGTCAAGACTATCCGATGCGCGTTATCATCCGTGCCGTCATAGAACGGCGGTGGATTCCCTTCTGCGGGATTGGGCATTAACCGCACAAAAACATCGAGCAATGCCTCAATTCCCGCACCGCTTTCGGCTGAACAAAAACACACTGGAACTAAATGTCCCTCGCATAAGGCCTGCTCGAAAGGGGCGTGCAATTGTGTCGGCGAGAGTTCTTCGCCCTGCTCAAGGTAGAGCGACATCAAGGCGTCATCGACTTCGATAACTTGATCGATTAGGCGGGTGTGTGCATCGGTCACCGACGAAAAATCAGTGGGTCCGCCGCGCGCCGCGAAAAAACAATCTTCAACTTGTGTCCCGCGCGCGGCCGGCAGGTTGAGTGGCAGGCACGAATTACCGAACAACGTTTGAATCTGATGCAGACAGCGCGGAGCATCGGCGCCTGGCGCATCGATTCGATTGACCACGATGATCCGATCGAGGCCGCGCGCACGAGTCCATTCCATCAATACACGCGTCGTGGGATCAGGGCCCGCTACGGCGTCGACGACGATGGCCACGGTTTCGACGGCCGGGAGCACGGCCAACGCGCGACCTAGAAAATCCGGCGCCCCTGGCGTATCCAATAAATTGAGATGTGCGCCGCCGAAATCCAGGTTCACCACCGCGGTTTTTAACGAGTGCTGGAGTTCGCGTTCGCGCGGCAGGTAATCGCAGACCGTGGTCCCTTTACTGATGAGGCCGCGGTGCGGGATTTTTTCGGCCGCGAAGCACAGGGCTTCGATCAACGTCGTCTTGCCAGCGCCGCTGGGTCCGGCCAGCGCGATGTTTCGGATTTCAGCGGTTTGATAGCTAGGCATGAGACCCGTTCCTTCGCAATCGTCATTCACGGATACGATAGCAGCACGCAGGCTTTAGCTTGAGTATAGACGACGCAATTCGTGACGGTTTAGGACTTGCTTGTGCATCGCGACTCCGTCAACACTGACTGACGCTCTGCCACAAAAATTGCTGGGGGCTTTATGACTGAATTTGCGCGCCGCTTGTTAACGGTTTTAGCAGTACTCGGCAGTGCTGTCTCCAGCATATCTGCCTTCGCGGACGAACGTGACGATCCTGGACAGTGGACCCAGGTGTTTCTGAGTGGTCCAATCCAGCATCGACTTTCCGACGGCACTACCCGGGTACTGCATCCGATGTGCTCCGGCGGCCCGATAGTCACCCCGCAAGGTCTGGCACCGGCGCCAATGCAGTACTCCTTCTTCATCAAGCGCGGGGATCCTAAAAAACTAGTGGTCGCTCTCGACGGGGGCGGCGCCTGCTGGAACGCAAACACGTGCGTTGGATCACCGCTCAGCGGCCAGGGTTCGAGCTACTCGGAAGTCGTCGACGAAACTCCCCAGACGCTAGCGCAAGGCGAAGGACTGTTAGACGATCGGAATCCCCACAACCCTTACAAGCACTACACCAAGGTTTTTATTCCTTACTGCACGGGCGACGTGTTTTGGGGGAACAAGGACACCGTCTATGTGCTGCCACTTCCGACCGGTGGCGGGCTGCCGTGGATCATTCATCACCACGGCGCGGATAATTTGTTGGCGGTATTGCATTGGCTGCAAACGCAAAACCATGAAGCCGCCGATCTTGACCACCAAGTCGCCGATCTTGACCTGCGTAAACTGAAAGATCTCTCGGTGATCGGCACCAGCGCAGGGGGTTACGGCACGATGCTGGCGTTTCCGTATTTCGCACAAGAAACGCCACATGCCCGTTTGAATTTAATCGGCGATGCGTCGATCGGTGTGCTGACCGGTTCGTTCTATCGTGAGGCCCTGTTCAACCCAGCGAACCCCGGCGCCGAAAGTTGGGGCTTTGGTCAGAATCTGCCCTCGTGGGTGCCCGGTTATTCGAACCTGTTGGTTAGTGGTTTAAGCGATGCTCGATTAATCATGCCAACGGCATTCGCGGCGTTGGCGAGCTATAAACCCAGGGCACACTTTGCTTCGTTGACCAACAACTTCGACAACGTCCAAATTGGATTTTATGGTTTGATGAAGGGAGTTTTTCCGCCGGGTTTGCCTGAAGTAATTGAATGGTACGGAAGTATGAAGTTCATCACCTTGAGCACCGCGGCGTTGCCGAATTACCGCTTTTTCATCGATAGAAGTGCGGCGCACACGTTGACGACGAGCAATGCCCAGACCTACGGCGTGGGCGTCAACGGCATTTCGCTCGCTGCGTGGATCAAGGCGATGGTAAAGCCGGGTTCAGGCCCATGGGACAATTTGGATAACGCAGGTCCGCCCGGACCGTAGGCGTTCGGGTCGATGCTGCCGCTTCAATGCGAAACTTCGCCGCTGAAGCGGCTCCGAAGGGCCTCTGCTCTGCTCCAGAAGTGAATTTATTGTGGGAGCGGATTTATCCGCGAATTCGATCGCGCATAGTTCGTTAGTTCAATGGTCCATCGCTACCGAACCTTCGCCGCCATTGACAATCATCCTTAACATGCGGCGCGGCTCTGTATAACCGGCAACCGCACAGTGGAGCGACGCGCGGTTATCGAGTCCGACAAGCTGGCCCGCCTGCCAGCGATGTCGATATTGAAATTCCTCTTTCAGCGCATGTTCGAACAGGCGTTCGAGCAGGTCATTGCTGGCCGCGGCTTCGAGCTGGTCGACGCGCACCGTATACCCCGGACTCACGAACAAGGACTTGCGTCCCGTTTTCGGATGTGTGCGCACTACGGGGTGTGAGACGTCTGGATAACGCGTCGATTGTTCCGGCGTCAGGGGGACTACGGCCCCACCCCCGCGATAGCCATAGCGATGCGTCGCGGTTAGTCGTTGCAGTTGGCGCTTCAGCGCTTCCGGTAGCGCTGCGTACGCCAAGTTCATATTCGCCATCAGCGTGTCACCGCCCTCGCGCGGGATATGCGTTGAGTATAAAAAAATCGCATCCGAGGGCCGCGCGGTGTACGACAGATCCGAATGCCAGAACGCCCCGGCCGGTAAGGCGGTTTGACGGGATTCGGCGCTATTCATATTTGCGCTGATAATCGACATTTCCGGCGTCGATGGGTGGTGATACTGCGTTAACGCGTGCGGCACCAGGGGGCCGAAGCGTCGTCCAAGCTCGAGCAACCATGGCACGTTCTCTTCGAGATCCGAGATCACAATCGCGATGTATTCGAGGAGCGCGCGTTCGATGAACGAAAATTCTATGTCGCTCAAGCGACGGCGACTGTCCAGGCCATCAATTTTGGCGCCGAGCGGAGCCTCAAGCGGGGTAATCGTCAGTGGCATGGAGCGATCATCGGCTCAACATCAGATCATGGTATAGCCGCCGTCGACATTCCAGCTTTGTCCGGTGATGTAACTCGCTTCATCCGAACCCAGATACACCGCTAAGGACGCCACTTCTTCCGGCCGGATGTAGCGTTTGATTGGAACCGCATTAATGAAATTTGCCGCGGTTTGCTTGGGTGTGAGCCCGGCAGCTGTGGCGTGTTCAGCGATAAAACTAGCGGCGAGGTCGGTATCGACGATCCACGGACAAATCGCATTAACGCCGATGTTATGCGGCGCCATCTCGAGCCCCAAGCACCGCGTGAGTCCGACCACCGCGTGCTTGGAAACGTTGTACGCGCTTTGATTGCGCGAGCCCCATTTGCCGGCGGTCGAGGCGAGATTCACGATGCGGCCCGCGCGCCGCGCAATCATGCCGGGCAACACCAATTGCGTGGCATGCAGCACGCCAAAAAAATTTACTTCGAACACCGCGCGAAAATCATCGGGTGTGTAGGCGAGAAACGGCGCGGCCTTATGGATGCCGGCGTTATTAACCAGGATATCAATCGGCGCGCGGGCTTCCGCATCACGTACCATTCCTTCCATGGCCGTCCGGTCCGCGACATCGGCGGCGTGAGTGGCAACATGGACCGCGAAGCGTGCGCGCAACGTCTGCGCAACTTCGTCTAGGCGCTGTCCATCGCGCGCGTTGAGCGTGAGTGCCGCGCCTTCGGCGGCATAAGCTTCGGCGATGGCCAAACCGATCCCGCGACTGGCGCCGGTGATCAGCGCGTGTTTGTGCTTTAGGCGATCAGCCATCGCGATCAGAACCTTTGGTTAGCGAGCTTTTGTTGAATTAACACCAAGCGATCGTTGCCGAAGTACATGTCGTCGCCATTGAGGAAAAACGTCGGCGAACCAAAGCCGCCACGCGCGATCAACTCGTCCGTGGTCGCGCGCAATTTATCCTTGTACACGGCGGAATTTATTTTGGCGAAAAACTGAGCCGGCTCCAAGCCCGCTTGCCGCACAACTTGCTCCAATACTTCGTCCCGCGAGATATCCTCAAGCGCTGTCCAATACCGGGCAAAAGCCGCCCGTGCATAAGGCACCAGGCAGCCGGCCTCAAGCGCCACGAACGCACCCCGCATCGCTTTTACGCTATTCACCGGGAATACGGGGGGTGATCCGATCGTAATCCCGACAAAACGCGCCCAGTCCTGAAGATCTTTCTGTGCGTATGCCGCCTTGGCCGCAACCGGGTTGGCGCGGTTGGCATAGACGCTGGGGTTAACGGTATTGAAGAGACCGCCGACCAGGATCGGTTTCCAGACCAGGTCGGTGCCCGAGTCAAACAGTTTGAGCGCGTGTTCGAACGCCAGGTAGGTCCATGGGCTCGACACGTCGAAATAAAATTCAAGTCGATGCATGAGTGGCTCGTTCGTCGTCTAGCGTGATTTCGATAATCGCACGTTGCCGATAGCGCCCGCTTAATTTCGCCAAAGCGTCACCGAGCCACATCGCCCAGCCATATTTTGCCCGCAGAGCGGCATAAGCGATGGTAATTGTCGGGGCATCGGTAACCACGCGGCCTACGCCTGCCTGCCAGCCGGATTTGACGCGCCCGCCAGCAGTGCAGCGGGCGAGTCTAACTTGCGGGTTAGCGCGCAGACGTTTGACCTTCCCGGCCTGTCCCGCGCTGAACAGATAATGTTTGCCGTTGGCGGGTGCGAGCCATACCGGTGTGGCAACTTCCGCACCATTACGTCGATAGGTCACGAGGCTGCCATAACGGGCCGCATCGATATCGATTCCGACGCTGGTCACGGCCACTAGTCGGCGGCAGACGCGCTGCGTTTTGCGTGCAAGGTACGCAGCATTTGCACGATGGTGTCGGGTTCCTGAGCGCCGGAAAACAGATAGCGCCCCTCCAGCACGAACGCTGGCACGCCGTCGATACCGAGCGACCGCGCGGTGGCCTCTTGCGTGGCGACTTCCGCCCGGCCGCGCTCGCTCGCCAGCAGGCTCGCGACTTCCGACGCCGGCAAACCGGCGGCTTGTCCGACGTCGACCAGGACTGCGGGGTCGCCTAAATCGCGCCCGGCCACGAAATAGGCGGCGAATAAGCCGTCGACCACGGCGTCCTGTCGGGCAAACGCCTCCGCCAGCCAGATCAAACGATGGGCATCGAAGGTATTCGGGACGCGCGGCAGGCGCTCGACATTGAAGGACAGACCTTCGGCAACCGCATGCGCCGCCACATTGGCATACAGTTGCTCAGTGCGTGCGACTGAACCAAATTTACGTACGGTGTAATCCGTGCGATCCATGCCGCCGCGCGGCATCCCGGGATTTAATTGAAACGCTCGCCAGCGAACGTCTACTTCAAATTCGCTAGCCAGCACGGCCGTGGCGCGATCCAAGCGGCGTTTGCCCACGTAACACCAGGGACAGATGATGTCCGATACGATGTCGAGGACCAGGCGCGTTGCAGACGGCATAGTCGCGAACGTCTGACTAACCGGCGCCGGGCAGCGGTCCGGCGCACAAGCCGCATGATCGAAATCAGGGACTAGATTCATCCGGTCGGTCTCTTCACTTCATGGCGCCTTAAACTATCTGGTCTCGCCAAATTATGGTAGGGGTTTGGCCCGCGAAAGCTCTACACTTAAGATCCAGCGTTGGCCGGACCCGCCATCGATACCGGTCGGGTCGATTAAGAAACCATTTCGGGAGGCGTGATGCAGAATCGGACTACACTCACCTTGGCCGCCTGGCTGATTGCTCAGACCGGCGCGCTGCCAGCCGCCGATTTCATTGCCGAGCAGCCATCCGTCGCCACCCTGCCACCGGCCACTGCGACGCGCATGTACATCTCGGACGTGGCTCTGTCCCACATCATCGACGGTCGTCTGTTTGTCGTGGATGGCGCCAGTTTTAAGTACCTCGGGACGATTGGCACTGGCTTCGTCGGCCTCGCGACCTTGGCGCCAGCGGGTAAGGAACTCTACGTCGCGACCAGCTATTACTCGCGACTCAATCGCGGTACGCGCACCGACGTCATTGATGTCTACGATGCACAAACGCTTAAGCCAACAACCGAAATCGCGATCCCACCGAAACATGCGCAAGCCCTGCCGTATAAAGGCACGATTACGACGACTGCGGACGGCCGCTTTATCTTGGTTCAGAATGCGACGCCGGCGAGTTCGATTGCCGTGGTGGATCGCAAGGCAGCGAAATACGTCACCGAAATCCCAACGCCTGGCTGCTGGAGCATTCTGCCGGCGCACGGCGTCGCGAACCGCTTCACGACGGTGTGTGGCGACGGGACCTTGCTGACCGTCACCCTCGATGCCGCGGGCCAGCCAACGGATCAACAACGCAGTGAGCGCTTGTTCGATCCCGATCAGGATCCGATCTACAGCCAAACCGAGAACGACGGCGACAATTATTTGTTTCTATCGTTTAACGCGCGCCTCTACAGCGCAAACCTCGGGGCAGCCAAAGCCAGTATCGGACCCAGTTGGTCGTTGGTCGATGACACCGATAAACAGAAGAATTGGCGGCCCGGCGGCTATCAGCCGTTCGCGTATCACGCGGCCACGCATCACCTCTATGTTGCCATGCATCCGGATGGCAAGGAGGGGAGCCACAAAGATCCCGCCGCCGAAATCTGGAGCTTTGATGTGCGCGCCAAGCAGCGCATCGAGCGGGTCGATGGCAACCACGTCATAGCGCTTGCGCTTAGCCATGAAGCGTCGCCGAAGCTGTTTGGAATCGATCCGTTGTCGGCTGGACTGGTGCGTTACGACACCACGCCGGGGCTTAAGTTCGGCGGGCGACTCGACGGCTTTGGCGAAGATCCCATCCTGATTCAGATGCAGCCGTGAGCGCTGCGTTGCACCTTGCGGATCCGGTGGTGGTGGCCATCGTGAGTTTCGCGCTGGCGGCGATATTTCTGACCGGCGCGGCGGACAAGCTGAAAGCGCGCGACGTGTTTGTTAGCGTAGTGCAGGCCTACGGTTTACTGCCGATTCCGCTGGTCGTCGTCTTCTCATTCGCGATCGCGGTGGCCGAACTGCTGATCGGCGCGGCGTTGCTGATCCCGGCGACTTGGCCGTTTTCGCAGACTGCGGCGCTTGGTTTGCTTGTGATCGTATCCGGCGCCATCGTGATTAATTTACTACGCGGCCGCACCGAACTCGACTGCGGTTGCGGAGGCGCGAGTGCCGATCAACCACTCTCGTGGGGCTTGGTGTTACGCAATGTGGGCCTGGGTGCGCTGATTGCGCTCACCTTAATACCGTTGCAGGCGCGCGCCTTAACGTCACTCGACTATGCGACCATGGCGGTCGGAACCGTGGCGCTATTTGGTCTTTATGCCGCGACTAATCAACTGCTCGCCAACGCCCCGCGCGTGGCGAGTCTGAGATTTTAACGATGGTGGAAGCTTTAGTGGTGGCGGTTGGCGTTTTGTCAGTACTCGTCGTGTGCTTGATCGCCGCCGTGTTTGCGCTCGCGCGCCAGGTTGGTATTTTGTATGAACGAATTGCGCCGGTCGGCGCGTTGACCATGGATGCCGGACCGAAAGTCGGTGAACTCGCGCCGCTGTTTACCCTATCCGATCTAAGCGGGCAGACCGTTGAACTAGGTCGCGCGGCGGCCGCGAGCACCTTGTTGTTCTTTCTGTCGCCAACCTGTCCCGTGTGCAAGAAATTATTGCCAGTCTTGAAATCGACCGCCCATAGCGAGCGAAGTTGGCTCCGGCTGGTATTCGCGAGCGACGGCGACCTGGCGGAGCAAACGCTTTTTTATCGCAGCGCGAAGCTTCAGGACTTCCCTTACGTCGTGTCGAGCGAACTCGGCCTGGCATTCAAGGTCAGTCGTTTGCCGTATGCCATTCTGATGGACGAGGCGGGACGGATTCGAAGCAAGGGGCTGGTCAATTCGCGCGAACAGATCGAAAGCTTGTTCAACGCCAAGGAGCTCGGGGTGGCGACAGTCCAGGAGTTTTTAGGCGCCGCCCAGAACGCATAATCGGAACGTATAACACGTACGCCGTCACGGCGATGATGATTTGGTAGGAGAATGGCTATGCAATGGTTAGATAATTATTTCGAACGCAAGACCCGCGAAGTCGCGCAACTGACCTCCCGTCGCAACGCGCTCATTACCGTGGGCAAGGTGCTGATCGGGGCCGGCGCGCTGTTCCCGATTCTGCCGTTCGATCGCCAGCCGCTGGCTGCGCCATCAGGTCCTGGCCAGACAGGCGAACACGGCGGGCCCTCGAGCGATCCCAACGTCGACACCAGCTGCGAGTACTGGCGATATTGTGCGCTCGACGGCTTCCTCTGCACCTGTTGCGGCGGCTCGATTACCCAGTGTCCGCCGGGCGCGGAGGTCTCCAAGGTCACCTGGGTGGGGACCTGTCAGAACCCGAACGATGGGAAGAACTATCTCATCAGTTACAACGACTGCTGTGGTGTCACTGCCTGCGGTCGTTGCCTGTGTAACTACAACCAGGGCGAACGCCCGGCCTACCGTATGGGTGTACATAACGACGTGAATTGGTGCATGGGCAATAAGGTCAATGCCTATCATTGCACGGTGGCGGTCGCGCTCGGCGTGGCGGAAGCGCGGCCACCCGCCTGAACCGGCTCGGTCCGCGCGTGGCGCTAGTTTCCAAAGTACTCGCTGCCGGGTGCGCGCTCGGCGCATTATTCGGCCTTAGCCCGCCAGCGCGGGCGATGGACTATGCGCGCCAGAATTACATTCTGCACTGCGCCGGGTGTCACCAGCTCGATGGTCGCGGCAGCGCCGCGAATGACGTGCCGACGCTACACCGCATACCCGGCTTGCTGGTGACGATCGCGCGTGGCCGCGAGTTCTTGGCGCAGGTGCCCGGGATCATTTATTCGCCGCTATCGAATGCCGAGGTCGCTGAAATCTTGAATTGGATGCTTGGCGAATATAACAAGGACGAGCTGCCCAAAGACTTCGCACCCTATACCGCCGCCGAAGTCGGCAAATATCGCGCGATCCGGCCCCCAAGTATCATGGACGTACGCGCTGAAGTGCTGACTGAACTCGCCAAGCGCGGGATTACCGTCGACTACCAGGCGCATTAGCGCCTTCGACAATCTTTCGCGCTGATCGAGTGCGACACCGGCAAGCGCCGCACCGTCATGGCGCACTCACCCCGGCCGATGTCATTCACGCTGAGCTGATGAGAGAGGAGTGGCTATGGCGTTTCCCCATTCTCGGTGCGCTGGCACGCTTCTCGCTACGAACTCAATGACAAGGAGAATCGACGCTGGAGATCACTCAGCGCATTCAACTCAATAAGGTCGCTAGGGTTCCGGCGCGAGGGCGTGACTGGTCCGAGAGCAACCGACCTCGCTTCGAGGTTACACGGCGGGATAAAAGCCCGGGAGATCGTGGAAGCTCATCGCGCGGCGCTGGCCGCGTGAGTGTCACTCTCCTTGGTTTGTGCGTCGTAACTTTGAAGGGAGAGCATTCATGCATCATTCCGCTGGATTGAGAATTCGATTTACTGCTGCGTTGCTAGTGGTCGGCGCCGCCTTGTTGGCGCACAGCGCCTATGGCGTGGCCGACGAGATCAAACCGAAATTTCGCGTCGCCTGGACGGTGTATGTCGGGTGGATGCCATGGGACTACGCCGCGCAGTCCGGCATCATGAAAAAGTGGGCGGACAAACTCGGCATCGAGGTCGAGATCGTTCAATTAAACGACTACGTCGAGTCCATCAATCAATACACCGCCGGCAAATTCGACGGCTGCGTGATGACCAACATGGACGCGTTAACCATCCCTGCCGCCGGCGGCGTTGATTCGACGGCCTTGATCGTCGGCGATTTCTCGAACGGCAATGACGGCGTAGTGCTAAAAGGCAAGGATAAGCTTGCCGATATCAAAGGACAGCGCGTCAATCTGGTCGAGCTCTCGGTGTCGCACTATCTATTAGCGCGTGCGCTGCAGAGTATTAAGGCCTCGGAGAAGGACATCAAAGTCGTCAACACCTCGGACGCCGACATCGTTGCCGCCGCCAGCGCGAGCGATACCACGGCCCTGGTGACCTGGAACCCGCAGCTCTCCGAAGTCAAGAAATTGCCGACGGCGCATGAGGTGTTTAATTCGAGTCAGATCCCGGGTGAAATTATCGATCTGATGGTGGTGAATTCGGCCAAGCTAAAAGCCAATCCCAAACTCGGTCAGGCTTTGGTCGGTGCGTGGTACGAAATCATGGAGTTAATGTCGAGCCCGTCACCCGCCGGTGTCGCGGCGCGGACCGCGATGGCCAAGGCCTCGGGCACGGATTTAGCCGGCTTCGAATCGCAGCTCAAGACCACTCGAATGTTTTACACCCCGGCCGACGCCGTCAAATTCACGCAGAGCCCGGCGCTCGCCAACACCATGCAACAAGTCGCCGAGTTTTCCTTTATGCACGGCTTGCTCGGCGAGGGCGCGAAGAGCGCCGGGGCGGTGGGGATCGCGACCGCCTCACGCACGATCGGCGCCAGCGCGAATGTGAAGCTACGCTTCGACGATTCCTTCATGCAGCAGGCGGTGTCGGTCAAGCCGTAAGCCCGCGGCAGCGACGCCAATGCGTAAGCTCATTAATTGGCGCCCAGCCAAGGGCGCGCTTGCCGCGCTCGGTTGCGCGCCATTTGTGCTGGTGTTGATCGCTTATATGGTGGCTTCCCAGGCGCGTCTCGAAGTGAATCCGAACGATAAAATGCTGCCGGCCTTCGCGAGTTTTAGCGCCGCCATCACGCGGGTCGCGATCGAACCTGATCGACGGACCGGCGAGCGCCTCCTATGGGTGGATACCGCGGCGAGTTTGCGGCGCCTGGGGTTGGCGATAGCGATCAGTGCGGTCATCGGTCTCACCTTGGGAATGGCGCTTGGGGCGTTGCCCATCGCTGGCGCGAGCTTGTCACCGCTAGTGGCTGGCGTGTCGTTAATTCCGCCGCTCGCTATTCTGCCGATCCTGTTTATCGTGGTGGGCCTGGGCGAACTGTCTAAGGTAGTCTTGATCTGTATCGGTATCACGCCGGTGATCACGCGCGACATCGAACAACGCGTGCGTGAAATTCCGCGCGAACTCATCGTTAAGGCGCAGACACTTGGCGCTTCGACCTGGCAGATCATGCTGCGCGTGGTCCTGCCGCAAGCCTTACCGCGCTTGGTGAGCGCGCTGCGCCTTGGCCTTTGCTCGGCGTGGCTATTTTTGATCGCGGCCGAGGCTATCGCCGCCGAAAGCGGTTTGGGCTATCGGATATTTTTAGTGCGTCGCTACCTCGCGATGGATGTCATTCTGCCCTATGTCCTGTGGATCACGGCCGTCGCCTATCTCACCGATTATGTGCTCGGTTGGATTTCGCGGCGCGCGTTTCGCTGGCACTTCCTGGGGCAACTACAGTAGCGTGGCCTTTCTCGAACTAACCAACGTGTGGCAGGAATACCCCGATCAGGTCGTGTTGGAGCGCTTGAATCTGATGCTCGAGGCCGGCGAATTTTGTGTAGTGGTTGGCGCATCGGGTTGCGGCAAAAGTACCTTCTTGCGTTTATTGCTCGGCGAGGAGCGCCCGTCGCGCGGTCGCGTGATACTCGACGGCAAGCCCTTGCGCGATGAACCCGATGCCGCGCGTGGCGTGGTTTTTCAGCGCTATTCGGTATTCCCGCACTTAACGGCGCTCGCCAATGTGCTGGTCGCGCTGGAATTCAAACAGGCGCCACTCACGGCGCGCTTATTCGGTCGCACGCGGTACGCCGCGACAAAACGGGCGCAGGCCATGTTGGAGGCGGTGGGCTTGGGCGCCGCCGCCGCGCGTTATCCGTGCGAATTATCCGGCGGAATGCAGCAACGCCTGGCCCTGGCTCAAGCGCTTATTGCCGAACCGCGCGTGTTGCTGCTCGATGAGCCGTTCGGCGCGCTCGATCCGGGAAGCCGCGCCGACATGCATGTCTTGGTACGCGACCTGTGGCGCCGACATGGCCTTACCGTCGTCATGGTCACCCACGATCTAAAAGAAGGATTTTCGCTCGGCACGCGTTTACTCGTGTTCGATAAGGTCAGACACGATCCACAAGCGCCTAACGCCTATGGCTCGCGCGTCACCTACGATCTCAAGTTGCGAACTAACCCCCTGACGCCGATGACGCACGCTAACCGCGCCGCGGCGTTACGCCTGGCTAGCATCGTCCCCGGGCATGCCGCGCCGGGCTAAGCACAGGAGTTTCGGCATGTCTCCCGATCAATCACCGATTATCCGCCGAGAACGTATTCCCGGGGGCCGCGCGTGGTCGGTGATCCTGCGTCGTGGCTTCGCCCTGCGACTGACGGATATCGAGGGCGGCGCGAATTGCAGCGCGCTGTTCTTTAACGCCGCCGCGCCGCTCGAACGTTACAACCTGGCCGATACGCTGAAAGCGCAACATACGGCCCATCTCACCCGCGGCCATGTCTGCTATTCGGACATGGGCCGCATCCTCGTGTCGATCACGGAGGACACGCTGGGCTGGCACGATGCCTTGTGTGGCGTGAGTACCGAGGCCGAAGTGCTTGCCCAATTTGGCGCTCAGCGTTATCAAGAAGCGCGGAATGCGTTTCAGCGCAGCGGCGAGACCTTGTTTTTGATCGAGCTGGGGAAATGGGGCTTGGGCGTGCGTGATCTGGTCGCGAATGTGAATTTTTTCAGCAAGGTCACGGTGGATGAAACAGGCGCTTTGCACTATCAACCGGGGCATTCGCGCGCGGGCAGCAGCGTCACCTTGCGCGCGGAAATGACTACGCTGGTGGTCTTGAACACCGCGCCGCACCCGTTGGATCCCGCAATCTCGTGGCAGCCGCGTTCAATTGACTGCGCAATCACCGCGGCGGCGGAAGTCTCTACCGAGGATCCGTGTCGGTTGTCGCGGCCAGAAAATGCACGCGGTTTTGCCACTACCGCGCTCTATCACAGTCAGTGCGATCATTTGCACGTTAAGCCTTAAGGCGGAAGGGCGAACGATGGAATTGGTGACCAGTGCGCGCATCCCGACGGCGGCGGTCTTGGATGTGATCGTGCCCGCGGGCGAGCCTTGGACCACGGTATTAAAAGCCGGACAAGTTTTGCGGATTTTGGATCTCGAAGGCAATCAAGCCGTCGACACGCTGTTCTTCAACTTCAACGATCCGCAAGAACGCTATAGCGTTACGCATACCGTGCGTGCGCAACGCGCGCTCTACCTGGGTTATGGGTCGCGGCTGATGTCGAATGCGGGCAGTGTCATGCTGACCATCGTCGCCGATACCTGTGGCCGTCACGATACGCTGGGCGGCGCCTGCGCGGCCGAGAGCAATCAAGTGCGCTATGCACTCGATAAATGGCCGATGCATAGCTGCCGGGATAATTTTCTGTTGGCCTGTGCGACGACGCCTTACGGTCTCACCAAACGCGATCTCGTCTCGAACATCAACTTTTTCATGAACGTGCCGGTCACGCCGCAAGGCGCGTTGAGTTTTGAGGATGGGATCTCGGGCGCCGGTAAATACGTCGAATTGCAGGCGGCAATGGCGGTGATCGTCCTGGTCTCCAATTGCCCGCAATTGAACAATCCGTGCAACGCCTATAACCCGACGCCAGTGCGCATGCTGGTGTGGGACGCGTGAATCGTTCCACACGGGATTAGCCATGTTCAAGAAAGTATTGATCGCCAATCGGGGGGCTATTGTATGTCGAATCGCGCGCACGCTGCGTAAGCTCGACATCGAGCCGGTGGTGGTCTACACGCAAGCTGATTCGAGTTCGCTGCATGTGTCCGAAGGCAGCGCGCCGATTTTGATCGGCGAGGGACCTGCGCTCGACTCGTATTTGAACGTCGATAAGATTATTACGGCAGCGCGCACCAGTGGCGCGGAAGCAATCCATCCGGGTTACGGATTTCTGGCCGAGAACGCGGCGTTCGCCGAGGCCTGCGGTGTAGCGGGGATCCCTTTCATCGGGCCAACACCCGAACAACTGCGCGCGTTTGGATTGAAGCATACGGCGCGCGCGCTGGCGCGAGCGGCCGGCGTACCGCTGTTACCGGGCACCGAGTTATTGGCCGATCGCGCGGCAGCGTGTAGCGCGGCGGCCGGTATTGGCTATCCCGTCATGCTAAAAAGCACGGCCGGCGGCGGCGGAATTGGCATGCGCGTGTGTCGCGACGAAGCAGCGTTGACCGCGGCATTTGACAGTGTGCAGGCGCTGGCCCAACGCAATTTTGCCGACGGTGGTGTGTATTTGGAACGCTACATTGAACACGCCCGGCATCTTGAAGTTCAAATCTTCGGCGACGGATTAGGGCAGGTGGTGAGCCTGGGTGAGCGTGATTGTTCGCTACAGCGACGGAATCAAAAAGTGGTTGAAGAAGCGCCGGCGCCGAACCTTAATCCGAGCACCGCCGCCGCGCTGGCTCACCACGCGATCGCGCTGGGGAAGCGCGTCGCGTATCGCTCGGCCGGCACGGTGGAGTATGTGTTCGATGCCACCACGGGTGAATTCTATTTTCTTGAAGTCAACACGCGGCTGCAGGTTGAGCATGGGGTCACCGAACTCGTCACGGGTGTCGATTTAGTCGAATGGATGGTGCGGCTTGCCGCGCAATGCTTGCCGCCGCTTACCGCGCTTACGCCACAGATTCGCGGTCACGCTGTCCAAGCACGGATCTACGCCGAGGATCCCGCGAAAAATTTCCAGCCCTCGCCGGGCCTTCTCACCGACGTGAGTTTTCCGAGCACATTGCGCTGCGATACCTGGGTGACGCGCGGGACTGAAGTCTCGCCGTTCTACGATCCCATGCTCGCCAAGATCCTGGTGCACGCAGCCGATCGAACCCAGGCGCTCGCCGAGCTTGAAGCAGCGTTGGCGGCGACTCGCATCGCAGGCACCGAGACCAATGTCGATTATTTACGCCAGGTGCTGACCGCCGGCGCCTTTGTCGCGGCGACCCACACCACGGCGACCCTCGGCCAGTTAGCGTTCCAACCGAAGACCGTCGATGTGCTGACGGCTGGCACCGACACCACCGTTCAGGACTACCCGGGACGCGTTGGATATTGGGCAGTGGGTGTCCCGCCGTCGGGACCGATGGACGATTACGCGTTTCGGATTGGCAACGCGTTGTTGAAAAACGACGCGCGCGCCGCGGGACTTGAGATGACGATCACCGGCGCGACCTTGCGCTTTAACGTGCCGACGGTGGCCTGCCTGACCGGCGCCGCCATGGCCGCCACGCTCGACGGCGTCGCGGTGCCCTGGTGGCAGCCCTTCCCGATCGCAGTGGGCGCGCTGTTGAAGATTGACGGTCTGATCGCTGAAGGCGCGCGTGCCTATCTCACGCTTTATGGCGGGTTCCAAGTGCCGTCGTATCTAGATAGCCGCGCGACCTTTACGCTGGGCCGCTTCGGCGGTCACACCGGGCGTGCGCTGCGTGCCGGCGACGTATTGCATATCGAGCCAGTCGCGTCACCGGCCGCGTATGCATCATTACCTCGTGCAATGATTCCATCCTTCACCGGTACGCGTGAATTGCGCGTGATGTATGGGCCGCACGGCGCGCCCGATTTTTTTACCGACCATGACATCGCGGTTTTTTTCGCGACCGCGTGGGAAGTGCATTACAACTCGAGCCGTACTGGCGTGCGACTCATCGGTCCGAAACCGACCTGGGCGCGGGCCGATGGTGGCGAAGCCGGATTGCATCCATCGAATCTCCACGACAATGCGTACGCGATTGGCACTGTCGATTTCACCGGCGATATGCCAGTGATTCTGGGTCCCGATGGTCCGAGCTTGGGCGGCTTTGTGTGTCCGGCCACCGTCATCGCCGCCGATCGCTGGCGGCTAGGTCAATTGCGCGCCGGCGATAAGGTGCGGTTCGTGCCGGTCGATGACGCGACCGCGAAGTTATTAGAACTCGCGCATGAAGCGGCGGTGACGAAGTTAAAAAAAATTCCGAATGAGTGGGCGCCGACGATATTGGCAGATCCGGTGCGTCGCCGAATTGAGTCGCCACCACATCCAATCGGGGTGGCTTACCGGCCCGCCGGCGATCAGTATTTGTTGATCGAATATGGACCCCAAGTACTCGACATCGCGCTGCGTTTCCGCGTGCAGGCGCTGCTCCGCCTGATCGAGGCACAAGACTATCGCGGCATTCTTGACCTTACGCCCGGCATTCGCTCACTGCAGATTCACTACGACCGCCGTCTGTCATTGCCGTTTCTATTGCGCGAACTCGAAGCCCTGGAACCCGAGTTGGACGCCAACCAGATTGAAACCGTGCCGAGCCGCATCGTGCATCTGCCGCTGTCGTGGGATGATCCGGCGACGCGGCTCGCGATCGAACGTTACATGCAATCGGTGCGCAACGATGCGCCCTGGTGTCCGAGCAATCTGGAGTTTATCCGGCGGATCAATGGACTCGAATCCGTTGACGACGTGCACGCCGTGGTGTTTGCCGCCAACTATTTGGTGCTCGGGATCGGTGACGTTTATTTGGGCGCGCCGGTCGCGACGCCGCTCGACCCGCGGCATCGTCTGGTCACGACGAAATATAATCCGGCGCGCACGTGGACCCCGGAGAATGCCGTTGGCATTGGCGGTTCCTATCTGTGCATCTACGGAATGGAGGGGCCGGGTGGCTATCAATTTGTCGGTCGGACCGTCCAAATGTGGAATCGCTTCCGGGTGACGCCGGAGTTCGCGCGGCCGTGGATGCTGCGGTTCTTCGATCAAATACGATTCTTTCCGGTGTCCGCCGAAGAACTTAAGCAAATTCGCGAAGACTTTCCGCACGGTCGGTATCGCTTACGGATCGAAGACACGGAATTCAGTTTGCCGGCGTATCAACGGTTTCTCGCGGACGAGCGCGGCAGCCTTGCTGAATTCAAAGCGCGACAACAGGCTGCGTTCGATGCAGAGCGCCGACGCTGGCGCGTCGCGGGCCAGGACTTGGTCGCCGAGGGTGCCCGTCCCCCGGCAACCGACACGCGACGCGCCTTGGCCGTCCACGAACGCACGGTCGCGACCCAGGTTCATGGCAGTGTCTGGCAACTCAAAGTAGTTCCCGGACAGCGCGTTAAAGCGGGCGAAACACTGGCGGTTATTGAATCGATGAAAATGGAGATTGCGGTCATCGCCGAGGAGGCAGGCGCGGTGACGGAACTCCTTTGCGGTCCCGGCACCGAGGTCAGTCCTGGACAGCCGCTCATGGTGTTGACCACCTCATGCGCGCCCTTGAATTAAGCCTGACAAGTTTGCGTGAACGTTATTGCGCGGGAACCTTAACGCCGGCGCGCCTGTGCGCGGAAATCGCCGAGCGCTGCGACGCGACGGCCGCCGATAATATTTGGATCCACCGCCTGACCAATGACGAACTCGCGCCGTATTTGGCGCGACTTAAGACAACGGATCCGGCGACGCGGCCACTCTACGGCATCCCATTCGCCATCAAGGACAATATCGATCTCGCGGGCATTCCAACGACGGCCGGATGCCCGGCGTTCGCGTATGTGCCGGCCAGTTCCGCGTTCGTGGTCGAGCAGCTGATTGGGGCTGGCGCCATTCCGATCGGTAAAACTAATCTCGATCAATTCGCGACTGGCCTGGTTGGAACGCGGTCACCCTATGGCGCGACGCGGAATGCGTTTAATCCCGCTTACATTGCCGGTGGATCGAGCGCGGGCTCGGCGGTCGCGGTTGCAAAAAACTTAGTCAGCTTTGCACTCGGTACCGACACCGCGGGATCCGGGCGCGTCCCGGCGGCATTTAATAATTTGATCGGGGTCAAACCCACGCGCGGGCGGTTGAGCGCACGCGGTGTCGTGCCCGCCTGCCGCTCGCTCGACACGGTGTCGATTTTTGCGCGCTCGCTTCAGGATGCAGCGGCCGTGTTGCAGGAGGTGAGCACCTTTGATCCCGACGATCCGTATGCGAGGCCGGTGGAAGTAGAGGGCTCGGTCCGCGAGAAATATTGCGTCGGCGTACCGCGTCAGCTCGAATTTCGTGGCGATCCCGACGCCGAACGCCTGTTTCGACAAATGCTCGAACGGCTGCGGTCGCGGGGCGCAGAAATTATCGAAATTGATTTCGCGCCGTTCCTGGCCGCGGCACGCCTGCTCTACGCGGGGCCGTGGGTCGCGGAGCGGTATGCGGCGATTAAATCCTTTATCGCTGGAGCGCCGCACGCGCTGCATCCGATTACGCGCGCGATCATCGAACCGGCGAAAAACCGGACGGCAGTCGAAGCCTTCGAAGCCCAGTACGAACTGCAACGGCTGAAGCGCACGACTGATGGGATCCTGGCGAGGCTCGATTACGTGCTGACGCCGACGACACCGACCATCTTTACGTTTGAGGAACTGGCGCGCGATCCAATCGGATTGAACAACGCGCTGGGTCATTACACAAATTTCATGAACTTACTCGACTATGCGGCGGTCGCTGTGCCGAGTGGGTTTGGGGGCCACGGCGTGCCCTATGGCGCGACGTTGTTTGGTCCGGCGCACAGTGACGAGAGGCTAATCGACTACGCCGCGCGGTTGCTTGATGAACCGCCGGTGAGAATCAGCGGCGGGCGTGCTGCTCAACAGGCGGTAACTACTGCATACCTCAAGCTAGTGGTATGCGGCGCGCACATGTCTGGTTTGCCGCTCAACGCGCAATTACGCGATCGCGGCGGGCGCTTGGTGCATGCCGCGCAAACCGCGCCGGTCTATCGCTTGTATGCGCTCCCCGGCGGCCCGCCAGCGCGGCCGGGGTTGGTACGCGTCGCCGCGGGAGGGGCGGCGATCGCGGTCGAAGTATGGGAGCTACCCATCACCGTGTTCGGCGATTTCATTCGAACGATTCCGCCGCCGCTTGCCATCGGTTCGGTGGAACTCGCCGATGGCTCGGCGCCTAAGGGATTTGTGTGCGAGGTGCATGCAACGACAGGCGCGCGTGACATCACGGAGTGCGGGGGCTGGCGCGACTATTTGGTCAGTATTTAGCGCGTAGTTCAACGCTTCGGCGACGGCGCCGTAAGTTCCGGGCGCAGCCGTCGTCATTCGGGCCGCCAACCACCACCGTCATTCCGGGCGCAGCCGCAACGCGGCGGAGACCCGGAATCCAGGGGGGCTTCGGATCACTCGCATGGATTCCGGATAGTCGCGGCGCGACTTCCGGAATGCCGGGGATCCACGGATCCCCGGCGCGACTCAAGGCCATCGATCCACAATCGATGTGAAGGTGTTTAAAGTGGCTCGCACAGCGCCGGTATTGAATATTGAACGGCTTTGCCACTCCACGGATCGACCAATCCGATCATCACCGCCTGTAGTTGCAAGCCACGCGGGTCGGCGTTACCCGAACCATATTTCGGATCGCCCAACACTGGCGTACCCACCGCGGCGAAGTGCTGGCGGATTTGATGATAGCGACCGGTCGCCATCCGCACGCGTAGGCGCGAATGCCCGCGCTCACCATCCACCACCTCCACGACGTAATCGGTGCGGGCTGGTTTGCCGTCGAGTGCTAACTCGATGCTGCCAGTGGTGCCGACGGTGCCGAGGTTACCCAACACTTCGACGAGATATTCTTTAATCACCAACCGCTCGCGAAATAAGGCCGAGAGTTTTGCGGTGGCGCCGCTGCTATGCGCGACGAGCACCACGCCAGCAGCTTCCATATCAAGCCGGTGCACCAGAAAGACTTCGCGGCGTCCGCCGTAATGCGCGTCGACCTGGTGCGCGAGCGTGGCGTGATCGCCGTAGCGCGAACCTTCCACCAGCAATCCAGCGGGCTTGAACCAGACGCTGTAGCGTTTTTGTTCGGCGACTAAGTTAGCTACGGGCGGCACCCGATCGATCACCGCTGAGTCGTAATAGAAATCGAGCACGTCTCCCGCGCTCAATTCAGCCGTGGCGCGGCGTAGGCGTAGAGGTTTGCGCGTGCCGCGCGTTAACCACACCGCGCCTTTCTGCATCGCTTCCTTGATGCGGAGCTTGGATAAGCCACTCTCACGCGCCAGCAGCTCTGGCGCGTGGGCGCAATTTCCGACGGGGACTTTGACTTGTAGCGTGAAGGCCCGACGCGCGGCGGCAGTGGTGTCTGCGCTAGTCTGGTGAGCCTGGTGTCGACTAATGTGAGTAGCGTGGGTTAGGCCGCGCCGGCACGACCGATCGCCGGCTTCGGATTGCGATCCGAAAGTTGACGGCGCCACTGCTGCACGATCGTGCCGATGGTTTCGGGCGTGATTTGCAAGTCATTCAGTAGATGCCGTTGCAATTGGCGGAGTTCGTCTAGATCGAGATCTTCAAAAATACCTTCGGAGTAATACGTGACCGACCACACATCGTCGAGCGGTTGCTCCTGCCACAGATACCAGCGACCTGCTTCCGGGTGACCGCCGTTACTCGACGACCGCGCTTTAGTCAGACGCGGAAACTGCGTGCGGGTTACCAACCCTGACTCGATTAATTGCGCGCGTGTCGCGGTATACGTTGTTGACCACACCACGCCGTCGCGCAGGGGGCCTAAGGTGACTGCAAATCGCGCCTTGATCGTCATGACAATAGGGAATCAAAAATCTTTTGGTTAGTCCAGTCGATTCTACCGGCCTTGTTTAAGGTTAGCCAAGCGCGTCAGCGAAATCGGTTCGGCGTGTGACAAAATAAAACATCCTTACCCACGCTTGGCGCGCTTGACGATCGGCGCGCATAATGATTGTTAAACCATCACCCGCCTAGATCCTAAGCTTAAGGAAGCACGCATGCCGAGTTATAAAGCGCCCGTTCGCGACACCTTGTTCGTGCTCAATGAGGTGCTTCGCTGCGCGCAATATCAGCGCCTGCCGGCATTCGCGGAAGCAACCCCCGATCTGCTTCAAGCGGTCCTGACCGAGGGTGCAAAATTTGCCGAAGAAGTTGTCCAACCCATCAACCTGTCTGGTGACGAGCTGGGTTGCACACGTCACGCGGATGGGCGTGTGACGACGCCGCCGGGCTTCAAAGAAGCGTATCGACAATTTGTCGAGGGTGGCTGGGGTGCGCTTGCCGCCGATCCGGCGTATGGCGGTCAGGGGCTGCCGCACATTGTGTCGACCGCTTTTGAAGAGTACATGATCGCGGCCAACATGGCGTTCACGATGTATCCGGGGTTGACCTTGGGCGCGATTGCGGCGATCACCGCCGTCGGTTCGGAACAACAGAAGCAGCGCTATCTGCCGAACCTGATCTCAGGCCATTGGACCGGCACGATGAACCTCACCGAACCGCATTGCGGTACTGATTTAGGGCTGCTCCGCACCAAGGCTGAACTCCAGGCTGATGGGACCTGCCGGATTACCGGCACCAAGATTTTTATTTCGGCTGGCGAACATGATTTAAGCCATAACATCATTCATCTGGTGCTCGCTAAGATGTCGGATTCGCCAGATACCGTTAAAGGCATTTCGCTCTTCGTCGTGCCCAAATTCCTAGTCAATGACGATGGTTCGTTGGGTGCGCGTAACGCGGTCACCTGCGGTGCAATCGAAGAGAAGATGGGCATTCACGGCAACGCCACCTGCGTGATGAATTACGACGGCGCCACTGGCTATTTGATCGGCGAGAAAGAGAAGGGCATGCGCGCGATGTTCATCATGATGAACGCGGCGCGTTTGGGCGTGGGTTTGCAGGGCCTCGCGATCTCCGAAGTCGCGTATCAGAACGCCGTGATCTATGCCCGCGAGCGTTTGCAGGGGCGGGCGTTGACGGGGCCGAAGAACGCAGCGGGCAAGGCCGATCCCATCATCGTGCATCCCGATGTGCGCCGCATGCTGATGAATGCGCGCGCCTTCAACGAAGGCGGTCGTGCGCTGGCGCTGTGGGGCGCCTTGATGGTCGATTTGGCGCATGCGGCGGCGACCCCCGAGGAACGGCAAACAGCGGACGATTTAGTTGGCTTACTCACGCCCGTCATCAAAGGGTATTTCACCGATCAAGGCTACGTGAATGCAACCAATGCGCAGCAATGCTTCGGCGGTCACGGCTATGTGCGTGAATGGGGCATGGAACAATTTGTCCGCGACGCGCGAATTGCGATGATCTATGAAGGTACGAACGGCGTGCAGGCGCTGGATTTAGTGGGGCGCAAACTCGCGGCGAATGGCGGGCGGGCCTTGCGATTATTTCTAAGCCAAGTCGGCGCCTTGATCGCGGAAACGGCGCTTGATCGGCAATTGGCGCCGCTGGCCGAAGGATTGAAACGCGCGCTCGATGATGTGCAAGGTGCGACGCAGTGGTTGATGCGCAATGCGTTGATGAAACCGGATAACGCTGGCGCGGGGTCAATCGCCTATTTGTACCTAATGGGCTTATTGGCGCTCGGGTATATGTGGTTACAAATGGCCAAAGTGGCCACCGCGGCACTCGCCGCCAGCAGCGACGAGCCGGCGTTCTACGATCACAAACTGACTACGGCACGGTATTTTTTTTCACACGTCATCGCGGAAACCGCCGTGCATCGCGCGCGGGTCGAGGCGGGCGCGGAGAATCTGATGGCGCTGGCCGCAGAAGCGTTTTGAGGCGGCAGCGTGTTGCGGTTTAAGGAAGCTCTGCAAAAGGCAGAGCTTCCCGCGGCACAGGGAGGTGCCGCCATTTTCGATGGTTGCAAACCATTGAAAATGAAGGGAAGCAAAAATCATACTTTTTGCTTCCCGTACTCTGAATAAGTCCAGGATGGAAGTCCAGGATGGACTTATTCAGAGGTTCCTTAATATTTGGAACTACTCTCCTCTGAGGAAATACTATGAAGATCGATAGCCTGATGCCAGCCGCGATGCCGGACACAATCGCGGCGCGCGCGCGCGGCATGGAAGCACTGGGGTTTGATTGCGCGTGGACCTTCGAAGCCGCCAATGACGCGTTCTTTCCGCTAGCCTATGCCGCGGCGGCAACCACTAAGCTTGAGATCGGCACTAACATCGCGGTGGCGTTCGCCCGCACACCCTTCTCGACGGCACAGATTGCGTGGGACCTGCAGCGGTATTCGAAC
Source organism: Gammaproteobacteria bacterium (assembly GCA_016191285.1). Taxonomy (GTDB): domain Bacteria; phylum Pseudomonadota; class Gammaproteobacteria; genus CAIKBL01. Next base: position 68,192 of record JACPPA010000022.1, read on the forward strand.
GGCCGCTTTCGATTAGGCCTGGGCACTCAGGTGCGTGCGCATGTCGAGCGTCGTTTTTCAGCGGCCTTCGAACACCCTGCCGCCCGCGTCACGGATTACATCCGTTGCGTGCGTGCCATCTGGGATACTTTTCAAAACCAGACGCGGCCGAACTATCAAGGTCAATTTTATCAATTCAAATTAATCAATCCGTTTTTTGATCCGGGTCCGGTCGAGAATCCTAAGATTCCGATTTATCTTGCCGGCGTAAATCCGCGCATGTGCCATGCCGCGGGTGAAGTTGCCGACGGTTTCCATGTGCATCCGATGCACTCGGCAGGTTATTTGCGCGATGTGGTGCGGCCGGCGCTCGACGCGGGAGCACGCACGCGTGGGCTTACGGTCGCGGATATGGAATTATATTCGCCGGTATTTGTCATTACCGGTGATACCGAAAGCGAGCGCAAGGCGATGACCGCGATGGTGCGTAAGCAGGTATCGTTCTACGGTTCGACGCCGAGTTACGCGGCAGTACTCGAATACCACGGTTATAACGAGCTGGGCAAGCAGCTGGGGGCGCTGATGCGCGAGGGGAAAATGGACGAAATGGCGCGCATCATTCCCGACGCCCTGTTGGAAGAGGTGGCCGTGATTGGCAAGCCCAGCGAAATTGGAACGTTGATGCGGCAGCGCTATACGGGCTTGCTCGATCGCGTGTCGCTGTATATGACGATGGTGACGGAGGGGAGCTTTACGCGTTGGCCAGAGTTGATCGCAGCCATTCATCGTTAGCGTGCTCCCATGTCGAATCTGGATAACTCGCGTGCTGCCGGGGCGCTGGGTAACAAGGGCCGCATTGTGGGAGCCGCTTTAGGGAAGCTCTGCAAAAGGCAGAGCTTCCCGCGGCACAGGGAGGTGCCGCCATTTTCGATGGTTGCAAACCATTGAAAATGAAGGGAAGCAAAAATCATACTTTTTGCTTCCCGTACTCTGAATATCATCGAGCGCGGCTTGGTGGAGCGCCAAATGCGCGAAAAGGTAATGGCCGTCACAGTCTGGGCGCGTGGTTGACGCGATGATAACCGCCGTGGGTCCGTAACCGGATCAAGGCTTACGAGAAAATCGAGGAGAAGTCGCCATGCCGAGCCCACCGTCCAATTCCTTTCTCAAGCGTCTAACGACCGTCGAAGCGCTGCAATCCCCGGGCGAGCGCCGGTCGCACGCGCGCCATGCGCGGCAGGAAACCTTGTTTGTTCAAGTCGCGATTAAACATGAGGGCGACGAGCTGCGTCAGACGCTGCGTTGTCAATCCGCCGATCTGTCGCGCGGCGGCTTACGCCTGAATCTGGAGGTCGCTTTAGAGACTGGGACAATGCTCGAACTGTGGCTCAAGGTTCCTGAGGCGGGGCATAATTTTTATCTAGTCGGCAACGTGCGTTGGTGCGATCTCATTAAGGGCGGCGCGCAACTCGGGGTGGCGGTGCGCGACGCGCCGGGCACGGACTATAAGCTCTGGCGGCGCATGAATTTTGGGATCGCCCCATTTAGCAAACCGCGCCAGGTGGATTCATCAAATCCGGACTAGACAGCAGCTCCGAGCCAGCCAGGGATGGCTGGCGAGGTTGAAGCGCAGCACGCACCTGATAATCGCCGCCGCCGGTCGATAGGAACCCACTGCGCCAATTTCGGATTAACTTCCTTAATACTTATCGATAACCTCGCGGCCGAATTCGCGAATCATTTCGCGCGCATCAGTACCACACACATTGAGCGCGATGTTAGTCACGCCAGCGGCCTCAAGTTCGCGAATGCGGTCGACGATTTCCGGTCCGGTGCCGGTCAATGTTCCCATCTTGATCAGATCCGGCGTGATGTATTCCTCTTCCCCCGGCCGTATGAAGACCAAATGCCCGAGGTGTATTTCCTGATAGCGGCGATCGAGCGGCGTTTTCATTTTCATGATGTGCTGATCGAAGTAGCGCTTCGCGGCTTCTGCCACTGCGGGCGGCGCGAAGGGGCCCGCCTTCATTTCGACCGGGTCCCAATTGGTATGCAGTAACAAGATCGCCATCGGTCCGATTTGTCGGATCACCCGTTTCGAGGTAATCGATTCGCCCGGCCGGAGTACGCAGGCCGAGGTTAAATTACTGCAATAGAGATTACTCAAATCGCGGCCGGCGGATTTAGCATTGGCCTGAATTTGCTTCACACTGGTCGCGATCATTTTCGGATCAAGCCCAATGGAGATCCAGCCATCCGCCATTTCGCCGACCATTTGCAGCGCCTTCGGTCCATTCGACGCCATATGGATAGGGATTTGATCTTTAATGTTGATATAGCCGTGATCGGGATGCAGAAATTTGATGTAGCGCTCGCGATCCGCCTCGCGATACAGCGCCTCACGGCCCGCCAGCAGGTCGCGAATAACGGTCACGTGCTCGCGCATGGTTTTTAGCGGAATCGGTGGCATGCCCATGACATTGCGCCCGGTGAAGCCGGTGCCAACGCCGAGAATGACGCGGCCGGGTGCAAGCTCGTTAATGGTGGCAATCGAATGCGCGGTTACCGGCGCGATGCGATTGCCGAGAATCGATACGAAGGTCCCGAGCTTCAGTGTTTTGGTGTGATGCGCACACAGCGCCATCGCGGCATAGATATCGCTGTAACACATCTGCGAGTCGTAGAACCATGCATGTGAAAAACCGTAGTCCTCGGCCATCTTGGCATCTTCATAGGCCCGGATATAGGTTGGAAAACTAACGCCAAACTCCATCGCGATCTCCTCCTCTAAAAGGTGTACGAGAGCCAGGTCTGTATCACGGTGAAATCGTCAGCGTGACCAAAGATTTGTTGCGCGCCGGTGTCCGGCGTCGACCACGCGAGCCCGACATAGCCGTAGAAAGCATGGCCGATAAAGCGTTCGACGCCCAGATTAACTTCATCGGCCCAGGCGGTGTCCGTGACCGGCGTGCCCAGGTACTGTAGCGAATCCAGGTCGTGGCGGTAGTAGTGCAAACTGACCACCCAGCCGGGGCGCGGCACGAGTTTCAGTTTGACCATTTTAGTGATCTGATTGCGGTTGAACAGGTGATACTCGCTCGCAATCTCACCTTGATACCAGGTATCCCATTCGCGCTTATAAAACGTATAGAAGAGCGTGCGATACTCTTCGTTTTCCGGCGTGGTCAAATCATCGCCGCTAAAACGCGAATAGCGAATAGCGAACGTCGGCGTCCATGGCAGTGTTTGGAATCGATACTGCCCTTCGAGATACCAGCCGTAGGCGTCGTTGTCGCGCGCGGCTTCCTTGTCGCGTCCCCCCTGGCGTACAAACTCGCCGAAGAGATAAATATTCTCGACACCCGGAACGCGCACGTCGCTCATACGGACATCCCACACTTCGAGGCCATTGAGATTGAATTGCTTGGCATCAAAGATTTCAAAATACATTGCGCCCAGCGTGCCCAGTTCCTTATGCGTGTTGGTCTCGACATTGATCCCCGCGATTCGGGAGTCGCCGAAATCGCGGTCGCTGCGCAACCAAAACGCTTCGCCACGCAGTGCTCCGGTGGTCACGCGCAGAATCGCGGAATTCCGCCATGCGCTGAACGGCACTACCCAATAGTTGCCGTCGTTGGCGCCGGTATCGAAATTGCCATCCGCGATCAGGAGCCCATCGCCAACTGTGAAATCCTGCGCGCCGACTGAGAAATCCAGCGTTTGATTCCGCCATCCCATAAAGGCTTCATCGGTGTTGAAGGCCGCGTCGCCGCTGCGCGCAAAAGCGCCGGAAATCTCGCCATCAAGCGTGGTCGCCGCCGCTGCCACCGACGCCCCGCCATACATTTCCGATCCTTCCAGCGCGAACTTAACCCCTAGTCGCGGTTCGATCGAACCCGACAACGAGGCACGCTTCCGTTCGCCGGGTGTATCGAGGGCCCCGAACCCAAAGTTGATGCCAGTGCCGTATTGCAGCCCGAGACGCACTGTCGCCGAGGGCTCGAAGGTGATGGGACCGCGCGTCACCGGATCGAAAGCGAGAACCGGCGCGCTCGCCATGAGGAGGCATAAAAATGCGCGGTGATTACGACCACACCGAGTTGGAGAGAATCCCGCGAGCGAATTTATTTCGTGCAACGAGTTTTGTCCGGGTTAGCGGGCCCGCCGAACCATAGCCTGCGCAGCCGTGTCAATTCAAGTCGGAATAGCCCTAGGCCTTGGCGCGTCTGTGCTCGCGCTCGCGATGCTAATCGCCGACCTTCTCGGTACAATCGCGTGGTGCACTCGGTTATTCGTCTCCTCGGCTTGGCTGGTTTTGTCGCGATTGCGAGCATGCGCGTAATCGATCCGCTGTTGCCAGTGATCGCGCGCGAGTTTGGCGTAACGCTCGGCGCCATCGGCTTGGTCGTCACCGCCTACGCGCTGCCCTATGGCATCTGCATACTGGGTTATGGGCCGCTGGGGGATCGCTACGGCAAACTGCGCGTGATCGCGGTCACCTTAAGTCTGGCCGCGGTGTGTATCGTGGCCAGCGGCTTCGCAAATTCGGTCACCACACTCGCCTTGGGACGCTTCTTCACTGGCATGACTTGCGCGGCAACCGTCCCGCTAACGCTCGCCTATATCGCCGATCACGTCGAATTCGAGCAGCGGCAGGGCGTGATCGGGCGCTATATGAGCGGCGTCATTTTGGGCCAAATCTGCGGTAGCGGTCTCGGTGGCGTGCTCGCCGATGCGATCGGTTGGCATGCGATATTTTGGGTGTTTGGCGCGACGACCGGCGTGGTAGCCGCCGCGGTATGGTGGGGGACGGCGCAGCCGCCGCGAGCGCCGCAGGTGGGCGTTGGCTTGCGCACCGCGCTTACTCGTTATCGCGCGCTATTCGACGATGCCAAAGCTCGCGAACTCTTCACCGCCATCTTCGTGGAAGGTTTTTGCATGCTGGGCGGCGTTGCCTTCATCGGTGCACTGCTGCATCAACGCCATGGGTTGAGCATGACTTGGGTCGGTTTATTTCTGATTGGCCTCGGCCTTGGCGGACTACTCTATAGCGCGTTGGTCCATTGGCTGTTACGGATGATCGGGCAACGGGTGATGATGATCATCGGCGGCGTGCTGATGGCGCAAAGCTTTATTGTGCTTGCGATCGCGCCGGTGGCGTGGGTGTGCGCGCCCGCACTCGTCGTCTTGGGCTTTGGGTTTTACTTAATGCACAACACCTTTCAAACTCTGGCAACCGAACTCGCCCCCGAGGCACGTGGAACTGCAGTCTCATTATTCGTCTTTATGTTATTCAGCGGACAGGGCGTCGGCGCCGCCGCGTGGGGATATGTGATCGATGTCCATGGTTTCACCATCGCCTTCGGCATGGCCGGCATCCTGCTGGGGTCGCTCGCGATGTGGATGCAGGGTGGGCGGAGTCTTGCTCGCTACCGATATGTAGAGTAGCCACTGTGCTGCCCCGCGATGAGCCTGCATAAGCCCGCGCCGGCATCGCGCTTTGTGGGAGCCGTCTTAGCGGCGAATCAATTCGCGGCTAAAGCCGCTCCCACAAAAAACCTAAGCGGCGATTTATCACATTTTACTGCGGGACAGTGCGCGTACTGATGTCGATCCACTATTTCTTCGATCTACTCGACGTTGGCCTTTTCGCGGAGCGCGGCGCACTTTGCCGCCGGGCGCAATCATCTCGCGCTGCTGGCGTTACAGTTTGAGCCATCGATAAGGATCGCTCGGCGCGGTGGCGGCCATGAAGATGTCCGGTCGCTGGTGATAGGCGGCCTTGGCGTGTTGCTCGGCGGTCACCGGGGCGGGGCCAATGTAACTGCCGAGATCGCGGCTGAAGTCCAACACTGCATGGCCGTATCGCAGGCGGACCTGCTCCCATTCCACTAACGTTGCCGCCTGCGCGGGTGCGCTGAGCGCAGCCGCCAAACTCATCGCGTCTTCCGCCGCTTTCGACACCCCGAGCCCGATGTGCGGGCGCGCGGTGAACGCTGCGTCACCGATCACGCAAACTCGGTCGTAGACCAGGCGCGAGCTGCCAAGGTCGAGCATCCCTTGGATAAACGGTCGTTCGGTGACGGCAATAATCGCTTGGATTTGTGGTGCGAGCTGGGCGGCTGCTTCGGCGCGCAGCGCGGTCACTAATTCCGGACGAATTAAATGGTGCGGAATACCTTGAGCATAGTGCGTACCATCGGCCGCCGTCAGATGATCCTGCAAACGCGCGGCGTCCGCCGTGCGATACCAGCCCCAGTTATACCAGCGCTCGCCCGGCGTCAAATCATCATTCGGTCCCGCGACGAGATAGCCTAGCCAATGGCCACCGGGCGCTAAACATAAGGCCATCCGATAGGCGATCGTTTCGAGCACCGCAGGCGGCACCAAGGCTTCAGCGACGAGGCCGCGCCACCCAAAGTAGCCGCAATAATTGACCGGGATCTCCGGCGCGACGCGTTGCCGGACCGTCGAGCGCGTGCCATCGGCGCCGATTAGCCAGTCGCCTTCGGCGCGACGTCCATCCTCAAACACCGCGGTCACCGTATTCGCGCGCTGCACTAGGTCGCTAAGCGTGTAGCCATTGTGATAGCAGTCGTCCGGGAGCTGCGCACGCAGGAAGCGATACATGAGGCCCCATGAGGTCATGATCTGCGGCATCGTGATCTGGCCCACCACGGCGCCATCGGCGGCGAGCAGCAGGCGGCCAAGCGAGCGTACGCCCATTTCGTCGCGCAACGTCACGCCGGCCTGGCGCAGTACCGTATACAGTTCGTCATGGGTCGCGATGCCGGCGCCGCGACCGGCCAATTCTTCACTCGCGCGCTCATAGATCGCGACATCCCACCCGCAGTTGCGTAAGGCAATGCCGGCGAATAAGCCCGCCATCGAACCACCAATAATCAGGACGCGGCCGTGTGATTTCTGCATGCGGTCGATTGTAGGCAATCGGTAGCAGCCCCACTAGGGCAACTCTGAATAAGTCCATCCTGGACTTTTCAGAGTACGAGAAGCAAAAAGTATGATTTTTGCTTTTGCAGAGCCTCCCTAGCTTCGCCGGTAAACGATTCCACCCTTGAAGTTGTAGGAGAACTGGCGAGAATCGAGTGATGAATTATCGACGTCTGACCTCAATCGCGATGGCGCTGGGGATAGTTGTCGCGGCATTGTGGTTTGTAGTCGAACCCGGCCGCAAGGTGCAGAACACACGCGAGTTAGAGGCTGTGGTGCTAGCGGTGGCGCACCCGAGAAATCCGAGCGGCGAGGACTGGCTGGCCGTGGCGACCGTGGAACTCGCGGGCGAGGGGCGCGCCAAGCTGTTGGTGCGGCCGCCTTATCCCAAGGTCGGTACTCGTTTGGCGGTAACGGTTGCCGACTACGACAACGGTGAACGCGTGATCACGGCGCGCGCTACGCGGCCTTCGCGGTGATCAGATGGAGTGTCACGGGATCATGGATCCCTTTTAACGTGGCGGCGCCGATTTCTTGGGTGGCGGCAAGGAGCGGGTCACCAGGCGTTTGCTCGATTTCGGTTAAGAGGGCTTTCGAGCACAGGATGCGATCCATGCGCGGTAGATTGACCGTCGGCGTTTGGAACGCGTCGCCCTGGACCCCTTCGATCCGAAACGCGATGTTAACGTCGTTGCCGTGAATGTCTTGACCCCCGGTCGAGATCCCCCACGTCTCGCCTTGATGAAGCGAAATTCGATAATGGATTGGCGCGTTGGCCGTGCGGCTGTTGCGCTGCTTGATTCGGCTCTCAAGTTCGAGCGCGGCGGTGACCGCCTTGCGCGGCGAGGTGAAGGTCGCGAGGAAGCCATCGCCGGTGCCTTTGAAGAATCGCATGCCGTATTCCTTGAGCACGGGATCGGCGAGCTGCTGCAGGCGCTGCTTCATGTGATACGCCATGTGATCGTTTTCGCTGGCAATGCGCGAGGATTCGCATAAATCGAAGACCATGATCGATTCGGTACGCTTGACCAGGTGACCGGCGGGAATTATGACCGATTTATCCCATTCGTCATCCGACTGGTATTCGATCCTGATCGCCCAATCCGCGAGCCGGATAGTGGCCGGCAGCGTGAGCTCGATTCGTCCCGAGAGCCGCGACCAGGCTTCGTTACCTTGGAGATAGCAGCCATTGCGGCTCGAGTCCTCGGCAAAGAAGCGTTCGCCGTCCTTACTCAGCGTGAGGTGAACGCGCGAGACCTGGTTATGCTTCAGGACCAGTTCATTTTCGGAATGACGGCCAATGCGCACCGTCGCCTGGGTAAACGAGCGATTGGTTTGACCTCCGCGTTCGAGATCAGTAAGACGTAATTCCCAGCCCATGGCGTGTAACGAGATTCAGCCTGACGGCAGCCTTAAAGGTGACACCCTACTATAGGATGCGGGGTTCGGAATGTGAATCGCTGGGACACAGGAAATCACAGTCACCGTCGACGACTGTGATCTGCATCACTGGCGCGTTAGTGGACGATGACGCCACGCGCGTTCTTTCCACTCTCCATGTCGGCAAAGGCCTGCGGTACGTCGTCGAGCGAATAGGTTTTGGTGATCAAGCGATCCAAGTCGAGCTTGCCTGCCTTGTACAGGCTCAAGTAGAGCGGAAAATCGACTTTGAAATTCGCGCTGCCATACATGCAGCCTTTGATGGTCTTGGCGGTGAACGGCAGAATCGCCGCATTCACGGAGAAGCGGTCGTCCAGCCGACCGACGCCGACCAATACCGCGGTGCCGTTCTTGCGGGTGGCTTTGATGCATTGCTCGATGACCTTGCTATTTCCCACCACGTCGAACGCATAGTCCACCCCGATGCCATTGGTCAAGGCAGTGATTTGTTTGACCATGTCGGCGCCTGGATCAATGGTATGCGTGGCGCCGAATTCGATCGCCATTTGCATTTTTTCTAGCGACAGATCGCAGGCGATGATCTGAGCGGCGCCCGCGATACGGGCGCCTTGAATGACGTTCAGGCCAACCCCGCCGCAGCCAAAGACGGCGACGGTCGAACCCGGGTGAACATCCGCCGTGCGGATGGCCGCACCGACGCCGGTGGTAACCCCGCAACCCACGAGGGCCGCGACCTTAAAATCGTAAGACTTGTCGATGGTGACCACGCACGCGGCGGGAACCACCGCGTATTCCGCCATGATGCCGACAAAGGACATCACGAAGATCCGCTGACCGTTCTTGTGCACGCGAGTGGTGCCATCGAATAGATTGCCATCCTGTTTCGCGCCCGAACACAGGTAGGGTTCATGATGCAGGCAGTAGAAGCAGTGGCCGCAATTGGGGATGAACGAAATGACGACATGATCACCGGACTTCACGTTGGTGACGCCTTCACCAACCTGCTCGATAATGCCGGCGCCCTCGTGACCGAGGACTACTGGTAATGGGCTTGGGATCGTGCCATTGATGACCGACAGGTCCGAATGGCACACACCGGTGGCCTTCATCTTGACCAGCACTTCACCCATTTTAGGTGGGTCAAGTTCGACACTCGTGACCGAATATTCATTTTGTTTTTGCACGACAACAGCCTTCATGCGGCATTTCCTCCGGGGTAGCGGGTTAAATTGAGTGCACGGACGAGCGAGCGGCCGCAGGAACAGGCGCTAGATTAACACGATGAATCGAGGACTTCGTCACTTCAGGTGCATTTTCTTAAGTCTCGCGTGCACACTAGGACGCCGATAACTACCAAGCAAATCAATGCTGAAGATTTCCGAGCGAATCACCATCCCCGACGCCGAGCTTGAGATCCAGGCGGTGCGCGCCCAAGGCGCGGGTGGTCAGAACGTGAACAAGGTCTCGAACGCAGTACATCTGCGCTTTGCGATTAAATCCTCATCCTTGCCACCGGCCTACAAAGCGCGTTTGCTCGCGTTACCCGATCGCCGCATCACCAGCGGTGGCGTACTCATCATCAAGGCGCAGCAGCATCGTAGCCTCGAACAGAATCATGCCGATGCGTTGACGCGCCTGCGAGATCTGATTCTGTCGATTGCGGTACCACCTAAAATCCGTAAGGCCACGCGACCGACCAAAGGGTCGCAGGAGCGACGGTTAGACGCCAAAGCGAAACGCGCGCGGATCAAAGTCTGGCGTGGTCAACCGGTGGAGTAGAGGACGTGTAGGTCCAACCGAGTCAAGGACGAGGCCGTGCCGCGCCAGCATGACCTGGCTTGTGGCTGAGATCGATCAGGGTAATTAGCGGATCGGTCAACGTGATCAAAGTCGTTGATGGCGGATTCAGCGCCTAGAATCGGTCTCGAAATCGCTGCGCGCGGCTATTTGAACGTGTAGGACAGAAAGAGCTCGAATACCAGTTGATTCCTGTCCCCGAAGATCTGCTTGGCGGCGGCTTTGGGTGTGGCCCAGGCTATGCCCGCTAGACCATATAAACGCTCCGTCGGATAAAACTCGAATTCGAGATTGAGTTCATCGGACCAAGCAGTGGAACGGGTTGGTACCCCGAAATACTGCGGCTGTTCAAGTTCGTGATGATAGTACATCGCCATCACCGCGCAGCGCTGATTGGGATAGGTCTTGACCTTCAGCATGTGCGTGCGCTGGTTTTCGTTGAACAGAAAGAACTCGCCGTTAATTTCCCCTTGATACCACGTGTCCCAATCGCGTTTACCCAGCGTGAAAAATAATCCGCGATATTCTTCGTTCTCCGCGGTAGCAGGGTTATCGCCGGAGTACCGTGCATAGCGGTAGTAGAAGCGCGGAGTCCATGGCCAGCTCTGGACTTGGTAGGTCGGTTCTATGTACCACGCGTCGGCATCGTTAGAGATGCCGGTGAGGCGCGCGCGACCACCCTCGCGAACGTATTCACCATAGAGCTTAAACGCCGGTAGCGAAGGCCAATGGAGATCGCCGCCGCGAAAACCCCATACCTGCATTCCGTCGCGACCAGCCCGATCGTCTTGCACGATTTCAAAATACATCGCGCTCAATTTGCCCCAGACTTCGCTACTCGGGTTTTCGAAATTAAACCCAGCAACCCGCGTGCCGCCCAAATCCTTGTCGGTACGCAACCAAAATAGATCCGCGCGGATCGGCGAGGTATTTATCTTAACCACCGCGGTATTGCGCCAGGATTCGAATGCGCCAATCCAGTACTGACCGTTATCGTGGCCTTGATTAAAATTGCCATCGCCAACCACAAAGCCATCGCCGAGAGTAAAGGGTTGTGCGCCGTAAGAAACGTCAAGGACGCCGCTGCGCCAGCCCACGTACGCCGCGTCCGAGTTGAGTACGCGATCACCACTGCGCGCGAATTGTCCGGACAGTTCGCCGTCCAAGGTGGTGGCCGCGGCTACTGCGGTGACGCCACCGTAAATCTCCGAATCTGAGAGCTCGTAGGCGGCCGTTAGTCCAGGGCGGATCGCGGTCTCGAGATCGGTGCGCGATGTCTCGCCGGTGGTTCGTCCTAAAGTGCCAAAGCCCCGTAGCGCGCCTACTCCAAAATTAATATTCTCGCCCTGCCGCAGACCCAACCGCAGATTGACCGTACCGTCCGCATGCAGACCATTAGCGTTGTACAGTTCGTAGGCCGCCATTGGCGCGATGTTGGAAACCATCAAAACGACGGCAAGTGTCCGATTAAAATTCATTGCGATCTTTACCCCTCACCCCAGCCCTCCCCGCAAGAGGAGAAGGAGGTATGACGTAACCCTCCTACGTGAGCGCTGATCTATAAGCACATCCCCGCGTCGGCTGGCGATGCAAGGAGGAACCTATTGCCTCCTCGCCCCCTGGCGGCTGACTCTTATTCACTTTTATCCATCGAAAGTACGCTGTGCAACCCCACCGTCATTCCGGCGGCCACCGGAATCCAAGGGCCTTAGAGCACCCATCGTCGTCATTCCGGCGCACGCCGGAATCCAGTGAAGAAATGCTGTCCGCGCCGTGCGCGGATGCCTATTCTGACTGGATCCCGGATATTCGCTGCGCGAATTCCGGGATGACGGCGTAAGACCGGAGTTGTCGCCGTCGCGTCCGACTCCGCACACGTCATTCCGGCGACTGCCGGAATCCAGAGGGCCTTAGAGCACCCCCGAATACCGGGCTTCCCAACGCGGGTTCGTGCGCTCAATCAGGTCCAGCTTCCACTGACGTTGCCAATTCTTGAGAGATTTTTTCACGCGCAATGGCGCCGCGAAACTGTACTGGATTCCGGCGTGCGCCGGCATGACGGCGGTTGGATTCCGGCGTGCACCGGCATGACGGTAGTTGGCATGCGGCCGCTGTCGCTGCTGCAAAAATGTAAACACGAGACAGCCCTGCAGCAGAGGGCTGGGGTCAGAGGGGAGAAATAACGAACTAACTGGTTAGATATCGCGTGTGTAACGTCCATCGAAAAACTGCTGCCATTCGAGCCAGCGCGCCGCGTCGGACGGAAACTTTGCGTGGTCGAAGCGCGCGATCAGAAATTCACCACCGGCACTGCGATAACGAATCACTTCGATCAAGTTAAGCTGTTCACGATACGCGGCGCGATGCGCATCCGGGACCTGCTTGTCGGGTTCGGTCGACCACACGCCTGCCGCCCGCAATTCGCCGAGCGTGCTGGGAAGGTGCAAACCCGAGTCGACGCGCAACGGCTCGCCGATATACAGACTCGCGTTACGTTTATCTCCAGCATCGAACGTGAGTACATGGTCGTCGATGATGATGTCTTTCGTCAGTTCCGCAGTCGCCATGGCTGTCGTCCTAAAATGATTGTGAAGGATTGCTCAACGCCGTCCACCGAACAGCGAACCCAAGATGCCACGCACAACTTGGCGACCGAGCTGACTGCCGATCTGGCTCGCGACCGAGCGCGCGACGCTCTTGATCACTGCTTCGCCGACGCCTTGACGTTGATAGCCGCCGCCGGTGGTACTTCGCGAGCGCGATATCGAGGGCGATTCAGATTCGTACGGTCCCGTCGAATCATCAGCGGGCGCGGTCTGTGCTTGTTTAGTCCCCGCGCGTACGGTCAGTTTCTCGTACGCCGATTCGCGATCGATAGTTTTCTGATAGCGGTCGCGGAGCGGCGAGGCCTCGATAAGTTCGCGCCGGCGTTCCTCGGTGATCGGTCCAATCTGGCCCTGCGGCGGGCGGATTAACGTGCGCTCGACTGGCGTCGGTTGGCCTTTTATATCCAGCGTTGACACCAAGGCTTCGCCGGTCTGCAGCTCGGTGATCACGGCCGCGGTATCGAGCTTGGGGTTCGCGCGAAAGGATTCGGCGACCAGCTTGACGGTTTTTTGATCCTTCGGCGTGAAGGCGCGGAGCGCATGCTGAATTTTCAAACCCATTTGCGCGAGGATGGCGTCCGGAATATCGAGCGGACTTTGCGTGACAAAGAACACGCCGACGCCTTTCGAGCGGATCAAGCGCACCACCTGTTCGATTTTATCGATCAGCGCCTTCGGCGCTTCTTTGAATAACAGATGCGCTTCATCGAAGAACAACACGAACAATGGCTTCGGCTGATCGCCACGTTCGGGTAATTCTTCGAATAATTCGGATAACAACCAAAATAGAAAGCAGGCATAGAGGTTTGGCGCGGTGGTAATGAGCGTGGTGGCGTCGAGAATATTGATCACTCCACGGCCATCCGCGGCGGTTTGCATCAAGTCTTTGATCGCGAGCGCGGGTTCGCCGAAGACTTTGTCGGCGCCTTGTTCCTCAAGCACCAACAACGCGCGTTGAATCGCGGCAACACTGGTCGGCGACAAGTTGCCGTATTTAAGTTTCAGCTCAGCCGCATGCTCACCAACCCATAGCAACATCGAACGGAGATCGGGTAAGTCGAGCAGCAACAGGCCATCGTCGTCAGCGATTTTGAACACCGCGTAGAGCACGCCGGTTTGGGTGTCGTTGAGGCCGAGCAGACGCGACCACAGTAGCGGACCCATTTCAGACACCGTCATGCGGACCGGCACGCCGCTCGCCCCGAATAAATCCCACAAGGCGACCGGACTGCGGTCGAATTGAAAATCCTTGAGGTCTAACACTTCGATCCGTTCATCAACCTTGGCTTGCGACTTGCCGGGGTTGGCAACGCCTGAGAGATCTCCTTTAACGTCGGCGGTGAAAACCGGCACGCCGAGCGTCGACAGTCCCTCGGCCAACACTTGCAAAGTCACTGTTTTACCGGTGCCGGTGGCGCCCGTGATGAGGCCGTGGCGGTTTAACGTGCTCGCCACTTGGCTGACCAAGGCGCCGTCGTGACCGCCGAGAATGAGCGTTGGGGTATCAAACGTGGCCACTCATGTCCTCCTTCATAGTAGGAATCACTAGCCTACTTTAACCCTCGAGTTGGCGTAAGCCGCCCAGCTATTGAAAAGGAAAGACGATCGGGGCGACGATCAACGTGACCGTTGCGACCAACAGATTAAGCGGCACGCCAAACCGCACGAAATCCCCGAAGCGATAGCCGCCCGGGCCATAGACCATCAAATTCGTTTGATACCCAATCGGCGTCGCAAAGCCGCACGAGGCGGCGATGGTAATCGCGATAATGAACGGCATGTAGTTAACGCCGAGCGCGTGCGCACTCGCGAGCGCAATCGGAAACATCAAGACGGCGGCAGTGCTGTTACTCAATAATTCCGTCAACAACATGGTCACCAGATAGATCGCGGCAAGTTGCGAATACGGTGTTGTACCGACTATCGAATTCAATCCATTCGCGACGGCGGTCGCGAGCCCGGTGCTCTCGAGAGCTTTACCGATCCCGAGCGTCGCGGCGATCACCACCAGCACACTCCAATCGATCGCGCGCCGGGCCGAGGCGGTGGTGCAGCACCGCGTGATCAACATCAAGGCGGCGGCCAGCAGCGCGGCTTGCAAGGTGCCGAAGTTCTTGTTGATGAAATACGGGGTTTGCTCGAACAGCGTCGCCAGCGCGACCATGCCGACCAAGATCGCTAACGCGACCAGTGCCTTGTCGTGACGCACCGGACTGGAATCTTCGAGACTACTAATCAAGTAGAAATCGCGCGAGTTGCGTTGCTGCTGAGCGAAGGCGGGGCGCGCTTCAAGGAGCAAGGTATCGCCCGGTTGCAGCACGATATCGCCGATTTTCTGATGCAGACGCTCACCGCTCCGCGCGACGGCAATGACCGCGGCGTTGTACTGCGTGCGAAATTTTCCATCGCGAATGGATTTACCGACCAACGGGCAGCGATCGGAGACCACGGCTTCGATCAGGCTGCGACCCGCACGCGGGCCGTCGAGCTTGAACACCTGATCGGTAGCTGGGATTAGGCCGCGCAGCCGTTGCAGCTCGACCACCGAATCCACCACACCGACAAAAATCAGCCGATCGTTGTCTTGCAATCGTAGTTGTGGCCCGACGGCCGCGATTATCTCGCCCTGCCGCTCCACGTCGGCCAGGTACATGCCGGGCAAATTACGCAGACCTGCCTGTTCAATGGTTTTGCCGCCAACGCCACCATTCGGCGCGACCATCATCTCGATGGTATACGCACGCGGATCGTCGAGCTGACGCAATGCCGCTTGGCGCACGGGCAGTAGCCATCGACTCGCACACACCATATACAGCATGCCGGCCAATGCGCACGGCACGCCGACACTGGTCAAAGTGAAGAAGCCCATGGTCTGATCGATGTGGCCGGCTTTGACCGCGTCCTTCATCAGACCGGCGACGATGACATTCGTACTCGTGCCGATGAGTGTGCAGAGCCCGCCGAGGATCGTCGCGAAGCTCAGCGGCATCAGCAGTTTTGACACGGGGATTTGGTATTTCTTGCCCCACTCGGTGACCGCGGGGAGCATCGCCGCGACCAATGGCGTGTTATTCATAAAGGCCGAGATAGTCGCGACAGGAATCATCATTCGCCATTGCGCCGCGGCGACTGAGCGCGGACGGCCAAAGAGTTGTTCTGCAATCCACGCCATGACGCCGGTATCGCGCAAACCGGCGACTACCACATACAGCACGCCAACCGTCGCCATGCCTTCGTTGGCGAAACCGCTCAAGGCTTGCACTGGCGCGAGTACCCCACACAGCATCAGTAGAGTCAGGCACGCCATCATGACCAGATCAGGCGCAATCGAGGTGAGGATCAGGAGTCCGAGCATGAGCCCCAACACGCCGAGCGTGATCCAAGCATTGAGTCCGAGCTCGGCCATCGATTATGTGCTCAGTGGCTTATAGCGGAGGCGTTTTGGTTGCTCGGCGTCGGTGCCCAGGCGGCGCTTTTTATCCGCTTCGTAATCCTGATAGTTGCCGGCGAACCATTCGACCCGGCTATCGCCTTCGAAGGCGAGCATGTGCGTCGCGATGCGGTCGAGAAACCAGCGATCATGCGAAATCGCCAAGACGCAGCCCGGGAAGGTCAACAAAGCTTCTTCCAGCGCCCGCAGGGTTTCGACATCGAGATCATTGGTGGGCTCGTCCAACAACAGCACGTTGCCGCCGGTCTTCAATAGCTTCGCCAGATGCACGCGATTACGCTCGCCGCCCGACAGTTCGCCGATCCGTTTTTGTTGATCGCTGCCGCCAAAATTGAAACGTCCGAGGTAGCCGCGCGAGGCGGTTTGATAAGTGCCGATCTGGATCATGTCGAGACCGTCCGAGATCTCCTCCCATACGGTTTTATTCGGGTCCAAGGCATCGCGCGTTTGATCGACGTGCGCGATTTGCACGGTGTCACCCAAGCGGATCGTGCCAGAGTCCGGTGCTTCTTGACCGGTGAGCATCCGGAACAGAGTCGACTTGCCGGCGCCGTTGGGGCCGATGATGCCGACAATGGCGCCGGCGGGTACCGTGAACGAAAGGTTATCGATCAATAGCCGGTCGCCATAGGCCTTCTTAAGATCAATGGCTTCGAAGACCAGCTCGCCAAGTCGTGGACCGGGCGGAATGTAGATTTCATTAGTTTCATTCCGCTTCTGGAATTCCTGACTCGATAATTCTTCGAAACGTGCGACCCGCGCCTTGCTCTTCGTTTGACGCCCTTTGGGATTCTGGCGCACCCATTCCAATTCGGCGGCCATGTTTTTGCGATGCGCGGATTGTTGTTTCTCTTCTTGTTCAAGCCGCTGCTCTTTCTGTTCCAGCCACGACGTGTAATTACCTTCCCATGGAATGCCTTGGCCGCGATCAAGTTCTAAAATCCAGCCGCAGACATTGTCGAGGAAGTAGCGATCGTGCGTTACCGCAACCACGGTGCCGGCAAAATTCTCGAGAAAGCGTTCCAGCCATGCGACGGATTCGGCGTCCAAATGGTTCGTCGGCTCATCGAGCAGCAGCATCTCAGGGTTCGACAACAGCAGTCGGCATAAGGCGACCCGGCGTCGTTCACCACCGGACAACTTGGTGACTTCCATGTCCCAGGGCGGGAGCCGCAGCGCGTCGGCGGCGATGTCGAGCTTGCGTTCAAGTTCCCACAGCCCCGCATTATCGATCTGGTCTTGCAGCTTCGCCTGTTCTTCCAGCAATGCGTTCATTTCGTCGTCGCTCATGGGCTCGGCGAATTTCATACTGATGTCATTGAAGCGATCGAGCAGTGCTTTCTCGGCGGCGACCCCTTCTTCTATATTGCCGCGGACGGTTTTTGTCGGGTCGAGCCGAGGTTCCTGCGGTAGATATCCGATGTGCAGGCCCTTTTGCGGGTGGGCTTCGCCGACGATCTCGCGATCGATGCCCGCCATGATTCGGAGCAGGGTCGATTTGCCCGAGCCGTTTAGCCCCAGCACGCCGATTTTGGCGCCGGGGAAAAACGATAATGAAATGTCTTTAAGAATATATTTCTTGGGCGGGACAATCTTGCCCACCCGTTGCATCGTGAATACGTATTGCGCCATGAGGAATAACGGTCCCGGAATAAGGACCGGCATTATCGCGAATTAGGCTGACGGCACAACGGGACAGGGCGCGGCCAGTCCTGTGGGAGCGGCTTTAGCGGCGAATGTGCCTCAACTAAGATTCGAGCGCAAAAAGTGAGCGGGGAACGACCATCTGCGTCGGAACTCGACCTTAGTACACGAACTGGGCGCGGAACTGTACGGCGTTGAGATCTTCGCCGTTATGCGCCCCGCCGTCGAGTCCGAGGACATTGATGTAGTTTGCCGACAGCCGTACGAAACGATTTAGATACCAATTCAGACCTGCTGTTAGGTCCTGCAATTTGCCGCCATGGATATCGCGATCATTTAGGTCGAGGCTGCTGAATCGTAGGCCCAATTCCACGGCCCCCCATCCGGCGGCGCCGAGTTTGAATGGGTTTCGTGGCTGTACCGCATCGAAGATCCCGCGGTCGCCCTTATAAACACGGCTGTCCGGTGTTAGAAAAACACTCCCGTATACGTAATAGGAGTCGAAATCGAGGCTACCGCCAGTATCGCGGTCGATAGCGGTGCGCACGAACTCGCCTTGCATTGAAAATGGTCCATATAGCGCCGCCATTTCGAGATTGCCGAGCAGCGCATAGTTGACGCCACCGCTGATATTACCCGTGTCGACCAGACGCCCACTACTGCGCCCCAACCCAGTCTGATTTCCGAACTTGCCGCGCGCGCAATCCCCAGTAGTCACGGCCGTTACCGTGGCGCACGCGGTCAGTGCGTCACTAATAATGTTGGTTTCAGGCTTGGCGCTAAAACGCAGGGTGTCCGGACCGTTCGCGTTGGTGTCCGGCTGACGGATTTGCATTGATGCCCCGAAGTGAACCAATTGATCGGCAGCTAGCACGGGGTCGTACGTGAACCGCGCCGAGCCGGTCAGTCCCTCGTTAGCCGAATTCTGAGCCGCGACCGGTGCGCCGAACACGCCCGCCGCTGCGGTCCAGTTCGCGCCATTCGCCATCGCCATGCCGCCCAAGAGGCGATCGTTAATCATCTGGAACGGCACGCTGCGCTCGATGAACGTCGTGTTGGTGTCGGACATCAGCGCCTCGAGACTGTACGGCGGTTTGAAATTTCCGGCGGTGATACTGACTGGTCCAAGTCCCCTATAGCGCACCAAGGCATCCGTGACCTTGACCGTGTTAGTCGATCCGCCTTGGGTCGTCCCGGCGAAATCGGCTTCAAATTTATAATCCCACGCATCGAGAACAGTACCGGCAAGCGACAGGCGCCCGCGCCGGAGCTCGGTTCCATTCGAGAAATTGGAACGGCTGTCGGTCCAGTAGGCGGCAGTATCGGCTTGGAAAAACGCGCCTATTTGGGCGGAAAAATTGCCATCCATTGTCTTAAACTTCAAGCCCTCGTTGAGAGTAACTTTGACTTCGGACGGATCACTAATCGGCGCTACGGCCGCGGCGCTTTTCGGCTGTTCGGCGATGCGCGGCGTGCCGTTAGCTTTGACTGTCGCTGGTTGCTTTTCGGTTTGTATTAGCGCGACGTTATGCTCTTCATCGGCTTGGGCCGCGACGTTGAGCGCGTGAAACGTCTCATCGTCAATAGTGCCTTTGTTGCGCAACACTGTGAGAAGCTGGAGCATTGCGTCGTTGGCGGCGAATGCATGACCTGCCGGAGCGGCGAGGGATAGAGCTAGAATAAAACGCGAGAACGCAGGAAATTGACGATTACTCACAGTGGATCCTCTGTTCAGGGTTCGGAATAGGTGCCAGCGGTAACCCGAGCAGGGTATGAGCTAAAAATGACAAGAATGTGACAAGATTATTTCTATTCGGGATAGTCCTTGTCATATTCCCAAAGATGCCAACCTCAATTACACGAGCAAGTTATGCGTTACGGAATTCTTTCCTACGGGGCCTATGTGCCGAGCTTCAGACTGGCCCGCAGTATCATCGCGGACGCCGTGAGCTGGGCAGTCCCTGGCGTTAAAGGTCTCGCCAAGGGCGAACGCGCGGTCGCCAATTGGGACGAAGACAGCATCACGCTCGCGGTTGAAGCGGGTCGCAATTGTTTAGCGGGGTTCACCCAGCGGCTCGATCATTTGCAACTCGCCTCCACCACGCTACCGTTCGCGGATCGCAGCAACAGCGGGGTGGTTGGCGATGCCTTACTGTGTCCTGCCGAGCTGACTACTGAAGATCTTGGGGGCAGCCGGCGCGCGGGGAGCAGCGCCTTGGTGCGGTTAGGCCTGTCTGCGAGCGCCCGGACGACCTTACTGCTCGCCGCCGATTGTCGCGAAACCAAGCCCGGTAGTACGCAGGAAATGAATTACGGTCACGGGGCCGCAGGTTTCGTGTTCGGTACCGGCGAGCCGATTGCCGTCGTCAAGGGCGCGGCGTCGATCCACGAAGACCTGATCGATCAATATCGCGCAACCGACAGCGACTACGACTATGCGCTCGAAGAGCGCTGGATCCGCGAAGAGGGCTATAACAAATTGGTGCCGCGCGCGGTGCATGCCGCCGCCAAAAACGCCGGGATCGAATTGAGCGAGATCCACCGCTTTGTCATGCCCGCCGCAGCGGCTATCGCCAAAGGGGTGGCCAAAATCCTGAAAGTCGATGCGGCGTTATTCGCCGATCCGCTAACCGCACAAGTGGGAGACTGCGGCGCCGCGCATCCCTTATTGATGCTCGCGCAGGCGCTTGAAACGGCGGTGCCTGGGGAGAAAATACTGGTCATCGGGTTTGGTCAGGGGGCTGATGCGATTATCCTTGAGACCACCGCGCGACTCGCTGATCTGCAGCCGACCCACGGTCCCGGACGTTACCTTAAAGCACGCCGTGTGCTCGACAACTACACCAAGTTTCTCGCCCTGCGCAATCAACTCGATCTGGATTTCGGTTTGCGCGCCGAACGCGACAATCGCACGGCGCAATCCGTGTTTTATCGCCGCCGCAAGGACATCACCGGCATGGTCGGCGGGCGGTGCAAGTCCTGCAATACCTTGCAATACCCGCGTGCTCAACTATGCGTGAAGTGCGGAGAAATCGACACGCAGGCGGGCGAGAGTCTGTCGGGCCTTCTCGGGCGCGTGAAGTCCTATACTGAGGATTGGCTGGCTTATACCCCGTTACCGCCTTATATCTACGGCAATGTGGAATTCGCCGATGGCGCCAACTGCATGCTCGAGTTCACCGATTTTGAACCCGGCCAGGTCAAGATCGGCAACGCGGTGCGCATGGTGTTTCGGATTAAAGACTTTGACGGGCGCCGGCACTTTCGACGATATTTCTGGAAGCCGGCGCCGATCCCCACGGCGGCCGATTAACGAGGAGCACTCCGATGGCTAAAGGCATCAAAGACAAAGTCGCGATCATCGGTATGGGCTGCAGCCGGTTTGGCGAGCGCTGGGATTGCGGTCCGGAAGAATTAATTCTGGAGGCGTTTAAGGAGGCGCTGGCCGACGCCAAGATCGCACGCGAGGAAATTGAAATGGGGTGGCTCGGGTTGTTCTATCAAGAACAAAGCGCCGGTAAATCGGCGCTGCCGCTCAGTCTGACCCTGCGCCTGCCAAACATTCCCGTGACCCGCGTCGAGAATCTGTGTGCGACGGGTACCGAAGCCCTGCGCGGAGCGGTGTATGCCGTGGCGGCCGGCGCTTGCGACATCGCGCTCGCGATGGGTGTCGAGAAATTGAAGGACACCGGCTACGGAGGGCTTCCCGAGCGCACCAAAGGCACGTTTGATGATCTGTGGTTGCCGAACGCGACCGCGCCCGGCGCCTTTGCGCAATTGGCCGGCGCCTACGCCGCCAAGCATCACGTGGACATGCAGGACCTGAAACGGGCGATGGCGCATATTTCGGTCAAAAGCCACGCCAATGGGGTGTTGAATCCCAAAGCCCATCTGCGCAAAGAAATTACCGAAGACGACGCGCTGAACGCGGGCATGGTGGCCTATCCACTGGGATTGATGGATTGTTGCGGAGTCAGCGACGGCGCGGCATGCGCCATCGTCACCAGCGTGGAGAAGGCGCGCGCGATGGGCTACACGGAGGTGGTGACCGTGAAGGCCATGCAGCTTGCGCCGAGCAACGGCTTCGAGATGTCGAGCACCGGTTGGGATGGTAGTTATCTGCATACGACACGCATTGCCGCGCAACGCGCGTATGCCGAAGCCGGGATCAAAGATCCGCGTAAGGAAATTAACCTAATGGAAGTGCATGACTGTTTCTCCGTCACCGAGTTGGTCGTGATGGAAGACTTAGGCATGTCGGCGGAAGGCGGCGCGATCAAGGACGTCATGGATGGCGTGTTCGATCGCGATGGCGCGGTGCCGTGCCAAATCGATGGTGGGTTGAAATGTTTTGGCCACCCCATTGGAGCGACTGGACTGCGCATGGCCTATGAATTGTATCTCCAGCTTTTAGGGCGCGCCGGCCAGCGCCAACTACCGAGTCCCTCGATCGGCCTCACGCACAATCTCGGCGGACATCCGTTCCGCAATGTCGCCAGTGTGTCGGTGCTCGGTTTACATTCAGCCTAAGGAATTCCAATGGAATCACAGCGCGCGCCGTGGGCGACCGCCGAGCACGAACTCTATCGCGACACTGTGCGGCGATTTGTCGAGACCGAGTTCGTGCCGCATCGCGAACGTTGGATCGCGCAGGGCTACTGTGACCCCGAGTATTGGCGTAAGGCCGGCGAAGTGGGGCTGCTGAATCCGGATATTCCGAGCGAGTATGGCGGCGGCGGTTCGGATTTCGGCTTCGATGCAATCGTCTACGAAGAACTGATGCGCGGCGGGATCACGAGTTTTGGCAGTGGCATTCAAAGCATCGTTGGCCATTACTTGATGGTCTACGGCACCGAAACGCAAAAGCAGCGGTATCTGCCGCGCATGGCGGCCGGTGAGATCATCACCTCGATCGCGATGACCGAGCCCGGCACCGGCTCGGATCTGCAAGCAGTAAAAACGCGCGCGACTCGCGTTGGCGATCACTATGTGCTGAATGGTTCTAAAACCTTCATCACCAATGGCTACAACGCTAATTTGATCGTCGTGGTCTGCAAGACTGATCCCAAAGAACGCGCCAAGGGCATTTCTCTTCTATGTGTCGAAACCGAAGGATTGGAAGGTTTCAGGCGCGGCAAGCCGTTGAAGAAGATCGGCCAGAAAGGTCAAGACACCTGCGAATTGTTTTTTACCGACGTCCGCGTGCCGGTTGCTAATTTACTCGGCGGGCACGAAGGCCAGGGCTTCTTTCAATTAATGAACCAGCTCAGCCGCGAACGCTTGATCATTGCCGTATCGTCGGTTGCGAGCATGGAAAACTGCCTGCGCGTGACCACCGAATACGTTAAGCAACGCGAAGCCTTCGGCAAAAAAATCATCGATTTTCAAGCGGCTAAATTCACGCTAGTGGAATGCAAGACGGAGACGCGGATCGCGCGAGTGTTCCTCGATGATTGCATCGCCCGCCTCATTCGGGGCGAGCTCGACGCCGAGACCGCGTCGATGGCGAAGTATTGGTGCTCGGAGAAGGCCTTTGATATCGCCAATCGATGCCTGCAATTGCACGGCGGCTACGGCTACATCATGGATTATCCGATTGCGCATTACTTTACCGACAGTCGAGTGGCGATGATCTACGGCGGCAGCAACGAGATCATGAAGGAATTGATTTCGCGCACGCTGTAGTCGAGTGTCATTTTAACGAGCGAGGCACGAGAGCGAATCTTTGTAGGGACGTGTCGTGGACAACGCCAATCTTTATCACGCGTTCGCGCGAAATTTTCCGGCCACGCGCGCGTCCGAGTTCCTCTGCACTAACGATGGCTTATCGTTCAGCTACACCACCCTCGACCAGGAATCCGCACGGCTAGCGCGATTCTTGATGCAACTCGGGCTGAAACCCGGCGATCGCGTCACGGTGCAAGCCGAGAAAAGCCCGAATTTCATCTGGCTCTACCTCGCGTGCCTGCGCGGCGGGTTGGTCTTCCATCCCTTGAACCCGGCGTATACCAGCACTGAAGTGCGGTATTTTCTCGAAGATGCCGAACCCGCGTTGCTGGTGCACGATGCCGCTTTCGCGAGCTCCCTGACCCCGCTCGCCGACACGTTGAAAATTAAGCTGCGCTATACGCTCGATGCGGAGGGTGGCGGCACCTTACTCGACGCCGCGGCACACACCGATGCTGATTTCGACAGCGTGACCAGCGCGCCCGACGCGCTTGCGGCGTTGCTGTACTCCTCGGGCACCACCGGCAAACCCAAAGGCATCGTGCTGTCGCACGCGAATCTGGCCTGCAATGCGCGCGCGTTGGCCGAGGCCTGGGGCTTTAGTGCGCAGGATGTGCTGCTCCACGTCTTACCGCTGTTCCACGTGCACGGCCTCTTTATTGCCCTGGGTTGCAGTCTCATGTCGGGTTCGCGACTGCTGTTTTGTCCGCGCTTCGAAGTCGCCGAAACACTACGGTTATTGCCCGCGGCCACCGTGATGATGGGGGTGCCGACTTATTACACGCGGCTCCTCGCGAGTGCCGAATTGGCGTATGAGACCTGTCGTAACGTGCGCCTCTTTATCTCCGGCTCGGCGCCGTTGGCGAGTGACACCTGGCATGCGTTCGCCACGCGTACCGGACATCAGATCCTCGAGCGTTATGGCATGACCGAGACCAGCATTATCACGACCAATCCGCTCCAAGGCGCCCGCAAACCGGCGGCGGTTGGGGTGCCGTTGTCTGGCGTCGAAGTCCGTATCGTTAACGATGACGGGCAAGAGGCCGCGACGGGTGAAACGGGGCATGTGCAAGTCCGTGGCCCCAGTGTATTCAAAAGCTACTGGCGTCTGCCGGAGAAGACCCGCGAGGATTTCACCGCCGATGGATTTTTTCGGACCGGAGACGATGGGCGCTTTGATGATGGCTATTTATTTCTGGTCGGGCGCGCGAAAGATCTGATTATCACGGGCGGGCTCAATGTGTATCCGAGTGAAGTTGAAAACGTGCTCGACGATCTGCCGGGAGTCGGGGAATCGGCCGTCATTGGGCTGCCGCATGCGGATTTTGGTGAGCAGGTCGTCGCCGTAATCGTCACTGACCCAGAAATACCCTGGGACGAACACGCGGTGCGGAGCGCAGCGCGCGCGCAACTCGCAGCGTACAAGTGCCCCAAGCGCTATGTGGTTTGCGCTGCGTTGCCGAGGAATGCCATGGGCAAGGTTCAGAAAAATGTCTTACGGGCGACTTATGCGACTGACGGCGGGGCTTGAATATCGATCAGCGCCTTTTGCGTGAGATAGATCACCAATCCATTGCCGAGATGCCATAGCCAGTGCAGTCCTAACGAAAAATGCGGGCAAGCCACCAAGTCGCCGGTACGGGCGGCCAGGGCGCACAGAAAAATTAGCGCGGCGAGCTTAAGTGTGCGCCCTAGCGCAACCGAGCCCACGAGGTTGGCAACGAGAAGCAAACCCCCTAACACCGGCAAGTAAGCAGCCGAACCGTTGAGCGCGGTCCGGGCGGTCATGCTAATTCCCAGGATGGCAAGCATCATCAAGGCGCAGGCCAAGAGCGCCGCCGCGCGCGAGTAATCAAGCGCTAAACGCAGGGCCAAGTAGAGAAACGCGAGCACAAAGCACAAAATTGGGACGACATCGGCGAGTTGCGCCCACGGTGCATGCGTCGCATGCCAGGCGAAACTGCCGACGCCGATGGTCGTGGCGAGCACTGCAAGTAAGAGCACCGAGCCGGGCAGCGCGGCCCAGTGTATGCGCGCACGTCGCACGGCGACGGCTGCCGCTACAATGAAGGCGACATTGCTAAACGCATTCCACGGTTCGAAGCCATCGACGGCCACCAGCTGTTCGCAGTACTGAATCATCCTCGCTCTCCTAAACTGGCACGACGCCTGCGCGTTTCCTCGTATAATGCGTCGGCCAATTCAAATCAATCACGATCCCGAAAGGAGCGCTGGCATGGCCGGATTATATTTCGAGGAGTTCAAGGTCGGTCAGATCTTTAATCATCCCATTCATCGTACCGTCACCGAGATGGACAATGTCTTGTTCTCGGGCCTCACGCATAATCCCGCGCGGCTGCATTTGGACGAAGAATATTGCCGCAAACATACCGAGTTTGGGCAACGCATCATGAATAGCACGTTTACCCTGGCGTTGATGGTGGGGGTATCGGTGTATGAGACCACGCTCGGCACCGCGGTCGGCAATTTGGGTTGGGACGAAGTGCGGTTCCCGCGTCCCGTTTTCCATGGCGATACGCTGCACTTCGAATCCGAAGTGCTTGAACTCCGTGAATCCAAATCGCGCCCACACAATGGCATCGTCATTTTCGCGCATCGCGCCTATAACCAACGCGACGAGTTGGTCGCGGTGTGTAAACGTTCCGGGCTCATGCTGAGGAAGCCGGCATGAGTGTTATTCGCTCGATGCTATTCGTCCCCGGCGACAGCGAAAAGAAAATGGCCAAATCAGGGTCGATCGGCGCGGATGCGCTGATCCTCGATCTGGAAGATTCAGTCGCCGCGCAGCGCCGGCCACTGGCGCGTGAGATGACGCATGCCTATCTCTGCCAAGCGGATCGCACCCGCGCCGAATATTGGGTGCGTATGAATCCGCTCGATTCGTCCGACGCCTTGCTCGATTTGGTGGCGGTGGTCGGCGCCCGTCCGAACGGGATCGCGCTGCCCAAGTGCGAGGGTCCGCATCACATTCTGCAATTGGCGCATTATCTCGATGTGCTCGAGGTGCAGCACGGCATTCCCCTGGGCAGTATCGGGATCACGGCCATCGCCACCGAAACCGCCGCCGCACCTTTCGCGCTCGGGCAATATAAGGGCGCGCCGCGGCTCAGAGTTCTTACCTGGGGTGCGGAAGATCTAGGCGCGGCCCTCGGCGCTAGTTCCAATAAAGATGACGCAGGCGAATACACGCCGCCCTATGTGCTGGCTCGTTCGCTGTGTTTGTATGGCGCGTACGCCGCGGGGGTTCAAGCGCTCGATACCGTGCAACCGGATTTTCGCGCCGAGGATAAATTGCGTCGCGAATGTAACGAAGCGCGGCGCGATGGATTCCTCGGCAAAATCGCCATCCATCCGGCTCAAGTCGCGGTCATCAACGAAGCTTTCACGCCGTCGGTGGCGGAAGTCGCCCAGGCCCAAGCGGTGATCGATATTTTTGCCGCGAATCCCGAAGCAGGCACTTTGAGCTTGAATGGCAAAATGCTCGACAAGCCACACCTCAAACAGGCGGAGCGGATCATGCAAATTGCCGGCCGCGCGCGGTAACAAGAACCTATCGAATTGAACGTGGGGGATCTGCAATGAATGATTGGGTGGCGAGCAAACGAACCATCGAAGTTCACGGCCAGCGCATGGCCTATGTCGAACAAGGCCAGGGTCACCCCATCATCTTTCAGCATGGGAACCCGACCTCCTCGTATCTGTGGCGAAACATCCTGCCTAAGCTCGCGACCTGCGGACGCTGCATCGCGCTCGATCTGATTGGCATGGGCGACTCGGATAAATTGCCGAATTCCGGGCCTGAACGCTACACATTGGCCGAACATCAGCGCTTTTTCGATGGCGCGCTCGCGGCGTTAAACGTAGGCGAGAAAACGGTCTTGGTGCTGCACGATTGGGGCACGGCACTGGGCTTCGACTGGGCACGTCGCCATTCAACGCAGATCGCTGGCCTTTGTCACATGGAAGGTTTGGTCATGGAATTGACGTGGGCCGATTGGCCCGAATCCGCACGCGGCATCTTTCAGATTTTTCGTTCGGCCGCGGGCGAGGAAGTCGTCCTCCAAAAAAATGTATTTGTCGAACGCGTCTTGCCGAAGTCAGTATTGCGCGAGCTGACCGCAGCCGAGATGGAGGTCTATCGCGCGCCGTATTTAACGCCCGGAGAAAGCCGCCGGCCAACGCTGACCTGGCCCAATCAATTACCTATCGAAGGGACCCCAGCGGCGACCTGCGCGATGGTTGCGCAGTATTCGAAATGGCTGGGTGAAACCGAGATCCCCAAACTCTTCATCAATGCCGATCCGGGCATGATCATGACGGGGCGGCCGCGTGAATTGGCGCGAACCTGGAAGAATCAGCGTGAAGTGACGGTCAAGGGGCTGCATTTTATTCAAGAGGATTCACCGGCCGAGATCGCCGCCGCGCTCGCCGATTGGTTAGGCTCGATCGCCCGCTAGCGCCACTGAAGCCCTTACTCGGTTTCGGAAAATATTTTATGAATCTGCAAGAGATCCTCTCACCCGGCATGACCCATCGCGCGACAGTGGTCGCGACCCCGGACTTAACCGTCCAAGCGCGCGTGCCGGAGTTGCCACCGGTATATTCCACGCCGAATATGATTCTGTTCATCATCGAGATGACGCGGTTCATGCAAGGCGTCGCTAAAAAACAAGCCGCACCGCGCGTTTGAGATTGGACCCGTCATGAGCGTACACGCGGCCAATGTAAAAAAGGTCACCACCCAAACGCTGCGGCAACTCAAACGTGAGGGTGAAAAGATTGCCTCGCTAACCGCCTACGACGCGGCGTTTGCGCGGGTGCTCGATCGCGCAGGCTGCGATTTTATTCTGGTCGGCGATTCAGTCGGCATGGTCGTGCAGGGTCAAGCCACGACGATCCCGGTGACGGTAGATGACATTATTTATCACACCCAGCTCGTGGCGCGCGGCGTTGAGCGTGCGCTCATCATGGCCGACATGCCTTTCATGAGCTATCACTCGCCAGCCGAATGTCTGCACAACGCCGCGCGGCTGATGAAGGAGGGCGGCGCCGAAGTCGTCAAGCTCGAATGGGGCGCGCTCCAGCTCGATATGGTGTCGCGTCTAACCGAGTGCGGCATTCCAGTCTGCGCGCATCTTGGTCTTACGCCGCAAGCCATCCATAAGATCGGCGCGTATCGCGTGCAGGGTCGCGAACACGATACCGCGTTAAAAATGATCGACGATGCGCGCGCCCTGGAAGCCGCGGGCGCCGATTTGCTGCTGCTCGAATGCGTCCCCATGGAACTGGCGGCGACCATCACGCGCAATGCCACCGTGCCCGTGATCGGAATCGGCGCCGGACCCAGCGTCGATGGTCAAATTCTCGTGCTCTATGACATCCTGGACATCGCGCCCGGCAAGCGCACCCGGTTTTCGAAGAACTACATGGCCGGTGCGAACTCCATTCACGAGGCCATCGAGGCTTTCGTGCAAGAGGTAAAAGCTTCGCGCTTTCCGACCGCCGAATTTGGCTTTGCGTAATGAATAAGTCGTTGCAGACCTTGGTGACCGGGCTTGCGCTCGAGCGCTTGGAAGAGAATCTATTTCGTGGCGCGGTTAGCGACACGTTGGTCAAACGGGTCTACGGCGGCAAGGTATTAGGCGAGGCGATGAACGCGGCCCAGCAAACCGTCGCCGACCGTCCGATCCATTCGCTCCATGCCTATTTTTTGCGCGAAGCCGATTCCTATTCGCCGGTGGTTTACTCGGTGGACCGCAGTCGCGACGGCAAAAGTTTTTCCGCGCGGCGAGTCACCGCGATTCAGCACGGTCAGCCGATCTTCACGCTTGAAGCTTCGTTTCAGAAAGTCGAGAGCGGGATTGAATTTCAACGCTCGATGCCCGAAGTCCCGGCCATCGAGAGCCTCCAGCCGGTGCAGTGGAACTGGGATAAATTTGATTCGATGACGGCGCGTTATCAACGCATGATGACGATCGTGGCACCGTTTGAGATCCGCGCGATCGATGGGCCGAATGGCTCGCATGATGCCGCCGGTAACCCCATTCGGCGGGCGTGGGTGAAGACCACCGAACAATTGCCTGATGATCCCGATATTCATCGCGCGATTCTGGCCTATCTGTCGGACTATGGCCTCATCTGGACCTTGCTCGCGCATCATGGGTTTCAACTCGGCGCTGACAATTTAGTCGTCGCGAGCCTCGACCATGCCATGTGGTTTCATCGCCCCTTTCGGATGGACGAATATCTCTTGTACCACTGCGAGGGGGTGTCGTCCGCCGCCGCGCGCGGCTTGGCCCGCGGTAGTTTCTATTCGCGCAGCGGGGAATTAGTCGCGTCTGTCACCCAAGAGGGCTTGATGCGGGTGGTCTAGCGTCTGGGCGAAACAGACGTTTGTTGCGGCGGTTGTCGGGTGTGCGCGTAGCGACTTGTGGAGCCTGCGGCGCAGGGACAGCGCCGCAGGCGGAACAGCGACGAGCCGGCCAGGGATGGCCGGCGAGGAAGAGCGGAGCGCGCACCCGACGACCGTCGCTCACGACAGGAGTCTTTACGGAGCGCACAGGCCTTGGCCAAATCATTAAAGATCTGCCGAAATTCTCCGCTATGCGGGATATGAGTTAACCCGCATGACCAGTACTACCACTAGACCTAAGTTTACTCGCTTTGAACTCCTGTCGCGGCTCGGCAGCGGCATGCATGGCCGTGTCTATCTGGCGTGGGACCCGCAACTCGAACGCAAGGTCGCATTGAAGGTGTTGACGGTCGACCGCGACTCCAGCGCGTCACTCGATCAATTCATGAGCGAGGCGCGCGCGGTGGCCAAAGTGGCGCATCCCCACGTGATTCCGTTATTTGAAGCCGGCACCGAGCGCGGTGTGCCGTATCTGGTCTTTGAATATGTGCCCGGCCAGGTGCTGAAGGAACAAATCCGCGGCAAGGCGTTCGACGTGCCGGCCGCGCTTGGCATGATGACGCAAATTCTGGACGGAGTCGGGGCCGCGCACGCTCTGCAAATCGCGCATCTCGATCTCTCGCCGAACAATATTCTGGCTGACCGGCAGGGTCGCCTACGGGTGATGGATTTTGGTCTGGCGCGGTGGGTGCGCCGCGAGCGCGCCGAGAATGTCGACGACATCCAGGGCACGCCGCGTTATATGAGTCCTGAACATTTCTTGGGCGGACGTTTGAGTCTACGTACCGATGTGTTCGCGCTAGGCCTCATCTTCTACGAATTGCTGACGGGTAGTCCTGCGTTTGAAGCGCAAAAGTTCTCGCTCCTGCGCCAGTACATCGAAGACGCGCAATTAGACTGGAGCAAATTGCACGATCGAAAAGTGCCGCCGGAAATTATTGCCGTGATTCGTGACGCCGTGGCGCGCGATCCCAAAACACGCTTTAGCAACGCTTGTGAAATGCTCGCCATGTTGCGCGAAGCCCAACTTGCACAGAGCGCGCGTGAAAATCAGGACGTGGCGGTGCAGTTTTTATTGCGGCGATTGCACCGCCGACCGGAATTTCCCGCGTTCTCGAACAGCATCGCCGAAATCAATCGTCTGACCAGTGACGACAGCACCGCCGGGTTGCAGCAACTGAGTGTGGTGGTGATGCGTGATTTCAGTCTGGCGAATCGCTTGATGAAGGTCGCAAATTCGGCGTTTTTCGATCGCGGAGCCGGCGGCGCGACCACGGTGATGCAAGCAATTCAGCGCGTGGGGACCAAAACGCTGCGTATGCTCTGCAATGGTCTGTTGATGTTCGAGCATTTGAAATCGGACAACCCCGCACTGCAAGACGCCTTGGTCAGCTCCTTTATTGCCGGATTGTTGGGGCGCGGTCTCGCCGCCAAATTGCGCAAGGAACTCACCGACGAGGTATTCGTCTCGGCCATGTTCAATCGGCTCGGGCGCAATCTCGTCATTTACTATCTACGCGAAGAGCACGAGGAAATCGCACGATTGGTGGCCGCTGGCACGCCGGAGAACGAAGCCGAACGTCGCGTGCTAGCCACCACTAGCGCGGCCGTCGGCGCGGCCATCGCCGCAGCCTGGAAGTTTCCTCCGGAACTGATCGCGACGATACAACCGCTACCCAACGGCGAACTCCCGCTCGCCCATCACGCGCAAGAGTTTCACCGATATTTCGCGCATTTCCCGAATGAATTATGCGCGCTAGCGGCGGCGCCAGTGGGGGGCGATCCCACGCTCGCCTTGAGCGCCATCAGCCAGCGCTATCAAAATGTATTGCAGGCGCCACCGGCGGTACTCGCCGGGCTGCTGCAACAGGCACTGGATAAATTCTCGGAACTCGCACCGACGCTGGGTATTGCGCGCGCGACCAGCGGATTCTGTCAACGCCTGGAACACTTCCTTGCGACAGTCGCCGAATCCATCTTGGAGTCGACGACCGAAGCGGTGCTAACGCCTGCGTAGTCCTTATTTTTTCTTTTTAACCATGTTCGTTCCCGACGATTTTGTCAGCGCGGCCTTCTTTTTCGATTTGGCCGGCGCCGCGCCAGCGATCTGAGTCTCCCATAACCCTTGCGCTTGCTCCCAGCCCACCACCGCGACCGTCGCGCCACCTTCCGTGATGAATTCAAGCGGACCTAGGAAGGTCATATAGAACTCACTTGCCTGCGGAAAGTAGGTTCGATCGTGCCGGGCGTTGCAGGATTCGTAGCCGTAGCCGGGTGCGGTCGCGGTCGCACCCCCTTCGCCTGCGCCGCCACGAACTTCCATCTTGCCCTTGGTTAGCAAATATTCGCCGGGGCCGATGTGGCGATGACGGGCGAAGGAAGAGCCCTTGGGGCAATCAAAGATTGCGGTCCAGGCGCCCATTTCGGGCGACACATGCAGAAGTTTCCAGCGGATCCCGCCCTCCGATAAATTTACCGGGAACGGCATCCACGGTTGGCTATCGATATGAACGTATTCCTGGGCAATTTTCGGCTTGAGCATACTCATTCCTCTCGCTTGGTTGGTCGATGATACACAGCTTTTTTAGACGGCGGCACGCGTTCGGTCGCGCAATTTCCGCCGCTCCAGCCGCGGCAGAATTTCCGCCTCCAACGTCGTCAGCCCCTCGCCATAATCGGGCCAGGATAGCGTGGCGCCCGCGAGCCCGCAGGCCGCCATGTCGGCGAGGAAAGTCGTCACTTCATCCGGCGTTCCGATCACGGGGAAACCAGAATAGCCCGCCATCATATTGCGCAGATATTGTGCGCGTAGTTCAGGGTCGGGCGATTGGCTGCCGGATTCTCGCGTAAAGGTATCGAGCAGGTTTCCCGCGGCGACCAAATCACCGTGGACTTCGATGACATGATGATAATAGTCAATGGCCTCCGCGTGGCTTGGTCGACAGAAAATCGCGGCATTTCCCCACACCTCGACTTCACGCGCGAATTCCTCGCGCGCAATGCGCTTCACGTCCGACACAGTCTCACGCGCGGCATCCAGATTGGGGGCGAGGATGAAATTCATATCGGCGTGCTTGGCGGCAAAGCGGCGGCCGGCGAGACTCACGCCAGCACTCATGATCGGCGGGCGCGGGCGTTGTCGCGGTTTCGGTTCGGCATAGCAGCGTGGCGCTTGAAAATACTTGCCATTAAAATCGAACTCGCCCGGCGTGGTCCACAATTGTTCGATTAGTTTCATCCACTCGTCGGCGAGCGCATAACGTTCGGCATGCGGCAGCTGGGTTTTGCCAAACATCTCGACCTCGTGGCTGTTCCAGCCAGCGACCACGTTCAGACCGAACCGTCCGTGCGAAATATGATCGATCGTGACGCCTTGCTTGGCGGCTAAGACCGGGTGAATGGACGGCACTGCGCTGGTAGCGAAGAGGTGAATCCGTTCCGTCGCCTGCGCGAGTCCAGCGGCCCAGGTGTAGGTTTCGAACGTGCGGTGATTGAATTCGCTCGCGCCTCCAAATCCTTTCCAACGGCACACCGGAATAAGCGCTTCGAGCCCCATGCGATCGGCGGTTTGCGCTAGACGCACCGATTCAGCCCAATTCACTTCAAGGCCGTGCTCGGCGGTCGAGATCGTGCAGCCATGGCTCACATTCAGGCCAAAGACGGCGAGTTGAAAGGCGTTGTGGCTGAGCGGCATCGTCAATGGCTACCCGGGTTCTGTTCGAGCGCGCAGCGATGTTCCGTCATCACCGCCACAACGGCGAGGGTGGTCGCTAGATCGAGCCAATTCCACCGCAAATCGGCGATCGTTGTCCGGTCGATGAACAGGCGAGTATGCGTGCATGGCGCTAGGGAGCGTAGCGCACCCCAGCGGAACTGGATAGCCAGGTCTCGAGGTCTTGTAGGCGCATCACCCACCGCGCCACGTCACGTCCGATTCCGCTTGCGCGATGGGCCAGGTGTCCGGGCATAATCAAGACCATCCACGGCAACCCAGTGAGGATGGGAATGGCGAAGATTAAGTTCGGCATGTTCGATTGGATCGATCAGGCCACGACCTCGATTCAAACCCTTTACGCGAACCGGCTCGCACTCGCAGAAGTCGCGGACAAGGCCGGCTTCTTTGCCTACCATTTGGCCGAGCATCACGGCACTCCCTTGGGGATGGCGCCTTCGCCGGCGTTGTTTCTGACCGCCGTGGCGCAGGGGACGCAGCGGATCCGTCTCGGCCCGTTGGCGTATTTATTACCCCTGTATAACCCCCTGCGCCTAATCGAAGAAGTCTGCATGCTCGATCAGTTATCAGGCGGACGCCTGGAGCTCGGGATCAGCCGGGGCGTGTCTCCGTACGAAATCGGTTGTTTCGATATCGATGCCAATGACACGCGCGAAATTTTCACCGAGACAGTCGAGATTTTTCGCGCCGGGATGCTGAATGACAGTTTGAATCACGCTGGCAAGCACTACCGTTATCGTGATGTGCCGATGGCGATCAAACCGCTACAGCGACCGTATCCGCCGTTGTGGTATCCCACGCATAACCCGGCCAGCGTCGAATACGCGGCACGCCATGGCTATCATTTCGTGAGTCTTGGGCCCATCAGCCTGCTCCGTGAACTAACCGATCACTATCGCGCGGTGTGGAACACCCATCGCCACGATCCGGATCGCATCAACGGTCATGTGACCGAGCCGATGCTAGGGACCATGCGCCAGGTCTTTATCGCCGACACCGATGACGAAGCGATGACGACGGCCCGCGCCGCGTACCGCGACTGGAATCGCTCAATTACCTGGCTCTGGCATCGCCACCAGGACCACGCCGTCGATGCATTGTTTGATTGGGACACCGGTATTCTTGGCGAGACGATCCTCATTGGTTCGCCGCGCACAGTGCGCGAGAAAATTGAACGCCTGGTTGCCGAGAGCGGTTGCAACTATGTGATCGGCGCGTTTGCGTGGGGTACGCTGACGCAGGCGCAGAGTCTGCGTTCGTTGGAATTGTTCGCGACTCAAGTGATGCCCGGTTTTTGACCTTGCACACGCTATCGTAGAGTGCGGCATTGTTAACTCGCGAGCGCTATCGCAAGGCCACCCCGGACACGCAGCCGGCTTATAACTACCCGCCGTACACGTCAACCCGCGCCCGCGCGCCGCGCGAAAGGTTGATTGAGATCCCGCAAGGGATCACGGAGACCACCGGCCCGCAGTTTCGCCAGGTGCAATTAGGTCCGAACGACAGCGATCTCACGACGCAGGCGGGCGGCGCGGCGCACGGTGAGCGGATCATCGTGACCGGACGGGTGCTCGATGAAACGGGGCGCCCGATTCCGCACACGCTGATTGAATTGTGGCAGGCCAATGCGGCGGGCCGCTACCGACATCCCGCTGATCAACATGCGGCGCCGCTCGATCCTAATTTTACTGGCGCCGGACGCGTACGGACGGATGCTGCGGGTTACTATCGATTCCTGACGATTAGACCCGGGGCCTATCCGTGGCGGAATCATCCCAATGCCTGGCGTCCCGCGCATCTGCATTTTTCGATCTTTGGGCCCTGCTGCCTAACGCGTCTGGTAACCCAGATGTATTTCCCGGGCGATCCGCTGCTGCCCTTTGACCCCATCTTCAACAGCACGGCGGACGCCAACGCGCGGCAGCGCCTGGTGGCTGAGTTGGCGTGGGAGGTCACGCAACCGGAGTTTGCGCTTGGGTTTCGCTTCGATCTCGTGTTGCGCGGGCCGCACGAAACGCCGTCTACGCCAGGCTGATGACCCTGCTGCGCACCCCGTCGCAAACTATTGGCCCGTTTTCATCCATCGGATTTGATTGGTTGAATGGGTCAGCGACCGTTGTCGCGGACGGTTCCATGGAATTCCTTACCATTGAGGGACGCATCCATGACGGTGACAGCCGGCCCGTCACCGACGCGGTGCTCGAATTTTGGCAGGCCGATTCCGACGGCCAGTATCGCGAAGGCTTTACGCGAATCGTCGCCAATGCCGAGGGCCGCTTTCAGTTTCTGACGCCGAAACCGGGCTCAATCGTTGCGGTCGACGGCACTCATCACGCGCCACATTTGCTGGCGATGATCTTCATGCGCGGCTTACTCAAGCAGCTGTATACGCGGCTGTACTTCAGCGATGAAGCGCTGAACGCGCGCGATCCCATTCTTAACTTAGTACCCTCCGCGCGACGTGCAACGCTCATCGCACGCCGCTCGACATCGGAGCCGCCGACCTATGGCTGGGATCTGGTGTTGCAGGGCGCGCACGAGACGGTTTTTTTTGACTGTTAGCAGCGCGGCGATCTGAGCCATGGAATTATTCGAGCCATTATTTGGATCCCCTGCCCTCAACGAACTCTTTGCGCCCCGCACGCAGGTGCAATTTCTGCTCAATTACGAAGCGGCACTCGCGAGCGCCGAAGCAGCGGCAGGCTTGATCCCAATCGCCGCCGCGCAGTCGATCGCGGCACATTGCCGCGTCGAACTTTTCGATCTCGAGGCGCTCGCGAAGGCGACTCGCCTGGCGGGTAATCCGGTCATTCCGCTCGTCAAAGCGCTGGCCTTGCTGGTCAGCGCCGACGACACCAGCGCTGCACGCCATGTTCATTGGGGGGCGACGAGCCAGGACGTGCTCGACACGGCGCTCGTGTTACAGCTCCGCCAGGTCCTCGATCTCGCGACTGATGGGCTAGGGCGTCTCGCACAGTCGCTGACCGCGCTGGTCGAGCAGCATCGCGGCACCGTGATGATCGCGCGGACCTTGTTGCAACATGCCCAGCCCACCAGCTTCGGTTTGAAAGCTGCCGGTTGGCTCACTGCCGTACGGCGCGCCGCGGCCCGGATCGCGGCGGTGAGGCAGCGCGCGCTGGTACTGCAATTCGGCGGGGCGAGCGGCACCTTGAGCGGCTTGGGTGACGCCGGCCTTCGCGTTAGTGAATATCTCGCTTCCCGTCTTGGCCTTTTGCTTCCCGATCTACCGTGGCATACCGAGCGCGATCAGCTTGTGGAAATCGGCACGACCCTCGGAATGCTCGCCGGTACCCTCGGCAAAATCGCCAAAGATTTATCACTCCTGATGCAAACCGAAGTAGCGGAAGCCGTCGAATCTAGGCGGCCCGGGCAGGGTGGCTCGTCGGCCATGCCGCACAAACAGAATTCCGTGGGTTGCGCGGTCGTCATCGCCGCTTCGCTGCGCGCGCCAGGGCTGGTGGCAACCCTGTTGAGTGCCATGGGGCACGAGCACGAACGGGCCCTGGGCGCCTGGCATGTCGAATGGGAAACCCTGCCCGAACTCTGTCGTCTCGTCGTGGGTGCGCTGGGTCATTTAAATGAAATCTGCGCCAGCTTGAGCATTAACACCGCGCGCATGGCGGCGAATCTGGAACTAACGTCGGGCCTCGTGTACGCCGCTGATCTTGCCGGCGCCTTGGCACCAACCTTGGGTGCCGGTTCGCATGCGGTGGTCGAGGAACTGTGCCACAAGGCACGCGTGCGTGGCGAATCTCTACAGAACATGGCAGCACAGGATCCGCGCATCGTGGCGGCGCTAACGCGCGAACAACTACGCGAGGTGTTTACCACCGCGCATCATCTCGCCGCTGCCAATCGGTTAATCGACCGCGCACTACAGAAGTAAACGCCCGCAATGCGCACCCAGGTCGGGATCATTGGCGCGGGCCCGGCCGGCTTACTGCTCTCGCATTTACTGCATTTGGAAGGCATCGAGTCCGTGGTGATCGAGCAACGTTCCCGCGCGACCGTCGAATCGACTATCCGCGCCGGCGTCCTAGAGCAAGGCACGGTCGACATCTTGTGCGAAGCCGGTGTCGGAGAGCGTCTGCGCCGCGAAGGGGTTGTGCATCATGGCTTCGAAATACGCTTTAACGGCGAGCGCCATCGCGTGCCGCTTAGCGAACTCACGGGCGGTCCCGCCATCACCCTCTATGCGCAACACGAAGTGCTAAAGGATTTAATTGCCGCGCGCACCGCAGCCGCCAACGGCCAAATCTGCTTCGAGGCCAAAGGCAGTCGGGTGTTCGCGCCGGAGACCGCGCGACCGGGTATCGAGTTTCAAACGACGGCCGGTTCGCAACGTCTGGAGTGCGACTTTATCGCCGGCTGTGACGGCTATCATGGCGTGTCGCGGGCAGCGATTCCGGCTACGTCATGCCGCGAGTTCCATCGTGATTACCCCTACGCATGGTTTGGCCTATTGACTGCCACGCCACGGGTTGCCGAAGAACTGATTTATTGCCACCACGAACACGGCTTTGCGCTCGTGAGTACGCGATCGCCCGGCATCCAACGGCTGTATTTTCAATGCAGCCCCAACACCCGCATCGAGGATTGGTCGGATGACCGAGTGTGGGACGAACTGCATTCGCGCCTGGCGATCGACGGCGGCGCCGCGCCGGCGATCGGACCCATTTTGCAGCGCGACGTGGTGGGACTACGAAGTTTTGTCTGTGAACCGATGCAGTATGGACGGCTTTACTTAGCCGGCGATGCGGCGCACATCGTACCGCCCACGGGCGCCAAGGGGATGAACCTCGCCATCGCGGATGTGCGAATCCTAGCGCGGGCGCTGACTGAATTCTATCGGAGCGGCGATCAGCGCTGGCTCGACGCGTATTCCAGCGATTGTCTGCGCCGGGTCTGGCGCGCGCAGCGCTTCTCGGCGTGGATGACCGCGCTGCTACACCGCCCTGATCCCTTCGATGCCTTTCAAGCGCGGCTTCAACACGCGGAATTCAACGCACTGAAGGCATCGGTCGAGGCCGCAAGGGTATTAGCGCAAAACTATGTCGGATGGTCGTGGGAGCAATGACGAGCAGTCAATCGACGGACAAGAAAGACTCCTCGGAAGTATCGATTACGGTGGGCGGCCGCCAGGTGTGCGCGCAGCGGCTTGTGGAGCGTGCGGCGCAGGGACAGCGCCACACGCGGAGCAGCTCTGAGCCGGCCAGGGATGGCCGGCGAAGAAAAGCTGCGCGCACACTTGGCGAGACTGCCCGGGGCGTTAATAAGGCCCGCCTTGTTCTGCCTCTGGTGTCTCGCCATGCAGCAGATAGGCGTCGGGCAATAAAAATTCCGGCCGATTTCGAATTTTCTTGTTGCGAACAAGTAAATTTTACGCCAATAATGCGGGCATGGACGTCATCGTTCGCAAACCGTTAGCGCGCCGCTCGCATGCCGAGCGCACGGCGCAGGCCGAAACCAAGCTGGTAGATGCCGCCGTGGCCCTCATTATTGAGCGAGGCATTGGCGGGATGACGTTGAAAGATGTCGGAGAACTCGCGGGCTATAGCCGCGCGATGGCGGGCTGGCGTTACGGTTCGAAGGCCAGTCTGTGTGCCTACGTGGTTCGTGCCGTTGGCGATGAATGGATCCAGGCCTTGCAGCAGGCGGTGCAGGACAAAGTTG
Organism: Gammaproteobacteria bacterium; assembly: GCA_016191285.1. Classification (GTDB taxonomy): domain Bacteria; phylum Pseudomonadota; class Gammaproteobacteria; genus CAIKBL01. Next base: position 107,608 of record JACPPA010000022.1, read on the forward strand.
GCCTGGCGGCGATCCACGCCGCGACCGATGCACACTATCGTTTCGTGCGCACCGATGCCGCGCGGATCCGAGCCTTCTATCTCTTGTGGTTCGATTCGATCGGCCCCGATCTCGAACTAAAACAAGTCATCGTAAATATCCACGCGCGCCGTCAGCGCGATGTGGAGGCCTGGATTAAATCGGGGATCGCGCACGGGTTGATCCGTGCCGATGCGGACGTAAGCGGTGTGGCGGCGCAGTTTTGCGCGACGATCATCGGCGTGGTCTATCAATGGCTAGTGACGCCCACTGCGCGCCACGCCATTAAGGCTTTACACGAAGGACTTAAACAGCAGATGACGCGGGCGCTGATCCCGCTCGCTAATGCCGTAAGCGCGCCGCGTTTACGTTAGAGGAGATACTCAATGAGCATACGCGCTGAAGATATTCGAGCGGTCGCTGAAACCGCGGCACCTGGTTCACCATTGCGGTTTGTCACCGCGGCCTCGCTCTTCGACGGCCACGACGCCGCGATCAATGTCATGCGACGTTTAATCCAAGGCGCGGGCGCCGAAGTCGTCCACCTCGGACACAACCGCAGCGTCGCGGATGTGGTGCACGCCGCGATTCAAGAAGACGCCGATGCCATTGCGATCAGCTCGTACCAAGGCGGTCACAACGAATACTTCAAATACATGGTCGACATGTTGCGCGAAGCAGGTGCTGGTCATGTGCGCGTCTTCGGCGGTGGCGGCGGCACCATTACCCCGGAAGAGATCACGGAATTACAGCATTACGGCGTCGAGCGCATCTATCACCCGAACGACGGGATGACGATGGGCTTGCAGGGCATGATCGACGACTTGGTGGCGCGCGTGGTCGAGGCACGGCGTCCATCGCTCTACCCCAGCGTCGTGACGCGCGAAGATCCGCTGTCCATCGCGCAAGTGTTGTCGGCGCTGGAAGATTCGGTGCTCACCGACGCCCAGATCGATAAGCTGCGTAAGGAATGGCGAATCGCTGGCGCTAAAGTGCCGGTCATCGGCATTACCGGAACCGGTGGCGCTGGCAAGAGTTCAGTCACCGACGAATTGCTGTCGCGTTTCATGCAGTATTTCCCGAGTATGCGCATCGCCGTGTTGGCGGTCGATCCCACGCGGCGGCGCACCGGTGGCGCGCTGCTTGGCGATCGCATCCGCATGAACAGTTTGCGCCACCCGCGAATTTATATGCGCTCGATGGCGACCCGTCGCCAGCATCTCTCGACCAGCGCGATGCTGGGGGATGCAGTGGCGTTTCTGAAATCCCTGCAATTCGATCTCGTCATCGTCGAGACCGCCGGGATTGGGCAGAGCGATTCACAAATCGTCGACCTGGTTGATTTGCCCGTGTATGTTATGACCAGCGAGTATGGTGCGGCCAGTCAGCTGGAAAAAATCGACATGCTCGATTTTGCGTCCCTCATCGTGTTGAACAAATTCGATAAGCGCGGCGCCGACGATGCGTTGCGCGACGTGCGCAAACAATGGAAGCGCAACCACCAGACGTTCCAGGCCGGCGACGAAGAGATCCCGGTGTTTCCGACCATCGCGAGTCAATTCAACGATCCGGGTCTAACCTGGATGTTCGTCAACCTCTGCCGGGAACTGACGAAGAAGACCGGCGCCGAGGCCAAGAAATGGGCGACCAGTGCTGACGTCACGACACGCGAACCGCGTGCAACGGTGTTGATCCCGGCCAGTAAGAATCGCTATCTGGCCGAGATCGCGGAGCAGGGGCGAGGCGTGAATGCCGCAGTCGAAGCGCACGCTGCGTGCGCGAACACTGCGCAACATTGCTATGAAGCCCTGCGCGCGCTGGGCGATGATCACCTGCCCATCGCAGGCGAGCCGTATCCAGAACCTGCCCTAAACGTCGGCGACGCAACATTCACCAAACTGCGGCAGCGCTACAACGCGGTGTTAGCTGAGTTGGGCCATGAGGCATTGCAAGTGTTGCGCGAATGGTCGGCGCGGATCGCGAGTGTCACGCAAGAAAAATACACGTATCAGGTACGGGACAAGTTGGTCGAAGGGGACAATTATCGCGAGACCCTGAGTCATCAAAAAATCCCGAAAATAGCGGCCCCCAAATTCGACAGCTGGGGCGATCGCGTGCGTTTCGGCCTGATGGAAAACCTGCCCGGTAGCTACCCGTATACGGCGGGTGTTTATCCCTACCGCCGGACTGGCGAAGATCCAACGCGCATGTTTGCGGGCGAGGGCACTGCCGAGCGCACCAATCGACGCTTTCATTACGTCTCCGCCGGGCAGCCGGCGCATCGGCTGTCCACCGCCTTTGATTCGGTGACGCTGTATGGAGAAGATCCACACGAGCGTCCGGACATCTACGGCAAGGTCGGGAATTCGGGCGTTTCGATCGCCACCGTCGACGATGCGAAGCGGCTGTATTCTGGATTTGATCTCTGCGCCCCGACCACCTCGGTGTCGATGACCATCAATGGTCCGGCGCCGATGATTCTGGCGTTTTTCATGAATGCCGCCGTGGACCAGCAGGTCGAAAAGCATTTGCACGCCACTGGCCAGTGGCCGGCCGCCCACCAGCGCATCGACGCTTACTTCAAGGATCGCGCGCGGCCGCTGTATCGCGGCGACGTGCCCGAGACCAACACCGGACTCGGGCTCGGCTTGCTCGGCATCACGGGCGACAAGGTGATCGACGCCACAACCTACGCGCGGATCAAGGCCGATACGTTGGCGACCGTTCGCGGTACCGTGCAAGCCGATATCTTGAAAGAAGACCAAGCGCAGAATACCTGCATTTTCTCGACCGAATTCGCGCTCAAGATGATGGGCGATATGCAGGCGTTTTTTGTCGAGCAGAACGTGCGCAATTTCTACAGCATCTCGATTTCCGGCTACCACATTGCAGAAGCGGGCGCGAATCCGATCTCGCAGTTGGCGTTCACGCTGTCGAACGGCTTTACCATCGTCGAGTACTACCTCGCGCGCGGGATGCAGATCGATGATTTCGCGCCGAATCTGTCGTTCTTTTTCAGCAATGGCATGGATCCCGAATACACCGTCATCGGCCGCGTCGCGCGACGAATTTGGGCGCGCGCCATGCGCGAACGCTATGGTGCGAGTTCGCGCAGTCAGATGCTGAAATATCACATTCAAACGTCTGGCCGCAGCTTGCACGCGCAGGAGATCAGCTTTAACGACATTCGTACGACCTTGCAGGCCCTGTATGCGATCTTCGACAACTGCAACAGCCTGCATACCAATGCGTATGATGAGGCGATCACGACCCCAACCGAAGAATCGGTGCGGCGGGCGGTCGCGATTCAGTTGATCATCAATCGTGAGCTAGGGCTTAATTTCTGCGAGAACCCGTGGCAGGGTTCGTTCATCGTCAATGAACTAACCGATCTGGTGGAAGAGGCCGTCTACAAAGAGTTCGAGCGGATCTCGGAACGTGGTGGCGTGCTGGGCGCCATGGATACCATGTACCAGCGCGGCAAAATCCAAGATGAAAGCCTCTATTACGAGAGTTTGAAGCACGATGGCCGCCTGCCGTTGATTGGGGTTAACACCTACCTGCCGAAGAAAGGGCACGAGGACCAAGTCACGACTATCGAATTGATGCGCTCGTCCGACGATGAAAAGCGCGATCAGATCACCGCGGTCCGCGCCTTCCAAGCGCTGCACGAGAAGGAACGGCCCGCAGCACTCGCTGCGCTGCAAGCGACGGCGCGCGCGCGCGGCAATATGTTCGAGGCGTTGATGGAAACCGTGAAGGTCGCGTCGCTCGGTCAGATTTCAGCCGCGCTATATGACGTCGGTGGCGAATATCGGCGGAACATGTAGGCCGTAGCCACAGCCGGTTGCACACCAAGCCGATGACAGCGCAGCACGGTCAATGGCTGGATGCGGTCGGCACGGCGCATGCGCGCGCCGCCAACGCGCGTATCGCGTGCCTGGTGCCGAGCATCACCGAACTATTGTGCGCGCTCGGGCTTGCGCCGCAACTGGTGGCGCGCACGGGGTTTTGCGTTCATCCACGTGAAGCCCTGCGCCCGGTGCCGAAAGTCGGTGGTACCAAAGACGTTGAGATGGAGAAATTGCGGGCGCAAAAGCCCACGCATGTCATCGTCAATGTCGACGAAAATCGCCGCGAAACCGCCCTTGAGTTGGCGACTTTTATTCCGCATGTCATTGTCACACATCCGCTTGGGCCACTGGATAATCTCGCCTTGTATCGATTGCTCGGCGGAATTTTCGGGCGAGAGGTCGCCGCCGAGGATTTATGCACCGATTTCAATGCTGCACTCGACGCCACGCGCGCCCACCAACGGCTAGCAGCGCGTCAAGTGCTCTATTTGATCTGGCGCGATCCGTGGATGGCCGTAAGCCGGGATACGTATATTTCGCGCACACTCGCATTGTTTAACTGGTGGACCGCGCCGCTTGTCACGGCCGAACGCTACCCAGTGATTAAGCTCGAAGATTACGCAGGGAATGTCGAATTAGTGCTTTTGAGCAGTGAACCCTACAGCTTCCGCGAGCGACACGTGGACGAAGTCAGGGCAAAAATCCCCGGCGCCGACGTCCGCCTAATCAACGGCGAGATGACCTCGTGGTACGGCAGCCGTGCAATTGAAGGGCTGCGCTACCTCGCCGATTTCACCGCAGCGTCGACCACGCCGGCAGCAGCATGAGCTTAGCCAGCGGGATTGAATCGCCGTGTGTGGCCGTTTGTCAGGTGGATCGGGCAGCGGGGATCTGTCGCGGTTGTCGGCGCACCCTGCAAGAGATCGGGAATTGGCTGCACTTCACGCCCGAAGAACGGCGTATCGTGATGGCCGATTTACCCCATCGCATCAGGAAACAGGCACGGTCAATGCGCACAAAGTGATCGTGCGTCCGGTTACACCATTGTGGGAGCAGATTTATCTGCGAATCTTGGCCAAGCATTCGTCATTCAACTCGCAACGGGAGGATCCCATGGATCTGCAACACTTGACGTTCAACGTCGCCAATCAAATCGCGACCATCACGCTTAATCGACCGAATGACGCCAACGCACTCAGCCTGCGCATGGCGCAAGATCTCCATGTCGTCGCCAATCACTGCGACGCCAGCGCCGATATCCGCGCCGTCATCTTAACGGCCACCGGCAAAATGTTTTGCGCGGGCGGCGACGTGCTAAGTTTTGCCGCGGCCGGCGACGGCGTGAATGAAATGATGCGCAACATGACCACCTATCTGCACGGTGCCATTGCGCGCTTTCAGCGTATGAATCCGCCGCTTATCATCGCTTGCAATGGCACGGCCGCCGGCGCGGGGTTAAGCATCATGCTGATGGGCGATATTGTCGTCGCCGCCAGTTCCGCCAAGTTCACGATGGCGTATACCGGCATCGGTGTGTCGCCGGATGGCAGCAGCAGTTTTTTCTTACCGCGCATCGTTGGCACGTTGAAAGCCAAGGAGATGATGTTGCTGAATCCGCGTTACTCGGCGGACGAGGCGAAAAGCTTAGGTCTGGTTACCGAAGTCGTGGTCGACGACCAAGTGCTACCGCGAGCGCAAGCCATCGCCGCTCAATTGGCCGCCGGTCCCACGCTCGCGTATGGCGAGGTCAAGCGCCTCTTAGCCGATACCTTCAGTAATGGGCTTGAGACGCAGATGGAGCTCGAAACACGCGCCATCGCCGGACTCACACGCTACACACGCGATGCGCGCGAGGGGATTCAGGCCTTCAGCGAAAAACGCAAACCGCAATTTGAAGGACGCTAAGTCATGCGCGCCGTCGTCTTACGCGAGATCGGAAAGCCCGCCAATGTGCGGATCGAAGAGGTACCGACTCCCACGCCGCAGACGGGTGAAGTCCGCGTGGCGCTCGAAGCCTCGGCGCTCAACCGGCGTGATGTGTGGATCACGCTCGGCGCGTATCCCAAAATAAAATTGCCTTCGATCAGTGGCTCCGACGGTGCCGGCGTAATCGATGCGGTCGGCGCGGGAGTCGAACCCAGCATGCTCGGACGCGAAGTGGTGATCTATCCGGCGCGTGATTGGGGTTCGGATCCCCGTTGTGGGGGCGCGCAGTTTCGCGTGCTTGGCATGCCCGACCAAGGCACGCTGGCCGAATACATTTGTGTACCGGCCACCGACGTGGTGATCAAGCCCGCACATTTGTCGTGGATTCAAGCAGCGGCGGTGCCCCTCGCCGGGCTAACGGCGTGGCGTGCGGTAGTCACGCACGGGGAAATCCAACGCGGTCAGAAAGTCTTGGTCACGGGCATCGGCGGCGGGGTCGCGACATTTGCGCTGCTGTGGGCCAACTATGCGGGCGCCGAGGTTTATGTCACCAGCGGCAGCGACGAGAAATTGGCCGCGGCGCGCGGCTTGGGCGCGAAGGGCGGCGTGAATTATCGGACTGCCGGTTGGGATAAGGCGCTACGCGAACAGTCTGGGGGAATTGACTTGGTCATCGACAGTGCAGGTGGGGCGGCAGTGAATTCGGCCTTGAACACGTTGAACGCTGGCGGGCGCTTCATTTTCTTCGGCGCGACGCTCGGCAATCCGACCGAGGGTTTGGAAATGGCGAAACTGTTCTTTCGTCAGATCCGGATCCAGGGCACTACCATGGGACGACCGGAAGAATTTGCCGCGATGATCGAGTTCATCAATCGGCATCGCATTGAACCGGTAGTTGATCAGATATTCAAATTCGACGACGCGGCCATCGCCTATCAACGCATGTTCGATTGCGAGCAGATGGGCAAGTTGGTGCTGTTAAATCGCGCGCTAAATGAGGGTGATTAGGGGCCGACCGCTTCGCCTGGGGTGTTGCCGCGGAATGAATTTTTATAATTAGCCGCTCCTTGCACCTATTTGTGGGAGCCGCTTTAGCGGCGAATCTTTAACAACGCCAAATTCGCAGCTAAAGCCGCTCCCACATTTATGAACCGTGCGGGACAGTACATTAGATCTGCCCCAACTCCCGAACCAATACGTGCAACGATTTGGCATCGAATGCCGGGAGAAAATGATCGATATACGGTAGCGCCGCCTTCATGCCCGCGGCGCGCACCTGAAAAGTCGTGGCGCCAAACATCGGATTGATCCAGACCACGCTGGCAACGCGTCGCCGCAGCGCTACCATCTCCTGCGTGATGAATTGTGTGTCGCCATTATCGTAGCCATCGCTGATGACGATAACCACCGTCGTTCCACCGGCGCCCTCGCGAATGACGCCGCGATTCAAGGTCGCTAAAGCTCCCCCAATGTTGGTTCCGCCGGACCAATCGCGCACGGTATCGCCGACTTCGCGCAGCGTTTCGCTGATGCTGCGACGGCGTAAGCAGGCGGTGATCTCGGTGACGTGCGTGCTGAAAACCAAGGTGCGCGAATTTTTCAGCGCCTGCTGTAAACCAAACATTAACTGCAGTAAAAACGGATTAAACGCATCCATCGAACCGCTGACATCGCAGAGCATCACAAGCCGAGTCTTACGCGTGCGGCGCTCGACGCGGGCCAGCTCGACCAAGTCCATGCCGTATCGCGTATTACGCCGTATGCTGCGGCGTAGGTCGAGCGTACGGCCGTGTGCTGCGGCGCGTAGGCGGCGCGAGGGCCGCGTGGCGAGTTGCTTGGCGAGCGTCCGAATAACTTGTTCGAGCGGTGGCGCGGTGGGATCCCAGCGTGCGGTGAGATCGAGGGGGCGTGTGACGGGATCCGTGCTAAAGCTCTCGGCGGGTGTCGCGATTTCCTGATTGAGCTCGCGATAATGATGGCCCATGCGGCCTTGCATCGATTCGCCGCGCAGGCGGCTGTGCCACGGCCGCTTGCCTTCAACTGGATAGAAGTAGTCGCCAAATAGCCGGTCGAAGCGCACTTCTTCATCGCGACTACTGGCAAGATTGCTGCGTAGTGTCAGGCGGTATTCGGTTTCATCCAAGGGATCGATGCGGGGCAGGGCGCGCATCACATCGAGGACGCGCGCCGGGGTTACCGCCAGATGCTCCGCTTTCGCTAACCGGCATAGTTCGAGCGTGCGCGTGATGAGTTGCTCGCGCCTCAAGTCAACTACGGTTTCGGAGTCCAACACTGTACTCAAACGATGGTGCTGGAACGTGCAGAGCCCACTTCGCCGGCCAACACCTGCGTCGGGCCAATCGCCTTTAAGCGTTCAATATCATCGCGGTACTTGAGTAATACCCCGGCGGTATCCGCCAGGGTCTCTGGCGTCAACACATCGACCTCAAGGCCACATAAGGCGCGCGCCCAATCGAGCGTTTCGGCAACGCCGGGGCGTTTATAAAAATCGACACTGCGCAAGGTCTGCATGGTTTTCACAATAGCGTTCGCCAGTTGTTCTTCAATCCCGGGCACGCGCCGACGAATAATTTCGCGTTCTTTTTCAGCGTCGGGATAATCGATCCACAAATACAGACAGCGGCGTTTCAAGGCATCGTTTAATTCGCGCGTGCGATTGGAAGTTAACACCACCAATGGCGGATGCTGGGCTTTGAAGGTGCCGAGTTCAGGGACGGTGATTTGAAAATCCGACAAGACTTCGAGCAAAAAGGCTTCGAATTCTTCGTCCGCGCGATCGATTTCGTCGAGCAGCAGCACGGCGGGGCGAGGGCCCGGATGTCGAATCGCCGAGAGCAAGGGCCGGTTGAGGAGAAATTCGTCGCTGAAGATAGTTTTTTCCAAGGCCGCGCGCGATTGATGATCTTGCTCGGCGATGCGGATGTGCAGGATCTGCCGCGCGTAATTCCATTCGTATAGTGCCGTATTGGCGTCCAGACCTTCGTAGCACTGCAGGCGAATTAACGGCGTATCCAAAATCGTGGCAAGCACCTTGGCGACTTCGGTCTTGCCGACACCGGCTTCGCCTTCGAGCAGGATGGGTTTTTGTAGATCCACTGCAAGTTTTACGCTTAAGGCCAGCGCGCGATCGGCAATATAGTTCTCCGCCGCGAAGGCTTGTTGGACGGCGGCCGCGGACACGAAAATGGAGGTGGAGGGGGGCATAACGAACGCTATTTTGTGGAATTGAGACGCGTGATTTTACACGTCGACTAGTACCACTCCAGCTACCAAACCACCGCCATTGCGAGTGAAACGACGATGCAATCCATAAGTCGGTACAAGAAGGATTGCTTCGCTTCTAAAACTTTATCGTTGTTTTAATTTTAACAACGTGCAATTATCGCGCTATGGAATCGCTGCCAGATTCACGCCGCACGCAAAACATGCAGAAACGCCGCACGCGCATTCTGGCTGAAGCGCGTTCGCTCCTTAGTCAAGGCGGCCTCGAAGCGATCAATTTGCGCGAGCTAGCGCGCCTTGCCGAAGTCACCGTCCCCACTATCTATAATCTGGTCGGGAACAAAGAAGAACTCCTGGTCACGCTGTTTTCCGAAGTGCTGGCCGAAATCGAATCACGCATCCGCACCGGTCATATTACCGAGCCACTCGCCATGGCCGAGGCGGTGGTGCTCGAATCAACCGCGATATTCGCCGCGGACGAAGACTATTATCGTTCTGCATTTCTAGCGGTCGAATACCTAAATCAGAGCGGCCCACATCGCGCCACGGTCGCGCGACTCTACGACTGGGGCGAGCGCTTGCTGACGGCCGGGTTCATCGCCTGCAAGGACGCCCGGTGGCTGCACGGTCGAATTGCGCCGACGCTGCTCGGCGAACTCATCATGCGCACCTATCGCACGAGCTGCCGGGCTTGGGCCTTCGGCCAAATTTCGATTGGTGAATTTCGCGACGCCGCGTTAACCGATGTGTACATCACGCTGGCGGCCGACGCCGTCGACACATTCCATGCTCGCTTAGTAAAGAAAATCGTCGCGTTCAGCGCGGCGCCACGGTCCCCGCGTTCACAACGTCCCCCTCGTTCCCTGGAGCACACGCGATGAAACAAACGCTGCAAATTGAAGTCATCAAAGAACTGCTCGATTACATCGACCACCAGCGCACCGTTGATGCGGGCTCGGTCGTCGCCAATCCAGCCTCAAGTTATACCTGCGAAAAGCTCGCGGCGCGCGAATGGGATGCATTCTTTCAGAATCATCCGCAGGTGTTGGGGTGTTCCGGCGATTTGCCGAAACCGGGAAGCTATATGACGACCGACGATTTCGGTGTGCCGATCCTGGCGACACGCGATCAGAACGGAAAATTTCATGCCTTCGTCAACGCCTGCCGCCATCGCGGCGCGCAACTGACGTCATCCCCGCGCGGCGAGCAGAATCGCTTTTCCTGCCCGTTTCACGCCTGGACCTATGCCGCCGACGGCCGTCTGCTCGGGGTGCGTGCGGTTGAACAATTCGGCGCTATCGACAAATCCTGCAACGGCCTTATCGAGCTACCCTCTGCTGAGCAATACGGACTCTTGTTCGTGCATCCGCAGCGCGATGGTGTGCTAGATGTCGATGGGTTACTTGGGGCAGAATTCGCCAGCGAACTCAGCACCTGGGATTTCGGTCGCTGCGAATACCAGGGCGAATCGGTACTCGATATGCCACTCAACTGGAAGATCGCGAACGACACCTTTGGCGAGGTGTACCACTTCACCTCGCTGCACAAGAACACCCTCGCCAACCTCCTGCATGGCGACGTCGCGACCTATAAGGAATATGGGCAGCATCACCGTCTTTGCCTCGCGAGCAAGTACATCGACGTCATGCGCGAGCAACCCGAGCCAACGTGGAGCCTGCCGATGGCGGGCGCGATTGCCTATTATCTGTTTCCCAACACGCAGATTGTGATCCTGAATCAAATGATGGTGTTGGTGCGTATCTACCCCAACCGCAAGAACATCGGCCAATCGTTAAGCCGCGTATCGCATTATTCGGCCGCGCACATGGTGCCGCAGCTCACGGAGGTTGAGCGCGTGAGTAAATTGTCGAGCGACAATCTTTATCAGCCCGATACCAGCGCGCCAATGGCTTTCAGCCTGTCGGCGATGACGGAATTGTTCGTCAGCACGGTCGAGCACGAAGATTATTTGATGGGCACCAAGACCCAAATCGCCGCCAACAGCGGCAAGATCGATCATTTTCTGTTCGGGCGTAATGAGCCCGCGCTACATCATTTCCACAATAACTACCGTAGCGCGTTGGGGATGCCGCCGCTTGAGGAGTATCGGGCGGGTTGAGGGGAGAAAATTGAATAATCGATGGTCGAGTAGGTAGTGGAATCCGGGACACCGAAGGGGGAAAGTGAGTGTCCCAAATTCGTTACCGAGTACCGAGTGACGGATACAGGGCTGGATCGGAGGCCCGCCTGCAAATGTCGAGGCTGTCCCGGATTTCGGGATTTCGCGTTTAACTGCCGCGAAGGGTGACCCCCAATACCCCGCTCGCAGTCCGCAGTGCTTGATCAAGTGTCGCCAGCGGCAGGTTGCGCCGCTGCGCTAATTCGAGGTAGGCGGCGTCATCAAGCGTAAGACTAAAGCGTTCCGCCAGATGTAGCGTCGTCGCCCACGCTTGCTGGTCGGTTTCGGGATCGATTTCCACCGCAAGTGCGCGCAAGTCGGCAAGCGAAGCATCGCGGAAAGTCGTGTTGATCCTTTGCCGACGCACAGCCATGTGGAACGCATTGGCAACCTCCATCCGCCACAGTGAAGGCACCACCGCCCCCGACTCTGCAACGTCATGAAGTACGGTGTCCGCGGCCAGCGAGCGCTCATCGTCAAAAAACCAAGCCAATGTGATCGAACTATCGATCACCACACTCATTGGCGCCCCGTATTCACCAAGTCCTTGATTTTCAGCCCCCCGAGAGTGACGCCGGCACTCCGGGCCCGAATGTTGGCAGCGGCTTGCCGGGCTTTGGCGCGGTCAACACCCGCGACCGCCGGTACCAGTCGCGCGGCGGCTTTGCCGTGTCTTGTGATAATGACTTCCTCACCATTCGCAACCCAGTCCAACAAAGTACCTAGCTTGTTCTTAGCGTCGAAGGCGCCGACTTCACGCATGTTAATGTTCCTTAGTTAAGCTAGATTTCGGGCTAGCTTATAAACCCGCCCCCGGCAACCGCGAGCGCCTCCTCTGGACGCAGGAATATTGGGCGGTGGCTGGTCACGTCGTCCCGCTTCGCTGTTACTGCAAGTTAATAAGTAGGCGTCCTCGATTTCTTCCCTTCCCAAATTCGTTACGTTCGTCCCCGTCCAACCGGCCAAGATGATTGTCGTTAGACCGGCCATCCTGATTGACGCCGTCCGTGGCCGGTTACCGCTGAGCAATTGATGAAAATCGAGGACAGCTATCCTTTGGTAGTTGATTTCAAAAGTTATATTTGTGAGTGTCCTGTAATAATTGCGCACTCAACAATTAAGCCTGTAGCGCCGATATCATAAAGGCGGTCGGCTCGTGCGGCGCAAGATAGTCTTTGGAAATGGCTGGCTCTATCCGTTTTCGATTTCTAAACCAAGATAAGAAACGGCAACACCGCGACGACTCTATGTTGGCGATTGGTCTGGTTCCCGGGGTAATTTTATTTTCATGAAAAGTGGCGAAAACAGAGTCTTCGGTCTCGACGTGTTACGAGCTTTTGCCGTGCTTTTTGTTGTCTGGGGCCACGGGGTATACCTTATCGGGCACTCCGTCTCAAAAAGCCTTTATATGCTGCCGGTGTTCGACGGCGTGACAATCTTTTTCGTGTTGAGCGGGTTTCTGATCGGCCGAATCTTGTTGAGAACGGTCACAAAAGATGAATTCGACGGGCGACTGCTTGTTGAGTTCTGGGTGCGCCGATGGTTTCGAACGCTGCCGAATTACTTTGCGGTCCTGATATTTCTCATAATCTCATTCGATTTTCTTGGGCTACCTAAAACCGCTAATCCGGCTCCGTATTTCTTTTTTTTGCAGAACATCGTATCGCCGCATCCTGATTTTTTTTCCGAGGCGTGGAGTCTCGCGGTTGAGGAATGGTTTTATCTCGTTATTCCAATTCCGTTATATCTGTCGACCAGGTTGCGCAACATCAACCGGCACCGCCTGATATTATTTTTAATAGTCGCGGTAATCGTTTTGGTCACTGCGTTTCGACTCTACCGCGCCCATCATTTTAACTATACAACCTTGGAGGCCTGGGACGGGGCGCAGAGAAAAACTGTTCTAACCCGGTTAGATAGCCTGATGTTTGGCGTATTTGGCGCGTATTTAAGCCTATACCGCGAGCGATTTTGGCGTGATTTCGCGGGGAAAGGTTTGGTTTTGGGCATTGCGCTCCTATTGATCGATAAGTTTTATCTGACTCATAGCATGTTCTACGTTAACTACGTGAACCGCCGTCGGCACCTTGCTAATGCTCCCCGTGCTTTCATCGTGGCGGCGCACTTCAGGGTTTGCAGTTCGCATATTCACGTTCATTAGCGTTACGTCCTATTCAATGTATCTACTTAACTTCACGCCAGTTCAGGACGTTATTCTTCCGCTCGTCATGCGTACCTTTTCTCATTTCTGTTGGCGCTGCGATCAAAGTTTGACGCTTGCGACAAAATACATGTCTTATTGGTTTATTACTGTTACCGGATCATATCTGCTGTACCACTATTTCGAACGACCAATGACCTCATTGCGCGAAAAATGGCATCGTCCAGGGAAGGGCGCTGTTACGGCTTTTGCCGACCCGTATTCGAAAGCGTCCAATCACGCGGCTAACGGTGCCGGGGTTTCGTTTATTCAGTAAACGTACCGATCGGCATGCCGCATCAGTAAAGCATGCGTGGTTGATGGAGTTCGCCTAAACAAACGAAAGTCGGGACAGCCACCGAATTGACCGAAAAATTAAATCGTCACCGCTCGCTGGACGTTCGCCGGATACGCCGGCGTCAATATCCATCGCTGTCGCGTTCGATGGCCGCGCTCCTAATCGGCAAAAATGTCGCGAAGGGAGAGTCGGAGTTCTCGCAACCGGGCGCACGTCATTACCTCGCCGTCGCGATACCGGATTGGCGCCAGATATTCCGCCGGTCCGGCGCTATAGATATCGATCGTGCACGTGTCCGGATCGACGATCCAGTATTCGGGGACGTTATGACGCGCATACATCTTCAGTTTGTAGCCGCGGTCGCGTTCTTCGGTACCGGGGGAAAGGATTTCGACGACCAAGTCTGGCGGCCCGACTATGCCTTGCAATTTAACCAGGTCGCGACGATCGGCGGCGACAAACATCAAATCGGGCTGCACGACTTCGCGCGCGTCGCCTTGCCCCAAGATCACGTCGACCGGGGCGAATAACACCGTCCCCAGTTGGTGACTGTTCACCTGGAGTCGCACCAGGGAATACAGGGTGCTCAATATTTGTTGATGTCGAGTAGTCGGCGCCGGAACCCTGTAGAGATCTCCATGCAAGAGTTCATACCGCCGCGACATGTCCTCCGGCAAGGTGCGATAATCATCGTAGGTATAAGGCAGGCGAGGTTTGGTCGCAGTCATGGCGCCGATTACCGCTGTAGATCTCGAATCAAGTGTAACAACGCTCTGTGGCCGGCGCTACGCGCCGCCAAAACGCGCGAACCGTCTGCGCGAAAAAAATTAATCCCCTTTATTAGGCGTCGGCCTTCACCTCGTCAGGCGGCGCGGACGGGGGCGTTTCGGATTGCGTATCGGCGGTTCCCGTTTTCCGCTGTTTCTTTTCTTCCTTCTTCTGTTTTTTTGCTAGGTCGCGCTGACGCTTGGCGAATGCATAGTTCGGCTTTGCCATAGTCCTTCTCTTCCAACGGGATTAGGAATGAAGTGCACAGAGTAAGGCATTTCGGCCTCTCCGCGTTAGGGGAAAGAGTAAGATGATTTCGATTTTCGCGAACTTCGCTGAAGATCGCGACGCCACCATGGCCGCGTGGTATGAATTCAGCGTCGGTTAGGGTACCGAAGCATAAGGTACGAGGATGGACCGTGTGAGCGAAACGACGTGGTGCAACTTGCCCCGGTTGGTGGTGAATATCGGCCTGGCGCTCGCCGTGTTGCTGGTCGGATGCGCGACGCCGCTGCAGACGCCTTATCAACCGCTGCAACCCAACGGCGGGTTTAGCGAACAGCGCATCGAAGCCAATCGTTATCGGGTGACTTTTGCCGGCAACAGCATCACGCCGCGCGAAGAAGTCGAAAACTATCTGTTGTTTCGTAGTGCCGAGCTCACCATAAGCCAAGGCTTCGATTATTTCGTACTCTCGGGCAACGACACGGAAGCTAATACCTATTATCTTCAAACTTTAACGGATTACGACAGTTTCGATCCGTTCTTGCCGCATTTCTGGCCGTATCGCGGTTTCGCCTCCGGCACGTCAACGCCGATCACGAACTACAAAGCCCAAGCCTACGTACTGATGTTCAAGGGCGCCAAGCCGGCGGCGAATATCAACGCTTACGACGCGCGTGAAGTACAAACGAGTCTTGCGTCAACCGTGCGGCGAATAGCGCCGCTACCGCCGCAATAGTTCCTTCACTCCGGTCGCGCCGTAGCACGCGTGACTCGCAGCCGAGCGGCAGGCATTATTCGCGAAGCGGCGCTTACGTCGGCGAGTTCAAGCGCCGCCAGCGTAGTCCCATGGCGGAGGCCGATTCCGGTTAACCGCTTCATCCCGGTCTGTGCAAGAGGACGAAATGACATTACTCGACATCATGCGGACGAACGGCACATGCCGCTTCTACAAACCCGATCCGGTATCCGACGCCATGCTCGCACAAGTGCTGGACGCCGCACGCTGGGGACCAACCGGGGGGAATCGCCAACCCGTGAGTTTCATTGCCGTCCGCGATCGCCGCAAGAAAGAAGCACTGCAGGCTCTTTATCTACCGATTTGGAATACCTATTTCGAAGGGTACCGCTCGGGTAGCGTACGGATCGGCGCCACGCCCAGTTTGCTCGGCAATGCCGATTACTTCGCGCACCACATGGCAGGCATTCCGGTCATGCTGGTGGTGTGCATGCGATTGGCGGACGTTCATCCCACCGATCACCAGCTCGGGCGCCTCAGCATCGTCGGTGGCGCCTCGGTTTATCCGGCCGTGCAAAATGTTCTACTTGCCGCGCGCGAAGCGGGGCTTGGAACGGCTTTAACCACTTTGCTGTGCGCGGAAGAACCGAAGGTAAAAGCGCTACTGAAAATCCCGGAAGATATTTCCACGGCAGCGATGGTCACCCTCGGTTGGCCAGTAAAGCCCTTCCCGAAAAAACTCAAGCGCCGGCCGCTTGGGGATATGGCGTTCGTGGATGAATACGGCGCTGTGTTGCCTGGGGCGCCGACTGAGTAGTACCTAATCGCGGCCTGGCTCGCGCGCGGCATACTGCGGCGCCGGATCGTTAATGGTGTACCACGACGCTTTATCCGCGGTGTAAATATGTGCTTTAAGCTGTAATGACGGTCGATTGTCGAGCGTGCCGGCGCGGATCCGAACGGTATTATTCCCATCGACCTGACTGTAGATCGGCGATCCACAATGGCCACAGAAGTAGCGCGCTTTTGACGGTGTCGCCCGGAATCCTTTGAGCGCATCCGCGCCTTGCATCAGGCGAAAGTCGGTCACGGCCACGGGCACACTGGCGACGAAGGGTGTGCCCTGGGCTTTGCGGCATTGCCCGCAATAACAAAAGAACACCTCCCGCGCCTCACCGGTGACTTCATAGCGCACCGCGCCACAGAGGCAGCCGCCGGTTAGGGGCATCACGCGACGTCCGCAATCAATCGCGCGTGGACGCGCAGGCGTACGTAATCCAGTTCCCACACACCGTCTTGGCGTAGAGCCGTGGGCTCTAATCGATGGCGCACGCGCGCGATCAATTCCGGTTGGTCGGCTTTCGGAACCGCAGCGGTGAATGTTTGCGCCATCAACTGCAACCAATCGACGACGTCACCTGGCAGCGGCGTGGGGCGTTGAAACAAGTCGATCGCCAAGACCTCGAATCCAGCTGCTTCGAGTAGCGCGCTATACGCGGCCGGCGTTGGAAAATACCAAGGGTTATGTTTCGTCGCGTCGATGCCAGCGCGTGCCAGTTCGTGTTCGAACGCGGTGACGACGCTCGCCACATTGCCATAGCCACCCATTTCCGCGACGAAGCGGCCGCCTAGCTTAAGCGCGCGTGCAATACCGGCAACGACCGCGGTCGGCTTGAGCATCCAATGCAGGGCGGCATTGCTGAATACCGCGTCGAATTCGCGTTGAAAGGGCAGGGCATGCCCATCGACGACCTGCGCATCAAGCCCCAGCGCCCGCGCCGCGGCTATTTGTTCAGCGCTGGCATCAACGGCGACGACCGTCGCGCCACTGGCGACCAATTGTTGGGTCAGTGTCCCATCGCCACAACCCAGATCCAGGATACGCTCGTCGGCGCCGGGCGCTAAAAGGGTTAACAACGGCGCGCCGAGCGCCGCGACAAATCCCGCATCGCGACGATAGCGTGCGGGGTCCCAGATTTGCGTGTTCATGCGGGGATTATACGGCGCTGTCTTTAGGTACTATAGGGGTCAATACCGGTGTATCCCGATTAATTTATAGAAGGAATTCGAAGTGACTGATTCCATCCGTGCCATCGTGGCTGAAGATCGTGGCGGCAAAACCAAAGGCGAGCTCAAAATCCTATCGCGCGCCGACCTGCCGGCTGAAGAGGTCCTAATCGATGTGGCTTACTCAACCGTTAACTATAAGGATGGTTTGGCAGTCACCGGCAAGGGCCGCATCTGTCGTCGCACGCCGCTGGTGTGTGGGATCGATCTCGCGGGCACCGTCCGCGAATCGCGTGCTGCGCAATGGGCCGTGGGCGATCGAGTCCTCGTGAATGGGTACGGCCTTTCCGAAGACCACAACGGCGGCTACGCGCAGCAACAACGTGTGAAGCCTGAGTTTTTGGTGCGAGTGCCTGCGCCGTTGAGCTTATTCGATGCGATGGCCATCGGCACCGCTGGCTACACCGCCATGTTGAGCGTGCATGCGTTGATCGATCACGGCGTAAAACCTGCTGACGGAACCATTGTAATTTCCGGCGCGGCGGGCGGCGTGGGCTCGGTGTCCATCATGCTGCTGGCAAAGCTCGGTTACCGTGTCGCCGCGGTAACCGGACGACCGGAACTCGCCGACTATCTAAAAGGAATAGGCGCGAGCGAAATTGTCGGACGCGATGAACTCGCGCGCGAGAGCAAACCATTGGAAAAAGAACGTTGGGCTGGTGGTATCGATAGCGTAGGCGCTACGACCCTCGCCACCATGCTGGCGCAATCCAAATCGGAAGGTGTGATCGCCGCGTGTGGATTGGCCGGTGGCGTCGGTCTGCCCTCGACAGTCATGCCGTTTATTCTCCGCGGCGTGACCTTGCGCGGCATCGATTCGGTGCAGTGCGCGATGCCACGGCGCGTGCGCGCCTGGACCGCATTGGCCGAACTAATCGATACTAAATTGTTAGCCAGCGTCGCCATCACGGAACCGCTGGCGCGCGTACCGGCCTTGGCGGAGGAAATTCTGGCTGGAAAGATCAAAGGACGCGTAGTCATCGACGTTAATGCCTAAGCGTTAGCAACGATGGTGACACCACGTGTGATCGGTACCTGCGTGGTTGCTATGGCTCTGATCGCCGGAGCTTACTGGATTAGGACTCTACAGGATGCCGGCCGGCCTTCGGCAGTGTGGCGCGACGGGCGCATCGCGGAAGTCAAAAACTGCGGCACGCCCCGCGATGACGGACAGTTCCTAGCCTGTGCCGAACTCGTCTGTCAACGCGCGGTGGCTTTGAAGCTATCAAAACCCGATACCGCGAAGATTAGTGCGGGAATGCGCGTCGACACCGATGATATTCGTTACGTACGAATCGTTGGCACCATCGACGACGCGGAGTCGGCATCGCGTCGCATGCCGAAGGGTTACGAATGTTACCTTGAGGGACTTCAGATTCACGCAGCGCGGGTCATCGAGTAGCAGAGACTCCCAGTCCCTTCGTTACGTTACTGACGCGCTAGCGCGACCAGTGCTTTACGTACCTCTAGTGGGGATTCAACGGGTGCTTCGAACGCAATTCGTATCACGCGATCTCCAACCTGCAGATGGAAACCGTCACGGTCGCAACCTGCAAATCGCGGCTCGTGCCCGGTATTAATCGCGTCGCGATACGGGGTGAGGTAGCGCCGCATCGCTTCGACATGATCGGCATTCATATGCTCGACCATCGACGTTTCTTGTGCGGCGGAGAACGGGTTCGTTGGCAATACCGTCGCGGGTTCAAGCCAGTGAATGGCGCCAAAGCCACCGATAAAGCGCAAGCGTCGCGGTGACAATCGCCAGAATTGAAAGCCGTGAGTCTGATGGTAGCCGCGCGCGCCGGGGAAGAAGCGATAGTAACGCTCGGCGGTATCGATATCGTGCGCGTCTACCTCCGTGGCGTCGGCGAGTAAGGTGAGACGACCATTTGCTTGGAGATCTGGCGCGCCACGATCAAACACGATTAGGGATACGCGTGGCGCGCCGCGGATATTTTTTGTGTGTTGTGCGATATCCGCAATAAGGATCACCGGCGCGCCCTGGCGATCCAGACAAAACGGGACGACCGAGCCGAAGGGGTAGCCGGGAAAGGCGACGGACAGCGTCGACAACACGCCGTCGTAGCACGCGAGTAGCAGCGCGCGCGCTGCTGCTTCCGGAGTGGGTTGATTGGTCATTAGTGGTTTCGCGATCGCTTAGGTGGCAGCGGACTCGTTTGGTGTGATTTTAATGAGCTCAACGCCTTCAGCCGTCACCTGTTCTCCGATGCTGAATCGGATCTCGCTCACGGTGCCCGCGCAAGGAGCGGTAATGGTGTGCTCAATTTTCATCGCTTCAAGGATTAACAGTGGCGCACCGCGTGCGACCTGATCCCCGACTTTTACCATCACAGAAGTGATCGCGCCGGGCATTGGCGCTATCAGCGCGCCGGTATTGATTTCAGTGTCATCGTGGCTGTGTAGACGATCGACTTGCTGCACGCAGTAATGAGTGCCCTCAAAGAATACATGAAGTTCGTCGCGCGACCGCACGATGGAAGCATGCAACGTACGGTCCTTGCAGCGCGCCGACAAAGTCGAGCCGTCGAGCGAGTAATCAAGCAGCTCAAAATTTCTGCCGGCTACCGTGGTGCTCCAACCGGTGGCCGCTTTCGTGCCTTCGACCGTTATGTTGCCGGATTTCGTCTTGAATTCGAACTCGAAGGTCGATGCCGCATTGATTCTAAATCCGGTGAGCATCACCCATGGCGAATGCGGCTCGGCACTTCGGGCCGCCTCGGCTTGTCGTATCCGTGCGTTTTCGGCGTGTTGATAGACGGCGGCCAACAATAGCAGTGCATCAACGCACGTTGTACTGGTGTCCAGCGTAAGACTCGCACGTTCGTCTTCCACGAAATGGGTATTGAATCCGCCCGTACAATACCGAGGATGCGTGAGGATTCGTTGTAGATAATCAGTGTTGGTATTAACGCCAACTACTTCAGTCTCGGCGAGGCATGCGCGCATTTGCTGTAATGCTTCGGCGCGGTCGCGACCTCTGGTGATGATTTTCGCCACCATGGCATCGTAATACGGAGTTACTGAATCACCGCACACGACGCCGGTATCAACCCGTACAGAGTCACTTGAGTCGGGGAATCTGAGATGTACAAGCTCGCCGATTGACGCTCGAAAATCATGCGCCGGATCTTCCGCGTACAGGCGCACCTCAACGGCATGACCGCGACACAAAATTTCACTTTGGCGCACCGGCAATGGTTCTCCAGCGGCGACGCGCAGTTGCCATTCGACCAGGTCAAAGCCAGTCACCAGTTCGGTCACCGGATGCTCGACTTGCAACCGAGTGTTCATCTCGATGAAATAGATCGCGCCTTGCCGATCGATGATGAATTCGACCGTACCGGCACCCACGTAGTCGACCGCACGCGCGGCGCGCAAAGCCGCGTCGAATAGGGTTGCACGCTGGGCCTCGGTCAGCAGCACGGCCGGTGCTTCTTCAATCACCTTTTGGTGGCGGCGTTGTAACGAACAATCGCGCTCGAAGAGATGTACAAGGTTGCCATGCTTGTCACCAAACACCTGCACTTCAATATGGCGCGGATGCTCGATGTAACGCTCAATCAATACCGTCGCGTTACCAAAGGCGGATTGCGCTTCCCGCTGTGCAGAGGCGAGCGCCGCTTCGAATTCAGCGAAGTCGCGCACAATTCGCATGCCGCGGCCACCGCCCCCCGCTATTGCCTTGATCAGGAGCGGCAGTCCAACCATACGTGCTTCGCTGATCAATCGAGAGAGCGATTGATCAGCCCCGTAATATCCGGGAACTAGCGGCACATCATGTTGGGCCACCAGTGCTTTGGCTTCGCTCTTGGAACCCATGATGCGAATGGCTTTTTCATCAGGCCCAATGAACGTGATGCCCGCTGCAGCGATGGTCGCCGCGAATTCCGCGTTTTCGGACAGAAATCCATAACCGGGGTGAATCGCTTCGGCGCCAGCGACAGACGCTACAGCGATTAGCTTTGCTGCGTCGAGATAACTTTGCGCGGACGGCGCTGGACCAATTGCAAACGCTTCATCCGCTAAGCGGGTGTGCAGCGCGCCCGCATCTGCTTCGGAATACACCGCTACCGTTTTGATCCCGAGTCGACGGGCAGTACGTATGATTCGGCAGGCGATTTCACCACGATTCGCAATTAGTATTTTTTTGAACATGCGCCGTGCCTCACATCCGAAAAACGCCAAACGGCGTTCGTTCTATTGGCGCGTTAAGCGCGGCCGAAATTGCCAGACCCAATACGGAGCGAGTATCCACGGGATCGATGATCCCGTCGTCCCAGAGGCGAGCGGTCGCATAGTACGGATGACCTTGTGCTTCGTATTGCGCGCGAATCGGCGCCTTGAATTGCTCCTCGTCGTCGGCGGACCAGGTTTGTCCTTGGGCTTCCCGGTTATCTCGTCGCACTTGGGCGAGAACCGCCGCCGCTTGTTCTCCACCCATCACGGAAATGCGGGCGTTGGGCCAGGTCCACAAAAATCGTGGATTATAAGCACGGCCGCACATCCCGTAGTTTCCCGCGCCGAAACTGCCACCAATGATGACGGTGAATTTCGGCACTTTGGCGCAGGCGACTGCGGTGACCAATTTCGCGCCATCTTTCGCAATGCCGCCTGCTTCGTACTTCGAACCGACCATGAAGCCTGTGATATTTTGCAGAAACACGAGAGGGATTCCGCGTTGGCAACAAAGCTCGATGAAGTGCGCGCCTTTTAGGGCCGATTCCGAAAATAAGATACCGTTGTTCGCGATGATGCCGACGGGATAACCATGCAGGCGGGCAAAGGCAGTAACGAGGGTGGTGCCATAGAGTGCTTTGAATTCATCGAAGCGACTGCCGTCGGTGATGCGCGTGATCACTTCCCTAACATCGTAAGGTTTACGCAGATCGGTGGATACTATTCCATAGAGTTCGTCGGCCGCAAAACGCGGCGGTTCTGGGTCCGCGACGTCGAGCGCGAGTTGTTTGTGACGGTTAAGATTGGCCACCATCCTGCGCGCTATTTCCAGCGCATGGGCATCATTCCGGGCGTAATGATCGGTGACTCCGGATTTGCGTGAATGCACGTCCGCACCCCCAAGCGCTTCGGCGGTCACGATTTCACCGGTCGCGGCTTTTACTAACGGTGGTCCACCGAGAAATATGGTGCCTTGATTGCGCACGATGACGGACTCGTCGGACATCGCGGGCACATAGGCGCCACCGGCGGTACACGATCCCATGACGACCGCCAGCTGCGGGATCCCTAAACCCGACATCGTCGCTTGGTTGTAGAAAATCCGGCCGAAATGCTCCCGGTCCGGAAATACTTCGTCCTGCTTCGGAAGAAACGCGCCGCCGGAGTCCACCAAGTAGATACACGGCAGGCGATTTTCGCGCGCAATCTCCTGCGCACGCAGGTGCTTTTTTACTGTTTCAGGGTAGTAAGTGCCGCCCTTAACCGTAGCGTCGTTGGCAACCACCAGGCACTCCACACCGCTAACCCGACCAACGCCAGTGACGATGCCGGCGCTCGGCACTTCATTTTTATACATGCCGAAGGCCGCGAGCTGCGAGAGCTCGAGAAACGGGCTTCCCGCGTCGACAAGGACCGCCACCCGTTCACGCGGAAGCAGTTTGCCGCGGCTGAGATGCTTTTCGCGGGCTAGCGCACCGCCCCCAAGACTGCTCTCTCCGACCCGCTGTTTCAGCTCGGCAACGACAGCGGTCATCGTCGCGAAGTTTTGGAGGTAGGTTGGCGCCCGCGGATCAACCGTGGATTTGAACGCTGTCATAGATTCGTAACTTACTTTAACTGAGGTTTTAGAGATCATTTTGTAATCTAGGATTACGTTTACGTTAGATTAAGTCGAGTGGCATCTGGGAGGCTCGCACGCCTTGGCGCTTTCCTAGCGCCGAGAGCGCGCGCTCCTCAACGGCATCCATTGCATTTAAGGTTTCCTTTATATCGTTAAATTTATTAATTAAATCCTTTCTCTTCTCATGTAATTTCTTGAGTAAGAAGATCAATTGGCGCGGGTCATCGGCTTGCTTAGGTTCATATATATCTATGATTTCTTTGATTTCTTCTAATGAAAACCCGAGACGCTTACCGCGTAACGCAAGTTCCAAACGAACTCTATCTTTTTCTGAGTATATGCGTGTAACACCTTGTCTTCGGGGAACTATAAGGCCTCTCTGCTCATAGAACCTTAGAGTTCTTGGGGTCACCATAAAAGCCTGCGATAGGTCGCTAATGGAATATTCAGAACCCGTCATGGATTTTCTCGATACTGACGTATGCGTTAATTATAATTACCGTGGACGTTATGTAAACGCTACCTTAAAGATGATTCTCTTTTCACCTTGGCGACGTACTAGCGCGGGTCGAATGAAGGCGCTCGAGCGAAAATTGCAGCACCACTTTGGGCATCGGAATCGACTCACGAATGACGCATTACAGTGAGCTATACTGGCCTCCACTTTTAGTCTCGGTTTCGGGGTCGACTAACGCCTCAAACCGCTCCGAAAATCAGCCGCAAGGCCACACAAAAGTAAGGAACTCGAGCAATGTCAGAGGTAGTTAGCTACGCGCGTGACGGGCGTATCGCCATCATCATGGTCGATAACCCGCCAGTGAATGCGCTCTCGTTACCCGTCCGTCAGGGCCTCGCGCAGTCATTTCAAACGTTTATGGCGGACCCCGCCGCCCTGGCCGCCGTCTTAATTTGTAACGGCCGGACTTTTATCGCCGGCGCCGATATCACCGAATTTGATAAGCCGATCGAAGAACCTTGGCTGCCGAAAGTCATCCATCAAATCGAGGATTGCACCAAGCCGGTAGTTGCCGCGATTCACGGCACGGCCTTGGGTGGAGGGCTCGAAACCGCCATGGCTTGCCATTATCGAGTGGCGGTTGCCAGTGCCCAGGTTGGTTTACCTGAAGTGTCGTTAGGACTACTGCCGGGCGCGACCGGCACGCAGCGGCTGCCCCGTTTGGCCGGCGTGCGGACTGCGCTAGACGCGATGATTAGCGGAAAGCCGCTATCCGCGGCGGCCGCGCATCAAAAAGGCATTGTCGATCAGGTAATCGACGGCGACCTGAAAGCAGGCGCCGTGGCCTTCGCCGAGGAGTTGCTGAAGGGCGGCAAAGGGCCGCGTGTCATTCGCAATATCAAGATCGATGCGGCCAGCCTAACGCCGAATTTCTTCGCCGATTATCGCAAATCGATCGCCCGCGATACCCGTGGCTTTTTTGCGCCTGAGCAGATTGTGAAGTGCGTTGAAGCCGCTGTCTCGCTTCCATATTTCGACGCCGTTAAGCGCGAAAACGAGCTGTTCATGCAATGCATGAACTCGTCACAGTCAAAAGCACAGCGCCATTTATTCTTCGCCGAGCGCGAAGTCGCGAAAATACCAGACGTCCCCAAGGATACGCCAGCGCGTACAATCAAAAAGGTAGCAGTCGTTGGTGGCGGCACGATGGGCGGCGGGATCGCGATGAATTTCGCGAACGTTGGCATTCCGGTCATTCTGAAGGAGGTCAATCAAGAAGCGCTCGATCGCGGGATGAATATTATCCGCAGCAATTACGAGGGCCCGGTCAAGAAAGGGAAGCTCAGCCAGGCGCAGATGGATAAATGCATGGCGCTGATCCAACCGACGTTGAATTACGCCGATCTGTCGGACGCCGACTTGGTGATTGAAGCGGTGTTCGAAACGATGGCGGTAAAAATGGAAGTGTTCGGAAAACTGGATGAAGTCTGTAAGGTGGGGGCCATTCTAGCCAGCAACACGTCGACCTTGAATGTCGACGAAATAGCTGCCTCCACCAAGCGCCCGGCAGATGTTATCGGGCTGCACTTCTTCGCGCCTGCCAATGTCATGACGCTGCTCGAAATCGTACGCGGCGCGAAAACCGCGAAGGACGTGGTCGCAACGTGCATGGCGTTGGCCAAGACAATTCGCAAGATGGGTGTCTTAGTCCGCGTTTGTTTTGGGTTCGTCGGCAATCGAATGTATTTCCCGTACATTCGAGAAGCGCAGCGCATGATGCTCGAAGGAGTTGCGCCGGAACGGCTCGACCGCGTGGTCTACGAATGGGGCATGGCCATGGGGCCACACGGAGTTTCGGACCTTTCAGGCCTCGATGTGTTCGATAAACTCAACAAAGAATGGAAGGACAAGCCTAACGATCCGGCGTACTGCCGAATGATCGGACTGCTGGTCGCCAAGGGTCGGCTCGGTCAAAAGTCAGGGGCGGGTATTTACAAGTACGAGGGGCGGAATCCGGTGCCCGATCCCGAGGTCATGAAACTCGCCCGGCAAGAAGCTACTGCGCTAAAAATTCCGCAGCTAGAAATCTCCGACGAAGAAATTATCGAACGCTTATTCATCGCAATGATTAACGAAGGCGCGTTGATTTTGGACGAAGGTATCGCCATGCGCCCCAGTGATATCGACGTGGTGTATTGCCACGGTTACGGCATGCCACGTTATCGCGGCGGGCCGATGCAATATGCGGATTCGTTAGGTCTCGGCCGGGTTCATTCGGCCATGCAGAAATACCGCGCACGCTATGGCGATCTGTATTGGACACCGGCGCCCCTAATCGAGAAGTTGGCGAAGAGCGGCAAGACCTTCGCGCAGTGGAACGCCGAACGCGGATAAGCATCGATGGGAAACGAGTTCGTTGGGTGGACTGATTCCCACCCAACGAGTCCGTTATTTTTTTCAGACCTTCAAGCGGTCTTCGGAGCCGCCAAATCTAGCGCCGCCACCATCGTGTCGCGCATTTGAAATTTCTGAATTTTCCCGGTGACCGTCATCGGGAAGCTGTCGACAAATCGAATGTGGAACGGAATTTTGTAGTGTGCGATTTGGTCGCGGCAAAAGGCTTTAATTTCGTCGGTAGTCGCGGCGGCGCCATCGCGTAGTTTTATCCACGCAGCAATTTGTTCGCCAAATCGCGGATCCGGCACACCGAACACAGACACCTCTTGGACTTTCGGGTGTCGATAGAGAAACTCTTCGACCTCGCGCGGATACACGTTTTCACCGCCGCGAATAATCATGTCCTTTACGCGGCCGACTATATTGCAGTATCCCGCGCTGTCGATCACGGCTAAATCGCCGGTGTGCATCCAGCCGGCTTCATCGATCGCTTCTTGCGTTTTGAGCGCCTCGTTCCAGTAACCACGCATAACATTGTACCCGCGCGTACAGAGTTCGCCTCGTGTACCGCAGGGCACGGTGCGTCCCTCGATGTCGACAATTTTGACTTGCACATGCGGGTGGACACGGCCAATGGTAGAGACGCGACGGTCGAGCGGATCATCCGGACTGCTCTGAAAACTTACCGGGCTAGTCTCGGTCATGCCGTAGGCGATAGTGATCTCGTGCATATGCATTTCACTCAACACGCGTTTCATCACTTCGACCGGGCACGGCGCACCAGCCATGATTCCAGTCCGCAAGCTCGTCAGATCGTAGCGACCAAAATCCGGGTGATCGAGTTCGGCGATGAACATGGTGGGCACCCCATGCAACGCCGTGCAGCGCTCGTCGGCGACTGTCGCGAGCACGGTCTGCGGCTCAAAGGCTTCACCGGGAAATATCATCGCCGCGCCATGCGCGACACAGGTCAGCACACTCATTACCATGCCAAAGCAATGATAGAGCGGTACCGGAATGCACAGTCGATCCGATTCGGTAAAACGCATTGCTTGGCCAACAAAATACCCATTATTGATGACGTTGAAGTGAGTCAGCGTTGCGCCTTTCGGCATGCCGGTCGTGCCGCTAGTGAACTGAACATTGATTGGGTCATCGGGTTGCAAGCGGCCACTGAGCTCTGCGAGTTGCGCGCGCTCCGCGGCGCCAGCCAGAGTGGCAAGATCGGCGAATCGCAGCATCCCTGGTTGTGGACTTTCGTCCATCGCAATGACCATTTTAAGGTGAGGCAAGGTAACCGACTGCAGGTCACCGGCTTGGGAGCGTGCCAGTTCCGGCGCCAGTTGCCGCAGCATTGCCAAGTAATCGCTACTCCTAAATTGACTGGCGGTCACCAGTGCACGGCATTCGACTTTGTTGAGTACGTATTCCAATTCGCTCAGGCGGTAGGCTGGATTGATATTGACCAGGATTAGTCCGACTTTGGCAGTCGCAAATTGGGTCAAGACCCATTCCACTCGATTCGGCGACCAAATTCCAATGCGATCGCCGGGCACGAGGTCGAGTGCGATTAGACCTGCTGCCAGATCGTCAACTTGCCTGAGCAATTCGGAATAGGTGAGGCGAACTTGCTGATGACGCACTACCAAGGCCTCGCGCAAACCCCACTGCGCCGCAGCGTCATCCAGCAGGCGGCCGATGGTGAGGTATTTAAGCGGTTGGGCACCAGTACCGCATACGTAACTCAAGTCAGTAGCACTCATAGTTGACGTCTCTCAATTCCTGATTGATGCGTCGCAGGCGATCCACGGGGCCATCATCATCTGAATTTTAGAATTCCAGATTATTGGGCGTGCGAGGAAATGGGATCACATCGCGGATATTGCTCACCCCAGTCACCAGCATTAAAAAGCGTTCAAAACCGAGCCCAAATCCGGCGTGCGGCGCGGTTCCAAAGCGGCGGGTGTCCAGGTACCACCAATAATCTTCCGGACGGAATCCCAACGCTAGCAGGCGCGCTTGAAGCGTTTCGAGGCGCTCTTCGCGTTGGCTCCCGCCGATCAATTCGCCCACTTTAGGCATCAGAAGATCCATCGCGGCAACCGTCCGACCGTCATCATTGTTGCGCATATAGAAGGCTTTGATTTCCGTTGGCCAGTCGTGAACGAATACCGGGCCCTTGAAGTGTTGCTCGGCAAGATAGCGTTCATGCTCAGACTGAAGATCGGCGCCCCAGCGTGGCGCGAATTCAAAAACGACGTTCGATTTAAGCAAGATATCAATCGCGTCCGTGTACGATAACCGCACGAACTCAGAGTTTTGAATGTTGTCCAACCGCTGCTCGAGTTCCGGATCGACGAACTGATTGAATAGCGCGAGATCATCGCGGCAGTCACTGCGCAGAAAGGCGACTAGATAACGCACGAATTCCTCGGCTAGGCGCATGTCATCGTCGAGATCGGCAAAGGCAATTTCCGGTTCAATCATCCAGAATTCAGCGGCATGTCGACTGGTATTGGAATTCTCCGATCGAAACGTGGGACCGAAGGTGTAGACCTTGCTCAGCGCCAGACAGTAGGTCTCGACCGCAAGTTGCCCGGATACCGTTAAGTGCGCTGCCTTGCCGAAGAAATCATCGGCGTAAGTAAATTTTCCTTGCGTAGCGATCGTGTGTGGATCGATCGTCGACACTCGAAACATTTCACCCGCACCCTCGCAATCCAATCCGGTAACGATGGGGGTATGAATATAGTGAAACCCACGGTCTTGGAAAAACTGATGGACCGCATAGGAAAGGCGCGAGCGAATTCGAAACATTGCGCCGAATTTATTAGTGCGCGAACGCAAATGAGCAATTGTCCGCAGGAATTCATCGCCATGGCGCTTTTTCTGCAGCGGATAGTCTTCTGGGCAGCGGCCAACAATTTCTAAGTGTGTGGTGCGTACTTCCCAGCGTTGTCCCTTGCCGAGTGACGTCACGAGATCACCGCGAATCCGAACCGCGCTGCCGGTCGTCGCGTCACGAATCGAATCGAAACCCTGACATGCGCTATCGAGTACCGCCTGCAAATTGGCGAGGCACGAGCCATCATTCAATTCCAGGAACGAGAACTCCTTGGCGTCCCGGCGAGTTCGGACCCAACCTGCGATTTCGATATCGGATGTGGCTTCTGTCGCGCGAAGTAACTCCGCGATTGGCGTCTGCTTGCGCATGACACCTAGTCCGGCTCGTACCCGAGATTGGGCGCCAACCAGCGCTCGGTTTCGCGCAGATCCATGCCTTTACGCCGCGAATAGTCGTAAACCTGGTCGCGATTAATTTTGCCGACGCCAAAATAGCGCGATTGCGGATGTGAGAAATACCAGCCGCAAACGGCTGCCGCCGGGTACATGGCGTAATTGTCGGTCAGCATGATGCCGGTCCGGTTTTCCACGTCTAGCAGCTTCCAAAGTGCCGGCTTTTCGGTGTGATCGGGACAGGCAGGATAGCCAGGGGCCGGCCGAATACCTCGATACTGCTCGGCGATCAACGCTTCGCTGTTATAAACCTCGTCCGGTGCATAGCCCCAATACTCGCGACGCACATAGACATGCATGCGTTCCGCCAGGGCTTCCGCTAGCCGATCCGCCAAGGCCTTCGCCAATATGGCGTTGTAATCGTCTTGATCCTGTTCGTAGCGTGCAACTATCTGCTCGAGGCCGAATCCGGTCGATACGGCGAACGCGCCGAGATAGTCGATAGTGCCGGAGCTTTTTGGCGCAATGAAATCCGCCAACGCAAAATTGGGTTGCCCGGCGGGTTTGCGTTGTTGTTGCCGCAGGCTGTGAATGATCGCGAGTTCACCGCGCCGCTGTTCATCGTTATAGATCTCGATGTCGTCAGCATCGTTAGTATTGGCGGCGAATAGGCCCACCACCGCGCGGGCACACAACGCCTTCGTCCGCACCATGTCGTCTAGCATCTGTCGTGCATCCGCGTATAGGCGGCGCGCTTCGGTGCCGACCACTTCATCATCCAGAATCCGCGGGTAGCGACCGGCCAATTCCCAAGTCGCGAAAAACGGCGTCCAGTCGATGTAGTCGACCAGATCCTCCAGGGGCCAACGCTCGAAAGTCTTCACGCCGAGATGGTGGGGACGCGGCGGTTGATAATGCATCCAGTCGGCGTCGAATTTATTGCGCCGAGCGTCATCGATGCTGACCCATTCAATGCCGGTTTGGCGCTGCTTATGGCGCTCGCGCACGGCTGCGTATTCGTCCTTGGTTTTCCCGACAAAACCACGCTTGAGATCGCGACTGACGAGACTAGTCGCGACGCCGACGGCGCGTGAGGCATCCTTAACGTGCACCACGGATCCGGAATAGGCTGGATCGATTTTGACCGCCGTGTGCGTGCGTGAGGTCGTCGCGCCGCCGATTAATAACGGAATATCCAGGCGCCGGCGCTCCATCTCGGCGGCGACATACGTCATTTCCTCGAGCGACGGCGTGATCAGTCCAGACAGGCCAATCAGGTTGGCGCCTTCACGGATCGCTGTATCGATAATGTCATTGCAGGCGACCATTACGCCGAGATCGATGACTTCAAAATTATTACACTGAAGCACCACGGTCACGATGTTTTTGCCGATATCGTGGACATCGCCTTTAACGGTGGCGATCACCATTTTTCCCGCGGTGCGGTTTTCGCCATTTGCCTTGGCGGCTTCGATATAAGGGATCAAATGCGCGACTGCCTTTTTCATGACGCGTGCGCTTTTTACGACCTGCGGCAGAAACATCTTGCCGGCGCCGAACAGATCGCCCACCACATTCATGCCCGCCATCAACGGTCCTTCGATCACATCCAGGGGATGCCCGGCAGCGAGACGCGCCTCCTCGGTATCCGGCACGATGTGGTCGGCAATGCCTTTTACGAGCGCGTGCGTGAGTCGATCGCCGACCGATCCAGTGCGCCATTCTTCAATGCCATCCTTGGTTTTAATCTCGGCCTTGACTTCAGAGGAGAAACTGATCAGACGATCGGTGGCATCGGGCCGCCGATTCAATAGCACATCTTCAACCCGCTCCAATAATTCCGGCGCGATTCGGTCATAAATACTGAGCTGGCCCGCATTGACGATGGCCATGTCCAGCCCGGCTTTGATCGCGTGATAGAGGAATGCCGAATGCATCGCCTCACGTATGGGATTATTGCCGCGAAACGAAAAGGACACATTACTTAATCCGCCACTGACCAACGCATGCGGCAGCCGTTGTTTAATCAAACGCGTTGCTTCAAAAAACGCGAGCGCGTAGTCGTTATGCTCTTCGATACCCGTGGCAACCGTTAAAATATTGGGATCGAAAATGATGTCTTCAGCGGCGATTCCCACTTCGTCCACCAGAATTCGATAGCTGCGCTCGCAGATCTCAAACTTGCGCACGGCCGTATCGGCCTGACCCCGTTCGTCAAACGCCATGACGATCATCGCCGCACCGTAGCGATGCACCAGCGTTGCCTGCTCCTTAAATCGCGCCGGGCCTTCTTTGAGACTAATAGAGTTAACGACGCCCTTGCCTTGCAAGCATTGCAGGCCCGCTTCCAAAACGCTCCACTTCGATGAGTCGAGCATGATCGGCACGCGACTGATGTCGGGATCGGAAGCGATTCGATTTAAGAATTCGACCATTAACGCTTCCGAGTCCAGCAAACCTTCATCCATGTTGATATCGATGATCTGCGCGCCGTTATCGACTTGTTGTTTGGCGACTTCGAGCGCCGCCTCAAGCTTGCCATCCTTGATTAATTTCGAAAATTTCGGCGAGCCGGTGACATTCGTGCGTTCGCCGACATTGATAAATCCGGTGGTCGGCGTCACGTTCAACGGTTCGAGACCGCTCAAACGACACACGGGCGGTAGCGTGGGCACGCGGCGTGGCGTGCAATCGCGAACCGCGCTTGCGATCGCGCGAATATGATCGGGCGTTGTCCCACAACAACCGCCAACCATATTTAAGAATCCGGCAGCCGCGAACTCGCGCAAGATTTCGGCCATATACGCTGGCGTTTCGTCGTATTCTCCAAATTCGTTGGGGAGACCGGCATTCGGATGCAGACTGATAAACGTGTCGGCAACGCGCGCGAGTTCCTCGACGTACGGCCGAAGATCCTTGGCACCCAGCGCACAATTCAATCCGACGAATAGAGGCTTCACATGACGAACGGAATTCCAAAACGCCGCGGTCGTTTGTCCGGTGAGCGTACGACCACTGCGATCGGTGATGGTGCCGGAAATCATCACCGGTAGACGCACACCCGTGGCCGCGAAATGCTCTTCAATGGCGAACAGCGCGGCCTTGGCGTTCAGTGTGTCGAAAATAGTTTCGACTAAAATTAAATCGACGCCGCCTTCTATCAGACCGCCGAGCGCTTCGCGATACGCGTCGCGGAGTTGGACGAAGGTGACATTGCGGAAGCTTGGATCGTGGACGTCCGGTGAAACCGAGGCGGTGCGGTTCGTCGGCCCGAGCACACCAGCGACGAACCGCGGAAGGCCATCGCGAGCGGCGACGTCCGCACAGCCGCGCGCTAGTCTAGCGGCGCTCACGTTTAATTCGTAAGCGCGACTAGAGAGGCCGTAGTCGGCCTGCGCGATACTGGTTGAATTGAACGTATTAGTCTCGATTACCTGCGAGCCGGCAGCCAAAAACGCCGCATGAATCTGCTGAATGAGCGCCGGCTGCGTGATCGTCAGCAAATCGTTATTGCCTTTCAGATCCGATGCGTGATCGGCAAAGCGCGCGCCGCGGAAGGCCGTCTCATCCAGGCGGTAGCGCTGGATCATGGTGCCCATCGCACCATCCAAAATAAGAATTTGTTGGGCCAACAGCGTGCGCAGTAATGCTTCAGTGGAATTGGTGAGCATGAAATTCGGCCCTAGCGATGATTGACTACGTGGTCGCGACGCGACGCGCGCGTCGCCAGCCATGCGGGTACCGCTGCCGGAAATGCCAAACCACAATTACGGCGACGACCACTATTTGCAACAACCAAAAGCCGAAAT
Organism: Gammaproteobacteria bacterium; assembly: GCA_016191285.1. Taxonomy (GTDB): domain Bacteria; phylum Pseudomonadota; class Gammaproteobacteria; genus CAIKBL01. The sequence continues at coordinate 140,840 of JACPPA010000022.1, forward strand.
CCGGTGACAGCGCGCCCTTGCGCGTCAAGTTACTGATTACCCCGATTAGGTTGCTATAAGTAAAATACGCCGCCACCGCAATCAGCAATCCCAGGTGCCAATTTGCACTGTTGCCGGTCGCGGCGATTAACGCCGCCAACAGCGGAAGCAGGCATGCCCCAATCGGTAGGGCGATCCGCCGCTGCAGTTCGGCGGTAAAACCGGCGGCTTCGAAGCGCAGCAAGTCACCCGTCGACATATACAGCACTTCATTCGATAAATCGGCCGGTGCGCGCGTTTCGATGCGCAGCGCGTACTTGCCAAACTGCGTGATCACATAATCGAGCGCGCCAGGCCGTCCGGCGTAACTGGTGCCGTCCAGGAATATCGCGAAACGGTCGCCGTTTTTCGGATCGGTTTCGACATAGGCGTTGTCGGAACGGAGAATGCCAACATCACCACCCTCGCGCACGTGCACGAAAGCGTTTTGCAGCAATTTCTCGTCAGCGGAGATTTTTTCGGCGTAAAAAATTCGTTTGCCGCCGCTGATTTCCTTGAAGCGACCGGCGCGGACGCCGGCAATCGTTGCTTCATTCGCGGTCTGATCTTTAATCTCGCGTAGCGCTTGCTCGGCCCGCGGCTCGGCATAAAGCGTCATCGCGGCGACCAAGGTCGCGGATATCAAACCCACTTTGGCGGCTGTCACCAGTAGCAGCGAATATCCAGCACCGGCCGCACGTAATGCAATGAGTTCTGAATCCCGTTGCATGCGAATAATCGCGGCATAAATGCCAAGATACAAGCTCATCGGAATCAAATCGCGTAACGACACCGCCATGCGCAACCCTAATAGTTCGAAGATATGCGACGGGGCAATTTTGCCTTCCGCCGCTTGGCCCAGATAGGACGCAAAACGCGTGCTGAAGTAAATAACGAATAATCCGCCCAATATCGCCATAAACGCACGCAGGAACTCACCCGCGATGTAGCGTTGCAAAAGTGTATTTCGAAAGCCTAGTTGCACGATATTAATCCCTGGACTGCGGTTAGTATTTTCATTTTGAAGGTCAAAGCATCGTACAGTCTAACAGCCAACTTCAGCCTCCTCACGGGTTTTGACAGACCCATGACTCGTCAGTAGAGTTCACGGCCCACCAGCGACACAGCACGGTTAAAGCCATGGGTCATCGACTTTCTAAAATCTATACCCGTACAGGCGATGCCGGGACTACTGGTCTTGGCGACGGCTCGCGTGCCGCCAAGACGGATATCAGGATCCAAACGCTCGGCGATATCGACGAACTCAACTCGGCAGTCGGAATTTTGCTCGCGGCCCAAGCCGTCACTGGGCTCAATCAACTGCTGCTCGAAATTCAGCACGATTTATTTGATCTCGGCGGAGAAGTCGCGATCCCGGGGTCGAGTTTGCTCCCGGCCGGCGCGGTCGAGAGGCTCGAAGCGGCGATTGATAGCCATAATGCCGCGCTCCCGCCGTTAAAAGAATTTATTCTGCCGAGCGGTAGTCTTGCCGCCGCCCAGTGTCATTTCGCGCGCGCGGTCTGCCGGCGCGCCGAGCGCAGCTTGGTCGGACTGACAGGCCAGGCCGACGTAGGGGCTAGGGCGCTCCAATACCTCAATCGCCTGTCCGATCTCTTATTTGTGCTGGCCCGCATCATTGCGCGCGCCGACGGCGGTCAAGAGGTCATGTGGAATCGCGCACGCTTCCACTCCTAGGGAATTTTGGTCCCGGTTTTTGTTACGACGTTTGAGCGGGAGCCGTATAGACCTCTAGCGCTCTTCGAGTTGGAGCAGGATCCCTTCGCGACGCATGTTTAAGCGGTTCAGAAAAGACTGGCCGAGCAGCGAAGTGGAGGGGAAATCGCCGTCCACCACCACGCCTTCGACATGTCGCAGCTCGAGCGTTTGGATTTTTACCGCGTCGAAGGTTACGTAGTAGGCGTTAACCACGCCAGACGCCGTTTCGATCTGACCCCTCTTGCCGTCGGTGCGGTAGAGCACGCCTAAGCGCTTGGCAATATGCTTGTTAATCGCAATGCTCGTCGCGCCAGTATCGACGACAAACGATACAGGATTGCCGTTAATCGCACCGTCGACGAAATAATGTCCGTTCGCGCCCGGCGCGAGCCGAATGACCTTCGGCGCCTGGCCACGTTCAAAGATGCCGCCGATGTTGCCGTCGAGCTTGAGTTCCATTCGACGGCCGCCGACTTCGAGCACGGCGCTCGAAGCAGCGGCCGCGATGAGCTTGACGCCTTCGGGGCTAATCTGACCGACTTGGAGCTTGCGTTGCTTGCCATCGATGCTGATGACGGCTTTATCTTTAAACAACGCGACCGCGGAAATTTTTCCGATATCGCCCAGCGCGTCCGCGCCGAACATCAGCAGTCCAGCTAACAGGTAGGCGTGGCGCTTAACGCTTAAATTCTCGTGCATCGCTGGCTCACTCTGATCCGCTCTGTCGTCGCGCCAGCACATCATAGGACGAACTCCAGTAAGAAAGTGCTTGCGTCGTCCCGCGCTGGCTTATTCGGTGATCAATCGGATTCGAATCTTCCCGCGAACCCGCGATACATTAACGCCTGTCGCCCTGCTAGACTGCCGCGCCCCGGCAGCAAGCTTAAGGTTCGCGCCAGAAACTAACCGCGTAGCAAGCGGGCTCGCGGCCGCGGGCGGTGCACAATTTACTTGGCTTTATTCGTCGTTGGCAGAGGGAAATTTCGTTCTATGAATATCGCGTGTCTCGATTTTGAAGGAGTCTTGGTGCCCGAAATATGGGTTGGATTAGCCGCACGAACCGGGATCGAGGAACTACGGGCAACGACTCGAGAAATCCCCGACTACGACCAGCTCATGGCGCAACGCTTAAATCTGATGGCCAAACACAAGCTTGGACTCCGCGATATTCAAGTCGCCGCGGATGAACTCGAACCCTTGCCCGGCGCGCTAGCGTTTTTAACTTGGCTTAGAACCGAATACCAAGTTGCCATCGTCTCCGATACATTTTATGAATTGGCGGCGCCCCTGGTGCGCAAATTGAACTTTCCGCTGCTGTTATGCCATCGGTTACAGGTCGTTGCGAGCGGGCGGATTACTGGCTATGTCTTGCGTCAGCCCGATCCGAAACGCCAAGCAGTACGCGGCTTCAAGGCGATGAATTTCAAGGTGGTGGCCACGGGGGATTCGTACAACGACGTGCCGATGCTCGAAGAGGCCGACCGGAGTTGGTTCTTTGGCCCCCCGGACAATGTGTGTCGGGATCATCCAGCGATTCCGGCCGTCCATGGATATGCCGAGTTACGCGCCGCGTTGGTGACCGCCAAAGCCGATTTCAGTTAGACCGCGCGCGCGCGGAATCTTCTCCAGGCGCCAAGCGTTGGCCGCCCAGGCAATGATTTCCGGTGACGGTGCGGCGCATAGCGTCGGTGGCAGCGGGTGTCGCAGAAAGCTTAAGGCGCGCGCCAAGGTGTGCGCCGGCGCCGCGACATCGATCGGCTCGGCGGCACGCTGCTTACTTAGTTTTAACCCATTTGGATCGAGCACCAAGGGGAGGTGCGCATAGCGGGGTGACGATAGCGCCAGCAACTTCTGCAAATGGAGTTGGCGCGGCGTCGATTCTAATAAATCCGCCCCTCGAACTACTTCGGTAACACCGGCCGCGGCATCGTCGACGACCGTAGCCAGATGGTACGCCGGTAGATCCTCAGCCCGCCAGATCACAAAGGCGTCAGCCGCCGTGCCGCTCGGCGGCGAATACCGACCCTGAACGGCATCGGTAAATTCAAATTCGGCCGATGCCCCGATCGCGCGTACCGCATGTCTTACCGTGGCGAGGATATGACGGGCGCGACAGGTGCCCGCATAGTGCTGATTAACCAATTGCCGGCGCGAGCAGATGCATCGAAACGCCAACTCGCGGTCGAGCAACCACTGACAGGCGGACAGATGTTGCGCGCGCGCGTGACTTTGAAAGGTGACGCTTCGCGACCATTCGAGCCCGAGACGCTCGAGGCTACGCAGAATCGCATCCGCGGCGCCGGCGCGCGTGCGCGGTGGATCGATGTCATCGATCCGCACCAGCCATTCGCCGCCGTGCGCGCGGGCTTGCAGGAAACTGGCGAGCGCGGCGACCACCGAACCCAAGTGCAGCGCACCGCTCGGGGAAGGCGCAAAACGACCGACATAAGGTCCCTCTACCACAGGCGCTAGCCTAACGTCCGATACCGTGGGCGCCGCACGGGCCGCTAAGGCAGGCTAATCACGCTGGGTGGAATCCACCCTGGCGCCCGATGTTCGGCGATGATCGTGGGATAGGTCCCACCGCGCACATTAAAGCGCCCCCGCAAGCGCGCGAAACGCGGCTGGCAGGCGGCGACGATGTCGTCAAGAATCTGATTGGTGACGGCTTCGTGAAAGTGGCCTTCCGCGCGGAACGACCATAGGTATAACTTCAGCGATTTGAGTTCAATACATTTTGCCGCGGGCACATATTCAAGCTCGAATTCGGCAAAGTCCGGCTGGCCGGTTTTGGGACAAACGCAGGTGAATTCCGGCATCACGATTCGAATAGTGTAATCGCGAGCCGACGCTGGATTCACAAACGTCTCGAGTGCGCGGGTGGGGTCGGTAGTCATGCGGAAGAGAACCTTTATCGCAGGCCTAAGTTGCAGGCCCACGATAACACACGGCAGCTCGACTGCGGTGTTCCAGCACCGCGCGTAACGAATTGAAGTCGTTTAAGAATCATGGATTCGAATCCGAATGAAATCCGGGATTTCAAGGTCTGGGCGGCCTGATCCGCATACGCTATGCTGCAAGCATGCGAATTACCAAAATAAAGCTCGCGGGCTTCAAGTCCTTTGTCGACCCGACGACCTTATACCTCCCCGGCAATCTCACCGGGGTAGTCGGTCCGAACGGCTGCGGCAAATCAAACATCATCGACGCGATGATCTGGGTCATGGGCGAGAGTTCCGCCAAACACCTGCGCGGCGATTCCATGGCCGACGTGATCTTCAGCGGCTCGAGTTCGCGGAAGCCGGTGGGGCAGGCCACCGTCGAACTGGTCTTCGACAATGCTGACGGCGCGATTGGCGGCGCCTACGCCGGGTTCGCCGAGATCTCGATCAAGCGTGCGGTCACTCGCGACGCGCTTTCAAATTATTTCCTGAATGGCACGCGCTGCCGCCGCAAGGACATCATCGATGTTTTTCTGGGGACCGGCCTCGGCGCGCGCGGCGGCTACTCGGTGATCGAACAAGGCATGATTTCGCGCGTCATCGAGGCCAAGCCCGATGAACTCCGCGGCTTTCTCGAAGAAGCGGCCGGCATCTCGAAATACAAAGAACGGCGGCGCGAAACCGAAACGCGAATTCGCCATACCAACGAAAATCTCGCCCGCGTCAACGATGTCCGGCAGGAATTAGACAAGCAACTAAGTCATCTTCAGCGGCAGGCCAAGGCGGCGGAAAAATATCAAGAATTGAAAGGCGATGAACGGCGTCTGGAAGCGGAGCTCCTCGGTATTCGCTGGCGCACGCTTAATGCGGCCCAGGTACTCCAACAACAACTGATCGGCACTCATGAGAACGCCGTCGAAGCCGCCACCGCGGCGCTCCGCCGAGTCGAAGCGACGCAGACTGAACTCAAAGTCACGCATGGGCGCGCGAACGAGGAACTCAATCAGCGGCAAGCGCAGTTCTACGCCAAAAGCGCTGAAATCTCCGGCTTCGAGCAAACCCTGCGGCACAATGAAGACCGCCGTCAAACATTGGAACAGGAGCGCGCGCGCGCGCAGAGCAGTTTGGAAGATACGTCACGCTTGGTTGACGACGACACGGCTAAATTAGGCGCCATCGAGATCGAGCTCGCGGCCTTGTCACCGCTGGACGCCGAACGTGGTGGCGCGGAGATCGAAGCCGCGGAAGCGCTTAAGCAGGCAGAACAACAATCCGAGACCTGGCAAGCGCAGTGGGATGATTTCAATCGAGAGCAAGCCGAGGCGGCGCGTTTGGAACACGCCGAACAGGTGCGTTTGGAATTGCTGCAAGCCGGACTCTCGGAGGGAGAACGTCGCGCCGCGGAATTACACGCGGAACGAGCGCAGCTTGATGTCGCGCCGCTCGATTCCCAAATCGCGATGGTAGCCGCCGAGCTTGAGTCGCGCGAGCGCAAGCACGACGCCCTGGTAGCCCGCCAACACGACATCCGCAGTCAAATCCAGGTGGCACGCCAAGCGCTTCAAGAGCGCACCGCGGCATTACATCGCGAACGCTCCGAATTACAGCAGCTCGTGGGCCAGGAAGCCTCGTTAAAAGCGCTGCAGGACGCCGCGCTCGGGCGCGATCGTGAACAGATCAACGCCTGGTTGCGGGTCAACGATCTCAGTGACGTTAACGTGTTGGCTCGCACACTCGAGATCGAGACTGGCTGGGAAGCGGCGGTTGAGTTGGCATTACGCTTACCGCTCGCGACGCTCTGCGCGGACGGGTTGGTCACGCGTTTGATTTCAGCCGCCGCTCGTGCGCGACCCGCTTTCAAACTCGGCGGCGTCGAAAGCCTCGATCTTCCGGCCGCACCGTCAAGCCTTGAGTTCCCCCGTCTCAGCGACAAAGTGCGAGGCGCGTGGTCGAGCGCCAGTTTATTGGCCGGTGTCTACGCGGTGCCAGATCTAGCGACTGCCGAGCGAATTCGGTCGCGACTCGCCGTGCATGAATCGGCCATCACGCCTGACGGCGTGTGGGTGGGCCCGAATTGGGTCCAAGTGCCGGGGCAGGAGAGTGTCGAAACTGGCATCTTACTTCGACAACGAAGTTTGGAAGCCTTGACCGCGCGCGTCGACCGTTTACGCGAGCAACTCGAACGCGAGCAACTCGCACTCGATACCCAGGCGCGCGAGTTGGTCGAGCTTGAACTGAGTGAGCGCGAGCTTACCGCTGCTATTCATACTGCGCTGAAAGCCAGCGCCGAAAGCACTACCGCGCTAACCGTGCACCACAACGAGCGCGCGCAGGTGACCTCAAGAATTCAAGCGATCACGGCGCAAATCGCGCAGCTCGGCCAGCAAACCGCGCATAGTGAATCGGCGGTGTCGGGACTCCGCGCCAGCGTGCAGCAGCACCGTGCAACCTTGGCCCGGCTCACCACCGTTGGTAATGACTTAAGCGCGCGCCGGCGTGAATTGCAAACGCGCCTGGACACCGTGCGTGGGGCCTGGCGCGTGGCGCGTGAAGCGCGGCACGAAGTCTCGCTAAAACTCGAGGGGTTGCGTTCGACGGGCGCCTCGCTCACCTTGGCGCTGGGGCGGAATCAACGCCTGCGACAGGAACTCGCGACACGTTGTCAGGAATTACAGACCGCGGTCAGCAACGCCACCGAACCGCAAAGCACGCTGCGCACAAAGCTCGATCACGCGTTGCGCGAACGGTTAGTGCTCGAAACAGCGCTCAAAGACAGCCGCACTGCGCTGGACGCTGGCGAAACCGCGTTACGCGAAGCCGACGAGCGGCATATTCAACTCGCGCGCGAAGTCGCCGAACGACAACGTGAATTGGAAACAGCGCGACTCGAAGGCCGCGCCTTACAGGTGCGCAGCCAAGAACTGGAAGAGCGCCTGCGGCAACAATCGCACACGCTAGCCGCAGTGATTGAGAGTTTGACGGCCGAGGCGACGGAAGAAGGTTGGCGCGAACGGCTGGAGACGCTGGCCGCCAAAATTTCACGGCTGGGTCCAATCAATCTGGCGGCGATCGATGAGTTCGCGCAACTCTCCGAACGTAAGACCTATCTCGATAATCAATGTAACGACCTTGCACAGGCGCTAACGACACTCGAAGACGCCATGCATAAGATCGACAAAGAAACCCGGACGCGATTCAAAGAAACGTTTGATAAAGTAAATACTGGTTTACAACGTACGTTCCCAATCTTGTTTGGTGGCGGACATGCGTATCTCGAACTCGTCGGTGAGGATCTGTTGGAAACCGGGGTGACGGTGCTGGCGCGGCCGCCGGGTAAACGGAATAGCACCATCCATTTATTATCCGGCGGCGAAAAAGCGCTCACTGCGCTCGCTTTCGTGTTTTCCTTATTCGAACTGAATCCGGCGCCGTTCTGCCTGCTCGACGAAGTGGATGCGCCGCTGGACGACGCCAACGTGATACGCCTTACCGATATGTTGAAAACCATGGCGGAGCGCGTGCAGTTTTTATTTGTAACACATAATAAAATCACGATGGAAATCGCGGAGCAGCTGATTGGCGTCACGATGCAGGAAGCTGGAGTGTCGCGCCTGGTGTCCGTCAATATGGAAGAGGCGGTGGCGCTTGCCGCCACCGCGTGAGCAACATCCGCCAAATGCTAATGCGCACGGGTAGTCCTGCAATACGAAATCAACGCCAATCACCATGAGCGAAAGTTCTTGGGGTTTGCGTCTCGCCTTACTGCTTATCGGAGTAGCAATTGTCGCGGGCGTGTATTTTGTCGGCATCGTACGTCGCCGCCGTGATCAAATTCGAACCTATCCGCGGCGCGGCAAACGGTGGCGTAATCCCGTGCGCGATCGTGAGCCTGAGTTTGAAGCCGACGAAAGCGCCTATTCCGACCCGGTTGATGACGAGATAATCGCTGTGCGTGTGCGCACTGTCGAGCAAATACCCGAACTCCCGCGGGTGACCAAGGAAGTCCGAGCGCGTGCGCAACCGACACCGGAACCGTCACCGCCCGCACCCGAGTCCGAGTCACACGCTACCCCACGTAAGGGACGAGTTCGGCGCACGCTGGCTCAATTGAGTTTCGGTTTCGGCGCCGATGGACACGATCAAACCGTCGACGAGAGCGGGCGCAGTGCAGGCGACGCGGATGAGCCCGCGGTTTTAGTGCTGCATTTCCGGCCACCGCAAGCGACCGAATTCACCGGCTCGCAAATCGTACGACAGGTCAATGCCGTCGGTATGCGGCACGGCGATCCAGGCGTCTTTCATCACTATGGCGCGGGCGATCTGAGCACTGAAAAGCCTCTGTTCAGCTTAGCCAATATGTTCGAGCCCGGCACCTTCGATTTGCAACGCATCGAGAGTTTCACGACCGCCGGTCTGGTGATGTTCTTGCGCTTACCGGCCGCGCTTGACGGCGCCGTGGCCTTCGAATTGTTCTTGAACACCGGCCAGCGACTCGCCGAAGGCTTGCAAGCGAGCTTGTTCGCCGATCAAAACACCGTACTCGATAGTGCCAACATCGATCGCATGCGTCGCGTGGCGGCGCGCTTTGCAGCCCCGCATGCCTGAGTCAGACGCGGCGCGGGCGGCGCGCCTGCGCCAACTCATCAATCACCATGACCATCGGTATTACGTTCTCGACGATCCCGAGATTTCCGACGCCGCGTACGATGACCTCTTAAACGAGCTTAAGGGGCTGGAGGCGGCACATCCGGTCCTAATGACTAGCGACTCACCGACCCAACGCGTCGGCGGCAAAGCCGCACACGAATTTCGCCCGGTTCAGCATCCGCGGCCAATGTTGTCGCTCGACAATGCTTTTACGGTTGATGACTTTATGAATTTCGATCGTCGGGTCGCGACCCGACTTGGCGTGGAAGTAGTGTCTTATACGGCGGAGACCAAGCTCGACGGCCTCGCCGTAAGTCTGCTTTACGACGCCGGCGTATTAGTGCGCGCCGCGACGCGTGGCGACGGCGAAACCGGCGAAGAAGTAACCGACAATGTCCGCACGATTCGGGCAGTGCCGTTATTACTTCACGTTAAACAGCCGCCAGCGCTACTGGAAGTCCGCGGGGAAATTTATCTTGATGAGATCGGATTTGCCGCGCTTAATCGACGGCAGCTCGAGCGCGGGGAGAAAACCTTCGCTAATCCACGCAACGCCGCGGCGGGGAGTTTGCGTCAACTCGATTCCAAAATTACGGCGAGCCGCCCGTTAACAATGGTCTGCTACGCAATCGGCGCCTGCGACGGCTGGGATCCACCGGATTCGCACTTTGAGTGTCTGCAATGGTTGCGCGCGGCGGGCTTGCGAGTCTCGCCCGAGACCAGCCGTGTGCAAGGCGCGGCGGCTGCGCTCGCGTATTACGAGGCGATGGCCACGCGCCGTGCAACCCTCGGATACGCTATCGATGGCGTTGTTTACAAGGTAGATAGCCGTGACGCACAAGCCATGCTCGGTCAGGCCGCGAAAGCCCCGCGCTGGGCGATTGCGTTTAAGTTCCCCCCCGAAGAGCGCGCGACGCGCGTCTTGGATATCGATGTCCAAGTCGGCCGGACGGGCGCCCTAACCCCCGTCGCGCGCTTAGCGCCGGTGGTGGTCGGTGGCGTCACGGTCACGAACGCGACACTGCACAATGCGGACGAACTCGCACGCAAAGACGTTCGAATCGGCGACCTGGTAATCGTTCGGCGCGCGGGCGACGTTATTCCGGAAATCGTGCGCGTGGTGCTCGATCAGCGTCCGTCCACCGCGACACGATACGGCATGCCGGACGCGGTGCCCGATCAGGCACGTGCACAACGCATCCAGTCCATCATCCATTTTGCCTCGCGCCGCGCGCTGGATATCGAAGGACTCGGCGATAAATGGGTCGAGCAATTCGTTACGCTTGATCTCATCAAAGATGCCGCGGATCTCTATCACTTAACGCTCGAATCGCTGGTGGCACTCGAGCGCCTAGGCGAAAAGTCGGCGACCAATCTGCTCGCGGCAATTGCAGCCAGCAAGCAAACCACTTTGCCGCGACTCCTGTATGGCATCGGTATTAAAGAGGTGGGCGAAGCGACCGCGCACGTACTCGCTGAACAATTCGGATCATTAGAGAGGATCATGCAAGCGTCGTGCGCCGAGCTGGAACAAGTGCCGGATGTTGGTCCCATCGTAGCAAACCACATCCATGCTTATTTCGCGCTCGCTGAACATCGCGAATTCCTGGCGCGATTACGCATTGCCGGCGTCCACTGGCCGAATACTGAACCGCGCAAGGCGGACTCGCCGCTCGCGGGCTGGACGGTGGTCTTAACTGGAACATTGGAAAGTCTGACGCGCGACGACGCGACTGCCCGGTTGCAGGCGGTGGGGGCTAAAGTTTCGAGCAGCGTCTCGAAGAAAACCAGCGTCGTGGTCGTGGGCATCGACGCCGGTTCAAAAGCCGTTAAGGCGCGTGAATTAAAGGTCCCGATACTCGACGAAGCCGGGTTGGTTGCGTTGCTCGCGAAGCCGTTGGCGGCGACTTCGATTCTCGATCGTCACGCCCTGCGGCAGGCGGCCGCCGAGTAGATATCGTCGGCCCTTGCGCGGGTTAGTCGTCGGCGCCGACGACCTGATTGCGCCCACGGAATTTGGCGCGATAAAGCATCGTGTCGGCGCGCTCGATCAGGTCGACTTTCGAATCGCCCGCGCCAAGTTCCGCGATTCCGACACTGGCCGTGACCAGCACCTTAGCCCCGCCGGCGCGGGTTTCGAGTTCTTCCACCGCGCCACGAATACGCTCGGCCAGCAGCCGCGCGCCGGCGGACTTGGTGTTCGTCAGAATTACCGCGAACTCTTCGCCGCCATAGCGGAACACCACGTCGCTATCACGTGTGCAGCGCGCAATACAGTTTGCCACCGCGATTAACACCGCGTCGCCGACCGGATGGTCGTGGGTATCATTGATCAACTTGAAATGGTCGATATCGATCATCAACATCGACAGCGGAGTAGCGTGGCGCAGGGCCGACAAGACTTCGTGCTCGATGTGTTGCTCCATGCTGGCGCGGTTGTTGATTCCCGTCAGCGGATCTTTCAATGCGGAATGTAACGCACGTTCGTACAGCAACGCGTTACGCAGCGGATAGATTAGAGCGCAGAGCATTACCTCGAATAAGGCTTGTTCGTCTCCGGTGAACGGGTGATTGCGCATGAAACTGATTTCGCCCAGCGATTTGCCGAGCAAATTGAGTTCGTAACTGCAGCGATGTAATTGTTGACGCCCTTCCTGAATCACTAAATCATCCGCACGGTTGCGATACCGTAGCGCGGCGCGGCGCACCACGCGACGTGCTTCACCACTAAACGCGTGGATCACATCTTTGACGAATAGACTCGATTGCAGCGCGTTTGAAATGCGGAGTACCGTCGAATCGGACAAAAGTCGTCGCGCATTCGTAGCGGGGGCGAAATAGGGCATCGCGCCGATCTGAATAAGCGGTTCCTTTACTGTTGCCAACTCAGCCTGACTGGCCATCTACCTCTCCTCGCAATAGCTGCAGACGATGAGAAGCGAGATTTATGCCAGGTAAGGTCGCTAACTAATTCACGTCAGCCAATTCAGTGAGTTAGCTGTCGACACGATACGGCATGGCGTGCGAAGACCGAAATCCGACTCGTCATGATGGTCACCAGGTCGGAGACATCACGCGCTTTCGCCAAATCTTTGACGGCCTGATTCGGCAGGGCACGCCGCTCTGGATCGGTGACCGGTAAAGCGGCGAAGTTTTGCCGCGGCAATTCGCCTTAGCAGTCGGCTACCCGCGGAACGTCAAGCGCAAGGCCATGCAAGGCAGTCGCCGCTTCGCTCAATAGATACACAAAGTAGGGCGCTACAGCCTGCGGCTCGGGAAGAGCAGTCGAGTCCTCCGCCGGATAGGCATCCGCGCGCAGGCGGGTGCGCAGCGCGCGCGGGTTGAGCGAATTCACGCGCACGCCGTTCGCTGGTCCGAGTTCGTCGGCCAGGGTTTGCATCAAGCCTTCGCTGGCGAATTTTGACACGGCGTACGCACCCCAATACGCGCGGCTACGCCGACCGACGGACGAAGCCACGAAGACGATTGACGCGCGACCGCTCGCGCGAAGGAGCGGGAGACAGTGCCGGAGCAGCAAGAATTGGCTATGCACATTGACCTGAAAGACGCGCGCCCAGATCACCGAGTCATAATTCTCGAGCGGTGACATTTCGCCTAATGCCGCGGCATTAAGCACCAAACCATCCAAGCGACCGTAGCGTTCCCGAATCAGCGCGGCAATCGCTGCGTAATCATCCACGGTCGCCCCTTCGAGATTCATCGGAACGATCACCGGTGGATGATGCCCCGCCGCCTCGATGTCGTCCGCGAGCGCCTCGAGCCGCCGCACGTCGCGGCCGAGGACCAGGATCTGAGCGCCGTGCGCAGCGCAGGCCACACTGAGCGCGCGACCAAGCCCGCGGCTCGCACCGGTGATCAACACGACCTTATCAGCGAGCGCATCGGGCCCTGGTGGCAGATACGCGCTAAAGTGGTCCGTACGCATTAGCTAAAGTCGCCGGCGCGCAAAACAGTGTCGCGCGCGTAGTTCTTGTCGTCGAGGTCAGGATAGTCGAGCGTGAAGTGCAGACCACGACTCTCTTTGCGCTTCAATGCGCTGCGAATAATGAGTTCGGCGACCTGCACTAGGTTGCGTAATTCGATTAAGTCACCGGTAACGCGGAAGTTGGCGTAGAAATCGCTAATTTCTCCGCGCAACAAATGCACACGGCGCCGCGCCCGCTCGAGGCGCTTGGTGGTTCGCACGATCCCGACATAATCCCACATGAAGCGTCGTAACTCGTCCCAGTTATGGGCGACGACAATTTCTTCATCGGCGTCGGTCACCAGGCTGTCATCCCACGGTGGGACGTCGGGTAGCGCGGGCACCGCGCCGAATTCGGCCTCGATGCAGGCCGCCGCCGACTTGGCCGTCACCAGACACTCGAGCAGCGAATTACTCGCCATGCGATTCGCGCCGTGTAATCCCGTGCATGCCGTCTCGCCGATCGCAAACAAGCCCGGCAGCGAGGTTCGACCGTTGATGTCGGTGATCACGCCGCCGCATAGATAATGGGCCGCCGGCACCACCGGAATCGGCTGGGCGGTGATGTCCAACCCGAACTCGAGGCATTTACTGTAAACCGTCGGGAAGTGGGAGCGAATGAAGTCGGCGGGTTTATCGGTGATATCCAAGTAGACGAAATCCGAGCCCAGGCGTTTCATTTCATAGTCGATGGCGCGCGCCACGATATCGCGCGGCGCGAGTTCTTCACGCGCGTCAAAGCGCTGCATGAAGGGTTCGCCGTTCGGAAGCAACAACCGGCCACCTTCGCCGCGCAGCGCTTCGGTTAATAGAAACGACTTGGCGTGCGGGTGGTAGAGGCAGGTGGGGTGAAATTGCACAAATTCCATGTTGGCGACGGTGCAGCCCGCGCGCCAGGCCATCGCAATGCCGTCGCCGGTCGCGACATCGGGATTGCTCGTATACAAATACACCTTGCCCGCGCCGCCGGTCGCCAGCACCGTCCATTTGGCGCGGATAGTGACGACCTCGTTCGCGGTGCGATCGAGCACATAGGCACCGACGCAGCGATCCGGTATGCCGCCAAGTTTGCCAGTGGTAATCAGGTCGATGGCGATGTGGCGAGCGAAAAGTTCAATCCGAGGATGCTCCAGCACCCGCCTGTGCAGCGCGTCTTCGACCGCCCGTCCCGTGGCATCGGCGGCATGGACGACGCGGCGGCGGCTGTGGCCGCCTTCTTGCGTTAAGTGAATGGTCGGGGTGCCGTCATCGGCGGCGGTGGTGGTAAACGGAACGCCTTGTGCGGTTAACCAGTCGACTTGTTCACGGCCGCGCTTGACGATTGCTTCAACTACCGTCGGATGACACAGGCCGGCGCCCGCACGTAGCGTGTCATCGACATGCGACTCAATCGAATCAGCCTGATCCATGACCGCCGAGATTCCCCCTTGTGCGTAGTAGGTGGCGCCCTCGGTGACCGCGGCTTTGGCCAATACACAAACTCGGTAACGGGTCGCGAGGTGGAGCGCGAGGCTTAAGCCCGCCGCGCCACTACCGATGATGAGTACGTCGTAGTCCCGCTGGTGTGGCATCGTGTCTCGCTTGCTATAATCGCCCGAAATCCACCGTCCACACCCGAACTAATGCGTAACGCCATGGTCTACGCCTCAGGTGTGGTCAAGGCTTATGGCCATGATACAGGGAGTGCCCCGTGACGGGCGATACCGACCACGCGCTGGTGCTGCGAGTCCAGCGAGGCGATCGCAACGCCTTTAATCTTCTGGTACTACGTTATCAACACCGTCTCGTGAAACTCATATCGCGTTACGTGCGCGATCAGGACGATGCAATGGATGTCGCGCAAGAAGCATTCATCAAGGCCTATCGCGCGTTACCGAATTTTCGCGGCGATAGTGCGTTCTATACTTGGCTCTATCGAATCGCGATTAATACGGCGAAAAATCATCTCGCGGCGCTCACTCGGCGCCCCGTTGAGGTGGACCTAGTCGCCGCCGATGGCGATGAAATTTCGCTCGAAGAGTTGCAGAAAGACGAAGAGACGCCTGAAAAGATCCTATTGGTGGACGAAATCAAGCACACCATCAGTTCTACCATCGCGAGCTTGCCTGAAGACCTGCGAACGGCAATCATGTTGCGCGAAGTGGATGGATTAAGTTACGAAGAAATTGCGGCGGCGATGGAATGCCCGATCGGGACTATCCGGTCGCGGATTTTTCGGGCGCGCGAAGCGATTGACGTCAGGCTAAAACCATTACTAGAAACCTAGCGAAGGTCATTCAATGGAACCTACCGAACGGCTCTCAATGCTCATCGACGACGCAGCTTCTGTTACCGAACTCGACGAATTAGACCCTATCGCGGCGGATCCAGAGCGCCAGCAGACGTGGGCTCGCTATCACTTAATAGGCGATGCATTACGCGACTCATTGCCGACCCGGATTAATCCGCGATTTGCTAACCGAGTGGCTGCCGCCATCGCGGAAGAACCACTACTCCACGCCAATGTAACGGTAACGGCCAATGTAACGCCGCTGGCGCGCGCTGTCCGGCCCGCGCAACCGCGTTGGCGGCGGTTAGCGTTCGCGGCGGCCGCGGCGGTGGCGGCCGTGGCCATTCTCGCAGTGCATCGCGAACAAAGTACTGAACAAAGTACTAACGGGATATCGCCAGCCGTAGCCGAGCGCAGTCAACCAGCGGTCACGCAGCTCACCATCGCGCTCCCCAGCCGTACCAATATCACGGAACAAGCAGCGACAGTCATGCCCGATGGTGAATACCAACGGCGCCTCAATAGTTACCTAGTCAACTTCAACGAACAGCGGGCGCATGTCGGCATGCCGAGCGTGACTCCCTATGCCCGCGTCGTTGGCTTCGAATCCGGAACCGAGCGCTAGCTGTCGATGCGCGACAGACTTTGGAAGCAGACCGCATTGGGGATAGTACTTCTCCTGTACGGTCTGACCGCCACCGCGGGGGATGCCGAAGCGCTGGTGAGCCGCGTCGCGGCGGCGACCAAGACGCTCAGTTACGATGGGATCTTCATTTATTCGCGCGATTCACACGTCGACGCGATGCGAATCATTCACCGCGCGAACAACGGCGCCGAAACCGAGCGCTTGGTCTCGTTATCAGGACCTGCGCGCGAAGTCATACGCGATGGCACGCGCGTCACCTGCACCTTCGCCGACGACAAAGCCGTCATGGTGGAGAAGCGGCAACCCAGCGATTTTCTGGGCTTGGATTTATCCGAGCCCATCGAGCGCGTGAGCCGTTTTTATAGCTTCGCCATCATCGGTCACGATCGCGTGGCCGGGCGAGCCACGACCATGGTGTTGATTCAGCCGAAGGAGCCGGATCGTTACGGCTATCGTCTGTGGCTCGATGACAGCTCCAATTTGCTCCTTAAATCCACGGTCCTCGACCGGCACGCGAATACGCTTGAGCAAGTCATGTTTACGCAGATCCAAATTGGCGACGCGATAACCGACGAGCGGCTGCGGCCTGAACTCGATGGCGCTGGGTTTACCTGGTACACGAACTCGACCGAAGAACCCCCAGCGGCGGCGGCGCGCGTCCAACCGCTCACCTGGTCAGTAGGCTGGTTGCCGCGTGGCTTCGAAATGCGTAACTTTCGGACTCAGCACCTGGCTGCGAGCAAAATGCCAGTTAAACATTTAGTGTATTCCGACGGTTTGGCGATGATTTCGGTCTTCGTGGAAGAACTATTGCAAACTGAAGCGCCGCTCCAGGGCTATTCGTCGATGGGGGCAGTGAATGCGTTTAGCCGCGTCGACACCCGTTATCAAATCACGGTGGTTGGCGAGGTGCCGCAGCCAACCGTGCGTCAAATCGCCATGTCCGTTATTAATAATCAACCTTAGACATCATGCTTACACTCCGATTCGCAGGGCTCGAAAAGCGCTGGACTTACTTACTTTTCGGCGCGGTCCTGTGCGCTGCCGGCGCGGGCATGGCGCCGCGTGTCGATGCTGCCGGACTTGGCGCATTACCGGACTTCACGGCGCTGGTAAGCGCGAACAGTCCCGCCGTGGTGAACATCAGCACCACGGTGGAGGCAAAACTCAGCAAACCCGGTAAGCGGCGGAACGGGCCGCCAAGTCCGCGCGATCCGCAGATCCCGAATTTGCCGGATGAAGGTCAATTAAATGATTTTTTCCGGCACTTTTTTGGCGAGCAAATGCCTGACGGCCCCGGTCCGATGGAACCGCGCGCGTCGCTTGGCTCCGGTTTTATTATTTCGAAAGATGGCTACGTAATTTCAAACTATCACGTCGTGAAGGACGCGGATGAAGTAACGGTGCGTCTGAGCGACCGGCGTGAACTTACGGCGACCGTGGTCGGCACCGACCCCCGGAGCGATATCGCGGTATTGAAGATCAAGGCCGACGGCGACCTGCCGACGCTAAAACTAGGCAGCTCTGAAGCCTTACGGGTCGGCGAATGGGTTCTCGCCATCGGGTCGCCGTTCGGCTTCGATCACTCGGTGACAGCGGGAATTGTCAGCGCCAAGGGGCGCAGTCTGCCGAATGAAAACTATGTACCGTTCATCCAGACCGATGTCGCGATCAATCCCGGCAATTCAGGGGGGCCCTTATTTAATTTAGACGGCGAAGTCGTCGGCGTGAATTCACAGATCTATAGCCGAACCGGCGGCTTCATGGGGCTGTCGTTTGCGGTCCCGATCGACGTGGTCATGAATGTCTATCAGCAGATCCGTGACAAAGGGGCCGTCAGTCGTGGCTGGTTGGGGGTCCTGATTCAAGATGTGACCGCCGAACTTGCCGAATCGTTCCACATGGACAAACCGCACGGCGCCTTGGTCTCGAAAGTGCTGCCGGATAGCCCCGCGCAAAAAGCCGGGATCGACACGGGGGATGTCATCAGTAAATTCAACGGACATACGATTGCGAGCTCGTCGGATTTGCCGCCGCTCGTCGGTAGCACTCGGATTGGGGAGAAAATTCCAGTCGAAATCATGCGCGAAGGACAAGCTCGAACCATCCAAATGACGATCGGCGAGCTGCCGGCGGAAGAGGAACCCGTGCTCGCGGATCGGCCACCACCGGCCACTCCAGGAACCACCGACAATCGTTTGAAAATTGCGGTGCGCACGCCGACGCCAGCGGAGCGCAAGGAGTTCGAATTAAACGGTCGTGGGGTGATCGTCGAAGACGTGAAAGCCGGCCCCGCCCGCGATGCTGGACTGATGCCGGGCGATGTCATCTTGCAGCTTAATTTTAAGGAAATCGATGCGGTGGCTACGCTCGCCAAGGTAACTCACGACTTAGTCGCCGGCGCCAAGGTGCCGATGCTAGTCAATCGCCGAGGCAATCCCATTTTTATGGCACTCAAATTGCCGCAATGACCGCCGGGTCGGCACGCTTTCAATTGCTAATTCGCCAGGATTGCGAATTGTGCCTTGAACTAAAGGCGATGCTGGCCGCGGATCCCCGAGTAATTGCCGCCGGTCTCCTGACCGTCGACATTGCAACCAACCCTGCTCTCTTGGAACGCTTCACCTATCGCGTGCCGGTCCTGTTTGCCGGTGAGCGCGAATTGGTTTACGGCCGCGTGGAACGCGACGAATTAGCCACCGCGCTCGCTGGCGAATTGGCGGAGTCCTGAAGCGCGATCGCATACCACGCGGGCCACGCTGTCGTCCGGATGGCGCATCGAGTAGAATCCGGCCCGGCGTCGACTCGTCGCCGTGAGCCCCGCAGCGACACGCGCTTGTGCCTATGCAACACATTCGGAATTTCTCGATCATCGCCCACATCGATCACGGCAAATCCACCTTAGCGGATCGCTTCATTCAACTCTGTGGCGGTTTGTCGGAACGTGAAATGTCCGCACAAGTATTGGATTCGATGGATCTTGAGCGCGAACGGGGAATAACAATTAAGGCGCAAAGCGTCAGTCTGAATTACACCGCTTCCGACGGCCAAACCTATTTACTGAACTTCATCGACACCCCGGGTCATGTCGATTTCAGTTACGAAGTATCCCGCTCACTCGCCGCCTGCGAAGGCGCCCTGTTGGTAGTCGACGCCGCGCAAGGTGTCGAGGCGCAATCCGTCGCGAACTGCCATAAAGCGGTCGACCAGGGCCTCGAAGTGGTTCCGGTCCTCAACAAAATCGATCTCCCAGCCGCGGAACCCGAACGCGTCGCCGAGGAAATTGAAAACATTATCGGCATCGATGCCACCGATGCCGCCCTGGTCAGCGCCAAATCGGGGGTTGGCGTGCGCGAATTGCTTGATCGACTGGTGCGCTTGATCCCGGCGCCCAAGGGCGATCCCGCCGCGCCACTCAAGGCCCTAATCATCGACTCGTGGTTTGATAACTATCTGGGCGTGGTCTCGCTA
This sequence comes from Gammaproteobacteria bacterium, assembly GCA_016191285.1. Classification (GTDB taxonomy): domain Bacteria; phylum Pseudomonadota; class Gammaproteobacteria; genus CAIKBL01. Next base: position 160,534 of record JACPPA010000022.1, read on the forward strand.
GTCAGAATTTTCGATGGCGAGCTGGTGGCTGGGACCAAAATTAAAGTCATGTCGACCGGGCGCGACGTTGAAGTCGACCAAGTCGGTATTTTTACGCCTAAGCGCGTGCGCAAGGACCGCTTGAACGCGGGCGAAGTTGGATTCGTGGTGGCAGGCATCAAGGAAATTAATGGCGCGCCCGTGGGTGACACGATCACCAACACGCACAATCCGGCTGACCAGCCGTTACCGGGTTTCAAAACTTCGAAGCCGAATGTGTTTGCCGGGTTGTATCCCATCGAGGCCTCCACGTATGAGGCGTTTCGTGAAGCGCTAGCCAAACTTCGCCTCAACGACGCGGCGCTGTACTACGAACCCGAAACCTCGGAAGCGCTCGGCTTTGGGTTTCGGTGCGGGTTTCTCGGCATGCTGCACATGGAGATCATCCAGGAACGTCTCGAGCGCGAATATGGGATGTCGCTAATCACGACCGCGCCGACCGTGGTGTATGAAGTCCTCACCCGCGACAATGAAATCATGCTGGTCGATAATCCCGCGCGCTTGCCAGATCCGGGCCAGATTGCCGAAATCCGCGAACCGATAATCCAGGCCGAGCTCTTAACTCCTCAGGAATATCTGGGCAATGTTATTGCGTTGTGCGTTGAGAAACGCGGGGTACAAAATAAGCTCAATTTTGCCGGCAATCAGGTGGCGGTGGGCTATGAATTACCCTTAAGCGAGATGGTGGTCGATTTTTTCGATCGCTTGAAATCGCTAACCAAGGGCTATGCCTCGATGGATTACAGCTTTCTGCATTATCGCCTTGCCGATATGGTGAAAGTCGACATTCTGATCAACAACGAGAAAGTAGACGCGCTATCCGTTATCGTCCATCGTGATGATGCGCAGCGCCGTGGTCGCGACCTGGTGGCCAAGATGCGCGAAATAATTCCGCGCCAAATGTTCGATATCGCGATCCAGGCGGCCATCGGCTCCAAGGTCGTCGCGCGTGAGAGCGTCAAGGCCTTGCGCAAAAACGTAACGGCAAAATGCTATGGTGGAGACATTACGCGCAAACGGAAATTGCTGGAGAAGCAAAAAGAAGGCAAAAAACGCTTGAAGCAGGTGGGTTCGGTCGAAATACCGCAGGAGGCCTTTATGGCGGTGCTAAAGGTAGGTAAGTAAATGGTGTTCGATTTTTCAGCGGTGATGGTGTTGCTGGTCGCGGCCAGCGGTGCGATTTGGGGTTTGGATTCGATGGTGTTCGCGCCGCGGCGGCGCGGCGCCGTAGCGGTTCAAGGGGGAACAGCGGGTGCGGCTACCGAATCGCAGCTGCCGGTGCTGGTCGACTACGCGCGATCGTTTTTCCCGATCTTTGTCATCGTGTTATTGCTGCGCTCGTTTTTAGTGGAGCCCTTCCGGATCCCGTCGGGATCGATGATCCCGACCTTGTTGATCGGCGATTTCATTCTGGTCAATAAATTTACTTACGGCATTCGGCTACCGGTGCTCAATACCAAAGTCATCGGAATCGGATCTCCGCGGCGAGGCGATGTGGTCGTCTTTCGCTATCCGGAAGATCCCTCGACGCCGTTCATCAAACGCATTGTTGGTTTACCAGGCGATCGAATCGCCTATCGTGATAAAAGTGTTTACATAAACGGCAAGCCCGTTAGCTATGATCGCTTGGGCACCTATGTCGGCACCAAATCCGCGGCAGTCCACACCGGCGCGAATCTAATCGAGGAACATCTGGGCACCGTGGACCATCAGATCCTCGTCATCCCGCAGACGCCGACGATCGACGGTGAGTTCGAAGTGCCCGCCGGTAATTACTTCGTGTTGGGCGATAATCGCGATAATAGCCGGGATTCGCGTTATTGGGGATTCGTCCCGGACGCGAACTTAATCGGACGCGCCTTCATGATCTGGATGAATTGGGATAGTGGTCCAGCTTTATCCCGAATTGGCACAACTATTCGTTAAGCAATCGACGTGGAGGGGAAAATGATGCACACAGGGCATAAACAACAACGCGGCGTATCATTGAGCGGTTTAATTTTCTGGTGCGTGTTATTGGGAGCGCTTGCGATGCTTGGGATGCGCCTGTTCCCACTCTATAACGAAAAAATGAAAGTGGATTTCGCGCTCGAAAAAGTCGCCAAAGATGCCTCGAGCAGCGGCCAGTCCAAATACGAATTGGTCAAAGCCATCATGAAACAATTCGAGGTTTCGGACGTTGATCGCTGGTCGACCGTTGATTTCACGAAGCTACTGCATGTCGAGAAGAAGAAGAATTCCGATGCTCGAATTATGTCGCTGGACTATGAAATCCGGAATCCGATTTGTTGCAATCTAGATATCATTTTGAACTATCACAACGCACACGAACTCTCGGCCGGGCCGGTTGAGTAAGGGCTAGCAATGCGACTGGTCGTGTGTGACTGAGTTTCTCAAGTACCGGTTTCAGCGGCCAGAATTGCTCGCCCTGGCGTTGACGCATCGTAGCGCCGATGCCAGTAATAATGAGCGGTTAGAATTCCTCGGTGATGCTCTGATCGGCGCGGTGATCGCCGAGTTCCTCTATGCGCGGTTCCCGCACGCCGATGAAGGGCAGCTCACGCGGATCCGCGCCACCTTGGTCAACAAGGCGAGTCTGGCGACGCTGGCGCGACAGCTAAGCTTAGGGTCGCGACTGCGGCTGGGGGAGGGTGAACTGAAAAGTGGCGGATGGCGTCGCGATTCGATCCTGGCCAATGCTTTCGAGGCGCTCGTCGGGGCGATTTATTTGGATGGCGGTCTTGACGAATGCCGGCGCGAAATCTTGGCCGTGTACGGCGTCCGCCTCGAACAGATCGATCCAGCGCTCGCGGTAAAGGACTCGAAGACCGAATTGCAAGAATATTTGCAGAGTCGCCGACTGCCCCTCCCAATTTATTTAATGATTGCAATCGACGGGCCTCCGCACGACCAGACCTTTACCATTTCTTGTGACGTGAGTGGCTTGGCGGAGCCCGCCCAAGCCACGGCGCGCAGCCGGCGCCAAGCCGAACAAGAAGCGGCGCGCCTCGCGCTCCATGGATTACTAGGCGCCGACGACGGGCGCCGTACGTCATGACGCTCGATTCGCCGCGCTGTGGTATCTACGCGATCGTCGGCCGACCTAACGTCGGCAAGTCAACATTACTCAACCATTTGGTCGGTCAAAAAATTAGCATCACCTCGCGTAAGCCGCAGACCACGCGTTATAAAATTCATGGCATCGCGCAGCACGGGACAACCCAGCTCGTTTTTGCCGATAGCCCAGGCTGGCAGCGCCAACCGCAAAGCAAATTGCATAAGCTGATGAATCAGCAAATCGATAACGCACTCCACGAAGTTGACGCGGTGTTGCATATCATCGATGTGGCGGGGTGGCATACCGACGACGGCGCCATCGAACTGATGATCAAAGAAACTGCCCGACCGAGCATTCTGATCATCAATAAAATTGATCGATTGCACACGCGGGATGGTTTGTTACCGTTGATCGCCAAGCTCGAGTCTGAACATGTGTATCCGGACTACTTCCCGGTGTGTGCGCTAAATGGCGCCAATATCCCGGGGCTGCTCGACTTGCTCGCGGCGCGCGCACCGCAGCGGCCGCATTTGTTCGCGGCCGACGACGTTACGGATCGACCGGAACGCTTTATGGTCGCGGAACTTATTCGCGAGAAGATCGCCCGGCAACTCGGCGATGAATTACCGTATGCCACGCATGTGGTCATTGATACGTTCGTGACACGTGGCGGCGTGGTGCATATCGACGCCACGATTTGGGTCGAGAAGCCGGGACAAAAGGCCATTGTGATCGGTCGCCAAGGCCAGCGGATTAAACAGATTGGCAGCAGCGCGCGGCTTGATATCGAAAAAATGCTCGAGCAACGCGTCTACCTGAAGACTTGGGTGAAAGTGCGCGGCAAGTGGACTGAAGATCCGGCCGCCTTGGAAATCTTTGAGACGCCAGAGTAGGGTCAGTGGCCAGCCGCGAATTAACCGATACGGGCTACGTGCTACATCGGCGGCGCTTTCGTGAAAATAGCGCGATTATCGAAGTGCTGACCGCACACCATGGTCTGCTTGGGTTGGTCGTGCGGGGTAAGGAACGCACGGGCAGTGTGCCCAGCGAGTTTCGCGCATTACATTTAGTGTGGGCAGGCAAGCCTGAGTTACCCTCGCTGGTGCGCGCCGAGCCCCTGGAACGCGCGCTTAAGTTGACCGGCGAGCGTTTATTCAGTGGCTTGTACCTCAACGAATTGGTGTACCGCTTCATCCACCGCGGGGATGCCAATCCCACTCTATTCGCCGCGTATCAGGCTGCGCTTGGCGCGCTGGTCGATCATTCCGTCGAAATGACCTTGCGGGAATTCGAACTCACCTTGTTAGCCTGCGTGGGTTATGCCCTGCAACTGAACGCCGCCGCGGACACGGGATTGGCGTTGAACGATTCGACCCAATACTACTATTTGCCAGAGCACGGCGTGGTGTCTAGCGCGCCGAGTCAGCCGTCTTGCGCGGTTGACGGCCGCACCTTGAAAGCGCTCGCGGGCGCCGCCGATTGGGAGCCGGAAGTCGCGCGACAGGCCAAGGTCCTAATGCGCTTCGTAATCCACCACCATCTCGGCGGCCGCCAGCTCGCGACGCGCGAGCTGTTCAAGTTCTCGAATACCGGCAACACTTAAGAATCTGCACGCGTGCACGGCAGGCGCTAGCGTTCTACTGGAAGTGTTACTTTCCGGCTAAACTACGCCTCTTATCATCATCGTGCCGAGTATTCGTGACACTCTCTTCGAGCATTCAGTTAGGCGTGAACGTCGATCACATCGCGACCGTTCGCCAACAACGGCGCGGCCGCTTCCCGGATCCGGTCTACGCTGCACTCGTTGCCGAGCAAGCGGGAGCCGAGGGCATCACTGCCCACCTACGCGAGGATCGTCGCCACATTCAGGAGCGCGACGTCGAGCTGCTCAAGGACACACTCCAAACTCGGTTAAACCTTGAGATGGCGGCCACGCGACAAATGGTAAACATCGCACTCCGCGTACGGCCGGCGCATTGTTGTCTAGTGCCGGAACGGCGTGAAGAGCTGACGACCGAAGGCGGCTTGGAGGCAGCAGGTCAAGTGACGACACTCCACTCGGTTTGCGACGAATTGACCGCAGCGGGGATCGTGGTCTCTCTTTTCATCGATCCCGAGCCCAGCCAAATCGAAGCTGCGAAAACACTTGGCGCCCCCTGCATTGAATTGCATACGGGAGCGTATGCGGATACCACGGACCCGGCGGCGCGGCGGCGGGAGCACGCGCGACTCGCGCACGCCGCACAGTACGCGCATGCGCTCGGCCTGCAGGTAAACGCTGGACATGGCCTGACGCTCGACAACGTTCAAGCGATTGCGCAAATACCCGAAATCGTCGAGCTCAATATCGGCTACTCGATCGTCGCTCGCGCGCTATTTGTGGGACTTCCAGCGGCGGTAGCCGAAATGAAGCACGCGTTGGCGGCGGCTCGCGCATGATTACCGGACTCGGCATCGATATCGTGCAAGTCGAGCGAGTCGCGACGGTCTATCGGCGGTTTGGTCGCAAATTCGCGCGCCGCGTGCTCGCCGGCGATGAACTTGCGGCCTTCGATCGAAGCGCGGCGCCGGTGCGATTTTTAGCCATGCGTTTTGCCGCCAAGGAAGCGGTATCGAAAGCGCTTGGCACCGGTTTTCGTCACGGTGTTGCCCTACGCCTAATCGAAGTCGTCCACAACGCAGCGGGCAAACCCTCACTGCGGCTGCACGGCGAAGTCGCCAAACTCGCGACACTCCAGCAGGTCATGGCAACCCACGTCAGTCTGACCGACGAACGCGACTATGCCGCCGCGGTCGTCGTCTTCGAATCGTTAAATTGAATTCCCATGTCTGAGTTGAATGGCACTTACTTGAGCTGAAATGCCGAGCAAGTTACGAAATTCCTTCACCACGTCATTCCTGCGCAAGCAGGAATCCAGTGAAACGATAGATTTATTGCACACTGGACCCCGTGTCGCAGCACGGGGTGACGCATAAAATTGACCTAAGTAAGTGCCATTCATGTCTGAGTTAAGTACCGCGATTAAAAAGCGGCGGACCTTCGCCATCGTCTCGCATCCGGATGCGGGCAAGACCACCGTCACCGAGAAACTATTGTTATTTGGCGGCGCGATCAATGCGGCCGGTACGGTAAAGGCGCGAAAGAGCGCGCGCTTTGCGACGTCGGATTGGATGGAAATCGAGCGTCAACGTGGCATCTCGGTGACGTCCTCGGTAATGCAGTTCGACTATCACGATTACGTGATCAATTTGCTGGATACCCCAGGTCACGAGGATTTTTCGGAGGACACCTATCGCGTCCTCACGGCGGTCGATTCCGTGTTGATGGTGATCGATGCCGCAAAAGGCGTCGAAGAGCGCACCATCAAACTATTGGACGTTTGTCGGTTACGTAAAACGCCAATCGTCACGTTTATCAATAAGCTTGATCGCTACAGTCGGCCGCCGCTGGATCTAATCGACGAAGTGGAGAGCGTGTTAAAAATTAAATGCGCCCCAGTCACGTGGCCGCTTGGTTCCGGTCAGCACTTTGCCGGCGTCTATCATTTTGACCACGGGCATTTAGTTCAATATCAGCGTGAAATTGACGCAAATGCCGCGGCACTTGAATCTGTGACACTGGCCTTGGATTCGCCGCAAGCGAACTTCGTATTTGGCGATCAACTGAATGAACTGCGTGACGAAATCTCGTTGGTCGACGGCGCCGGGACCCGTTTCAATCATGAGGCCTACCGCGCGGGAACCCTAACGCCCGTATTTTTTGGTTCGGCGCTGCAGAATTTCGGGATCCGAGAAATGCTCGACTACTTTGTAGAGATCGCACCACCTCCGCAATTTCGGGCCGCGTACGAGCGCAATGTCAGCGCGGAAGAAGAAACTTTCAGCGGATTTGTGTTTAAGATTCAAGCGAACATGGATCCACAACATCGCGATCGGATCGCCTTCATGCGGATCTGTTCGGGGCGCTTCACACCCGGCATGCGGTTGCGGCATGTGCGGCTCGGTCGTGAGATTCAAGTCGCCAACGCGCTGACTTTTTTTGCGCGCGGTCGCGAACAGGTCGCTGATGCCTATGCGGGCGACATCATTGGGCTTCACAACCACGGCACCATTCAGATTGGCGATACCTTCACCGCCGGTGAACGGCTAACCTTTCAAGGGATCCCAAGCTTCGCGCCTGAACTTTTCAAGCGCGTACGAGCGACGGATCCCCTGCGCGCCAAGGCGTTACTGAAAGGACTCACTGAGCTCGGCGAGGAGGGCGCCGCGCAGGTATTTCGATTGGTCAATCGTAACGAATTGGTGTTGGGTGCAATCGGCACCCTGCAGTTCGACGTGGTCGCCTACCGTCTAAAACACGAGTACGGCGTTGAATGCCTGTTTGAACCGATAGCGACCCAAGTCGCCCGCTGGGTGTCCAGCACGAGTCCCAAGGAACTCGAAAAATTTTCGCGCCAAGTCGGCGATAATTTCGCGCTCGATGGGGGCGGGAATCCGACTTACCTGGCCCCCACCCGCATCAATCTGCAACTCACGATCGAACGCTGGCCGGAACTTGAGTTTCATGCCACGCGCGAAGTCGGTCTGCGCCAAGACTCGCTTTAAACCGGCGCGTCCGTAGGTTCCGGATGCGCACCCGCATCTTCACTCAGACGGGGAGTGGGCGGACGGAAATCCGGCACGCTAGTGCTTACCGATGGTGGTGCGCTCGGCGCGTCCGCAGTAACGTGGCGCTGTGGCGCTGGTTCGAGTCCGGCCACGGGACCGGGATGCGGTCCAAACGACTGGTTAGCGCTGCGCTCGTTAGCATTAATCTCGAGCGATGGCATGCGTGCGCCGGCATCCGACGCCACTGACTCGCGAGCGGGTGACGCAGCGCGCGGTGGCGCATCGTCACGAAAATCACTTTCGATTGAGTCGCTGGTGGTCGATGCAGCGAGGGCCGCCACCCGCTGCTCATTGTGGCGACCCTGCCCTCGACGCCGCCCATCACCGCGCTCTTGCGGCTGACGCCGCGGGCGCTCGTTGCTGTCGGGAGCAGCGGTGCTCGTTTCGCCAGTCGCGCGCTCCTCCGGACGAAGCCCACGTCCTTCGCCGCCGCGGCGACTGCGTTGTTGTCGACCTTGTTGTTGACCACCACGGCGCGGATCCGAACGGCCACGCTCATCGCGGTTGCCGTGACTTGCACGACCGCCGCTCTCAACTTGTGGCTCATTGGCGGACGGTGGTGCCAGGGCGCTGGGTCGACCTGGTTGAGGTTCATCGGCTCGCGCGGGCGCCAAAGATGTCGTTTCATCGCCACCAAAAATGGCGGAAAAAAATCGTTTAATGACACCCTTCGAGCTCGCCGCTGGCGGCGCCGCTGCCGGTGCACTGCGCTGGATATCACGTACTGCCGCCTGCTGTTGGCGCGGCGCATCGCGTTTATTGAAATCGTAGATCGGTGGTTGTTCGACCTCCGACACCATTTCATGACTTTCGCCGATGTCGCGTTTCCCCAGATCTTGTTCGCGGATCCGTTGCACCGAGAAATGCGGGGTTTCCAAATTTGGATTCGGGATGATCAGGATTTCGACTTCGTGGCGTTCTTCAATGCGCGTGACGTCACGACGCTTTTCATTGAATAGTAACGCGGCCACATCGGCTGGCACCTGCGCCGCGACTTTGGCGGTCGAGTCCTTCATGGCCTCTTCTTCAATCACCCGTAGAACCGACAACGCGGTGGGACGCAAACTGCGAATCGTGCCGACCCCATCACACCGCGGGCAGAGTTCGTGACTGAATTCCGCCAAGGATGGACGTAGGCGTTGCCGCGACATTTCCAGCAGACCAAAACGCGAGATTCGGCCGATTTGCACCCGGGCGCGATCCATCTTCACGCATTCGCGAATTTTGTTCTCGACCGCGCGCTGGTTCTTGGCCGCCATCATGTCGATGAAATCCACGACTATAAGTCCGCCCAGGTCGCGCAAGCGCAGCTGGGTCGCGATTTCTTCAGCCGCTTCAAGATTAGTCGTCAGCGCTGTTTCCTCGATATCCCCCCCATGCGTGGCACGCGCGGAATTGATGTCGATGGTGATCAACGCTTCAGTTGGTTCAATGACAAGGCCGCCGCCACTCGGCAGCCGCACTTCGCGGCTAAAGGCGGTTTCGATTTGGCTCTCGATCTGATATCGCGTGAACAGCGGGACGCTGTCTTGGTAGAGCTTCAGCTTATTCATGGTCTGCGGCATCACCTGGCGCATAAACTCCTGCGCCGTGCCATACAACCCTTCGTCGTCGACTAAAATTTCGGCGATATCGCTGCGCAGATAATCGCGAATGGCACGAATGATCACGTTCTGGTCTTGGTAGATCAGAAACGGCGAGGGGCGTGTATGGGCCGCTTCTTCGATCGCCGTCCAGAGTTGCAGCAGATAGTCGAGGTCCCACTGCAGCTCTTCGGTATTTTTCCCGATACCCGCGGTGCGCAGAATCAACCCCACGTGCTCTGGGATATTAAGGCCCGCCATGGCCTCCTTGGCGTCTTCGCGTGCTTCACCTTCGATTTGACGGGAGACTCCGCCAGCGCGCGGATTGTTCGGCATCGCGACCAAGTAACGGCCGGCTAGCGAGACGAAGGTCGTCAGTGCCGCGCCTTTGTTGCCGCGCTCTTCCTTTTCGACTTGAACAACGATTTCCTGACCTTCGTCGAGGACTTCACGGATATTGACGCGATTGCCACTGCGCGGCTTGTCTTTGAACAGAGAGCGGGACACTTCCTTCAGGGGCAGGAAGCCATGCCGTTCAGATCCGTAGTCCACGAAAGCGGCTTCGAGACTGGGCTCGATGCGGATGATCCGCCCTTTGTAGATGTTGGATTTTTTCTGCTCTTTGCCAGTGGCTTCGATATCCAAATCGAACAACCGTTGGCCGTCCACGAGCGCCACCCGCAACTCTTCCGGCTGAGTTGCGTTAATCAGCATTCTTTTCATTGTCGAAACCTTTCGCTGTGCGCTCGTCCTGCCGTTGCAGGAGGGGACAGTCGCGCCTGATTCAATGCGATCGTGCAGGCAATGACGTGCGTGAGCGCGAGTCAATACGGTGCCGCGGCACCAACGTCGTACCGCGACCATTTTTCGCTACCGCCTTAATCGCACCGGAGTATCGCAGCATCGCACCGGGGTTAGATCTCATCGGTGGGTGGTCTGCGCTACGGTCGCGCCGGATCCGTCACACCCGCCATCTAACGTAACGCCTGTACACGCAAGGGGCGCTTACTGCAGCAGCTCGGAGGATTCCTCGTTGGGACCTAAGTTCGCGGCCCCAATTTGTTAGACTGTCGGAGCGCGCAAGCTCATTCGCTACAGTTGCGTCACAAAATACGCCGCGTTAAGGCGAGTCGACTATAGCAGCGTTAGGCCCTTGACGGCAATTGCGTTTGACATCTGATTCGAGGCACCGGCGATGGCCGACAAGGCGCGTGTACAACATCTAATTGTCGGTCCCGACCACGCCGCGCGACGGCTCGATAATTTTCTGGGGTCGGTGCTCGGCGAGCTACCCAAACCGCTGATTTACCGGATTATCCGCACCGGCGAAGTGCGCGTGAATGGCGGTCGTGCCGAACCCTCGCGGAAATTGGAACTAGGGGACAAGGTGCGCGTGCCGCCGCTGCGCTTCGGCGCCACGGCCGACCTGCCACTCCCGCGTGAAGCCATCGCCGAGGTCAGGGCAGCAATTTTGTACGAGGACGAATTCGTCCTCGTACTCAACAAACCAGCCGGCCTCGCCTCACACGCGGGCTCGGGGCTGCGTTATGGCGCGATCGATGTGCTGCGGGCAGCGCGGCCGGATTGCCCTGACCTTAATCTTACTCATCGGCTCGACCGCGACACTTCCGGTTGTTTGTTGTTCGCCAAAGATATCTTAAGTTTGCGGCGCTTGAACGGGCAAATTGCCGACCGCGAGTTTCAAAAAGCGTATTTGGCGCTGCTTCAAGGCCAGTTGCCGGCCGCGCGCGTGGTGGTGGATACCCCGCTTGAAAGTCGCAATGGAACCGGCGCAGGGCGGCGCACCGTGGCTGCGGCCGGCGGTCGTGCCGCCAGCACCACGTTAGCGCTCGTTCGACAATTCCGGAGTTGTTGCTTAGTTAGCGCCAAGCCCTATACCGGCCGCACGCATCAGATTCGTGCGCACGCCGAAACATTGGGCCATCCACTCGGTGGCGATGAGATTTACGGCGACGAAACTTTTAACCGCTATCTGCGCACGCTCGGCTTACGCCGCATGTTCCTGCACGCATTCAAGTTAGAATTCACGCTGAACCACTCGATCGCGGTCGAGGCGCCGCTGCCACCCGAATTGACCATGGTGGTAGCCGCGCTTGAGAACGACGCCGCAAGCTTTACCCACGGATAACCACTTTCAATGAATAACGAGATCAATTCTGATTCGCCCACCGACTCGACGCCGGGAACCCCCGCCGCCAATTGGGAGCAAACTATCGTCCGCAATTTTGCGTACGAGGCCTTGCGCGAACAGCGCCGCGCGCGCCGCTGGAGCGTGTTTTTTCGGTGTCTAATCTTTCTATATTTGTTCGGTCTGCTGCTGGTCTCGTGGCCCAGTCTGAACCTCGGGGGAGCCTTCGGCAAAAGTAAGATCACGGCGCTCGTTGATGTGCAAGGAGTCATCGCTCACGGGATGCCGGCGAGCGCCGAAAATGTCATCACCGGATTACGCGATGCGTTCGAACACAAGGCTACCGCGGCGGTGATCGTGCGTCTCAACAGTCCAGGCGGAAGTCCGGTACAAGCCGGCTATATCAATGACGAAATATTTCGCTTAAAGGTCAAGTATCCGCGGATAAAAGTCTACGCCGTAATCGAAGATATCTGCGCCTCTGGTGGCTATTACATCGCTGCCGCGGCGGACGAGATCTACGCGGATAAGGGCAGTATCGTGGGCTCGATCGGAGTTCGCATGGACAGCTTCGGGTTTGTTGAAGCGTTGCATAAGCTCGGTATCGAACGGCGTTTGTTGACCGCCGGCGAGCATAAAGGGTTCCTCGATCCCTTCATGCCGCTGAATGACCATGAAGTCGCGCATGTCACTGGCCTGTTAAAAGAAATTCATCAGCAATTTATCAACACCGTGCGTAAAGGCCGGCGCGATCGCTTGAAAGAAAACCCAGATCTTTATTCAGGTCTCGTGTGGACGGGTGAGAAGGGATTGGAACTGGGCTTGGTCGATGCCCTGGGCTCGGCCGGGTACGTCGCGCGCGAGATCGTTCACGCGCCGGATATCGTCGACTTTACGCCGCAGCAAAATGTCGTCGAATCCCTGGCGCGACGGTTTGGCGCGCAACTAAGCGCGGGAATTAAGGAAACTCTGAATAAGTCCCTCGTGGACTTTTCAGAGTAAGGAAAACAAAAAGTGCCATTTTTGTTTTCCTTCATGTTCAACGGTCTGCGGCCGTTGAACATGGCGGTACTTCCCTGTGCCTTAAGGGATCTCTGCCTTTTGCAGAGATCCCTTAAATCAGTGTTTACGGAGAGCTGGTAGATAATCCGATTGAGTACGGCCCTACCCGATTGCGTCGATGCTGAACGCTTGGCGGCCCACGGCGGGGTACTACCCGGCGTCATCAGCCCCGCGCGTGCCGTACGTGTCAGTGAGCTGTTTCGCTTGCCCGCCCCGTTGGTCGCCGAGCTGCGGTTCGCGCGCGATGCACTCGGTAAAATTGTCGTCGAAGGCAGCGTGCGTGGCACCATCATCGCCGTTTGTCAGCGTTGTCTAGAACCCTTCGAGAATGAGATTGTGGGCGGAATTGTCCACGAGATCGCGCCGATAGGTGCGGTTAGCGACTCGTCTGCTAGCGTGGGAGCGGCCGAAAATGCGCAAGCTTTTGCCGTGCTCGCCCTCGCCGAAGATGAGTTCATCCTGGCCTGTCCGATGATTCCTCTGCATCCGGATGGGATATGTGTCACCCCTGATGAGCGCCTCAAAAATACCTCCGGGTCGCGAAATCCATTCGACGTTCTCGCCGCGTTACGTCAAAATGGCGACACATGAACCACCGCTGGCCGCTCGACGTAACACCCGAATAAGACCTGACCGGTGGCTGATCCCGTTTTACAATTGGCTCGAATTAAGCCTTAGGAGTGCTCAGTAATGGCCGTTCAACAAGACCGCAAGACCCCTTCGAAACGTGGGATGCGCCGCGCACACGATAGGCTCCCTAATCCCGCCTTATCGGAAGATCCAACTACCGGCGAAACCCACCTGCGCCACCATGTAAGTCCGGACGGCTACTACCGCGGCAAGCGTGTCGTCGCCGAAAAAGAATAATTCACGCCGGCTGCTTGTCGCGGCCGACAGCCTTTACCTCACACCCGTTTAATTCTGCTTGAAGATTTCAATCGCACTGGATGCGATGGGGGGCGATCACGGCCCGGCCAGTGTCGTCCCCGCGGCGCTGCTTGCCTTAGACCGTCACCCAACGTTATCGCTCATAGTGTGTGGCGATACGTCGGCACTTGAACCACATCTACAGACTGCGTCGACGTTGGCGCGCGAGCGCATTCAAATCAAACATGCGCCGGAACAAGTCGCGATGGACGAAAAGCCGTCGGCGGCGCTGCGCGGTAAGCGCGATTCGTCCATGCGCTACGCCATCGATCTCGTGAAGGACGGCTCCGCGGCGGCCTGCGTTAGCGCGGGCAACACCGGCGCGCTGATGGCGATTGCGCGGTTTGTGCTAAAGACTCTGCCCGGGATCGATCGTCCGGCGATTTGTGCGGCGATGCCTGGCTTGCGCCACGGCACGCGCGTGCTCGATCTCGGCGCGAATGTCGACTCCAGTTCCGAAGAACTTTTTCGATTCGCCGTCATGGGCTCGGTGCTGTCGTCGGCGATCGACGCGCGCGAGAATCCGACCGTGGCGCTGCTCAACATTGGCGAAGAAGAAATCAAGGGCAACGATCGGGTCAAGCAAACCGCGGTGTTACTCGAACAGAGTTCGCTCAATTATCGCGGGTTCGCCGAGGGCAACGATATTTTCTCCGGCGTGTTTGACGTAATCGTGTGCGATGGATTCGTGGGCAATGTCGCGCTAAAGGCCAGCGAAGGCGTGGCATCGATGCTCTTGCAGTTCGCGAAAGAAGAATTCCAGCGCAATCTATGGACTAAGTTTAGTGCGCTACTGGCGACACCGGCGCTGAAGCGGCTGCAGCGACGGGTTGATCCGCGCCGCTACAATGGCGCGAGCTTCCTCGGGTTGCGCGGCACGGTGGTCAAGAGCCACGGTGGCGCCGATGCCTTGGCTTTCGGTCGCGCGATTGACGAAGCCGTGTTACAAGTTCGCCAAGAAGTCCCCGAACGCATCAGCGCGAAATTGGAACAAATACTGGTGCATCAGCAGGTCGTTTAATGGATCCTTCCTTTGCCATGGTCTTTCCAGGTCAGGGCGCGCAATCTGTCGGGATGATGAATGCGCTGGCGGCACATTTCCCACAAGTTGCCACGCGTTACGAAGAGGCCTCGAGCGTGCTTAATTTCGATCTGTGGCGCCTCGTGTCCGAGGGTCCCAACGAGACGCTGAATCAAACTCAGTTCACACAACCGGCGCTCCTCGCCGCCAGTGTCGCGACCTGGGACGCATGGTTAGCTGAAGGGGGTGCCACGCCCAGCGTGCTCGCCGGGCACAGTTTTGGCGAGTACTCGGCGTTGGTGTGCGCGGGCGCATTGTCGTTTACCGCGGCAATCGAATTGGTCGCGGCACGCGGCAGGTTTATGCAGGAAGCCGTTCCGTCTGGCGCCGGCGCCATGGCGGCTGTCCTGGGGCTCGACACTACTGCGTTGGATGAAGTTTGCGCGCAAGCCGCCGGCTCAGAGGTGGTGGCGTGCGCGAACCTGAACGCGCCTGGCCAAATCGTGATTTCTGGCAACGTTGACGCCGTGGCGAGGGCCGGCGAATTAGCCAAAGCCGCCGGCGCAAAACGCGTTATTCCATTGGCGGTGAGTGTGCCGGCGCATTGCCGTTTAATGGAACCGGCCGCTGAACGTTATGCACAAATGGTGGAACGCGTGGTGGTGAGCGCGCCTCGGATCCCCGTCATCCATAATGTCAACGTCATGCCGCATACCGGGCCCTCCGATATCAAACGCGCGCTGATCGCGCAACTCTCGAAGCCCGTTCGGTGGCAGGAAACGATTTTGAAATTCACGGGATTAGGGATAAAAAAAATCGGCGAGTGCGGGCCTGGCAAGGTGCTGGTGCCATTGATTCGCCGTTGCGCCGGCGATCTCGCCACTTTTTCGCTCACCACACCGGACGAGTTTGCCGCGGCGTTAGCGGACTTTAAGGCAGGGGGATAAATGACGGAGGCGCGCATTGCGTTGGTTACCGGCGCCAGTCGCGGAATCGGACACGCGATTGCGATCGCCTTGGCGCGTTCTGGGCTACGGGTAGTCGGCACAGCCACTAGCGACACAGGACTGGCTACGATTAGAGCAACGCTTGAAGCGTATGGCGCGCACCATGTGGCGTTGCCGTTAAATGTTGCCGACGAAGCTTCGTTGAGCGCGTTGTACGCCACCATCGCCGAACAAAATTTGCTGCCCGCCGTGCTGGTCAACAACGCGGGCATCACGCGTGACAACTTGTTGATCCGAATGAAAGACGAAGAATGGACCGCCGTTTTGGAAACCAATTTGACCGCGGTTTACCGCCTGTGTAAGCATTTCGTTCGCGCGATGCTTAAAGCACGCTTCGGACGAATCATTAATTTGACTTCGGTCGTCGGCGTATCCGGTAATGCCGGCCAAGCCAATTACGCAGCCGCCAAAGCTGGCCTTATCGGCTTCACGAAATCGCTCGCGCAAGAAGTTGCGAGCCGCAATATCACTGTTAATGCGGTCGCGCCCGGTCTAATCGAGACCGACATGACGCGTGCGTTATCTGATTCACAGCGCGAACAAGCGCTGGCACGAATTCCCGCAGGACGCTTCGGTGCGACGGAAGAAATTGCCGCATTGGTAAATTTTTTAGCCTCCGATGGCGCCGCCTATATTACGGGCGAGACGATTCATATCAACGGCGGGATGTATATGGCGTAATCGTGCTGCAATCTCGGTATTCCTTGAAAGGGCTTAACAGGTACTTTCAGAAAACGAAAAACAAAACGTGTGATTTTTTTGTTTTTCCGCACTTCCCAGTCGCCTGGTCGCGCTGGGACACGGCGACACGAAAACGTGTCGAAGGTCGCTCCGCTAGACGCAAGGTGAATCAAAATAACTAAGTGCGGTGAGGGAGTTAGCGCCCAGAATCCGGGCGCCATACAGTCTTACCAAGGCATGTATTTGCTTGCAACTGGCAGGGTTTCAACTAAACTAGCACCCGTCGCAATCACGCCGACACCTGTGTTGGGAGGATGGTCTAAAAATGAGTAGCGTTGAAGAACGTGTCAAGAAAATCGTAATCGAGCAGCTAGGGGTTAAAGAAGAAGAAGTCACTAACGAAGCATCTTTTGTAGATGACCTCGGCGCTGATTCACTTGATACCGTCGAGCTGGTGATGGCGTTGGAAGAAGAATTCAAGACTGAAATACCCGACGAAGAAGCAGAAAAGATCACCACGGTCCAGCAAGCCATCGATTACATCACCAAGAACCTGGCATAAACACCCACTAAGTTTTTACTTGGGCAAAAGGCCGCGAATTAATTCTTAAATTAGTCGCGGCCTTTTACATTTATGGGCTGACAAAAGGAGCAGCAGTTGACACGTCGCGTAGTCATCACTGGACTGGGAATTGTGTGTCCAGTCGGAAATACCGTCGCTGCAGCGTGGACTAATATCGTCGCCGGTCGCAGCGGCATTGGACCGATCGTGGCCTTTGACGCCTCGGGATTTTCCACCCGGATCAGCGGCTCGATTAAAAATTTCGATATCGAGCAGTACATCGCGGCCAAAGAAGCACGCAAGATGGATCCGTTTATCCATTACGGTATGGTCGCCGGGATTCAAGCGCTAACGGATTCCGGGATCGAAGTCACCGAACAAAACAGCCGTCGAATCGGCATCGTAATCGGCTCTGGAATCGGCGGCTTGCCGGGTATCGAAAAAGGCTATCAGTCGTTTCTCGATGGCGGGCCTCGTCGAATTTCACCCTTCTTCGTGCCGAGCAATATCATCAATATGATCGCCGGCAATCTGTCGATCAAATATGGAATACGTGGCCCGAATTACGCCATCGTCAGCGCGTGTTCGACCGGTGCCCATTGCATAGGACAGGCGGCGCGATCAATTGAACGCGGCGATGTCGAGGTCATGATTGCCGGCGGTTCTGAATTCGCGACCAGTCCGACCGGCGTCGGTGGCTTCGCCTCGGCCCGCGCGCTATCCACGCGAAATGACGATCCGGAAGCGGCGAGCCGACCGTGGGATAAGGATCGTGATGGTTTTGTCTTAAGCGACGGCGCGGGCGTGGTCGTGTTGGAAGAATATGAACACGCCAGGGCACGCGGTGCGAAGATTTACGCTGAATTAGTCGGCTTTGGCATGAATAGCGATGCCTATCACATGACCGCGCCATCCCCGAATGGAGAAGGCGCGGCGGAATGCATGGCGCTCGCGCTGGCCGACGCCAAACTGAACACTGACCAAATTCATTACATCAATGCACACGGCACCTCGACGCCGGCTGGCGACAAGGCCGAGACCGATGCCGTGAAGCGCTTGTTTGGAGCGCACGCCTATAAGCTCGCGATGAGTTCGACCAAATCCATGGTGGGACATATGCTCGGAGCCGCGGGGGGCGTCGAAGCGGTGTTTGCGATCCTGGCATTGCGCGATCAAGTGGCGCCGCCGACGATTAACTTGACCACGCCAGATCCGGAATGCGATTTGGATTATGTGCCCAACACGGCGCGCGCGATGCGCCTTGACGTGGTGCTGTCGAATTCGTTCGGCTTCGGCGGCACCAACGCGACGTTGGTGTTTAAGAAAGCGTAACGAGTGCGTCGTCCCGCGATGAGCCTGCATATTTCGCTTGGCCTCGAACCACGTGACCGCACCCTAGACCGACTTCACTAATTCGCCAGTTCGTTCGGTGCCATGACTACGAACCACGCGAACAGCGCCGATCAGCCGGTGGTGCTTATCAACGGTAGCCTTGGCGCGGCCATCGCGTGTGACGATCGCGGGTTGCATTATGGCGATGGCTTGTTCGAAACATTAGCGGTCGTTAATGGAGTACCGCAACACTGGTCCGCCCATCTCACTCGGCTTAATCGAGGTTGCGTCCGGCTCGGGTTGAATGCACCA
The DNA here is from genome assembly GCA_016191285.1 of Gammaproteobacteria bacterium. Lineage (GTDB taxonomy): Bacteria > Pseudomonadota > Gammaproteobacteria > CAIKBL01. The sequence continues at coordinate 178,935 of JACPPA010000022.1, forward strand.
CCCGATTTTCTGTGGCGAAAAGAATTCGAATACGCCGCACGTCAACGACCTGCACCACCGATGGCGGCACTAAAACTCATCCTTACCCGCGGCGCGGGACGACGCGGCTACGCGCCGCCACCCGCCGGACACGAGACTCGAATCCTGCAATTGTTATCCCTACCGGAGTCAACCGCCGAGGCAACTGGCAGTCCCTTCGTGTCGATCATTTGCAACACGCCGCTCGGACTCAATCCGATCCTCGCGGGGCTCAAGCATCTCAATCGTCTGGAACAGGTTTTGGGCGCTCAGGAAGTCGCTCGGGCGGGCGCGGACGAAGGAATCATGTTCGATCTCAACGGTCGGCTCATCGCGGGGACACGCAGTAATGTGTTTATCGTACGCGGCGAAGCGCTCTTTACCCCGCGCCTCGCGCACTGCGGCGTCCACGGCGTAATGCGTGACGTGGTGGTGACCGACGCGCGCGAGCGGGGACTCTCCGTCAGCGAAGAAGAATTGGATCAAGCCGCTATAATCACTGCTGACGAATTATTTTTCACTAATTCACTAATCGGGATCCAGCCTGCTAATAGCGTGCGCTTCGGCCCCAAAATCAAAGACTACCGCACCACCGTAGGCGCCCATTTGCGCGCGCAATTGCAGCGCGCGGAACTCGCACCGTGACGCGCACAACCGTCGACCGCTTACTCCTGGGCGTTACCTTAAGCCTCGCGCTCGCCGCCGGCGCATGGTGGTTCTATAGATCAATGGAGGAGGCGCTCAATCAGCCAATCGCACTCGCGGCGCCCGTGTTGTACGAACTGAGACCGGGGCAATCGATCACCAAGATTGCGAATGAACTCAAAGCCAAAGGCTGGCTCCGTGATGCGCTCTTCTTGCGGCTTGAGGCCAACCGCTTAGGCCTCGCGTCACGCGTACAAGCCGGGACTTATGAGCTTACCTCCGGTATCACGCCGCGACAGTTGCTCGATAAATTTGTGCGCGGCGAAGTCAAACAATACCAAGTAACGATTGTCGAGGGCACGACTTTCCGCGACTTTCGCCAAGCGTTGGTGACACTCCCCGACATCGTTCACGCAACGTCGACATTGACCGATGATGAACTGATGGCAAAGATTGGGGCGGCGGATGAAGCCCCTGAAGGACGTTTCTTTCCCGCCACGTACTACTACACGCACAAAACGTCGGATTTTGATTTATTACTGCGCGCATACCGGCAAATGGAACAAGTACTCGCCGCCGAATGGGCGACGCGGAGTCCGGATTTACCGTATGCAGAGGTCTATCAGGCGTTGATCATGGCGTCCATTATCGAGAAAGAAGCGGGCGCCGCGGCCGAACGCCCGCTGGTCGGTGGGGTGTTCGTGCGTCGTCTGCAACAACACATGAAACTGCAAACCGATCCGACGGTAATTTACGGCTTGGGCAAAGCCTTTGACGGCAATCTGCATCGCACCGATCTCGAACGCGACACCCCCTACAATACATATACGCGAGACGGGCTGCCGCCGACGCCGATTGCGTTGCCGGGCGCCGCGGCGATCCGCGCCGCGCTCCATCCCGCGGCGGGGGATGCGTTGTACTTTGTCGCCAAGGGTGACGGTACGCATGAATTCTCGGCCACGCTTAAAGCGCATCAAGCCGCCGTCGCACGCTTCCAGTTAGGTCCGCATGGCGCGCGGTAAATTCATTTCGCTGGAGGGCATCGAAGGCGTCGGCAAGTCGACGCAGGTCCCGGCCATCGCGGCCCTGCTCGACGCGCGCGGGATCGCCACGCGATGCACGCGCGAACCGGGCGGCACCGAACTCGCCGAGCGGATACGGGATTTATTACTTGCACGGACGGCGCCCGCGATGAATTCGCAAACCGAACTCCTGTTAATGTTGGCGGCCCGCGTTGATCATGTCGCAGTCGTGATCGAGCCTGCGCTGGCGCGCGGCGAGTGGGTGGTCTGCGATCGCTTTACCGACGCCACCTATGCTTATCAAGGTGGCGGCCGTGGACTGCCACTCGCCGATATCGAGACCTATGAACGGCTGGCGCTGCACGGCTTCGCGCCGGACTACACCTTGTTGTTCGATGCGCCGGTTGAAATCGCGTTGGCGCGCGCGACACGCCGCGGTGCGAGCGATCGCTTCGAGGCCGAGCATCGCGATTTTTTTACGCGGGCGCGCGCCGTCTATCTGCAACGCGCGGCAAGTAATCCCGGGCGGATCAAGATCATCGATGCCAGCGTGCCGTTGGCAGCGGTCGAAGCACAGGTGCGGACACTCATTAACGCGATCGACGCATGAGCGCGCCTTACCCGTGGCAGGCCGGGCAGTGGGGGCAAATATGTCGTAATGCCGGAGACGGGCGGCTCGCCCATGCGCTGCTGCTACACGGCCGTAGCGGCCTCGGCAAACACGCCTTCGCGCAGGCGGTGGCTGGCATGCTGTTGTGTGAGTCGCGCGCCTCCACGGGAGCAGTCTGCGGTAGTTGTCGGGGTTGCACGCTGTTTCGAGCGGGCAACCATCCGGATTTCCGAGCGGTGTCGCCGCTCGAGGACTCAACCACGATTACGATCGATCAAATCCGCGCGCTGATCGACTTCTACACGCTCAAGGCGCACTACTTGGGGCCTAAGGTCGTATTACTTCACCCCGCCGATGTGATGAATCGGGCCGCCTCCAATGCCTTACTTAAAGTCCTTGAAGAGCCACCGGCCGGCGCCACCTTTTTGCTGGTCGCTAATGCCTATGACCGGATAACGCCGACCATTCGCAGCCGCTGCCAGGCCCTGGCCATGGATAAGTTCGACGACGAGATAGCCTTGGCGTGGCTGGCCGCGACCGTCGACGACACTGCCGCCGCAGCCGATCTCCACGCAGCCTTCCAGTTGGCGAATCGCACGCCGCTCGGCGCACGCGACGCGCTCGCCGCGGGCTTGCCGCGGTTAGCGGGCCAAATTGGCCTCCAGATGGAACAAGTCGCGCGCGGCCGGCTGCATGCGAGCCAAGCAGCCCAACGCTGCGCCGAGGCGGCGCCGGCGCTAACCGCCGACTTGATGTATCGCCGCGCGCATCAACTGCTGGTTGAACTCCCCGCCACTGCCCCGACCGATTCTATTGGGCTTAGGGATGCTCTACACTCGCAGCGGTTGTTCAAGTTCATCGATGCGGTGACGGAAGTAAAGGGCCTGTGTCTTGCGCCCGCTACGTATCGGGATGGGGATTTGCTGGACATGCTGTGGCGAGCCTGGATGCAGGCGTGGCGTCCAGTCCCCACGGAACTGCAGCGATGAGCGCACCCAGTAATCGGCCAACGGTAAGTCATCGGAGAGAGACCAATGGCAGCGTCCGGTAGAAATCCGCGCCAGGGCATATTGTCCCTAACTATTCGCGACAAGAGTTCCTTGTATGCCGCGTATATGCCTTTCATTAAAAATGGCGGCCTATTCATTCCGACCAATAAGGTCTACAAGCTCGGCGACGAAGTGTTCATGCTGCTGACCCTGACCGATAGCAAGGAGAAATTGCCAGTCGCGGGACGGGTGGTCTGGATTACACCAGCCGGCGCGCAAGGCAACCGCAACGCGGGGATTGGGGTGCAATTTAGCGAGCTCGACAACGGCGCGACTCGTAATAAGATCGAAACCCAACTCGCCGGGGCCCTGAAGTCGGATCGCCAAACTCACACCATGTAATGTCGCCGTCGTCGTTGCGAGGGTGTAACGACGCACCCAAGTGCTTTCGTACTTTGGAAATGAGACCGATCTTATGGACCGGGCACCTAGCGGCTTCGCTACCTGAATGCTAGTCGATTCACACTGTCATTTACCCTTAATCGAGGGCACGCGCTCGGTCGCCGATCTCGTACGCGATGCCGCCGCAGCTGAAGTTCGTCACCTGCTCTGTGTCGCCGTTGACCTCGAATCCTTTCCAGCAGTCGCCGCGGCAGCGCAGGAGCACGCTACGGTCTTCGCCTCGGTCGGTGTCCACCCGAATAGTGATCGCGCGCACGAAGAACCGACGCCGGAACGGTTAGCAGAACTCGCGGAATGGCCCAAAGTAGTCGCCATCGGCGAAACCGGTCTCGATTACTTTCGACAGGCGGGCGATACCGAATGGCAACGCGGGCGCTTTCGCACTCACATCCGGGCCGCGATTGCGTTAGCCAAGCCACTCATCGTTCATACCCGCGACGCCGCCAATGACGTCATTCGCGTGTTACGCGAAGAGCGCGCCGCTCGCGTTGGCGGTGTCATGCATTGTTTTGTCGACGATTGGGAGACCGCGAGTGCGGCCCTCGATCTGGGATTTTATATTTCGTTTTCGGGCATCGTGACGTTTAAGTCGGCGACTGTCGTCCAAGACGTGGCCCGCCGCGTCCCCCTCGATCGGCTTCTGGTTGAAACGGACTCGCCATGGCTCGCGCCGGCGCCACACCGCGGCAAGCAGAATGAGCCGGCGTTTGTACGGCATACCGCGGAGTTCCTGGCGCGCCTCCGGGAAATCCCCTTCGCCGAGTTAGCGGCCGCGACCACCGCCAATTTCTTCCGCCTGATCGGCCGCGCCGCCTAACGTTGCGCGGCGCTCGCGCGGGTTACGCAACGGCCTTTAGCGAGGTCATCTTTTTGATGCGCCGCAATTGACGGATTGTAGACACTCCGGGCAAAATTCGAGGCGAATCGGGTGCCAATCAACCTTTCATTCGGGTATTGTCGACAATCGCCATGGTAGCCACTGCAGAATCCGTTGTTGAACAGACCACGATCGCCGATCGCGTCTGTGTCGAGATTCAGACGGCCATCATCAAGGGTGAATTCCCACAGGGCTCGAAATTGAACGAACCCATGCTCGCGACGCGCTACGGCATTAGCCGTGGGCCCTTACGCGAAGCATTGCGTCGACTCGAAGGTTTAGGGTTGGTTCGCCATGTGCCGCATGCTGGCGCACGGGTAGTCACGCTGACACGGGAGGAATTACTCGAGATTTACTATGTGCGCGAGGCGTTGGAAGGCATGGCCGCGCGCCTCGCGGCCGAGATGATGAGCCAGGCCGAAATCACCGAACTCTACGCGCTGCTCGAGGTACACGCGGAACAAGTTAAGGCGGTGGCCGGTCGCGCCTATTTTCAGCAAGAAGGGAATTGGGACTTTCACTATCGCATCGTAAAGGCCACTCGCAACCCACAACTGGTGCAAATTCTGCACGGCGATTTATATCACCGCGTGCGCATGTATCGCTATCAGTCCAGCCAACAGTCCGCGCGCCCGGACAAGGCGCTGCATGAACATCGGCGGATTGTTGATGCCATCGCGGAACGCGATGGGGAACTCGCCGAATTGCTCATGCGCCGCCACATTCGAAGTGCACGCCGTGCGATTGGCGAGCAACTCAGTGCCGAACCACTGAGTGCCGCGATAGCTGGCATCCAAGAACTCAGCCCCCACACTAGGTCGCAAACTACCTCTGAGGTTATCGCATGACATCCGTAGGTCACCGCTTTCGACGAGCTGTCGCAGATCACAAACCGCTCCGCGTGGTCGGCGCGGTCAATGCGTATTGCGCGATGATGGCAGAACGCATCGGCCATCGCGCGTTGTATCTTTCCGGAAGCGGGGTCGCCAGTGCATCGTATGGCTTGCCGGATCTGGGGATCACCTCGCTTGATAATGTGTTGGAGGACGTCCGCCGCATTACCAGCGCGAGTTCGTTGCCGCTGCTCGTCGACGTCGACACGGGTTGGGGTGGCGCCTTCAATATCGCGCGCACCGTCAAGGAAATGATCCGCGCGGGCGCCGCCGCGATGCACATCGAAGACCAGGTATTACAGAAGCGCTGCGGTCACCGCCCCAACAAAGCCATTGTCGATCAGGCAGAGATGATCGATCGCGTCAAGGCGGCCGTCGATGCGCGCGGCGCTGACGGTTTTGTGATCATGGCGCGCACCGACGCCGCGGCGGTTGAAGGATTACAGTCCGCGCTCGATCGCGCCTGCGCCTGTGTCGAGGCCGGGGCCGATATGATCTTCCCCGAAGCCATGGGTTCGCTTGACGAGTACCGCCAGTTCTGCGAAGCGGTTAAAGTCCCGGTGCTCGCCAATATCACCGAATTCGGCACGACGCCGCTGTTTACCACCGACCAGCTGGGTCGGGTTGGCGTCGCCATCGCGCTGTATCCATTAAGCGCGCATCGCGCCATGGCCAAAGCGGCGGAACAGGTGTTCAAGGCACTGCTCAGCGAGCCCAATCAGGAGTCGGTACTCGAGACCATGCAAACCCGTGCGGAGTTGTACGATTATTTGAACTACCACACGTTTGAATCGAAGTTGGATCAACTCTTCGCTGCTGAGTAATAACGACTCAAGGCGATTCGCTTAACGACACGTCCGTAAGACTAGGCACGTCCGTAAGACTACAGGAGGACAACATGACTGAAGGCAAAAAGTTGGAAGGGGCTGGACTACGCGGACAAATCGCGGGGCAGACCGCATTGTGCACTGTCGGCAAAAGCAATGCCGGACTCACCTACCGTGGCTACGGCATCGAAACCCTCGCCGAAAATGCGAAATTCGAGGAGGTGGCGTACATGCTCCAATACGGGAAGCTCCCTAATAGCAGTGAGCTCGCCGCGTACGTCAAACGTTTGCAAGGATTACGCGGTCTACCGAGCGCGCTAAAGACCGTGTTAGAACAGATTCCGGCGAACGCGCATCCGATGGATGTCATGCGGACCGGTTGTTCGATGCTCGGTAATCTCGAAACCGAGAAGAATTTCAGCGAACAAAATCAACACATCGAGCGCCTGGTCTCGGTGCTCCCGTCGATTCTGCTGTATTGGTATCGCTACAGTCATGACGGCGTGCGCATTGAAACCGTGACCGATGACGAATCCGTCGGCGGACATTTCCTGCACTTGCTGCTGGACAAAAAACCGAACGCGCTGCATGCCAAAGCGATGAATATATCACTCATTCTTTACGCCGAGCACGAATTTAACGCGTCGACCTTTACCGCTCGCGTGTGCGCCTCGACCTTGTCCGATATGCATTCCTGCGTCGTCGCCGCCATTGGCTCGTTGCGAGGCCCGTTACATGGCGGGGCCAATGAAGCCGCGATGGAATTAATCGAGAAATTCTCGAGCGCCGACGACGCCGAGCGTGGCTTGCTCGAAATGCTGGCGCGTAAGGACAAGATCATGGGCTTCGGCCACGCCGTCTATAGCACGCACGATCCGCGTAACGCCGTGATCAAAAAATCGGCCGAGCGTCTGGCGCAAGAAATCGGCGATAAAGTGCTCTATCCAGTTTCCGTGCGCGTCGACGAAGTGATGTGGCGAGAAAAGAAGCTGTTCCCGAACGCGGATTTCTATCACGCGTCGGCGTATCACTTCATGGGGATCCCGACCAAGCTCTTTACGCCGATTTTCGTCTGCTCACGCGTCACGGGGTGGACCGCGCATGTCATGGAACAGCGGGCAAACAATCGCATCATCCGACCGAGCGCGGAATACACCGGGCCAGAATCGGCGGAATGGGTGCCAATCGAAAAGCGCGCGTGATGAGGGAAACTCTGCTTTCGCAGAGTTTCCTTAACTAACTTTCAGTGGAGATGACCGCATGAGTGGGAATGTCGATGTCGCGAATCGCCCGGCGCCGGACAAATTATTAGTCGAGCTTGCCGATTACATTACGAATTACGAAATCAAGAGCGCCGAAGCGTACAACACGGCGCGCAATTGTTTGATCGATACCTTGGGCTGCGGCTTGTTGGCGCTGCGGTTTCCGGAATGCACCAAGCACTTAGGCCCCTTGGTTCCCGGTACCACGGTGCGCCATGGCGCGCGTGTCCCCGGCACCTCGCACGAACTCGATCCAGTCAAGGCCGCGTGGGACATCGGGTGCATTATTCGCTGGCTCGACTACAACGATACCTGGCTGGCGGCGGAGTGGGGTCATCCGTCGGATAATTTAGGCGGCATTCTCGCGACCGCGGACTATCTCAGCCGCGTCGCCGTCGCCGAAGGTAGGGCGTCGCTGGTGATGCGCGATGTGTTGACCGCCATGATCAAGGCGCACGAAATTCAAGGCGTGATTGCGCTTGAAAATAGTTTTAATCGGGTCGGGCTTGATCACGTGCTCTTGGTACGCGTCGCGAGCACCGGCGTCGTCACCAACATGTTGGGTGGTTCGCGCGATCAAATTATCGATGCCTTGTCACAGGCCTGGGTCGATGGTTGTTCGCTTCGCACCTACCGCCACGCCCCAAATGCTGGCTCGCGTAAGAGTTGGGCGGCCGGGGATGCGACTTCGCGTGCAGTACGTCTGGCGATGATCACGATGCAAGGCGAAATGGGCCTGCCGGGCGTGCTGAGCGCGCCGAAATGGGGCTATTACGATGTCCTGTTCAAGGGCAATGAATTCAAGTTCACCCAGGGCTTTGGCACTTATGTGATGGAGAACGTGTTGTTCAAAATTTCATTCCCCGCCGAGTTTCATGCGCAAACCGCGGCTGAAGCGGCGGTCAAACTGCACGCCCAAGTTAAAGATCGACTCGCTGCTATTACGCGAATTGAGATCACGACCCACGAGTCGGCGATTCGCATCATCTCCAAGGTTGGGCCGCTGGCCAACTTCGCTGATCGCGATCATTGCCTCCAATATATGATCGCGGTGCCTTTGTTGTACGGAAACCTGATCGCCGAACATTACGAAGACGATTTCCATAAAGGCGATCCGCGAATCGACGTCTTGCGCGAAAAAATGGAGATCACGGAGGACAAGCGCTACTCGAAGGAATATCACGACGCGGATAAGCGCTCGATTGCAAACGCTATTCAAATCTTCTTCAAAGACGGCACCAAGACCGAGCGCGTTGAAATAGAGTATCCAGTCGGCCATCGCCGTCGCCGCGTCGAAGGGATTCCCTTACTCGAGAAAAAATTCTATGCGAACCTCCAGACGCGGTTCCCGGAGCAACGTTGCAAAGCGATTCTTGATCTCTGTCTTGACCAGCAACGGCTGGAAGCGACCCCGGTACACGAATTTGCGGCGCTGTTTTCGATCAATTGACCAGGCGGGGAAAGATTTGCGGATAAACCCGCTCCCACAATAGGGGTAGCAGCAGATCGTCCCGTGGAAGCCGCTTTAGCGGCGAATCTTTCAGCGCTTTTGCCCTCACCGAGGCGACAAAGGTTCGCCGATAAATCCGCTCCCACTGCGTACAATTGCCCAATCACACACAAAACTCTTGCAGCCGCCGCAAAACCTGCGCACCCTAGCCACCATCACGTCAGCCGAGGCAGCGCCCATGGGACTTCAATCGATCGACCACTATTTTGTGTATGCCAAGGATCTCGAAGCGTCGCGCAAATTCTATGAAGGTGCGCTGGGCTTCGAAGTAGGGTACCGGCCGCCGTTCGATTTCGCCGGCTACTGGTTATATCTAGGCGGCAAAGCCTGCGTGCATCTGGGCACGGCGGAATCGTCGGCGGAAGTCGACTACTACCTCGGTAAGCGCAGTAACAAAGCCGGGGTGGATACCGGCGCGGTGGACCATATCGCGTTTCGTGGTGAAGACTTTGTGAACTACAAAGCGCGTCTCGATCAACTTGGGATCACGTATCGACATCGCGAAGTCCCTGATCTGCGACTGCAACAACTTTTTATCTCCGATCCCGACGGCGTAACGCTGGAACTTAATTTTTTCCCGCCTGTGGCGGATTGAAACACAAGCAAAGAGCGAACTGTGGGAGCGGATTTATCCGCGAAATTTAGCTGCGTTAATAATCGCACAAGCCTTGAAAGATTCGCCGCTAAAGCGGCTCCCATAAATCGCGCTCAACTGCTCCGCCAATGACCATTGAAAACCTGACGCTCGATCTCGCACGCGCTGCAAGTCAAATCAATTTGGCGGACTTGCCGCCAGGCATCAGGACACTAGTAAAGCAATGCGTGCTGGATTTCCTCGGAGTCACCATCGCGGGTGCCGATACTGATCTCGTTAGAATCCTACGCGAAGAACTCGCGGCGCAGGGTGGCAATGCTGAGGCCACTATTGTCGGCTCAGCACATCGCGTTTCGACGCATAACGCGGCACTCGTCAATGGCACGGCCTCCCATGCGCTCGACTATGACGATGTAAACTACGCGCTGATGGGACATCCAACCGTGCCGGTGTTACCCGCGTTATTGGCACTGGCGGAGCAGGGGAGCTATTCAGGTGCCGAGGTCATGGTGGCATTCGTTGCCGGGTATGAATTCGAGTGTCGGGTGGGACTCGCGGTTGCGCCGGGTCACTATGCGCGCGGGTTTCACGCCACGGCGACACTCGGTGCGCTGGGCGCCGCGATGGGCTGCGCGCGATTACTCGGCTTGGACGCCGCAACCAGTGCGCACGCCGTGGGTATCGCCGCCACGCAAGCAGCCGGCCTCAAATCAATGTTTGGGACCGATTGCAAACCGCTTCACGCGGGCCACGCCGCGCGTAACGGCTTACTCGCGGCTGGGTTAGCCGCGCGCGGTTTTAGTAGCCGCCTGGATAGTCTGGAATGCGCGCAAGGGTTTATTGCCACCCACAGCCCGGATTCGCATCCCGACGCTGCGCGTGCGACGCCGCGTGGTGGTTTCCATCTTCATGCGAACCTGTTCAAGTATCACGCGTCCTGTTATGAGACGCATGCGGCAATTGAATGCGCACGGGCGCTGCGTGCGGCTGCCGACATCGAACATCTAAAAGAAGTCGTCGTCACCGTCAATCCGTATTGCGACAAGATCTGCAATATCGCCGCGCCAACGACCGGACTCGAAGCCAAGTTTAGCTTACGCCAGACCGTGGCCTTCACCCTCGCGGGCCGCGATACAGCAAATCCCGATCTCTTCGTAGACGCCAACGTGCGCGACCCCAGTATCCAATCGGTTCGAGACAAAGTACGGATCGAACTCAACGATCGGGTTGCCGCGTCGCAGGCGCAAATGCACGTGACCTCTACGCGCGGCGGCGAGTGGCGCCATCAGCATGACGCGAGTATTCCAGCGACCGATCTGGCGGCGCAAGAAATCCGTCTACGCGATAAATTCCGCCGCCTGGTTACCCCGCTGTGCGGCGAAACGGCAGTCGCTCGATTAATTCAACTGTGCGAACACCTTGAAGCGCAAGCGACACTTAACGACTTACTATCCGCAACGCGTATTGCTGATTAACGCAGAGATTCGCGGATAAATCCGCTCCCACAATCGAGGCACAGCGTTAAGGCACTGTTTGTAGGGCCTCACCCCGTGGGAGCCGCTTTAGTGGCGAATCTTTCAACGCCTGCATCATCAATTAAACCGCCGAAGATTCGCGGATAACTCCGCTCCCACGGCTGAGACCCTTGGTGGGAGCCGCTTTAGCGGCGAATAGTGACTTGACGCTTAGTTTACCCGCGCATCGATGCCGACGAACCCGTTGCGGTTCGGCATTTTCACGGCCGCCAGGCTCGCTGCGTCGAGTTTGCCATCCGCCGCGAGCAGGCCATTCAGATTGAGTAAGTAGGCGACTAACGAATAGACGTCGGCATTGGATAACGACCACGGTGCTCGAGGTGGCATCGAGCGCCGAATGAAATCGAATAACGGCGGCGCATACGGCCAATAGGTCCCGATGTTTTTGTCAGGTTGGGCGGCCGTGAGATCGGGATTGCCACCGGCCAGTTCACCGCCATTGCCGCCACGGCCACGCGACCCGTGGCAGCTCACGCACTGTGCGTTATAGAGCGCTTGTCCGCGTGTCACCGTACCCGTTCCGCGCGGTAATCCCGCGCCATCGGCGAAAATAAAATTGTCATGTCGAGCACGCTCATCCGCGGTTGGGGCGGTGCCAAGCGCGGGTAATAGCACATGTGAATGCTGTTCAGCGCGCAAATCGTCGCCGAAAATCAGGAACGTTGCGATGAGCATGAGCGGAATGGGGCGCATGCTTATCTCACCCGTTAATTCCACGCACGATCGAGCGGATCCGAAGGCCCAGCGCCAGCTTCGGGCGCCGCGTCAACGTAAACGTGTCGCACTTTTCCGTCAGTCGCCACTTCCCAGCTAACAATGGCGTTGTAATGAAAATAGCCGTGGCGGCCACGTTCAGCGATCAACGCCGCGCGCGTCGGTTGTCGATAGCCTGATTCATCTGTCGCCCTCGATTGTAAAATCGCCGATTGACCCTGCCATTGCCATGGCACCCGGAAACGCGTGAAGGCACGCGGCAGCACCGGCTCGTTCAACTCGGCATCCGCCCAGGTTTTGCCGCCATCGGCCGAGACCTCAACGCGCGAAATTTTGCCACGTCCGGACCAGGCCAGCCCGCTAATCTGATAGTAGCCGCGTGTCGTCAGGTGCATCCCGGCGGAAGGAGTGGTGATGAGCGATTTCGCCTCCATCACGAAGGTAAACATGCGCGCCTTACCGTCGGATTGTAGTTCCGTATACTCCGCGGTTTCGTTGCGCGCCATCACGGGCCGATCGGTTAGCCACAACGTCCGCAGCCACTTCACCTGGGTCACACCTTCCCAGCCTGGGACAACGAGACGCAGGGGATAACCTTGTTCGGGCCGCAAGGGTTCGCCGTTTTGCATCACGGCGAGTAGGCAATCATCGAGTAGCTTGGAGAGCGGAAGGCTGATGGTCATGCCGAAGGCATCCGCGCCTTCGGCGATTGCCCAACGCGCCGATGGCTTAACGCCGGCTTCCGCGAACAGTAGGCGCAGCGGAATGCCGGTCCACTCCGAACAGGAGGCTAGCCCGTGGAAATAACCGGCCGGCGATTCAGCAGGGCGGCTATTCCAGCCGGCATTGCTATTACCACCGCATTCGATCACGAGGATGCGCGATTCACGCGGGTAGCGTAACAAGGCGTCGAGCGTGAATTTCAAAGGCCGATCAACCAGCCCGTCGATCAACAAGTCATGTCGCGCGGGATCGATCTGCGGCACGCCGTTATGATGCCGTTCGAAATGCAGGCCGCTCGGCGTGATGATGCCATCGAGGTCTTGCAATGGCGTCCAAGCGACGCCATTGCCGGGTAAATCCGGATTCGCGGACACCCAGCGCACAATGCCCGCGGCGTGCGGAGACGGCACGCCGTAATTGGTGAATGGCGCCCCCGGTTTCGTCATCCAGGGTTCGGTCGGTCGCTGGGCGCGCGCGTCGGCACTGCTACCAATGATGGCCAGCGTGGTGGCGGACAAGAATGTCTTCGATAGAAACAAACGACGATCGAGCAATCCATTGCCAGCTACGTTCTCTAGCGGATTGGGGGCGTCTTCGGTGGTCACGCTGGATGCGCTAGGCCTTTATCTGAATAATTACTACTTCGCATAATGTGTATTATGTCAAATCCAGTATCGACGCCGAAGGCCCGAGCATCGGCGCCGCAGTGCTAAGTATAGACCGCAACGCGCTATGCAGATGGTGGCTCGCGGTCGCTATTGAGTTGCTCCACGTCAACCGCTTAGCCGACGGGTATGGAACCTTTGCTCGATCTCATCGCGCGGGCAGATCTGCAGGTCGACAATAGCGTCAAATCACGGCCGCGTGGCCGCTGGCTCCGGTCATCAACCGCAGCGTCGAACTCGATGAATAGAATGTCTCACCGGTGTCCGCGTCGCGTTTGAGAAAGCCCCACATTCGAAACCGCTCGTTATGCGTAAACAGCGACCAGGCGTCGAAGCCGATACGGCAGGCCTGGCCGGCGCCACCGATAGGACACCTGCGGCCCCCTTGCCCGGGTCGAGATAATCGAGCCGCTCCTCTACTCGTTTGCGTTAGGTTAACGATGTGACCAACCTCGCGATAGGTTGGTCACGCCTTAATCTATTGATATATATATAGGGGTATGTGTAGGTGTGACCCACCTGATCCGGACGCGCGCGCCTGTGGATGATTTCGTCTAGGAGGTTGGTCATATCGTTGATCCATAAGATTGAATTACAAATAGTTTTTGTGACCAACCTGTCACGGCTTTTTGTCCTTAGGTTGGTCACGAAGCAAGTAAATGCGCCGTCTCTCCGCGCGTGCGGAGCGATCTGTGCTCTGCCGACGCTCGAAGCCTAAAACGCGCAACGCCTTCGCGACCCGCATCTGCATCGCGCGTTCGTCCATTCGCTCGGGCTGAATCTTGAGGCAGTCGCGAAGGATTTCGGCGGTGGTGACCTCCTCCTTCACGACTCTGAGCTCGATGTCCGGCTGCGCAAGCCAGACCGAAATCACCGCCTCCCATGGGTCGGAAATCTCACGCAGCTGCTGCTGCGCCTCGAACGCCGACTTCATATCGTCATGTGGCCACCAGGTGATTCCGGCGCGGTACTGTACCACTGCCTCGGCCCACAGCTGGTCGCGATCGCGCGCGAGCTGGTCGATCGCCGCCTTGATACACAGCACCGGCCAGTAGCGCCGATTGCCCGTGCCATCACGCAGATATTCGTCCTGGTTGGTGGTGTCGCTGAACACGCACTGGCGCGGCAGATCGACCGTGCGTGAGCCGTAGGGCAAGCGCACCGTCGCAGTATCGAGCAAGAAAAACGCTTTCGCCTTAGTCGACTCGGCTTTGTTGAATGCGTCGAGCTCCGCGAGCTCGCAAATCTACTTGCCGCGCATCATCAGGAATGCATCCTTGTCGCCGATGTTGAACGGTGTGTCGACGAGCCAGGGCTGCGCCAGCGTTTTCAACGCCGTCGATTTGCCGATGTCCTGCACGCCCTCGAGGATGAGGGCATTGTCCATCTTGCAGCCCGGTTGAAAGATGCGGGCCACGGCGCCGATCGGCCACATCGAGCCCACGGCGCCCAGATAGCGAAGAGTCTCATGATCGAGATACGTCACCGCGCCCATGTAGTACTCGAGCCACAGGTTGATACGCGCCTTACCATCCCACATGAAGCCATTGAGATAATCGCGCACTGGGTGATATTTGGCGCCGTACGCCAGCAGCAGTGCGGCGTCCGATACGGTCTCAGTTTTGAAGTCAACGCCATGCAGCGAACCTAAGCGCAAGCGCGCCGCGAGATCATCGAAATCGGTCCACGGCCCGGCCGGAGCGTCCCACGATGGGTGCACGAGTTTTTCAATGTCGAAGGTGAATTCGTTGAAGGCGAACAGGCGCTCGCATTCGAGACCGTTTTTCAATAACAAGTAGCACTAGTGTCCGGATGTTATTCGAACAAATTCAGTTGGTTGTCTAAAGTAGATTGAATATCGTTGGTCATGAGGCTGCCAAGTAGTTGATCAAACGGCAATCGCTCGAACATCGTCAGACTCAATATCTGTAGCATTTCGTAGAGGCTGGTCGAAAGGTTGAGCAGCTTTCTGACGATAGGAACGAGCACGTAGACCGAGACCGCGATCCAGAGTTGAGTCTTGACTGCGTTCTGTGAAGTCCCGAAGAAGACTTTGATTCGAAGATGCTGCTTGATCCATACCTGGACGCCCCCGTTATGCCAAGCGTTCTTTTCCGTTCTGACTCACAGGTTAACGATTGCAGCCATACATTCGGCCTCGTAGTGTGGCGCAAGCCGCGGGCCCTGATGGAATGAGCTGGTTGACGCCTAATCATTTGATCGGACTTTGATGTCCCATGGATCAATAAGGTTGAATCAACCCCGGTTTTTACCTGTATCGCCATCACTTTGAAAACGCCTGTGCAATCCGTGGTGAGTGTTGAAAAATCTAGCACCAAAGCAATGCCCACACGGTGCGCGCGTTTTTATTCGCCAGTGCCACCGTCGCGATGTTAGGGTTGCGCCGCGCGGCCACGCGCGCGAGCCATCCCTCGGCCTGATCGGCGTGCCGATGCAGGTGGCGCAGCACCGCTCGGGCGCCATGAATAAGCAGCGTACGAAGGTAGATATCTCCCCGTTTGCTGATACCGAGCAATTTATCCTTGCCACCCGAAGAGTTCTGGCGCGGCACGAGCCGAAGCCAGGCTGCAAATTGCCGACCGTTCTTGAACGTTCGCGCATCGCCGACGCTAGCCACCAATGCGCTCGCAGTCAGCGGCCCAATTCCGGGAATCGCCTCCAGACGCCGACTCTTCAAATCTTCACGGTGGCCGGCTCGGATCTGTACTTCAAGTTCGTTCATCTGGTGATCCAGGCCGCGAAAGTGCTCGAAAAGTCGACTGATGAGCTGGCGAGTAGCGCCCGGCAAGCCGTTCTCGGCATCCTCCAGTATCTCGGGTGCTTGCTTAGTCAGGGATTTGATTCCCTGCGGGATTACCAGACCAAACTCTGCCAGCCGACCTCGGATCTGATTGGATTGCGCAGTGCGGGCCACGACAAACGATTGCCGTGCCCGATGCAATGCCAGCACCGCCTGCTGCTCAGCGTTTTTGATCGGCACAAAGCGCATATTCGCTCGCCATGTTCATTTCGGACGCTCCTACCTGTTTAAGTGGCCGCTCAACACTTCCACTTTGGCACATTACGATGCCGCGCAGAGTAGGGGCGTCCATGCCATTATTTGAAAAACAATTCGACCTGCCAGCGGCAACGATAAAGATCGGCGATGGTAATCGCCGGCAACACGAAATTGTTGGTGAGGAACACCAACCGTTTGCCGGTCGTTGGATCTTTGAACTTGATGCGGCGTAGCGGCGAATCGAAATCTTGGCGCGAGTAAAAACCGGTAAGGACGATAGTCTGATCGCAAATCAAGCCTATGCTGCGGTCGACCGCACGGGAGTAGCGACGTTGGGCTTTGAGGTTGGATTTGGCGCGGGTCACAAAGAAGCTGCTGGCCTCGTGCAGGCGATGCAGCCGCTCGAAATCGATATAGCCGCGGTCCATGACGTAGAACGCGCCGGGCTCGGGGACTAACAAGTCGAGGACATTGACGTCGTGCAGCTTGCCGTCGCTGATATGCAAGAAAGTCGGGATATTGCCGCGCAGATCCAACAATGTGTGCAGTTTGACTGCGGCCTTGGTCGCGCGAAACGGCGCCCAGGGAAATACCGACAGACACAGATCGATGGTGCTGGCATCGAGTGCGTAAACGGTCTCTTTCAGATCGACCCCGAAGGGCTCTGCGGCATACAGGCGGCGCGCGATCCCAATGAGCGACTGTGCAAACTCGGCGTGGATGCGCCAGTCCCGCGCTTCGTTCGCATCGGCGAGCGTGCTGCGCGATATGCGACTCTTGATGCCCATGTGATACAACTTGCCTGCTTGTGCTCGTAGGCAGGCTTCGATGTCGCGCAAGCTCTCTCGATAAGTCAGTTGGGCGAACGCCATACAGAGATATTGATCGAGGCAAGAAAACGACTTGACCTTGTGCTCTCCGCCATAGCGCGCGACGCAACGGCGAAACGTGGTCAGCGGCAAATGCTGGGTGAGCTGTGCGAATACCAACTTGCCAAAGTTCATCGGTGTCCCCTGCGAGTAAACTCCTCGCAGGGTCGCAAAACGATGCGGCGCACTTCAAATCGAGACCAAGAAAAATCATGAATTAGCTATTGCAGATCAATCAATTATCATGGCTTGAGCGTTCAACATCCGGACACCAGTGAACAAGTAGGCATTTTCCAGCGTTGGTTTGAGCGCGCCCTTATCGGTTCTATCGAGCGCCTCTCGCCAGTGATCGCCCGCGGCCTGCGCGGCCCGATAATCATCATCCTCGAGCGACATTGAGCCCCTTCTTATCGATGTAGCGCTGCGCACGCGATTTATATTCGGCGTCGTCGACGGCG
This sequence comes from Gammaproteobacteria bacterium, assembly GCA_016191285.1. Taxonomy (GTDB): domain Bacteria; phylum Pseudomonadota; class Gammaproteobacteria; genus CAIKBL01. The sequence continues at coordinate 196,628 of JACPPA010000022.1, forward strand.
TCCCAATAGTCCGACCAGCGCGGCCGCATCGGATCGATGAGATCGCGGAGTAAATAGAGGTACAGATCGGCCGATTCCTGGATGAAATCTGGCGGTGCGGTGACGAACACCGGCGCCGTCCAGCGCATCACATCGGCGGCCAGGCTACCGACTACCAGTGGTTCAGACGCCGGCACACCAGGAAAAATCGCAGTACTTGCCGGCGAGATAGGCGTCACGCATCACGAACGCGAGGTTGTTGTCCGCGTCGATCATCCGGACGGGCCAATTACGATACAAATGAAGCGCGATGTAGTGCGGATGCTCACCGATATCGCGCCGGGAACTGACGCAAGCGCACGAGCGCATAACACATCGATTCCAGTAGCTGGCGATACAGCCGTGCATCCGCCTGCGCTTCGGCCACGTCAGCGCGGTCCAAGATAGCGCCACCGATCCGTGCTCGGCGAAAATGCGACGAGCTTGCGCTGCACCAGGTCGTCCAACACCGCCAGCGTGCGTTGCGCGCACACGTCATCCCACACCGGCGCGAGCTCGCGCAATAAAAGCGCGCGCCGGGTGGCGCGGAAACGCACTAAGATGGTAGTGGTGGTCACGAGCATGCGGCGCGGGCAGCGTCGTCGCTGGTGAGGCGCTCTAACACGAACCGCCAGGGTGATCTCGATCCACGACTGATTTTCCGACGAGTTCGTCGGGCGCTCTAAAAACCTAACAGAAGTGTTTAATATACATAACAGAGGTGTTATGTTGCGTCTCATGAACAGTAAGCAATTTAAGAAATGGTTAACCGCCCAAGGCGCGACCTTCGCGCCGGGCAAGGGCAGCCATCTGAAAGTGTTCTTGCGCGATAAAAAATCGGTGCTACCGATGCATACCGGCGAGCTCAAAACTGGCCTCGTCGAAGGCATCAAAAAGCAACTAGGACTCAAGGAGTAAGGCTCATGCTCAATCTGGACTATCCCGTGCGGCTGACCGCCGCTGAGGAAGGCGGTTTTGTCGTCACTTTCCCGGATGTGCCCGAAGCGCACACGCAGGGAGAAGATCGCGCGGAAGCGCTGTTGCGCGCAGTGGACGCGCTGGAAACGGCCCTCAGCTTTTATACCGAAGCGGGGCGCGATCTGCCGCGCGCGTCGAAACCGAAACGCCGGCAGCCGCTGGTGCGACCCTCGGCGCTGGCTGGGATCAAGTTGGCGATTTACCAAGCGATGCGCGATGACGGCGTGAAGAAAAGCGACTTGGCGCGCCGCTTGGGGTGGCACCTGCAGCAGGTCGATCGCCTGCTCGATATTCACCACGCCTCGCGGCTCGACCAGGCCGAACTCGCGCTCGGCTCGTTGGGCCGGCGCCTGGCCGTCTCGATCGCCTGAACGCGCGAATGGCTACGCTGCCGCGACATACTCGAACCACGACACGATCAGATATTGCTTGGGCGCCTCCGCCGTGCGCGGCGCGACCTGCATGACGATCGCGCGGAGATCCGGTGCGGCCTCCGGCGAATGCACTAACAGCCGATTGCCGGCGGTCGGCGAGCGCGATTGAATGCCGTAGCGCGCGAGCCAGCGCCGCGCGCCGTAAGCCGATAGCAAGGCGCTGCCGGGCTCATGCGCCACGCCCCAGGGCCTCACCGGTGCGGGAAACTGGTCTCACACGCGTGAGCGCATAGGCGGCGCACGGCTTGCTCATCAGCGTCGACCCGACCTAGCAGTACGACGATGCGTCGCGGCGCATTCGAGGGATGGAGCAACCACCGCGCCCCGAGCCAGGCACGGGCCTGCGCTAACTTGTCCTCGAGCGTTAACGTCGGCAGCGCCAAGCGCTACGCCGCGGTGACGAAATCCATCGGTAGTGAATTCATGTAAGGTACCTCTTGCGGTGACCAAAGCTGCGCGGTCGACTCACCACGAGCAAGGAGCACGCGCATGAAAAGCAGCGTTGATATTCTCGATGCGGTCTCAAAAAAACTAGGCGGCGTGAGTGATTACAGAATCACTCAAATCACCCGAATTTCCAGCGACTTGATGTCGATGGTTCGCAAAAAGGGTAAGCCGTTGCCTCCGTCGGACTGCAAGCGAGCGGCGGCGGTTCTCAAGGTCGATCCAGCGATTTTAATCGCGATCGTTGTCGCCGAACGCGAGGACGATCAAGAACTCAAAAAGAGTCTCTACCGACTTGTGCAACCTCAATGAGTTACGCGCCACCGGCCACGGCAACTCCTGCGCCGCAAATGTGTATTATGTTAAATACATTATATTCCTGACGCGCCTAACCTTGTGGGAGCGGCTTTAGCCGCGAATTCTTAGCTACTCCCCTCAATGACTAGCTCTAAGGAATCTCTGCAAAAGGCAGAGATTCCTGCGGCACAGGGATGTGCCGCCATTTTCAATGGTCGCAGACCGTTGAAAATGAAGGAAAACAAAAATCACACTTTTTGTTTTCCGTACTCTGAAAAGTCCAGGAGGGACGGAACGCAGTGGATTGTCAGCGAAGTGGACTTTCCATAATCGCGGCGTGAGTTCGGCAACACGCGCGGCGGGATGTTGGCCGACACGCTGCAGCACATCGAGCAGATAGGTGTAGGGATCGATGCCATGCAGTCGGCAAGTGACGATTAAACTTTGGATGATGTCCACGTGTTTCGCCCCGAGTTCGGTCCAGCAAAAGAGCCAGGACTTACGGCCGATTGGAATGACGCGCAAGGCACGTTCGAGGTGATTGGTATCAATCGGCACGTCGGGATCGGTTAAGAAGACTTCGAGGCCCAAGCGCCTTTCGCGGACATAGTTGAGGGCTTTGATAAACGGATTGCTCGGTGTGAAGCCCTGTCGTGCTAATGGTTGTTCGACCCAGTCGAAGAAGGCCTCGAGGTGGGGTTTGCTGTGGGTCAGACGGTGGTACCGCTTCTGCTCACCTGCGAGCTGGCGTTCGCGGAGGTCGGCTTCGACTTTATACATCGCTGGGATGTGTTCGAGTGCCTCAGTGACGCCGGTGGGCTCTGAATCTTGTGCTTCGAAGAATTTCCGGCGCGCATGCGCCCAGCATTGCGCGTGGGTCAGGCCGGTCTTCTCGGCATAGCGTTGATAGGCGGCATAGCCGTCGCTGATAAGTACGGCTTTAATCGGCGTTTCGTCCATCGCTTTAACGCGGCTCGACTGAAGCGAGGCGAACTGCGCGTCGTAGCGTGGCTCAAGTAAACCAATGCCGTGCTGAGCGAGCTGCGTCAGCCACGGTCGGCTGACCGTGATGCCGCTATCAGTGAGCCGTGGGTGTTGGCGATACAGCGGCAGGTGATAGGCGAACTTGTCGACCAGCAGGCCGGCGATGAAGCTCACGTCCGCGCGGCTGCCTTCGAGGACGCCGACGGGTGCAGGCGCGCAATGAATCGTGTGGCTGTCGAGACGCTTAATCAGCGGCCGGACAACCTTGAGCACGACGTAACTGCCCGGGCGTTGGGCCAAGCGATAACTCACCTTCTCGCCAATCACTTCAAACTCATTCGGCGCGAGCTGCTTCATCGCGGTGTCGCTGACCGTGATGGTCTCCATCGGCACCCGCGACTCATCGAAGAACGGCACTGCCTCGGCACTCGCCAAGTCGGTCGTCGGCACACGCCGGGTGTGCGCGGGCACCGACTTGCGCGACTCGGGTAAGGTTGTCGGGACAGGGAGCACTTCGCCTAAATGCATTTGCGTCGGATCAAGTTCGGGTGCGAAGCGCTCGCTCTTATTCCCGAACACCTGGCGCTTGAACCACTCGAGTTGATGCGTGAGCGTCGTGATCGTTGCCGCTTGCGAGTGCACGAGTTCAGTCAGTTGTGTCGTGCTTAATTGCGCGACTTTTGTAAGTTCTGGCGAGGTCGACCCGGTTCAATGCCTGCCAGCAACAGCTTCAACGCGGTCCAGTTCATCTCGCGTGACCGCACGTTACGCCAATCACTGATGAAGCGACCCGTCTCTAACCGTTTACCCCACACGCAAAAGCCACTGCGGTCAAAATCGTGCGCTGCGGGAAGCCGCCCCAACTCCACAAACGCCGCCGCGCTACCGGTCGCGCGCAACGGACTGCGTGGCGCCACTTCACGCGCCGATGGCTCGTTGCACAACGACCGCCAGCGATAACAACTCGACGGGCTGATCGACTCGCGCCGACAGAATGCCTCTATCGCCAGTCCGCTCTCGGCGAAGCGCGTCATGATCGCGCGCCTCATCGCCGCACTCGGACGTGATCGCTTAGTCCGTTCCATTGCTTGCCTCCAGTCGTTGGTACTAGAAGGCTATTGTCCGCACTTCAACCCGCAGCGGAAGAACGCCGAGGAGTTACCGGTTACGCTGCTAAAGCAGCTTTCACAAGGTAGACCCTCACAAAACCTAGTCCGCCGGTTAAAAAAATCGCGCCAGCTCAACCTGCACATAATCATCCGCGCGCACAAAATGCAATGGATCGGTCACGCGGTTCGATGAAAAAAACCGCGCTTCCAATTCCAACTTCCAGCGGTCGCCCAAACGATGGCTGGCTTCGACATTGTAGAAACTGCCGCCGCCATGTAAGTCGGTCACCACACCGGCCAACAATTGCGAATCCGCCGCATCGTTGAAGCCAACGCGAAAGCCACCGAATAAATCGTCGTTGAAGACCTGCGGCGCATGCCGACCACGCGTGTCGGCGTGATATTCGACGAGCAATCCTAGATCGTAGCGACTCCCTACAACGCCAACGAGGGTGTATTCAAAGCCCGCAACCATCGCGCCGTAATCGCGGCCCTGCCCACTGCGGAACAGACTTTCGAACTTCCACGCCCAGCTGCCGTGCGTATAAAGCGCATCGACGCCGGTTTGGGCGATTACCGCGTAGTGCGGAATGAACAGTAGCTCGTTCGATGCCGAGCGTCCCAAGCGTAATTCGGGCTCACGGCTCGTACCCCAAAATTCGTAAACCCCGATATCGAGCTCGCCTATTACGTGCGAATAACGAACCGCGAAATCGACATGGTTATCGCGCGCGGGTGATTCATACGTCGCATGCGCGGTGTCCACCCGCGGCGCCGTGCGCAAGCGCCCCGCTCGGCCAGGGAAAGTGCGCTCGCGAAATCCCGGCAGAACGAAGAAATCGATGGTTCCCCAGGGTTTGATTAAAGCCAGATTGGCCATCGGTTGGCCTAGCTTATCCTCGGTATCGATGTTCTCAACCAGATCGGTTTGATTGATCACATCCACCAAGTGATTCGATTCCGCCACGCCCCAGAACACGCGTCGAACGCCGAGCCGAAGCTCCCATTCGGCTGCCGCCTTGACCCAACTAAGATCACGTACATCGAAGTGCGTGCGGTTGCGATCTCCCTGATCGATGCGCATGAACGGCGTGAATAACACGCTCTCGCCCCGCTCCTTCCATTCGTAATAGAGCTCGGGTTCGAGGCGCAATGAGGCATTGTGGCCGTGTTGTTTGAGATCGGCAGCGGGCTCGGTGAAGAGACGACCTTCAACCCCGATCGACCCGGTTAACTTAACGCCGGTGGCACGAGCCGTGATTACGCACAACACGCAGGCGAGTGCGATGAAGATTCGCGGATAAATCCGCTCCCACAAGAGTTGGATGTCAAACCTAAGGGGCAGCTGCAGATCGTCCCGTGGGAGACGCTTTAGCGGCGAATCTTTGCAGGCGCTTGGGTTCAAAAGATTCGCGGATAAATCCGCTCCCACAAGAGTTGGATATCAAACCTAAGGGGCAGCTGCAGATCGTCCCGTGGGAGCCGCTTTAGCGGCGAATCTTTGCGGGCGCTTGGGTTCAAAAGATTCGCGGATAAATCCGCTCCCACAAGAGTTGGATATCAAACCTAAGGGGCAGCTGCGGATCGTCCTGTGGGAGCCGCTTTAGCGGCGAATCTTTGCAGGCGCTTGGGTTCAAAAGATTCGCGGATAAATCCGGTCCCACAAGAGTTGGATGTCAAACCTAAGGGGCAGCTGCGGATCGTCCTGTGGGAGCCGCTTTAGCGGCGAATCTTTGCGGGCGCTTGGGTTCAAAAGATTCGCGGAT
>JACPPA010000023.1 GCA_016191285.1 Gammaproteobacteria bacterium
GCGGCGCTTAGGTGTTTTAGGCATTGGCAAATCATGCCAGATTTATCCTTACCTCAAATATGCAGCGAACCCTATGAAAATAGGCTTTACAACTTGAGCATCTACTCATTTTTACCCACACTCAAACCGGAAGAGCCATAATTCATTCACAGACAAAGCAGAATTCGCCCGCGCTCCAGGCGCGATTTTCCGTTGACGATTTAGGTCGGGATCGGTTGAGGAATATCGCAATCAGCGACCGAGATGGATAGAAGTAATGGATCGCCGCTCATGGCCGAGGTCGCGGCTGAGGGTGAGGCGGGCCTCGGTGTCGCGAGTCTTTTGTTCGCGGGTGAATGTGTTTGAACCTGGTCCACCCGCGGCCGGCGACGCCCACCCCGTCAGTTCTTGATAGCGCTGCTGCGCATAGGCGTGGCGCAGTCCGTGCAGTTTCGATAACCCAGCACGTCCGGTATGGCCCTCGTAGATGCGCAGCTGTTCCACGTAGTTCCGATTGGCTGGGATCAACGCGCCACGTCCCGTAAGTTTGTGTGCGCGATCGAGCACGCCGCGCTGTGCATTGGTGCGGATCGGGACCTCGCGTGCCTTGCCGCCTTTAGTCCAGGTGTCTTTGAGGACGAGTTTGTCGCCGCGGTCGGCGTAGCTCGGGATAAACTTGATGGCTTCCTCGCGGCGGAGCCCGAAGGCCGCCTGCAGCTCGAGACTCATCCGGACAGAGGCGTCACGGACTTTGTCGAGCGCGCCCGCGTCGACCGTCTTGGCCTTGCTCTCCTCGGTCACGAACTGGCGATGCGGAATGCCGTAATGGTCATTGATGCGCGCGATGACGTTCTGGCGATCCACTTTCATTGCCCACCAACGCAAGGCCGACACCCGGTTCTTAATCGTTGCAATCGCAAGTTCCTCCGTAAGCCAGTGTTGAGTCAAGGCTTCAACATGTTTTGGTTTCAGAGATTGCGCTTCCAGTTGCCGATACCCGAGTTCATGCAGCTGGTTCGCGATGAGCGATAGCAGCCACAGCCGTTGCGCCTGAGTCGCATAACTCCCATCCCGATTCTTCAAACAAAGCTGTCTCAGTTGGTAGTTGAGGTCTCGCATGTGTTCCAAACATTTCTGGTAAGTGTTAATGATCTCCCAAGAGCCGTAGCCACTTGAGCACGATTGCGCGTGATAGATCGGGGACACGACTCCCCAAGACCTCAAAATGCCGGTCTCCGGCAGCACGGACTTTCCTCGCAGAAGAAGTCGCCGCGCCAGTCCAACTCCCAGCCCGTTGCGGGCTTCATTGCAGCGTGGTGCGAAGCACCGAATGACTGTCGGGTTGGAGTTCCACGAACCCTAATGAACACCTTTCAACAGACCAGAGACCCGAGCACGAGGTCGTTGGAAACGTAGTAGCAGAAACGGAATGAACGACTTACGTTCATCCCAGACAACGACCAGCCTTCTTTCGAAGGCCGCATTTCTCGAAGGTCTTTGAAATGCCTGAGCGCCACGATAAGCGTCGTGGCCACGCATGAATTCCGTGGAAGAAATTGTAGTGGAAGAAGACTAAACTTCAAGCGAGAAAACGATATTTTTCCCTTTAATATTAAAACGTTATCGCACGCTACTGGTCATTACCGAACGTTGCCAGACGTTATCAAACAGGTAAAATATTTTTGTCGTTGTTGGCGCTTCATGCCTTGACGACGCTTGAATCGTCGGCGACAAGATCGGTGCCTTGGGCTTTGGTGATCGCCGGTAAAACGAACAGGCGATCGGCAAGGGGGAACTGATCCCGCAGAGCGCCGCGCGTGCATTTCGCAAAGTTAGAAACGAATCGGCGCGATTTCGCGCCCACATTATTTTTCTGCCGAGCGAAAGGACGATTTCGGACGTCATACTTACGCGCTACTGCCGATAAACTCGCGAAAGCCGTTGTCGCAGCTCACGTTTCCGTCCCCGTCCCTACCGCGTCTGGTAGGGACGGGGACGGCCTTCGGGGCGGTCAACCACTATGCTAAAAAGCTTTCCTTAGTGACGCCCACGTCGCGGGGACACGTCACGTCTGTCAGTAGGCCCCGACACAGATGTAGCGGCCAACATCGCGCTGATTATATTTTTCCATCTGAGATTACAATCGCAGCGCGTGTGACAACGGGCACCGTTGGCGCGTGGGCTGCCCGCCCCGAGAGGCCATCGTCACTGCCAACTGCGGGTAGTGACGATGGCCGAGAACTGAGATAGCGCAACGGTTTTGAGCACATTTTCAACGTGACAGCCACGTGACGCGTTCTTGAGACCCGCAAAGCGCACCGAATTTATCCGTGGCCACGACGGTATCGTGGCAAAGAAGCAGGCATCGGTCTGCAAGCTTGCGGCATCGAAAGCTGTTGATCGAACTAGGGTTGGAACCAGCGACGCGAAACCGTCAGCAATGTGCCAGAGGCGTAACCGATAACCCGCGTATCGCAGAAATCAGGAGGAGGTGACGAGAACCCAGGATAAGGAGTGGTAACGGTCCATAGGAACGATCCAGCAGGGAGTCTCCGATGCATCGCCTAATGTAGATTTTCCCTTTTTCCGGCCGCATTGCCCGATCAAGCGCTTGGCAATAAGATATCGCTATGTCGTTTATTATAGCGTTCCAGAAAAGCGCCTCGTGATGCGGACCTCCAAGCGTGGATTGGACTGGATGGTTGGCCTTAGCTTGATGCTTTCTCACGCGACCGTCGCATGGGCAGACGCTGCGATCGTCGCCGCCGCCGCCGATCTGAAGTTTGCGCTGGAAGAGATCGTCGCCAAGTTCAAAGAGGACGGGAAACGCGATGTAAAACTGGTGTTTGGGTCCTCGGGTAACTTTTATACCCAGATTGAGCAAGGGGCGCCGTTCCAGATGTTCCTGTCGGCGGACGAAGACTTGGTGTCCAAGCTTGCGGGCGCTGGTAAAACTTTAGATCGAGGTGATCTTTACGCCATCGGACGTATCGGGATCTTCTGTCCCAAGGGTTCGCCATTGCGTCCAGATACACAACTTAAGGATCTTGCAGCCGCGCTGACGGATGGTCGCCTCACAAAGTTCGCCATCACAAACCCGGAGCATGCGCCGTACGGCAAGCGTGCCGTGGAAGCCTTGATGTACGCTGGTCTCTGGGAGCGAATTAAGAACAAGTTGGTGCTTGGCGAGAACGTGGCGCAGACTGCTCAGTTCGCTACCTCCGGTGGTACCCAGGGCGGCATCATTGCCTATTCACTTGCATTAGCCCCGTCGGTCGCGCGGTTAGGTGACTTTGCATTGATCCCGGAGTCCTAGCACGCGCCGCTCAAGCAGCGCATGGTGCTGCTCAAAGGTGCCAACGACGCGGCAAAGGACTTCTACCGTTACCTACTGGAACCGTCCGCGCGGGAAGTTATGAAGTTATGAAGAAGTACGGTTTCGCGCTACCCGATGAGCAGTGACCCCACAGCGAGCCGCCTAGCGTCGACGGGCAATGGCAACACTGCTGCCTGGCGCGCAGCATCGAAAAGCTCGGACAAAAAGCTATGCCAATAGCAGAAGGCAGACGCCAATTTGCGTGCTCCCCCGTCGGGCGTCTTAGTGATCCAACGCTGTCTGCGGCACCATAACCCTTAGCACCGGACGCCCATTTACGCTACTCAATGGAAAGTAGATGTAATGAGTTATAGGGTCAACACCGACAACATGCGCATGGGCAGCAAGCAAGCCTTCTGCAATTTTCTGCACTCTGCGGCCGACCGTGCTGAATACCGAAACGATACCTTCTTCACCTGCCACATAGAGTAACCGCAGCCCAGGATCGTAGGCCAGCACGTCGGGCGCTTTCCCGACATCAAATGACGCTGCTACCCGTTTTGTCGTCAGGTCGAAGATTAACAACGTGTGATTTCCTTCGCAGGCCACGAACGCCATAAGACCAGTCGGTTCGATTAACAGGCCATGGGGCTGGTTAGCCCCTGTTAGATCGTAGCGGGCGATGATCGTGTTGCTATCAGGATTGATCTCAACCAATTGATTGCGGGTTTGGGCATTGACGAAGATGTGCTTGGAGACCGGATCGTATTGGGAATTGCCAGCGACACTGTCGAGATCAATGGTATCCACACGCTGATTGGAGTTTGTATCGATAACGCTCACCGAAGCGCCCAACTTATCGGACACGAAAAGTTTATGCACACTGGGCGCGTAAGCCAGGCCGTCGGGATAAATCCCCGCCGGAATTCGCTCGACAATGTTTAGTGTCGCCTCGTCGATCACCACCACTTCGTTGGTCTTCGTCGCGGTTGCGAAAGCGCGACCAAGTTCAGGGACGCTAAGCACACCATGGACGTGGCTGACGCCAGGAATATCACTGATCACGTTCTGAGATTTCGTATCAACTACGGTGATCATACTGTCGCCAAGGTGGGCCACGAAAAGCAGATGCTTCTGTGGATCGACGCTTTCATAATCGAAACGAGTCGTCGCGCCCGTGAGCGGGATATCGGTCACCCATCGCAACTTAGAAAGTCCTGGGGTCGCCGGTTGACCGCCAGCGGCAGTACTGCAAACAAGCGCGGCTGCACTAATTAGTTGGCGAACTACCCCACAGCGCCGCGTCACTTAGGCGGCCAGTTGTGCGTCTCTTTCTGGCAATGCCGGCACCAGACGTAGAGTGCGTCATAGATCACCAGGCCATGCTGGAGCATCTGCTGATCGTCGGCAAAGCCATAGGACAGCCCGAGCGAGATTGCATACAGTCCAGCCGATTGTGGGGCGAGATCAAGTCGCGAGGTATCAGCCCCGCGCACGATGGTCGCCAGTTGAATCAACGCAGGCTCGTTGAGCTGATACTTGGTCAGAAAGGCATCAAAGCTGCAGAGATCGCCGACATGCGAAAGTTCAACGCCGGGAATGTCATAGGGTATCGCGCCGGTTTCGGCTGCCATCTTGATCACATCACCCGCGGGCACGTAGAGAAATGCGGGCTCGGCATCGATAAATCGGGCAATCAGCCACGGACAGGCGATGCGATCGATCTTCGGTCGTTCACGCGTGATCCACTTCATGCTGGCAGGTCGAAGGCTTTGAAGCGACGTGCTTGTGCGAGCCGCGCGGCGACCACGTTCCACTGGATATTCTCGAAAAAAACATCGACATACTTCGCAGCAGCAGCGCCGAAGTCCATCTGGTAGGCATGCTCATACATGTCCATCACGAGTAACGGTAGCGTTGCGGCAGGCGCATGCAGGTGATCCCACAGCCAATAGTTCTCGATCTGTCCGAGGTGCAGGTTGTAGCCCAGCACCACCCAGCCCGAGCCGCCGCCAAGGCCGACGCCTATCCGACGGAATTCAGTTTCCCAGGACTCGAAGTCACCGAACGCATCCCCAATCTGCTTGCGCACTTCACCGTCAGCTTTCCCATCGCCACCCAGGTTATCGAAATAAAGCTCGTGGAAGATCACCGAGCCGGTGCGCAGTAAATGCTCGCGTTTCAAATCATTGTAAGCAAATGGCGGCGTGTCCTTGTTCGCGAGCGCGGCCGCGAGCTGTTGTTTCACCGCATTGAGCGTTTTCACCGAGCCGCCGTAATTATTTTCCCAATGCGAGCGGATTATTTTTTCAGAGAAGCCGTGCATTTTGGCTGGATCGAAGGGCAATGGCTTCGGCTGGTGTGTCGCGGCAAATGCCGCAGCGACTGGACGAGAAGCAGCAGCCTCGTGGGAGGCTTCGAGGCTTGCAGCGTCGGTCGTTAATCCAGCGAGCAGCAGTCCCGCGGAACTCGCGGAGGCGGACATCAGGAATTCACGGCGAGAGGGTTCGGTCATGGAAGATCTCCGGTTAGTGGAATCAGGGCAAGCTCGGGACAGCCGCCCGTAATGGATACGCGATAAGCCCCACGGCAGCCGCGATGAGGATCATGATCGGCTCTGGTATTTTCTTGAACTTCCACAGCACGAAGGCCGTGATCAGCGCGAGAAGAAGCGTGATCGGATCTATCACGGAGCGTCGCCCGAGAACGATCACGGAGCCGGCGATGGTGCCGACGGCAGCAGCGGTGGCGCCGTCGACAAACGCGACAATTGCTGGTCGCTTGCCGTGCTTCTTGAAGTAGGGCGCCGGAATAATCGTAAACAGATAACAAGGGAGGAAAGTCGCCAAGGCGGCAACGGTCGCGCCGGACAGACCGGCAATGAGGTAGCCAATGAACCCCACCGTGATCACCACGGGACCAGGGGTGATCATCGCGACCGCGACTGCATCGATGAACTGGTGTTCCGTTAACCAGTGATGCTCAGTGACGACGCCGCCATATAGGAACGGCACGATCGCGAGTCCGCTGCCGAATACAAACGCCCCGGCCTTAGCGAAGAAGACGCCAATTTGCAGCAGCGTCGGCCAGTCCGACACCGCGAACAACGGCGCAAACGCCGCGAATGCGTGAGTCGAACCGTTGCCAAAGGCACGGGTGGGCGGCGCACGCACCAGCCAAACAATGATGCCGGATAAAAAGAATACCCAAACGACTTCCTGAGCGCTGATTGCAGTCACTGCCGCGCTGACCAAAAAAAGTGCCCAAAGCAATCGGTCACGGCCAATGTTCTTGGTAGTGAGTTTGTAGGCACTGAGTGCGATAATGCCGATCACCGCAGCACCGACGCCATAGAAGACCGCCTGCATCCAGCTCAATCCCCCAAAGCGGATATAGAGCCAGCCGAGACCCAGGACCATCAGAAACGATGGGAGTACGAATGCGAGCCCGACCAAGGTTGCGCCACGATTCCGATAGTGGACAAAGCCAAGATAGATCGCGAGTTGGGCAGCCAACGGTCCCGGCATCAGCTGCGCCAGGGTCAGCCCTTCTTTATATTCAGCCTCGGAAATCCATTTGCGGTCTTCGACGAGATCGCGATACATGTAGCTCACCAGTGCGACCGGGCCGCCGAAACCAATCGACCCAAGCCTGGCGGCATAGCAGACCAATTGCCACAGCGTATAACCTGGTGTCGTAGAAGTGCTGCTGCTCATACCGCGATTTCCTGACCGTTGAAGTGCGCATGAAGAGAATCCAGGACCTGCCCAAGCTCTTCGAGTAACTGATCGTCGTCGAGCCCGCGCCGGCGCGCTCCCGCGAGTACGGCTTCAAACCCCGCGGCCTCCGGCACGACAGCGCCTCCGGTGTCGAGTGCACGTACCATCTCACCGAGCCGGACGAGACCACGGTCGCCATCTAACGCAAAGCTCGCCATTAACACTTCAAACGTGACGCGTTCGCCGACATGGGTGAACGCTGCCCCATCGAAATCAAATCCGAGTGCCTGCTTAGGACAGGCGGACGGTTTTTCCAGCCATAGGAACCGTGCTTGCAGATCAATGAACCGACGGATCAACCAGGCACTAGCGACCCGATCGACCCACAGTCGCCGTCTTGTCGCCCAGGTTCGCCCCTGATACGCGTCCTTCGCCAGCGTTTGAATATCGTTATTGGCGGCGTGCGGCTCGTCCGGCGACAGAACCGTGGTTGCGGCGCCGAGAAAGTCCGACCAGGTAGCATCCGTGTGGGACGAGGCGTCGTTTGGAAAATAATCGATGGCACGGATTGTTTCGTATTCCTTACGCAGACGGCGCACTAAACGGTTGATTTCACTTGGCGCGAGCCCGGCCAGCGATTTACGGGTGTCGATTACCGATTTCTCAAACGCCACATGGTCTGCGCTGCGGTCGAACAGACTCCGAAATTGAGCTTCCTGCTCGGCATTTCGGTTTCCCGCGGACATCAAATGGGCTACACCACCGGCGTCGAGGATCGCGGAACAGAGTTCTCGAAATGCTTCCTCGTGCGCCGGCCTCGCGGGCAACAAATAGACGCCGTCACGAATGACGGCACACCCCAAGGATTTCAGGGCGCGCCAAAACCGCATCCTCGCAGTGGCGCTTTCCGTTGGGAGCGTGAGGACGAGTACGTACCAGCCAGATCCCATATCCATGTAGGAATAATTACATAAAAGTAATATAAGATACAAAAAGAAATAATTTGAGCAAACGTCCAACGGCGTCGGCACCAGGACATATAAACCCTCGACAGGTCCTGAAAAACTGGAACCATCAAAGCCCACGGGTGACCGATTCCGAAACTTGAACCTGCCGGAACCTGGACGTGATAGAAGTTTGTGGAAAGAGCGCGCTTATCTGTCGTGTGCTCGACGACTTCGTACGTATGTTCATGCTCATGATGTTCGGTCACGTGCAACCAGACGCCAATGGCCACGAACACGCCTAAGACCAGCAATGGAACGTGATTGGTTCTCCCATGACTAGCGCTAAAATCGTACCGATATAAAGGCGCAACCGAAAAATAGGCGGTAGTGCGCGCTGTCCCGAGGTGCCTCAGCCCGATCACGAAAAAGACGAGGCTCACGCCATAAGCGAAAAATCCCACTACCATCGCGACGCGCACCATGCCGCGCGTCCTTCATGGCCTGACCAACGGAGATCTGATTGAACGTCGCCTGCGTCAACGAAGCGACGGGTCAAGGGCATCGAACGGCTTTCGATTACTGCTCGGAGCAGACGGCAATCCGTCAGGTCTCCTTGACGCCGGTTTCACGGGGAGACGTCCGTTACGCCAGTAGACCCTTACGCAAATGTCGCAGCCATCGATATTCGTCAACCAACGACTGAACCGCAAACGCAATTCAGAAATTTGGGGACCAAGTAGGCCCCGAGGAAGGGGTTCCGGGCCTAAGTCTGACATATCCGTTGCGTGCCTACGTCGCGGGCAGGCTGGACGTCAGCAGCTTATAATCCCGACTCAAGTATGAGCTTCGGTCGAGTCCTGTAGCCTGGTGCCCGTCGAGGGTAAGCAACGCCGCGTGACGCCGACGCCTTGTGTCACGCGATTTATGTCCTACGGTTCCGACATCCTCGTCATTATGGCGCTGGTGCTCTTGAATGGCTTCTTTGCCATGGCTGAACTGGCAGTCGTCTCGGCGCGGCCTGCGCGTCTTCGCGCCATGCGCCAGAAGCGAATTCCAGGCGCGGCGGCGGCCCTCACCCTCAATGAAAATCCTGAGCGCTTCCTCTCCACAGTACAGATCGGGATCACGGTCGTGGGTATCTTCGCTGGGGTATTTGGCGGCGAGCAGCTCGCGCCACCCCTGAAGCAGTACCTGAGCAATTTTCAACCATTCGCTTCCTACGCCGACGAGCTTGCGATCTTCGCCGTGGTCTCCGCCATCACCTATGTGTCGATTGTCATTGGCGAACTGGTACCGAAGCAGTTGGCGATACGCCGCGCCGCGCCCATCGCCGTGGTGGTCGCGCCGGTGTTGGTGCTGCTCGCCAAAATCATGGCGCCACTGGTGTTCATCTTGCGGACCTCATCGCGACTGGTGCTGATCTTGCTGGGCGCTGCCGGTGGTCCCCGGCCGCAGATTATCGAAGAGGAGGTGGACGCGTTGATTTCGGAGGGTGTGCGCGAGGGCCAAGTGGCGCCGCAAGAACAGCAAATGATTAGCGGGGTTATGCGCTTGGCGGATTGGAAGGTGAGAGCAATCAAGACGCCGGGAGTATACGTGCAATGGCTCGATCTCGATGCTGACGCAGAAACGCAGCGCAGAACGTTGGCCGAGTCGAGTTTCTCGCGGTTGGTAGTCGCGCAGGGCGATTTGTCCCGTCCGCTTGGTATCGTTCAAAAAGAAGAATTGTTACGGCAACTACTCAGCGGCCGACCGCTGGATATCCGTGCCGCGCTGCGTGCTCCACTCTATGTCGACGATCACACTTCAACGCTGCGTGTACTTGACCAGTTAAGGCAGTCGCCGGTGCATATGGCGATCGTGCTCGACGCCGATAAGCACGTCAGCGGTGTCGTCACGACCTTCGATATTTTGAAGGCGATCGTGGGCGGGTTCCAGGGCGAACCGGAGTCGATACAAGCGGTGCAACGTCATGATGGCTCCTGGCTCATGGACGGGGAAATGCATCTCGACGCAGTGCGCGATATCTTGGGCCGGCCACAACTGCGGGCGAATCATGATTACCACACCCTCGCAGGCTTCATGCTGGCTAGCTTCGAACGGGTGCCTACTGTCGGCGAACAACACGACTGGGAAGGCTTTCGCTTCGAGGTGGTCGACATGGACGGCAGTAAAATCGATAAGGCGCTAGTGAGCAGGTTGGAGAGTTAGGGAGACCTCTGAATGGAAGCGTTGACAACGCGTACTCGCGGCGCGTTAAATTAAACGATGGGGCGTGCGATCACCCCATGAGGCGACCTGCCGAAGCATCGCGTCCTGATCCACTTAGAGGGCGCCGCATGTCTGCGATAGGCACGATCTCCGTCGAAAACCTGCTCCGCTTAGCCGGTACCCCCAAATGTCCGGCCATCGTCGACGTTGAACCCGACGATGATTGCGCCGACCCTCGAATAGTCCCAACCGCGGTCCGGCGATCCTATGCTAGCGTTGCGGACTGGGCCTCCGAGTTCAAGGGCACGCGCGTCGTTGTCGCGTGCACGGACGGCCGCACATACAGCCCGGGCGTTGCCGCATGGTTGCGCCAGACCGGAATAGCGGCGGAAACCATCGACGGCGGGACTAGGCCTGGATTGCCGCGGGATTTCCCATGCTGACCGTCCAACAGGCTCCCGGCCCGTTCCCGACAGGGTAAGACGGTCTGGGTGACCCGCGCCCGCCCCAAAGTCGATCGCATTGCCTGCCCATGGTTGATCCGTCGCTTCGTTGATCCGAAGGCGCGCTTCTTGTTTGTCGCGCCCACGGACGTACGAGCTGTGGCGCAACGTTTCGATGCGACCCCATTCGATGTCGAGGGCGACGGCATTCTCTGGAGCCATCGCGGCGAACTGTGTACGTTCGACGTTATGGTTCAGGACTTCGGACTCAGCAATTACAAACCATTGGCGCGGCTCGCGCGCATCGTGCGCGACGCCGACACGGGTCATCTCGAGAGCGCACCCGAAGCATCGGGATTACTTGCAGCTTCGCTCGGATTGTCACGTATGTTTGCCGATGATATCGAACAGCTAGAGGCGGGCATGTTGCTCTATGACGCCTTCTATCGCTGGTGCCGCGACGCGGTCGACGAGGTCCACAACTGGGCTTCGCATATGCCGCCGAAATCGGCGCGGAGACCATGAACGCTAATGTTCGCGCGGCCACGCTGAAACCGGAGACACGGGACGCGCAAAACAGCGTATCCCTTGGCGAAGCCTTTTGGGTCTGGTTACGAATCGCCGCCCTCTCGTTTGGCGGACCCGCCGGACAAATCGCCGTCATGCATCGGATCCTCGTCGAAGAGAAGCGCTGGATTGGCGATCAACGATTTTTGCATGCGCTCAATTACTGCATGCTATTACCCGGTCCGGAAGCCCAACAGCTTGCCACTTACGTGGGTTGGCTCATGCACCGCACGCGCGGTGGCCTGTTAGCGGGCGGTTTGTTTATCCTGCCAGGCACCCTCTCGATCATGGCCTTGAGCTGGGTTTACGCACTATATGGCAAGGTCGGAATTGCAGCGGCCTTTTTCTTCGGATTGAAGGCCGCCGTCCTCGCCATCGTGCTCGAGGCAGTCGTGCGTATTAGCCGTCGGGCGCTGAAGAATCGTGTCATGCTCGCCATCGCTGCGAGCGCGTTCGTCCTCATATGTTTCTTCCGTATACCGTTTCCGGTCATCATCCTCGGGGCCGGTCTGACCGGTTATCTTGGAGGTAGTGCGGGGCGCTCCGAATTTCAGCTTGGCGGCGGCCATACCGCGACTAAAGGTACATTCATCGCAGATGCTGAAACGTTACTTGGCGAGGAACCGCCGCATCATGCGCGGCCAAGTCTCAGCCGGTCGGTGCGAGTCATCGCTGTTTGGCTAGGACTCTGGCTGGTGCCGGTCGGGTTGTTATTGATTGTTCTTGGGCACGACAACGTCTTCAGCAAGATCGCGACCTTCTTTTCAACGATGGCCGTAGTCACTTTTGGCGGCGCTTACGCGGTGCTCGCCTATGTCGCCCAACAGGCGGTCGAGTCTTATCATTGGCTGCAACCGCGCGAGATGCTGGACGGCCTCGGGATGGCGGAGACCACGCCTGGGCCGCTCATAATGGTCTCGCAGTTTGTGGGCTTTATGGGCGCCTATTGTGATCCCGGCACCTTATCACCGTTGCTCGCCGGTACGCTTGGGGGTTTATTGACGACCTGGGTGACCTTCACGCCGTGCTTTCTTTGGATCTTCCTTGGTGCCCCCTTCATTGAGCGACTACGGGGCAACAAGGCACTTACTGGGGCGCTTTCTGCGATTACCGCGGCAGTCGTCGGTGTCATTCTGAATCTGGCGATCTGGTTTGCAATCCACACGATCTTCCGCGAGGTCATGCTATTTAGCGCCGGCCCAATTCGAACCGACGTGCCAGTGCTCGCCAGCGTGGACGGCTGGGCACTCTTACTCTCTGGCGCGGCAATCCTCGCCATGTTCCGGTTCAAGGTGGGCATGATTCCCACGCTGCTTGCGGCGTCGGGAGCAGGTGTTGCGTTATTCCTGGCCGGATTGAATGGCTGACGAGTACTGGCTTCAAATTTCACCAACGGTCGATCATAGGAGATGTAATAGCATGGACGACCCCGTGGACCATCAGCGGCGCGATTTGATCGGCGCGGCGGCGACCGTGGCGGTAATGGCCGCGCTACCGACCACCGGCAACGCGGTGTCGAAAGAAGCTCAATTGAGCGACATCCCTGCGTTCCGAAGTGCAGGGGTGCTTAAGCCACTGCCATTTGATGCCGCGAAGCTCTCCGGAATTTCCGAACGTTTGATTCGCTCGCATTGGGAGAACAACTACGGCGGAACGGTGAAGGCGCTGGTAACCATCAAACAGCATTTCGCCGATTCGTTGGCCAACCAGGACACACCGCCATTCGTCTACAACGAACTTAAGCGGGAGCACTTGTTGCGGACCGGTTCAGTGGTTCTGCACGAGCTATATTTCGAGAACTTGGGCGGCGACGGTGAAGCGGACGCCACGACGCGTCAGCGCCTTGCGGACGAATTCGGCAGCTTCGATACCTGGGAAACGGAATTCCGGCGCATAGGGATCGGTCTTGGCGGCGGATCTGGCTGGGTCATGCTCGGGTACAACCTTCACACGGGACGACTGGAGAACTACTGGATGGCCGATCATGCGCACGGTGCGGCGGCTAGCGTGCCGCTACTGGTCATGGATATGTACGAGCACGCCTACCAAATGGACTATGGCGCTGCTGCCCCTAAGTACATTGACGCGTTCTTTCGCAATATACAGTGGGACCTCGTCGCGTCGCGATTCAGTCGTTGGCCACGCCGTTAGTGTTATAGTTTCGGGCACTGGTGTTGATTGACGGTTAGGGAGCAACGTGCGTCGAGGGTCGAGAAAATTCGTGTCATTGCTGGTGAGCATGATGATGCTCCTGACTCTAGGCTCGCATGTTTTCGACGCGGCGGCATTTACTCATGGACTCAATCATGATCGCCAAGCGGTCGGAATGTGGAATGGTCGGATTCACTTTCACGAATTTGGCACTAGTCACACCCCCGCACCTGATCCGTTAAGCGAGGCTGAACACAAGCTTTTGCATTCGGTAGGCGGCATTGAGCCGTCACTCGTCAGTTCACTAGCGGATAATTTTGGACCACCGCCGGCCGACGTAATGCCCCCACTGCCCCGCTCGTTCTCGCTCGATATTATCGACCAAGATCCTCCGTTTCGTCCTCCGCAAGCCACCTGCCGCATCTAGCTCTGCGCCGCCCGCAGAGTTCACCAAGGTTTACCCCGCGTCGTCGTAAGCAGACGTGTTCATAACTTATTGCTCCCCGCGGCGCGATAGGAGGTTTTGTATGCGAAGTTTAAGTCGCCGGCTCTCAGTCGGAGCCGGCGTCGTGAGCCTGATTAATTTCTTATCGTCCGCTGCTTTTGCCGGTGATCAGTTGATCTACTTTAGGGTCCCTACCGAGCAAATTCAGGCACTGGACATCCAAACTGCACCGCTACAGAGTCAGGCCGATTCGATCAAGCCCAGTTTTCCCGCGCAAGTGGTTATTCCAGCGAGTGCGGAACAAGTCATCAGCTCGCCCGTGGCTGGCTTGGTCGTGGAATTGTTGGTTCAGCAGAATCAATTCGTCGGCACGGGGGCGGCGTTAGTACGCATCGCCAGCCCGGAACTCGGTCAGTTGCAATTGCAGTTGCTACAAGCGACCGCCCGCGCGACGCTCGCGCGGCAAGTGGCGCGGCGCGAACAAGCTTTGTTCGATGAAGGCATCATCCCGCAACGTCGGATGTACGAGGCGCAGGCTGGTTTGAAGGAGACCGCAGCCGCACTTAATCAGGCCAAGGCGGCGCTGCGCTTAAGTGGGATGTCGGTCGCGACAATTGAGCACATTGCGGCTTCCGGCAACCCGCAGGACAGCATTACGCTGACCGCGACGCAGGCCGGCATCGTGACCGGAATTGCGGTCAAATCTGGTCAGCAAGTCGAGCCGGCCACTGCCTTATTGCATGTGATGCAAACCGATACGTTGTGGCTGGAGATCCAGATCCCGGTGACCGAGGGCGCCCATTGGGAGCCCGGAACCGCGCTCAAAATAGCGGGTAAAGAGGTCGTTGCACGCCTGGTTAGCGTCGGCACGACCGTCGCGGCTGACAGCCAAACCTTGCTGCTACGCGCCGTGATTGAAGGAAAAACGAACCAGGTGCGTCCGGGGGAGTCAGTCGCAGTCGAACTTTCCGTGGCCGCCATGGAGGACAGTTGGGATGTGCCGCTGCCCGCCATAGCCCATGACGGCAACCAGGCTTATGTGTTCGCGCGCACGGCAGAGGGCTTTGCAGCCAAGCCAATCACCGTCGTGGCCAGTGCTGGGCAGCGCGTGCGCGTGCAGGGCCCGCTCAAGACAGGCGAGCAGATTGCGGTCAGTGGGGTAGTCGCGCTCAAGGGCGCGTGGCTCAATGCGGAGGGCAAATAATGCTATCTCGGTTGGTCGAGTTCTCATTGTCCCAGCGCCTGTTCATCCTGCTGGCGACGCTGATTGTCGGCGGTGCGGGGTGGTACGCCTATCTCGGATTGCCAATCGATGCTTTTCCCGATGTGTCGAGCACCCAGGTCAAGATTATCATGAAGGCTCCCGGCATGACGCCGGAGGAAGTCGAAAGCCGCATCGCGGTGCCGATCGAAGTGGAGATGCTCGGCATCCCGAAAACCAAAATCCTGCGTTCGGTCACCAAGTACGGCCTCGTCGATGTGACCATCGACTTCGAGGATGGCACCGACATCTATTGGGCGCGCCAACAAGTCAGCGAGCGTCTGGGCGGGTTGACGGAGAGCCTGCCCGACGGCATTACCGGCGGTATGGCCCCGATCACGACCCCCTTGGGCGAAATGTTCATGTTCACCGTTGAAAGTAGTGCAGGGCTGTCGCTGGCCGAGCGGCGCAGCCTACTCGATTGGGTCATTCGACCGGCGTTGCGCACCGTGCCCGGCGTCGCCGACGTGAATGCGCTGGGGGGGGGTCGTGCGCGCCTTCGAGGTCGTGCCCGATCCGCTCAAAATGGCCGCCAGCGGCGTGACCGTAACGCAGCTCAAGGAAGCGATCGTCGCCAACAATCGCAACGATGGTGCGGGCCGGCTGGGTGAAGGCGATGAAGTGCTGCTGGTACGCAGCGAAGGCAATATCACCAGCCTGGACGATTTGCGGGCGGTCGTGGTGACGACGAAGGACGGGGCGCCGATTCGCGTTGGCAGTCTGGCTGAAGTCAAGATCGGCACCGTGACCCGCTATGGGGTGGTGACGCAAAGCGGTAAGAGCGAAGCCGTCCAGGGACTGGTGCTGGGATTGGCCGGTGCCAACGCGCAACACGTGGTCGAAGGCGTCCGCAAGAAACTGGGCGAACTGCAACCGACCCTGCCGCAAGGCGTGCAACTCGACGTGTTCTACGACCGCGCCTCGCTCGTCAGCAAAGCGGTCGGCGCGGTCTCTTCCGCGCTGCTCGAAGCGACCGTGCTGGTTATCGTGTTGCTGGTGCTGTTTCTCGGTAATCTCCGCGCCGCGCTGACTGTCGCCCTGGTGCTGCCTCTGGCCGCCCTGATCACCTTCATTCTGATGCGCGGGTTCAGCATGTCAGCGAATCTGATGAGCCTGGGGGGTCTCGCCATCGCGATCGGCATGCTGGTCGATGCCGCGGTGGTGGTGGTCGAAAACATCGTGCAGCGCCTGGCGACCGATCCCACGGCCGGCAAGCTGCCACGGCTGCATACGATCTCTCGCGCGGTGCGCGAGGTGGCGGTGCCGGTCACCTCCGGGATATTGATCATCATCACCGTGTTTCTGCCGCTCCTTACCCTACAGGACCTCGAAGGAAAGTTCTTCGTGCCGGTAGCGCTCACCATCGTGTTCGCCCTGGCCGGCTCGCTGGTGCTGTCACTGACCGTCATTCCGGTGCTGGCATCGTACTTGTTACACGAGGTCAAGCATGAAGAGCCGTGGTTGCCCCGCAAGCTGCTGGCGCTCTACGGGCCGGCGCTGGCCTGGAGCTTGCGTCGGCAGCGCATCGTCGCCGCCGTGGCGGTGGCAATGTTGCTCGCGGCCGGCGCGATCTACACCCAGGTCGGCAAGACCTTTATGCCGACCATGGACGAGGGCGACTTGATCGTCGGCATCGAAAAACTCCCTTCGATCAGTCTCGAACAAAGTGCTGCGCTCGATCTGAAAATCCACCGGGCCATAATGAAAGCCATTCCCGAGGTGACCGGCATCGTCGCCCGCGCCGGTTCCGACGAAATCGGCCTTGACCCGATGGGCCTCAATCAAACCGACACTTATCTACTGTTGAAGCCCCCAGACGAATGGCGCATGAAGAGCAAGGACGCGCTGATGGACGAAGTGCGCAAGGTGCTCGACCCCATGCCCGGCATTGAGTACAGCTTCACCCAGCCGATCGAAATGCGCGTGTCGGAAATGATCATCGGCGTGCGTGGCGATCTGGCGGTCAAAATCTTCGGTCCGGACCTCGAGCAGCTCAATGCGTATGCGAACCAGGTCGAAGCGCTGCTCAAGACAATCCGTGGTAGTGAGGACGTGTATACGGTCCAGAACGACGGCGTGCAGTATTTGCGGGTGGCGGTAGACCGCTTGCAGGCTGGCCGTCTGGGCTTGAGCGTCGCAGAGATCCAGGACGCGCTGCGTACGCAGATCGAGGGTCAGCGGGCCGGTATCGTCATCGAGGGTAACCGTCGCACGCCGATCGTAGTGCGTGGCGCTCAATCGGTTCGCGTGTCGCCAGCCGAGTTTAGCGCCATGCGGATCACGACCCAGGACGGCAGCACAGTACCACTGGCTAGCGTCGCCAAACTGGAACGTGCCGCCGGACCGGTCAAAATCGATCGCGAGATGGGCAGCCGCTACAGCGTGGTGATTGCCAACGTGGGAGGCCGCGATCTGGTCGGTTTCGTCGAAGAGGCCAAGGCGCTCGCCGCCCAGAAATTGTCCCTGCTCACCGGCTACCGCATCACCTGGGGCGGACAGTTCGAGAACCAGCAGCGCGCGGCAGCCCGGTTGACGGTGGTCGTGCCGGTCGCGCTCGGGCTGATCTTCGTGCTGCTGTTTTCGACCTTCGGTTCGGTACGCCAAGCGCTACTTATCTTAAGCAATATCCCGTTTGCGTTGGTCGGCGGCATCGTCGCCTTGTGGGTGACGGGAGAATATCTGTCAGTGCCAGCGTCGGTGGGTTTCATCGCGCTACTAGGCATCGCCGTGCTGAACGGTGTCGTGCTGGTCAGCTATTTCAATCAACTGCGCAGCGAGGGCATGAAGCTAACCGAAGTCGTCATGCAAGGGGCCAAGCGGCGCTTGCGGCCGGTGCTGATGACCGCCTCGATTACGGCCTTCGGACTGATCCCGCTGTTATTCGCGACGGGGCCCGGCTCGGAGATCCAACGGCCACTGGCCATCGTGGTCATCGGCGGCTTGATTACCGCCACGGCGCTGACCTTGATGCTGCTCCCGATTCTGTATCTGCGCTTCGCATTCCGGCCACGAGAGGTGCCCCATGCCTGACCTTTGCTTGACACTGCTGTGTCCACCGGACATCGAGGAAAAGCTGCTCGATGTGCTACTGATGTTGTCGGACACCATAGTATTTACCAGCACACCAACGGCGGCGCATGGCCTGCCCGTCGCCACACTGAGTGAAGCCGAGCAGGTGATGGGTCGCGCGCGCGCCACCGCGATACAGGTGATCTTTCCCGATGCGGACAAGACGATGGTGCTGGGACAATTAGGTCAGCAGTTCGCCGGTGCAGGCTTGCGCTACTGGTTGACGGCAGTAGTCGAAGCGGGAGAGCTCGCATGACGCTTCGCGCACTCCTGATCACGTTGCTGACCATCTCCGGCGCCGCGCCGGCAGACCAACCGGCGAACCCGTCAGGGCTCCTGCCAACGGCAATCGCGCGCCCACTGCTCGAACAGGACCCGGGTGTTGCCGCTGCACGCGCCGGCTTGGAGGTGGCATTGCAAGACGCCGGCCTGCTCGACAAATCGCCCTATGAATGGATCGCTAGCGCCACCACCCAGGAGCGCAAGCTGGACCACGGACCGCGTTATGGCGAGTGGAGTCTGGGTATCGAACGAACCTTTCGCCTGCCGCGTAAAGCGGCAGCCGATCGCGGTTTAGGCCAAGCCACCATCGAGGAGTCCGAAGCCAACTATGGTGAGGCGTTGCACGAAGCGGCCCGCGAATTGCTCACACTTTGGTTGGATTGGCTGACGGCGGAGCGCTCCCGCGAGTTGGCCACGAGCACGCTTCAAGCTACTAAGGACAGCCTGGCTGCCGTGCACAAGCGGGTTACGGCCGGCGACGCCTCGAAACTGGAAGCGGGCATCGCCGGCGCTGAACTCGCCACGCAAAGAGGTTTGGAGAACGTCGCGAAGACGCAAGCCTCGGCCGCGTGGGCGCGCCTATCCACGCGCTTTCCGGGTATCACTCGTCAGAGCCTGGCCCTGCCCAGCCCCTCGCCTATCGGTGACGACGCGGCGCTCCTGCGCGAGCGCATTCTGGCCGAAAGCGACGAACTGAAGATCATGAAAGCGCAAGTGAAGAAGTCTGAGTTTCGCGCCGCGCGTGCGCACGCCGACCGGATCCCCGACCCAACCATCGGCGTTCATACGGTTTCGGAAAGTGCTGGCCGTGAACAAATTGCGGGGATTTCGCTCAGTATTCCCATACCGGGGGCCGCACGGGATTTGCGGAGCGCCCGGGCGATCGCTGCGGTTGAGGTCTCGAACCAAGACCTCGAACTCAAGAAACGCCAGATCGATACTGAGGTTGCCAGTGCTATCGCCACCGCTCGAGGCGCCTACGAGAGCCTACAAATCGCCAACGACGGAGCGCGGTCCGTACAGGAGAATACAAACCTTATGCAGCGCGCCTATGCACTTGGCGAAGCGGAGTTGCAAGCCTTGCTGCTGACGCGTCGGCAGGTGACGGCTGCGCTGGAGAGCACGCTCCAAGCGCAAGTCGCTGCCCTCAAGGCCTACTATGGACTGCTCCTCGATGCACACCTGATCTGGGACTTGGAGCATGATTAATAACACGATCGGGTCGCTGCCTGCGGCAGGTAATACCGATTCACCTCGACTGCTTGCGCTGATGACGCGCGAGCGCTGGATCGAGGTGGCGCGCGTCTTCGTTACGGGGCTGGTCGCGCTGCTCTATGCGCAAGGCATCGTTGCGGTCCCGGTGCTCTGGTTCGCGGTCGCGGTCGGCCTCTATCCGCTGGTCAAGACGGGCGTCCTGGACCTCGTCCACGAGCACAAAATCGGGACCGAGATCTTTGTGACGGTCGCCACGCTGGTCGCCGTGTTTGGCGGCGAAACTGTGGCCGGCGCCGTGCTGATGGTGATCATATTGATCGCCGAGTTTATTGCCGATCTGAACACCGACCGCGCCCGGGCCTCGATCAAGGCTTTGATCGGCTCAGTGCCCCAGGTGGCGGTGCGGCGCGGCGAAGACGGCGAGAAGACCGTGCCAATAGGCGAATTGAAGGTCGGCGATCTAGTGCTGGTGCGACCCGGCGAAAAGATTCCGGTCGATGGCCGTGTGGTGCTCGGACAGGGCTCGGTTAACGAGGCACCGATCACGGGTGAGAGCGTGCCCAAGGACAAGAACATCGACGCCGCGGTGTTCGCCGGCACTGTGGTCGAGTCGGGCGCGCTGGACATTCGTACCGAACGACTGGGTCGCGACACGACGTTTGCACGCATCATCGCGCTGGTCGAGGATGCTGAGGCCGAGCAAGCACCGGTGCAGAAACTAGCCGACAAGGTGGCAGCGTGGTTGATCCCCGTGGTGTTCCTATTCCTGATCGGCGTCTACTTCGTCACCCGCGATGTGCGGACCATCGTCACGTTGATGATCTTCACTTCACCGGCGGAATTAAGCTTGGCCACGCCGTTGGTGATGATTGCAGCCATCGCACGGGCGGCCCGCAGCGGCATACTGATCAAGGGTGGTATCTATCTCGAAACCCTGGCTAAAGTTACGGTGGTGGTGTTTGACAAGACTGGCACGCTCACCGCGAATCGGCCGCAGGTTGTGCAAGTCGCGTCGTATAGTCCCTCGTTCGACGACAATGCGTTGCTACGCTTAGCCGCGGCGGCTGATCGGCGTTCGGCACATCCGCTCGCCAAGGCCGTCGTCGCCGCCGCCAATCAACGCGGCATTACCATCCCCGAGCCGGAATCCTTCGAGCAACTGCAGGGGCGCGGGGTCAAGGCCCGTGTCGAAGGCCGCATAGCGTTGGTCGGCAATGCCGAGTTGCTCCGGGAAAATGGCGTGGCGTTCGGCGCGACCGTCGAAGACGGCAGCCGAACGCCGATTCATATCGCCGTGGACGGTGCGTTCGTAGGGGTTATTTTCGTCGCCGACACGATCCGCGCAGGTGCGGTCGAGGCGCTGGCCGAGCTGCGGGCCAACGGCGTTCAACGCTTGGTGATGTTGACCGGCGACAACCCCGCCACGGCTACGGCGCTCGCCGCCGAACTGGGAATTGACGACGTGCGCGCCAATCTGCTGCCCGCAGATAAGGTCGCGGCCATCGCCGAACTGCAGCGCCAGGGCCATCGCGTTGCCATGGTAGGTGACGGTATCAACGACGCGCCGGCACTGGCCAAAGCGGACGTCGGCATCGCGATGGGTGGGGCCGGAACGCAGGCTGCATTGGAAGCAGCCGACATCGCACTAATGACCGACGATCTCGGCAAGATCGCCGCCGCGCGAGCGATTGCCCGACGCGCGTATCGGACGGTGCAGGAGAATCTGATCGTCGGCGTCGGCGTTGTGCACGTTCTGGGCATTACGGCGGCACTGCTGGGCTGGATCGGCCCAATCGAGGCGGCCATTATTCACCTCGGTCCTGATGTGCTGGTGTTCATCAATTCGGTGAAGTTGCTGACAGTGCGCATCAAGGGTGCATAGCCGAACCGAACAGCGGGGCGAGCTGCTTGGTATGTAAGCCTGTACCGTTCGACGCAGCTGTGCCATGCACATCTCACGGAGGCCAACTGGGTTTACATGCAGATCGTCGAAAAGTATCGGGAGCACCCTGCTGCTGAAGTCGCGGTGGTGGCCCCTAATAACATCGCTGACGACGACTTGCATGCCAAGATGGATGGCAAGGTCCAGATGGGCGCGGTGTTCTACGTGCAAAGCGCGATGGATGACTTCGCCACGCTGAACCGAGATCAGATTGGGAAAATCATCATGGAGATTGCGCTGCTCGGGCAAAAGGGATTGCAGATCAACAATTCTGTGTCCGATACCGGCTTGAGACCAAGAGCGGAGATTATTCCAGGCTTCAGTTAACTTCGATTATGCATGTCGGAATGAAATTGTTCGACTCGTGCCCAGAGACAGGGACCGGACTCGACCGCGGGTACGAAAGTAAGAATTGGCCACTAAATCGTGGTGCAGTCGTCGACACGAACGCTAGGCGGGCATCGAAGGCGAAACCGTGGTAAGAAACGTGGTAACCAAAGTATGCGTTACGGCCGATATCCAGCACTTATATAGCTAACTGAGCGTATTGTGAATCCCGCTCTCCCGCCAGAAAATGACACAACGCCCTGAATTGTCCGGACGTTTCCATTTCAGATTCACCATCGACGGCGCTAACGGATCCTTCAGCCAATTTCGGATCCATGCATAGGCGACTGCCTTTCAGGTCAGAGCAATGGTGATCGAGGCCGGCTTGCTAATCGCGCAGCGCTGGGCCGAACGAAAGCGTCGCATCCTGGTCATCACGCGGGCAAATCTGTGTAAGCAGTGGCATCAGGAACTGGCGGATAAGTTCTGCCTCGCCGCCACGATTCTTGAAGCCAAGTCGTTCCGACAGGCCGTCAAAGGTGGCATGGCAAACCCGTTCGATGCCGCATCTACTGCAGGCTCACATTCAGACCGGATCGTCATCTGCTCGTACCAGTTCGCCGCCGGTAAGGGGGATGCGGTCAACAGTGTGGCGTGGGATTTGGTGGTGGTCGATGAAGCGCATCGCCTGCGCAACGTATACAAGCCCGACAACAAGACCGCACGCACATTGCGCGACGCGTTGTCCCACACTAGGCGCAGGCGCGACGGGCAATGACGCTGCGCGACTGGATCACGCAGCTGGACGACTTTTTACACATGACCGGGCGCGAGGTGCTCGCACATGCCGGCAAGGTAGCAGCCGAGGCGGCGCAGACCAAAACGGAAGGCGAGTTCGCGGTCTATCGGGAGCAGCAGCAACTCGCGGCGCCCTCGCGCGCAGAACGGGACTTCGAGGCTGCCATCTCGCAGCCCATCAAGCAAATCGAAAAGACGCGCAAGCCGGCCCGGGTGCCGGCGAAGAAGAAGGGACGAGACACATGAGTCTCGACTACATCGTCCGCTCGGTCACGGGGCGCCTGAGCCTGGGCGAGCCGTTGGAGGTCGGCGCCAACAAGTCAACACAGTAGCGCGCTGTTCGTCACGCTATCGCTATGGTATGGAGTCCATGTGGCAAATTTAGCGCCCCTACTTGATGCCGTTCGGAGGATCATATCGGCCTTAAAATAAGCGTCGGTGTTAACGCCGTTCGAATGGTATTCGACTCTTTCCGTCACCCTAAATCACGTTTCTTGAAAGTCCCATGACAATCGAAAAATCTTTGATTCGAAATTTGCGGCACCAACTTCGCGCCCGTCCGCGGCTGCTTATCGCAGTGCTCGCTGGATTAGCAGCACTAATAATCCTACCGAGCGGGTACAAAGCGTCTACTCGCGCGCTCATCGGTTGGATTGTTGGCGCGGGACTTTATTTAACCCTGGCGTGGACTATGATCTGGCGGTCATCGATTGACCATATGAAGTGGCGCGCTCGCGCGCAGGACGATGGCGCACGGGTCATCCTCTTACTGACAGTGGCGGCAGCCATTGCCAGCCTCGCCGCGATTGCGATGGAACTGGGCAACCTGAAAAGCCTACCGCCCTCTCAGCAAGTGCTGCGCGTGACGTTAGTCGCGGTTACGTTTGCGGCGTCTTGGTTGCTCGTTCATACGGCATTCGCGTTACATTACGCCCACGACTATTACCTCACTGTCGCCAAGGAACACCGCGCGCCGCTTGAATTTCTGCGCCAAGACACCCCGGTCTATACGGACTTTTTGTACTTTTCGATGGTGATTGGTATGACGTCCCAGACGGCGGATGTCGTGATAGCAGCGACCCGCATGCGACGCTGGGTCATGGCGCATGGGATCCTCGCTTTTGTGTTTAATACCACGCTGCTGGCGCTAACGATTAATATTGTCGCTGGACTGCTCAGCTAACAGACACCTGCACCACTACGACTTCTCCAAATTTCTCCGAGAAAATCCGCGTGATCCTCGGCCTCAAGGATTGCACCTGGGGCTCGGTCGAAATCCCCGCGACTAAGCCAATGCCGGACACCCCTTTGCTGGAGGATGGCGTTGCGGTCTTTGCGACCCTTGCCTTGTTCAACGCGGATCACCATGCGCTGACAGTCGATGTCGGTGACTTTAGACCGAAACACTTGTCAGCGCGCCACGCACGGCTTAGCGTGCCGTTGGAAGTGACGCATCGGCGCTTGCCAGGCTCGGCGTCGGTGTGGAACGCCGCTCGGATCGCAAGACTGACGGAGGTGGAATGTGACGACGGGGAATTCGAAAGAGACCAACGAACGTTGGCTCGCACGTCTGCTGGGCGGCGACTTTCTGCTATGGTCGCCAAATATTCAGGCCGAAGGCTTTTTGCACTGGGATCGGATCTTCGCCACGCGTACTGTGCGGCGCGGCGCGCGCGTGCACGTCCTCCCGTCCAGTGGCCGCGTGCTC
This sequence comes from Gammaproteobacteria bacterium, assembly GCA_016191285.1. Taxonomy (GTDB): domain Bacteria; phylum Pseudomonadota; class Gammaproteobacteria; genus CAIKBL01. The sequence continues at coordinate 24,381 of JACPPA010000023.1, forward strand.
GATGTGCGTTTTCAGGATCAAGGGCGCGATTGCAATACCGATGATCTGATGCGCGACGAGCATCTGAGTGGGCTTTTGGTCCTGCAGCATGGCAAGGTGCTGCTCGAACGCTACGCGCTTGGGCTTACGCCCGCGCACCGCTGGCAATCCTCGTCGATGGTCAAGTCCATTGCCTCGACCTTGATCGGCGCGGCGCTGCATGACGGTCTGATCGCGAGCCTCGACGATCCGATGATCAAATATCTGCCGGATTTCGCCGGCACCGCCTACGAAGGCGTAAGCGTCAAACACCTGCTCACCATGACCTCCGGCATTAACTGGACCGAGGACTACGAAGACCTGCTGGCCGATGTCGCGGAGCGTTACATCAAACCAATCGCCGAGCGCCGGCACGGTTACATCGTTGCCTATCTCAAAACCTTGCAGCGCATCGAGCCACCCGGCACGCAGTTCTATTACAACACCGGCGATACCTTCCTGCTGAGCCTGATCCTGTCACGGGTCACGGGCAAGACCGTCGCCGATTACTGCGCCGAGAAGATCTGGGGCCCGGCCGGCATGGAGCTGGACGGCTATTTCATGCTCGAATCCGACGACGGCGACGAGGTGACTGGCAGTTGCTGCGGCGCTTCGCTGCGCGACTACGGGCGATTTGGTCAGCTGATGTTGAGCGACGGCGTCACGCCGGATGGCGTCCGCATCTTGCCACGAGGCTGGACGGCCGAAGCCACCGCGCCGTCCGCCCCGAATTTCCACAAGGACATAGGCAGTCGACCGCGCCTCGATACCTCGGCCTTCACCGGCTACGGTTATCTATGGTGGGTACATCACCCCGGCACCTTCATGGCGCTCGGTGCCTATGGCCAGTGGATCCACGTCGAGCCCGCTCAGGGGCTGGTGTTCGTGATGGTCGGGGCCATGCCGCGTGAGGTGTTCATGCGGCCCGATGAGCCGGCCAGCAAAGAGAAGGGCTCGCAGCACGGCGGACCGCGGCGCTTTGCCTTTATTCAGGCGGTATGCAGGGAATTGGGCTAGGACGGCTGCCAGCCACGGTTATCGAAACCGTAATTTGAACAGTAGTGTGTGGCAAGGCGCGGTGACGGGCGGACAGTCGGGCGTCGGTGTTGGGTATTGATGCTGACTGACAATTGACCGGTCTGCTGATTCGGATGTGACCACTGCCCGACTTTAAACCACGCGAACTAAATAGAAGAGCATAAATAGCGACCAGATCGCGGCGATGGGTCGGATCATCAGCAATGCATGGCCGTCGTCCCGGCGAACGCCGGGACCCAGTCGAATAAATAATTGTCCTGGATTCCTCCCGGCGAAAGCCGGGATCACGCCGGAATGACGCGGTTAAAGCCCAGCCAGCCCCTGCAGGGTGGACGGTATTTCCGCTTCACTATTTAGTTTGCGTCTGCGAGCATGCCGCAGACGCACTGATTGAGCTGCTCGCCCGTGATGATTCAATCCCATCGGCACTTCGACGAGGGGCCGATTTAGCAGCGCTCGAATTGTCGAGGGTCACGAGGAATCTGTGCGCCGCTAAAGAAAACCCCGAGTTCAATCGAGTTCGGGTCGCGGCCACCTGCCTTGCAGGCCTCTTTGAGCCCTTTGATACCGCCTTCGACATCGTGGATTGCGCACTTCTTCTCGATTCCAACCGTAGCCGATATTGTCGCTTGAGCTACTTGGTCGAATAGGCGTAGGCTTCGTTCCTAATTCCTGGGAGGGAAGTATGCGCAACGCTCGCCTCGCCTCGCTCGCCTGTGTGTTGTCGCTCGTCCTTGGAACGTTCGGGGCGGGCGGCGCATGGGCGGACACACCAACCACTCTCGTCTCGTCGGGCGCCTTCCTCGTCTCCTACAGCAACGACCTCTTTTCCGATCCCGCCACGTTCTGGTACACGATCCCAACCTGCACATCGTTCCCTGGGCCGCAGCCCGGAGAGGAACTGCTGCCGGCCGTGCTCACGCGCGGGACCACCTACGCCGCAACGCCGCGCGAGCTGTTGCGTGTAAATCCGGTGCGCCCGGTCGCCGTGTGTAATCCCTACAAACTGGCCTCGAACATCGCCGTCGACGGGGCCTCCCTCTATTTCGTGGACAACCAGGGGCCGAGCGGGCACTGGGCGTTACAGCGCCGCTCGCGCACGGCCAATGCCGGCGAGGCGTCGACCTTGCTCGTCGATCTCGGCACGACGCTCGACAGCGCCGAGGTGAACGCGGAGTACCCCACCGTGCTCTTCGTCATTCTGCACCGAGCGGGCAACTTCGACGGCATCAGCGAATACCTGAAAAGCAATGGCGGACTGCTGGCCGCCAATTTCGAGTTCGGGGCCCCGGGTGCGATCCGCAACCTGCAGTACGACGGGAAGTTCCTGTACTGGATCAACGGCCAGGCCCTCCGTGCAAATGACACCACGAACGGCAGCGTCAAGACAATCACCAGCGGCAATATCTCGACGTACTTCGCCGAGGGCTTCAATGCGGGCCAGTGCAGTCCCGCTGGCTGCGAGCCAGACGGCGCTACGGTGGACTATGCAGTGGGTAACCAGATACTGTTAACCGACGGTGTGAGCGGAGGTGGTGCACTCTTCACGCGCTATACGAGCCCGGTCGCGAACGCGACGATCACGGCCATCACGCGAGACAACTTCAACACCTTCTACTTCTTCGAGCGGCGGCCGGCAGTGCCGGGCGGGGTCTTCGATCGGGAAGACCGGCTGTATCGCCTCGGCTCGCAGCTCTCGCTCATCTTCGGCCCCGTCAACAACGGCGGACCGGGCTTCGACTCGCTCACCACCGATTTCTCGTTCCTTTACTTCCATGATCGTGCCGCAGGCAAGCTGCTCCGGCTTCCCAACTCCGCTTCGGCGATCCCTACTTATGACCTGCGCGCCACCGGCGTCGAGGTGACGCAGGGGATCCAGAATCCGAACAACGACGTGTCGCTCTACGCTGGCCGGCGCACGTTCGTGCGGCTCTACGCGAAGTCATTCGGCGCGACCGATGCACCCAATGTCACGGCGTCGCTCGACGTCTTCGGTGCCAACGCATTTTTGGGTCGTCTCGAGCCCGTGAATGCCGGCGGGAAGCTGCTCACGGTGAAACGAACCCCGAAGCGAGTTAACATCGATGACTCGTTCCTCTTCGAACTCCCGCTGGCCTGGACACGGTCCGCGAACCTGCAGGTGTTAGGAACAGTCAATCCGCTCGCGGGTGTCGTGGAGAATAACTTCAATGATAACGGTGTGGCGGGCCCGCTGATGCCGGTATCGGACTCACCGCGCCTGAACCTCGGGATCATCGACTTCCGCTACCTGAACGGTAACACCCTCGTGACGGGTGGCCCGCTCGAGAACTTCCAAAGCGTCGACTACATGAATCGGATCTACCCGCTCGGCCTGCCGGGCGGTGGCATCATCGATCCCGGCGACGGTCTCCACTTCTTCATCGACCCGGTGTGGGACGACGCGATGAAAACCCACGTGGATCAGAGCGACAAAGACTGCGCGTCGCTGCTGGTTATAAACCCCAATGGCACGATCAAGAGCGACAACCGCAACATGTGCGCGGGCAACTACGCCCTCGCGACCATTCGCTCCATGCGCGCGGCGGGGGATCTGCCGAAGCAGTACTACTACTACGGCGCCATTGCCAACGACGGGACCCTGGCCAACACACGCGGCTTTACACCAGGCGGGGAGACGATCTCCGTGGGGCCGAGGCTCGATTTCAACGGCACACCCCAACAGAACTACATGTCGCATGAGATCGGTCACGCCCTCGGTCGTGGGCATCCGGCGAGCGGCGGCAACCCGGTTTGCCCTGGACAAACGGCGGACGACGCCGGCTTCCCGAACCCGCAGGGACGAATTGGGAATTCATCGAGTGCGGCCACCGACGAGACTGCGGACATGGGCTTCGATCCGGGACAGGCGGGCAACGCCAACCAGCCGCAGGTGCTGCGGCTCGCCTCGGTGACCGGCGATGTCATGAGTTACTGCTCGCCGTATTGGATCAGTAGCTACACCTCCAGCCGGATCTGGACGCAGCTCAGTTTCTTCCCGCTGGCCGCCGCGCGGTCGCGCGCCGCGGCCGCCGCGCTTCCCGGCGACTGGCTCCTCGCCTTCGGTGACTTCTCGGTGGCAACGCAGTCCGGGAACTTCGGTTCGGTACGCCGCCTCGACGCCGTGGCTGAAGTGCCGTCGCTCGTGCCAGGCGGCTACGCGCTCGAACTGCGAAACGCGGGCGGTAGCCTTCTCGCGAGCCACGCCTTCACGCCCACCGTGTCGAACGAGGGCGCGCCGGAACAACGCAGTTTCGGGCTCGTGGTGCCGTTCATGGCGGGCACGCGCTCGCTCCGTATCGTAGACACCGCCACCGCGAAGGTGATCGCGACGCGCGCGGTGAGTGTGAATGCGCCCGCAGTGTCGAACGTGGCGCTCGTGAACCCGCCAAACCCGCTCCACGGGGTGGTGCGGCTAGCGTGGAACGCCACCGACGCAGACGGGGATCCGCTCCGCTACGACGTGCTTTATAGCCGCAACGGCGGCGCGACCTGGAGCCCGGTGCGGCGTTCGCTGGCTGTGACAAGTCTCGATTTCGACACGGACGAGCTCGGCGGCGGCACGGGCCTCCTGCGCGTCGAGGCAAACGACGGCGCGCAGAGCGGGCGCGCCGACAGCGATCCGTTCAACGTGCCGCCGAAGCAGCCGCGCGTGCGCATTCAAACACCCGCCGCGGAAATCCATATCCAGTGGGGTCAACTCGTGAACTTCGTCGGGCAGGCGGACGATCCGCAAGCGCAGGCGCTTCCCGAGACGGCATTCGTCTGGTCGAGCCCTTTCCGTACGTTCGGCACCGGCCGCGCGATTACGGTCACCGATCTCGAGGTGGGGAGCTATAACGTCACGCTCACGGTGACGAACACCGCCAACCTCGCGGCGAGCGCTGTCGTCCCGGTCGTAGTCGGCGATCGGGTCGCGTATCCGGGGCCGCGGCTCTCGGCAACGCCGTCCCCGATCACGTGGACGGTGCCCGCGAGCGGTGCCGGCATCCAGAACGCAACCTTGCAGGTCTCGAACGTCGGGGGACTCGGCAGCCTGCCGTTCACCGCGACTGTGTCTCCAGGCTGGCTGCAGGTCAACGGTGGGCCGGGTGCGTCGGCTCAGGCGCCTGCCTCGCTTGCGATCACCGCCGATCCGTCGAGCCTCCCGGCCGGCCAGACGTCCGTGGGACAGGTCGTGCTGACGCACACGGGCGACCCCACCGACACGATTACGATCCCGGTCACCCTCGTGAAGGGCAACGCCTTCCTTGGCGTTCCGCCACCAGACACCGACGGTGACGGCGTTCCCGATGCCGCCGACAATTGCATCCTGGTCGCCAACCCCGATCAACGCGACACGGATCACGATGGCTTTGGCAATCTCTGTGATGGCGATTTCAACAATAGCGGCTTTGTAAATGTCGCCGATCTCGCGATCTTCAAATCGCGATTCGGGACCGGCGATCCGGACGCCGACCTGAATGGCAGCGGCTTTGTGAATGTTGCGGACCTCGCCATCTTCAAGAGGCTGTTCGGCAAGGCGCCGGGGCCGTCGGCGTTGAGGCCTTGAGGGTTGCCTGACGAGTATATGCCTATGTTGATAACAATCCGCTAAGTTTCGTCGACCCAGACGGTTTAGCGAAGAAATCATCGACGACTGTCTGTATTGTCCCAGGTTGCGGTGCGAGACATGGCGGAGTGAGGGGACCGTACTGCCCCGACTGTTACACTAAGTCACTTGATCCAAATGGCGGTATACCACCCTACGTACCGATTCCACCGATTCCTATCCTTCCAGATCCTCTTGTTCCAGACAAAGATAGTTCGCTCGGCCCCTCAAAAGGAAAACAGTGCAGCGGATAACATGCATGTTGTTATGTCAGAGAAACCGCACTTGCGCTTCGTGATTGAGATTTATGATCCGGAAACCGAGTGCATCGCCGATCAAGTAGACATCGAAACCAACAGCGTTCACGAGCTATCCGATATTCTCGGGCTCCCATCTATGCAAGTGCACGAGACGTACGAATTAGATAAGACCGATCTTGAAAAGATAGGAGAGCACTTCAATCTAGCAATTAGTTTGAACGCCGAGAGAGCTGTATTACGTTATCGCTTTGATTTCGACGATCTACCCTACCGAATCCATGGTAACCGCGAGCTTGCTCTCATGTTGGCGGGGAAGAAGCCGCTAGCTGTGTTTGTGGGTGACTACCATACCGATCTCGATCTGGAAGAAATACCAGAAGAGAAGCTTTTTGATCCGTACGTTGCATCCGGCCGTTTTACAAAAAGAGAGTACGTGGAGTTGCCGACGGACAAATCGGAATTCAAAACACGCAGAATTCTTTACGCCAGACCTACGGAAGCGTGGCGCATGAATGCCTACCTTCTAATGATACAAACGGCGCGCAAAGTTGGATGGAATGAAGGATTCGAAAGAATGGAAGGCGCACTTTTAGGATATGAGGAATGGCAAAACGATGCGCACATTCAATCGACTAGGTGCGGGAAACAGCGCCAGGCTTAATTGTTGAAGCCGCTGCCGCGGCGCTTAGCGATCGACGCGCGCGACTTTGCAATCTTTTTTAGCTGCTGATGTAGACGACCTAGACGCACGCTGACGTGCTGATCGTGGTCTGCCGCCCGTCACGCCGCTTGCAACATCTTCGGATAGACGCGGTCCTCAGCCGGCAAGCGGCGCGCCGGGCTTAAGTTGCTGGCGCGTGACGTTCTATCATCTTCGTTGCGCGTCGTCTTGAGTCGGAGCGCCGAGCGCGCGGCGCACGGCGCAATTTTATTAGCCAGGGCACTTCATGGTTACACCACCAAGTGCCCTGGCCTCGCCCCCCACCTGCCCCCATAGGCCACCCCACGCAATCTGCGATTGCGCGGGGACCCCGGCAGGGGCCTTGAACAGCGGGCAATAAACATAACGTGGGATTATGCGCAGGAGCCCGGCGGCACGTCGGCTGCGCCGCGCGCCGCCGGTCTCCTGTGCGGCCTGGCGGCCCGCATAATCAACGTTATGTGTAAATGCCCGCGCTGTGTGGCGCGTGCCGCGCCACGTTTTGTTGTATCCCCCGCCCACCCCGCCGTCCGCGGCGCACGGCTCGCAGTCGCTGCGCTCCTGGCTCGTTCCCGTGCTCGCGGCCCGCGCCCGTCCGCCCCCAAGGGGGCTCCCCGCAGAAAAAGCGGCTAAAGAGCAAACTTTCGACCACGCACCCGGCAACCGACCGCGTCTAACGCGCCAGGTTCGACGTAACGCGGGTGATCCTTAGCGGGGGTACCCCCTAAATTACTTCGTTCAGTCGTCATCGATGACGAAACCGATGCCGCGGCGTTTAGTGGTCGGCGGGATCATGAGCTGTCGAATGGCCTCGAACACCGTTTTGAACTGGGCGTCGTACTTGGCTTCGAGCGCCGCAAATTTACGCGCGAGATCCTGATGTGAAGTGAGCGCTTCCCGCAAGCGCACGAAGGCGCGCATGATCTCGATGTTGACGGCGATCGCGCGTGGGCTGCGTAGGATGGAGGACAACATCGCCACCCCTTGCTCGGTGAAAGCGTAAGGCACATACCGCCGACCACCGTGGGCGCCACTTGAGATCACAGATTGTGATCTCAAGATCTGCAAGCGCTCGTTCTCCGCGGTGGTGAGCTGAAACATAAAATCTTCGGGGAAGCGTTCCAGGTTGCGTTTGAGTGCTTGCACCAGCGTTCTCGTCTCGACGTCGTAGAGCGCTGCCAAGTCGGCATCGAGCATCACCTTTTGTCCACGGAGCAGCAGGATGCGGCGCTCGATAGGCGGCACTGTTGGGATCGTCTTCGTTGCGAGCTTCTTGTTGACCACGCGCGAGTTCTCTTTTTTAGCGGCTGGCCTGTTGCAGGACGGTATCGAGCATCTCCATCACGAAGCGTTGTTTAGGGCGCGGCAGTTGGCTGATCCGCTCCATCTGTTGTTGGAGCTTGGGCGCCGGTCCGCGCTTGGTGGGTCGGGGGGTGTCTGCGCACAACGCCTCGACCGTGGTGGCCAGCGCGATGGCCAGCGTGGGCAGCATGGCGACGGCGACACGGAGGCGACCGACTTCGTAGTGTGCGAGCGTCTGCTGCGAGATCCCGAGGATATTGGCGAGCTGCTGCTGCGTGAGATCGTGCTCTTTGCGTAAGCGGGCGATGCGCTGCCCGAGCTCTTTTTGGACGGAGGCTGACTGATGGCACGCATTCCCGAGCGCGAGGTCGAACGGCTGAAAAGTGAGGTGTCGTTGGCGCGCTTGGTCGAGTCGCACGGCGTGGTGCTGACTCGCCACGGTGTGGACTGGTTAGGGTTGTGCCCGTTCCATGACGACCATGAGCCCTCGTTAGTCATCAGTCCGAAGAAAAACCTGTGGCATTGCCTCGGCGCGTGCCAGAGCGGCGGCTCGGTGATTGATTGGGTGATGCGGCTGGAGGGCGTGTCGTTCCGGCACGCGGTTGAACTGTTGCGCGAAGGCATTCCCCCTTTAGCTGCTGAAACGGCGAGCCCGCCGCGCGTGGTGAAGCAATCGACGGTGCCGAAGCTGCCGGCGCCGGTGATCCCGGACGCGGACGATCACGCGTTATTAAACCAGGTCATCGATTATTACCACGCGACGTTGAAGCAAAGTCCGGAGGCGTTGGCCTACCTACAGAAACGCGGCCTCGCGCATCCCGAGGTCATTGACCACTTCAAGCTTGGCTTCGCGAATCGGACCTTGGGCTTGCGGTTGCCGGAGAAGAATCGCAAGGCGGGCGCCGAGATCAGAACGCGTTTAGAAAAACTCGGGGTGTTACGGGAGTCGGGGCACGAGCACTTCAACGGCTCGCTGGTGATCCCAGTCATCAATGCACAAGGGCAAGTGACCGAAGTCTACGGCCGCAAGATCACGGACGGCTTGCGCGCGGGCACCCCGGACCACCTGTATCTGCCAGGACCGCATCGCGGCGTCTGGAATGAACCGGCGCTCGCCGAACATCAAGAAATCATCCTGTGTGAGACGCTGCTTGATGCGCTGACGTTTTGGTGCGCGGGCTATCGAAATGTCACGGCGAGCTACGGCATCGAGGGTTTTACCGCTGAGCACCTGGCGGCGTTTAAGCACCGCGGCACTGAACGAGTATTGATTGCCTACGACCGCGATGCGGCCGGTGAGCGGGCGGCCGAGAAATTAGCGCAGCAGTTGCGGGGCGAAGGCCTCGACTGCTACCGGATCCTCTTCCCCAAAGGCCTGGACGCCAACGAGTACGCGCTGAAAATCACCCCGGCGGCGAAGTCGTTAGGTCTGGTGATCCGTAAAGCGCAGTGGTTGGGCCAGGGGGAGGCGCCGACAAGAACGATACCGCTCGCTGACGCGCCGCCGGGCACGGTCCCGACCGCCGCGGCGACTAAAGAAGAAACCTCGGCGGCGAGCGTGTTGCCTGCGGCGCCGGTGCCCTGCACCGCACTGCCGGCCTCGCCGTTACCGGCGCTGGCCGCACCTGATATTGAGGCGCAGGTCCGCGAGGAGGAAATCGTGATGGTGTTGAGCGATCGCCGCTATCGCATCCGCGGGCTGGCCAAGAACCTCGCCTTCGATGTGCTGTTGAAGGTCAACGTGCTGATCGATTGCGGGGATGCCTTCCACGTCGATACGCTCGATCTGTATAGCGTGCGGGCACGTAATGGTTTTATTACGCAGGCGGCGCGCGAACTCCACGTTACCGAAGACGTGATCCGTCACGACTTGGGAAAAGTGCTGCGAAAACTGGAAGCACTGCAAGAGCAGCAGATCGCGCAGACACTGCCACCGACCGCGCAACCCGCGATGCCGGCTGAGGAACAACAGGAAGCAATGGCGCTGCTCACCGACCCGCACCTCCTAGATCGATTACTGGCCGACTTCGCGCGCTGCGGGGTGGTCGGCGAGGAGAGTAATAAACTCATCGGCTATTTAGCCGCGACGTCCCGCAAACTTGAAGCGCCGCTGGCGGTGCTCGTGCAGTCGAGTTCGGCGGCCGGCAAAAGCGCCCTGATGGCCGCGGTGCTCGCCTTTATGCCTGACGAGGACAAGGTGCAGTACTCGGCGATGACCGGGCAGAGTCTGTTCTATATGGGCACCATCGACTTGAAGCACAAAATCCTGGCGCTGGCCGAAGAAGCCGGCGCCGCGCGCGCGAGCTATGCGCTGAAACTTTTGCAGAGCGAAGGGACCTTAAGCATCGCTTCCACCGGCAAAGACCCGGCGACCGGCAAACTCGTGACGCAGGAGTACCGGGTCGAAGGTCCGGTGATGATCTTCTCGACTAGTACCGCGCTCGATCATGACGAGGAGTTACTCAATCGCTGCTTGACGCTCGGGGTCGATGAATCGCGCGCGCAGACGCGCGCGATCTTGACCGTGCAGCGCCAGCAACGCACGCTCGACGGCCTGTTCGCCAGGCGCCAAAAAGAACGGCTGCTCGCCGTTCATCAAAACGCGCAGCGCTTATTGCGACCGCTTGCGATCCGCAACCCTTACACCGAGGCGCTGACCTTCCCGGACGAACGGACGCGACTCAGGCGCGATCACGAAAAATACCTGACGCTGATCGATACGCTCGCGCTGCTGCATCAACACCAGCGTGAGATCAAAAGCGCTGAGCAAGATGGCGCGCGCATCGAGTATGTCGAGGTCACGGTGGCGGACATCGAGATTGCGAACGCCCTCGCGCATGAAGCGCTCGGCCGCTCGCTCGATGAACTCTCGCCGCAGACTCGGCGACTGCTGGAGTTGGTGTCGAGCATGGTCGAGCAGCAATGCCTGGCGCAAGCCATCACGCGCACCGATTATCGCTTTAGCCGCCGCGACGTGCGCGAGTATGCGGGCTAGTCGGACTTCCAGGTCAAGAGGCACATGCATCAGCTCGAAGCACTGGAATACGTGCTCGTGCATCGCGGCGGGCGCGGTCAGAGTTTTGTGTACGAGCTGCTCTACGACGGCCAAGGCCAGGATGGCCAACCGTTCGTGATGGGACTGGTCGATGTGCAGACCTTGCAACGTGACTACGATGGCAAGAAGGAGCATCAAAAACCAAACTTGGAGCAGCCAAATAGCCTGCAAGTAGCACACATGGAGCATGAGGGTAGCGCGCCGAAAACAGCGCCAAACACGCTAAATACAGGCTCTTCCCGAGAACCACCGAAAAATAACGGCAAACTCGCGTCGCTGGACGAAGCGGCGTTAGTGGCATCGTACCCGCAAGCCCCCTTAGCTATCGGTCTGCAATAGTTCATGCCGAGGAAGGGCCAGCGCCTCAAACACCGCAAGACCGCGTGGCCGAAGCCGCCGGGGCCGTGGCCTCGAGAGCGCACCGATCCGTTGGGGCATTTACCGCTCACCGCCTATATGAATGCGCACTTCGACTGGATGCAAGTCACGGGATACTCGCAGGACACCGTGCGCGCGCGCCGCACCGCACTGCGGCGGTTTATTGCCTGGTGCGAGGCGCGCGCGCTGCGCGATCCGAGGGACCTTACCAAGCCGATCCTGGAGCGCTATCAGCGGCATCTGTTCTACTACCGCAAGGCCGACGGCCAGCCCATGACCTTAGGCACGCAGTGCGGGTGCCTCGCACCCTTGAAGACGTTCTTCAAGTGGCTCGCGAAAGAGAATCACATCCTGTACAACCCGGCTTCCGAACTCACGTTGCCGAAATTACCGAAACATCTGCCACGGGTGATCTTGTCGGTCCAGGAGGTCGAGGCGATCTTGCGCGAAGCCGAGCCCACGGATCCCCCCGCCTTGCGTGATCGCGCGATGCTGGAAACGCTGTACTCGACGGCATTGCGGCGCATGGAGTTACCAGGTCTCACGCTCTACGATGTGGACCTCACGCGCCGGCTGGTGATGGTGCGCGAGGGCAAAGGCAAACGCGATCGGGTGGTGCCGATCGGCGCACGGGCCGCGGCCTGGGTTGATAAATACTTGCAAGAAGCGCGGCCGCAGTTGCTGATCGGGGATGCGGAGGCCTTGTTCCTGACCGACTATGGCGCGCCGGTGACACCGGAGTACGTGGCCGAGCGGGTGCGCCGTTATATGCACTTCGCCGGCATCCATAAACCCGGCGCCTGTCATCTGTTCCGCCACGCCTGCGCTACGCACATGCTGGAGAACGGTGCCGACACGCGCTTCATCCAGGCGCTGTTGGGGCATGCCGACTTAAACACCACGCAGATTTACACCCGCGTCTCGATCGACAAGCTCCGCGAAATCCACGATGCCACGCATCCGGCGAAACTGCCGCGAACCGCACCGCCGCCAACTTTAGCCGCGGCCGCGCTCGAAGCCGAGGATGCACTCGACGATGAAGCGGACCTAGCAACCTAAGGCGGCGCGTTGAGGCGCACCTCATGCAGCAAGAACCCCGCGTCGAGCTCACCGTCCTGCTGACCGAGACCGAAGCCTGGGCGTTCGCCCAATTCCTCAAACGCGTCGGCGACAGTGACTACCGACGCTGCGCCGCGAGCGACGCCGAGGCGCAGCACATGCGGGACGCCGGCGAACACGTGCGCCGCGCGCTAGCCGAGCACGGCTACGCCCCGCGGTAGCTCGCACCTCGCGCTTAGGACCAGCTCCCGCCGATCCTCTTTAGCTGCACGCGGCTAAGGTGAATTACTGCCTTGACCACCCACCCCGGTTAAGCCGAAACTCGCGTCTAGGCCAAAAACCTTCTTCGCCAGGAGCCGTGTCTTCATCCTTCAGACCTTAGCCGCTGAATCGCCTCGAGAAAACAGCTTCGCTTACGATGAACTCGCGACGGGGCCAACTGTATGGCGCTTACTTGGCGCGATTCGATGCATCGCCCCGTGTGCTCCGACACGGGGTCCGGTGAAAAAATAAATTCGTTATTCGGCTAGATTCCAGCCTTCCACGCCCTACGAAAACACGTCAATTCGTCGTTCACGAGCGGATTTGGGTGGGGGCGTATTAGCGCTGACGGTGACCGTCGGTGCCTCCGGTGCCTCCGGTGCCAAGACTCCATCGAACAATCCCTCCGCGCACTTCAACCTGGCGCCGCTGATCCTCTGCTCGAGCGGGGGTGGCGCGCAGCACCCAACAAGCCAAGCATCCCTATTCCGAGCAGCCATCCGGCAGCGGGCAGCGGAACGGTTTGCAGCGGTAGGATCTGTGCCGTTGCGCCGGTATAAGTTACTGGGATCGGAACCTGAGTATTGGCAACAAAGTACCCATCCCATTTTATGCTATCGGCGAGCGATATTAGGGTGCTGCTCCCAGGCGCACCGCTGGCGGTGAAGGTCAATGTACCGATGACGGTATCGGTGGCGATTGAAAGACCGCTGAATTTGATAAATACGATCGAAAGCAGACTGGGCGTTTGAACATCGAACGGACCGGTTGGCGTTCCAGGTGGTGGATTTGGTGTTTGTTTCGCGTCAAAATCCGTGTCACGCGAGGCGAGAGCGGGACTGAAGGCAAAGCCCGCCAGTGTCAGTACGTTGGAATCCCATGAGTAATCGGTTCCCCCGCCAAGCACCGATTGGTTGCCGAAATTGGCGACGATATCGAAGGTCACCTGACCGCCCGAGACGACGAGCCTGCTGGCCGGCGCAAGATTAATGGAAGCTGCGTGGACAGTGGACACTCCCAGCGTGAGCGCGATCGCGACAGCGAAACTATTTAAACGATTCATTTGGTCATCCCTCAGATAATTTTTTTATCGACTAAAAACGTCGACTCCGGCTGCCTTAAACGGACGAAAATGCAGTGAGACGTTCAAAAATCCAGTCTTCTTCACCGGCGCTTGCTGGTTCGCCGACAGACCAATGCCCCGCGCCCCACAACACTCCTGGTGAAGGATAGCGAGGTGAGCATAATGAATTGTGTGACGAATGCACGAAGTTCTGTCGCAAAATGACGAAAAGTGCCGAAAATTACGGTTGATTAACTGCTCAATCTTTGGTCGCCGCCGGAATCCTCAAGTCAATGCCCCCGTGTTGCCGCGCGTTGTGGAAAAATAAAAATGCAGGCCACAATAAACACGAGAAGGACCGCCGAGGCTGTGAAGCGGCTGAGTGCCAGCCCGCCGGCATCGACAGGCTTGTCAAGAAAGTCACCGACCACCGCACCCAGCGGCCGCGTGAGAATAAAAGCCGCCCAGAAGAGCAGGGTGCGAGAAATCGCCGTCCAGTAATACGCTCCAACCACCAGTGCCAACAGCGCACTAAACACTATCGCCGCTCCAACATAGCCAAAACCGGCTGTATCCGCAGTCCAATCGCCGAGCGCGGTACCCAAGGTCTGGGAGAACATGATGGTGACCCAATAAAACATTTCCGCCGTTGGCGAAGTAACGGTTTCAACCGATACCGAACCGAGGGCGCGATGCCACATGAATAAAGACCCCAACAGAAGGGCGAACAGCAGCGACGTACCACCCGCATAGCCGATCCCGAGAGACCGATCGGCGAAGTCGGCTAACGTCGTCCCCACCGTCGTGGTGGCGATAATCGTTATCCAATACAACAGGGGTTGGAATTGTTTCGCGGCGATCTGTGCGATGACCATCCCGACAAAGATGGCTGCAAAAATTCCGGTGCCAACGAGGTAGCCTAAATTCATCGACATCGAAACCGCATCGCCGCCGGTTTCTCCAAGCGTGGTGGCGGCGATCTTGACGATCCAGAAGATCAGCGTGACCGCGGGAACCTTGCTAAGATGCTGTTGTGTAGTAGTCTTCACTTGATGATCTTTAGGAGGGCTAGTCCCCAGCGATGCCGTTCGCCGAGCACAAGAAGACCCATAGGATTAAGAAACAATTACGGATCAGCGTTTCACCGGGATGCTCGCACACGGTGTTCGAAACATCCACGGCTTGATCCATCCGTGTGATGCACCAGATAAAAACGCCAGAATACCGTTACGTGATGCATGGTAACGTGATACACGTAGTCAAGCAGATCGAGCACCACGAACATCAGACCGTACTTGATCAACGGATGCTCAGCATTAGGTAAGAGAAAAACGAGTCCCCAGTGCCAGTGTGTTGCCCATCTTGCTACGCACCCGCAGAGCAGCATCATCGCCACTTGAATCGGCAGCGCTGACACAATGAAGAGCGAGTTGAGCGCGGTATGTCGCCATTTGGCGGTGGTCGATTGCGACACTGCTACAGTCTCGGTCAGCCACAACGACGTGATGATCAAGGCGAACCAAGTCGTCTGGGTCGACGTCTGGTGCGCGAATAGACAGTGGGCAATGCGATTCAAGATCATGCTTGCTCGGCTGCTCCGAGTCATCGCGGTCATAGCCATAGCTTCGTGACGCGTAATAGCCGCGACTGTAGACGCGGGCTTGCGGATAGGCGGGATAGCCGTATTCGACCGGCGGCCGCTGGAAAGAATACATACTTCTTCCCAGCCGCCTTATGATGGCCGAAGCGAAGCAATTGTCAGCCTTGTTTGTAGTTCAGCAATTCACGCTCCAGAATGAAACTTCGCGCGGAGGTCGGCGATGGCTGAAAATCAACATGAAACCGTCGTTCTTGACGTTACTGGGTCGCCCGACGTCATAACTGAAGTCCGACGTCAGGAGGCGTTGCTGATTACCGGGGCGCTGCAAAACGCGATCCTCAACAGCGCCAATTTTTCCAGCATCGCGACGGACGAGAAAGGGGTCATCCAGATCTTCAACGTCGGCGCCGAGCGGATGCTGGGATATGCGGCCGCCGAAGTGATGAACAGGATCACGCCGGCCGACATTTCCGATCCGCAGGAGGTGATCGTGCGTGCCGCGGCGCTGAGTGTCGAGCTCGGAACCCCGATCACACCTGGTTTTGAGGCGCTGGTGTTCAAAGCTTCGCGCGGGATCGAGGACATCTATGAACTGACCTATATCCGCAAGGATGGGAGCCGCTTCCCGGCTATCGTTTCGGTCACCGCACTTCGCGACGCTCAAAATGAGATTATTGGCTACCTGCTAATAGGCACCGACAACACCGCGCGCAAGCTGGTCGAAGCCGAGCAGCAAAAGCTCGATCAACGCCTGCGCGACCAGCAGTTCTACACGCGCTCGCTGATCGAATCGAACATCGACGCACTGATGACCACCGATCCTTCCGGCATCATCACTGACGTCAACAAGCAGATGGAAGCGCTCACCGGCTGCACCCGCGACGAACTGATCGGCGCGCCATTCAAGGGCTACTTCACCGATCCAGAGCGCGCCGAAGCCGGAATCAAACTCGTGCTCAGCGCCAAGAAGGTCACGGATTACGAGTTGACGGCGTGCGCCCGCGACGGGAAGCAGACCGTTGTGTCATACAACGCAACCACCTTCTACGATCGGGGCCGCACACTTCAGGGCGTTTTCGCCGCTGCGCGCGATGTCACGGAGCGCAAACGGGTGGAGGCAGAGTTGCAGCAGGCCAAGGCCATGGCCGAGACCGCAAGCCAGACCAAGTCCGACTTTCTCGCGAGCATGAGCCATGAAATCCGAACGCCGATGAACGCGATCGTCGGTATCGCAGATCTGCTCGCCAAGACTCCGCTTTCCGCGGAGCAAACGAAATATGTTCAGATCTTTCGCCGCGCCGGCGACAACCTGCTCAATCTCATCAACGACATCCTCGATCTCTCCAAGGTCGAAGCCTCGCAGCTCGAACTCGAACGGACCGGGTTCTCGTTGAAAGATTTGCTGGAGAAGGTGACCGAGATGTTGGCGTTAAGGGCGCAGGAGAAAGGGCTGTCCCTGGTGTGCGAAATCGCGCCGAATGTCCCCACCGAGTTGATCGGCGACCCGAACCGCCTGCGGCAGGTGGCGCTCAACCTGCTTGGCAACGCGATCAAATTCACCGATTCCGGCGAAGTGGCGCTTCGCGTCACTGCGGACGCCGACTCAGCGGTCCCGGGTGCGTTGCGGTTCACGATCACCGACACTGGCATCGGCATTGCAGCCGAGAAAGTGAGTGCGGTGTTCGAGCGATTCACACAAGCCGACTCTTCCACGACGCGCAGGTACGGCGGCTCGGGACTAGGGCTCACGATTTCGAAGCGCCTAGTGGAATTGATGGGCGGGCGAATCTGGGTCGAGAGCCGGGTCAACGAAGGCAGCGCATTTTCTTTCACCGTGCCGCTGGAAGTGTGGGCCGGAGCACCACGGTGGGCGCCGTCGCCGGCGGGCATCGGGGCCGAATCGCCGTTGTCGGCGCTCAAGGTTCTTCTGGTCGAGGATTCGCCCGATAATCGCACCATCACGACGGCCTATCTGAGAGAAACACCGTACCAGGTTGACATCGCTGAAAACGGGGCCATCGCATGTGACATGTTCAGAGCCGGACACTATGACCTGATCCTGATGGACCGGCAGATGCCGGTCATGGATGGATTGACCGCGACGCGGACCATTAGGCAGTGGGAGCGGGCGAACCAGCGGCGGGCCACGCCGATCATCGCGTTGACGGCGTCTGGGATGAAGGGGGACCAGGAACAGTGCCTCGCAGCGGGGTGCACCGCCTACCTGACGAAGCCCATCAAGGAAGAGGAATTGCTGCGCGCCATCAAGCAGCATTCCACCTTCGTCCCTCCACCATCGAAAGACGCGATCGGCCGCAACGGTACGATCTTGATCCGTGCCGATCCAAAATTCGCGGACCTGATCCCGGCGTTTCTGCACAACCGCAGGCAGGACGTCGTCACGATGCGCGACGCGCTGGAGCGGGGAGACTTCGCAACCGTCGAGAGTCTCGGGCACGGCATGAAGGGTGCCGGCACCAGTTACGGCTTCCAGGGCATCACGGACATTGGTGCGGCCCTTGAGCAGGTAGCCGAGGACGCAGACAACGCCGCGGCGCGTAAATATGTAGACGACTTGTCGAGCTACCTAGACCGTGTCGAGGTCGTCGGCAACTAGGCGCCATTCGAACCATGCGTCTATTGCGACCCGAGGACAACGGCTTACTTTCGCGACCGCGTCCGACTTCGCGCGGGTTGCTTCATCCTTAGGTATGCGCGTCAAGCAACGATTCCGATCGGTTTCTAGTCGAGAGGTTGAATTCTGGCCAGGCAGGCGCGCACGCGCGCCGTGAGTTGCGGGATTGAAAACGGCTTGGTCACATAGTCCGTTACGCCGGCTTCGAAGCCGGCGCGGGTGCTCGGCTCGTCGGTCATGGCCGTCAGCATCAGTACCGGCAGGCGCTCGGTCTCGGGCTTAGCGCGAAGCGCCTTCATGACCGCCAATCCATCCATGTCGATCATCTTGTAATCCAGCACCAAGAGATCCGGCAGTTGCGCCGCAATGATCCGCAGCGCCTCCGCGCCGCTCGCCGCCTTGCTGACCGTGTACTGTTCTTCCTCGAGCGCACGCGCGACAAGGGCCAGCGTGTCCGGCTGATCGTCGACTATCAGGATGTGGAAGCGGTGCCACACGACGCTGGACCGGCCAGGGTCCGCTGCCACAAACGGCTTCAGGGTAGGGCGTGGTTCAAGAACAAATTCGCAGCCTTCGTAGGCGCAAAAGACATTGACTTCCGTTCCTTGTTGCGATGCCAGCGTGCGGGCCTTCCGTTCAATGTCGGCGACGAAATCGTCGTTGTGGCCCGGGTCATGGTGCGTAAGTGCGACTCGGCGCACGCCCGCCGCGGCGGCAATTTTCACCACATAGTCGTAGGTGCTGTGGCCCCAGGTCTTTTTTGTGCGGTACTCCTCAGGCGTGTACTGGGCGTCGTGGATCACGAGATCGGCGTCGGCCATGAACCTGGCGTGCCGGCGGTCTCCGTCATGGAGGATCGACTCTATGCGGCCCGGCTCGGCACCCGCGCGCCACAGTTCATCCGAGAACGGCTCATGGTCGACCAAGTACACCACGGCCACGTCGTCGGCTTCGACACGGAAACCCAACGTCACAGCCGGATGATTGAGATATTGCGTGGCGACCCGAGCCCCGCCGATGTCGTGGATCCCCTCACTCAAGTCATGGTAGGTGATGGCGGCCGGCAACTGGTTCAACTCGATGGGAAAGTAGGGGAACTCCATCTGACCGGCCAGCACTTCATGCAGCGAACCGCGGCTGCCTTTCGGGCCATAGATCGCGGCCGAATTTCCTTTGACAAAGGCCGGACTAAAGAACGGAAAGCCTTGTATGTGATCCCAATGCGTATGCCCCAGCAGAATGTTCACACTGATTGCACCCTTGCCTTGGGCCATCAATTTGGCCGCTAGCGGGTGCGCGCCAGTGCCACAGTCAAAAATCAGAAGGTCACCGCTGGCGGTGCAGAGCTCGACACACGACGTATTGCCGCCAAAGTGGTTGGTGCCCGGCCCGGGGGTGGCGATCGACCCGCGCGTTCCCCAGAAACGTACTTTCATGATTCGGTTGCTCCCGGTGCGCGGTGTCGGCGTAGGGGAAGGATAACCGCCCTTTCTCGCGTTATCGAGCGTCGCTGGTAGTGAATTCCGGGCGTCACCGCCGTAGCGGTGCTCAGCATTGGCAGCGCACCCGCCGCCGACTTCAGATCAGGGGAGCGGCGGAATAAATCACTCCACCCACTACGGCTGGCATCTGGCAGGCCATTGACCAGAAGACCGCCTTGGACAAGGACCTCGAAAGTGGCGCGTTGGATCAAGTGCATCGTCACGCTTTCGTCATTCACCGAGGAGCGCATGACGTTGACCCCGGCAGTCATTCCCAAAGCCGCCTAACGGTTAACAAAAATGGAGCGATTCGTTTGACACCGCCGAGCGCGTGATGGAAGGCGCAAGTAGATCACAGAACGGAAAACCAGCTCGCGACCATAGGTGTTCCATGCGGTGGCGCGGGAACTCACCGTCCGAAGTAGAAATACGGCCCGTGAGTGGGGGCGTAATAACGGCTGCCGTTTGGGTCGTAGTAGCCGTGATAGTCGCCGTGTTCGTCGTCCAGGTCACGGTGCAGTTCGTTGTGTTGCCGGTTCAACTGGTTGTCTTGCCACGCGTGCTCTCGGTCGATTTGCCGGTGCAAAAGCCAGTCGTCCCTGCGCGACATGTTGGGGTTGTCGTAATGCGCCCCGCGGTGCTCGTCGCTGAGTTCGTCGTGCACGTCATCGTGGCGGTTTTCCAAACCCCAGTGATCTTGGCTGTGTTCCCAACCGAGCCGATCATGCTCGTCGTCATGCTCATCATCGTGAGCCAAGGCCTGTCCCGCGATGCCTATCGACAGGGCCGCCGACACCAACAGTGTGCGCAGATAATTGGGCATCAATCGTTCCCTACTTCGCTGGTCTGTGGACATTCCCTGTTCAACCGGGTGCGAGCACCCTATTCACGCCTCGAACATTAATCGATATCGACTGAATTAGCGCTGAACTCGCGCGCGAACAATTGGTGCAAGAACACCCAAGAGAGCGCGCCACAGCGGCCGGGCATGAATTGTGCCCTACGGCATCAGGTACCACGCGATGTTCTCCCTCGGGGTAGCGCTCATCGCGCCCATTTTTGCCGACGTTTTCCGAATGCAATTCCGCGACCCTCGAGTCATCCCGCCCGCCAGATTATTTATTCGTCGTTGATCACGCTTGCTGATCTGTTTCAGGATCGATCGGCGATCACGAGCAGTCGCAAATCGGCGCGTGGATCGTCACGGAATTTCGCATCGATCCGTCCACGACGCATCGCCATGAGCAGCGCTTTATTGCGCCGGGAAGCGGGCGTTTAACAATCCTTCAGCAATAGTCGTGGCGCTCAGCCTTTCAACTTACCGCTGACGAAGTCCTCGATGGTGGCGGTGACCAGCACCGCACCGCTGCTGTCCAGCACATCGAAGAGCTTGCCATCCACGGCTTGCACGCTGAAGAACACCACCGCGCCTTGCGACCCGCCGTATTCCATGTGGACGTCACCACCCGGGTTGCGTGCGAAATGGCCGGGCTGGCGGATCTTGTGGATAGTTTCAGTGGGAGTGGTCTCGATGACGTGATGCTCGCCTTCTAACACCAGCAGGGTGGCGGCGCCGAGGTGACGGTGATAATGGCAGTAGGCATTCGGTTCCCACTTACTGAGGAAATCGATGCGGCCGATCTCGGGCTGCACGCCGAGCACCGCCACCCAGTAATCGATGGGATAGTCGAAGCGGGGCGTGCCGAGAATACGCTGCCATTCGATGGCGTCGGTTTTGTAACCGGACGCGAACGTGGCGGGGGAAGTTGCGACGTTCATGCGATTTACCTCTTGCTGGTGGGGCTGTGATGGGATTGTCCACTACCCCGCATGAGCTATGCAATCCGAGTTCTGACTGGTGACCGTTAGACCGCCCCAGCACGGGGTATGCGAGTAGTCAGCTGTTGATCAGGCTATTGGTACAACTCGGGGAACCGTCGATGGCACTGGCGATCCCCTGCAGCGAATTGAAAATCTCAGTTTCCTGGCCCGACGTCAGTGAAAACCAAAACGGTATTGAGTACTGAGCTTGTAAAGGAACTCCAGCGGAAAATTCGCCAGTCGCGAATGGCGCTTACAAAAGCTGAAATGCCGGGAAAGATGCGCAATCTTGGCCCTTCGTCATGCCGGCGCACGAGGCCGTGTAAGAACGCGATGGAGTTGTCGAACTGGTGTTGGGTGTACCGAGCGCGGCGCGGTTCTCACGCCGTCATCCCGGAATTCGCGCAACGAATATCCGGGATCCAGTCAGAGCAGGCGTCCGCGCACAGCGCGGACAGTATTTCTTCACTGGATTCCGGCGGTCGCCGGCATGACGGGTGCAGGGTTGTACGCTACGACGACAACTCCTATCGAGTTGTTACACGGCCTCGTTCGCCGGAATCCAGTCAAATAATGGATTCATTTTTCACTGGACATCGATGCGAATGTGTTGGAATCCACTCGCGGCGGCGCTGGATGCTTGACCTTTACTCCCTGCGGCCTTGGCGAAGCCCGAAGCCGATCCGCTATCGGCGAAACCAGAGTCGATGCTAGGCTTCGCGCCGAAGTTAAAGCCAGGTCCGTCGATAGCCGGCATGTACCCAGTGTCGAAACCCGCCGCACGCGGCGACGAGAAAGGAGCAACCATGGAAGCCATCGAAATTCTGTTGGCGATCGAGGAGATTAAAAAGCTCAAGGCGAGCTATTTTCAACGGTTGGATTTCAAGGATTGGGCGGGATTGGCAGACCTCTTCACCGCCGACGCCAGCATTGACTATAGCGGACACGCGCGGGACTTGATCGAGCAACACGGGCGCAACGAGATCAAGCCTGCCCCTGAGGAGTGGGTATTCATTGGCGGGAAAGCCGCAGTGAATTTCCTCAGTCCGCTGCTCGCGGACGTAATCTCCGTTCATCATGGACACGACCCTCAGGTGACGGTGACAAGCCCTGCCTCGGCGATCGGATTTTGGTCGCTCTATGACCGCTTGGAATTCAAGGACGAGGTCTATCACGGCTATGGCCATTACCAGGAGGCGTATCGGTTGGTAGACGGCCGGTGGCTGATCAGCGGCCTCGTACTGACCAGGCATCGCAGCGTGTTGGCGCTGAAGCCGGCAGCCCGTTAAGGAGATAAATAGAATTCAGCTCGTCAATTTTTTCAAATCCACTTTCGTCGCAACAGCCACATCTTCATCCCCTGTGTAAGCAGGGCGTAGCACACCAACGTCAGCGCCAGGAGCGGCCAGTAGCGCTGCGGTAGCGCGGAAAAGCCTAAGGTGCGACCGACCGGCGATATCGCAATCCCGACGCCGAGCGCCATGACGACGACGGTCATCACGATCACCGGCCACGAAGCACGGCTTTGCAGGAACGGAATTTTGTTGGTACGAATAACATGAATGATGAGTGTTTGCGTCAACAGGCTCTCAACAAACCAGCCGGTCTGGAACACGCTCGCGCTATGGGCCGCGGCGGCCGGTGTCGCTATATCCCAGCAGTTAAAGACGTACAGCATGATGAAATAGGTCGTGTAATCGAAGATCGACGAGCACGGACCGATGAAGACGACGAAGCGCGTGAGTTCCTTGATGTCCCATTGGCGCGGGGCGGCGATTCGTTCGGGATCGACGGCGTCGGTCGGGATGGCAGTTTGGCCGATGTCGTAGAGCAGATTGTTGGTCAGGATCTGCACCGGCAGCATCGGTAGGAACGGGACGAAAACGCTGGCCCCCAGCACGCTGAACATATTGCCAAAGTTGCTGGATGCGCCCATGCGCACGTACTTGATGATGTTTGAGAAGACTTTGCGCCCTTCAAGCACGCCTTCGTCCAGCACGAGTAGTGACTTCTCCAGCAAAATCATGTCGGCGGACTCTTTGGCGATGTCGACGGCGCTGTCCACGCTGATCCCCACATCCGCGGCATGGAGTGCGGGAGCGTCGTTGATGCCGTCGCCCATGAAGCCGACGGTGTGATTGCGAGATTGCAGCGCCCTGATGATCCGTTCCTTGTGGGCGGGCGAGACACGCGCGAACAGCGTTACCCGCTCGGCGGCGGCGGCGAGCTCAGCATCGTTTAATTTTTCGACCTCATCGCCCAGCAACACGAACTCGGTGGAAAGTCCGACCTCGTGGCAAATCTTCCGCGCCACCAGATCGTTATCTCCCGTCACCACCTTTATCGAAACGCCGTGCCCTTGCAAATCCTTAATCGCCGCAGTGGCCGTTTCTTTCGGCGGATCGAGGAACGCCACATAACCTTGCAAAATCAAACCGGATTCATCGCTCTTGCCGTAAGGGGTCACGTCGCCAGCGACTGCGCCGCGCGGTGTGACGTCTTTGATGGCAATGGCCAACACACGGAAACCGTCGGCGCTCAACCGCTCGTATTCCCGTTTTAGATTTTCGATGTGTTCGTGATCCATCGGCAGCCGCGTGCCGTCCAACTCGAAATTCGCGCACTTGGGGAAGATTGCCTCCGGAGCGCCCTTGGCAATGAGGCGGTCCTTACCCTCGGGCGTACGCACCACCACCGACATAATGCGGCGCTGAAAATCGAAGGGGATCTCGTCAATCTTGGCGTAGTCGGGGAGATTGGCGTGCGCGTGAGTCTCGGTGTGCGCGAGCACCGCGCGATCGAGGACATTTTTAAGGCCCGTTTGAAAGTGGCTGTTGAGGTACGCCAGCGTGAGCACGCCGTCGTCCTCACGCAGCATGACATTGCAGTGGCGCTCTAGAATGACCTGATCCATCGTCAACGTACCGGTCTTATCGGTACACAGCACGTCCATCGCGCCCAGGTTCTGGATCGCGTTCAGGCGCTTGACGATAACCTTTCTGCGTCCCATCGCCACCGCGCCTTTGGACAAACACACGGTCACGATCATCGGCAACATTTCCGGGGTAAGGCCCACGGCCACCGCGATCGCGAAGAAGAAGGCTTGCCCCCAACTGCCCTTGGTCAGGCCGTTGATGACAAAGACCAACGGCACCATCACTAGCATGAAACGGAGCATGAGCCACGTGAAATCGGCGATGCCGCGCTCAAAGGCGGTCTCACTCGGTGGTTCCTGGATGGCCTCGGCCATGCCACCCAAGTACGTGTCCTTGCCGGTGGCGACAACCACCGCGCTGGCCGCGCCACTCTCCACACTGGTTCCCAGAAACGCGATGCTCGTGAGCGCGAGTGGCGCGGTGGAAGCGCCGGCGGCTTGTTGCTCGACCTCGGACTTCTCGACCGGGAAGCTTTCACCGGTGAGCGAGCCCTGGATGACGAAAAGATCCTTGGCTTGGACGATCCGCACATCGCCTGGGATCATGTTACCCGCGGCTAGTTGCACCACGTCGCCGGGGACGAGCCCGGCGATGGCGATCTCGGTCGATACGCCGTCGCGGACGACGGTCGCAGTCACCGAAATCAGGGCCTTCAGCTTGGCCGCAGCGTGGCTGGCCTTCGACTCCTGAAACAATTTCAAGCCGACGCTCAAGGCGATCATGCACACCATCATCGCGCCGGCCCGAAAATCGCGGGTCGCGAACGAAATCGTCGCGAGCACGGCGAGCAGAATCACTAACGGGTTGAGCACCGCGCGCCACAGCAGCGTCACGAGTCCCGGTTGTTGATCTTTCGCCAGCACATTAGGACCGTGCTGCGCCAGCCGTTTTGCTGCTTCGACGGCGGTCAGTCCCGCGTGGCGAGTGTTGAGCCGCGCGTAGACGTCCGTGGCAGCGAGCGCTGCCGACTCCACCAACACGGGTGACACTTGAATCGACGGATCTTTGTGCCGGTTGGCAACGAGCGCGCGCTTGGGCAGGACGGTGGATGGGATGTTAGTCATGGCGCGTCTTGGTTTCGAAATTACCGCTCAAGACGATGTTCTATAGGCCGCTGGCGACGCACCCTCGCTGCGCCACCCAACTATGCCGCCTAAACGAAGCGACTTAACACTAGGCGGAACGCCGATTACCGCTATATGACTGTTATTCGGCTTAATAATAGAAGGCGATTCAGATAACTTAGATCCGTCTACCTTGAATGACCCTGACCAGGATCACGACAATCGCAATGACTAAAAGTATGTGAATGAATCCGCCCATGGTGTAGGACGACACGAGCCCCAGGGCCCAGAAAATCAGCAAGACGATCGCAATGGTTTCGAGCATTTTCAACTCTCCGATGGGTGGCTGGCGCCACGCTGCTTAGCCCGAGATTGCACGCATCGGGCGGATTAACTCTGTGCGGTAGCACACGCACGATTAATTATTTCGGAGCCGTTGCTCCCGCGCTTGGCTGTGCTTCGGAAATCGCCCACTGGTAATCCACCTGAGTGTATGTGTGCGCTATCATGCATAGGAAGTACGACACTGAACTATACTTCACTCACCGGGGAGGCCATCGCCCTGCACCTTTAATAAAGGGGCCCTACAATGCCCGAGATGTCCTCACCGCAGGAAAATCACCTCCTGGCGGCCTTACCTGCGGACGTTCAGCTCCGCTTATTCCCGCTGCTCGAACAAGTGGTCATGCCGCTCGGCGAGGTTTTGTATGAATCCGGGGACGCCTTGCGTCACGTCTATTTTCCGACCGATTCGATTGTGTCGTTACTCTATGTGATGGAAAGCGGTGCGTCGGCGGAAATCTCGGTTGTCGGCAACGAAGGTCTGATCGGCGTCGCTTTGTTCATGGGCGGTGAAAGCACGCCGAGCCGCGCGATCGTACAGAGTGCCGGTTACGCCTACCGGCTGCTGGGACAGAAACTTAAGGATGAGTTCAATCGGCATGGCGAGATGCTGTTATTGTTACTTCGCTACACGCAATCTCTGATCACGCAAATGGCCCAGACCGCCGTCTGCAATCGGCACCACTCGATCGACCAGCAGCTGTGCCGCTGGCTCTTGCTTTCATTGGATCGTTTGCCGAGCAACCGCCTGACCATGACGCAGGAACTCATTGCCAACATGCTTGGCGTGCGGCGTGAAGGCGTCACCGATGCCGCCGGTAAACTGCAACGACTCGGCGTGATCGAATACAACCGTGGTCATATCACCGTGCTCGATCGAGCGAAACTCGAAACGCTGTGTTGCGAATGTTATGCCGTGGTCAAGAAAGAGACCGATCGCCTGCTGCCTTATCTTCCTCCAGTGCGGCACAAGATCGCATGATGGAACGATCGACGTCCTGCTCTCAGATAATCGCCAGATTTAACGTCGCGTAGCCGCACACCGTGGGAGCCGCTTTAGCGGCGAATCTTCATCGCGAAACCTATTCGCGGCTACAGCCGCTCCTACCACAGCGATGCGCCGATTAATCCCAAGATTTAGCGTCGCGTCTCCCGCGAACGGCATTCACAAACGCCTTGGGATTGGATGATCGGCATTTCCGCTTCGCTATTTGTTTTACGTCGTTGTATGTGTGCTTGCGAACGGACGGGCGCTCGAAGAAAGGGAATGATGACGCTCCTAATCTAGCGCCTGAATCGCCGGGCGCGAGAATATTTGAATAAACCCGGAGAACACCCATGAAACTTGGCGGCCATCAAATCACTAATTCAAACGGACGTCTCCTTGCGACGGCTCTAGTCGCCACGCTCGCGTTCGCCCCGGGCGTAGTGCTAGCGGTAGACAAAGATGCGCATGAGGACCGCGCCGAACTGCGGGTCAAAGATCTGCACACCAAACTCAAGATCACATCGACCCAGGAAGTACAATGGGCCAAGGTCAGCGGGGTGATGCGCGATAACGCAAAAATGATGGATGCCCTTACTCAGGCGCGCATCGATCATGAGAAAGGCATGAACGCCGTCGACGATCTCAAATCTTACGGCGAGATTACCGATGCCCAGGCGGACGGCATCAAGAAATTAACGCCGGTGTTCGCCGATCTTTACGCCAGCATGTCGGACACGCAAAAGAAGACCGCGGATATCTTGTTCCGCCGCGGTCCTCACGACCATCATGGCGGCAAAACATCGACTATTAAGTGATGTCGGGTACGGCGGTGCCGGGCTCGGGCCTGGCCCGCACACGGTTTGTAATCGCAACTCATCCCAACAAGGGAAGGTCACAATGAAATCCTCTCTGCCACAGGCTAGATTCTTCAAGTCAACCGGCTGCAAGGTCGTGATAACGCTTGCGTTTGCTTCGATAATCAGTGGTTCGTTCATCATGTCGGCGTCCGCTCAAGACGACAACGGCGAGGGGTCGCATCAGGACCGCAACTCCGACAATGGCGATGAGTCGCGTCACGACCGCAACTTTAGCGGTGGTGGGTGGCGCCACGACCGCTACTTCAGCGAGCACCACGGCGGCGAACAACATCTTGGACATCGCCGGGGCGAGTGGCGTGGCGATCGCGAAGGCTATGGGTATCGATCTGAATATCGGCAGCCGTACCATTATTCGCAACCCGTCTACGTCCCGCCGCCGATGCATTACGAGCCGCGGCAATCGCCGGGCATTAGTTTATTTTTCCCGCTTGATCTACGGCGGTAGGCTATACCGCGTGCGCTACCCCCAGACTGACGATTGGCCGGTGGCAGCCACGCCTTCAATAGTGATGCGCCCCCACGGCTGAAATCTATAATGCACCATGCTTGGCAGCGTACAGCGCGGCTGGATGCAGCTGAGATAATGGCCGACTGATTAAAAGGCAGGAAGAAACGTGCCCACCTTCGGGACTACGGCAATTTGCAGTCGTGCCCAGTGCGCAATGACAGCCCGTTTTGCGCTCGTGCTCGCCGCGATCGTACTTGGCGGCTGTGCGGGATTGCCGCCCGGCGCCGAATTCCCCAAGGTCGCATCGGTGGCGCTCGCTCACCCGGAAGAAACTCGCTACGGCAGACAGTTTGCGCGGGCCGCGCGCGCGCACGGCGGGTATTCAGGGTTTCGCCTCATCACGGTCGGCGTCGAGGGGTTCCTGGCGCGAGTACAAATGATCGACGCGGCCGAACGCACCCTGGATCTTCAATACTATATTTTTCGCGGCGACGAAACCGGCCGATTGCTGACTGCGGCGTTGTTGCGTGCGGCGGATCGCGGGGTGCGCGTGCGCCTGCTGATCGACGACGCGGATACCGTCACCGGCGATGAGCAGATCATGGCGTTGGACGGCCATCGCGCCATTGAAATCCGCGTCTTCAATCCCTTTGCGTACCGTGGACATGGCGACTTGCAACGAACCGTCGAGTTTTTATTCAACGCTTCACGACTCGACTATCGCATGCATAATAAACTGCTGGTCGTCGACAACGCACTCGCGCTCGTCGGCGGGCGCAATATCGGCAATGAATACTTTCAGATGGATCCAGAAGCCCAACTCGCGGACGACGACGTTTTTGCCGCCGGCCCAATCGCCAAACAGCTCTCCACGACGTTCGACGAATATTGGAACAGTGGGTTCGCCATCCCTGCCGAAGCGTTGGGACGCAACACGCAAGCGGACACCGCGTTAGCGAATCACCGTGAGCGCGAGCGTCCCGGACAGCAATTAAAGACCTTGCAGACCGACGGTATCGACTACGTCAAACGCATTGCGACCGGCGAGCCCTATGCGGGCATGATCTCCGGTCGTTTGCCACTGGTGTGGGCGCACGCGCGAGTAATCAGCGATAGTCCCGACAAGAAGCACGTGGAAAGTGGCGCATTGGCTGGCCGGCTGATGACCGAGTCAGTGGGCCATACGGCTCACGCCGTGCAGTCCGAGTTGTTGATGGTAACTCCGTTTTTCATCCCAGCCGACGAAGAACTGCAGTTGTTGAAGGACTTGCGTGAACGCAACGTACGGGTGCGTATACTGACTAACTCGCTTGAGTCGACACCAGAACTTTCGGCGCAATCCGGCTATCTACACTATCGCGTGCCGCTGCTGGAGGAGGGCGTGGAGCTTTATGAGATCCGTTCACTGCTGGGCAATGCGCGGGGCAGTGGTCAGACGGCGCTGCTCTCGCGCTACGGCAACTATGCGTTACATGCGAAATTGTTTGTCTTCGACCGCCAGAAGCTGTTTATTGGTTCGATGAACTTCGATCAGCGATCGAAGCGTCTCAACACCGAGGTCGGTTTGATTATCGATAGCCCAGAACTCGCGCAGCAAACCGCGCTTCGCTTCGACGCGATGGTGCAGCTGGAAAATTCCTATGCCTTGGCTTTGCGTTCGTCGGGTCCCGGCGTCGCGCCACAATTGGTGTGGAAGACGAAGGAGAATGGCAGTCCGGTTGAATACACCGTGGAGCCCGCGCGGAGCGACTGGCAAAGACTGAAACTCAAACTCTTATCGCTGTTGCCGATTGCGGCAGAGCTATGAACAACGGCTGGCTAAAGCTATTGGGTGTGCTAATCCTCGGCCTGGCGCTAGCGCCGATGGCGCACGCTGCGCCGTCGGCGGCGGTTGAGACCGAGATCAAATACCTGATCGGGTTCATCGAGACTTCAGGCTGCGAGTTCTATCGCAACGGCAACTGGTATGACTCTCTGCGCGCGGCCGATCACCTGCGCTACAAATATAAGATGCTGGCGGCAAGCGATCGAATCAGTACGACGGAAGACTTTATCGAGAAGGCGGCTACTAAAAGCAGCCTGAGCGGTGAACCGTATGAGGTGAGATGTAGCGGCCGTGAACCGATCACAAGTACGCAATGGCTGTATGAGTCGCTGGCGCATTATCGCGTACCTCACGTAGCCGCAGATTACGCACCACGCGTAATGCGTGGTGCGCTAAACCGGAAGATTAGTCGTCGGCTTTGATGACGATATGGCTATCGACCGACTTCACGTGTTCGGTTTGACGCGCAATCGCCACGGCTTGATCGGCGGCCGCCTGGGTTCGCGCGGTGCCAGTCATCGACACGACGCCATTCTTGTCCGTATCGATATGAATATTGCCTAAGCTGTTGAGATGTTCCGCGGCAAGCTTAGCCTTTATTTTCGTCGTGATCGCCGAATCCTTCACGAATTCTTTCGGTTGCGAACGGTCCGCGTCCCCGTCGGCGGCAGCCGCTACCACCGGCCCGATTAACGTGCCGACAACCAAACAGGTCATTACAAATTTCGTCTTCATAATCTGTCCTTATTTCAAAGCATCTTGGATGATTCCATCTGGTTAATTATGTGCGGCTTGCCCCGGCCTATTCTGTTCGGCAACACACATAGGGCGTGACAGAGTGTCGATCCACGTGATTGGTCTAAATCGACGAGTGAAATAAAGACAACTTCATGGATTCCGGCGTACCAAGCCGGGTAAAACTCGATGGAGTTGTCGAACTGGTGTTGGGTGTGCCGAGCGCGGCGCTGCTCTCACGCCGTCATCCCGGAATTCGCGTAGCGAACATCCGGGATCCAGTCAGGATAGGTGTCCGCGCACGGCGCGGATCGACTTTTTTCCTGGATTCCGGCGTGCGCCGGAATGACGTGTGCAGAGTCGGACGCTACGACGACAAATCCTGTCTCACGCCGTCATCCCGGAATTCGCGTAGCGAATATCCGGGATCCAGTCAGATCAGTGTCCGCGCACGGCGCGGACAGTATTTCTTCACTGGATTCCGGCGTGCGCCGGAATGACGGTGGGGCTTGTTCGCCGGAATGACGACAAGTAAAGTCTGGCTCACTTCGAGTGAGCCGGTATCTCAGGTTCGTTTTAGCTGATTCAGCGATCAATCGGCAGTGCGTCGCCGCGCACCGCGGCAATTATTTCCCTTGCGCGGTCACGGCTTGTATTTCTGCAATTACGCGGCCGTCAGCATTGATAAACACACGATAGCGGTGACCGCCGTCGCATGCCGCGAGATAATCGTTACTAGCCTGTTGCTTGACGCTGACAACCCTGCCACAAGGCAGGCCCTGCAGCGCGATTACGGCGCTCAAATCTTTGGCAACCGGAATATCGACGGCGAGCGACTGTCCCGCGGTTAACGCTAGCAGTGAAATAATTAGGATCGAACTCGGACCATGGGTCGTCACAGCATCACTCCCGCCATCAGATTATTTTCTAAAAACTTTTTCCCATCCGCCAGAATGTTCCAGATCGCTTCGCGCGACGCCACGATGGCCTGGGCCAAGGGTGGATCGCTGTCCTGCAGGAGCGATAGTACCTTCATCAATAGTAGATCGTACGGTTGCCGCAGCGTGGCCAGCGTGGTGTTCATTCGTCCTTGGTGGAAAGCGCGGAATTTATTCAGCAGCTCATCCACTTGGTTCTTCAGCGCAAGCTTGGTGAACACGCCTATCCCGTCGGTTTCGCGCAGTCGTGTTTCCAGCGATGCCAAGTTAAGGGTCGGTGCTGGGGGTGGCAGTGGCACCGCCGCCAGCGTCGCCGCCTTTGGTGTTGGAATCTGCACCGATGGCGGAGCATCGGCTATCGCTTTGGTGGGCGGAGGATGCGATTGCGCTGAAGGGTTCGCCGCGCTCGGCGGTGTTAAACGCCGCGCGGGCGTGACGAGTTGAATCGATTCGACCGGCGCGGCGGCCTGGGACGGTTTGGGAGCTACCGAGCGACGCGGTTCCGTGTTCGTTTGCGGTGGCGCTACTGCGCTGCGCTCCATCGCGACCGTAGGCGACGGTGTCGCACTTGGTGTAGCGGGCGCCACCTGTCCCGCGGTGCGCCCCGGCGCCGACGAAGAGTTTTGCTCCATTAGGGGAGCGCAGGCGGTGACGGCATACGAGAGGATCCCGAGGAGACATCCTGTCTTTCTAACTGAACGCACATTCATCGATCCTCACTTAAAGCCATCTGGCTGCGGTTCGTCATTGCTATATTTCCCTTAGGAGTTGTCGTCGTAGCGTTCGACCCTGCACCCGTCATTCCGGCGACCGCCGGAATCAAAAGGGCCTTCGAGCAACCTCACCACCGTCATTCCGGCGCACGCCGGAATCCAGTGAAGATAATGCTGTCCGCGCCATGCGCGGACACTGATCCGACTGGATCCCGGATATTCGCTGCGCGAATTCCGGGATGACGGCGTGAGAGCAGCGCCGCGCTCGGGACACCCAACACCAACTCGACAACTCCATCGAGTTTTTACTCGGCAGTATTAATGCTCATCTATTTAGTGCATTTTTGCGTCGCCGACGCAGGCATCCTTCGCCGCTCCCGCGAGTGCATCGCACTTCTCGAGCGCAACCTTGGTATTCGCGTCGTGCTTCTCAGCGTTCGCTTCGTCGCGAGCGTCCGTTTGTTTCGTCGCCGCCTCATTGCGCGTATCGGCCGTCACACGATCGACCTTGGCATCCGCCGTGCCTTGCACCAAGGCAGCTTTACCTTCCTTTACACACACGTCTTTTGGATTGCCCGCTAGGTCGTCACATTTTTCAATCGCGACGTCGTATCTTGCTTCGGCGCGCGCGACACGCGCGGCTTCGCGCGTCTTGGGTGTGTTGTCATACGCGGCTTCGGCCTCAGCCTTGGCGACGTTAGCTTTACCTTTCGCCTCCGCGACGCAGATATCCTCGGCGTTTCCGCTCCGCGACGAGCACGCGTTCTTTTCGATCTTGTACTCTGTATCAGCGTTCGTCTTTGCCATTTTGTAGCTTTCCTGTGACATCGACGTGGTATGCGGTGAATACGATTCTGCCCAGCTGGCGCTAGCAATACCCAACCCAGCGGTGGCACACAGCACTGTTATCAGTTTTGACATGTAATTTCCTTTCGGTTCTAGAGTGGGCTTGGCGACCACGACTGCAATTTTCACGACGCGAAGACTCCAGTGTATCGATTCCCGATGGTTGGACTGTTTAGCGCCAAGAGTGGATCTTCAAGCGCACTTGGAAAGATATGCGCATTTGGCAGGGATATCCGTTCGCTAGCGTACGCAGAGTAAAGAGCGATCTGACGCCAGAAAATCCCGATGTCAGGGCTTCAGTTGTCCGCGTATTTCGCCACCTGGATTGGCCGCGGTGCGGACATTTACGAAGAGATTTCCCGCTTCGAAGCTTGCCGCCTGCGCGTCGGTAAGTTTCGCGCCGGCGGGAACCGCGTAGGTGTCGCCGGTCTTCAGGAGCCGAATGACCACCGGTCCGTCCTTGCCAGCGACCGCTTCGTGGATGTGCGCTGCGGTTCCGGCGATCCCGGTGGTGGTCACGCTGCCGCTCACCGCGTGGTCGCCGCTGACGCTGATTGTCCCAGCGCCGAGCCCCGCGCTTTTGACTGCTGGCACTTCCTGCGCGCCGTCCAAGGTCACTTTGATGGCGGTCGCGGCGGCGATGCTCGAATACGAAATGGAAGTTGCAATTGCAAAGCACGTCGCCACGCCCAGCGGCACGCGCGCGGATTTGCCTAGCTTGTCGAAAAACATAAGAAGGCCTCGCATTTTAAATAGGAGCGATGAGCGCACGCGCAGC
The DNA here is from genome assembly GCA_016191285.1 of Gammaproteobacteria bacterium. GTDB lineage: Bacteria > Pseudomonadota > Gammaproteobacteria > CAIKBL01. The sequence continues at coordinate 58,152 of JACPPA010000023.1, forward strand.
CGACGCTGCAAGATTGGGAATCGACCCCTCGAGCAGACATCGGCACTCGTGATCGGATCATTACCGAACGGCCGACGATTCCTCGAGCCATGTTGACCGATGAAAACGCAATCGCATTACCGCGACCGCCGCACGGGAGCACTCCTTACAAGCGCCCCATCACCACCAACATGACCAAGACAACGAGCACCAGGCTCAATCCGCCACTTGGCCCATAGCCCCAGCTCTTGCTGTGGGGCCAGGTCGGCAATGCGCCGACCAACATCAGGATCAGAACGACCATCAGTATGGTTGCTAGGCTCATGGATTTCTCCTCTATGTCGTGAGTGAATCGATCTAGATAGCAAAGCGGAAATACCGTCCACCCTAGAGGGGCTGGGCCGTAACCGCGTCATTCCGGCGCACGCCGGAATCCAGTGGAGAAATACTGTCCGCGCCATACGCGGACACTGATCTGACTGGATCCCGGAGTTTCGCTACGCGAATTCCGGGATGACGGCGGTGCATTCCTGCTGATCCGACCCATCGCCGCAACCTGGTCGCTATTTATGCTCTTCCATTTAGTTCGTTGGCGCAGGCGGCGCAGGCGGCGTCACGATCACGGTGGTGGTGTCGCTCGACTTACCGGTGGTGCCGGTATCGCCTTTGCTACCGTCCATTCCCTGGTCGCCCTGATTTCCCTGTTTGCCGGTGGCGCCAGGCGGACCCGCGGGTCCGGGCGCGCCGCCGACATTGACGGTCGGTTTGTCACATGCGGTGAAGCTCAGCACGGCGAGCAGAACCGGAATCAGCGTCAAATATTTCATGGGGAGTCCTTTGAAGGTGGTAAGTGTCGCGTGGCCGTGGGCGAACTAAGCGCACCTGCTCGGTGGCGACTGACACGCGAACAGAGTGGGCGCATGCCATGCGAAGTTCGGTGCGCTGTCGAACATAGAGGTAAATTTTCATTGCGCTCAACCCAATTAAAATGATGATGGGGATTGGGATGCCGAGAAAGTATGGGAGCATTGAACGCATGAGTGCCTCCGGGTCGAAGTTTTCCGATCCGCGGTCAGTTGATTCTTGCGTGCGTTTACGCACAGACCGCCCTTAAGTATCGCGCGCAACATTCGTCTCCGGCTTTGGAAAAACGCGCTCGGAACGCGGAACGCACGCAGTGTTCGCCACGGCGGACAATCCGGCTACCGAACTCTCTACCCCAGCACTCATGAGGAATCAGGCATGCACACCGAATCAACCATCTCAGAATTAGGCAAGAACGGACAAGGCGTCGGCTCGACACCATCAGCATTCGCGACCGCCGAGGGCGCGTTGTCGCGCGAATTTCATAATTTCGTCGCCGATATCGAGGATCTGATCAAAGCGACAACCTCGCTCACTGGCGAAGATCTCGCGCGGGCTAAGGCGAAACTAAGTGCACGCGTCGCCGCCGCAAAAGAATCGGTCGAAGCGATGAGTAGCGCGATCACCGAACGAGCGACCAGGACTGCCGCCGTAACCAACACCTATGTTCACGATCAACCCTGGCAATCGATTGGCGCCGGCGCGGTGGTTGGATTTCTGCTTGGTTTGGTGCTCGCGCGCCGCACCTAAGCGCTGCCGTCAAGGCCATGAAACTACCTTTGGCGACGACGACCGAATCGAACGGCCTCAACCCGCTCGACGCGGTGCGCATTCTGCACACAGCGGGCGGCGCTCTGTTCGATCAGGCGCGGCTACACGGACAACTCGCGCGGATTGAGTGGGAGGAGGCGAAGAATCATTGGCTTAAAATGCTAGCGGCCGTGTTGTTCGGATTCATTTGTCTGCTGTGCTGCCTGCTGTTCGCAGGCGAACTGGTGCTGGTGGTGGCCTGGGACACGCCGTATCGAATACCCGCGATCTTGGGTCTGGTGCTTTTATTTGGGATGGGTTCAGCGGTCGCGTGGCGACGCTTTCAAGTCTGGTCGGCATCGGGCGGTAGTTTTTTCGCAACCTCGCGTGAAGAACTCGCTGCGGATGTGGCTCTGCTGAAATCGAATCTATGACAGACAACGGCGAAGTAGCACTGTCCGCGCAACGTCTGTTGCTACGCGGACAGCTCCATGCACAGCGTCAGCGGATCGCGGAACAACTCGCGCCGACCACCGCCGAAGCGCGCGGCCGGTATCCACGCAGCGTGACGATGCGCCTGCTAAATCGTCGGCCGGTGGCGCTGCTGGCGCGGTCAGTTGCGCTGGTGGCGGGTGCCCGTCTCGCGGGCTCAGTCACCGGGATCCTGGTTCTCGTTAATTTGCTGCGCTCCGCGATCGCGGTAAAGGCACGGAAGCCGGCCGCCTCGCCCCACTCGAAATCTTAAGCCGCGACAATGACGCCCCACCGTCATTCCGGCGCACGCCGGAATCCAGTGAAGATGATGCTGTCCGCGCCGTGCGCGGACACCTGGTCTGACTGGATCCCGGATATTCGCTGCGCGAATTCCGGGATGACGGCGTGAGAGCAGCGCCGCGCTCGGTACCCCCAACACCAACTCGACAACTCCATCGAGTGGTTACCCAGCCTGGAACGCCGGAAGCCAAAGAGCCTCAGAGCAACCCCCACCGTCATTCCGGCGAATGCCGGAATCCAGTGAGAAATACTGTCCGCGCAATGCGCGGACACCTAATCCGACTGGAGCCCGGATAACCGCTACGCGAATTCCGGATGACGGCGTGAGCACAGCGCCGCGCTCGCTACCCCCAACACCAGCGCGACAACTCGATCGAGTTTTTACACGTCCTCTTTCGCTGGAATGACGAAGGGCTAAGACTGCACATCTTTCGCGGCATTTCTGCTTAAGCAAGGGCTATTCGTAGCAGGTGTAAGTTATGCTTGCGGCCCCTCGGAATACGGTTTAGTGCCGTAGTAAGAATGGATGTCCTTCACCCACGACGCGTCTGCCATGTTGGGCCATTGGTCCTTGTCGAATCCGGGTGCGTCCTTGAGGCGATCTTTCTCGACGTTGAGCACGAAGCGCTTATTTTTGGTGTCGAGCACCAAGGCGTTCCACGGCACCGCGAAAAGCTTTTCGCCCATCCCGAGAAATCCGCCAAAGGACAACACGGCGTAGCCAACCCGGCCGCTACGCATGTCCAACATAATTTCCTTGATGTCGCCCAGGTCTTCGTCCTTGGTGTTGTAGACGTCGTTTCCGACCAGCGTGTCGGCACCCATGATTTCAGGTCCGGGTCCGCGTCGTACATCAGGTCCCGGCCCGCCGGTCGTGACGCTCTTGTACATGCCAAAGGGATCGCGCTCTTCGTAATTCATGTTTACCTCCTGTCAATAATGATTCAAAAAAAAGCTTACTTGCCTTTCTTGATCTCATTCTTGAGATCGCCATAACTCGCTTGAACTTTGCCGACCGCTTTTTCGACGGTGCCCTTGTTTTCTAGCGGTTTATTGCCGATGACTTTCCCAGTAACTTCCTTAACCTTACCTTCCGCCTCTTTAAGGCGACCTTTGACTTGATCTTTATTCATGGTTTTCTCCTGACAAATAATTTCGGTAATCGAGCGGGGCGTCGTCCTGAAGTTCCGGGCGAGCGCTTTTACAAGAGTGTGCGAAAACCTAGTTACAGTCGGTGCGACAGCGCACTCAGCAGTTGTTCTATAAGAACAGGTATGAATGCGTGGCGATGCTATTGGTGTACGAATCTGCGATGAACTTGCGCAATTAGACGGGTAATTATTGTGCGAGCGGCTTTAGCCGCGAATTGGCCCCTACGAAGATTCGAAGCTCAAAGCGGCTCCCACAAAGCGCCGCCAGTCGATGGCGAATTAATCAGATTCGGCACGAGACAGTATTACTCACCCAATAATTCGGCCACCGGTCGGAGTTGTTCGACGTGGTCGGACACCACTTTAATGACGACGATGATCGGAATGCTGAGCAGCATGCCCCAGGCTCCCCACAGCCAGCCAAAGAATAGCAAGGCAATGAATACCGCCGTGGGATTCATTTTTGCACTTCTTCCGGTCATCCACGTCGTAATCAGGAGTCCGACGGCGAGCGCGATCGCGAGCGACATACCGGACACTAGCAGCACCATCGAAAGCGACTCGAATTGCGCGTAAGCCGCCATTCCAACGGCGCCCGCCGTCAGGGCCGATCCCAAGTACGGGATCACATGCAGCAATCCCGCGGCGGCAGCCCACGCGCCTGCGTTTTCCAAGCCAATCCAACGAAAAGCGATCCACGTAAGTAGCCCCACCAGGGCGTTGGTCGTTACCAGAATAAACAAGTAACGCTGAATGGAATCGTTAATTTCATCCAGCATCTGCACCGTGATCTTTTTCTTCGACAGCGATGGCCCGGTCAAGCGCACAAGCTTACGCTTGAACGTATTGCCGGACAGTAGCAGAAAGAACACCAGGAATAGCACCATTGTCGCTTGACCGATAAAGCCCGCCGCGCCGACGGAACCAGCCAACAAAAAATTACCGAACTTGAACGATGGTTGCTCCATGACCACCCGGGTTGAAGACGATTTGGCGGCGACGGTTCTCGTTACCCGGTTTGTGGCATTTTCGATCTCATTCGTCGCTGCCTGCATTTTCTGCAAGGTGCTTTGTTCTCCGCTCGACCGCGTGCTGGTGATCCCCATGGAGAATTTGCTTATCGAGGCGGGTAACGTTTTGATGATCGTCTCGACCTGTCCACGCAAGGCGTAACCGCCAAGCGCCAGCATCGACAACACGCTGAGCATGACGATACTCGCGCCGAGCGGCCGCGGAACGCGTAGACGCTCCAGCCACATCACCGGTCGGTTCAGGGTGTATGCCAGAAAAATCCCCAGCAGAAGTGAAATGAAAAATGCTTGTGCCCACTCCAGGGCGAAGACCAAGGCGACGGTGGAAAGGATCGTCAGCGCGACGCCCTGTGCGTCGACAGTCGCGCGAACGATGGCAACCGGGGTGTCGGCCGATGCGCCTACGTGCGGCTCGTCCGAACCGGGTTCAGCGTTCATCACAGACCGATCTTGTAACGCCGTACTTAGACCCGCGATTAAGAATTCCTCGTCTCTCTTGGCGCCGCGCGCGAAGGCATTCGCCCCGCTGCTTTCGGCGCGCGCAACTTATCCTGTTCGTCACGCGCTAGGGTCTTGTGATTAGGTCGCACAGGCTCGTTATCGTCGGCGGTCTTTTTGTGAGCCGCGGTGGGAACGTGGGTGTCGTTTGACATAATGTGATCCTTTGCTAAGTCAAAGCGATTGTCGAATCAGGGGCCATGGCATTCAGTATCACTGCCGTACGCTCACACCGTACTTTTATAGTCATCGCGTCTCTGTACGGTGGCGTACCGACGCTCGCTGTCGCGAGCTAAATAGAAGCGCATAAATAGCGACCAGGTCGGGGCGATGGGCCGGATCAGCCGGAAGGCCCGGCCGTCGTCCCGGCGAACGCCGGGACCCAGTCGAATAACCTACTGTCCTGGATTCCTCCCGGCGCTGGCCGGGACCACGCCGGAATGACGCGGTCAAAGCGCCGTAATGGGCCGTGGCGCCGCACCCGCGGGGCCGCACAACGCGCGGATGTCACCACCGACTAGATCGCCAATGCGTTCGATGTGGTAGTCGGCGGCTGGATAGGCAGCAACGTTGGCCGGGTCAAGCGCGTAGTGGCCCTGGCGCGGAAACACGGTGGTCAACCGAGCCTGCATGACGTTTTTCATGGCGGTGAGCACGCGCAGTTTGTCGTCGACCATCACGTAATGCCGCGCCGGGTAGTGGCGCTGTACAGTGTCGAGCATCAGTTCCTTGTGGATGTAGATGAGCACGCGGCCAGAGACGGCGTCCCACAGGCCTGAGCGCTGCACCTTGCGCGGCTGAAACACGACGTCACCATCGGTGAGGATCACCGTGGGCCCGAACGCATTCAGATGCCCGATGAGATCGAGGGTGTGCGGGTAGAGGCGTTCAGCGAATGGGTAGTCGATAAGGAAACTCGACATCTGCAGCAACCGCATGTCATCGGTTCGCGTGAACTCGACCCCCGAGCGATAGCGTTGTAGTGCGCCGAGGTAATCGGCATAGCCAAGTTCGAGGCGCAAGGCCTCGAAGATCTCCCAATAGCGGCGCGCACTAGCGGCGCCGAATTCGCGCTCGAGATGGTGTCGCAAGTCGGTGATCACCTGGTCGTTATCGAGCAGCGTGTTATCCACGTCGAGCAGGAACACGACGTCTGGCGGCGTTGTCATGCGCAGTCTTTTCCGGGTGCCGGGTTACGCCAGCCGCCGTCGCCGGCGATTAGCACGTCGGCTTGCGGCGGCCCGCATGTCCCCGTTGCGTACGGCAGAATCGCATGCTGAATTTCAAGCAGCGCATCGTCGCTCACCGGCGCGCGCCGTCCGGTTCCCCTGCCCGAAGCGTTCAAGTCGACGGGCTGCTTCGCTCCAGTTCACCACGGACCACCAGCCCTGTAGATACTCTGGGCGCCGGTTTGCATGCTTCAGATAGTAGGCGTGCTCCCAGACATCGTTGACCAGCAGCGGAAAGTAACCTTGCTGCAGCGGGTTGTCATGACCGAAGGTGGTGAGCACTTGGAGCTTGTCATTCCCGTGTTGTGCCTTGACCAACCAGACCCAGCCCGATCCAAACAATTTGCTGCCGGCCTCTTCGAATTGGGCTTTGAACTTCGCGAAGCTACCAAACGCCTGGTCGATGGCCTCAGCCAGCGGACCTGAAGGCGCGCCACTGCCAGCCGGTGACATGGACTGCCATAGCAGGCTGTGGTTGACATGTCCACCGACGTTATGGCGAACCGAGTTTCGAATTTTCTCCGGAACCTCGCTCAGGTTGAGCAACAGCCACTCCGCGGTTTTGCCGTGGAGGAGTTCCGGCGCCGATTCCAGCGCCAGATTCAGCGCTTTCACGTACGCCGCATGATGCATATCGTGATGCAAGCTCATCGTGCGGGCGTCGATGTGCGGTTCGAGCGCCGTGGCGTTGTAAGGTAAGGGTGGCAGCACATGCTTCATCGAGATAACTTTCATGTTTACTCCGGTCGGCGTTCGATGGTGAGATTTTTCGAATGATGTTGTTGCGCGTGGCGGCACGCGGCGTTTTTTTTTGCCCACTTAGCGTGGCACTTCGCACGAACCGCGCTTTGATCGCATCTTTCACGCTGATGTGCAGCTCAGCCCGGGGCGCTTCCAATCGCAGATCTGGCGTGCGTTCAATTTTTTTAAACAGCGGCCAGCTATTGCGCGCCGCCGGCCGTGCGTGGCCGGCGATCTGGGCAGCGTCGATCGCATTGTGTTCGCTTAATATGTTCATGGTGACCTCTGATTGAATCCGCTGACCTGCATGGGCGAGGTGCTGGGATTGGGGGAACCCAGGCACGGTAGGACTCTCTGCACACAGCGTCGGTGCGCTGGCACGCTTAGGTCGCCAGATGCTCCGCCGACGAGTGTCTAGTCCTGCCATGAACCTTCATAAAGCGACGCGTGGTTATCGTGGGAGCGGCTTTAGCCGCGAATCCATGTTTGTTAAGTTTTCGCCGCTAAATTGCCCGTACTGTAACTTTAAGACCAACGCAGGCTTCGAGGCGATGTCGACACCAGATGTTGCCCACCCCGTCCTCCCGGCTGGTAGTTCAGGCGCCCCTGGATCCCGGGTCGGCGCGGCTGCCGCCGCTTCGCCCGGGATGACCGACTTCACCATTTAGGTCGGGTGTGAATGGCACTTGTTTAAGTGCGGTTTGCGCCATCACTCCGTGTGCCGAGCACGGGGTCCAGTGAAGAATCAATTCATTGTTTGACTGGATTCCGGCGTTCGCCGGCATGACGAAGGGTCGGGACTGCACACATGTCCCGGCATTTCAGCTTTTGTAAGTACCATTCAGGTCGGGTGCCTCGTCTTGCGCCCATGACAATGCGGGCTATTTCGCGCGGCGCCCACAAAGCGCAGCCAGGTTTCGTACGGTGATTCTGTTAGCGAACTTCGGTAATGAAGCACGCAGTTGTGGTAGGTTTTTACCCATGGTTTTCCCGCGCGTCGTCAAGCACAACGTCCATCAGGGTTGGTTGCTCTGCAATCAGCGTGTCGTGATTTACCGGTGGCGCGAAGGCCGGTGTGAACTCAAGCCAGACAGCGTGTTCGCCGAGCAGGGCTTGATCGATGTCGCCTGACTACGTTGCCGGCAATCGACTGACGTTACTCAGGAGCGGCGAGCAGTATTTCCCGGCGCTGATCGCAGCGCTCGATGCGGCGCAACGCGAAGTGTTCGTCGAGACTTATATCTTCGCCGACGACGTGACGGGCGGTCTGGTGGCGGCCGCGCTGGCGCGCGCCGCGGTGCGTGGCGTCCAGGTTCACTTGCTGCTCGATGGCTTCGGCGCGCGCGCCTTCGCGAATCATTTGCGCGCGATGCTCGAGGCAGCGGGCGCAGAGGTGCTGGTGTTCCGCCCCAAAGTCAGCCCATGGACTATGCGTCGCAGTCGGCTACGGCGAATGCATCGCAAGATCGTCTGCATTGACGCGGCCGTGGCGTTCGTCGGTGGGATCAACGTGATCGACGATCAAGACACGCCAGGCCAGCTGCCGCCGCGCTACGACTATGCGGTACGAATCGAAGGCCCGCTCGTCACCCACGCCCGCCGTGCGGCAGCCCGCCTATGGTCAACTACCACGTGGGCGAGCGTCGGCCGACGCTGGCCGGGATTCGTCGAGTTGGCACGTCGGCGATTACCGCGCGCGCCGCCGGACAACGTGCCGCTTGCCGGTAAGTGCCGCGCGGCGCTGGTCCTGCGCGACACCTTGCGTCACCGCCGTGATATCGAAGAGGCCTACCTCGCGTGCATCGAGGCAGCACAAACCGAGGTGGTGATCGCGAACGCCTACTTCTTTCCTGGTTGGCGTTTCCGGCGCGCGTTGCAGGCGGCCGCCGGTCGTGGGGTACGCGTGGTGTTACTGCTGCAGAGCCGAGTGGAGTACACCCTGCTGCACTACGCTTCACGCGCCCTGTATCGTTCGTTGCTGGAGGCGGGTGTCGAGATCCACGAATATCACCGCGGTTTCCTGCACGCGAAGGTGGCAGTCTTCGACTCACAGGTCGCCACCGTCGGCTCCTCGAACATCGATCCATTTAGTTTTCTAATGGCAAAAGAAGCCAACCTATTCGTGGCGGATGCGGGCTTCGCCGCGGAACTTCGCGCGAGTCTGGGCGAGGCGCTCGAACACGGTGCGCGGCAGGTGCGTATATACCGCTGGCGACGGCTCTCGTGGTGGCTCGCCATCCGGATCAAGCTTGCGTATGCGGCCGCACGTCTGGTGATGGCGATCGCAGGTTATGGCAAAGGTTGATATGCCGACGTACCGGCGGGTGCCTCGCCCGCGGTCGTGAGGCACGTCCCCGCTGCCCAGGCTCCGTGCGATGTCGAACATACGGCGCGGCGCTTTTGTCCTAGTCTGGACGGCACCCATGAAGCCTTTGCCGGAGCCAATTGCCGCGTTTGCCCAGCCCTCCGCCCACGAACTGGTGCTCTTGGGGTGCTGGACTGCGCGTGGGATCGGCACGCTTAATCACAGTCTCGAGGCGCTACGCTTCTCCGATCGGAATCCGGTAGTCGTCGACGGCGCTCAGATCGACGCACTCGACACGGCGGGAGTCTGGATAGTTCATCGCGTGCTGAAACGCTTGCGCGTGCAAGGCGCCGCGACAGAACTGCGCGGTTGGCGTCCAGAATTCACGAAGCTACTCGAACTGGTCGACGAAAAGATCGCTACGTCGCCACCGCGGAAGCTCCGCCCTCAATCGGCGCTTGTGCGTCTAGGCCGAGGCACGGTGGACGTTCTCGACGAGGTTAGCGCGATGCTGAGCTTCATCGGCGAGACGACCCTCGCGAGCGCGATAACCCTGACCGATTATTTGGCCGGTATCGGTAAGGCGCCGGTATTCGCCGCCATCATCGCGATAATCGGCTGCTTCCAAGGTTTCCGGACCAACGGCGGCGCCGACAGCGTTGGTCGCCAAACTACGCGCAGCGTATTGCACTCGATCTTTCCGGTGATCGTTACCGACGGTCTGTTCTCGGTCGCCTTCAGTATTTTGGATCTCTGCGATGCAAACCGAAATTACCGACGAAGCGGCGGTCATCGAGATTCGAGATCTGTCGACGCGTTTCGGCGTTTACGTCGTGCATGCCGGCGTCGATCTTGAAGTACGACGCGCGGAACTATTTGCGCTAGCGGGTGGCAGCGGCTCCGGCAAGTCGACCTTACTGCGTGAAATGAATCTGTTGCAGCGCCCGGCGCCGGTACGTGCAAGGTATCGGTTCGATGGACGAGCTCTCGCGAGTCGACAATCCCGCAGTGCGCGTCTTTTTCGAAGGCCCGCGCGCCCAGGTACCGCGAGAACCAGCGTCACGACCTGCCATGGAGCCGGCATGCGAACCAAAGTCGCGGGAATCGGCGCGCTGGATTGAGATGAAAATGCGCGACGACCCGGTCGGCGAATTGATTGAGATCGCGATGGATAAAACTGAGCAAGCCGAATCCCATCAACAGGACCAGCACACCCTTAAGCGCTTCGTACACCGCAACTGCCCGCAGCGTCTTAATGAATCGCATCAGCGAGAAAAATGTGTATCAATAATTTGGCGAACACCTACGCCAGAATACCGACGATGCTGTCCGCCATCGTGCGTCGATGCCTGGCCTCGCGTTAAGCGAGGCCAGGCGAGCTTCGAAGCATGCGAAACTCAGCGCCGAACGCCGGCGGCAAATGCGGCGATACCAGGCCAGGCGGTACCGTTGACGGTGCTTCCCACGGTCACTCCGGCCGATTGAATTCCGTATAGCCGACGACCGCCACCGAGGGATGAAATTCACCATCGCCGCGGGTCGCCAATGGCTGTTCCGACAGCTGAGAGAATTCCCGCACTTCGTTGGGCGCTAGCCGTTCGGCAATCAGAATCGCCTTGTCCCAGGCCGGGCTGTCAGGGCCAGGTTTCATTTCGTCGCGCCATTGCCAGTCGTACGTCACCAGCAATTGGACATCTTCTACCGGACGCCCGCTGCGGTTGACGATCTCGCCCCGTAATGACGGGCCGTCCACGCGCAAATTTTCCACGGTAATGTTCTGTGCGATCACTGACCGCGCAACTACCTGTTCAGCGTGACCATTGGCGGCAGCCATGAAAAGTACAGCGACCGCGAAATACGTAAAACGGGATCGATAGTTCATTTTTTATCTCCTAAAAAATTAGGCCGTCGCCAGCGTTCTGAGACTCCACGCCACGATATTGCTTCATGCGTAGCCATCTGACAGTTCGCCAACGCACAGAACGCGTCAAAATAATCGCGCGGCCAGCACCGCGGTGTGACGGGCGATCTCTTCGTCTTCCCGCGCCGGGAGCACGCGCACCGCACAGCGCGCGGTCGCCGCGTTAAGGGGATTAAGCGCGGAACGGTTGCGCGCTTCGTCGAGGTTGATGCCCAAGCAGGACAAGCCGTTGCAAATCTCAACCCGAGCTTGTGCATCGTGTTCACCAATCCCGCCGGTGAATACCAGCAAATCCATCCCGTCGAGTACCGCGGCCATCGCGGCCACCTGTTTACGCACCGAATAGCAGAACATGTGGATCGCAAGGCGTGCATCGGCGTTCGACGCCGCGACTTCGCGCAGTCGCCGTAGGTCGTGACTTACGCCCGAAATTCCGAGCAAACCAGAACGGTGATCGACCAGCGCTTCGAGCATGGCCGCATCGAATTTCTTCTCGCGCAGCAGATAAACCAGAACACCGGGATCGAGATCGCCACTGCGTGTGCCCATGATTACGCCGCCGGTGGGGGTCAAGCCCATGCTGGTGTCGATCGATTTACCGCCGCTAACCGCGGTGACACTGGCGCCGTTGCCGAGATGCGCGATGATTAGCCGGCGCGGCAGATCGTTCGCCAATTGACGCACGATCGACTCGCACGAGAGGCCGTGAAACCCGTAACGTTGGATGCCGTCGACGTGCAACTCCTTGGCGATCGGTAGGATGCGCGCGACGTCCGGTAATCCGGCGTGAAAGGTGGTGTCGAAACACGCCACCTGCGGCAATCCGGAGAAATAGGCTTGCGCGCCACGGACGACTGACAGGGCGGTTGGCGTATGCAGCGGCGCGAAGGGCGCAACGGCTTCAAGCACTTGCAAGACTGAATCATCGATTAGGCAATGCTGCCGGAGTAGTGGGCCTCCATGCACGATTCGATGGCCAATGGTGGCTGGTGCCGGCCAGTCGGAATCTCCCAGCAATCTTGCGATGCGAGCGATCGCTTGCCGTTGATCAGAAATAAAGTTCGTCTCGGTGAGTAATTCCTGGTGGCGCGAATCCCGTGCCCAGAATTTACCGTTTTCGTCACCGATTGAATCCGCCGCGCCGGCGATCAGCAGTTCAGTCCGCGACGATTCCACGCGGTACAAACCAAATTTAAGCGAGGATGAGCCGCTGTTGAGCGCGAGCACAATCATGGTGTTTGGCGCATCGGCCGCGCCGATTTTCACGGGAACCGCTTGCTCAAGTGATCCAGCGCCAGTCGCGAATCTCCGGCATGTCCAGACCGTGCTCGCTGATGAAGAGTTTGTGGCGCTCCATGGTCGTCCAGTAACGCGCGGTCGCGTGTTCTACTTGCGGCAGCAGGCGCGGAATTCTTCGAATTGCGTCCAGTGCGAGCTGATAACGGTCGAGATTGTTCAGGACGACCATGTCGAAGGCGGTCGTGGTGGTGCCTTCCTCCTTGTAGCCGCGCACGTGAATATTAGGGTGGTTGCGCCGGCGGTAGGTCAACTTGTGAATCATCGCCGCATAGCCATGAAAGGCAAAAATAACGGGTTTGTCGGTGGTAAACAGTTCGTCAAAATCATGATCTTCGAGCCCATGGGGATGCTCGGACTGAGGCTGCAATACCATCAAGTCGACGACGTTTACGACACGAATACGCAGATCAGGAACATACGTCCGCAGCAGCGTGACCGCGGCGAGTGTTTCAAGCGTTGGGACATCGCCGGCACAGGCCATCACGACCTCGGGATCGTCGCCGTTATTGTTGGCCCAGTGCCAAATCCCCGCACCGAAGGTACAGTGGCGTACCGCTGCGTCAATAGTCAGCCACTGTGCCGCGGGTTGTTTCCCGGCGATGATCAAATTGATGTAGTTACGGCTGCGCAAACAATGATCAGCCACCGCGAGCAGACAGTTCGCATCGGGCGGCAGATAGATCCGCGCCACATCGGATTTCTTATTCGCGACATGATCTATAAATCCCGGATCCTGATGCGAAAAACCATTGTGGTCCTGTTGCCAAACATGCGAGGTAAGCAAGTAATTCAGCGAGGCGATCGGTTTGCGCCAAGCAATATCCCGGGAGACTTTTAACCATTTCGCATGCTGATTAAGCATCGAATCGATGATGTGGATGAAGGCCTCATAGCAGGAAAACAAGCCATGACGTCCGGTGAGGAGGTAGCCTTCCAACCATCCTTCACACAAATGCTCACTTAAGATCTCCATGACGCGGCCATCGACGCCGAGATTGGTGTCGCTTTCCACGATCTCGGCCATCCATGCTTTGGCGCTGACTTCGTAGACCGCCTCCAAGCGGTTCGACGCGGTCTCGTCCGGACCAAACAGCCGGAAATTGCGCCTGTCGAGATTGAGCTTCATCACCTCGCGCAAAAACTTGCCGAGAACTCGCGTCGCTTCCGCGGTAACGCTGCCGGGCTCGGGCACCGCCACGGCGTAATCGTAAAAATGCGGCAGCGATAAGGGCTGCAATAAAACGCCACCGTTGGCGTGCGGATTGGAGCCCATGCGACGCCGACCCGTGGGCGCGAGCGCCGCGAACTCCGCGCGGAATTTACCGTGCTCGTCAAACAATTCTTGCGGCCGGTAGCTCCGCATCCAGGCGTCGAGAAGCTGTAGATGTTCGGGGTTCTTGAACGCAGCAATCGGCACTTGATGCGCGCGCCAGGTGCCCTCGACCGGCTGGCCGTCGACGAATTTGGGTCCCGTCCAACCCTTGGGTGTGCGGAACACGATTAGGGGCCAGCGCGGACGTTCCAGCCCTTCGGTTGCGTCGCGCGATCGCGCGGCGTGTTGAATCGCGTGGATCTGCACCACGATATTATCGAGCGTACCCGCAAGACTTTGATGCACTACCGCCGGATCATCGCCCTCGACGAAATGCGGTTCGTAGCCGTAGCCGCGCATGAGATCGGTCAGCTCCTGGCGGCTGATGCGCGCGAGTATCGTCGGGTTGGCGATCTTGTAACCATTGAGATGAAGGATCGGCAGCACCGCGCCATCGCGCGCCGGATTCAGAAATTTGTTGGAGTGCCAACTCGTGGCGAGCGCTCCCGTTTCCGCCTCGCCGTCACCGATAATGCAAGCCACGATCAGATCGGGATTGTCGAACGCGGCGCCATAGGCGTGGGCCAATGAATAGCCCAATTCACCACCTTCGTGGATGGAGCCGGGAATTTCCGGTGAGACGTGACTGGGAATGCCATATGGCCAGGAGAACTGGCGAAACAATCGCGCTAGTCCGTGCCGGCTGCGCTCAATCGCCGGATAGTGCTCGCTGTAGGATCCTTCCAAATAGGTCTGCGCCACGAGACCCGGTCCGCCATGCCCCGGACCAATGACGTAAATCATGTTTAGATCGTGCGCCGTAATCAATCGGTTCAGGTGCACGTAGAGAAAGTTCAGTCCCGGCGTCGTGCCCCAATGTCCAAGTAAACGGGGCTTGATATGTTCGATCTTAAGCGGTGATTCGAGCAGCGGGTTATCTTGCAGATAGATCTGTCCGACTGACAGGTAATTGGCCGCGCGCCAATAGGCGTCCATTTTCTGGAGAAGATCAGGTGACAGAGGATCAGGCATAAGAGTCTCCGAGATATAGAAGAGCATAATCTAGAGAAGAGCATAACTAGCGACCAGGTCGGGGCGATGCGTCAGATCAGCCGGAAGGCCCGGCCGTCGTCCCGGCGAACGCCGGGA
The DNA here is from genome assembly GCA_016191285.1 of Gammaproteobacteria bacterium. Classification (GTDB taxonomy): domain Bacteria; phylum Pseudomonadota; class Gammaproteobacteria; genus CAIKBL01. Next base: position 73,155 of record JACPPA010000023.1, read on the forward strand.
CCCAGTCGAATAACCTAATGTCCTGGATTCCTCCCGGGGCGCAGGCCGGGATCACGCCGGAATGACGCGGTCAAAGCCCAGCGCCTATGGTGGACGGTATTTGCACTTCGCCATCTAGCTTGCCGCCGAGGGGCGCAAGGACAGATCGGCCGCCGGTTCGTCCGGCGCGAGTACGCCGGTCGCGTCGCGGATCTCTTTCTCGTTGAGAGACTCGGCTTTCAGTAGGGCTTGCGCGAGTGCGTCCAGTTTGGGGCGATGCGCGGCAAGCAGTCGATCGGCTTCACGATGACATTCCTCAACGATACGGCGCACCTCGACATCGATGAGCTCGGCGGTCACCTCGCTGTAGGGCTGGTGCTGGAAGGCGGGTGGCAGGCCTTCATCCTGGGGCACGACAAAACTGATCGGGCCCAGCTTCTCGCTCATGCCCCAGCGCAACACCATGTGTCGCGCGATCTCGGTGACCTGCTGCAGATCGTTTTCGGCGCCGGTGGTCACCACGCCATAGACCAGTTTCTCGGCGGCGCGCCCACCAAGCGTGCTGGTAATCCGCGCTCGCAGGTAGTCCTCGGCATAGCTCGTCCGATCGTCGACCGGGAGCTGATAGGTCGCGCCGAGCGCCATGCCGCGGGGCACGATCGAGACGCGATGAACCGGATCGCCGCCGGGCACCAACAGCGCGAGCAACGCATGCCCGGCCTCGTGGTAGGCGGTGCGTTTGCGATCGACCGGGTTGAGCAAAATATTGCGCGCCGGGCCGAGGGTGATCTTCTCCATGGCTTCGGCGAAGTCTTCGGCGCGCACGGCACTGGCCTCCTTGCGCGCCGCTAAAAGCGCGGCCTCGTTAACCAGATTGCGTAGCTCGGCGCCAACCAGCCCCGGGGTCTCGGCGGCGATCCGCGCGACATCGACATCGCTCGCCAAGGGAACATGCTTGGTGTGCACCGTCAGAATGGCGGCGCGGCCCGCGCGGTCCGGACGCTGCACGACGACGCGGCGATCGAAACGGCCCGGTCGCAGCAGTGCCTGGTCCAGCACATCGGCGCGGTTGGTGGCGGCCAAGACAATGACGCCTTCGCGCGAGTCAAAGCCGTCCATCTCGGTCAGGATCTGGTTCAAGGTTTGCTCGCGCTCATCATGCCCGCCGAGCTGCGAACCGCTACCGCGCGAGCGACCGATGGCGTCTAACTCGTCGATGAAGATGATTGAAGGCGCGGCCTCGCGCGCCTGCCGGAAGAGGTCGCGGACCCGCGAGGCGCCGACGCCAACGATCATTTCGATAAACTCGGACGCGCTAAGACTGAAGAAGGGGACACTAGCTTGGCCGGCAACCGCCCGGGCCAGCAGCGTCTTGCCGGTGCCAGGCGCGCCCACCAGCAGTACGCCTTTCGGCACGGTGCCGCCCAGTCGCTGGTATTTGGCCGGATTCTTTAGAAAATCGACAATCTCGATCAGCTCGTTCTCGGCTTCGTCGATGCCGGCGACATCGTCGAAGGTGACCTTTGGTTGCTCCTCGCTGTAGCGTTTGGCGCGACTGCGACCGAGCCCGAACAGCCCACCGCTCGCGCTCGCGGCGCGGCGGCTAATCCACACGAATGCGCCGATCAGCAATACGGTGGGACCGAAGCCAACTAGCAGCGTAAACCACGATGGACGGCTCTCATCCACGGCCTCGATAACCACCCCTTTCTCCTCGAGCAGGCGTTCGAGACCCGGATCGGCGAACACCGGTCGCTGCGTTTTGAAGCGCATCGAGGCGATCGGCTTAAGCTGCTCGGCGGGGGGCGCGGCCGGCGTTTTCGCACTCGGGGTCAGCGACTCGCGCGGTGAAATGGTGACTTCTGTCTTGAAGCGACCGCGGATCAAATCGCCCACACTCGTGACGTTCGCCACGTTGCCTGCCGCGACCTGCTGCTTGAAGAATGTATAGGAGATCGTAATCGAGGAGGGCTCCGGAAAGAGCACCTGCATCACCAGATAATTGGCCGCCATCAGTGCTAAAACGATCAACCACCAACGCTGCGGCCGTAGGCGCGGCTTATCGACGGCGGGGTCTTTAGCGCGCGTGGGTTGGTCGCCGATTGGGCCTGTCGTCACGTTGTCAGCGAGTTGGTTCGCCATTATTTGATGCCTGCGAACAACCGGGTCAGGGCAAGCAACAGCGCGCCGGTTTCGACACCGGCGCGCTGCGCGAGATTACTGCGTTACGTGAACTATGGAGTATGTTTATGTAGTCCGTGATTCGTGACCGTCTGGTCGAGAGATCGCCACCGTTCGGTCGCGAAGCTGGTGCTCGGGGAATATTCGGCCGCGGAAACGGGGGACGCTGCCTACGACGTGCAATTCAACGCGACGGTTCTGATAGCGGCCATCGGCGGTCGCATTCGACGCGACCGGTTGACGCTCGCCCTTACCTTCGGTGGTCAAGCGTGCGCCACTCACGCCGTGATGAACAAGATAGTCCGCTACGGCCTTCGCGCGTCGCTGCGACAACAGCAGGTTGTAGGCATCCGAGCCGACGCTGTCGGTATGCCCCTCAATGCGAACGGCGACTGAGCTCGCCTTATTCAACGCATCCACCGCCTCATGCAATATTGATTCGGAGGCTGGCTCGATTCGCGAGCTGTCGAATTTGAAATTCACCCCGGTCAAGGTCAGCAGGATGTCGGGGCAACCGTTGACATCGACTTTCTTGCCGGCAGGTGTATCTGGGCAGCGATCCAAGCGGTCGATTACGCCGTCGCTGTCACTGTCCAATTCGACGACGGTGGTGGTGGGCATAGGCGTCGAGACCACGGCTGCCATTGGTTTCGCGACTGGCATTGGCGCGCCGCGCGGACACAGGAAGTGGCCGATCACGGCGCCTGCCAACACGCCTGCGCCGATCGGACCGGCCGCGGCGGTCGCCGCGGCCACGCTGCCGCCGCCGACTACCGCGCCCGCAAAAATACACAGCGGATTTTCATGGGGATCGTATTTGCTAGGTTGTGTCGCGCAGCCCGTGATGGCTACCGATAAGGCGCCCGCGAATAGGATCCGCGTGGGGTAGTGTTGCATAGCTTTTTCCTCTTTCCAGGTCTCGTGTGCTTTACAGCTTGTGATGAAATGATGTTCGCGATCGCATAAGACAACCGGAGATCCGATTCACCTGCGGCATGAAGATGATTTCTCGCGTTACCCGTCGCCACGCCTTTTGGCGTCAGAGATTGTCTCCCTCCTTCCCGTGGAGACTCGGTGCGGTAACGAACATACGACTTCGTGTTCCGAAGCATCGCCCTGAACACGAGGGGCCGCTAACCGCAGCGTGCGCGGCACAGTGCCGGTTGGTTATCTTCCGTTCCGGTGTTGATCTTTTTCGTTGCTTCTAGTGACCTCGTGACCGATCACCCCACCCACTGCCGCGCCGCCGAGCGTGCCGAGAACGCCGCCGCCGAGTACCGCGCCGGCAACCCCACCGGCCGCCGCGCCGTAGCTGGTGTTTTTCTCTCGCTCCGACATCCCGCTGCAAGCCCCAAGGCTGAGTAACATAGCGATGGACACGGCTCTGATCGAGTTGCGTTGAGTTAACTTCATTGGGATACCTTCTGCGATAAAAATCGCGCTGTTTAAGAACCATTCAAACCCGGTACCCACCTTGATCTGAAATTCAGTGACAGTCGGTTCGCTGACGCGCTTAACGGTGTAATCGTTAAGCTGAAATCATTCATTTAGCACCCATGTTCCGTGCGGTACCGCACGGAACATGGGTGCGGCTGTTCTTACCCTCGCAATTCTTGAAGGCCTTGCGGAATTGAGCGCGGCCGCTTGAGCCGATTCCGCACGACGCCCCGGAGGGTCGAACAGATGAAGGACCATGCTATGCAACTTAGCCGAGATCTTGGTGGATGGGCGAACGAGCGGCACCTGCGGGACGGAGGGCCAGAGCGGCTGCCGCCCCCGTCAGTCGCGACCGGGGATGGCCCGGAATCACAGGAAGTCATGCGCGCGCTCGCAAGCTGCCGACGCGAGGTGGAAGACGGCTACCGCCAGATCGAATTACTTAGGAAGGCCACTACATTCCTGCAGTGGGCAGTGACGGTCCAACAGCAGAAGGATGCACAGGCGCGCGCGCTTGCCCATCACGACTCGCTTACTGGATTACCGAATCGTCGGCTGTTGCACGATCGCCTGCACCAGGCAACGGCGCAAAGTACACGCCAACGCAAGAAGCTTGCGTTGCTATTGCTAGATTTAGACGACTTCAAGCATGTCAACGGCAAGTTCGGTCGCGCCGTAGGCGACAAAATCCTACAGACGATGGCGGAACGGTTGGCGACGAGCATTCGTGACGCGGACACGGTTTGTCGCTACGGCGGCGATGAATTCGTGATCATGTTGCCGGAGCTCGACGACCCGCAAATCGCCACGCGAGTCGTGGATAAGATCCAGAAGACCCTCAGCGAGCCTTGCGTTATCGATGGTTTCGAAATACGGATAACGGCCAGTGTGGGTACCGTCATCTTTCCAGACGAGGGTGAATCCTGCGCCGAGTTGATGGATATGGCCGATATCGCTTTGTATCACGCGAAGACCGTAAGCGGAAAATCGTCCATTACCCTGTTGGCGCAGGACAGCGATGCGGATCAGCCGCCCACGGTCCGCGCAATGTCGCGATAACGGCTCGGCGTTTAGCGTTGATGCTTCCGCGCCGGCCTTTTCGGCGTGATTAGGAGATCAACAGACACTCGTGGCCGCAAAGAATACCTGCCCGGTCAGTTCGCACGCCGTGAGCCGAATTCGACTGTACAGCCGTTGACCGAGGAACTTGCCGACGACTATGACGCCGGCCTCAAAGGTTTTCGGAGCGAAGCACGCACGCTCGCTCAATTCGAACATCCCAGCATTGTCCGCGCGCATAACGTGTTCGAGGCGAATCATGCGCGTGGTGTCGTACACCGGGATATCAAGCCCGCGACTATCTTCATCCGCGCCGATGGCCGCCCGGTGTTGCTAGATTTCGGATCCGCGCTTGAGTGTGATACCGCACGATCACCGGTTCAGATTGGCGGCATTCGTTCTATCGCCGAGTGGACGCCGGAGGCGCGAACCATGATCGAAAAAACCCTGGTGTTTGTCTTAACCCCAATAGCCGTATCGATCCTGTTAGCCGCATTAAGCACAGCTGCAGTGAACTCGGCGGACGCATTTTTTTATTTGACGGTTGTTGGGTCGTCGGTCGCGATCATGGTCCTCGTCGTGACCATTCTCCGACTCCTGACTCGGATCGCCTTCGAACGAAGAACCAACGATTCGCCCCGATCATCGTGGCATTGGTTGCCCTAGGCGCACGCAACCTTTGCAAATAAAGAAGCGGAAATACCGTCCACCCTATGGGGGCTGGGTTTAAACCGCGTCATTCCGGCGTGGTCCCGGCCTGCGCCGGGACCACGGCCGGGCCTTCCTGCTGATCCGACCCATCGACCCGACCTGGTCGCTATTTATGCTCTATCAGCTAGTTGCCAATTATCCGCGCCGCCATTATCTTTTTTCTCTGGCTTGTTGCGAGGTCTCGAACCCCCCTTTTTTGGCGCGCCATGATGCCAACGACGTCATGGAAAAAAATCGAGGATGTCCCATTGGGTAGCGTAATGTTGCGGACAGCAATGGCGGAAACACCACTGGCCGAAGCACTGGGGATTGCACCGCTTATTGCGGTACACATCCCGGAAATGGTGTTGGACATTGCGCTCTGGCGTCAACGCAATCGCTACTACGAGATCCCGCCTCTCGCGGATCCGTTGATTTCGGTTCACGTCGGCGGCTCTGGCCGTGTTCGTTATGGCGATGGTGATGGATGGAGCCGGCGAAGCTCTACGCGTGGGACAGTCACGTTTCTTCCGCCCCGACTGGCGACGCGGTGGCAGGTGGAGGAGGGGGAAGTCGAGCACTTATCAATTACGCTCGGAGCAGACTCGAACATTCGCCGGGTCGTGACGGGCGTCGCTGGCTGCATCGAGGTTGGGCTGCCGGATGCGCTCAATGTCAGTCTCGCCCAAGCAATGATCGAAGCGTTGACGGGTGACGACACAGCCGATGAATCAGGGTCGCTATTCCTGAATAGTCTGTGCGAAACCTTGCTCCGCAACTTTGTGCGACGACGTCGAATTCGCTACCGCGGTAGCGCTGTAGCGGACACTTCTACGGACCCGATCACGGCATGCACGATCCGGGCGATTGAGTCACGCTTTGCCGAATCTCTGCTAGTCAGTGAACTCTCGGCCGAGGCCGGGCTGAGTCCGACTTACTTCAGCGAAAAGTTCAAGAGGGCAACCGGCCAATCCCCTCACCAGTATCTTCTTCGAGTCAGGATCGAGCGCGTATGCGAAGCCTTGAAGGCGAGCGATATGACGGTTGCCGATATCGCGAACAACTTTGGCTTCTCCAGCCAAAGCCACTTAAGCACTGTCTTCCGTAAGACTACCGGCACGACCCCGGGACGCTACCGAACTCATGTTCGCGGGGGGGGGGCTCGCGCCTGCGTTAAACCGCAAGATTTTGTGTTGGCCGCAACGACATTGATAGCGAATCGATGCATTAAATTGAAAAGCGAGGCAAACGACGATGGAGTCCCGAAAGCGACTTTCCACGTCATTAGTTTGTCGATCAACAGCGGCCGCAATGACCGAAGTTAACTGACCGTCGTCCCGGCGCAGGCCGGGACCCAGTCAAATAAAGGGATTTCCTGGATTCCGGCGTGCGCCGGAATGACGATAAGTTAGCCCCTGGTTCCGGTGGGGTGCTTGGCATTTCCGCTCCGTTACTTAGTGAGCGCGCGCGAATTATCAATGGTTGCCATCAGAGCGACTCGCCAACGGCGGTCTCGTGGCCAATGGCACGAATAGTAGGGCCGCCGCGGTCAGGAGGGCAATCAATGCCCAGGCCTCGTTGATGGCTTGCGTCAGCGCGGCTCTTTCGATCAGCGGGCGCAGTATTGCCTGAACCATGGCATCAGGCGGACCCGGCGAGCGCGCCGCGAATGCGTCGAGTGAAAGACCGATGAATCGCGCTGTATTGATATCGCCCGCGCGCAATTCCTCCGCGATCGCCACGCCATGTAGAGTCGAACGGCTGAAGATTACGGTATCGATCAGCGCGAGACCGATGGCGCCTCCCAGATTGCGCATCAGATTAAAAAGACTACTCGCATCCGGTACCGAATCGATGGCTAGATTACCGAGCGCGAGCCGTATTGGCGGCAGTAGACAGAACATTATCCCGACGCCGCGAATGACCTGCGGCCAGAACATCCCAGCGTAATCGGTTTGCGGGGTCTGAAAGGCGCTCAGCCCGAGACCGACGGCTAAGAGCCCGAAGCCGGCGGCAGTGAGCAGACGCGCATCGACGCGCTGCTCAAGCGCCAGCGTGAGCGGTGCGGCAAAAAGCTGTGCTACACCGGTTACCAGCATTATTGAGCCGATGCCCAACGCATCATGGTCTCTGACGAATCCGAGAAAGACCGGCATGAGATAGACCGAGCCGAACAGGCCAACCCCTAGCACGAAAGACAGCAAACAGCCGATCGCAAAACTTCGATCGGAAAAGCTGCGGAGATCGACAAGCTTGTGAGTTACGTGCAGCGTACGACGGACAAAAGCGATAGTGCTTGTCAGGCTGAGCGTCAGCAACCCAGCCACCAGGCCGCTGACCCAGCCGCCGTTCGGCGCTTCCTTGAGCGCTAGTTCCAAGGCCGCTAGGGCCATCGCCATGAAAATCAGTGATTGAATGTCGAGCGTTCGGAATTCTTGCAGGCGCATCGGCGCTTTCGGCAACAGCGTGCAGGCGAGGACGGCCGAGAAGAGGCCGGGTATAACGTTGATCAGGAATAGCCAGTGCCAGGAATAGGTCGTGGTAAGCCAGCCGCCGACGATTGGACCGATGGTCGGCGCCAGTACTGCTAGTACGCCTGCCAGCATGGTCGCGATCCCCTGGCGCCGAGGGGGAAACATCAGTATCACTGCCGAGAACACTAGCGGTATCAACGTTCCGCCGGAAAATCCCTGGACGACCCGCCAGCTAATCAAGACGCTGAAACCGCCACTGGCGGCGCAGCCGATTGAAGCCACCGTGAAAATGGCAACGGCCAGAACGAACAACCAGCGCATGCTCAGCATCCGCATCAGGAAGCCGGTCAAAGGGATGGCGATGACCTCAGCGATCAGATACGCGGTCTGCACCCAGCTCATTTGGTCGGGCGCCATGGCAAGCGCGCTCTGAATTTTCGGCAGCGACGTCGCGACAACCTGCACATCGAGGATCGCCATGAACATGCCAATACACATTACGACGAAGCCAAGCCAGGTGGCCGCGTTCATCTGTCGAGGCCGATTCGTCTCAACAGATTGCCCGACAAATGAGGACGGCATTGGTGCCGCCAAAGGCAAAGGAGTTCGACATGACTGCCGTCAATTCGGGGATGGCTCTTGCCTTGCCTGGCACGTAATCGAGATCACATTCGGGATCAGGGACATTCAGATTAATGGTGGGCGGAACGATTTTTCGCCCTAACGCGAGCACGGCTGCCACAAACTCGAGGGCGCCGGCCGCACCGAGCAAGTGTCCGTGCATGGATTTGGTCGAACTGACCGCTAGGCGGCCGGCATGCGCGTCGAATACCTGCTTGATCGCCGCGGTTTCCACGGCATCGTTGGCCAACGTGCCGGTGCCGTGGGCGTTGATATAGCCGATGTCCTCGGCGCGCAGCGCAGCGGATTCGAGTGCTCGCCGCATGGTGGCGGCCTGACCTTCGACAGTGGGCCGCGTGATATGCGCAGCATCGGTATTGAGCCCGTAACCGACAAGTTCTGCATGCACACGAGCGCCACGCGCCTGCGCATGCCGCCAGTCTTCCAGTATGACCATGGCCGCGCCTTCACCCAGCACAAGGCCCGTTCGGTCTTTGGCAAAGGGTTTGCACGAAGCCGCGGGATCGCGCGGGTCTTCGCTCGCGAGGGTCTTCAGCGCATCCCAGGCTGCCAGGGTTCCGTCGGTAAGCGGCGCTTCGGCGCCGCCGGCGATTGATAGGTCGATTTCTCCCAGCGCAATCCGCCGCGCCGCTTCGCCGATTGCAACGGCGGACGATGAACAGGCGGTGGAATAGGTCAGATTCGGTCCGTTCAAGCCATACTCGATTCCGATCCAGGAGGCCGCGGCATTATTCATGGCCATCAGGACGCTATAGGGTTTGACTCGCTCAGACCGTTCTCCGTAAAAAGTGAAATAACTATCGTCGGTGGTTTGGGCGCCCCCCATGCCGGTGCCGACGAATACGCCGGTGCGCAGACGGTTCGTGTCATCGAACACCAGAGCGGCCTCGCTTACCGCCTGTGCCGCGGCTGCCAGCGCAAACTGACTGACCCGATCTAGCATGCGTAGCCGGGGCGCGGGAAAGCGCTTCGCGCCGTCGAACGCTGCCGCGCCGCCGATGTGGCGTCGCGGGTTTGCGAGCACGGGCTTGCTGGCATGCGCCAGTACCGGTACCGGCAGTCGGGTAATTCCCGAGCGCCCCATTGCAAGGCTTTCGAAGAATTCGTCCGCGCCGTTCCCCAGCGGCGAAATCACCCCCAGTCCGGTCACGACGACGCGTCTCAAGACGTAGCTTCTTTCCCAGCTAACGCCGGAAACTGCTCGGCGACAAGCTTGTCGATATACGCCACGAGGTCGCCGAGAGTTTTCATCTGGCTGCGCCATGCCGCGGGTTCAGACGGCACCGTGATCTTGAACTCATCCTCAACGGCGAACAGAATTTCTATCATCGACAACGAGTCGATTTCCAGTTCTTCCAGATTCGCTTCCGGCGGCAGGATTTCAGGTGCGAGGTCGAAATTAGCTTTGAAGATACCGTGCATAGTTTGTAACGTCGTCATCGGGTTCCTCCTGGAATGACAAGTTAAGAATCGAAAGCGCGTCGTGCGCCTAAGTTGGTCGCCATTAGCGCTTACCTCGGTAATGCGTCGACTTGGCGTGAGATACGGAGCGGCTCTGACTTGCCGCTCCAGCGCGCACCCGCGGTCAGGAGTCGTGGGAAGTACTGCAGTACGCGGGTCGCGACGCGTGTCGGTAGCGGCCGCATGAACAGCTGTGCGAATAAGGCGGCGATGTACAAGCGCCGAGAGAAATTCCGGCGCCACGCCAGTGCATAGTCATACCGGATCCTTTCGAGCAGGTGGCTTGGAGCGTACAAGCTGCTGCGCACGTCCAGGCGCGTAATCAATTGCTCACATAATAAGGCTGCGGATTGAATGGCCATGCTGACGCCTTCGGCGACAATGGGATGCGCTTCGGCTGCTGCATTGCCGACCGTGAAGATCCCAGCGTGACCGAAAGTACGGATCCCCGTTCGCAAGGGCCCGGCAGACAACCATTCGCCGTCCAGCGTTGCGGCAGACAGCGCGAGCGCGACACCGGTGCAGGACGAACGTAGGTGTTCGAGCACCGCGGCGCCGGCTTTTTCATTCGGCCACTGTTGCCGACAGCGTGCGAGCCGGTCGCGGCGGATGCAGCACGAGAGGCTGACGCGTCCGTCGTCAATTTGCACCATTCCGCCATAGCCGCCCGGAAAGGAGAGCAAGGGCATGAGGTCCGGTGGTAGCGAGGCGTTGCGGAAATGCGTTTTGAAGCCGAACAGATCCGAGGCCGACGGTACTCGACGAAAGTCCTGCGTCGGCAGCGGGCCGGATTCCCAAGAACCATGCGCGGCAACCATCAACCGCGACTGCAACGAACGGATCTGCCCGGTCGCTTTGTCGCTAATCGTGCACTCGTAGCCACCGGGTCGAGCGACGAAGGCCGACAGCGTATACGGCTGCCACACGTCGGCGCCGGCCAGGGCGGCGCTACGGAGGAGCAGTGTATCGAGGTGCTCGCGGCGCACCGCTCTTCCGCTGTACTCAGCCCCGGCTGCGAGCGAGGTCAATTCAGCGGTGATCATCGCGGCATCGGCATAGAGGCCTACCCGGCGTACCGGAGGGCCGGCGAGTTCCTGCAAGGGGCCTGCAACGCCCAACCGCTGCAACAGCGGCCAGGTCGTTCCCGAGATGAATTCTCCGCATACTTTGCGGCGCGGATACGACATCTTCTCGACGATTGCGATCCGCCAGCCTGCCCGCGCCAGGACCGCGCCGGCCGTTGCGCCGGATGGCCCGCCACCGACGATGATGGCGTCGTAGTCGGTGGTCATTTACCGTTCTTTCCGGATTGCTAGAAAACAATGGCTGAACAAGCCCGCTTTATACTCGTCCACTACCCAGTCCCGTGACTCGGGCCATAGCGCCGACAACTCTCGCCCTTGGAATCCGGCATGGACGCTGGACACCGCATCGTGGCGCGTCACGGGTCCGGCCCCCAGCAGGGCGACCAAGTGGCTACCAAGCAGCGCTAAGGCAGAGCGCCTGGGTTCACAGCAAAAGAACACGCGAGTGCGCGCCGCGAGTGCACCTAGCATTCGTACCAGCTCGGCCGACGAGAAATGGTGGATGAACAAACTTGCGTAGATCACATCCCAGCGTGTGCCGTCGGGTATCGCCAACCAATCGAACACATCCATCGCGACGACGCGAGGCGTCCACCCGACCTGGCGCAGACGCTCAAGCGTGTGGGGAGCGACAATGTTCAGACGGTCCAGCAAGGTGGCGCGAACAGCAGGCCATCGTGCCGCCCGCCGCGTTGCCAGGCGTAACATCAGCGAGCCGTCGCCGGCGCCGATTTCGAGAAGACTGCGCGGCGCGGAAGCGACGGGAATCCGGTCCAACGCACCCTCAAGGATGGAAAGCGTTGCCATCGCCCGGTGAATGCGCCGCAAATCGGCTCTCGATCGCTGCGCGCGCGGATCCCCGGCAGCCAGTTCGTCGAGTAATTCCGGCGCGACGCGCCGTGGTAGGGTCAGATCCATCATACCTTCCCCATACCGCTCGAATCACTCGACCTTAAGCATGGCGCCGTGGCAGCTGAATCCAGCACCGAAAGACGACATCCACCACCATCCGGGCTGGGCGTTGTCCTCGAGCGCAGCCTGCAAGACAAAATAGACGAAGGCGCTGCTCAGGTTGCCGTAGAGGCGCAGCATGTCCGCGCTGTAACGTAGATCATCAGCCGTGATGTTCAGACGATTCTGCAGAGCACTCAATACGTCCCGCCCACCGGCGTGCATGATCCAGGCGGTGATGGTCTCCGGCTCGATCCCTTCAGCGCTGAGCACTGAGCGCAGCACTTCCTTTGCGTGATCGGCAGCCAGTCTGGGAACTGGCCGCGTCAGCACATTCCGCAGCATCCCTTGCCTAGTTTCGAACAGCAGCGCCTTGCGCTCGGCCGGATTAACCAGTGACGCAAACGTTTTCCATTCGACAGTGCGACGCCTTGGATTGGGATGTTTCGACAACACGGCCGCTCTCGCGCCATCGCCAAACAGGCACGCGCTGATCAGCACGCCCGGATCATTGTCCAAGTACATCGCTGCGCTGCAGACTTCGACACAGATAGACAAGACGTGATCACAGGAATCGGCAGCGAGCAAAGCAGCGGCAAGACGCCAATTCGGTAACGCGGCGGCACAACCCTGTCCCACCAGGTCGAATGCCAGCACGTCGGCGCGCAGTCCGAGACGTTCGATAACGTAACTCGTCAACCCTGGACACAGATAGCCAGTGCAAGTGCTGACCACGAGCCCGTCGATGTCATGCGCTACCACGTTGGCCGCATGTAGCGCCGCTTGGCCCGCCGCGGAGCCGAGCACCGGCGCGTTGGCGAGGAAGCGGGCATGCAGCGTATCTGGGTCGATGTTGAACACCTCGCTCAGGGATTCAACTGCGAGTGACCGAAACGCGATGCCATTATCTTTCGTCAAGACTGCCTTCGCGATCAGATGCGCACGCTCGTCCAGCTTCAGAAACCAGTCTGATTTCTCGAAGGCTTCCCAGCAGTCGGCTTTGCTGTAGCGGTGGGCTGGATTTGAGGTGCCTAGGCCGTTAACGAACATCCAGCCTCCGATGGCGATAAATTCATGTCATTTAACCGCCGCTTCAACCCCAGGTTGCCGTTGTTAAGCAGGGTTTCTGATCATTGCAGAATTGTCTAATGAGCAGAGAACTCACTCTGTTCGCCACCGCACACAGACCGCGCGGTCCCGAGATGCGCACTCCACGGCGACGTGTCCGTTTCATCGCATTCCGCCACGTGAGTAGCAGTGGCTGAAGAGGCAACTCGAGCCGGTTACGCTTACCTTCGGGCAAATACTCTACGAGCCCGCAACGGCAATCCGGCATGTCTATTTTCCCATCGACTGTCTTATTTCTTTACTCACTGCAGTCGACAAACGTCAGACGCTGGAGGTCGGCACGGTCGGCAATGAAGGCATGGCCGGGATGCCTTTTATCCTTGGCATTGGTATCTCGGGTGTCCGGGCCATTGTGGTTTGCGTATTTCACTTTATCTTGCAGGATGCCGACACGAATGGCGCTTAATTAAGTGCGGTTTACGCCGTCACCCCGTGCGCCGAGCACTAGGTCCAGTGAAAAATGAATTCATTGTTTGACTGGATTCCTCCCGGCGAAAGCCGGGAATTCGCCGGAATGACGGCGGTGTTGCTCGAAGGCACTTTGGATTCCGGCGTTCGCCGGAATGACGAAGGGCCAAGGTTGCGCCTCTTTCCCGGCATTCCAGCTTGAGTAAGTGCCATTCGATGCCGGCACCGGTGCGCGATTAGGTTGTACGTCAACCTGTTGAGGCATTTTTGAGATGGCTTCCAGTCGCCTCGTTCGATTCGTTATCGATCTGATCGATCAATTTGCCGGGCCGCGTCGACGCCGCTAATACGGATAGCACCTGATCACTATCAACGTCGGCACCGATCTTTTCCGCAATCCTCACCAGCATCTTTAACATTGTGGTGTTTTCTTGCTCGGTCAGTAAATTAATTTGTAGATCGAGGCGGCTGCGCCGCTCGGCTATACGAGTTTCCCGATTCTGGCTAATCAGAATGAAAGCGGACAGGAAGATCGCCTCTAACGACACCACGAGCGTGAGAAATGTAAATGGGAACGGGTCGGGGTGAAAAGGGAATAAGGACGATAGGTTTAAAATTATCCAGGCGCCGAACCATGCTACATGCAACCAAACGAAGTTGACGCTTCCGCAAAATGCCGCAATAAATTTGGCAACGCGTTCACCTGGGGTGATCGAAGCCATTACGGATCGCTCCAGATCGGCAATCGTCCGAACATTGTGTTCGGTTAGTTCATCCGCAGTCCGTGGGTTTAGGCTGCCGGCGAGTTGCTGGTCCGGTTCATTGATAGGCAACGATATCGAGCCCCTTTAGTTGATAGCGAGATTATTTCTTTTCGACATCCTCGTGGTCATCGCTATGCCAACGTTCGAACCGATTTTTCGCGTTCCCACTGTCGGGTCTTTGCCGCTGCGATAAAGGCCCCCGTGTCATCGGCGTTTACCACGCCTGGATCACTGCGGATATAAGCTTTTGTCAGCAAGGCTTTGGCGCCATCGGCGGCGGCGATGGCTTTCAGATGCACGAAAGCGTCGCGCACGAACTCGATCGCCGCGCTCTCCATCATCAGAACTTTTGCGCCATCGTCGGAAAGGACAACTGCAATGGCGTCGAACACGACCGAAGGCGTTCCTGCCAATTGTCCGTCCGCTCGCAGCAGCGAGCCGTCCGCCAGCATGGCGCCGCCGACTTGGGGAGCCACAATCTTAACGACGGCTCCCGCGGCCTTCGCGACCTTGCTGATGTTCTTGATGGGACAGCGCCGCCGATACAACGGCCCCCGCGAAGATTGCGCCCCACGACACCGCACTCGCAGACGCGCGCGTGTCCGTGTCCTTGTCGCTCGCGTAAGGCTCTGGCACGGCGCCGCCGCGCCCAAGTTCGTTTGCGGCTAGCACATTGAGAGTAGTCATGATGAGTCCGCGCAGTTGGGGTGGAAGACGATCGCGCAAGGCGTCGTAAAGCGTCTGTTCGTCAGCACACATACCGCAGTCTACTCATCGGAAGAATTTATAATTCGAGGTTGCTATTCTTGAAAGACATAGCATGCGGCGGGCCCTACTGTGGGCGGCCAATATCGCTTCGCGGGAGCGCCATCCCATGACCGTCGACGCCGAACTGAACGACCCTGCGTTCTTCGCGACTGGCGAGTACTGCAAACTCTTTCATCGCCGGACAATAGGTGCGTATGCCTCTGCAAAATCATCTGCTAGCCGCTTTATCAACTGAAGTTCAGGCGCGCTTGTTTCCACGCCTTGAGCTGGTGTCATTGGCACTTGGCAAAGTCTTGTACGAATCCGGCGATACCATGCGGCATGTCTATTTCCCGACCGACTCCATCGTGTCGCTGCTCTACGTCATGGGAAACGGTGCGTCAGCCGAAATCTCGGTGGTCGGTAACGAGGGAGTAATCGGTGTTGCCTTGTTCATGGGTGGCGAAAGCACCCCGAGTCGGGCGATTGTACAAAGCGCCGGACAGGCTTACCGACTTGCTGGACAATTGCTCAAGAATGAGTTCAATCGCCACGAAGAGATCCTGCTACTGCTGTTGCGCTACACGCAATCCCTGATCACGCAAATGGCCCAGACCGCGGTCTGCAACCGGCATCATTCGATCGATCAACAACTATGTCGTTGGCTGCTGCTTTCACTGGACCGCCTACCGAGTAACCGCTTGACGATGACCCAGGAACTCATCGCGAACATGCTCGGGGTGCGGCGCGAGGGGGTCACCGACGCGGCTGGAAAACTTCAACGCCTTGGGGTCATTGAATACAGCCGGGGCCAGATCACGGTAGTGAATCGGCCGCAACTCGAAACGCTGTGTTGCGAGTGTTACGCCGTGGTTAAAAAGGAAACTGAGCGGCTTCTGCCGTATCTGCGATCCTCGGTAGTGCGTCGCCAGGATCACTGAAGGTGGCTTGATTTATTCTCATTGAAATAAATAACGTCCACGGGCAATGGCCCTTCGTCATTCCGGCGACCGCCGGAATCCAGTCAAACAATGGATTCATTTTTCACTGGACCCAGTACTCGGCGCACGGGGTGACGGCGTAAACCGCACTTAAGTAAGCGCCATTCACGTCCACGGGCAATTACCTGCGTCTGGCGTCCTTGCATTCGCGCCCTTTCGCGTCGGCCGAGGTCGCCGTTATCGCGGAAACCAGCGTTCCAAATCGGCCGATAGTCCGCACCTTGATAAGTTTTTCTCTGGTGAGATTAAAAAACCATTTGCGTTTGTTCAGCGCCAAATCACCAGTGACTTCATCGTGGAGATAAAGATCTGCGCGGGTCGTCATCTGGACCGCGAAAAAATCGGTGTCACTAGCTCGCAGCGTGGCGCGAGGTTGGGACTGGTGAACGAAGACCGCACTTGCTTTCATTATTGCCCTCCGGAGTGTGTGCGACTGGCTTGGTCCGAAATCTCGCCGAGTCGCTAAAAGACAACCTGGAGGCGCGGTATCCCGCGCCTCCAGGTTAGTGAAGGAGTCCGCGTCGAGCTCTTACCTATGGGGGAGGCAGCTCGGTGGAGGAGGGCGCGGACTCGAGAGAGCGGCCAGCATACCGGCGCGTTTTGTTGGTTATCCGTGCGATAGCACACATAGAATTGCCAGGCACAGTAATTCACCCGGCGGCCGCTCGCGCTACGGGAAAAGCTCGATGTAATCCGCTGCCACCGCCGCGTAACACTCGCAAGACGCGGCTTCGAGCCCCTTACGGGACAAGATGGTGATCTCTCCCCGGCTATAGCGAATTAGCGATCTGCGTTGCAGAGCGCCCGCCGCAATGGTCACGGCGCTTCTTTGCACGCCGAGCATGTCGGCCAGAAATTTTTGCGTGAGGTAAAAATGATCGGCATGCGCGCGGTCATGCGTCATGAGCAGCCAGCGCGCCAGCCGAGCGTCGATCTCATGAAAATTGGTGCACACCGCGGTTTGCGCCAACTGCGCCATCAAGACGTACAGGTAGCGGCTTAAGGTACGGCACAGCGCGGGACTATCACGCAGTTCACGACGGAGCTTAAGCGTTGATATCCGAAGCGCGGTGCCGACGCCTTGTACAATGCCGCGCAGTGGCGCGGTACTGACCCCGAGCACCAACGTCGCACCGAGCATGCCTTCGTTGCCAATCAAACCCATTTCCAGCGGTTCATGCTGGCCGACCTTCGTCACCAGTGAAATAAAACCCGTGAGTGGGAAGTAGGCGTATGGGAAATCATGGGCTGGTTCACAAAGAATCGCGCCAAAATCCAAATCCACTGGCGCACTACATCCTAGAATCCGGTTGCGATCCTTGCGTGGGAGATCTTCAAGCAAACGATTGACGACGCGTCGTGACATTGCGGTTGGCAATTCAGTATCCCTGTCGCACGACGAATGCCGGGAGCTGGCACGAGAAGGGTGCAGAAGCAATCTCGATTCCGCAGCATGACGCGCGGTTGGTCTCGGCTCTGTGCGCTACGACACCGAGCAATTCGCCTGATGTTGTTTCAGATCATCGACACCCAAGGCGGCGCCGAGCGTCCGCTCAATTGACGCTTTGTCGGACGTTAGTGGGCAGGTCAATCAAACGTGCCGGCGCCGACAGCAGGCGGTTTAATTCTTTCTTGACGACCGCGTAGCATTCGCAGGCGTGGCTCTCCAGCCCGGATCGTTCCAGCACGGCTATATGTCCGCGGCGGTAGCGAATAAAACCGGCCTGCTGCAATTTACTGGCGGCCTCCGTGATGCCCTCCCGCCGCACACCGAGCATGCTTGCGATCAGTTCCTGGGTCATGACCAGGTCGGTCGTCGTCATGCGATCGAGCGTCGACAACAACCATCGGCATAGCTGTTGCTCAATGGTGTGGTGCCGATTGCATGCCGCCGTTTGTCCCATCTGCGTCATCAATGCCTGGGTGTAGCGCAGGAGAAGGGGTAGCAACGTTCCGCCTCGAACGAACTCTTGCTTTAGCAGCTGCGCCGGCAGTCGGTAACCGAAGCCGGCGATCTGCACCACGGCCGAGCTTGATGTCGTCTTGCCACCCATGAACAGCGGAATACCGACAACGCCTTCATTGCCCACTCCCGCGGCTTCAGCCGAAGCGCCAGATGCCATCACATAGTGCAACGACACCACGGCGGAGATCGGAAAGTAGGCGTGCTGTAGTTGTTCGCTAGGTTCGTAGAGGATTTCGCCGAGCGCCATCGGGACCAGTTCCAGATGCTCGACTACGCGCTCGAAGTCCGCCGTGGACAGCGCGGCGAGCAGATGGTTTTGCTGAGGGCTATGCAACAACATCGGTAAACGTTGAAAGCTGGCGCTTTACTACCTGGTGGTGATTTCCACGCCGATTCCGCGATAACCGATGAAGCGGCAGGACTGATTGAACATGGGTTCGCCGCTCACCCGGTACTTTCGCGCTGAGCCATCCGCATTGACGCGGTTGAAGACGAAATCGAGGAATGGCTGACGGGCAGCGATGGTCGCCCGCAGTTCCTCCCGCTCTGCCTCGTTCCAGCCAACTTGAACACTCGGTGCATCCTCGCTCAAGGCCTCAACCTGGATCCCGAGCATTTCTAGAACCGGGCCGGAAACCTTGGTGAAATTCCCAAGCCCGTCCTGCTCCCAGTACCAGTCGGAGGCCAATTCGGTCAGGCTGCGATAGCGCGCTTCGCTCTCGCGCAGCTCAGCGGTTCGTTCTTGTATTTTCGTTTCGAGTTCGTCGTTGTAATTCTCGAGCCGCTTGTATAGCAACCGCACTTCGAGCAGGTTGTGGATCCGCGTCCTGGCTTCGACCAGATCGAACGGCTTGCTGATGAAATCCTTGGCGCCGGCCTGTAGTGCGCGCAGTTTATGGCCCGGCTGAGCGGTAATCACGAGCACTGGAAGATAGCCATCCGCCGCATTGGTTTTGAGCCCTTCTATCACCTGGAATCCATCCATGCCCGGCATCTGCAAATCGAGCAGGATAAGATCGTAGCGATGTCTGCGATGCATCGCGCACACTTCGTCCGGATTGGTGGTCGAGCTGATCCGGGTGTAGCCGACGCCGCGCAGCATTTGTTCCAGCAGCGCGATGTTGACTGCTTGATCGTCCACGATCAGGAGCTTGGCACTCAGAATTTCGGACTCGGTAATTGTCATGTGCGGTTATCGCTGGCGGTAGGCTTTGTTCTGGACTGCGAATATTTTAGCGCCACGTCGAGCGCTTCCATGAATTTGTCGACCTTGATCGGTTTGGTGAGATAGTTGAAGAATCCGGCCTCGAGGCTTTTCTCGATATCGCGGGGTACCGCGTTGGCGCTGAGGGCGATCACCGGGATATGCGCAGTGACCGGATCGGCGCGCAGAATCGTCATGGCTTCGATCCCGCTCATGCCGGGCAGGTTGATATCCATCAGGATCACCTCTGGCAGATAGGCGCGCGCGAACTCAATGCCGAGATTGCCATCCGCCGCGCTCAACAGTCGCAAATCGGCGCGGCGGGCAATGAGTTGTTCAACCAATTCGAGGTTGGCTGGGTTGTCTTCGACGTAGAGCAGCGTGGACAGCGGCAGATCGTCGCGCGCCGGAGGTTTGGGCAATGCCGCCAACCCGGTTTCGGAGATGACATTCTGCGGCGCGGCGGCGAGTTTTAACTCAATCCAGAATACGGTTCCCACCCCGACGACGCTATCCGCGCCAATGGCGCCACCCATCAGTTCGACCAGGCGCTTGGCAACTACTAGACCGATGCCCGTGCCTTCTTCCACGCCGGCTTCCTTGCCGAGCCGATTGAACGGCTGAAAAAGTTGCGCAAGTTGTGCCGGGGCCAGTCCCGCGCCCGTGTCCCGCACGCTAATGCGGATAGACTCCAGCGGGCGCAAAGTGCATTCCACCGCGACTTCCCCATCCGGCAAGTTGTACTTGATCGCGTTGAAAAGCAGATTGATTAGCACTTGTTTGAGGCGGGTCCGATCGGCGCTGACAAAGTGGGGGACCGCCAAGTGTGGAAACGTTATGCTGATGCCGCGCTTGTGGGCCTGCGGTTCAATCATGGCGCGGCACTCGTGGATAACCTCGCTCAGCAAAACGGGCTCATGCGACAGCATTACCTTGCCCGACTCGATCAGCGCGAGATCAAGAATTTCGTTGATCAGTTCCAGCAGGTACCAACCGGCCTTAAGAATCTGGTCGAGGCTTCGTTGCTGAACCGGTGTCGGTCGCGGCGAGCCGGATTCCATGAGCTGCGCGAAACCGAGGATTGCATTGAGCGGCGTGCGCAATTCATGGCTCATGCCGGAGAGGAAATCCGATTTCGCGCGGTCGGCTTTTTCGGCCACGGCCAGCGCCTCGTTCAGTCCCGATTCGATCAGCTTGCGCGCGGAGTTATCGGCGCTGATCAAAAGGTATCCAATGACGCTATTCGCCTCGTCACGCAGTGCCGTAATCGAGATGACGGCCGAAAAGCGGCTGCCATCCTTACGGATTTCCGTTAATTCATAGTTATCTTCGATGCCGCGCGACGCCTTGAACGCCAGCGCCTCGAAACCAGCGGCAATGGGGGTGGCAAGTTCGAGACTCAGCGCCTGCGCGCGCGCCACCACTTCTTGCGGATCGTGCATATCGCTGGGGCTCATGCGGTTAACGACTTCATCAGCCGTATAGCCCAACATACGTTCCGCGCCGAGATTGAATAGCTGGATCAGACCGTTTTCGTCAGTCGCTATGATCGAGAAATTGGCGCTGGTGAGAATCGCGTTCTGCAAGGCTTCGGCTTTGCGCAGCGCTTCCTGGCGCCGCAGCGTGGCGGTGCCAGTCTTGGCGAGACGGCTGGGGACGATTCCTGATTCTGGCATGGCCTTTTTTCCGTGAAAGACGTCAAGCGATCGGCTAGACCGCAGGGTAAGGCAGCCTTGCACAGTTGAAAGCGTACGGTGCTATTTCCAAGCCGGCCGACGATGACGACTCATCAGTTGCCCGTCTGTGCGTTACAACACATAGCGTTGGGTGCGCTAGCGTACAGACGCCGTTTCGCTCCCCAAACTAGGCTGCGAGGCCTAGGGTTCTCCCGCAGGCGGGCCGCCGCGCGTTCAATCGCTCACCGATTTCGCGGTCTGTAACCGTGGTTCAGAACCCAATCACAGGATGAAATAATGATGGAGATACAGAAAATCGCTGCAATCCTGCTGCTAGTAGCCGGCGCCCTAGGCCTCGCGTATGGCGGCTTCAGTTACACCAAGGAAACCCATCAGGCGGATGTCGGCCCGGTGCATTTTTCGGTCGATGAAAAGCAACGGGTCAACGTACCCGTGTGGGCCGGCGTCAGCGCGCTGGTGGTTGGTGGGTTACTGTTGGTGGGAGGAAAGAAGACCTAAATAGGGCGCTTTTGAATTTTGAGTGGCTGAGGCAACATTAGTCGTCGCTGAAAGGTCAAACGCCCGCCCGCGCGACGTTACTCCCCCTCACCCCGGCCCTCTCCCGCGAGGGGAGAGGGAGGAACGCGATCCGTCCCTGCTCTGCGAAGGGTGAGGGCGTGAATCCAATCGCGCGATCTTTCCCCTCTCCCCTTGTCCGCCAACGGCGGAAGGCGCTGCGCTTTTCCGTACGACCCTGCTTCGATTCCGGCTTCCACCGGAATAACGATCTAAATCGCCGGATCCCTACTCAATCGCCAAACACGCGTTGGTAGGCGAGCGTGAAGTAAGTCGACGAGGCCCCGTCCGACGCGTGTAGGTCGTGCCCGATCGCGGCGACCACGGCCTGCTTGTCGTTGAGCTTGCGACGCAAACCGAGGTTGACGATGCAGCGTCGCGCGTCAGGATCGCGCAGACTCTCGCCCGCAATCTCGACCATCACCGCCAGCCGGTCGGTGATGCGGGTGCCGAGGCCGACGCTCGCGAAATAGTCGCTATGGTGCTCTAGCGTCGAGCGCTCGATGCCTAGATCCGCCGTGATCGAAAAACTCGCGAATTCCTTGGTCAGCAGCAAGGGCAGGATGAAACCGGTCCCACCCGCGGAGAGCGCGCGCCGCGCGCCCGGCGTGCGGAACCGGACCTGGGGATAGAGGCCAAGTGAAAAGCCGCGCTCCTCGTCATCGTAGAATCGATACTTCAATCCCACAATCGAGTCGCCGACGCCGCGCTCGCTTGCACTTATGCGCTCACCCGAGGCATCGAGACCGGTGCTGTGTTCGAGCGCATAGGGCACCTGGTACTTGAGCTGCACACGCTCGCCGATGCCGTAATTGAGATCGACGAGCGGCGCTTCGAACGCGCGCCGGTCGCGTGACCAGGCGCCGTAGAACACCAGGTTGATCTCCCAGCTACCGGGTCCTGGGGTATCGGTATCGTCGGAGATCATCGGCGGCGAGCCCACCGTCATCTCAACCGGCTCGGCCTCAGGTTTGTTGCGAATGCGATTCTGAAACACTCGCCGGAGTTGGCAGATCAGTTTGCTCGAGGATTGATGGTGACCCTTGGCCGCTTCGCGCGCGAGACATTCGGCCTTGTCGTCGGCGCGCACGGCGACCGGAACAAGCAAGACGGCGATGATGGCGCCGTACCGCACACGACGCATGCACTCCAAAATCGAACGCCGACGCGGCGTGTCAGCACCCGCGCTGCGTGTTGCCGGTTGATACGCCGCCACGAACGCTCAATTTTCGAGGCGGAAACCGAGTTTTATCGTCACCTGCCAGAAGGCGACCTTGCCTTTTTCGACTTGGCCGCGTGTCTCGATAACTTCGAACCAATCCATATTCTTAATCGACTTCGCGGCCTTGGCGATGGCGTTACGTACCGCTTTGTCTGAGCTTTCGGTCGAACTTCCGGTGATTTCGATTTTCTTATAGACGTGCTCGCTCATTGCGTTCTCCCGGCTGTGCGCAGTTCAACCATAAAGTTCCAACGCAGTGTCTGGCGCGTTCGCAATCGACGTCTGTGCGAAAGCACACATTGGAAAAATATTCCGGTGTGAGATAGGACATGCGCTCCGATTTGGTAAGCGCGTCAACGCACCGACGCTGCGCTCCGGCACTGCCACACTGCGCATCGCTTTCATTGACCAATTAGGAGACGACCATGCAGAAATCATTACTAGCCAGCGCCGTCGCGCTGGCCCTTGTCAGTTCGCTTGCAAGTGCGGAGACGACTTCCTCGGAGATCACCACTCACTCATCGACGACTACGGTGGTGCCGGCAAACCCTGTGTATAGCTCAACCCGTACCCAGCAGCAGGTAGACGAGCACGGGAACGTCATCAAAAAGACTCAGACGTATAACAGCAAAGATCCGGTTACCGGAGAGTCGAGCTCCAGTTCGTCGACTTCGATGGAGAGTCCGGACGGTTCAAAAAGCACTGTCGAACGGGAACGTACTTCAGAGACGTCGAACGGCGCCAGCTCCTCTATCGAAAAGCGGACAACTACGACGACCTCCCACTAAACGCCGCTGTTTAATTTTGAGCGCGTGATGCCACCAGATTAATCCATCTAACCGGTCAAACGCCCGCCCGCGCGACGTTACTCCCCCTCACCCCGGCCCTCTCCCGCGAGGGGAGAGGGAGGAACGCGATCCGTCCCTGCTCTGCGAAGGGTGAGGGCGTGAATCCAATCGCGCGATCTTTCCCCTCTCCCCTTGATCGCGGCGACCACGCGCGCTTTTTACGCTGACTGGCGGCGCATACGCGCTAGAATCGCCGCTGTGCCGAACCGCGCGCAAAAGGGACACGTCAATGGATACGCCGACCAAGGGTTACCACCGCGCACTTAAGGACCCCGTCTGTGGAATGACGGTGAACGCCCAGTCGCCGCATGCGGCCCGCTATCAAGACGCCATGCACTACTTCTGCAGTGCGCGCTGCTTGCACCGCTTCAACGAAGATCCGGCGCGTTACCTGGCAGCACCGACTGCTGAATCCACGGCGGTATCGGTGCCGGTAGAGAGCGCAGTGGCGACGATTTACACCTGCCCGATGCACCCCGAAATTCAAACGGCCCAACCCGGCGACTGTCCGAAATGCGGCATGCGCCTGGAACCCATGGTCCCGACGTTGATCGAGGGCGATGACCACGAACTCACGGCGTTCACCCGGCGCTTCTGGTGGACGCTGCCGCTCAGTGTCACCGTCGCGTTTCTCGCGATGGCCGGTCATCGCTTAGCGTGGTTTCCAGGTCCGATTCAGTCGTGGATTGAGCTGGTCCTGACCTTGCCGATAGTGCTATGGGCCGGGCAGCCTTTTTTCGTCCGCGGCTTCGATTCGATCCGAAATCGCAGCCCGAATATGTGGACCCTCATCGGGCTCGGGACGGGCGCCGCGTTCCTTTATAGCGTGGTCGCGACGATCGCGCCGCGGTTTTTTCCCGCGTCGTTCGTGTCGATGGGGCGCGTCGCGGTCTATTTCGAAGCCGCGGCGGTGATCATCTCGTTGACCCTGCTTGGCCAGGTGCTCGAACTGCGTGCGCGCGCGCAAACTTCGGCCGCGATCAAATCGCTGCTGAATCTCGCCCCGAAGATGGCGCGTCGCATCGTAGGGAATGGGGTGGAAGAAGACATCCCGCTGTCGCAGGTCCACCTCGATGATCTGCTACGCGTCCGGCCGGGCGAGAAGGTGCCGGTCGATGGCGTGGTGACTGAAGGGTCGAGCGCAGTCGACGAGTCGATGTTGACGGGCGAGCCGCTGCCCGTCGTCAAGCGCGCGGGCGATAAAATCATCGGCGCGACGCTGAATACGAATGGTGCGCTCATCATGCGCGCTGAACGGGTGGGATCGGCGACGGTGCTAGCTCAAATTATTCAAATGGTCGCGCAGGCGCAACGCTCGAAAGCGCCCCTGCAACGGATGGCTGACATTGTCGCCGGCTATTTCGTGGTCGGCGTTGTCGTCATCGCAATCCTCACGTTCTTCGGTTGGGGCTTCCTCGGTCCAGCCCCCAGTTGGGTCCACGGTCTGGTCAATGCCGTGGCGGTGCTCATCATCGCCTGTCCGTGCGCGCTAGGGCTCGCGACCCCGATGTCGATCATGGTGGCCACCGGTCGTGGCGCCCAGCACGGCGTGTTGTTTCGCGATGCGATGGCCATCGAGAAGTTGCGGTCCATCGATACGCTGGTGGTCGATAAGACTGGAACGCTGACGGCGGGCAAGCCGACTTATGAGCGGGCGATCGCGAGCGATGGTTTTACGGAAGCTCAAGTGCTCCAGCTTGCAGCCAGTCTCGATCAAGGCAGCGAACATCCGCTTGCCGCGGCGATCGTGGCCGCGGCAAAGGAACAAGGTCTCGTGCTTTCGAAGCCGTCGCAATTCGAGTCCAAAACGGGGATCGGCGTCAGCGGGATCCTCGAGGGGCGAGCGCTCGCGCTGGGCAATGCCGCGTTGATGCAGGAACTTCAAATCGTCGTGACCGCGTTAGCGACGCCGGCTGAAGCCCTGCGTGCGGAAGGCGCGAGCGTTATGTATCTCGCCGTCGAGCAGACGCTGGCGGGCTTGTTGGCCGTCTTGGATCCCATCAAGGACACGACGCTGGACGCGCTCAAGGCACTGAAAGACGCTGGCGTCCGCGTAGTGATGGCCACTGGCGACGGGCTTACCACGGCCCAAGCAGTCGGGCGACGCCTCGGGATTGACGAAGTTCACGGCGAAGTCCGGCCCGCGGACAAACTCGCACTCATCGCAGAGTTGCAGCGCGCCGGTCACCAGGTCGCGATGGCGGGCGACGGCATCAACGACGCCCCCGCACTCGCTCAGGCCAACGTCGGGATCGCGATGGGAACCGGAACGGATGTCGCCATGAATAGCGGCCAAGTGACACTTGTCAAAGGCGATCTGCGCGGGATCGCCATCGCCCGGGCGTTATCCGCGGCGACGGTGGCCAACATGAAGCAAAACCTCACGTTCGCGTTGGTGTATAACGCGCTGGGGGTACCGCTCGCCGCCGGCGTCCTGTATCCGTTCACAGGTTGGTTGCTGTCGCCGATGATCGCGGCCGCGGCCATGAGCTTGAGTTCGGTCTCGGTGATCTCAAATGCGCTGCGTTTGAAGAAAGTCCGGTTAACAAGTCCGGGATGAATGGCACGTAACGTCGCTCCCACGATTTTTGGCCCCTCACCGGCGAAGATTCGCCGCTAAAGCGGCTCCCACAGGGAGCGCTTCGCGTCGATGCGTCGGCTGTGGTGGGAGTGGATTTAGCCGCGAATCTTCTTAACGTCGCGCCCACGATTTTTGGCCCCCTCGCCGGCGAAGATTCGCCGCTAAAGCGGCTCCCACAATGAGCACTTGGCGTCGACGCGTCGGCTGTGGTGGGAGCGGATTTATCCGCGAATCTTCTTAAGCTGAAACGTCGGGGAAAAGGCGGGATCCCGCCCCTTCCACGTCCATTGCGATCCAAGCTGATTGCTGATATCTATTCAATCGAATGATCAAGAAACCCCCGTTTACGGAGTGCAGCCATGGCCTTCACTGCTAATTTCGAAAAATTTCGATTTAACGCCGACGTCGCGCAGGCCTTCGCCGGCAAAAGCGTCTTGATCACAGGCTCTGGTAAAGACGGCGGTATCGGACAAGCCCTGGCTTTGGCGGCGGCGGCGAATGGCGCGGCGGCAGTCGGCGTCCATTTCCATAGCAGCTATCGCGACGGCTTCGACCTCGTGGCAGCGATCCGCAAGCAAGGCGTCGCGGCTTTCGCGTTACAAGCGGACGTGACGAATACGCGCGAACTGTGGGCGTCGCGGAGTTATGTCATCGAGCAGATGGGAAACAAGGGGCCGGATATCGTCATTTGCAATTCCGGTTTGACCGAAAAGGGCTACCGGTTTGGTCGTGCCTTGCCGGAAATCGAGGGCGAGAGCCGGGCCGAACGCCGGACGCGGGTTCGCCAGGAATTCATCGAAAATCTTGCGGAATCGTCGCTCGTGATGAATACCAAGATCGACGGGTTCGTGGCGATGACGCATCTGTGGGCGGGCGAAGCGCTCTATCACAAGCAAGCCCTCCAATTGATTTACATCTCCTCGATGCAAGCGTTGGAACCGGGCGCCGCGGTGCCCGGCTATGTGGTCGCCAATTGGGCGGTGCTGAAACTACCCGAAGTGCTCAAGGTCAATCTCGGTAAAGCCAGCGACTTGGTGAGTGCGGCGTCCCTGATGTTGCCGTTCATTCGTACCGGCATGACGGAAGAATATGTCGACAATCAAAAAGTCTTCGGTCGCTGGCAGCCGCGCATGCTCGAACCCGTCGAGGCCGCGCATAGCGTGAGTCAACTCTTGGTGCGCCCGGCCAGCGAACTTAATCTTGGCAATTTCAAGTTAGGGGTCGGCGGAACCGCGGAGGCGGTTAAACTCACGTGGTCGCGAGTCAATATCAAGGTCAGCGAAGAAGCAGTGACCTGGTGAGTACGCGGCGGGGACCGCGCAACCGTGGGGTGTATGCTCGCCCACGACATTGGCCGGTAATCTTAGGCGCGGCGCTGGCCACGACCGGCCTACAGGTGCAGGCGAATGACGAATTTTTTATCGATGGCGACACGCTGCATGCGTGGTGCGAAGCGGCGGACGTAAACGCGGGCCGCGCGCAATGCCTTGGCTATCTTGAGTCGGCCGTGGACACGCACGAAACGCTGGTCGACTGGAAAGGGATCCCGCCCAAATTCTGCATGCCGAGCAACGTTACACTCGACCAGATCCGGTTAGTTGTCGTCAAAGGCATGAACGAACATCCTGAAGAATTGCACAGCAGCGCGAGCAGCTTAGCCTTGCGCGCGCTGAATAAGGCTTTCCCCTGTCCGTAAATAAGCATTCGTAGGTACGCCTTCCCTTATCCGCGCCGAGCGTAGGCCCGATCACGATGAACCTTGGGAAACTGTATTCTAGGTGGTGCGCGCGACCGGCCTATGATTGCATCTCACTTTACCGACAGAGAAACACATGAACATCATTCGCGCGCTAGTCTTGGTGGGCATCGCCGCATTAAGTACAACCGTTTCAGCCGTAAACGCAAAAGCCAATCCTCCTGCAAAGCTCTCGATTAAACAGGCACAGTCAATCGCCCTCGACATTGCACCCGGGGTGGTGGTCGATGCCGAATACGAGCAGGAGAGTGGCGCCTGGCGCTACAGTTTCGACATCCGGCAAGGCCAGCGGATCCACGAAATAGGCGTGGACGCCAATAGTGGGAAAATTGTCGAGGATAGCTACGAAGCATTGGACGCCAAGGATTGAGGCGTAACAATCGATACCGCCAACATGCGCGTCTTGATCGCCGAGGATGACGAAGACACGGCAGCATTTGTAACGCAGGGACTGGCCGATCTCGGTTACGTCTCACAATGGGTGGCGAGCGGCGCCGAAGCATTACGACGCTGTCGCGAGGAAGTGTTTGATTTGATCGTCCTTGATCGACTGCTGCCCGAACTCGATGGACTAAAGGTCTTAAAGCGGGTGCGGGCCGCCGGCACCCGCACGCCAGTGCTCATGTTGACCGCACTGGGTGGCATCGCGGATCGCGTGGAGGGTCTCGAAGCCGGCGCCGATGACTATCTCATCAAGCCGTTCGCCTTCGCGGAACTGGCTGCCCGGCTCACTGCGCTGCTCCGTCGCCCGCCGCTTGGCGAGAGCGTCACGCAGCTCCAAGTCGGCTCTATTTCACTAGATTTACTGCAGCGTAAAGTAAGACGCGATGGACGCGAGATTCATCTTCAACCACGCGAAATAAAGTTGTTAGAACAATTGATGCGACAAGCCGGGCGGGTCGTGACGCGCACCATGCTCCTCGAACAGGTGTGGGGATTTCATTTCGACCCGCAGACGAGCATTGTCGAGAGTCATCTGAGTCGTCTGCGCACGAAGCTAAATGAAGGGCGCGCCGCCGATCCGATCGAGACGCTACGGGGCATCGGATATCGCATGCGCACGGATGTTTAGACTCCTCAATAGCGCCGCTTACCGCATCGCGTTCACGTATTCGGCGGCATTTGTGCTAACCATGGTTCCGCTGGGAGTCGCGGTCTACTGCGCCGCCGACGCTAATTTCAAACGACAGGAGAGTACCCACATCACGGAGGAGACCGCTGGACTTTTGCGGGAATTTGATCAAGACGGCCGCGCGGGCCTGTCCGACGCCATCGGCGAGCGCGAAGTCGGCAACACCATAACCAATCTCGGCTACGCCTTGTTCGATGCCGAGGGGCGACGCATTGCCGGCGGGTTGAACACGCCACGGCCCCCGCCGGGTTGGCACGACATTGTATTCGTGGATCCGCATGAGGGCAGCGATGCCGCCCGCGCGTTGGCCACCGAGCTGCCCGACGGCACGCGGCTGGTGGTGGCCGTGGATCGCGAAGGGGTTGAGCGGATTGACGCGACGATCCTGAGCTTGTTTTCGATGGCGCTAGTGGTGGTACTAATCATTGGGATGGTGGGTGCACTGCTGCTCGGCGCGTACCTCCGCCGGCGGCTCAGCCATCTCAGCGGAACTGCGCGGATCATCATGGCGGGCGATCTCGGCCGGCGCATGCCGGTGAGTGCGCGCGGCGACGAATTCGATCAACTGTCCGTCACGCTCAACGCGATGCTGGACCGGATCGCCGCGCTGCTCGACAACCTGCGCCAGGTGTCGAGCGATGTAGCCCACGATCTGCGCACGCCGCTGGCACGACTGCGCAACCAACTCGAAAGAGCGCTCGGCGACACCGGCAACCCACGCGCCGCACTCGAACAGGCGATCGCGCAAAGCGACGAATTGCTCGCGCTATTCGCGGCGATTCTGCGTATTTCCGAAGTTGAAGGCGGCGCCTTGGGCCGCGCGTTCGCGCGTATCGATCTCAGCCAGCTAATGATCGACTTAGGTGAGAGTTATGCGCCCGCCGTGGCCGACGGCGATCGCACATTGGAATGCGCCATAGCGCCGCACGTGGTGGTGAACGGCGATCACGAACTGCTCGTGCAAGCGGTGATCAACCTGCTCGACAACGCGCAGCGTTATACGCCGCCGAAAACACGCATCCTTTTGCGGCTCGCCGCGGCTGACGGAAACACACGCCTCACGGTGGCCGACAATGGGCCCGGCGTGGCGAGCGCAGATCGTGAACGCATGGTACGGCGCTTCGGGCGTCTGGAAGCCAGCCGCTCGACGCCTGGCCATGGTCTAGGCCTCAATCTAGTCGCGGCGATCGCGGCGATTCATCGGGCGGAATTGGTGATCGAAGACAATGGCCCGGGCCTCCGCGTCTCGCTACTTTGGTCGCGGATCGCTGCCTAGTGCTGCGTGATGCGCTCCTCATGATGGTCGCGCTGCTCGGCGCATGCGCGCATTACCGACCACTGCCGCTCGACGTCGAACCGGCGCCGCTGAAGTCGCCCGCCGGCGCCGCGCTCGCGCGCGCGGCCGCGACGATCGACGGGCCCTTCCTCGCGCCGACGTCAATTGATCTCGGTGAACCGCTCGATGCGAATGCGGTCGCGGTGATCGCGGTGATCGCCAATCCGGATCTCAAGGCCTTGCGTCTGCGCGCCGGCATTGCCGATGCGCAAGCCTTCGCCGCCGGTCTGTTGCCCGATCCGACTTTCAGCCTGGGGGTCGACAAGGTGTTGTCCGGACCCGATCAATTACTCAACATTGCAGGTGCGTTGGGTCTCGAACTCAATGCATTGCGCACGCGGCCGGTCGAACTCGCCAAAGCGCGAGCGCGAGTCAAGCAGGTGCGGCTCGATCTAGCCTGGGCCGAGTGGCAGACCGCGGGTCAGGCCCGTCTCCAGGCCGTCCGGGTCGCCGGCCTGGAGCGTGGAGTGGGGTTGGCCGCGGCAAGCCGCGATGCCACCCAGGTACTTCTCGAGCGCATGTTGCGCGCGGCTGGACGTGGCGATCTGACGGCCGATCAAGTGCACTTGGCGCGTCTCGCCGCCCTCGACGCCGCCGAGCGCTACCGCAATGCCGCGCGCGAACTGGCAACGGCACATTTGGAATTGACGCGCCTGCTGGGTCTGCCGCCACGGCAACTTCTGCAGCTTGCGTCCGCGCCGCTGCCCGCCGATCCGCCGAGCGCAGAGCAATTACTTACGCTAGCCCAAACCGGGCGTACCGACCTGCAAGCGCTTGAAGCAGGCTATCTCGCACAGGAAGCCGCCGTGCGTAAGGCCGTGCTCGATCAATTTCCGGCCCTCGGCCTTACCATCAATCCCAGCCGCGATTCGGCGGGCAATACACTGCTCGGTCCCGCAGTGACCTTCACGTTGCCGCTGTGGAATCGCAACCGCGGCGGGATCGCCATCGAGCAGGCGACCCGCGAGGCCCTGAAGAGCGAGTACGAGGCACGGGTGTTCCAGGCGCGCGCGGAGATCGCGGCGGCGATAAACGGCATCGAGCTCGCAAAGCGGCAGCGCGCGGATTTCCTCCGCGAGTTGCCCGCAATCGTCCGCTTTGCAGCCGCTAGCCGCGACGCCGCGAAGCGTGGCGATCTGGCGCTCGCTACCGCGGACGCGACCGAACAAGTCTTACGCGATAAACAGATCCTGCTCGCCAAGAGCGAGCAGGATCTGCGTGAACAGACGATTGCCCTTGAATTGCTCACCGGAACCCGGCAGGAGACCTGGACACGATGACGAAAAACCTGGCGCTGGCTACCTGCCTGGTGGTTGCCGCGTGCGCGGGCCCCAACGACGAACCGAAAGCTCGAGATCCTGTGGCGCTCGTGGCACTCGGGGCGACCGAGCGCGGCGCGATCGCGACGACCTTGACACTCTACGGCGTGGCCGAGCACGGCGCGCGCGGCCGCTACGTATTGTCCGCACCGGTAGAAGCCAGTCTATCGCGCATCGCAGCACCCGTTGGCGCCGCCGTACAACGCGGTCAGGTGATCGCTGAGTTGACGCCGAGCCCCACCTCACAGCTCGCGCTGGCCAAGGCGACCGCGGAACAACGCGCGGCGGACGAAGCCTATGCCCGGGCCCGGCGACTGCGTAGCGATGGTCTGATCGGGGACGCCGAAGTGGAAACCACGCGCGCCGCCGCGGCAGGTGCCGATGCCACCGTAGTTAGTCTTACGCGCACCATGGCGGCGGCCTCGCTCACGTTGCGCGCGACCGCGCCCGGCTATGTCGACAGCCTTGGTGCGGGCCCGGGCGTTCTCGTTCCGGCGGGAACGCCGGTTGCCACCATCACGACCCACGACGATCTACGCGCGCGTTTCGGCATCGATCCGGCAAACGCACGCAAGCTCGACACCGGCGCGCGCCTTAAGATCTCGACTGCCTATGGCGGCACGGTACTCACGGTGCCGATTCTATCGATCGACCCCGTGGTCGATCCGCAGACGCGGCTGGCCGCGGTGTATGCCGCGTTGCCAGAGGGGAGTGGGATCGGCGCCGGCGAAACGCTCACGGCCGACGTTGCGATTACCGCTGCAAGCGATGTCGTCACCATCCCCTATGCGGCGTTACTCGACGACGCGGGCCAGCCGTATGTGTTTGTCGTGCAGGAAGGGGTCGCGCATCGTCGTGACGTGGAAACAGGCGCTGCGTCGACGACGCGCATCGCCCTCACGAAGGGCCTTGAGGCCGGCGCGGCGGTAGTCATCGAAGGTGGCACGGCGCTCGATGACGGCATGCAGGTTCGTACCCGGTGAAACTGGCGATGAACGATCACGCGGGCGCGATCTGGCTCGCGGTACTGCTTCTCACGCTTGGCGGCATCATCGCTGCGATGCGGCTCCCCGTCGCCCTTTTCCCACACATTGACTATCCTCGAGTGGTCATCGCGATCGATGCGGGCGCCCGGGATTCGGCGCAAATGGCGGCCGCGATCACGCGGCCGATTGAAATCGCGCTGCGCGCCGTGCCTGGCGTGACGCGGATCCGTTCCACAACCAGTCGCGGCGCCGCGGAAGTCGCGCTCAACTTCAACTGGGGCGAGGACATGGTAGCCGCCAAGCTAGCCGCGCAGAGCGCGCTCGCGACGCTGCTCCCAGATCTGCCGCCCGGTACGCGCTTCAATGTACGGCGGGCAGATCCAACGATCTTCCCCGTACTCGGTATTGCGCTCACCTCGCGAACCCTGGATCAACAGGCGCTGCGCCAGATCGCCGAACTGCAAGTGCGCCCGGCGCTGACGGCGGTGCCTGGTGTCGCCGGCGTCGACGTGTTGGGCGGCGCGCCGCGCGAGTTCGCGGTGGACGTCGATCCGTTGCGCGCACAGGCCGTGGGCTTGAGCCTCACCGATGTCGCCGCGGCGCTTGGCAGGACCAACGACATTCGCGGTGTCGGACGCCTTGAGGATCGGCATCGGCTCTACCTCGTGCTCGCTCACGGTTTGCTGGGCAACAGCGCGGAGCTCGCTTCGATCCCGGTCAAGGTTGGCGCTCAAGCCGGTGCCGGCGTCGTCACGCTGGGGCAGATCGCGACGATCCACTCCGACGTCGAACCCAATTATCTTCGCGTCGCGGCCGATGGGCAGAACGCGGTGCTCCTGAACATACGCCAAGCGATCACGGGCGACACGGTGGCGATCGTTCACGCGGTGAGCGCGCGTTTGCAGACAGTGGGTCTACCGCCAAGCGTGCGCGTCAAACCGTTCTACGATCAGTCGGAACTCGTGATGGGCGCCGCTAATTCGGTGCGCGACGCCATTCTGCTCGGCGCGGTGCTCGCCGGCGTGGTGCTCTTTTGGTTCCTGCGTTCAGTGCGTCTGATGGTGATCACCGGTCTGATGTTACCGGGGGTCCTGGCCGCGACATGCCTTTTACTATTCTCGCTCGGCATGACCTTTAACATGATGACCTTGGGGGGGATGGCTGCCGCGGTGGGACTGGTCGTCGATGATGCGGTGGTGATGTTGGAGCACGTCATGCGCCGACTGCAGGAGGGCAAGGCGCGCGGCGCCGCGGGGCTGTTGCGCGCCGCCGCCGAGATGGGCAGGCCGCTGGTCGGTTCGACCACTGCCACGATCGTGGTGTTCCTGCCGCTGGCTTTTGTCGGCGGCGTGACGGGTGGCTTCTTCAAGGCGCTGGCGGTGACCATGGTTGCCGCGCTCGCGGTGTCGCTGCTCTATGCGCGGTTTGTGATCCCATTGATCGTGGCGCGTTGGCTGTCCGCCAGAGATGCCGAAGTCGTCGCGCACGCGGGTCGCTTCATGGATCGACTGCACCGCGTTTATGCATGGTCGGCGGCGCGCGCGTTCGCGCGGCCGGGGTTATTCGTCGGGTTGGTTTGGTTTGGGATGGCCGGACTCGGATATCTCGCGTGGTTGCACGTGCCATCGGGCTTCATGCCGCGAATGGACGAAGGCGGTTTCGTACTCGACTACAAGGCACAACCGGGTGCCGCGCTCACCGACACCGACCGTCTCCTGCGTCAGGTGGAACAGATCATCACCGCGACGCCGGAGGTCGAGAGCTATTCACGACGGACGGGTGCGCAGCTCGGCGGCGGTCTTACAGAAGCCGACGAAGGCGACTATTTCATCCGTCTGAGTCGTGGCGCGCGGCGCCCGATCACGGACATCATGGCCGAACTCCGCGCTGAGATTGCGGCGCGAGTTCCCGGACTCACCATCGAGACTATCCAGCTCATGGAGGACTTGATCGGCGACCTCACTGCGGTCCCGCAGCCGATCGAGGTGAAGCTGTTCGGCGACGATCCTAAGGCGCTGGCGAATGCCGCACGTCAAGTCGGTGCGGCGCTAGGCAAGATCCCAGGGGTAGTCGAAGTGATCGACGGCCTGCGTGTCGCCGGCGATGCTATCAGCGTCAGTGTAAATCCCGCCGCCGCGGCGCAGCACGGCCTCGATGTCGGTGGGGTAGCCGCGCAAATCGAAGCGCTGGTCGGCGGTATCGCAGCGACCCAGGTGAGGATTGGGGCGCAGTTGGTGACCGTTCGCGTCCGCGGCCCGGCCGGGCTGCGCAGTCGCGCGGCGGCCATTCCCAATTTGGTACTGACCGCACCGGACGGTCATACGGTCCGCGTCGATCAGATTGCCGTGGTAGCAATCGTCCCGGGCCAGCAACAGCTCACGCGCGAAGATCTGGCGCCTTTGATCGCGGTGACCGCGCGTCTGGAGGGCCGTGATTTGGGGTCGGCGATGCGCGAAGTTCGCACGGTGATCGCCGGTTTGCAGTTGCCGACCGCGATCCGTGTCGACTACGGCGGTCTCTATGCCGAACAACAGAAGAGCTTTGTGGATCTAACCCTAGTCTTCGTCGCGGCCTTGCTGCTGACGGCACTGCTGTTGACCGTGATCTTCGCGCGCACTGCGTTGACGGTGGCCGCGCTGGCGACCATTCTGCTATCTGCCGCCGCGGTATTGGCCGGGCTGTGGCTCACCGGCATCGGCCTCGATATCTCGGCGCTGATGGGGCTCACGATGGTGGTCGG
This sequence comes from Gammaproteobacteria bacterium, assembly GCA_016191285.1. Lineage (GTDB taxonomy): Bacteria > Pseudomonadota > Gammaproteobacteria > CAIKBL01. Next base: position 108,504 of record JACPPA010000023.1, read on the forward strand.
GATGGTAACCGAACTCGTAATCTTCTATCTCAGCGAGTTGGATCTCGATAGGGCGCTCGATCTCGCCACGTTGCGCGCGGCCGGCGCGCAACGACTGCGTCCTATTCTGATGTCCGCGCTGATCGCAGTTCTCACCCTGAGCCCGCTCGCGCTGGGGTTAAACCGGGAAGCGGGACTTCAACAGCCGCTTGCCACCGCTATCATCTTCGGCCTCATCGCGGCCGTCCCGTTGGTGTTGCTCTTTCTTCCTGCACTGACTTTCTTGTTGAGCGGTCGCGCGCGCCGAGACTCACCGGTAGCTACATTGGAATGAATTGGGTAATCGCGGACTATTCGGTGTGGCGCTCAGACGCGAAAGTAATTTCTCCGCAAAGTCGAAAGCCGTGCGCGACTGCCGGCGAGCAGCGCGAGCAGCCGGGCGTCACCCGCGCCATCCATATGGGTTTCCAAACCGAACACCGTGTCTTCGCGGGCAAGATCCGTGAACGTGCCGAATAGGCGGTCCCAGACGCTGAAGACATCGCCGTAGTTTTTGTTGGTGGTTGGCATTTCAAAATGATGATGCGCGTGATGCAGGTTCGGCGTGATGAACAGCCACCCCAAAATCCGCGCTGCGCGCGGCGGCAAGCGAATCGCGGTATGCGCACAGAGATTCGACGCAGTGTCGGCGATTTGCCGCAGCATTAGAATTTCAACCGAGGCTCCGCACAGGAAAACCCAAAGTATCAGGAAGCAGTTGCGGATAAAAGTTTCGCCGGGATGCTCGCGCACGGTGGTCGAGACATCCACGGCCTGGTCCGTGTGATGCACCAGATGGTAACGCCAGAAGGCCGCTACGTGGTGCATGGTGACGTGATACACGTAATCAAGCATATCGAGCACCACGAACATCAATCCGTACTTGATCAACGGGTGGTCGGCGTTCGGCAGAAGATAAACGAGGCCCCAGTGGTGACGCGTTGCCCACGCCGCCACGCAACCGCAGACCAGCATCATCACGACCTGAATGGGCAGCGCCGACACAATGAAGAGCGAGTTTAGCGAGCTATGCCGCCACTTCACGGCGACCGATTGCGATAATGCCCTGGTCTCGGCTGCCCATAAGGAGGCGATAATCAGCGCGAACCAAAACATTTGGGTCGAAGTCTGGTGGGTAAATAAATAATGGGCGACGTCGTTAAAGATTAGGTTTACTCAGCATGCGGGGTGGGTTACTGACTCGGGATAAACGCCGAACATGACAGGCAGGTCACTTTCTTGGAGCCAGAGCGGTTGCGGAAGACGAAGCAGTGACGATAACACATTCTAAACCGAAGAGCGTCGTTTAAATCTTGACTTGTAAGTGTGCCTGCGGTGGTGGCCGTGTCGCACCAAAGTTGTACAGTGCAGGGTCGTGACTGATCAGCGTGTATTCATCTCAGCGACAGGATGCACCCTGTATTACCGTAACAAAACCGAAGCAGGAGTAATCCAATCAACAAGCGCAACGTCATTATTCGCATCCTTGGCTTTATGTTCGCGGTAGTCGCGGCCCCGAGTCGAGCCGATGCCATCACGCCGCCCATATCGACAACGCCTGCCGCAAAAGCGCCAGCATCAAACATATCGGCCTGTAGTGTGCCGCCTGCCGAGATGCCACTACAGACGGAACAGGGCTCCGCTGGTGTTATGTACAATTTTGCCGAGCATCCAACATCGATTCGCGCGGTCGCGAAGAAATTGCTTGGCGCCGCGGTCGATGCCGCGGCCGCTGCACGAAAAGCAAACTGCCGCGCGTCCTGCGGTCCGGAACAGACGCCCCATATCGTGTTTAGAGTGGCGCCGGTCGCCCTGTTACCGAAAGCTGAACAGGAGCTCCTCTGTGTTCGCCTGGCAAACGAGACCGGTAAGCGACCGTTGAAATACGGGCTGCACGAATTTTCTAGCATCGAGAAGTTCGATGCCTGGATTATGCAGTTCTCGCAAGGCTTGGGTGCGGACGGCAAATTGCTTTATCGGCAATGCGGTGGAAACTGCGATCCGAGCTATACCTTCATCATTGCGCCGGGCGAATCCGGGCTGAAGGTCAACACCGAGGTTTATTGCGGCTTTACCCGTGATCGCAAGAACGAGATGTTCAACCTGTCGACGGCGCTGCGTCCGCAATGCAGATCTATTGTCCGCTGAGCAGAGTCGCAAAAGTCCTGAAGGAAGAAATTGTCGGTTCGACGACGCCATCCGCCATCTGTGCGTTTCAATCGCGCTGATTTAAGCAATGAATTACGCTGGGATTGACGACCGTCAATCCCAGCGTAAACGATCGCAGTATGCTGCATTCCAATTCATCCCTGTCTTAGGATTGCGCCAGTCAAGACCATCGCGGTCAATTCCCATTATCGGATGACCCCCATGCTTTATCATTCCCTGCCGCGTGCGATGCCCGAAGGATTGGAGCCGCTTACCGAATTGGCGCTCGATTTACACTGGACATGGAGCCACGCCGCCGACTCATTATGGCGAAGACACGGCGAGCTGTGGGAACGCACGCAAAATCCCTGGGCGATCCTGCAGAATATTTCAAACGACGAGCTTGAGAAACTAGCGCATGACCCGGATTTTCGGCAGGACCTACGGCGTGCGATCGATCATCGCCAGCGTTATTTGCAGCAACCCGCCTGGTGCGATCAATTCGCGTCAGAACTTGGCGTCAAAAACATCGCCTACTTTAGCCTGGAATTTGGCCTTAGCGAGGCGCTGCCACTCTACGCCGGTGGGCTCGGCATCTTAGCCGGCGACTTTCTTAAAACTGCCAGCGATCTCGCCTTGCCGGTCATCGGTATTGGATTGTTGTATCAGGAGGGTTATTTCCGGCAATTGATCGATGCGAACGATCGCCAGATCGAAGTCTATCCGTATAACGATCCTAGCGATTTACCGATTCAACCGGTGAGCGACGCAACCGGCAGTTGGCTGAAAGTAACGCTGGAGCTGCCAGGCCGAACTTTATTACTACGAGTTTGGCGCGCGAATGTGGGCCGCATAAATCTTTATCTACTCGATAGTAACGATCTTTTAAATGGCCCGAGCGATCGCGGAATTACGGCTAAGCTCTATAGCGGCGGCGTTGAGATGCGGCTGATGCAAGAGATGGTGTTGGGGATTGGCGGCTGGCGGATACTCGAACAACTCAATCTTGAGATCGACGTCTGCCATTTAAACGAGGGTCACGCGGCGTTCGTGGTACTCGAGCGCGCGCGCCGCTTCATGAAAAAAAATGCTAGTGCGTTCGGAGCAGCGCTGTGGGCGACCCGGGCCGGCAATGTATTCACCACCCACACCCCAGTCGCCGCTGGGTTCGATATCTATTCGCCCGATCTTATTGCGAAGTACTTCCCTTATTTCCGCGATCATTTGGCCGAATTCGATATCTCGCTTCGGGACTTGCTCGCCCTCGGCCGTAAGAATCCGGACGATGACGCGGAACCGTTTAACATGACATTCCTTGCGTTGCGCGGGTGCGCCACCGCCAACGGCGTCAGCGAACTGCACGGCGTGGTTAGCCGGCGTTTGTTTAGCGACCTTTATCCCCGCTGGCCAGAAGTTGAGATTCCCATCGGTCACGTTACCAATGGCGTGCATGTTCCATCGTGGGATTCTGCCTGGGCCGATACCTTGTGGACGGATGCTTGTGGTAAACGCCGCTGGCATGGCGATGTGGAGAATCTGACTAAGCAGATTCAAGCGCTTGACGATAATACGCTGTGGGAATTCCGTGGGGCGCAACGCCGTGATCTCGTACATTACGCGCGCGCACGCCTAGCGCGCCAATTGGGGCAATGTAGCGCGCCGCCGGAGCAAATAAATGAGGCGCACCGTTACCTTGATCCTAATGTGTTAACGCTGGGATTTGCGCGGCGCTTTGCCGAATACAAACGTCCTAACCTAATCCTGCACGAGCCGGCCCGGCTAGCGCGCTTGGTGTTGAGCGACAAACGTCCGATCCAAATTATCGTCGCCGGCAAAGCCCATCCCGACGACGAAATGGGGAAAATCCTGATTCGTGAGTGGCTGGACTTCATCCGTCGGTGGGAGGTGCGTGGTCGCGTGGTGTTTTTGGAAGACTACGACATAGCGTTGGCGCAGCAACTGGTGCAAGGCGTGGACGTCTGGATCAACACCCCGAATCGACCTTGGGAAGCCTGCGGGACGAGCGGCATGAAAGTGCTTGCCAATGGCGGGCTTAATCTTTCGGAACTCGATGGATGGTGGGCTGAGGCTTATGCACCCGACCTAGGTTGGGCGATTGGTGATGGGCGAGAACATCACGAGTCCGGCTGGTCAGCGATTGAAGCAGAGCAACTTTATCAAGTACTCGAAGCCGAAGTTGTCCCGGCATTTTACAACCGCTCCGCCGGAGGCGTTCCGGAGCAGTGGGTTAAACGGATCCGCGCTAGCATTTCAATGCTCGCGCCAAAGTTCAGTAGCAATCGAATGCTGCAACAATATCTCAATCAACACTATCGCCCGGCGGCCGATGCCTTTCAGCGACGCAGTCGAAACCAGGGGCTATTAGCGACAGAACTCGACGCGTGGTATACCAACTTGCGACAACGTTGGCATCAGGTCAGATTCGGCACGTTGGAGATCAAACTCGCGGACGACTACTGGAATTTTTACGCACCGGTTTATTTAGGTGAGCTTAAATCCGACTCCATCAAAGTCGAACTCTATGCTGATCCCAGCGGCGCCGCGCCGCGGTTGTGCCAACAAATGCAGCGCCAAGCAATGATCCCCGGCGCTTTGAACGCCTATGTGTATCGGACAAGCGTTCGGGCATCTCGGCCGTCCGCCGATTTCACGCCGCGCATCACCGCCTATCATCCAGAGGCACGGATCCCGAGCGAGGCGCCGTTTATACTATGGCAACGCGAATAGGATCGGAGCCACTTCTGACCGAAGCGACCATGACAGAAATTCCGGACGTGAAGAAAGACGAGAGCCGGGCGGCCGCCGAATTGGGCTGAAGGGGCCGGGCGCATAAAACCGAAGCGCATAAAACCAAGGAATTATCTAATGCGCGCGATGCATTTCGTGGGGCGAGGAGCACCGCTAGTCGCCGTCGCGGCGCCGCTACCCGACTGTGCCGCCGACGAGGTGTTAGTGCGAGTTAGTGCGTGTGGCGTCTGCCGTACCGATCTACACATCATTGACGGAGAGCTTACGCCACCTAAGCAGCCGCTGATCTTGGGTCACGAAATTGTCGGCCGGATTGTGCAGCGTGGTAATCAGGTTGCGGTGCTTGCAGAACAGCAGCGGGTGGGTATCCCGTGGTTGGGCGCCACGTGCGAGCACTGTCAGTTCTGCACGCGTGGCTTAGAGAACCTTTGCGATCACGCTGAATTTACTGGCTTCCATCGCGACGGCGGCTATGCGGAATACGTCGCCGCGAAAGCGGCCTTTACCTTTCCCTTATCCGATCGGTATAGCGATACCGAGGCCGCGCCGTTGTTGTGCGCGGGCTTGATCGGTTATCGCGCCATGCGCTGCGCTGGCGACGGCCGCCGCATCGGGTTGGTAGGATTTGGGGCCGCCGCGCATTTAATCGCCCAGGTCCTAGTGTATGAAGGGCGCGAGGTGTATGCCTTTACGCGTCCGGGCGACGATCGAGCGCAGTCTTTCGCACGCACCTTGGGCGTCGTGTGGGCCGGCGACTCGCTCACCCGACCACCGGTATTGTTAGACGCGCTGATTCTTTTCGCATCGCTAGGTAGCTTGGTTCCGTTTGCGCTTAGCGTTGTCGCTAAGGGTGGTCGAGTGGTCTGTGGCGGGATTCATATGAGTACGATTCCAAGCTTCGATTACAGCCTGTTGTGGGGCGAGCGGAAGCTGCTGTCGATCGCCAATTTGACGCGCCACGATGCGCTTGAGTTTCTCGCGCTCGCGCCGCGTGTGCCCATTAAGACGCAGGTCGAAGTACAACCGCTAGCCGCCGCGAATCGGGCAATCGACTTACTGCGCCAAGGCGGTGTTCAAGGCGCGATTGTTCTCGATTGTCGGTAAGTGCGCATCAATTTGTTGGTAATCGTCGCGTGATTGACACGAGTCAAGTTCGGGCGTAGGTAATTCATTACCGTAAGATTCGTTCTTATACGATAACAATCGAATAACTACGGAGGGTTAGACCATGGAAGTGCCAATTCCAAAGAACAGCAATTTGAAACCAGTTAACCGCGTGGCGCGCGACGTGATGGAGTCTGCGCCGGCGACACTCACGATTGATGACCAGGGAATAATCACGGAATGCAGTAATGGCGCAGCGCATCTTTGTTGTGCCGAGCAACGTGAACTACTTGCAGCCCACGTGTCAAAAATTATTCCCCGCTTTGGTGCCAAGACGGCAATCCGTGATGGTCATGTCGATTCGACCTTGGAGTTCTTAACCCATGCCCGGATGCCATTCCGGATCCAACGCCATGATGGTGGCTCGTTTGTCGCCGAGCTAGTGATAAACCAATTGGACAACGAGCCTTGTCAAATTCGCATTGTCATAAACGAAATGGACTCGGAAAAGGATCAAAACGACGCGAGCAAGTGGTGTATTTAGGGCTGAATTCGATATTGCCGCCACGCGCTATCGAATTTGCGTCATTAGCATTTCAAATTGTGACGACAGCGCGTTTTTTTGGCTAACGCGCTGTCGCACGACACTTGTTTGAACTATGGTAGCTGAATCGAGCGCAAATAAATCAGCGTCTCGACTAATCGACCGCGCAGGGCCGCTTCGTCTACAAACGGCGCAATATTGCTCAAATCGCGCTTTGCCCGAACTTTCCACGCCGTGGTCAGCGAATACCGCGGTAGGTGACACGCGCGGCGCATAACGAGGGATCTATTAAGAAGGGATGACGTGTCTAATTACTCGGTGTAAGGCAGGTCGATTGTTTCATGCGGCGCAACCCGCGTGCAACGGTTTCGGCTAAATAATTGCCCGAGCATAAACTCAGCAGCGGGCGCGCGCGACGTAGGGCGATGAGTCGAGGCGGATGTGCCTCGGTGACCGCTCCCGATACAACCCAGATGGCGGAAAGCATCACAAATACATTAGACCGGATAATCGACGATCTCAGCGCGGCGTTCGCGCGTAGGGGGATCGCGTGTGACCGCGTCGACACGCATATTTCGACGGTGCTGCTGGCGGGCGACGAAGCCTACAAATTCAAAAAGCCGGTCAACCTAGGTTTTCTCGATTTCTCGAACCTGGCCCAACGCGAATATTTCTGTCAGCGGGAGGTTACTTTAAACCGGCGTTTCGCCCCCGAGATTTATCGCGGGGTCGTCCTAATCACGCGCGTCGGCAACGAGTTTATTGTCGGCGGCACAGGTCCCGCGGTTGAGTTCGCGGTTCGGATGCACCGATTTGCGCAGACCGAACAACTAGACCAGTTAATCGAAGCGGGAAAACTTGATGCGAGTGCGGTCGAAGCGCTGGGGAAGTCGTTAGCTGAAGGTCATTTGGGCGCGCCACGCGCCGCCGGCCGCTTTGGAACGAGTGCGCTAGCCCAAATTCAGATGGCTGGCGCCGTCAATTCGCTGACCAAGCTGGAAGTAAACCCCGTGGGGCAGTATCGCGCGCGGCTCGCGGCATCCGTGACACTGCTGGCAGCGCGCCACGAAGGCGGTTTCATTCGTGACTGCCACGGCGATCTGCATGCCTCGAACATTGTTCGTATCGGCTCCCGCTGGGTCCCGTTTGACTGTATCGAGTTCGACGATGAATTGCGGTTCATCGATACCCTGAGTGATATCGCGTTTTTGCTGATGGATTTTGATTATCGTGGCGCTCGCGCATTATCGAATCATTTACTCAATACCTACCTTGCTACGTGCGGTGATTACACCGGTCTAAAATTGCTTCCTCTTTACTGCGCGTATCGTTCTTTGGTTCGCGCACAGGTCGCGGAACTCAGTCGACGGCACACTACAGTGGACGTGCAATCCGCACTGCTGACACGTCAACGCCGGCACCTGCTGCTTGCCGCGCAGTATTTGAGCGCGCCACCGCCTCTGCGTTTGGTGATTACGCATGGGCTCGCGGGCAGCGGAAAATCTTGGGAGAGCCGCCGCCTAGCGGCCGCTGGGGGTTATATTATTTTGCGGTCGGATGTTGAGCGGCGGCGCCTAAACGGCGTGCCCAGCACCGGGTCAACGGAAAGCGAGGTAAACGCCGGAATTTATAATCCGACCGCGACTTCGTCTACCTACGACCGGCTTGCGGCACTGTGCGGCATCATTATTTTGGCCGGCTACTCGGTGATAGTCGACGCGTGCTTTTTGCGGCGCGATCAACGCGCACGGTTTCGCCAATTGGCAGACCGGTTACATGCCGGGTTTGCTATCCTCGACTGTGACGCGCCACTTGCGGTACTTCAAGCTCGCATCGTCGCGCGTACAGCGCGCGGCGACGATCCGTCCGAAGCAACGCTCGTGGTGTTAGCGCAGCAAATGACCAGCCAAGAACCGCTTGTCGCCGAGGAGTCCAGGTTTGTGATACAGCCGTTAGGCGGTTCGAACGCCTGATTGGCGGTCCTCGATCGCTGATTCTTCCAACACCGCCAACGATAGAATCTTCACAAATCGACGCGCAACCTCGATCACGTTGCGGTGCTGCAAGTCGGTAAATAAGCGGCTGAGCGTTTCGATCCCTGGCGGCGAAACACACTGTGCTGCTAGCAAATTAGCACGCAGACGATTGCAACTCGAAGCGAGACCCAATGCCGCCGGCATCCGGCGGCACGACAACCGCCGCATCTTGGCCGATAAGATGCGCTAGGTCGGTTACGAACAAACCACCGCCTTCGAGGCGCTCGGCCGGGATCCGAAATGCATTTTGGTAGGCCGCGATATTATGGACATCAAGGGTTACGACCCGCGCGATTCCGACCGCTTCGCACACTTGGGCGATATAGCGGCTTGATAACGGATCGCGCGGTTTCGTGCGACGATCCTTGCGCGCATAACAGAGATACGGCATCACGGCAGTCACGCCGCAGCGGACGCGTCGCGCGCCGGCGAAGAACAGCAATCGGACCAATTTATCATTGGGACTCTGAAGACTGTCGCCGTACAAGGCGTGAAGCACATAGACGTCGCACCCACGGACGTTTTCGAGGGATCTTGCTTTGTATTCACCGTCTTCGAAATCGCGTTCTTCGAGGGCCGCCAAGGAGATGTCGAGTGCAGCTGCGACCTCGGCGCCGAATCCGTCGCTGCCGCGCAGTGCAAAAAGCTTGAGGTCCATCATCATGCTGCCGAAGGCGGCTGCCCGTGCCACGTGCGAGCCAGCAGCGCACGGACCTCGTCGTCCGTGACCTGCGTGAAGTTCCGGTAGAAATAGCCAATGGCGCCGAAGTGCTCCGGAGTCGCAAGACACACCACCGCATCAGCTTCGTGGCGCAACTGTGCGATAGAGTCGAGCGGCGCGACCGGCACCGCCACGACTATTTCCAGGGGTCGTTGACTGCGTAGCGCGGCCACCGCGGCACGCATTGTCGCGCCCGTTGCAATGCCATCGTCGATCAAAATCAACGTCCGCCCGGCGACCGTCGGCAACGCGCGATCGCCGCGATAAACCTGTGTCCGCCGCGCGAGTTCGCGAGTTTCGCGTGCGACCTCCGCGTCGATAGCTTGCGTTGGAATCGCCAGCGCATCGATGATTTCGGCGTTAAGGATTCGTACGTCGCCTGCGACTATCGCACCCATTGCTAGTTCGGGATTACCCGGCGTGCCCAGTTTGCGAACCAGCATCAGATCGAGATCCGCATCAAGGGCTACTGCCACTTCAAACGCGACCGGTACGCCGCCCCGGGGTAGTGCAAGCACCAACAGCCCCTCGGCGCTGCGCCATGGCTCAAGGGCCCGGGCCAACGCCATCCCGGCACTAGCGCGATCCGCGAATGGCAGTTGCACAACTCGATTCCCTATCCGCGTACAGTAGAAACGATCATTCGGTCATCATCGAAATTGTTATCCATGCTGGTGAACGCAACGTATCAAGACAACCGTCGCGCCGAATGACCAAGATCAGTAAAGCCCTAGTTTCGCCCCCAGATTCAACCTCACGTCGGATAGCATTGAGGTCGCGCTGTCGAGAAAAGGTCCTGCAAGCGACGGGAGGTCACGATGGATAAAAAAATAGAGTTCAATCTTTGGTATGTCGCGGTCGCCGTGGTTGGTGTGCTGATGCTACAAGGCCTATGGCGGCAACATCAGTTGGTTGAGCTTATCCCGTATAGCCAGTTTCGGACCTATCTGCAGAGCGGACAGGTTGATGACTTGGTGGTCACAGAGAACTTCATTCGCGGCAATTTGAAAAATGCCACAGCTGGCAGCCCGACTGAGTTCGTGACCAAGCGTGTTGACCTTGTCGTTGCGGCGGATCTTCAGAAATACCCCGTCAAGTTTTCCGGCGGAACGGAGAATACGTTCGTGCGCGATTTGCTGTCGTGGATCGTGCCAGTGATGATGTTCTTCGGCTTTTGGATGTTCATGTCGCGCAAGATCATGGAGAAGCAGGGGCTACTCGGGGGCGGTTTCATGACCGTTGGCAAGAGCAAAGCCAAGGTGTACGTCGAACATGAAACCAAGGTGACTTTCGCGGATGTCGCCGGTGTTGACGAAGCCAAGGCCGAGCTCGAGGAGATCGTCAACTTTTTGAAGAATCCGCATAGCTACGGGCGCCTTGGGGGTCGCATGCCGAAAGGGGTGCTGCTGGTTGGCCCGCCTGGAACCGGTAAAACGTTGCTGGCGCGCGCGATCGCCGGCGAAGCCCAGGTGCCATTCTTCTCCATCAGCGGTTCAGAGTTCGTGGAAATGTTTGTCGGCGTTGGTGCGGCCCGCGTTCGCGATCTCTTTGCGCAAGCGCGCACCAAAGCCCCGGCCATCATTTTTATCGACGAGTTGGATGCGCTCGGGCGGGCCCGCGGTGCGTTCCAATTCGGCGGCGGCAATGATGAAAAGGAACATACCTTGAACCAACTGCTTGCCGAACTCGATGGATTTGACCCGCGCGAAGGGCTGGTCCTGCTCGCGGCTACCAATCGGCCGGAAATCCTCGACCCGGCCTTGTTACGTGCTGGCCGCTTCGATCGCCAAGTGTTGGTCGATCGGCCAGACAAAATTGGCCGCATACAAATTCTAACTGTGCATTTAAAGAAGGCAAAACTCGCCGCCGATGTTGCTCCCGAACGGATCGCGGCACTGACCCCCGGCTTCACTGGCGCAGATCTCGCCAATCTGGTCAACGAGGCCGCGCTCCTTGCGACGCGTCGCGACGGGGAGTCGGTGACCATGGACGATTTCACTGCGGCAGTTGAGCGCATCGTCGCCGGTTTGGAAAAGCGCAATCGACTCCTCAACGCCAATGAACGTAAGGTGGTGGCCTACCATGAGATGGGCCACGCACTGGTGGCGATGTCCCTAGCTGGTTCCGACAAAGTGCACAAGGTGTCGATTATTCCGCGCGGTATTGGCTCGCTCGGTTACACCATTCAACGACCGACCGAGGATCGTTATTTAATGACGCGTGACGAACTTAATAATCGCATGGCCGTGTTGCTCGGCGGTCGCGCTGCGGAATCGATTGTCTTCGAGCAGGTGTCGACGGGCGCCGCCGATGATCTCGCGAAGGTGACGGATATCGCGCGCGGAATGGTGACTCGCTTCGGGATGGTCGAAAAATTGGGACAGGTGACCTTCGAGGAGGCGCCCCATCGTTATCTCGACCTGTCACCGCCGTTATTCAACCAGGTGCGTAAGTACAGCGAAGAAACGGCACGCGAGATCGATTGCGCGGTTCGTGATTTCGTTGCCCAAGCCTTCGCCAACTCGCAAGCGATCTTGCGCGATAAACGGTTACTACTCGATAAGACGGCGGCGCTATTGCTCGAAAAGGAGACCCTGACTGAGCGGCAGTTGCGAGAAGTCGTCGGGGAACCATTGTAGAAGGCGCGAAAATTAGCGCGAATGATCGCCGTCATCATCGCGCCCATATCGGGCGCCATCCCAAGCCCGACCAGATTGGCGACAAAGATATGCGCGCCGAATTGTTTGAGTAGTACGGCGCCGACATAGGCCAGAATCATGCCGACCGGAAAGCTGAATCAAACGCAAGGTGTTGAACGCTCTCGAGGCGCATCGCGAGCGCCGCGACACTTGGCAGCGTCCCGCTGCAATATCCAACGCCCGGTGAGTTCCATGCAGACAGTGGTTGCCTGGGGCTGAGACAATTGGAAGGAACATTCCGCAGACATCAGCTAACAAGCGCTCAAGAAAATCCCATGGACGCGCGATTTCGGCCCGTTGCAATTTCTATCGTTCATGACATAGCGCAATGTCGATACGCCAAGAATGGCCTAACCTTTACAGCATGAACATTCAATTAAAACGCTTTTTAATTCCGGCACTAACTTTTGCGTATGTCCACGCCGCATTCGGCGATATGGAAGGCGACACCCTGAAAGCTGCATGTTCATCGAGCGATGAGGTCAAGTTGCTTATCTGTAGAACATACCTGGACGCCGTTATTGAAACTCATACGCTCACGGCGGCAGCATTTAAGGGATTCTTTGAATCGTCTGGGTATAAAAAACCGGTTCCAATCCTGTGGTGCCCACCGCTTCCACGTAAGCATAAAGATATTTCTTTCTATGACGCTCATATTGATTTCGATCAAGCACGCCCGGTTGTCCTAAATTACCTTGATAAACATCCTGATGTGATGCACGTGACTGCGGCCGAATTAGTCATGGAAGCATTTAGTGCCGCGTTCCCTCATTCAGGACCCGATGGCTCGTGCCCAAAGCCACGTTGAGATTCGTCTACCCTGCGGTATCAAATCGGAATCTATGAGTCGGCATGCGATAGCGGGGCAGCAGGTCTTGACTATGCGATCCCACCACCAATTCTGACGATAGCGTGCCGCGATCGCGAGAATGGTCCAAATTTCAACGAAGGTTGCAAATAGAACTAACGGAATACGCGGCGCACGCTTCGCTTTGCGAATTGCGTGCGTTATCACCGCTAGACCGTTCGCACTATCACGGTTGCCCGGTTGCCGGAAATCGTGGGATGAGACCTTCCGGCAAGGGCATCGACGATGGCATTGAATTACTGTACTAAGTCGTGGCTTTAAGAAGGTGCCAGTGGTTGATTAAGTTATCCGCAGGTGATCTTCAACGGCACGAACGCCCGGCGCGGACCACACGGCACGCGCAACCGCGCGGCGCTCGTCCCAATTGTCGACATCGCCAGCTATGCTGACTTTGCCTCCATCAAGAACCGAGACCTGAATGCGGCCGGCTTCAACTTCTGCGTGTCGTTTCAGCGCATCCGCGATGCGTTGTTTTACATCAGACGGTAACACCGTGGGCGTCAACGTGATGTCGTTCATGATTCCCACCACGCCCGACAGTTTGCGGACATCGGCTTCAGCAACTGTACGCTGAAAGTTCCAGTTCACTTGACCGGTCAAGGTCACCCAGCCCTTTTGTACTTTAACGTGCAAGGCGTCGCGCGGAATCGACGTATTCCACGCCAGCACGCTGATCGCACGCTGCGCGATCTCATCGTCGTTTTGCCGTTTATCACCCGGCAGGCGTACTTCTATTTCCTGCGCGATCGCCTTGACGCCTTTAATCCGCCACGCGGCTCTTTCAGCGGCCATTTTTTGCGGGTAACTCATAACATGTCCGGTCAGCGTCACGACGCCATTTTCAGCCGCTACACCGATTTCCGCAGCATCGATGCTCGGTTCGAAATCCAGCTCATCGACTACGCTTTGACGTAATTGTTTGTCGTTCATTGTGTACCTCAGATCGTGAGTTTCGGAGGAGCGAGATTGTGTATTACATTCCCCCTCGGCACCTTGACTAAGGTCAATAAGACGCGTGCTTGTGTGGACGCGAACTTGCGGCCACTACTCTAGGCTATCTGCGCACCGAGCAGCCGCGCATCATCGGCATTGGAAGAACCCAGCATCACGAATAACTCCTAAGGAACCTCTGAATAAGTCCATCCTGGACTTATTCAGAGTACGGGAAGCAAAAAGTATGATTTTTGCTTCCCTTCATTTTCAATGGTTTGCAACCATCGAAAATGGCGGCACCTCCCTGTGCCGCGGGAAGCTCTGCTGCGCAATTTACCGAGCAGTCGCGGACCTGCGACCAATATAATTTGCTCGCAATTTCCGTTCGCGCGACCGCTGTGTAGTTTGTTCGCCAGTTCTTTGGCAAAAAGATCCGTGACATGGTCAATAGGCGCTTCCTTGGGACTCAGGGCGTGTCGCTGCGGGCCAAAACGATCGAAGCTGCGTCCGCCGGCATCGGAATCCAAATCCCGATTTCGTAATCGTCCTTCCGGGTGGGGAATGTTTTCCACCAGATGCAAGGGTTGATGCTTTCCGGACTGCGAATACAGCCGGGCGCCGGCACGATGCGCGACTAAAATCCAAGTCGTGTGGGGCATAAGCGTTCGCTCCATCAAGGATGATTGCATACCTGCCGCATGCGAAGGTTTGTGCGTCACTCGCTAGACATCGGACACTTCCCCTACAGGCTCCTGCAATCCATGCGATGCGTTATGATCCAAATCGATCGCGCAAGACTTACTTTCACCGGTGATCAGTTACTCGGCTGGCTCAGACGGACCTGCGCCTCCAGTGGTACCGGTTCGACGTACGGATTTCGCAGCCGCCTTGAGTTTCGTCGCGGTGTGTTCGATTGACGTTTGAATTTCGTCGAACAAATGTAGGGTATGGTCGCGCATCTCTTGCCAGGTCTCCGTGCTGAGCGACCGTAACGCCGCGACCTTTTGTTCTGCCATGGCGCGCTTCTGGGCCAGCGCCGCAATCTGCTCGTGTATTTCCGCACCGAGCTTATCGCGGGTATCCCGGATAGTGGACGTAAATTCTTCGATGCGGTGGTCCCAGTCGTGAAGTAACGTTTCAAGTCGCTTGAGCAGAGATTCCTTCTCGGCGTTGGCGTTTATTTGCGCGTCGCCGCCCTGGGCCAGCAACGTATCGATTTCGATCTCGGACTCGAGCCAGTCCTGTACGGGATCACCGGCCCAGAATCCACGCGCCTCGGCGCGAAAATAGGCGGCCTCGGCGATCATTTGCCAACGCTGGTCAGACAAAACATCAGGGGTCGATTCCAATTTAGTGGCCATTACGAACTCCTTATTAATAATGCGCGCAAACTTAAAATCGGCGCGAATGATCTACTTGATTCCCACGGGCGTGCGCTGCCTCCGCTACTTCCAACAACCGAATCGCCGACTTGTTGCTCATGTATTAATGCAGCCACTTTCCGTAGACTCGAGTATATCGCGCCCAGATAAAATCTACCGCGCCCGTGCGCGCCCGCGTTGACCTTGGTCAAGTGCAGCAGATAAAAAAAATAGCGACAGTGCGAAGTACTTGAATGACTTACATCAAAGCGCCACCGCAGATCGCAACCTAAACTAACCTCGCAAGCTAATAGGAGGCATTGTCATGCGCGCAGGTATCACGTCACTTGTTCTCGTTGCGGTAATTCAAATTGCACCGGCAACTGCCCACGCCGTCGATTTTTTAACGCCCGATCAAGCCATCGTTAATTCGGGGCGCGTTCAGTTCGAAAAAAACTGCGCGAGATGTCATGGCGCGGACGCCACTGGCGGTACGGCTGATACAAAGGTCGAAACGGTTAAGGCGCCGGATCTGACCGGCCTGGCGAAAAAAAGCGGTGGCACCTTGCCATTGTGGGAAGTCTACGAAGTCGTCAGCGGAAGTAAGGTGCTAGCCGAACACCGCACCCGCGCCATGCCGATCTGGAGCGAGGAACTGGCCAAGGCGCGCGGAATCAACAAGGAAAACAAGGAAGCAATCGTGCGTGGTCGAATCCTCGCGATTCTGGCTTACCTGTCTACGATCCAAGAAAAATAATCAGCGGTATCCTTGGGGCGCTTGCCGCAGAAGACGCGGTAGTGGCGACCTATCGCTCTGTATGACCGCACCGGCATCATCAGCGACCAATGGCGTCTCGGATCCGAAGATAAGCTTGGCGAATCTCTTCTCCCGACAATTTGATCGCCGCGAGCACGTTGGTTGCGGCGTCACCGGCCAACACGCTCACCGTGTGGGCCTTAGCTTGAAAATGTTCCCACTTCGCGTCGACTTTATCCCATTCGTCGCGCACTTCTGCTTTCATTAGGTGTATCCGCAGCCGTAATTCGTCGCGCTCCGTTCTGAGCTGGGCTAAGCGCTCGCGTACGTCGGCGCGGAGCTGATCGATTTTGGCGCTGGCTTCGGTCATGGTGTCCTCCTCGATGGAAGTTCGTTGGGCGTATGATCCGTCGACGCCGCAGATCGCGTATTGACCGGGGTCAAGACCGCTCGTGTCGGTAATCGCTGGGCTAAGCGCGGGCGCACTATATACTCAACGGATCTTTAGCGTAGAGGCGACGCGCTCCTGCGCGCGGCGCGAAAACTCGCGCTAGACGAGGTTCCCAACTTCCGTATGCAGAGCACAACAACCAAGACATTAAGCGTCGCGACATACAACATCCATAAGGGTTTTTCGCATTTCAATCGACGTCTGATGATTCACGCACTGCGGGATCAGCTCCGCGCGCTCGGCGCCGACGTAGTGTTTCTGCAAGAGGTCCAAGGGGCGCATACACAGCATGCTGCGCAGTTCGAAGACTGGCCTGCCGAGCCGCAATATGAGTTTCTGGCCGATGCGGTATGGAGCGAATTCGCGTACGGACGTAATGCGGTGTACGACCATGGTCATCATGGCAACGCCATCCTGAGTCGCTATCCGATCATCCGCATGGAGAACGATGATGTTTCTGCCCATGCGTTCGAGTCCCGCGGCTTGTTGCATTGTGAAATCGATTTCCCGGACGCACCGCTTCCGTTGCATTGCGTGTGCGTGCACCTGGGATTGAATGAACGCGGCCGGCGTCATCAAATTGGTGCGCTGATCGCCCGTGTAAAGCGCGAGGTGCCGGCGCGCGCACCGCTTGTCGTGGCCGGCGATTTTAATGATTGGCGCGATCTCGCCGGGGCGCGAGTGACCCACAGCCTCGGGTTGACCGAGGCATTTCGCGCGGTCCACGGGCGGCCGGCGCGCAGTTTTCCGAGCACTTTCCCAGTGTTACGGCTTGACCGAATTTACGTGCGTGGCTTTACGGTACACAGCGCCGAGGTTCACCATGGCAGTCCGTGGTCGCGCAATTCGGATCACGCCGCGCTAACGGCAACCTTATCCCTGGCAGGGTAGTGGCGTTGATTCGTGAAGCGACACAGGCGCTACAATCGTCGGCGCTGACCTGGATCAATTCAGCTGCGCGCATAGTGCAGAGGATTGATTCGAACGGAGTAATTCAAACTCTGCGGAAATACCGAATACAACATGCGCCAACAAGATCTATTGGGTTCGCTGCTCATCATTCTGGTGCTGGTGCCCAGTGGGGTTGGTGCTGTCAACCCGAAATCCGAGCAGCACGATCGCATCGCGCAGGGTCAGGCATTGTTTAAAAGTGATTGTGCCGCGTGTCACGGCGTGACGGCAAAAGGCGATGGTCCGCTGGCACATGAATTAAAAATCCCTCCACCGAATCTGACTGCGCTCAGTCACCGAAACGGCGGAGAATTTCCCGCTGACTACGTCTATCGAGTTATTGATGGCCGCGATTTGCCGCGCGCACACGGGAGCAGCGATATGCCGGTGTGGGGCGACGTCTATAAACCCGCGCCGCCGAGTTACGGTGAACGCCGCGTGCACGATCGATTGACCACGCTCGTTCAGTATCTCAAATCGCTACAAGTGGAATAGACGTCATCTCGAAAATGCTCGTGGCGCGATGAAGTGTTGCGAGTTTAGGGAAACTCTGAATAAGTCCCTCCTGGACTTTTCAGAGTACGGAAAACAAAAAGTGTGATTTTTGTTTTCCTTCATTTTCAACGGTCTGCGACCATTGAAAATGGCGGCACATCCCTGTGCCGCAGGAATCTCTGCCCGCGTCTGAAGTAGGCGAAATTTGCGCGCGGGTTTCACCTCGACAGTTGATTCGGATCAAAACTGTCGCGTTGCGTGGTGCGTAAAGTGTCAACTGTCAACTCGCCCACGTACATGAAAGGAGCTCGCTATGGCACTTACCCGTTATGAACCGATCGATCTCTGGAGCCGGATGCAACAACAGTTAAATGAATTGTGGCGCACCACCCCAGAACTTGAAACAAGCAACGTCGCCACCAGTCAGTGGATGCCGTTGGTCGATATCAAGGAGGAGCCTGAGCGCTTTGTGATCAAAGCCGACATCCCGGGCGTGAAGCCGGAAGCAATTGAAGTCACGATGGAAAACGGCGCGCTAACCATTCGGGGTGAGCGGACCACGGAAAAGGAGGATAAGCGGGAAGGTTATCACCGCATCGAGCGATCGCGCGGCAGCTTTTATCGACGCTTTGCGATGCCCGATTCAGCCGATGCCGATCACATTAAAGCCCAAGGTAAGGATGGGGTACTGGAAATCGAAATTCCGAAAAAAGCCGTGGTTAAGCCGCGCAAGATCGAAGTCAAGGCTTAATCATACCCAACACCCGGCCGTGGGCGGCAGCGTCTGGCTGTCACGGCCGGGTCTCTACGTATTTTCCGCAATCCACCTACGCGAATTTGCGAATAGGCCGCCGGGCACGCCTTGCCCACACTGATCCCCAGTTAAGGAACCTCTGCAAAAGGCAGAGGTTCCTGCAGCACAGGGATGTTCCTTAATAATTTTACTTTCGTAACGGGGTTATCACGCAAACCAATGTCGTTTCCTTTCCGCAAGCGGGGGCTGGGTGCTCGAACTGCCGGGTTGGTCGATTCTGTCTCGCCAGTGGTTTGGACATCGTCACGCAGACGGAAGTCGCGAAACATATGGTCCGCCCGTTGCTCAATTACTCCATGTAAACTCCGCTCGTCTCTAGTGCTGCTCCACGTGCATCGAATTCGTAATCCGCCAATCGGCGCTCGCCAGATGAACGTACCAATGGCCAGGCGCTAGGTCGCCGGTCGATACCACGTAGCGGTGGTGGCCAATCGCTTGCGCGAGCAGATGGCGATCTCGTCCGGCGCGCGTGGCATAGACCAGATCGACGCTCAAGGTGGTCGGCAATGTTGACGGATCGGCAGCGCCGAGCAGCGTAATAGCGAGTATGCCGCGCGTACTGTCCCACCGCACCTCGGCGCCTAGGTTTAATACTCTGGCGCGTGCGTCGCGACGCAATACCCGATTGATCTCGAGCCCTTGTTTGTAATAGTCGTCGACGACCATTCCATCGAAAGAACGAATCGCGAGCACCGCGGTAGTTAATCCGCTAACCACTGCGGCAAGGGGAAAGGCGATCACCAGCCAGCGGTACGGATCGCGATACCAAGACCCGGCGCGGAAGGAGGTGTTCATGGGATAGGACCTATAAATTTTGCTTCGGTCGTAACGAACGTATTCGGATCCTCGCGCGCCGTTAGCACGAAGCGCACCGCCACGCTCTGCGCCGTGAGTGCTGATTCGGGCGCCCGCAAACGCACCGGCACTTCGAGCACGTCGCCGGCGCCGACGACGATATCGGGGACATCGACTAATAATTCCAGACCCGCCGGGCCTTCGGCGCGCAATTGAAAATGACGCCGCGCGTCGCGCTTATTGAGCACTTTCAGCGTGTAGACATTTTCGATCGCATCAGCGGTTTCGCGGTAGAGCTGGTTGCGGTCATGCAGCACGTCGAGACCAACAGGGACTCGTTGCGTAAGCCGGTAACCGAAGAGTCCGGTGAGAGCGGTCAGAATTAATCCGTAAAGCACAATCCGTGGTCGCAGAACGCGTAAGGCGCCACCGTTTAAGGCCCGCTCGGTCGTGTACCGGATGAGGCCGCGCGGGTACGCCATTTTGTCCATCACTTCGTCGCAGACATCGATGCAGGCCGAACACCCGATGCATTCGTACTGCAAGCCGTTGCGGATATCGATCCCCGTTGGGCAGACTTGCACGCACAGGGTGCAATTGATGCAGTCGCCCAGGGCTAACGCCCGCGGATTGGCGCTTGATGAGCGCGACCCGCGCGGCTCGCCGCGTCGCGCGTCATACGAAATGATCAACGTGTCGCGGTCGAACATCGCCCCTTGAAAGCGTGCGTATGGGCACATGTATTTGCAGACTTGTTCGCGCAACCAGCCGGCATTGCCATAGGTGGCAATGCCGTAGAAGCCCATCCAGAACCATTCCCACGGGCTTACGCCGAGGGTTGTGAGGTTTTGCGCCATGGTGCGCGCCGGTGTGAAGTAAGCGACGAAAGTAAATCCGGTTAACGCCGAGAACAGCAGCCACACCGCGTGCTTAAGCGATTTAAGCCGAATCTTCCGCCATGACCACGGCGCGCGATCAAGCTTCAGTTGTTGTTGGCGCGAGCCTTCGATCACACGCTCGATCCACAGAAAGGATTCGGTCCATACCGTTTGCGGACACGCGTAGCCGCACCAGAGTCGTCCGGCAAGCGCCGTGAAGAAAAACAAACTCAATGCCGCGAGCATCAGAAAGAATGTCAAGAATAGAAAATCTTGCGGCCAAAACGTAAGCCCTAGGATGTAGAATTTCCGCGCCGGCAAGTCGAGCAACACGGCTTGGCGTCCCTGCCATTGAAGCCACGGCGTCGTATAAAAAATCCCCAATAACGTGACGGCCGTGATCACGCGCGCCGAGGCAAATAGGCCATGCACTTCGCGCGTGTAAATTTTGTTGTGCTTTGCGTAGAGCGCTGCGGACAGTGCAGCGTCGGCGGCTGTGCCGTGTCTCGCTTGAAAGGGTGGGATCGGACTGTTCATCCGAGACGGTTGCGGGGCGGCAGCTCATCAACGCTTGCCGACTTAGCGTTGCTTGGATAAACGAAAAATACCGCCAAAAGCGCGGAACTCGCAGTCAGCAGCCAGAAAAGGAAGAAGCCGATGGTGTAAGCGGCCATTCGACTTACCTCTGGAAAGTGCAGGCAGTATTTGAGTTCAACCGGATCGATGGTCGAGAAAAACACACCCGTTGCGAGCGCTGCCATGAGAAAGGTAATCCATAACACGGCCGCGATTCGTTGCGGCGCCGGGACCCATGGTGTCTGTTCAATGAGCGGCATGGTCGAACAGGAATTTAATCTTCAACTTGCGTGGGCGCGGCGAGGTTAGGCAGACTCGCAACGTAGGCGGCGAGCACGTGGACTTTGGCGACGCCGAGCGACTCGGCGTGGGCCGGCATCATGCCGTTGCGTCCCAAGCGTATGGATTCGGCGATACGCTCGGTGGTACCGCCGTGCAGCCAAATATCGTCAGTTAAATTCGGCGCGCCCAGCGCCTGATTGCCCTTTCCCTCCGAGCCATGACAAGCCGCACAATAAGTCCGGAATACGGTCGCGCCCTTGGTCGCCGCGCTGCTATCGGTTTTTCGGCCGGATAACCCTTCAACAAAGGCGGTGACGTTACGCACGCCATCCTCGCCAATAATTTTGTCCCACGCGGGCATCGCTCCTTGCCGCCCGTGCAGGATCGAGGTCTCGATGGTCGCGGGTGCGCCACCATACAGCCAATCATCGTCACGCAAATTCGGAAAATGACGCGCCCCGCGTGCGTCCGAACCGTGGCAAGCCACGCAATAGCTCGCGAACAAGCGCGCGCCGACTTTGAGCGCTTGCGGATTTGTCATCAGCGATTGCAAATCCGTCGCGGCGAATTTTTCAAATAAAGGATCGTAGTGGAGCTTCGCGTCCGCCATTTCGGATTCGAACTGACCTTGTTGTGACCAATTCAGAAAACCGCGATAGGCACCGAGCCCCGGATAAGCGAGCAAATAGGCCAAGCCCCAGCCAATAGTTACGTAAAATAGATTAAGCCACCAACGCGGTAGCGGATTATTGTATTCGGCCAGATCTTCGTCCCACACATGATCTGAAGTCTCGGTAGTCGACGACGGGTGCCGACGCCGGGCGACGCGCGACGCTAACAAAATCAATCCGACCAAACTGACCAGTGTGGTCAGTGCGATAAACCACGCCCACCCCGAATTTACGAATTCTGTCATGCGCAACCTGCTTATGGTTCAGGGATGCGATCGTCGAGATCAGGTTCTAGCGGGAGGCGCGCCGCGGCGTCGAATTCCGGCCGACGTCGCGCACTCCAGGCCCAAGCGGCGATCCCGATAAAAATTATCGCGACGACGACTGTCCATGCCGATAGGAGAACATTCGTGAACTCGTTCATTGGGTAAACCTCAACGCGGTGCCTAAGTTCTGTAGGTAGTCGATCAACGCATCCGCTTCCGTTTTGCCGCGAACTGCCGCCGGCGCTGCGTCAATTTCGGCATCGGTATAGGGCACGCCGACATGGCGTAGCGCGCGCATCTTTTTTTTCGTCAAGACGCCGTCGATTGTTGCTGACTCCAGCCACGGATAAGCGGGCATGATCGATTCCGGAACCACATCCCGCGGGTTATGCAAGTGCACGCGCTGCCATTCATCGCTGTAGCGTCCACCAACGCGGGCTAAATCCGGCCCGGTACGCTTCGAGCCCCATTGAAACGGATGGTCGTAGACGAATTCTCCAGCGACCGAATAATGTCCGTAACGTTCCGTCTCGGCGCGAAACGGGCGGATCATTTGCGAATGGCAGAGATAACAACCCTCGCGAATGTAGACGTCGCGACCGTTCAGTTGCAGTGCTGTGTTGGGCTTGAGGCCGGCGACTGGCGTCGTGGTTGACTGCATGAAAAATAACGGCACGATCTGCACCAGGCCACCGACGCTGATCGTGAGCACGATTAAGACCAACATGAAGCCGAGATGGGTTTCGATCTTGTCGTGTGAAAGGGCCATGCGGAGTCCTTTACTAATGCGCCGACGCAGCTGCCGGCAGTGGAATTGCAGCAGTCGCCGGTTCGGCGCCGACCACGGTGCGGACCAGGTTGTAGAACATGATCACAGTGCCCGATAAGAACAGCACACCGCCGAGGAAACGAATGACATAGAACGGATGCATGGCGGCCACGGTCTCGATGAAGGCGTAGGTCAAGGTGCCGTCATCGTTTACCGCGCGCCACATCAAGCCCTGCATGATCCCAGCCACCCACATCGAGGTTATATACAACACGATGCCCAAGGTAGCGATCCAGAAGTGCGCTTCGACTAGCTGCAAACTGTAGAGCGTGCGGGAATACAGCCGCGGAATGAGGTAGTACAGGCAGCCGAAAGTAACGAAGGCGACCCAGCCAAGCGCGCCTGAATGCACATGGCCAATGGTCCAGTCCGTGTAATGGGACAGCGCGTTGACGGTTTTGATCGACATCATCGGCCCTTCAAAGGTCGACATGCCGTAGAACGACACCGACACGATCAAAAAGCGTAGGACGGGGTCGGTGCGCAATTTATGCCAGGCGCCCGACAGCGTCATGATGCCATTGATCATCCCACCCCACGATGGCGCAAGCAGGATCACCGACATGACCATGCCGAGCGATTGCGTCCAATTCGGCAGCGCGGTGTAGTGCAGATGATGCGGCCCAGCCCAAATATACGTAAAGATCAGTGACCAAAAATGCACGATCGATAATCGATACGAGTAGACCGGTCGTTGCGCTTGCTTCGGGATAAAGTAGTACATGATCCCGAGAAATCCGGCGGTCAGAAAGAAGCCGACCGCATTGTGCCCGTACCACCATTGCACCATGGCGTCTTGGACCCCGGCGTACATCGAGTACGACTTGAACAACGTCACCGGGATGGCCAGGCTGTTCACGATATGGAGCATGGCCACCGTTACGATGAACGCGGCGAAAAACCAGTTCGCGACATAGATGTGGCGTATACGCCGACGCGCGATGGTGCCGAGGAAGACATACGCATAGGTCACCCATACCACGGCGATTAAGATGTCGAGTGGCCATTCGAGTTCGGCGTATTCTTTGGAGGTCGTGATGCCGAGCGGTAAGGTGATGACGGCGCCGACAATCACGGCCTGCCAGCCCCAAAACGTAAAAGCCGCGAGCGTATCGCTACACAGCCGCACATGACAGGTGCGCTGGACCACGTAGTAGGAACTCGCAAATAAGGCAGAGCCTCCAAACGCGAAAACCACGGCATTGGTATGCAGCGGGCGGAGACGACCGAAAGTTAACCAGGGTAGATCGAAATTCAAGGCGGGCCAGCAGAGTTGCGCGGCGATCACCACGCCAACCAACATGCCGACGACTCCCCAAACCATCGTCATCCACGCGAACTGGCGTACGACTCGGTAATTGTAAGTTGCGGCGCCGAGCGCAGAACTCATCGTCAAAACCTCGTTTCTATGCCGCACCACGGGTACCGCGAATCATTTTCTAGTTTGGTTCTAGATTCACCCTGATCTAAATCAACTGAAGCGGTCGCAACGGCCGTCACACTCCGCCGCCCATCGTGAATAAGTGAGACGCGAGTTGAATGGTGCAGTCCCGCTGAATCGCACTTCGAACACCGTCGCGGCGCGCGCGTGCTTCCACTGCGGTGAAGAAATTACGCAGGCGTCACGGTGGACGCTGACGATCGACGGCGTCGAGCAGTCGTTATGTTGTGCGGGGTGCATGGCCGTTGCAGAAGCGATTGTTCAGCATGGGTTGCAAGCGTTTTACCGCCAGCGCACGACCGACATCCCACGGTTGCCTGCAATGAATGCGGACGACTACGCGCGCCTAGCCGCGCTTGACCAACCTGAAGTGCAAGCAGGCTTTGCGGTTGATCATGCCGACGGGCGAACCGCGAGTCTGCTAATAGGCAACCTCAATTGTGTCGCGTGCGCGTGGCTAGTAGAGACCCGACTCACGCAAATTCCTGGAGTTGTCAGCTGCGCGGTGAATTACACGGCGCGTCGGGCAGAAATCGCCTGGCGCCCGCACGCCATACGCTTAAGCGAAATTATCGCCGCTGCGCGCGAACTCGGGTTTGATGTCGCACCCTTTGACCCCGCCCGTGCCAACAGCCTGCTCGAAACGGAGTTCTTGACGCTTTTCCGTCGCTTCGGCCTCGCCGCCTTGTGCGCGATGCAGGTAATGATGATCGCTACTGCGCTTTATTTTGACGATGAACCGCGCGCGGCCAGGCAGTACGGCAACGTACTTGATTGGGTTAGCTTCGGTTTCACATTGCCCGTGCTGCTGTATTGCGCGGTGCCCTTCATGCGTGGCACGCGTCGGGCGCTGCGCTTAGGTACGGTGACGATGGAAGTTCCGATAGTGCTCGGGCTCACGCTCGCCTTCGCGGGCAGTCTGTGGGCGCTGTGGTCGGGTGAAGGGGAAGTCTATTTCGATTCGATCACGATGTTTGTAACGCTGCTGCTCGGCAGTCGCTTATTAGAATTGAATGCCGAGCGGCGTGCCGCGCGATATCTGGAAAGCCTTTATCGCATCGAACCGGTGCAGGTGGTACGGATTAAGCAGCGGGAGTCGGGACGACACGAGGAGACGGTTCTTGCCTCGGAGTTGAAGGTTGGTGATGTCGTGCGGCTGCCACCGGGCGGCATGATTCCCATCGACGGCATGGTCTGTGCGGGCGCGTCCACCGTCGACGAGCGTGTTTTGACCGGCGAAAGTCTGCCGTGTTGTAAGCGTACGCACTCCCAAGTGGTGAGCGGAAGTACGAACATCGAGTCTCCGCTTGAAGTCGAGGTGACTGCCATCGGGCGCGATACGGTAATCGCCCAGATCGCGCGGTTGGCCGCGCATGCCGCGGCCTTGCCGTCGCATGCCACGCGCACCGAGGCACTCGCCAAGCACTTCGTGTGGCTGGTTCTGGCGTTGGCGGGCACGACGATCATCGTGCATACAGTGTGGTTCCGCGATGCGTGGTTGGCGCCGACTATCGCCGTACTGGTGATTTCATGTCCCTGCGCATTGGCGCTGGCGATGCCGACCGCGGTGCATGCCGCACGCGCGACCCTGTTACAGCGCGGGGTACTGGTGTTACAGCTCGACGCGCTACGCACCTTGGCTGGCGTGCACTCGGTGGTGTTCGATAAAACGGGTACTTTGACGCGCGGCATCTTGAGTCTGAGTGCCGTTCGGGTTTATCGGCCTTCGTCACCCGCTGATCCACTTGCGCTCGCCGCCGCCTTGGCACGAGCGTCACCGCACCCAATCGCCAGCGCACTCGCCGCGGCATATCACGGTGAGTCACCCGTGTTAACCGCGGCGGCGCATCGAGTAGGCCTCGGCGTAACCGGCAGCGTGGATGGCGCGCGCTATGCGCTTGGTTCGTTGCCTTACCTCGCTGAGGTATTTGCATCAATCATTACCCCATCCGACGTGGCGCTAACCCGAGATAAGCTCTGCTATCTCGCCGATGCCGAAGGGATCATCGCGCGCTTTACCTTCGCCGACGCCGTCCGGCCAGAAGCTGCTGCGGTGATCGATTATTTCAAACGATGCGGCGTGCAGCCAACGATTATGAGTGGCGATCATGCCGAGGCGGTCAATGCCTTAGCCCAGAGTCTCGGCGTGCTCGATGCGCGCGCCGCGTACACGCCGGCGGCGAAATTGGCCGCGGTCGCTTCGATGACGGAGATCCGTGAAGGGGTCGCCGCAGTCGGCGATGGCATCAATGACGCGCCAATGCTGGCGCGCGCCGATGTGGCTATCACACTCGGCGCCGCGACCGTCTATGCCAAGGAGAACGCGGATATCATTTTACTGGAGTCAGGTTTAGACGGCCTCGTGACAGCGCACCGCGTGGCGCGCCGCATGACGGCGATTGGGCGGCAAAATCAATGGTGGGCCGTGGCCTACAACCTCACTGCGTTGCCGTTGGCGCTGGCCGGCATTATTGTCCCGTGGGTTGCCGCGCTATTAATGGCTGGCAGTTCGCTCTTCGTGGTCGCAAACGCAACGCGCGTGGCGCGCGCGGTGTAACGGCGATGGAAATCATCTTTCTGCTGCTTGGCGTTTCGCTAA
The DNA here is from genome assembly GCA_016191285.1 of Gammaproteobacteria bacterium. Classification (GTDB taxonomy): domain Bacteria; phylum Pseudomonadota; class Gammaproteobacteria; genus CAIKBL01. Next base: position 135,510 of record JACPPA010000023.1, read on the forward strand.
TTCTGATTCTCGCTATCGCGTGGGCGTTCTGGTGGGCCGTGGGCAGCGGGCAGTTTGAGGATTTGGAGCGCGCCGGTCGTGAAATCTTGCGCGATGACGATTGACGAACGACTGTGTCGTTGCCTCCGTGGCATTGTCGTTGGTGGGAGCCGCTTTAGCGGCGAATCGTTCAACCCTTCAATCACCGTCCAGGCAACGGGGATTCGCGGCTAAAGCCGCTCCCACAGTACAGGCTCCCACCACCCATTGGATTTGTGGGAGCCGCTTTAGCGGCGAATTGTTC
>JACPPA010000052.1 GCA_016191285.1 Gammaproteobacteria bacterium
GGCGGCGCTTAGGTGTTTTAGGCATTGGCAAATCATGCCAGATTTATCCTTACCTCAAATATGCAGCGAACCCTATGAAAATAGGCTTTACAACTTGAGCATCTACTCATTTTTACCCACACTCAAACCGGAAGAGCCACATCTTATTAAAAGCATCCAACGCCGCGATCTTGTACGCCTCGGCCAAGGTCGGATAATTAAAAGTCGCATTCACGAAGAAATCCAACTTGCCGTTCAGTGCGAGCACGGCTTGCCCGATGTGCACGAGTTCGGTCGCGCCTTCGCCGACGATATGCACGCCGAGCAGACGTTGCGTATCGAGTTCGAACAACAGTTTTAGGAGGCCCTCACGCAGGCCCAGAATTTGCCCGCGCGAGGTTTCACGAAAGCGGGCGATGCCACATTCATAAGGAATCTTCGCCGCGTTTAATTCTTCTTCCGTTTTACCGATGACGCTCATTTCGGGCACGGCATAGATCCCGAACGGAAACACATGGTCATCTTCCGGCGGGCAGGGCCCGTCGAAGGCGTGACACGCCGCGCGGCGTCCTTGCTCGGCCGAGGTCGAGGCCAGTGCCGGAAATCCAATGACATCGCCCGCCGCATAGATATGCGGGACTTCGGTGCGAAATACCTGGTCAACGGCGAGTTTGCCGCGATCGTCGGTTTGGAGACCGGCCAGTTCGAGTTTGAGTTTGTCGGTATTGGAGATGCGACCCGAAGCAAACAACACCATGTCGGCGCGAATGCGTTTGCCGCTCTTTAAGTTGATCTGGACGTTCTGCGCATCCAATCGCGTCACCGACTCAACGGTTTCGCCTAAACGAAACGCCACGCCGCGATCGCGCAGATGATGGACGAATTCCCCAACGATTTCGCGATCGAGAAACGACAGAATATCGGTCCGCCCATCGATCAAGGTCACGTGCATATCAAGCGCGCTTAAGATCGACGCGTATTCCACCCCGATCACGCCCGCACCGACCACCACCACGTTGCGCGGTAGCGTCTGCATCTGCAAGATCTCATCGCTATCGACGACGTTGACGCCATCGAACGGAATATTGGCCGGGCGCGCCGGCCGCGAGCCAGTCGCGATGAGAATCTTCTCGGCTTCGACGAGACGCGCCATGTCGTCCGCGGTTTCAATCCGTAGTTGGTGCGGACTGACGAACTCGGCATGGCCCGCCACCACATCGACATGGTTGCGATGGAGTTTGTGTTGCAATACTTCGATTTCATGGCGAATCGTGACTTCGAGCCGCTGCATCAGATCCGCGGCGGTGACGCGTTCCTTCAAGCGATAGCTGCGGCCATAAAACCCGCGTTGCCGCCAGCCCGTGAGATAGAGCACCGCTTCGCGCAGCGTTTTGCTTGGAATGGTGCCGGTATGCAGACAGGCGCCGCCGATGCGAAAGCTTTGTTCCGCCAGCAACACGCTACGGCCTAACTTGGCGGCCTGGATGGCCCCGCGTTGTCCGGCCGGTCCACTGCCGATCACCACTAAATCGTATTTTTCCACGTGCACTCCTCGGGGCTATTCAAAGTCAGCGGCGGCTCGCCGCTAAGACATAGGACAGTCGTTGAACGAGCCGTTGAATACGGGTTAATTATGGCTAAGGTATCGACCAAGCGTCGTCTGGCTTAAGATTTCCCCGCTTCGCATAGGAATCCTATGGCCATTTCCAGTTTTAAAGCAAAATCGACAGCCGCCGTGGGCGATCAGATCACGCGTCTGGTGGCGCAGGCCGGACAAATTATTCTGGGCCAGGACGAGAACCTGAAGCTGGCGCTCACCTGTCTCGTGGCCGGTGGCCATTTATTGCTGGAAGATTTACCTGGGGTCGGCAAGACGACCCTGGCGCACACGCTCGCACGCTTGTCGGGCCTGGAATTTCAGCGGCTGCAATTCACGAGCGACCTGTTACCCGCGGATATCGTCGGCACCTCGATCTATCACCGCGAACGTCATGCCTTCGAGTTGCATCAAGGTCCGGTGTTCACCCAGGTGCTACTTGCCGATGAAGTGAATCGGGCGACGCCGCGCGCCCAAAGCGCATTGCTCGAGGCGATGGAGGAACAACAGGTTTCGATCGAGGGTAAGACTCATCCCTTACCACGGCCGTTCTTTGTCATCGCAACGCAAAATCCGCGCGATCAAATTGGTACCTATCCGTTGCCTGAATCGCAACTCGATCGATTCCTGATGCGGTTGTCGCTGGGTTATCCCGCGCCCAGCGCGGAGCGCGAACTACTCCGCGGTCAAGATCGACGAAGCTTGCTGGCAACCTTGGACCCGGTGCTGGACGCGGCTACGTTATGTCAGCTGCAGGCTCAGGTCGATACCGTGCACGTGGCGGAGCCCCTGCTCGATTACGTGCAAGCACTTCTTAAATACTCGCGACACGACGTCGAGTTCGTGCAGGGTCTGTCACCGCGCGCGGGCATGGGCCTATTGCGCGCGGCGCGCGCGTGGGCGCTGGTCAATGGCCGCGGCCATGTGGTGCCGGAAGACGTGCAAAGGGTGTTGCCCAAAGTCGTCACGCATCGCCTCCAGGCGCTCGACCTGGCCGTGCCGGTTTCACGCTTGGTCACGCGCTTACTCGAGGCGGTCGCGATTCCGTAATCGGCCATGCAAGCTGCCGCTTCGAGCGCCGATTCATCGCTACCCACCTCTATCGCGCTCGGTCTACGGCGCGTTTATATCGTGCCGACGCGGTACGGCTATCTGCTGGGTGGCTTGCTCCTCATCATTCTGTTGGGCGCGATCAATTACGACAACGCGTTGGCGTATCTACTGTGCTTCTTGCTCGGCGGTTTGAGCCTGGTCGCGATGCTCCATACCTACCGGAATCTCGCGGGATTAAAGCTCGCGAGCGCGGCGGCGACGCCGGTGTTTGTCGGCGATCAAGCCCCCTTCAGGCTCCATTTGGAAAGCGCGGTGGGGCGTCCACGTTCGAATGTGTCGGTCCTGTGGGTGGCAACTCCGCCGCGTGGTGTGGTACGCGCCACCGCCACAACGCTGAACTTAAGTACCACTGACGCGCAGGCAACGTTGCGCATTCCAACTGCCCGCCGCGGTCGATTGCCGCTCAAACGCGTTCGCGTCGAAAGCGTGTTCCCCCTCGGGATCCTCCGCGCGTGGGCCTACTTCGAAACCTCGGCCAGCGCCGTGGTCTACCCAGCCCCGCGTGGCCGCTTGACGCTCCCGGTGAGTCCGGCCGACGTGGCCGCGAGCGCGCTAGGCAGCGCGCCCGGCACCGATGACTTCGCGGGGTTGCGGCCTTATCGACCCGGTGATCGGCTGGCGGCGATCCATTGGCCGGCGTTGGCCAAAAGCGCGACGCTCCTCGTCAAACGCTTTCAAGGCGGTGGCGAGGGCGAGGTGTGGTTGCGCTGGCAGGATTTGGGCCTCGTCCCCGAGCGTGAGGCGCGTCTATCGCAGCTAACACGTTGGGTCCTCGATGCCGAGCAACGCGGCTTGCGCTACGGCCTTGAATTGCCGAACGCCAGCCTGCCGGTCGCGCGCGGCGCCGCACATGCCGCGGCCGCGTTGCGCCTGCTCGCGCTCTACGACGAACCGTGACCGCGCGCCTGACGCCAACGACTTTACTGTGGTGCCTGGTCACGCTGACCTTGGCGCTGCTGCCGCACGCCGGTCGCTTTTCCATTGGGTTACTCGCGGTGTTTGCGCTGCTAGTCACGTGGCGTTGGTTGGGTGCGATCTCACGAGTGCCGTTACCGACCCGCGATCACCTCGTGCTGTGGATCTTTAAACAGGTGCTCGCGCTTGCCGCGTTTCTCGTCATCTATATCCATTATCGAGGGCAGATTGGGCGTGATGCCGGACTCGCGCTCTTAACGGCGCTGCTTGGCCTCAAGGTGCTCGAGCTCGAAAGCGAGCGCGACGTCTATGTGCTCAGCTTTCTCGCGTACTTTCTGGTCGTCACCAATTTCTTTTACTCGCAATCGGTGCCTACCGCGCTCTATATGTTGGCGGTGGTGGTTGCGATTACCGCCAGCCTCGTCCGCTTCAATAGCGCGTTGGAAACGTTTAGTCACTTCGCGTGTTTACGTTTGGCCGGCACCATGGTCGCGCAAGCGACGCCCTTGATGATCGCGGCCTTCCTGTTGTTTCCGCGGCTGCCCGGTCCGCTGTGGGGACTGCCACAGGACGCGTTTAGCGGCGTGACTGGATTAAGCGACACGATGACCATTGGCGAAATCACGCGGCTCGGCGCGTCCGACGAAATTGCCTTCCGTGCGCAATTCGACGGTATTCCGCCACGTGCTGCCGATCTGTATTGGCGCGGTCCCGTGTTATGGGACACCGACGGTCGAACCTGGCGCGCCGGCGCGAGCGGCCACGGCCCGGCCACACCCATCATCAAGCTCGGACCGGTGTACGCGTATACCGTGCTGCTCGAACCGCACGGCGAGCGCTGGTTGCTTGGCCTCGACGCCGTGACCAATGTCGGCGATACCGCGCGGGCCCATGCGGATTTGTCATTGGTGGCGCGTAACCCGGTCAAAAAGCGTCTGCGCTATCGCTTGGAATCGGCTCCTGTGTACGCCGCCCGCGCGCTGTCCGCCACCGAACGTGCGGCGGCCTTGACCTTGCCCTACGCGCGACATCCCAAAGCGCTGGCGTTAGCGCGTCAATGGCGGGTTGCTAATCCTGCGCCGGCTGCTCTCGTCGCGCGCGCACTCGACTATTATCGCGAGCAAGGCTTCGTCTATACGTTGTTACCACCGGCCTTGCCACGCGATTCAGTGGATCAGTTTTTATTCGAAACGCACGCTGGATTCTGCGAACACTATGCGGCGAGTTTTGTCGTGCTAATGCGCGCAGCGGGCGTACCGGCGCGGGTGGTGACGGGCTATCAGGGCGGTGAATTCAACGATGTCAGCGATTATCTGGTCATTCGCCAGCGCGATGCGCATGCGTGGGCCGAAGTGTATTTACCAGAACGCGGTTGGGTGCGCGTCGATCCCACCGCAGTGGTCGCGCCATCAAGGCTCTCGCTCGGCATCGATTCACTGCGCACCGCGCGCACACCGCTCGCGATACTCGATCGTAATTCAACCGCGGTCGCGGCTTGGCGGCAAATGACCGCGCTGTGGGACGCCGCGAATTTTCAATGGGCACAATGGGTGCTGGGCTATTCCGCGCAGCGGCAATTCGCGCTCTTCACCAGCCTTGGCTTTGACGCTATTGACATTGCAAGTTTGATGTTCGCGCTGACCGGCGCACTCGCGATACTGGTCGGCGCGCTGGCGCTCGTCATGTTCCGGGCGCGCGAAGTCCGCGATCCGTTGGTGCTGGCCTATGCACGATTTTGCGGAAAGCTCGCGCGCGTCGGCCTCACCCGCGCACCGCACGAAGGTCCAGTCGCGTATGCCGAACGCGTCGCCGCCACGCGCGCGGACTTGAGCGTCGAAGTCACGCGCATCTCGCAACTCTATACCGCCTTACGCTACGCGGAACTGCCGCTGAATCGCGCGCTACTCGAACGGTTGATACGGAAGTTCAAGACGACCCGACGATCTGGCGGTTGAGCTGAAAGGTTCGAAGGCTGTTCGGTGGGAGCGGATTTATCCGCGAATCATTTAGTGGAAGGCTTCACTGGATGCACCCCATTCGCGGCTAACGCGGCGTCCAGCGCTTCGGCATCAAATCCCAACAGGCGATCGTGTTTGATAAAAATTATCGGAATACCGCCCGCGCCAGCCGCACGGTAGCGGCTAGCACCTTCCGCGGACTGCTCGATGTCGTATTCGCAGTATTGAATTTTGCGTGACGCGAGATGATCGCGGGTGCGGGCACAGTAGCCACACCAGCTAGCACCGAGCATCACCACGGTGTCCGCCATCGGTTTCAAATCTTTTTCGCAGTAGACCGCTTTGGTGTGACGAGTCGTCGAAAATTTCATCACTGCCACGAAGGCCACGAGCACTGCCACCGCGGTGAGAGCGCGACGCGATGAGGAGGACCCGGTTGAATCAGTCATGTGCGCCTGGGAAGCCGTGGCCGCCAGCGGTAACGCGCGAGATCGATTTGACCGCGGAGTCCAATTTCAATGCCTTCTGCTTCTAATAAAATGCGTTGATATTCGGGTCGATCGGGATCACCGCGCGGACTTACTTGGCCGTTTGCGTTAAGCACCCGATGCCACGGCACCTTGGTGCCGTCCTTCAAGGCGGCTAAGGCATAACCCACTTGGCGCGCCGCACTTCGGCCGGGGAGCCCAACCAACTCAGCAATCTGCCCGTAAGTCGCGACGCGACCGCACGGCACGCGCGCGACCATTTGCCAGACGCGGTCGTTGCGATTCATAGGGTTTAATGTCGACGTAAAAAATCGAGCAACGCGGCGTTGAATTCGCTCGCGCGCTCAACATTAAAAAGATGTTGTGAATTCGGAATAATCACGAGTTCGGCGCCGGGGATTCGCCCTTGTAGGAAGCGCGCCGCCTCGACGGTGGTTGCGGGATCTTGTTCACCCACCAACACCAAGGTGGGAATACCGATGGCGCGAATCGATTCGCGTTGATCCATGTCGCGAATGGCCTGACCGCAGGCGATATAGCCCGCTGGTGGGGTTGCCAGCACGCCTTGTTTTATGTGCGCGACGGCGGCCAACTGTTGCCGGCTCTCGGCGGTAAACCAGCGTTCGATCGTGGTCTCGGCCACCGCAGCCATGCCGCCGCTGGCCACGGCCGCAATTCGACCATCCCATAAATTGGCGGGCCCCATATACGCTGCCGTCGCGCACAACGCGACCGACAGCAGGCGGTCACCATGCAAGGTCGCCAGTTTTTGCGCGGTCATCCCGCCCAGCGATAGACCGCAGAAATGTGCCTGTTTGATGTCGAGCTTGTCGAGTATTTGAAGCGCATCCGTGGCTAGTAATTCGATTGAGTAAGGCCCAGGCGGGACGCTCGATTGCCCATGCCCACGCGTGTCGTAACGCAGCACGCGAAATCCCGCTTCCACCAGCGCCGGAACCTGGAGATCCCACATCGATAAATTGGACGCTAAGGAATTCGATAGCATAACCAACGGCGCGCGCGAGTTCTCACCGTCGAGGCGGTAATTGAGGACAGCGTCGTTGATTTCGAGGGTTGGCATGGTGAAATTAGGCCGGCGACGTGCGCTGGCCGGAGGCCTAGACGCTACGCTGCTTTAGCAGATCGCGGATCTCGCCAAGCAGCACTTCTTGCGCCGGTGGTGGCGGCGGGGGTGCCGCGGCTTCTGCTTTTTTCGCGGAATTCATGGCTTTCACGAGCAGGAAGATCGCGAACGCGATGATGGTGAAGTCGAAAATGGTTTGGATGAATGAGCCGTAATTCAACGTGACTGCCGGGATGTCGCCGACCCCTTGCTTTAATAGCAGCTTCAGATCCGTGAAATTGACGCCCCCCGTAAGCAGCCCGATTGGCGGCATGATGACGTCGGCTACCACTGACGAAACGATTTTGCCGAACGCGCCGCCGATGACGACACCGACCGCGAGGTCGACGACGTTGCCGCGCATCGCGAAATCTTTGAACTCCTGCATCATTGCCATTAGGTCTCTCCCTTGATCGCTTTCATTTTTTACTCGTGCTGTAAGCAACCTCCGTGCTGGACACCTTAACCCCATGTCAGCAGCAGAATTTCATCATACCGGAAGGGTAAATTGAATAGGCCAGCAGCAATGAAAAATAGCCGCCGCCCTTAATCGCGTAGATGCCGCGTTTGCGCGGGCCAATCGCGATAGTTGAACACCTGGCCTTCGCGCCGGATACGGTCGATGTCGGCGAGTACAATCTCGGCGTATACCCATTGCGGCTTGTTCAGTTCGCCGCGCGCGAGCAAGCCATTGGCTGGAAATCCATAATCGACCGGCGTATACACGCCGGCCGCGCCGACGTTCTTATCCATGGCCGCCGACCACGGACAGTCACCCACCGTCGGGGCTTGGATGACGAAGCATTGATTCTCGAGCGCCCGCGCCTGGCAGCCGATGCGCACGCGGTGATATCCCGCGAGGGTGTCGGTGCAACTCGGGACCAAGATCAGATCCGCGCCTTGCTCCACTTGGCGTCGCGCGAGCAGCGGGAATTCGGCGTCGTAACAGACGTTTATCGCGACTTTACCGAAGTCGGTCGCGAACACCTTAAGGCCGCTGCCCGCGGTCACTCCCCACTCCTCGGATTCGAAACGCGTCATTTGCAATTTTTCCTGGAAATCGCAGTACCCAGTCGGCCAGAAAAAGTACGCGCGGTTGTGATAGCCATCATCCACCTGTACCGGAAAGCTGCCGGCGCAGATATGCAAACGATGAGTTTGTGCGAGCTCGCGAAACAAGGCGAGAAAATCGGCGAGACAGCGCTGCAGCTTGGCGAGGGAATCGGGTAGTGAGCGCGCGACTTCGGCGCCAAAGATCGCGCTCAACTCAAGGCTGAAATACTCGGGGAACACGAGCAGCCGCGCTTCTTGGCCCGCGGCTTCGGCGACCCAACGCTCGATTTTCAAGCGATACTCATGCCAGCTCGCGGGTGGATCGAGCGGGTATTGCGCGGCCGCGACCTTAAGCGCCGGCGTTACAGACGCTTCAGCCAAAACACCATCTGCTTAGCGCTGGGGGATGCTTCATCGAGATCCTGCCATTCAAACGCGGTGACCAGTGTGAGATCTTTTCTATAGCCGAATTTTTCCCAGATTGCATCGAGCGGCGTGTAAGCCGCGGGCCGCCGCGGATGATCGGCGGGGCGCACCACCCCGCACAAGGCCATCCAGGCAAAGCCCCCGAGTCGGCGGGCATGAGTCTCGCGGGCGGCGAAGAATTCGCGATAGACGCCGCGGCCGCGATAGCCGACCGACAACACGGATTCACCACAATAGAACACGCAGGCCGGATCAAAACCGCGCGCGGTGAACACCTGTTTGATGGGGTCGGTTTCGGCGGCGAGCGGCAGGCCGGTCGAAGCGCCGACCACACACGTGTTATCCATCACCAAGGCAACGACGCTGTCGGGGCAGGCCGTGTACGTCGCGAGGTATTTTTCTTCGTACGCCAGTGAGCCGGCATAGAGGTACGGAAAGTCGCGAAACACTTCGATTCGCAGGCGCGCCAGGTCGGGGATACGCGAAGCCAGTGCGGGATCGCGCCCCGTCCAGATCTCGAATTTGAGCGTCGGATCCATTAGCCGCCGACTTGGGCGACCCAATCCTTCAAATTGTAGTAATTGCTGACCCGCGCGACCTTGCCGCCGCGGATCTCGAAGAAAGCGCCCGCCGGCAGCCGATACGTTTGACCGACCGCCGGAGGCAGGCCTTCATCGGTGACCAGATATTTGCCCAGCACCGTGAACTCCGCGGCGGCGCGATGACCGTCGTCACTGGCCATGACCACCAAGTCGACCAATTCTTCTTGGTAACAGCGACCCATATGCTGCATGAATTGGGTAAACGCGGCCTTGCCAATCTCGCGCTTGCCCTGATTGATGTCATGCGCGACATCATCAGCCAACAAGCTAGTAAAGGTGGCCATGTCGCCGGCGTTAAACGCCGTGTAGTAGCGCTGGATTAGCGCAATTGCCTGGTCACGCATTGGGTTCGTTCTCATACAGGAAATCGAGGCGGATCATAACGGGTTGAATCGCGCGTTGAGTAGCGCGTGGTCATTGCTGTTCATCCGGCGCTCGGTGAGTGCTCATGCATCAAGGCGCCGAGGGCGCGTGCACTCGGGTCCGCGCTCGCGCTTAATTCGCGCGCGACGGCAGCCTGATCAGCGGCCGGGCGATTCTGGCTCAGTTTAAATTTGGCGGTGAGTTCGACTTCGGTGAGTTCGAAGCCCCGAATCGCGTTTAATAAATTGCGATATGCCGCGCTTGCTTCGAACGGGCCTAGCCCATCCGGACCTTCATATTCGCGCGTCAATGTCGCGACCAGGGCGGTCGTCGCGGCCGCGTCCAATGCACACAAACAGCCAGTGACGTGGACCGCGGCGTAATTCCAGGTGGGAACATTCGGCGCAGCGTACCAACGTGGTGACACATAGGCATGCGGCCCGAGGAACACCAGTTTCGCGGCCGCGGCCGCCCGTAATTGTTCCACCTGCGGATTCGCCGCCGCCAAATGCCAGCGCACTCGCCGCGCCGTGGCGTCGATTAAAAACGGCACGTGGCTCACCAATGGCTGATCCGCATGACTGGTGATCACGAGCCCGAACGGCTGCGCGGCCATCAGCCTCCAGGCGGCTGCTTCGTCGGCACGGAAATGGGCTGGAACGTACATTACGGTCCTCCGGTGTGGAACCCCATCTTAGCAAGCGGCGGTTATGACAGTGCGTCTTCGAATGTCTCGTGCATTCAGCGAGGTTGCGCTTCGACGGTCGATCTCGTGTAATCCGCGCGTGGCTAATCCGCGCTTAGAAAATTTGGTGACGACCGCAGCGCTAGTGCTGCTGGTGGCGGGCTGTTTCGTGGTGTTGGCGCCGTTTGTCTCCGCCTTGCTGTGGTCGGTGGTTTTATCTTTCACGACCTGGGGCCTCTACGAACGACTGCTAGATCTTTTCAGGCAACGACGGACCCTCGCCGCGTTGACGATGACCTTACTGCTCGCCACGATTTTGGTGGCGCCAGTGGTCATTGTTACCGCCCAGCTCCGTGACAACGTCGAGAACCTGATGCACGCCGTTAAACAAGTGGCCGATACCGGGATCCCGCCGGCGCCGGCATGGCTCGATCAATTGCCGATGGTGGGCGATTACGCCAAGAAGTACTGGCTGCAGTTGCGCGCCGAAACCACCGCGCCGACTTCAGCCGGTAGCGAAACCTTGGCGTGGTTACACCAGCAAGCCGCGCCGGTCAGCAAATGGCTGCTCGAACGTGGCCTCGCGTTTGGACAAGCCTTACTGCAACTCACGTTGAGTGTGTTCGCCGCGTTTTACTTGTATCGGGACGGGATTGTGGTCGTGGCGCGTTTCCGCTCGGCGATGGAACGCGTGGCCGGCGCGCGCGCGCATGGCTTAATCGACTTGGCCGCGCTTACCGTCAAGGGTGTGGTCTACGGAATTCTCGGCACGGCAATCGCGCAAGGTTTTGTCGCGACGCTCGGCTTTGCCATTGCTGGGGTCCCCGGTCCGTTCCTGCTCGGTCTCATCACCAGCGTGGTTTCGCTCGTGCCCGGCGGTCCGCCGCTGGTATGGATTCCAGCAACCTTGTGGTTGCTCCACGAAGGCGAGACGGGTTGGGGCATGTTTACGCTGGCGTGGGGCTTTTTCGTCATCAGTGGTATCGATAATTTCGTGCGGCCCTACCTCATTAGCCAAGGCGCTGCGCTGCCATTTTTATTGGTCTTGCTCGGGGTGATTGGCGGCTTGCTAGCCTTCGGGTTTATCGGGATCTTTCTTGGACCGACACTACTTGCCGTCGGCTTCGCGGTAATTCGGGAATGGACCCGGGGCGCGGTACTAAGCGCGGTACCGCCAACGGAATCCCCGGTCCAATAGCTAAGGAATCTCTGCAAAAGGCAGAGCCTCCTTAAGGCACAGGGAGGTGCCGCCATTTTCAATGGTCGCAGACCGTTGAAAATGAAGGAAAACGAAAATGACATTTTTTGTTTTCCTTACTTTGACAAAATCGCCCGGCGCGATTTTGAACGCACCTCGTGCGGCCCGCTAGGGCGAGCCTCAGGATGAGGCGGGTAACAGTCCAGGAGGGACTTATTCAGAGGTTCCCAAAAGCACCGAACAAAAAAATCTCGAGCTACGTTTCCTTGCTGAGATGCAGAAATCCGCTTTTCGCACAGGTTGAGCAGTTACATTCTTCGCACGTAATCGATTCTGGGGCGACTTCGGCGACCACCGCAACAGTGTGACGCCTAGCTTGATAACGCATTCGCTTATCGGTCGGCAACCATCCGGAGCGCTACTCGCAAATGTCGATACTTCCATTTACCGTTTACTTTCACATAGTCGTCGTCATACCTCAATGCGAACCACTTTTCCTCGTTGTTTTCGGAATAGGTCCACGGGCCCATGATGTACCACACGCCGGTGGCGCGATCCCCATCGACTTCGATAATGGGATTCATGATGTTGTGCTGAGAAAAACTGAACGTTTTTTGGAAGCGGCGGAATAAGTCGCGAATTTCCTCATGTCCTTTCGCCTTCCCAAAATCGCCACTTTCCCAGATGCCATCTTCGGCAAAGACCGAAGCGACTCGGTCCGGGTTGTGTGCATCGTCGCAGATTTCGCAATAGCGCGCCTTGAGCTGCTTGATAGCCTCGATGTCTTCGAGCCGGGTGATTCGCTTTTCGAGTTCCGTGGTGTTCATGGTGGGTCCTCCTTAAGTAAAGGGTTTTCCGATTTCGGTTGATCCTTGCGGAAGTACTACAAGGTTTCCGGAGCGATGCCGACTATGAAGCCGCCAAGGCATTGTTAGCAAGCCCGACTATTTACGACTTGCTCGGAGCCAGTCTCGCTATTAAGACCACCGACAACTATCGCGCTCTTCGAAAACCGGGCATTGCGGTCCGCAAATTAGCCGACGCCGTATTCCCGCGCGGCGGGTAATCCGTTAGTGTCAATGGCCAGGAACAGCCACGACAACATTAGAGGAATATCTCGTGCCCTATACTCACCGCCTCCGCGTACGCTACGGCGAATGCGATCAACAAGGCGTGGTATTCAATCCCAACTATATGGTCTACATGGATGACGCCGGCGAAGTCTGGGTGAGCAGCCTGTCACCCACCGGCAATTTCCTTGACTTGGGCTGGGACTGGATGGTGGTCAGGTCGACCATCGAATGGCAGAGTCCGGCCCACCATGGCGATACGCTCAGCATCGAGGTCGGCATCGTGCGTTATGGCAGCACGTCGTTCGAGATCGGTTATGTCGGTACGGTCGAAGGCCGGCTGGTGTTCAAGGCGCGCAGCACCTGCGTCAGCGTGAAAGCCGGAACCGCCGAGAAATTTGTCACGCCTGATCACATAAAACAATTGCTGGGGCCAGCGCAGGATTGGGAGTTGCCACCATGATTACCAGCTTTGACGACTATCTCATCCATCAGACTCCTCAGGCGCTAGCCCAGGTCGGCACCACCGATTCGAATGCCTACGACCGCTACTTCCTCGAAGGCTTCATCGAGGATGGCTCGCTGATGTTCGGTGCTGCATTCGGGCTTTACCCGAACCGCGACGTGGTCGACGGCGCCTTCAGTATCAGCTTCGACGGCACGCAGTATTCGCTGTTTGCGAGCGGCCGCGCGCCAATCGAACGAGGGGAGTCGCGAGTCGGGCCGATACGCGTAGAAATCCTCGCACCCATGCGCAACCTGCGCCTGCTGATCGACGACCAAGCGCGTGGCTTTTTTGCCGAACTGCGCTTCGATGCCGCCACCGGCGTGATCGACGAAGGGCGCCAGACCATGACCGATGGCGCTCGCACCTCGGTCGATCTGACCCGCTATTCGCAGCTCGGCACCTGGTCGGGGGTGATCCAAGTCAAGGGCCGGCGCATCGCGCTCGAAGGTAGGCGCGTGCTTGGCATCCGCGATCATTCCTGGGGTGTGCGCCCACTCGGCGGTGGCGGCAGCACCCGCTGGGCGCCGCAGATCTGCTGGTTCTGGGGCCCGATCTTTTTCGGTGACGAGTGCCTGCACTGGCACTTGAACGACAACCCCGAAGGCGAGATCCCCGATCGCTTCGCCGCGCTGGTGCCGCGGGTTACCAGTGCCGGCAGCGGACCGCTGTACATGCGCGATACTGGCGGCGAATATCTCTTCCCCGTCGCCTTCACGCCGCGCTATCGCAGAGGCACCCGCCGTGTCGAACATTTAGAAGTCGAGATCCACGACAAGCGCGGCCCGCGCATGAAACTCGAATTCATTCCCGACCAACGGCTGCTGTTTTCATTGATGGGGCTCGGCTACACGAACAAAGCCTGGGAACACGGCGCCTGGCGCGGCGAACTCATGGTCGACGAGACCGCCTGGCCGAGTCGTGAACAATCGCCGCTCTTCCCGCGCAACTGGCATATGCACCACGTGTGCAAGGTGGTCCGCGACGATGGCGCCGAGGGCACGGCCATTCTTGAGCAATGTCTCTTCGGGCCGCACCCTCCGAGTGAGCTGGTGGGCGTGACGGAGGGGTGGCAGGCGGCGTAACTTGCACAAGACGCCGATACCTTCAGGGTTTGCTCCGATCGTAATTCGGTACAAACAACACCGTGTCCGCAACCTTGTAAGCACCGATCAATTGTTGACCCTCGGCCGAAGTTAGAAAATCGACGAATTTTTTAGCGGCTTCGAACTTGACGTGGGGATGGCGGCGTGGATTTACCAGAATTGCACTGTATTGATTAAAGAGGCGCGGGTCGCCTTCCGCCAATAATTCCAAGTCGCCGCGATTTTTGAACGTGAGCCAGGTCGCGCGATCGGCCAGCGTGTAGGCATCGAGCGCGGCCGCGGTGTTGAGCGTCGCGCCCATGCCGGCGCCGAGTTCCTTGTACCAGCTCCCGGATGCAGCGCGTGCATCGACGTGCGCCGCGTCCCACAATCGCATTTCCGCGCGATGTGTGCCGCTGTCATCGGCACGGGATACAAAATTTGCTTTGATGGCGCCGATTGCGTGGAGCACGGCGGCGGCATCGTGATTGTCTTTGATGCCGGCCGGATCGGCTTTTGGTCCGACGAACACAAAGTCGTTGTACATCAATTCACGGCGGTCGACGCCGAATCCGGCGTTGACGAATTTCATTTCGCCGGGCCGGTCATGGATGAGCAGCGCATCGCAGTCACCCTTCTCGCCAATTTTTAGCGCTTGTCCGGTACCGACGGCGATCACGCGAACCTCGACTCCGGTCTTGGCCTGCGCCAACGGGAGAAAGTAATCGAAAAATCCCGACGCTTGGGTCGACGTCGTTGACGCGAGCGTAATAAATTCCGCTTCCGCGTGGGCGCTCGACAAGAAATTGATAGCGAGTAGCAAGACCAGCAGCGGGCGAATAAATCTAGACATTGTCATGGCGATTTCCCTACCTTGGTAGTTAAAATTAATTCAGGTCCAATGCGGGGCGACGGCTGGTATCACCACCAGAGCTCGCCGCGCACGAATGCTCGTCCTGCGTCGGAGGCGGGTTCTGTGAAAAATTTTTGCGCATCACCGCGTTCGACAAGCTGGCCGCGATGCAGAAATAAAACTTCGCCGGCCAAGCGTTGCGCCTGTGCGAGATCATGGGTCGAGAGCATGATCTTGGTGCCGGCCGCCGCAATATGGCGAATGAGGTTTTCAACGGAACGCGTGGCGGCAGGGTCGAGATTGGCAGTCGGTTCGTCCATGAATAACACTTCGGGCGTCAGTGCCCAGGCACGCGCCAAGGCCAAGCGTTGCTGCTCGCCACCGGACAGCACGCGCGCCGGGCGTTTCGCCAACGGTGTCAAACCCGTTTCATCGAGGACTTGGGCGACCCTCGAGCGCCGCTCTGCCCGCGGCGTTCCACGCGTCGCGAGCGCATAGTCGATATTGGCCGCGACGCTCCGGCGTAACAACACGGGACGCTGGAACACCATCGCTTGCCGACCTGTCGCGTTGGCCGCATCGACTCCGGTCCAGCGGATTTCGCCAGTACTGGGCCGCAGCAGACCATGGCAGAGTTTTAACAGTAACGTCTTGCCAGCACCGTTCGCACCCAGCAAGACAGTTGGGCTTCCGGCCGCGAGCTCGAAGCTGATGTCGGTTAATAAATCAGCGCTATCCAAACGCAGTCCGAGTGAACGCACCGCCAAGGGCAGGATGCCGACGTCGGTCGGAAAATATTCAGGCCGCATGGCGTTCGGCATAATCGCGAATGAGATAGGCTGCGGCGTTAACCGCGAAGGCGGTCGTAATCAAAATCAAGCCGAGTCCCAGGGCCAGCGCGAGATCGCCCCGTGCGGTCTCCAAAGCGATGGCGGTCGTCATGACCCTTGTCACATGCGCGATATTGCCGCCGACGATGAGCACCGCGCCAACCTCCGCGATCGCCCGGCCAAAGCCCGCCAAGAGCGCGGTCAACAGTCGGAAACGACCTTCCCACAACAGGGTCCGCAGCACCTGCCCCACGCCAAGGTCAAACGACCGAAACTGTTCGGCATACTCTTCTAACAAATCCTCGATGACTTGGCGGCTGAGCGAACAAATGATGGGAAAAACCAGGAGTGATTGCGCGATGATCATCGCCGTCGGGGTGAATAATAGCCCCAGCCCGCCGAACGGTCCGGAGCGCGACAACAGCAAATAAACGACCAGTCCGATGACCACCGGCGGCATCCCCATGCCGGCGTTCATCAGCACTACCACGAACTTGCGGCCTGGAAATCTCGCCACCGCCAGTAACGCACCAACGGCGAAACCAACCAGGGCGGATAAACCCACCGCGATGACGCTGACCATGAGCGACCGGTACACGATTTCGGCGAGCGTTGGATCCAGGCTCACAACCAATCGCCACGCCGCGTGCCCTGCGTCAGTAAATTCATTCATCATGTTCCCAAACTCAAATGTGCAAAGAGTAGCCTATATTTTTAGGTTGAAACCGAAAGGATAGATTATAGAATGCCCGCCTCCCGGCGGTAACCTCCGGTTAATTTAAGCATAGGAATTCATATCAATGGTCATCGCATCCCGAATGCTAAGCACCGCGCAACGGTGCGTTGCGCGCACAATCGCGATTATGTCGTTAGTCATGCCCGGTTCGGCGTGGGCGACGGATGCGGCTTTGCTGGAGGTCTTGCGTAACAACAAACTCATCACGGAAGCGCAATATCGAGCGCTCACGCAAGCCGCCAGCGCACAGCCCGAAATTAATGCGCAAAGACTGGTCCCGCAATCGGATCAAGATGTGCTCGATGTGCTACTCGCGAACGGCCTTATCACGCAAGCGCAATTCGCCGCGCTGCGCGTGAAAACCGGGCAGGAAAAGATGACTAATCCGGAAGCCAAGATCACTTTGAAAGACGGCTTCAAGATCCAAAACCAGGACAAAACTTTTACCGCGCAGCTCGGCGTGTATTTCCAGTTCGACAGCGCCCTTTACGACGATGACCGAACCGATTTCTCGAGCGGTACTGAACTACGGCGTGGACGCTTGTCGCTCGGCGGCACGCTGTATTCGGATTGGGATTACAAATTCGAAGCGGATTTTGCGGGCACCACCCAAGGCGGTACCACCAATACCGTTAACGTCACGGATGCCTATCTGCGCTGGAACGGCTTCCGTCCATTCGCCGTTACGGCGGGCAGTTTCAAAGTACCGTTTGGCTTGGAGGCGGTTGGCAGCGCGAAGTACCAAACTTTCATGGAACGCGGCCTGCCCTTCGCGTTCCTCACCTTGCGCCGCCTGGGCGGCATGGTATCGAGCAATGGCGATAACTGGAGCGCGGCGGTTGGCGCCTTCGGCGATCCGGTTGCCAGTCAAAGTGGCGATGACGAAGGGCAGCAAGTCGCGGGACGATTCACTTATGCGCCGTGGTTCGAAGCTGATCGCGCGTTGCACTTTGGCGTATCCGGTAGTTGGGTTCAGCCTGCGCAAAACGGGACCGGTAACCGCCTTGAAACGATTCAATTCCGCACGAAGCCGGAATCGAACATTATTTCAGATAGTTTGCCCACTAGTTTGACCCCGAGCGCCAACTTAACCGCCGCCGGGAAAACGTTTGGTGCGAGCAGCGGACGGCTGGTCGATACTGGAAATATTCCAGGCGACGTGAACCACGTGACGTTGTTGGACGCGGAATTCGCAGCGGTCTACGGTCCGTGGTCCGTACAGGGTGAATACACGCGGGCGACTGTCGATCGGGCTCGTTTCGGGAATCTCGATTTCGACGGCTACTACGTCTACGGCAGCTGGTTCTTGACTGGCGAATCGCGAAATTACCGCGGCGACAAAGGCGGCTTCGACGCAATTTTGCCCAGTCATCCATTCAACCCGCGCTTGAACAGCTGGGGCGCGTGGGAACTCGCCACGCGTTATAGTCTATTGAACCTAAATGACGGAACGGTGCGTGGCGGCGAGATCGACGAGGCAACCGTTGGCCTAAATTGGTACCCCAATGCCTATGTGCGAGTGATGGCGAACTATGTGAACGTCCTCGCGGTTAACGGTGGCTTGCATGCCGGCGATAACCCGAGCCTCTTCCAACTTCGCCTGCAGTTTGCGTACTAGCTGGTAGCGGGACGAGGTGACTCGCCCCGCTACCAGCAAATAGCCCGCACTGTAACTTAAGGAAGATCTGAAAAAAGCAGAGCTTCCTGCCGCACCGGGAGGTGCCGCCATTTTCGATGGTTGCAAACCATTAAATCAGCCCGGAACGTGCGCAGCCCTTATAGACGTCACCCCGGAATTCGCGCAGCGAATATCCGGAGCGGGATCCCGCCGGTATGTCAGGCGCCCCTGGCTCCCGGATCGGCGCGGCTGACGCCGCTTCGCCCGGGATGACGGACCTCACAATTTGGGTCGGGTGCGAATGGCACTTATTTAAGTGCGGTTTACGCCGTCACCCCGTGCTCCGAGCACTGGGTCCAGTGAAAAATGAATCTCTTGTTTGACTGGATCCCTCCCGGCGAAAGCCGGGAATCCGCCGGAATGACGAAGGGCCACAACTCCAATGTGTTAATCCGACTGACCACCGCACTGACCTTTAGATGCCTAGTACGCGATATCTCGATCAACGCCGCGCAGATTGTCTGTGCTACGCGCTGCGCGTTATTGATTCATCTACATGGATTCAGCCGATTCATTTGATTCAACCGGGGCCGCGCGCTCGACGCAACATCGATTGCGTCCCTGATTTTTCGCGCTGTATAACGCCCGATCGGCGCGTTCGAACACCTCTTCTATGCTGTCGCCTTGCTGGAATCCAGCCACGCCGCATGAAATCGTGACCGACACGGGACGGTCTTTGAATCGGAACTGACTAGCGGCGACGCCACCACGCAATTTATCAGCGACTAGTGCAGCATTGTCGAGGTTCGCCGCCGGCAAAATTAGCGCAAATTCTTCGCCGCCGACGCGGCAGAGCAAATCGCTGTTTCGAATTTGTTTACGCAGGGATGAGGCGACTGAGGTTAGGACTTTGTCACCCGCTGCATGACCGAATTGGTCGTTGATCGTCTTAAACAAATCAAGATCAATAATCACCAGCGAAAGTTCGCCGCCGTACCGCTGCCAACGCGAGAATTCGCGCGCTAACCCTTCGCTGTAACCCAATCGATTAAAGACGCCGGTTAGCGGATCGAGTAGGCTCTTGGTGTGCTGTTCGTCCAGATCGGAGCGCAGCCTTAGCGTTTCCGATTCCAAATCCCCTAGGCGCTTGATCATCGCTCCGACTTGGTCGCGCGCCGCGGTATGCCGCACCTGCTCGGTACTAATGTAGCCGTTAACTCCACCCTCCAAACCCTCGAGTTCGCCGGTCACGATTTTCTTCAGGTGACTTATATCGGTTTCATCAACGATGCTGGTGCGCATCTGCCCGACGTGGGACAGCATGGTGCGCTGAAACACCGCGGCATTTTCGACCGTTTCTAAATGCGTTTGGCCATTGCGCGAGAGGGTGGTCCGAAAATCTTCGATACGGCGGGTGACGGTGCGGAGAAAGGCGCTCAATTCAGACAGTTCTTGTTCCTGGGCATGGCGAACTTTTAGCAAACCCTCACCGAAAATTCGCACCGCTGCCGCAAATTCGACAACCGTCGTCGCCCTGGCCAAGAGTTCGGGGACCCGCGCCAATTCACCGACCGCGGGTTGCGATCCTTTAACCTGTTCCACTAAACCGAGTAGCAAGGTCTTCGCCTCGCTCAACGAATTGTCGCGGGTCGGCGCACTGTCATTGGGGCTAGCACGTGATAATGCCGCAGCCGCTTCGTCGGCGGCGTCGAGCCACACGCGTAGGGAGTGCGATTTTTCGATCCGTGCGCGGATTGAGTCAAGAACATCCTTGAGCTCACCGCCGACCCGCATCGAATTGAACAGCCGCAGCATCGGTTCGGTTCCGATGTTTTCCTGCGGAGTCTCGGCGCCTATGCGTTTGCGTGGTGCAAACCGTGTATTCATGCAGGTCGCGAGAGCCTGGATCAGGCGCGCGAGTTCGTTTTTTTCCTTGGTCTCCGCGAAGCGTCGCTGCAGCGACCGAAGTTCACCGGTCCGATCGTCGACATCTGGCATCTGTGAGAGTAGTTCGCCAATTTGCTGCGCGGCGAACTCAGGCGCGCCGCGGGTTAAACCACCCGCGACGATAAAATCCACTGTTTCATCAATAAGACTAAATACGGTGGGGCTTTTGGGCGAGTTTTTCATCAGCGCGCCAAGCCGTTGCAGGCGCTCGTCTAACCCAGCATTCTGGCCATAGAAGGAAAACGTGAGTTTGATTACGGCACGTTGCAGACGTGTGACGTTCGATTGAACTGACCGTTCCGCGGCGTCGTCGGGTCGTTCAATTCTGGCTGTTGCCGGTTTGATTGTAGTCATTTAGGCGATTAACCATCCATTTGCGTAGATTGCTCATGGCTAACCGGGGGAAACGACCCGAGGCCGGGGCGCTTAGCGCCGACCCCTCCCTGCAGACGTCAGATCACTGCGCTGCCCAGTTAGCGGGCTCGCTCTTTATCGACTAAGAAGTCGACGACCTTTAGAACCTTGTCTTGTCCGCCGGCGAGTTGTGCGCCGGTGCGGTATTTGCCATTGACAATCATCGATGGCACGCCGCTAATCCCTGATGCACGGGTGAATTGCATCGCTTGCTTGACCTTGGCATCGACGGCGAAGCCGGTGAACGCATCCTTAAACGCGGCATGGTCTATAGCGAGGGTATCGGCAAATTTAAGGAGGCTCTCTTCGTCGAAGATTTTTTGTTCTTCTTCGTGGATCGCTTTGAATAGCGCGTTATGGAACTTGTCTAGGACGCCCAGCGCTTCCGCTGCGAAATACGCCCGCGCGTGAGGGACCCAGCGTGGATCGAATACTGCCGGTATGCGCCGAAAATTCACGTCTGCAGGCTTTTTCTTCAGCCAGGCGGCAATTTCAGGTTCAAAATGGTAGCAATGCGGGCAACCGTACCAAAAGAGCTCGACCACCTCGATTTTGTCCGCCGCTTGCGTCGCAAGCGGCGTCGCCAACACTTCGTATTGTTGGCCTTCACGGATTTCAGCATCCGCAAAGCTCACTCCAGCCACCAGGCTTAGGAACAACGGAAGAAACGTACGACGCAACATGAGGATCCCTTTGAGCGATGAATCAGTGCAATGCTTCGACAAAATGCGAAATATGGTCAATTTCCGCATCCGTCATGCGCGCGGCGATGGTGCGCATGATTTCTTTCGGATCGGTGGTGCGCGTGCCAGCCCGGTAGGCTTGGAGCTGGAGCGTGGTGTATTTGGCATGTTGGCCACGCAGTGCCGGATAGCCCGCCGCGAGATTACCCACGCCATTCGGGCCGTGACAGGCCATGCAGGCCGGAACGCCGGTTACTTTATTGCCGCCTCGATACAGTGTGGCGCCGGCGGCGATCTGTGCGGCATCCAGAGTCGCGATTTTCGGTGCCTGACCCGCAAAGTAGCCAGCGATGTCGGCCATGTCCTGGTCGCTTAATGCGGCTGCCATCGCATTCATGTTCGAGTTCTTTCGAGCCCCGCTTTTAAAGGCTTGGAGTTGAGTGGTCACGTAAGACGGATGTTGACCGGCGAGGTTCGGCCATTCCGGGTTAATGATACTGTTGCCGTCGACGCCATGGCACGCGGTACACGGCATGGCTTTGGTTTTCGCATCACTTGCCAACGCGCTTGTGCAGACCAAGAAAAGCCCCATCGTCACGGCGTTCTTGAAGTTATTCATCGGCTAATCAACTCCCCAAATCCAAAATCTCAAAATCACAACGTAGGCGATCCGTCTCTCATTCATTAGATTGCCGAACGACCGCGGTCGAAGGCGGCTACTATACCGCGAATAAGGGGGGCGTCTAAAACCTCTCGCTCTCGATTTATTATTCGATCCAATCAGATGAACCTGAAATGAATTCAGTCAGTCCGCAATACGGTTATTTCCGCCGCGCTCGATTCGTGATGAGCGCGCCCAATTTGACCGACCTTCCCACCGATCGCGGGATCGAAATCGCCGTGGCTGGGCGTTCGAACGCGGGCAAATCAAGTGTATTAAACGCGCTTTGTGATCAACGTGCGTTGGCGCGCACCAGCCGCACGCCGGGTCGTACGCAACACATCGTCGTATTCGATTTGGACGCGGATCGACGCCTGCTCGACTTGCCGGGATTTGGCTACGCACAAGTGGGCCGCGCGGTGCGCGAACAATGGGCGCAAACCTTGCCCGATTTACTGCAATTCCGACGCACGCTCGCGGGCCTGGTGATAGTCGCCGACGCACGCGCGCCGCTGAAAGCCGAGGAACGAGGTCTTCTAAGCTGGTGTAGCGGCGCCGCGCTACCGGTGCGCCTGGCGCTGAATAAATGCGACAAGCTGACGCGACAAGAGGGTTTGCAAGCCCTACGGAGCGTACAGCAGAGCTTGGTTACCTTGGGGCTGAAAGCGACTGATGCGATGCTGGTGTCGGCCGCATCCAAACAGGGGATCGATGAGTTACGAGGCTGGTTGCACGCGGGTTTTACCGCAAGGACCTAAAAAAAAGGCCCCGGTCTCTATCCGTAGGGGGATATTAAGGCACCGGGGCCATTTAGGATGCCGCGCTGGGGAAGCACGGACATCGCCCTGCCTGGGAGGGGGGGTGGCAGGGACGTTCTAATGAACGTAATTGAATAGACCGCGAGCGATGGGGCGAGTTCCCAGGATTTTGCGAAAAAGTTGAGATCTTCCGCAATTCAACAAGGGTTGCCACGACGAGGAGGAGGCGTCCGACTTAGGCCAACGCTTCTAGACGCCTTAGACGCCGTATTTACGGCGGAATTTATCGACGCGACCGGCGGTATCCACGATTTTCTGCTGGCCGGTGTAGAACGGATGGCACGCCGAGCACACATCGACATTGAGCGTTTCCGCCTTCAGCGTCGAGCGGGTCGTAAACGAGCTACCGCAACTGCACGACACGGTAACGTCGTGATAAGCAGGATGGATATCGGCTTTCATAGGCGTGCGGACTCACGGAATTAGCGGGCCAAGGGCCGGCGATTCTAGAGTCGAGTGGGCCTGATTTCAAGCCGCAGTGTCTTCGCTAGCGCGCACGATGTGGCTGGAGCACTTCCACGTGCCTCTGGGCCGCGTGGATCGTTCCGACTTAAAGGCATTCAAGCCTGCTATCCAGCATCATCTTCCGCGCTGCTTCGAACGCTGTCGGATCGGCGGCGGCCAATTTGTCCCAGGAATCGAATGGAAATTCGGCTTTTTGGTCGCTCATCCCGGTAACCTTTTGGTCAGCCGCGGTTGCTTCCGGTTACGTCGCGCCACCATCGGCGCAGCGCTAGACGCGGAAACCGCCATGCCGGCGGCGATTTAAATGATCCGCGAACAACAGTCCGCCGCCAAAACACGCGAGCAGACCCACCAGCAGCACAATCAACCGCGGCAGCGACATCAGGCTAAAGACACTCCTCATCTTGCCCGTCGCGCCGGTCGTGTCCGACGAGCGAAGTTCGCTATTTTGCTCGCGCATGCGGTCGAGTTCCTGTTTTAGCTTGAGGTTCGCCGCTTGCAGCTCGCCGGCGACCGAGCCGCTGCCGGGTGCGCCGGTAGCGCGCTTTTGTGCTTCCGCGAGCGCGCTTTCGAGTTCGCCGTTCTTCAGTTTCTGCGCCGACAACTGACTTTTTAGTTCGGTATTTTCATTGGTTAAGGCGTCGATCGGGCCCGCGCGCCCGCCGCTCGAACCGCGCGCTTCTAGGGCTTTGACCCGCTCGGCCAAGGCCTGCTTATCTTGCCTGAGTTGTTCGACCAAGCTCGATGCTGGCGGATCCTTCATCAGGTACGCGCTATCCACCCACCCGACAATGCCCTCGGGATCTCTAATCTTTGCCAATTCCCCCTTACGCGCCAACACGTCAATTTTCGTTCCAGTGGGGAGGACTTTCGCGATCGCGCTATTTAGGTCATCGTCGCGGTGCACCCCGACCAGTAACTTATCGATTACGTAAGAAACTTCAGTCGCGCGCGCGACTGGGAGTGCGAACACGCACAGCACTAGGCAGAAAGTTCTCATGGCCCGATTTGTAATCTGAAATGGACACCGAGTCTAGCGCGCGGCCGGCGCCGGCAATGAAACGTCGTTAAACTTTCGGCACTTGATGCTTTGTTTTTGTGGGAGCGGCTTTAGCCGCGAAGCGGAGTATGCCGCGGGATTCGCCGCGAAAGGGCTCTCAACATGCGCAGCCAGCAACCTGCGAGATAGGCTCTAACTATAAATCCGTTGCAGCAGCGCCCAGCCGAGGGTCATCGCGCCCGTGCTCGTCAGTAATCCCAAGGCTGCGACTCGCCGCGCGTAATGCGCGACTAAATCGTTTTCGCGCAAAGCGGCGATGACGAACGGTTGATCGTCTTGGGTGGTTGCGCCTAACACATCAACGGCTGGCGCCATCGGCCGCGCGAGGTGCCGCCGCGCGACCTCATCAACCGCGTCGCGGCGCGCTTGCTCCCATTCTTGCGGGTCGATGTCGCCATCGCGATTGGTGTCATAGCGCTTAAGGAGGTTACTCCGATCAGCTTTCCATTCACGCAATAGGTCGGCGGTGGCGCGCGTGGCATCGGCGGTTGGCGCAGCACCCCCATGGGTGCGAAACAGGCCTAGCGCGCACAGCGGTGCGCCAATATCGATGCGCTCTTCCAGATACCGATACTCGCAGCCGAAGGCCGCCAAGCGCTCGACCACCGAGCAGCTAGCGGGATCTTTAATACGCGGCGGGGTCATGGTCATGCCATACCATTGATGCTTGATTGAAGGCGTCACGGTGGCGCCGTCTGGGTCGATCACACAGCGGCCGGTTTCGTCTTCGACATAGAACAATGCGTCGCTGCGACCTTGCTCAAGCGTGCGCCAGCGGGTTTCCGTTTGGCCGCGCGCGTTGGTCGTGCGTTCCTTGCGCTCCACGGTGTACCGATACCAGACGCAGGCCATTCGCGAGAGGTCGGCGAGAATCGGTTCGCCATCGATTAACTTGGCGTAACCCTGTAATTCAACGTAACCCTGGGTTGCGGATCGAATCTTCGAAGTGGCGGTGTTCTCGATTAATCGTTTGCGGACGAAATTACGATAGGTGTAGTACGCGCTGACCAGCGTGCCGCACGCGACGATCGACACCGCGACCCAAAACTGGGGCGCGGAGGCCGCCAGTATTACGCCGCGCAAGTCCGCGTGAGAAACCACCATCGATGAGGTAAAGCAGCGCTAAGAAAATAGCGACTTTAGATCGACATCGCGCTTTTCCTCTTGCAAGAACTCGAGCATCGCGCGTGGTTGAAATCCGCACAGCCGCGCGATGACGAGATCCGGGAATTGCTCGATTCGCACATTATTCAAATTGACCGACTCATTATAAAACTCGCGGCGATCGGCAATCGCGTTTTCGAGTTCCGAGATGCGATCGCGCAGGTGTTGGAAGTTGGCGTCGGCTTTTAGCTCGGGGTAGTTTTCGGCGAGCGCGAACAAATTGCCGAGGCCCTGGCGCAATTGAGAATCGGCGGACGCCACTTTCGTCACATCGCCATTCTCGCAAGCGCTAAAGACCGCGGAACGGGCTTTGATCACCCGTTCGAGAGTGTCCTTTTCAAACCCCATATATTGCTTGCAGACTTCGACCAGCTTTGGCAGTTCGTCGTGCCGTTGCTTCAGCAAAACGTCGATATTGGACCATGCCTTGCTGGCATTATGTTTGAGCGCCACCAATCCGTTGTAGAGCGCGACACCGTAAAAGGCGCTGGCCGCGACGGCGACCAAACCGATCAAGCTCCCGATTTCCATCGCAACTCTCCTACTCCGAGCCGACTGTTAAGCGCTATCGACCGCGCGCCTCCAATCCTCAGCCGGTCCACACACGGGACAGTTGGGATCGCGTTGAAAGCGCATCGTGTGCCATTCCATGCCGAGCGCGTCGAGCAATAACAACCGCCCCTTCAAGACCTGGCCGACATTCATTAAGACTTTTAGGGTCTCCAGCGCCTGGATACTGCCCACAATTCCGAGCAACGGTGCGATGACCCCGGTCTGCGCGCAGGTCTCATCGGTGCCGCCATCGTCATATAAACAGCGGTAGCATGGGCCGTCTTGCCCCGGAAAGTACACGCTGACTTGGCCTTCGAAGCGAATTGCGGCGCCGGAGACCAAGGGTTTACGAAGGCGAAAGCAGGCGGCGTTGAGTCCAAACCGAGTCGGAAAGTTATCCGTGCCATCGACCACCACATCCACGGTCGCGATCAGTGCATCAAGCGCGGCGCCTTCCAGTACGCGTGGCACGATTTCCACCGCGACGCCAGCGTTTAAGGCCTGCAATTTGTCGCGGGCGGAATCCACCTTGAGTCGTCCCAGATCGCGCGTGAGATGGATGATCTGGCGCTGCAAATTCGACAGTTCGACCTGATCGAAATCCACTAGTACCAAGCGACCGACCCCAGCCGCCGCCAGATATAAGGCCACCGGTGAGCCCAACCCGCCGAGACCAAACACGGCAGCGCTCGAGTCGAGCAAGCGTTGTTGACCCGCGATATCGACCTCGGGCAAAAGAATTTGCCGGCTATAACGCAGCAGTGTCGTATCGTCCATCTCAAGTCTCCGCGCGGCGCCCGACGGTTACCCGTTCGTGGCCCGCCAAATCAGGCAGCGTTGCGATCTCGGTTAAGTTTACGGCCGCGTAGAGCGCACGGACCGCGGCGCCTTGCGCGGCGCCGTGCTCCATGAGTAACCAGCCGCCGGGTAGCAAGGCCGTCGGCGCCGCGTGGGCGAGAGCGGTCAACGCGGCCAGACCGTCGTTACCAGCAGCCAGTGCTGTGCGCGGTTCAAATCGTAAACTCGAATTCGCCAGCAACGGATCGTCGCTCGCGACATACGGTGGATTGGCGACGATAACGGCATAGGTCCGCGGTTTAAGCGCCGCTACCCAATCCGCTTGCACCCACCGCGCATTAGTGACGCGATGGCGGACGGCGTTACGCCGCGCCACCCGAAGCGCGGCTGCCGAGCGATCGACAGCGAGCACGGTCGAATCCGCGCGTTCCTTGGCAATCGCAATGGCGAGTGCGCCACTGCCAGTGCCGAGATCGGCCGCGTGCGGCGCCTCTTTCTGCGTCATTTTGCGCAGCGCGAGATGCACCAGGAGCTCGCTGTCTCCGCGCGGGATCAGAACGTCCGGCGTGACTTCGAAATCGAGCGACCAGAATTCCTGAACGCCGCGCAAGTATGCAAGTGGACGACCTTGCGCCCGCGCTTCAAGTAGGGTGTGAAAGCGCGCCGCACTGGCCGCCTCGACTGGCGCGTCATGTTCGCGGATCAGGGTGGTCCGGTCGCAGGCCAGCGCGACACCGAGCAATAATTCAGCGTCCAACCGCCCGCCGTCAGCGCGTATGAGGGCGCGCGTTCCGGCGCGCAATAACTCGCGAATGGTGGGCGTCTGCTCCACGTTAGTCATCGGCCATCTGAGCCATCAAGTCCGCTTGATGCTCGCTGACCAACGGTCGAATGATCAAATCCAGTTCGCCGGCTAACACGCTATCCAATTTATAGACCGTCAAGTTAATCCGGTGGTCGGTGACCCGTCCTTGCGGAAAATTGTACGTGCGGATGCGTTCCGATCGATCGCCGGAACCGACCAGATTGCGTCGATTCAGCGCCTGTTCGCTGGTCTGACGATCGCGTTCGGATTGCAGCAGTTTGGCTTTCAATAAGCTCATCGCGCGCGCGCGGTTTTTGTGTTGCGACCGTTCATCCTGGCATTCGACGACCACGCCGGTGGGTAGATGCGTAATGCGGATCGCCGAGTCCGTTTTGTTGACGTGCTGGCCGCCGGCGCCCGACGCGCGGTAGGTGTCGACTTTCAAATCCGACGGATTGATGTCGATGGCGGTCACTTCATCGAGCTCCGGCAGGATCGCGACCGTGCACGCTGACGTGTGAATGCGGCCTTGGGACTCCGTGGCGGGAACGCGTTGCACCCGGTGCGCGCCGGATTCGAATTTCAACAGCGAATACGCCCCGTTCCCAATGATCCGGCCGATAACTTCCTTATAGCCGCCTAATTCGCTTTTACTCTCGTTCAGAATCTCAACTTGCCAACCTTGGCGTTCGGCATACTTGAGATACATGCGAAATAAATCCGCCGCGAATAACGCCGCTTCGTCCCCGCCGGTGCCGGCGCGCACTTCCAAAAAAATATTCGAATCATCCGCTGGATCTTTGGGGATCAACAATTGATTGATGACCTGGGCCAAGACCTCAAGTTGGTCCTTGGCGCTGGCGACTTCATCGTTTGCCAACGCGCGCAGTTCGGGGTCGTCCTCGCTCTGCAGCGCTTCCGCATTAGTTAATTCATTGCCGATCCGGCAATATTCGATGTACTGCTCGACCACCGGATCGATCTCCGCGCGCTCGCGCGACAACGCACGAAAGCGATCGGCGCTGCTGGATATTTCCGGTGTGGCGAGTAAAGCATCCAATTCCTCGCGTCGTTCGCGCA
Source organism: Gammaproteobacteria bacterium (assembly GCA_016191285.1). Classification (GTDB taxonomy): domain Bacteria; phylum Pseudomonadota; class Gammaproteobacteria; genus CAIKBL01. The sequence goes on from JACPPA010000052.1 coordinate 28,645, forward strand.
GGATTTCGAGCTTATTATTTAAAGAAGCTTTCATGCGGGTGGCAGGTCGCGGGTAATGGCGAGTAGCTCGCGTGCATGGTCGATGAATTCCAAACGTCCCTCGCTGGCCGCCTCGCGGATTTTCGCGGTCGGATGATGAATAAGTTTATTGGTTAAAGCGCGCGCCAACCCGGCCAATACCTGGTGCGGATCCTCGCCACCCGCCAGCCGACGTTCGGCTTTGCCGACCAGATCCTGCGCAATGGCATCAATCTGCCGGCGATAGGCAACAATGGTTTCATTACCATCCAGGGATTGCACCCACTCCATGAATTCTCGCGCGTGGACATCGACGATCGTTTCCGCTTGGCGGGCGGCGACTTGGCGTAAGTCGAGATTCTCGGCGATGACTTGGTCGAGATCGTCCACGGTATACAGATAAACGTCAGCAAGCTCACTTGCGCTGGCTTCGACATCGCGCGGGACCGCGAGATCGACCACGAACATCGGATTAAAGCGTCGCGCCTTGATCGCCGCTTCGAGCATGGCGCGGGTGACCACGGGCAACCGCGCCGCGGTGGCGGTTATCACGATGTCGGCGGCGGCGAGCGCCGCGGGCATCTGCGTCAGCGGTATTGCCCGCCCGCCCAGCGTGACGGCCAGCTTTTGCGCTCGCTCGAGGGTGCGGTTGGCGAACACGAGTTCGGCGATGTGCTGTCCGCGCAGATGTTGCGCTACTAATTCGATGGTATCGCCAGCGCCGATGAGCAGCGCGCGCCGGGTATTCAATTCGCCATGGACCTGGCGCGCCAGGCGGACGGCGGCGTACGCCACCGAGACCGGGGTCGCGCCGATGGCGGTCCCGGTGCGCACTTTCTTCGCCACCGCGAAGGTGTATTGCATCAACTTATTGAGTTGCTTACCGGTGGTGCCGCTCGCGACCGCGGTGTGATAAGCGTCCTTGATTTGCCCAAGAATCTGCGGCTCGCCCACCACCCGCGAGTCGAGACCACAGGCCACGCGCAACGTGTGGCGCACCGCTTGTTGTTCCCCATAGTGATAAAAGTGGCGGTCGATCAATGCGCGCTCGAAGGTTTTGTGCTGAACTAACCAATCCACCAAGGGTCTCTCGCTATGCGGGAGGCCGGCGGTGTAGAACTCGGTGCGATTGCAGGTCGACAACACCACGGCTTCCTCGACGCCGGGGGTGGCGGCCACGGTGTGTAGGATCGCCGGCAACTGCTCCGCGGCAAACGCAACTTGCTCGCGCACGGCCAATGGCGCGGTCTGATGGTTAATCCCGAAGACAAAAATGGACATGGCGCGATCGGAGGTTTTCGGATTACGGAGATTGTCGCGTTACGGTTGGCATTCGCCTAACTTATCGCCGGTCGCAGACGACTCTGCGCCACCTAAGCGGTAAAGCGTGGCGCTTTAAACTTTGCGCAGCGCATGCCACGCGGCCGGCTAGAGTACGCTGGTCTAGACGCCGGCATGGGTTATAGTTTACTGCATGATGGTCGATGTACGCTGACTGCGGCAACCGCTCACTGCGCGCGTGTATGAACCGAATAGGAACGATGATATTTCCCACTCTCGATTTTCCGTGGCGCCGCGCGCGCCTGACGAGCCTCGTGATGGCGGGTCTACTTGCCGCCTGCGCGAACCTGCCGCCGGGCGCGCCGTCTGGACCTGGGGCCGCGACGCCTGCCACCGACGACACCGGCGCGGTCAGCCCGTGGCTGGGTGGCGACGAGTTACTAGCATACGCGAGCCCCCCGGCAACGCGGTCTGAGCTAGAGAACGAACCCCTGTATCGAATCTTGGCCGCGGAATTTGCCGGCCAACGTGACCAGCTACCGTTCGCGGTCGAGCAATACGGCAAATTGGCCGCCACCTCCCAAGATCCGAATATCGCCGAGCGCGCCGCGAAGATTGCGGTGTACGCGCATGATTATCGCGCGGCGGCGCTTGCCGCCGAACGCTGGGTGGCGACCGCGCCGACCAATCTCGAGGCGCGGCAGCTCGCCGCCGCCATGCATATTCGTCTAGGCGAGGCCGAGCCCGCGATTGTGCATCTAAACTATGTGCTCGCGCGCGACCACAGCGGCCATGGCGACAAGCTGAAGATGATCGCCAATCTGCTCGGGCGCGAAGAAGACAAGACCACCGCGCTTAGCGTGATGGAACGCTTGATCGACAAACGTGACAGCGATCCAGACGCGCTCCTCGTCTACGCGGTACTCGCGCTCCGCGCCGAACAGATCGATAAATCCCGCGCCGCGATGGATCGCTTGGTGGCGCACGCCGACATCAATCCCAATATCGCGATCGCCTACGTCGCGGCGCTCCAAAAACAAAAAATGGTGCCGGTGGCCTTGGAATTTCTCGAGCGCGCGCTCAAACGCACCCCGCGCGAATACGGGCTGCGCCTGCTCTATGCGCGGATGTTGGCGGCGGCGGAGCGCTACGATGATGCGCGCACGCAGTTTCTGCGGTTACGCCACCAGGTCCCGGATAGCACTGACGCGCTGTTCGCGTTAGGCCTTTTGAACCTGCAAACCAATCGAGTCGACGAAGCGGAGCGGAATTTTGTCGATTTAGCAAAGGTGGCCGAGCGTCGCGACGACGCTAATTTTTACTTAGGGCAAGTGGCTGAGTCGCGGCACCAACCCGCCGCGGCGTTGAAGCACTATGCCGAGGTCGCGACCGGCGCGAGTTATTTCCAAGCGCGAGTGCGCACCGCGGTGTTGCTCGCCGGCGAGAAAAAACTCGCCGCCGCACGCGAGATCCTGGCTGGGTTAAGGCCCGAGAACGACGAACAACGCAAGCAATTAGTCTTAATCGAGGTCGACCTGTTGGCGGGCCAAAAAGCCTACAGCGACGCGATGGCGGTGTTCGATAAGGCCTTGAACGGCAACTATGACACTACTTTGCTCTACAGCCGCGCGATGCTCGCCGAGCGTATGGATCGTCTGGATGTGTTGGAAGCCGATCTCCGCGAGATCCTGCACCGCGAACCGGAAAACGGCGACGCGCTAAACGCACTCGGGTTTACGCTCGCCGATCGCACCAACCGTTTTGAAGAAGCGCATGATTTAATTCAACGCGCGCTAACGCTCGCGCCGGATAATTTTTATGTGCTCGATAGCATGGGATGGGTGCTCTATCGCCTAGGCCGGCTCGACGAGGCCGTGCCCTATCTCGAAAAGGCGCGCGCGCAGCGCAACGATCCCGAAGTCGCGGCACACCTCGGCGAAGTATTGTGGAAGCTTGGGCGCAAGGACGACGCGCGCAAAGTTTTAAATAGCGCGCTCAAAACCCATCCCGAGGATGAAAAGCTGCTCGGCGCCATCAAACGCTTCGCGCCGTGATCCGCGGCCTGGTGCTGGTCTGCGGCATACTGCTGACGGGCTGCGCGACGGCGCCGCCGCCGGCTCCAGCACCCGACACCAACGGTATCGCGTGGCACACGCGACAAACGACACTCGCTGCGCTAAGTCACTGGACGTTGGATGGACGTCTCGCGATTCAGCGTGGCCAAGAAGGCGGTCAAGCACGACTACGCTGGACGCAATCCGGTCAGGATTTCGAACTTCGGATCATGGCGCCGTTAAGTCAGGGCACTTACGTGATACGCAGCGCCCCGGCCGGCGTGGAGTTGGTGGCGCCGGATAACACGGTGTACCACGCACGTGATCTCGATGCTCTGATGACCACGCACTTGCACTGGGCCTTACCCGTTGCCGGCGCGCAGTACTGGGTGCGTGGGATCCCGGATCCGGCCCAGCCGGTCGCCAACCTTCAATTGGACGCGACCGGTCGCCTGCAAGATCTCGCGCAAGCGGGATGGCGCGTGAGTGTATTGGAGTATCAAGCGCGCCAGGACGTCGATCTACCGGCGAAATTGTTCATCCTTGGGAATGATCTGCAATTACGCTTGGCGATCACGCAATGGACCTTGAACCCGCCGTGAGTGAGGTCGCGTGGCCGGCGCCGGCCAAACTCAATTTGTTCTTGCATGTGGTGGGACGTCGCGCCGACGGCTACCACCTCTTACAAACCGTGTTCCAGTTTCTGGATTACGGGGACCATCTTAATTTCAAGCTACGGCCGGATCGTGTCATTCGGCGGGCTTCGGGGCTGCAGGGCGTGCCTCCCGAAGCTGACTTGGTAGTGCGCGCCGCGCGGGCTTTGCAGGCCGTCTCGGGCACGGCACAGGGCGTTGAGATTGCCGTCGCGAAGCGGTTGCCAATGGGCGGCGGATTGGGTGGGGGTAGCTCCAATGCCGCGACGGTGTTGGTCGCGCTGAACCATTTATGGGGTACTGGTTTGTCAGCGGCTGACTTGGCCAGGCTTGGCCTTGAGCTCGGCGCCGATGTGCCCGTATTCGTCCACGGGCAAGCGGCCTGGGCCGAGGGGGTGGGCGAGCGTTTGAGTCCGATTTCCCCGCCCGAACCCACCATGCTAGTGATTGATCCGGGGGTTTCGGTCCCCACCGGGGCGATTTTCGGTCATGCTGAATTGACACGTAATACGCCTGTCCGCACAATCCACGGCCTTTCGTTGGCCGATTGCCATAATGACTGCGAGCCGGTCACGCGCGCATTGTTTCCGGCGGTCGGCGCGGCGCTCGATTGGTTAAGGCGATTCGCGCCGGCCCGCATGACTGGCACCGGGGCCTGTGTGTTCGCGCCCTTTGCCGATCGGACAAGCGCGAATGCAGCCGGCAAGGCCGTGCCGCGCGAGTGGTCGTGGTTTATCGCCAGTGCGTGCAATCGATCGCCCTTGATAACGCGGCTCGCTCAGGCGCGCGGCGCCTAAAGCCAAGAATTAACATTTTGGGGAGTCGCCAAGTGGTAAGGCACCGGGTTTTGATCCCGGCATTCCCAGGTTCGAATCCTGGCTCCCCAGCCATTTCCCATTTCATACCGTCTCATCCTGTATCGTATATCTTCGTAACTAGCGATTTAACCGAAGTATTCTGTATCAGACCGCCTCATCGCGCACCTTGAAAGCTCAGCCCTAGTAGGGGTAGCATTTTGGGGTACTCGAATTTCTGGTCGCAGAAATACCCCGATGCTGACGGACACCAAAATCAAGAACACGAAGGCCGAAGGTAAGTCTCGGAAGCTCTTTGATGCAGGCGGCTTGTTCTTGATGTTGATGCCCGGCAAAGATGGTGAGACACATAAGCGATGGCGCTTCAAATTCACGTACGACGGTAAGGAGAAACTGCTCGCGCTCGGCACCTATCCGGCCGTGAGTCTGGTTGAAGCACGCAAACGGCGAAACGCGGCGCGCGCCCTCCTCGACGACAAAATTGATCCGACGGCCGAACGCAAAGCCGAGAAGGAGCAGACGAAGCTGCGGCTCGCCAACACGTTCAGCGCGCTGGCAGACGATTGGTTTGAAACGAAACAAGGCGGCTGGTCGGGACGGTATGCGGTCGATACCCGCAAGCTCCTTGAGCGCGAACTGGTCCCCGAGCTGGGAAATCGAGCCCTCGCCGACATCACCCCTCGCGAACTGCTTGCGCTGCTCCGAAAAATCGAGCGGCGCGATGCGCCAGCGATTGCCGAGAAGGTGCTCAACATCGCGGGTCAAATTCTACGGCATGGCGTCCTGACCGGTCCGTTGGAAAGTGATCCCTCTCGCGATCTGCGTGGCGCTTTGAAAAGCCGCGAAGTAAAACATCACGCGCGGCTCACCGAGGCCGAGATGCCGGAGTTTCTCGCGAAGCTCGAAGACTACACGGGGGCGCCAGTGACCTCGATCGCGATGCGTCTGTTGTTGCTCACCGCCGTGCGTACGCAGGAATTGCGTTTCGCGCAGTGGCCGGAGATCGACACTGAGGCGCGAGTCTGGCGAATTCCGAAGGAGCGTATGAAGTCTCGACACGAGCATATCGTCCCGTTGAGTCATCAGGCGGTGGCGGCGTTCGAGGACCTCCACCAACGTACGGAGAATCGGCCGTACGCGTTCCCCAATGAGCATCACCCCAGCAGCAAGCCCATGAGCGAGAATGCTGTCCTCTTCGGCTTGTATCGTCTCGGCTATCACAGCCGGCTGACCGGGCATGGGTTTCGTTCGATGTTTTCAACCATTGCTCACGAAAGCGGGTTATTCGACAGCCGGGCGATTGAACTTCAGCTAGCCCACAGCGACAAGGACAAGATCCGTGCGATTTACAACGCCGCGCTGTACCTGAAGGAGCGTACCAAACTCATGCAATGGTGGGCCGACCGACTGGACGAGTTGTTGGCGAAGAAGCACCAGAAAGTGATCTCGATAGAAGCCCGGCGGCGTTAGGCCGCGGGGAAAAGCGGCGCGCGTGTCGGATCCTGCGGGGCTTTCAGCGGCAGTAATTGCGGAGTCCTAATTTTCTGGCGTTCCACAGCCGTTATTGCCGGCACAGAATACAACCGCGTCACGGACGGCGCGTCTATCAATGGAGGGGTTTGAAATGACGCTCCTGACCGCCGCTGAATTTGCTGCACAGTGGCGCTGCTCAACCTGCACCGTCCATCGGCTTGAGAATGCGGGCCGCCCTGCGCCAGCGCGGTGGCGGCCCCAACATCTGGCGACAACGACTTTTGAGATCTATTTCCGTGAATTCCCTCCTTGATCGGTCGATATTGAACTATCATATTGATAGACGCAGCATGCACCCACCATTGGGCGCTCAAGGTGGCTGAACTCCCTTTATCTGCGGCTAATGCCGAACGTCTCGTTAAACGGCGAGCGCAGGTTTCCGAGAACGTTATCGTCGGGGACCATACGCGCAAACGCATGTCTGAGCGAGATATCGACATCGACGACGTTTTGCGAGTGCTCAGAACCGGGAGCGTTGACGCCAGCCCAACGCGCACGGATCAAGGCGAATGGCAATGCAAAATGGTCAAGCGAATCAAAGGCACGCGCTCAGTAGGCGTCGTCACGATCATCCTTCACAAAGAAAAGCTATTTCTTAAAACCGTTGAATGGGAAGACTTGCGATGAAAGCGAATCACTGGCAACACAGCGACGAAAAACTAAAGAAGCCTTTGCACTATCCAGAGTGCGGACTGGACGACGTGTATCTGGTGAGCGGGTACGACGCCGTGAAGACCCCGTACGGTAAAGGCATCGTCGTGAAGAACGTCGATGCACTGCTCCGCGCCATCGGGTGCAGTCTCGCGACTGAAAAGAAGGCGCTCACCGGCAAGGAGCTGCGTTTCCTGCGTAAGCAAATGTCGCTGACGCAATCAGAGTTAGGACAGATCGTGGGATTGAGTTCCCAACAAGTCGCGCGCTGGGAGAAAGGCGAATATGAGATCCCCGGTCCGGCTGAGCGATTAGTCCGATTACTGTTTATTCAGCATGACGGCGGCAATGTGGACCTGCGACAACTTCTGCGAAAGCTGGAGGAACGTGACGCGCCGGCAAAAGAAACACTTATCTTCGAGAAGACAGCCAAGGGCTGGCACACCACAAAGGCCGCGTAGAAACTGAATTCCGCGCCTAGGCTGATCACCGAAAACCGACACACCCTCGCCGGCTGGCGTGGCGATTCCTTTGAGGGAAGCGTGAAGAGGGAGCGTACATGGGATGTCCCACATTTACCGATCGCAACGATCACCCAGAGCTCGATTACGGTCCTCAGTTACGAGCGTTCAAGGGGAAAACGGTCAAAGAATTACGACAACTATTGGCGCGCGCCATGCTCAGCTCCCAACAGAAGGATTTGAAAATTCGCTTGCTAAAAGTCGAAGTGCAGCGGTTGGATCTCGCTTATCGCGCACTTGGTGGCCAGAACGTCGGCGACACATTGCGAGAATCGCTAACCGAACGCATCCGACCATTATTCAAGCGGAGACGTGGAGCACCGGTACGTAACGATTCACCTTCAGGAATTATGAAGTCTTTGCGCGAACGCTTTGGAATCGACATTATCGACTCATTCGAGTTATTACGTTGCGAAGCGGCAGCGAGCCTCGGAATCGAAAAAGCGTCGGACAAGGAAGCGCTACGATTTTTCGTGCGACGCCATTACTTCGACGGGGTTATGAATCTTTCCAGCACCTAGCCCCACGCAACGACACAACACAAAGCCGACCGCTGCCGCGCTCAACAAGCCCCAATTAGTCCTTGGACTGAATGCCGCAGTCGCGGCACTCAAGCGCGCAATCATTCGCGATGACGAAACTGCCCTGGCCGAGCTAGCCACGCTGCGCGAAGCTTTCGATGGACTATATGGCCCGCAAACCAAAGACCCGGTCGCGGCCTTTCGCGACCTGGTCGAGATCGTCGCACTCTTACTGGAGCGACAGCTATGAGCCGCTCGACGCTACCTTGGTACAAGCATTGTCCCATTGACCACCTGGTCGACACTGCCGATTTAACGGCGGAAGAAGACGGCGCTCTGCTGCGTATGCGCGGTTGGTCGTGGATCAACGGTCCTCTACCGGAAGCGCCAACCGAAGTCGCGAAACTCATTAGGACCCCGCGGAAAGTCGCTCTGGTGTCCGGCTTGCTCCAGAGATTCTTCACGCAAACGAACGCTGGGTACATCGACGAAAAATTGGAAGCTCAACGTCAACACGCGGAGACCAAGCGCGCGAAACTCGTCACTGCTGGGACAGCCGGCGCGGCTTCCAGGTGGTCAGATGGCAACATGGCAAATGCCACAGCAGATGCTATGCCAAATGCTATAGCCACGCCAAAGCAAAAGCTTCTATACGCGCGATCTGATCTCTCCATAGGGGGAATTAGTACTGATCTAATAGATAGCACTGAGGAAGAGATCAGGAAGCTTAGACCAGTAGGGGGTGCGGCATGAACTGGCTGCACGAACTCCTTGGCGAAATGGCGGCCCACGGCTTGGCACCGGCGGATGGTCTCAGCACGGACGGCCGCATTCACAGGCTCCGGGTAGAGGGCGATAAGCCTGGAAAGAAAAGCGGATGGTATCGAATCTTTGCCGATGATCATCCGGCCTGCGTGTTCGGCAACTGGAAGACCGGCGAGCGTTTCACCTGGCGAGCAACAGGGCGCAGCCAACAGCGCGACGATTGGCAACGACAGCGCGAGCACATCGCAGTCGAGCAACAGCGACGCCACGCCGAAGAAACTAAAACACACGCAGGCGGCGCGGGGCGTGCCCGCCGAATTTGGGATCAGGCACTCGATCCAGATCCGCGCCACCGCTATCTACGCGGCAAGGCGGTCGGCGCTTACGGCATTCGTCAGCATCAGGATGCGCTCGTTGTTCCCCTGAAGGACATCACCGGCAAGCTGCAGAGTCTGCAATTCATCGCCGCTGATGGACAAAAACGGTTTCTACGTGGTGGCCGAGTTAAGGGCCTGTTTCACGTCATCGGTAGGCGCACGCCGCGCGTGTGGCTGGCTGAAGGGTATGCCACGGCAGTGAGCCTAGCCTGCACGAAGACCGGTGCGAGTGCGTCGTCGTCGCTCTCACCTGGACTAACCTGCTCGCCGTCGCCGAAAGCATTCTGACGACCTGGCGGCCACAAGCGGTAACGCTCATGGCTGACGACGATTGGCAACATGATTGAACTGCGTCCCCATCAAGACCATGGCGTTGAGTTGCTGCGCGACAGCTTCCGAGCGGGACACCGTCGGCAAATTCTTGTGATGCCGACGGGCGCGGGGAAGACGATCACGGCGGCCAGTGTCGCATCATCCGCGAAGGCTAAAGGGAACCTGACGCTCTTCATCGTCGACCGGATCGAACTCGCGGCGCAGGCTGCGGAGACGATGGAAAGCCTCGGCCTTACCGTTTCAATCCTGCAGGACGAAAACACCAAGATTGTGGCGGGTCACGACGTAGTGGTCGCGTCGATTCAAACGCTCGTTCGGCGCCGACTACCGGACGCGCGATTAATCATTATCGACGAAGCCCACGTCCTACATCAGGCGCACATCAAGCTTCTGGAGCGGTGGGACGCGCTGCCGGTTATTGGATTAAGCGCAACACCATTCTCGCGCGGCCTCGGGAAGTGGTTTACCAACCTCGTGATCCCCACCACGATTCGCGATCTCACCCGTGATGGACTGTTAGCGCCGGTCGTGGCGTACGGCCCGAACAAACCGGACTTAGACGGCATCGAGACTCGTGCGGGCGACTTCGCCGTCGGACAATTGTCTGCACGCATGCAGTCGACCATCCATGCTGATCTTGTGTCGACGTGGCAACGCCTGGGCAAAAACCGGCAGACGCTGGCTTTTGCTTGTGACATTCCACACGCCAAACACATCGCTGCGAGTTTCAACGACGCTGGGATCTCGGCGAGTAGCGTCGACGCCTATTCGGACAGCGAAGAGCGTCGCGATACGATCAAACGATTCAAAGCCGGCGAGCTCAAAGTGCTGGCGTCGGTGGCTTGTCTTTCTCTCGGTTTCGATGCGCCAATCGCGGGGTGCGCGATCTTGGCAAGGCCAACGAAAAGCCTAACGTTTCACCTTCAAACCATTGGCCGGGTGCTGCGGCCTTACTCTGGTAAGGCCGACGCGATCATTCTCGATCACAGCGGCAACATTGAGCGGCACGGACTTCCCGAAGACATCGCCATTGGTACCTTGGACACCGGCACGAAAACGTGGGGCACCAACGCACATCAAACACCACTCCCGAAGCCGTGTCCGAAGTGCGCGTTTATGAAGCCGCCGAGTACGCACAAGTGTCCGTCATGCGGTTTCGCACCGGAACGGCAAAGCACGGTTCAACACAGCGACGGTGAGCTGGTCGCGCTGACATTCGACGCCCTGGCGAAAAGTAACCGGCGTTTGTATCAAGAGTTGCTCGGCGCCGCGCTGCACTTTGGCAAGAAACCCGGGTGGGCATTTTTCCTGTATCAGGCTAAAACCAAAGAAAAACCCGCATGGGGCTGGAATCATGAAACTACTCGTCGCTCTGCTGATAGCTTGCCTTTCCCTCACCGTAGAAGCGCGCAGCCTATCCGGCAGCCACGTCCGCATGCATCATTTGAGGCCTTCAAGCTGTTACGCCTGCAACCATCGCAGCGCGGAGGCGAAGGAAGCGTTCAAGCGATCAAATCCCTGCTCCTCGACCGCCAAGGGTTCAGGCGCTTGTCCGGGATACGTAATTGATCACGTACAAGCGTTGAAACACGGCGGCGCTGATCGCCCGGGCAACATGCAGTGGCAAACTACCACCGCGGCGAGGGTGAAAGATAAAGTTGAATGATTACGATGCCACCGCCAAACACGCCGCATCATCATTCTCGGGATTATTGATCCGTGTCGACACCGGGTAGGCGTGGAAGCCGTCCAGGACGGCTCTAATGGGGTGTGTTAGTGTCCCTATTGCAAGAGTCGCCATGTAGCTGTCATCGCCGCATCCTTTGCAAGGAACTGCTGACGCGTCTGGTGGTTTGCTGGACCCTGTTTAGTGGGGTAGCCGTTAGGAAGCGCCGGGGACCCCGCCACGCACGCTCTGCTTATAAGCGGGGAGCTTAGTGACAGTGACTGATTAAAGCGGAGCAAGTAATCCATGTCCACACAACGCTATTCCGTCACGCCGCACCCCATCGAAACGCTCCTAACATGGGTCAAGTCGGGTGAGATCGCTATTCCGGAGATTCAGCGACCGTTCGTGTGGGAAGCCATTAAGGTCCGAAATCTGCTCGACTCGCTCTATCAGGGTTATCCAGTCGGCTATTTGATCGCCTGGCGTAATCCGACAGTGAAATTGAAGGACGGATCTTCGTCCGCGGGCAAGCGGATCCTCATCGACGGACAGCAGAGGGTCACGGCCCTAATGGCCGCGCTACTCGGGCGTGAAGTCCTCACGAAGGATTACGAGACGTTGCGCATTCGGATTGCATTTCATCCGCAGGAAGAGCGCTTCGAGGTATCCAATCCCGCCATTCGGAAGGACGTGGCGTGGATCGAGGATGTCGCTGAGGTTTTCGCCCCCGACGCGAGCGTGACAGAACTGACGGACGCCTACTGCGAAAAGAATCCCGCTTCAGAACGCAGAGTCGTCTCCCGCGTGCTTGAGAGGCTGCGCAAGATCATCAACAACCACGTGGGAATCATTGAACTAGCGGACGACCTCGATATGGGGACGGTTACTGAGATTTTTATCCGTGTGAACTCAGCGGGGACGGAACTCTCGCAGGCGGACTTTGCGATGTCGAAGATCTCGGTTAACGAGACTTACGGCGGCAACTTACTGCGCAAGACCATCGACTACTTCTGCCACCTCTCTGTCGCGCCGGAGTTTCTATCCAAGATCGAGAAGACCGACAAAGCGTTTGCTGCCTCCGAGTTCCTACCAGCGATGCGATGGCTCAAGGATGTCAATGACGACATCTACGATCCCACTTACACAGACATGTTGCGCGTGGCGTTCACTTCGGAGTTCCGGCGCGGAAAGTTGCAGGATTTAGTCGCATTGGTCTCGGGTCGTAACTTTGAGACGAAGCAGTATGAAGAAGCCGTTGCCGAAGAGTCCTTCGCTCGTCTGAAGAAGGGCGTGCTGGCCTTCATCAATAAGACCCATTTTGAGCGTATCACGATGATCCTGCGGTCCGCGGGTTTCGTGACGAGTGGACTAATTGGCGGTCGAAATGCGGTTAACTTCGCATACATTTTATACCTCCGCGGTCGAGCAGAGAGCATGCCGCCAGCCGATCTGGAGCGACTTGTGCGGCGGTGGTATGCAATGTCTATCCTGCGTGGGCGATATACTGGGAGTCCCGAAACCGCCTTCGACTTCGATATCCGCCAAGTTGAAACGCGTGGGCTCGCGGCCTACGCTGAGTCGGTGCTTGAGAACGAATTGCCTGAAAGTTTCTGGATCGGGATGTTGCCGCAACTCATGGACACGTCATCTGGCCAAAGCCCGTACTTCCTCGCTTACCAAGCGGCACAGGTGAAACTCGGCGATAAGGGGTTTCTTTCGCGTGACATTACTGCACAGGACCTACTGTTGAACCGCAGCGATCTGCATCACGTATACCCGAAGAAGCACCTGAAGATGCAAGGACTCTCACGCGGCCGCTACAACCAGGTCGCCAACTTCGTGCTGGCGCAGAGCGAGATCAATATCGCGATCGGCGATAAGGCCCCCGAGAAGTACTTTGGCGAGCTGGCTGAACAGTGTGCAGGCGGCAAAAAAAGGTACGGTGGCATCACAGATCTCGCCGACCTGAAGGCAAATTTGTGCATACACTGCCTGCCGGTGTCGCTACTCGAAGGCAATATCCCAGGCTACGACGACTTCCTCGAAGAGCGCCGACGTCTGATGGCGCTCAAGATCAAGCACTGGTTCGACCAGCTGTGATGATCGCGGACCTCAAAAGGAGTCAGACACGCCGCATCATCGTTCTTGGGATTCTTGATCCGCGTCGACACCGGGCAAGCGTGGAAGCCGTCCAGGACGGCCGTGGTTAGGACTTCGTTCGCGGCTGCGTATCCGCGTCACCCTACGATCAAGCCAAGCACTGTACGCGCCCTGCGGCAATATCACGGGCATGCGGTCATGGACCTCGGCCAGCGCAGGCGATGCGTCTCGCGTCAGGATCGTGAACGTCTCTAACGGCTCCGCATCGGGCGTTCCCTTGTCGTACCACGATGCCCACAGGCCCGCGAAGAAAAACAGCGCGATTTCACCGTCAGCCGTTATCCGGTGTATGAACGTCGGCACCTTGGCCGCTGGGGTTACTTTCCATTCGTACCAGCCGTCGGCCGCTACCAGACAGCGTCGGTACTTGTACGAGTCCCGGAAGGCTGGCTTGCTGATAACGGTTTCGCTACGCGCGTTGATCATCTTCGCGCCGCCTTTCGCATCCTTCGACTAGTGCGGGACGAGGCCCACTTAAGCGGGATGAGTTCGCGCACGCGCGTATTGGGATGTTCGCGGGCGATGAGTGCCTGCTGAGACGGTGCGATGTTGAATCGCGCCGGCAGCTTTATGTCGGAGAAGGTCAGCCCTTCGACTAAGTCGGTGAACTCTCGCGTTTCGGTTGCCCTGGTGAATCGGCCGCACATCGGACGGAGTTTACGTCAGGGCTACCGAATATCCGTTACGGTGGCCACCGTAACGGATAATGGAGCCTTTAGACAGACTATCAGGGCGAAGCTCGTAATGGCTATAATCGCGACCGAAAACTTCCGCCGCAAGCCAGCCGGTCCGCCTGCGGCAGCGTTTTCCTCGGCGGTTCAGGATCGGCCTTCCCAATGTGACTTTGCACCGGTCGACTACGACGGGTCACCCTGATGGGCGGCCTAAGGCGTCGATTCGATTGGGGTATCTTGCGGGGTATAGTACAAAATGCGGCAGCATATTTATCTTAACTATTAGATAGATAGGTTTATTTTGTGAATCTGGCTCCCCAGCCATAACCTTTTGAACAATGGTCGCCAGTGTGACAGGCGACCGGGATGACCCCGCATGATCAGCAATCGCTCGGCGATGATGTTGTTCGCTGGCAACTCCAACCCGGCGCTGTCGCGCGCCATCGCGGCCCATTTACAGATCCCCTTGGGCAAGGCGACGGTGGGGCGCTTTAGCGATGGCGAGGTCATGGTCGAGATCGCGGAAAACGTCCGCGCGCGGGATGTGTTCGTGCTGCAATCGATCTGCCGGCCGACCAATGACATGTTGATGGAGCTGATGGTGTTGATCGACGCGCTTAGGCGCGCGTCCGCTGCCAGCATTACAGCGGTGATCCCCTATCTCGGGTACGCACGGCAAGACCGTCGTCCGCGCTCGGCGCGGGTGCCGATCACGGCCAAGGTCATTGCCAACATGATTGCGAGCGTAGGCACCCATCGCGTGCTGACGGTGGATTTGCATGCCGACCAGATCCAAGGGTTCTTCGACATGCCGATGGATAACGTGTACGCCTCGCCGGTGCTGCTCGGCGATATTTGGAAACACGAATATCCGAATTTAATGGTGGTGTCGCCGGATGTCGGCGGCGTGGTGCGCGCCCGCGCGGTGGCGCGCCGCTTGGATAATGCGGGCTTGGCGATTATCGATAAACGCCGGCCACGCGCCAACGAAGCCGAAGTCATGAATATTATCGGCGATGTCGCCGACCGCACCTGCGTGCTGGTCGATGACATGGTCGATACCGCCGGCACGCTGTGTCAGGCGGCGAAGGCGTTGAAGACGCACGGCGCCCGCGCGGTGGTCGCCTACTGCACGCACCCCGTGCTGTCCGACAACGCGCTCGCCAATATCGACGGCTCAGTGCTCGATGAACTGGTCGTCACGGACACGATACCGTTATCGGACGAAGCCGCGGTCAATCCGCGCATTCGTCAGCTCTCGGTCGCCGACCTGTTGGGCGAAAGTATCAATCGCATGAGTTCCGGGCAGTCGCTCAGTTCCATGTTCATCGATTGAAGCAGTCGTTCTCACAACTCTGGTCGCGGGGTTGGCGAGCTGGCTGTTCTTGGGAAAAAGAGAGGAGAACTTAAATGTTGAACAAATTTGAAATTAACGCCGAGCCGCGGTCGGTTAAGGGCAAAGGTGCGAGCCGCCGCCTCCGTCTTGCGGGCAAGATCCCGGCGATTCTATACGGCGCTGAAAAGACGCCAACAAGCATTCAGCTGAATCACACCGAAATGCTGTTGCGCACCGAGAATGAAGCGTTTTACTCGCACATTCTGACGTTGAAGTTGGCCGGCACCGAGGAGAAGGTGGTGGTTAAAGACATGCAACGCCATCCGTTCCGACAACTCATCATGCACATGGATTTCTTGCGCATTAATGAGGCGGAAGAACTGACCTTGCGCGTGCCGCTGCATTTCATCAACGCCGAGAGCTGTGTGGGCGTGAAAGTGGGTGGTGGGGTCATTAGCCACCATATCAGCGATCTCGAAATCATGTGTCTGCCAAAAGATCTACCGGAATTCATCGCGGTGGACCTCGCGGAATTGGCCTTGGGCCACACGCTCCATCTGGCGGATCTCAAATTGCCGACTGGTGTGCGTATCGCGAGCCTGGTGCATGGTGGCGATCCCTCGTTGCCGGTGGTCTCGGTGCACGCCCCGCGTGCCGCCGACGAAACACCGACCGCTGAAGTGGGTGGCGCGCCAACCGCCGCCGCGCCTGCCGCGCCGGTGGCCGCCGCCAAACCGGCTGCGGCCAAGCCAGCCGCCAAGAAGTAGTCACAGAGAGCGCCCGGGCCGCGTTGCGGCGTCGGGCGTTGCTTTTTAATGCAGCTCATCGTTGGCCTCGGCAACCCCGGCGCGGAGTACGCGCGTACGCGGCATAACGCGGGCTTTTTGCTGGTCGACGCCGTGGCCGCAGCACAGCGCCGCGCCTTCAAGGCCGATCGCCGCTTTCAATGCGAAGTCGCCACCATCGAGCTAGACGGCCGGCCGCTAACGTTGTTGAAACCACTTACCTTCATGAATCTGAGCGGCGCCAGCGTTGCGGGCTTTGCCAACTACTTTAAGGTGCCGGTCGTGTCGATCCTGGTGGTGCACGATGAACTCGATCTACCGCCAGGCGCGGTGCGGATGAAACACGGCGGCGGGCATGGTGGACATAATGGTTTGCGCGACATCACGGCGCAGATCGGAACCGAGTTTTGGCGCTTGCGGATCGGCATTGGGCACCCAGGTGTCGGCCATGACGTGGTGAATTACGTGCTCGGGATCCCGAGCGCCGCCGACCGCGAGTTGATCTCGGAAGCGGTGGCGCGGGGGATCGAAGTCCTGCCCGAAATCGTCGCTGGTAAAGCGCCACTGGTGATGAATCGTCTCAATCGGCGCGCGCGCGAACCGCGACCCACGTCGCCCGAAAAATAGAGGTCAGCATGGGATTTAAGTGCGGGATCGTCGGTTTGCCCAACGTCGGTAAATCCTCGTTGTTTAACGCGTTGACCAAAGCGGCGATCGCGGCGGAGAACTATCCGTTTTGTACCATCGAGCCGAATGTGGGTGTGGTGCCAATGCCCGATCTACGACTCACCGCGATCGCTACTCTGGTGAATCCGAAACAAACCGTGCCGACGACAATGGAGTTCGTGGATATCGCCGGTCTCGTCGCCGGCGCCGCCGAAGGCGAAGGTCTTGGCAATCAATTTCTGGCGCACATCCGCGAAACGCAGGCCATAGCCCATGTGGTGCGCTGTTTCGAGGATGACAACATCGTGCATGTAGTGGGTCGCGTCGATCCGCTGGCGGATATCGAGATCGTTGAAACCGAACTCGCACTGGCAGATCTTGAAAGCGTGACGCGCGCGCTCGATCGCGCCGCCAAACAAGCGAAATCCGGCGACAAGGAGTCGAAGCTCCGCGTGACAGCGCTCGAGCAAGTCCGTGCGAATCTCGATCAAGTCATTCCCGTGCGCAGCCAAATGCTCGATGAAGCCGCGCTGGCGGCGATCAAGCCGCTGACCCTGCTAACCGCAAAGCCGGTGCTCTATATCGCGAACGTCAACGAAGACTCGCTCGCCGGCAACGAATTGTCCGCGCGCGTGGCGCAACTGGCCGCGTCGCAGGGCGCGCGGTGCGTGGTGATCTGCGCGGCACTCGAAGCCGAAATCGCGGCGCTGGCCGAGGCCGAACAAGCCGAGTTTCTAGCTTCACTTGGCGTGGAAGAACCAGGCTTAAATCGCGTGATCCGCGCCGGCTATGAATTGCTCGGCTTGCAAACCTACTTCACCGCCGGCCCCAAAGAATGCCGCGCATGGACGTTTCCGGCCGGCGCCACGGCGCCGCAAGCCGCCGCCGTCATTCACACCGATTTCGAACGCGGCTTCATCCGCGCCGAAGTGATCGCCTATGACGACTTCATCGCGAACAAAGGCGAAGCCGGCGCGCAAAGCGCCGGCAAGTTACGTCTGGAAGGAAAGGAGTACATCGTGCAGGACGGTGACGTGATGCATTTTAGGTTTAACGTCTAACAAAAATCCCAGATTTCACGGGTATCGTCTGGAAGCTATTGGAATTCTAACTAAAACTCGTTGATGATTGGGGCAATCTGCGCATCGTCACTACCGGCTCCCGCCGCGTAGTGACGATGCGACTGGCGGAGACGAAGTTCTCTACGTAACGAGGAAACACCGGCGCGGCTATCCAAGCGGATAGTTGCCCGGATGGCGCATCGCTACTGACGGATATCTCCGGCCTTGTGGCCACCGGCTTGCGGGAGATCGCGCCGGTTTCGGGTGTTCTTGCGAGCGGGCGATGCACTGACGGGCATCGGTCGGGCTGAAGGCGCCACCTGTACAATCACAACGCTGGCCGGCACGCCGTGGGAGAGTTCCCGAAAACCAATGAAGGAAGCCACGGCCCGAATCAAGATCAATAAGCTGCTCGAAGCGGCTGGCTGGCGTTTCTTTCGGGAAGGAAACGCGCCTGCCAACATTCGACTGGAGCCGAGCGTTACGATCAAGTCGGCGGATCTGGACGCACTCGGCGAGAACTTTGAGAAGACCACAAAAGGGTTCATCGACTTCCTTCTGCTCGACGCCAAGGGCTTCCCGTTTATCGTCCTGGAAGCAAAAGCCGAGGACAAGAACCCGCTCGTCGGCAAGGAACAGGCCCGCAAGTACGCGCGCTCTCAGAACTGCCGCTTTGTCATTCTTTCCAGCGGCAACCTGAATTATTTCTGGGATCTCGAACGCGGCAACCCGTACATCATTACTACATTTCCGACTCCGGATTCGGTCATCGGCTACCAGAAGGTCACGCCCAAGCCGGAACGCCTGATCGCGGAGCAGGTCGATGACGATTACATCGTTCTCACCCAGCGGCCGAGTTACCAGGCCGAGGTCGGATGGAAGAACGAAGGGGAGCGCTCGAGCTACATTCAGGCCAACAAGCTCCGTTTTCTCCGGCCCTATCAACTGAAAGCCATTCACAGTCTTCAGGCTGCTGTCGATGCGGGCGACCGTTTCCTGTTTGAAATGGCCACGGGCACCGGCAAGACGCTTACCGCCGCGGCCGTCATCAAGCTCTTCCTTCGTTCCGGCAATGCCAGCCGGGTGCTGTTCCTTGTCGATCGATTGGAGCTGGAGGATCAGGCCAAGAAGGCTCTTGTCGCGTTGCTATCCGCCAACTTTCAGACGGTGATCTACAAGGAGAACCGGGACGACTGGCGCCGCGCAGAGATCGTCGTCACTACGGTGCAGTCGCTGCTTTCAACAACAAGTACCAGAAGCTCTTTTCCCCGACCGATTTCGACCTCGTCATTTCCGACGAAGCGCACCGCTCTATTGGCGGCAACGCCCGCGCGGTTTTCGACTACTTCATCGGCTACAAGCTTGGCCTGACCGCAACGCCGCGCGACTACCTTGGCCGGTTCGACAGCTCGAAGCCTGGCACTCGCGATCCGCGCGAAGTCGAGCGCCGCCTGCTTCTCGACACCTACCGCACTTTCGGCTGCGAAAACAGTCAACCGACCTTCCGCTACTCGCTTCTGGACGGCGTGAAGGATGGCTATCTGATCAACCCGACCGTGGTGGACGCCCGCACCGAGATCACCACCGAGCTACTATCCGAAGAGGGCTTCGTCGTCTCGTTCACCGACGACACCGGCGAGGACCAGCAGCAGGCGTTCAAACAGCGCGAGTTCGAGAAGCGCTTTTTCGCGGAGGCCACCAACCAGCTTCTGTGCAAGACGTTCCTCGAAAACGCACTACGCGATCCGGTCAGCGGCGAAATCGGCAAGTCGATCATTTTCGCGGTCAGCCAGAACCACGCCGCCAAGCTGGCGCAGATTCTCAACCAGATGGCAGACCGCATGTTCCCTGGCAAATACCAGTCGGATTTTGCCGTCCAGATCACGTCGCAGATTCCCGATGTCCAGCAGTTCACCATCAACTTCAGCAACAACAACCTGCTCGGTTCGGGCAACTTCATCGCCGCCTACAAGACCAGCAAGACACGGGTATGCGTCACGGTCGGCATGATGACCACCGGCTACGACTGCACGGACATCCTCAACCTTGGCCTCTTCCGTCCGATCTTCTCGCCAACGGATTTCATCCAGATCAAGGGCCGTGGTACCCGCAGGCACAACTTCCTGGAGCAGGTCTTCGACGAGAGCGTCAAGGCGGGCGTTCAGAAGCCATCGAAGATCGCGTACAAGCTTTTCGATTTCTTCGCCAACTGCGAATACTTCGAGAAAGAGTTCAACTACGACGAAGTGCTGAAATTGCCCCGACCTACCGGGAAGGGCAGCGAGGGAGGCGATGGTCCGGTGGTCATTGGCAGTGCCTACGAACACCTCGGCGCCGACATTCTTGCATCGATGCGTGTCGAGCAGATCACCGCCGCGGGCATGAAGATCGATCGCATGTTCTTCGAGCGCTTCGAGGATACCGTGCGTGAAAACGAGATTGTCGCGAAGGCAGTCGAGGCCGGGCAGTGGGACCGCGTGATCGACTACGTGAACCGCGAGATCTTCGACAAGCCAGAGGAGTACTACACCCTCGACAAGCTGCGCAAAGCCGCGGCTGTGGACCGCCGCATCACGCTGCGCGAGATCCTGGAAAAAGTCTTTGGCCTGATTCCGCGTTTCAAGTCCAAGGATGAACTGCTGGAAGAAGAGTTCGCGAAATTTGTTGCCGACACCAAGCCGGAAGAGGCCGCCGCCATTCCGGCCATCAAGACTTTTTTCAAGGCTTACATCACCAGCGATCGAGTGCGTCAGATCATTGAATCCCGGCACTTCACCGATCTAGCCACCAACCCTGCCTTTTCCATTCCTGATTTCCGCGCAGTACCGAAGAGGTACCGCTCGCTTGTCCCCGAATACGTTAAGGATTACGTTACTCTGAACCAGTTCATTAGCTGAGACTCAAGGAGGAGTCATGAAGATCAGAAAAACCACCATCGCTGTCCAGGGAACCGCCATCACGGTGCTATCGGAGAAGGACTTTATCTGCCTGACGGACATCGCGCGCGTGAAGAACGCCGACCGCTCCGATGATCTTGTGCGCAACTGGCTCAGAAACCGTAACACAGTAGAGTTCCTGGGCATTTGGGAGCAGCTCAACAACCCTGATTTTAATTCCGTCGAATTCGACGGAATTAAAATGCAGGCCGGGTTGAACAGCTTCGCGCTCACCCCGAAACAATGGATCGAGAAGACAAAAGCCATCGGCGTCGCTTCCCACGCTGGCCGTTACGGCGGCACCTACGCACACAAGGACATCGCCTTTGAATTCGCCTCCTGGATATCGGTCGAGTTCAAGCTCTACCTCATCAAGGAATTCCAACGTCTCAAGGAAGATGAAAATAGCCGCCTGTCGCTGGCCTGGAACCTGAATCGTACCCTTTCCAAGCTCAACTACCGCATCCACACCGACGCCATCAAAGCGCGCCTGATTCCGGCCGCGGTTACACCCGGGCAGGCCGCCATCACCTACGCCAACGAGGCGGACGTCCTTAATGTCGCCCTCTTCGGCCAGACCGCCAAGCAATGGCGCGACGCCAATCCCAAGCTGGAGGGCAACATGCGCGAGTACGCCACCGTGGAGCAACTGCTGGTGCTTGCCAATATCGAGGGCATGAACGCCGAACTCATACACATGCGGCTGTCACAGGGTGAACGCCTTAAACGCCTGAACGAGATCGCCATCCGTCAGATGCGCGTGCTCACCTCCGCGCCGGCGAGCAAGCAGCTCAGGAAATAGCCGGTGCTCGACACCGACACCAAACGCCGCATCGACACCGCCCGCGACATTCTCGTGGGCAAGGTGCCCGACCCCAAATCCCAGGTCGAGCAGATCACCATCGCGCTGATCTACAAGTTCATGGATGACATGGACGCCGAAGCCGAGGAACTGGGCGGCAAGCGCAAATTCTTCGCCGGCGGCTTCGCCCGCTACGGCTGGGCGAAGCTGATGCGCTCGGGGCTCGGCGGCCACGAGACCCTGAATCTCTACGCCGAGGCCATCGCCAAGATGCCGGAGAACCCCGGCATCCCGCCGCTGTTCCGCGACATCTTCAAGAACGCCTACCTGCCGTATCGCGACCCGGAGACCCAGCGCGCCTTCCTCAAGATCATCGACGAGTTCACCTACGACCACTCCGAGCGCCTGCTCTCCGTGCTGGGCTCGGAGGGTGATGCCGGACAGTTCCGCACCCCGCGCCACATCATCGACTTCATCGTCGCGAGCGTAGACCCGAAGAAGACCGAGACCGTGCTCGACCCCGCCTGCGGCACGGCCGGGTTCCTGATCTCCTCCTACAAGCACATCCTCAAGGCCAACACCGACGCCAAGGGCCACAGCAAGCTGACGCCCGACGACAAGGGCCGGCTCGCGCAGAACTTCAAGGGCTACGACATCTCGCCCGACATGGTGCGCCTGTCGCTGGTGAACCTCTACCTGCACGGCTTCACCGACCCGCACATCGCCGAGTACGACACGCTCACCTCGCAGGACAAGTGGAACGAATACGCCGACGTCATCCTTGCGAACCCGCCCTTCATGTCGCCGAAGGGCGGCATCAAACCGCACAACCGCTTTTCGGTGCAGTCCAAGCGCAGCGAAGTGCTGTTCGTGGACTACATGGCCGAACATCTCACACCCCAGGGTCGAGCCGGCATCATCGTGCCAGAAGGCATCATCTTCCAGAGCCAGACCGCCTACACTCAACTGCGCAAGATGCTGGTGGAGGAGTATCTCGTCGCGGTCGTCTCACTGCCGGCCGGTGTCTTCAATCCCTATTCCGGGGTGAAGACCTCCATTCTCATCCTCGACAAGACCCTTGCGCGGCAGGCACAGACCATCGGGTTTTTCAAGATCGAGAATGATGGCTTCGGCCTTGGCGCCCAGCGCCGCGAGATTGAGAAGAACGACCTGCCACAGACTCGTGGCGAGATTGCCGAGTACCTGCGCCGCTTGCGCGCCCGCGAATCCGTCGAGGACTTCCAGCCTTCACTCGGCCGGATCGTGGCGAAAGAGAAGATAGCCGTGAATGGTGACTACAACCTGAGCGCCGAGAGGTATCGGGAGGGGGCCGCGAGTAATCATGGTTTCCCGATTGTGTCCCTCGGTGAAAGTGGTCTGTTTCGCGTCGAAAGCGGAGGTACGCCGAAATCCGAAGTCGAGGAGTATTGGGGCGGCGGTATTCCTTGGGCGACTCTGGTCGACCTTCCCGCATCGAACTTCATCTCTCAAATCACTTCGACCAAGCGGACCATTTCGGAGAAGGGTCTGCGCGAGTCGTCCGCGAAGATGGTCCCGGCAAACTCGGTGATCGTATCGACGCGGGCGACCATCGGACGCATCGCAATCAACCGGATTCCAATAGCAACGAATCAGGGTTTCAAGAATGTCGTGATGGAAGATCCGGAGCGGGCGGTGCCGGAGTACGTCGCGTTGGCGCTCACTAGGCTCGTGCCAACGATGCAAGCATGGGCGACGGGCGGGACGTTTGCCGAAATCTCAAAGTCGAAGTTCTGCGAACTGCAAATTCCCCTGCCGTCGCTGGAGGTGCAGAAGGAGATCGTGGCGGAGATCGAGAGCTACCAGAAAGTCATCGACGGCGCCCGCGCCGTCCTCGATAACTACCGCCCCCACATCCCCATCCACCCCGAATGGCCGATGGTGGAGCTGGCGGAGGTCATCGAGGGCAAGCCGAAGAACGGATACTCGGGCAAGCCGGTGGATCGCGTCACTGACACAAAGGTACTTACGCTAACTGCGACCACCTCTGGAAAACTCGATTTGACGGAGTTTAAGTACCTGGATGAAGAAATTCCGCTGGACGCTGCATGCCGTTGCCGGAAAGGAGACATTTATCTCCAACGCGGAAACACGGCGGAGTTGGTCGGTACCGCAGCCCTATTCGACGTAGATGAGTCGAACTTTATCTACCCCGACCTCATGATCCGCGTGCGTGCCGACGAGTCGAAGGTCACGAGTCACTATCTACTCATTGCGCTGCAAAGCCAGCCAGTGCGGGATTTCCTGATGAGGAATGCCGTAGGGGCTGCCGGCAGCATGCCCAAGATCAATCAAGCCATCGTCGAGCGAGTTCCAATCCAGCTCCCACCCCTCGCCGTTCAGCATGCCATGGTCGCCGAGATCGACGCCGAGCAGGCGCTCGTCACCGCCAACCGCGAACTGATCACCCGCTTCGAAACGAAGATTCAGGGAACTCTCGCCCGCGTGTGGGGCGAGGATGAACTGCCGCCGGCGGAGGCCGCCGCATGAACTTGCAGGACGCCTTCTACGAGCAGAAGTTCGAAAATGAATTTCTGCGGGCGAAAGGAGACGCCTTTCAGACGCTCTTCGAGCGGCTGATGGGGCTGGCGTACAAAGCCGATTTCATGGCCTGTCGCCCGTGGGGAAATCAGGGTGATCGCAAGAATGACGGCTTTCTAAAGTCCAAGCGGCGCCTGTTCCAGGTCTATGCGCCCAACGAGATGGACGCAGCCAAGGCGAAGGCCAAGATCAAGGAGGACTTTGCGGGCGCCAAAGAGCACTGGAGTATTCACTTCGACAAGTGGGTGTTCGTCCACAACGCGACGGATGGCCTGCCGCCGCATGTTCAACAACTCCTGCTTGACTTTGAATCGGCCAACTCTGGCGTTTGCATCGAGCCGTGGTCCCTAGAGGAACTCCGGCTGATCTTTCGAAAGCTCTCTCTTGACGACAAAACATCGTGGTTTGGCCTCGCACCGTCGGATGCGGCCAGGATGAGTCTGGGCTTCGCTGATTTGAAAGTTGTTATCGAGCGCATTGCCGCGCTTTCTGCGCCACCGATGGCAGAGGTGAAGGAAGTGCCGACCGGGAAGATCGAGGCGAACGCCCTATCCGAGGCCGTCGCGCGGCTGCTCAAGGAAGGAATGATCAAGTCGCCTCTAGTCGCGGACTTTCTGTCGCAATGGCATGACGAGACCTTGGGCGAACGGTTAGCCGAGGCCTTCAAGGCCGAATATCTGCGGCTGCGCGGCGACTTTGGCCCGAACCAGCTATTTGCTGAGCTTCAGTCATGGGCCGGTGGCAATCAACGTGGGACACCGGAACACGAGTTGGCAGTTCTCACAGTTATCGCCTACTACTTCGAGCGCTGCGACATTTTCGAAGAACCTCGAGGTGTCTCACGATGATCCTCCCCTCCAAGCACCTGCCCCACGACCGCGCCCTGCTGACCGTGGGAGCATCCATTCTGCGGCACTTGTCTCACCCCGTCACGGTGTCGGCCTTGTGGGAGGAGATTCCGCGCGCGCCCTCTGTCCATAAGACGCAATCACCGCTGCGCTACGACGGGTTCGTGCTTGCGCTCGACTTGTTGTTTCTCATAGGTGCTATCGAATTGCGTGACGGCCTCCTCGTTCGGAGTGCATCGTGATTCACCGCATCTACAGCAGCCTGGCGTCATTCAAATCGCTCGACTTGAAGCCCGGACTGAATGTTCTGATTGCCAAGAAGGAAGCGGGAGCCACCGACAAGCAGACACGCAACCGGGCGGGCAAGACCAGCCTGATTGAAATCGTGCATTTCCTGACAGGCTCGGATGTCGGTAGGGATTCGCTGTTCCGTTCAGAAGCGCTCGCCGCCGCATCGTTTGGCATGGCCTTCGACCTCAGCGGCGAGCAGCTTCGAGTCGAACGATCGGGGCACCAGAAAGCCAAGATTCACGTAGAAGGCGCCAGCTTCCTGAATGGGAAGACCAGTCTCTCGAATTCGGAGTGGGTGGAACTCCTTGGCGAGAAAATGTTCGGGTTGCGCCAAGTCCCGGATGCTGATGGACGGGTGCCGACATTCCGTTCGCTGTTTGCCTATTTCGTGCGCCGGCAACTCAGCGGAGCATTCACGACGCCTGAGAAGCAGGCAACGATGCAGCAGGCCGGGGACTATCAGGTCGCCTTGCTGTTTATGCTCGGTTTGGATTGGAAGATTGCCAGCGACTGGCAGAAAGTCCGAGATCGCGAGAAAACCCTGGCTGAGCTGAAAAAGGCGGCAGCTGTCGGCGCGTTCGGCAGCATCGTGGGAAAGGCGTCGGATCTTCGCACTCAATTGACGGTGGCGGAGGCCCGACTGACAGATATCAAGACCCAAGTTGCTGCGTTTCGTGTGCTGCCACAGTATGCGGAACTGGAAGCGGAGGCCAATCAGCTTACGCGCGCGATCAATGACCTTTCGAACGCCAACGTGATTGATGCGGCCACGATCGGCGATCTGGACCGCGCACTAAAAGCGGAAGCGCCCCCGTCACCGGCAGATCTTCAGAATGTCTATGCGGAGGCCGGGATCGCACTTCCGGACTTAGCCATCAAGCGCTACGAGGATGTGCGGCGCTTCCACGAATCAGTGATCCGAAATCGGCGAGACTACCTTGCCGGGGAACTGGACGCGGCAAAGCAGCGCGTGACAGCGCGAGATCAGGAGAAGCTCCGTCTCGACGGGAGGCGCGCTACAGTGATGGCAGTGTTGCAGAGTCACGGTGCGCTGGAGCAGTTTTCCCAGCTACAAGGGGAAGCCGGGCGCATCGAAGCGATGGTTGAGTCCTTGCGACAACGCTTCGAAGCTGCCGAACAGCTTGAGGGCACCAAGAACGAGCTGGAGATCGAGAGAAATCACCTGACATTGCGTCTCCGGCGTGATTTCTCCGAACAGAGAGCGCGATTGTCGGAGGCGATTCTTGCATTTGAGGAAACGTCTCGGAGTCTCTATGAGTCCGCCGGCAGTATGACCGTGGAGGAGACATCCAACGGGCCCACATTCCAGTTCCCGATGCAGGGTTCGCGAAGCAAGGGAATCAAGAATATGCAGATCTTCTGTTTCGACATGATGCTCATGCGCCTATGCGCCAGACGAGGCGTCGGGCCGGGCTTCCTGATCCACGATAGCCATCTCTTTGACGGTGTCGATGGCCGGCAGCTGATCAGTGCACTGAAGGTCGGAGCCGAAACAGCGAAGGAGCTGGGCTTTCAGTACCTCGTGACGATGAATGAAGACGACGCTTTCAAGGAGACTGTTTCCGGTTTTGATCTGCGCGACCGCGTGCTCCCAACTGTGTTAACTGATGCCGAGGAAAGCGGTGGATTGTTCGGTTTCCGCTTCTGAGGAATGCTCATAGACGACACCGCCGAACGGGAAAACTGCACGCCGCTGTCGTTCAAGAGCCCGAAGGAATAGTTGGCGTTACAGCGAAGCGGCCGGCAAGCGGATCGTGTCCTGTGCTACCGCTGCTTTCCCATGGTTATGGATGCTTATGTTCACATCGCAGCCGAGCCGCGTCAGCAGACGCTTTGATCGATGTGCTCGAACTTGGACTCGCGAAACGCACGTCCACCACTGACGAAACGGGTCGGAATCATTCCGTCAGTGCCGAGAAATCGCGCAAATTCGAAATCGAACGTGGCGAAGGGCAACTGCCGCGAGCTAAGATGGCCCCAAGTGTCGGGCCGCGGATTGGCAACCGGTTCGCCGATGCCGGCGCGGAAATCAGCCTAACGATGCAGCAATAGATCTCGGGAACGATGTGGACAAACCAATACCGATCAGATTAGCCGCGCCGCCCATCGTCGAAGCCGTCTGGGAGTTGCGCTTTGAAAGTGAGTCAGACTCACCTGTGGATTTGCTCCCCGGCATCTTGTTTGAACGCGTCGGCGAACGCTATAACCAAATCCAACGGCTTCCGGCCGCGGATCTTCCGGTTCAGGCCCTTCAGCTGGACCCGAACCTGCGTCACGCTCCGACCGCGCGCCTCGCGTCGGGTAGCTATTCGATTCAAGTCGGCCGCAATGTACTGGCGCTCAGTTGCTATGCGCCTTATCCAGGATGGAAGGCATTCAAATCGGAAATTCGATCGATAGCCGAGATCGTCCGTACTACGAGCGTCGTTGGGCGCGCCGAACGTTTCTCGCTCAAGTACGTGAACATTCTACCAACCGAGAAATTACCGACTATGTCGCCGCTGGATATCGAGTTGAGGATCAACGGTCATGATCTGACACAAGCACCCACTCACGTGCGCACCGAATTGCGCGAGCAGGATTGCCTGGTTGTGGTCCAGGTAGGATCACCGGCACAGGTCCAGTATCCGGGAGAACGCGCCAGCGTCGACGGCATATTGATCGATATCGACGCGATTTGGAACGCGCAGGGAGACAGCTTCTGGGAGACCTTCGAAGATCGACTAGAGTCGGTGAGAGACATCGGTCGCAAGCTATTCTTCAGAGTGCTGACGGCAGCTACAATTGAATCGCTGGGTCCGGAATATTCCTAGGTACATCCAATGACAGAAAGCGCGATAGCTCGGTCGTCCTGCTACGCTGCGCCCACGCTGAGCGCCGCGTTAGTAGTATCCATGGGCTTCGCCGCAAATGCCGAAGTATTAGCCGATCCGCCGTCGAAAGCACTGGATCCGTGCCTTGGTTGGGCCATTCTGATGGTCGACCGCACCCACTCGCAAGGAACGACCGTTACCTCGCCGATTTCGCCCTTCGAAAGCGGGCCGGTGTTCCGCACAGAGCTGGCAAAGCGTCTATGGGAGCTGCGCGTGCAGGTGCTTTGTGAAGGGGCGCCCATGCTGAATGCGTCGCAAATTTCGGACGAAATCGCGCGCCGGCGCGGTGAGATGGTATGAGTCGACAGGATGTTGGGTAAACGGACCTACCTCGACGCCTCCGTGCTGATTGCCGCTTGTCAGGGGCGGGCCGATGTTGCCCCTCATGCATTCGCAATCTTGGACGACCCAGACCGTGAATTCGTGAGTAGCGGCTACCTGGAGTTAGAGATCCTGCCCAAGCCGATTTATCGAAACAGAAGCGCCGAAGTCGAGTTCATGCGGACGTACTTGGCTGGCGTCGTACAGCGGGTTGGCGCATCGGATGCAGTCGTGACTAAAGCGCTGGAAGTAGCAACAGCGCACGATCTGGCATCTATGGACGCGTTGCACATAGCCTGTTGCTACGCGGCGAACGTCGCAGAATTCGTGACGGTCGAGAAGCGCACCAAACCATTTTTCCGAATCAGCGACTTCGCGATCACGTCTATCACGTCCTCATCGACTTGAGACGGCGTTGTATTTGCTGAAATGAGCAGCAAACCGGAGCCGAGCTCATTCACAATATCGACGACAGGAGATTTTCCAGGTCGAGAAGGAGACCGCGGAGAAACGAGATTAGCTCGTCGACTCGACCAACCGTGGTGCCGACACTGCACTGATTGCCGGTCTGCAGTGCATCGCTTCGTGGGTGACGAGCGTGCACCGCAGGAATTTGACTCGGAAGCGGTCAGCTTCCGAGTGCTGTGCCGACGTCCGGGAGCTCATCATCGACTTCATCGATGCCGGCCATCCCGCTCTGCTGCGAATGTGGGACCGGAGCCAGCGTGGATACCGGACCATGAGGTATCGGACTTCGGCGATCACGGTGAGCGACGATCTGGACTTCGACTGGTGCAACAATCAAATGCAACGCAACGTTCGCCGCCGTGTTAGCGCGGACCTTTGGTTGAAGTTCGCCGTTTCGAATTCCACAATCTGAATTCGCACACATGCCTCTCGTGATCCCGGCAGCACTCTTGCCAATTCTCGCCCAAGCCGACGCCAGCACAGCGCCGATTGAAAAAATGCGCCTCGCGGGCACGCTAGTCTCGGCACTCAGCGAGACCCCTGAACTATCACCGGAAGAAAAGAAGGGGGCTTTCGCGGAGATAGAGGGTCTTCGATTCCAGCGGCCTCACGGTAGCGAGCGTCGAACGTGGGGCATCTATTGGAGCGAGCTTGCGAGCGGAACCACTCAGGACGGGCGAACATTCTACTCGCCCGACATCACATTCGTCGATGAGGATGTTCTGGCGCACTGGATCAGCCGTTCCGAAAACGCACGGCACCCCACGCTACGCGCGAGATTCTCGGACCTCGCCTGGGAGATCGGAAGATTTCTGAGTAGGAAGCCAAAGGCTGGTGAAACCTCGACGCGACCACCGATATCAATAAGTATTGGCCATGAATTGGCACGGCGCGCGATTGACGGATACCTGGAAACACTGAGTCGGGCGCTGTTCGAGGACGAATACCACGCATGGCAGTTTCTTGACCGAGCAATCGAGCTGGCGAGTTCCATCAACGACCAGGAACGATGTACCAAAGCCAAATCCGCGCTTTTCGCGTACCAGCAAACCATCGAGTCTTCCAATCCCACCTACATGCTATGGCGCTTCGACGAAATTGCATGGAACCGCTCGGCCACTCTATCCCTCGGCGACGGCGAGAAGCAGATGTTGATCGACGTGCTCGAACGTGGGCTCGCGAAACGTGCTGCCACTGCCGACAAAACGCATTTCGACCCGCATGCGGCGATGGACATTGCTGATCGACTGCACCGGCGCCGTATACAGCGCGGCGAACAGGATGAGGCTAGGCGTGCCATTAAGACCGCTGGCGCAGCCTTCGAGGAGGTAGCGAAAGGCGCACAAGCCCTTTTGGCGTCAGCATGGCTTGAAGACTTGATTCCGCGCTATCGAAATGAGGGCATGAGCGAGGACGTAGCGCGCGTCGAAGCCGCAATCCGGAACCGGGCCGGTGAAGCCTCGGGAGAAATGAAGCGAATTGAAGTGCCCGTCTCCATACCCAAGGCCGAGTTGGACAGTTGGGCGGATCAAGTCGCCGGCACAACGAGCGAAGAGGCATTCCGATGAATCGCAGCAGCTGGCCTGATACGTGAGGAGTCAGCAAAGGAGAGCATCCAAGGCATGCTCGCGAATGCTCCCCTTATGGCCCATATGCCATCGTCGCTAATGGGCCGACGGCTTTACCACCGCGAAGGTCGGCTCCATCTACGACGATCTTGACGGCCGGACAATACAGCATGCCGCCGATCTTTTCGGATGGTATGCACCTTGGCTGTATGTCGCGCTGAACCGGGCGAAGGAAAAGCACGGCCTCGAAGTCGACGCCCTAATTGCATGGCTAGCACAGTGCCCATACTTCGTAGCATCGCGGGAGCCCCTGCTTCGAGCCGGATTGGAGGCTTGGAGTCGGGAACAGCCAGTCGAAGCCATACACATCCTTGTCCCGCAGATTGAGGCTGCGCTGAGAGACATCCTCGGTGGCCTAGGGGCTGCTACTCACTATCCCGATCCTAAGACCGGCGGATTCAGGGTTGTTGGTATGGGGGAGATCCTCAATCACGATGCGTTCAAAGCTCGCGCGCCGAACGACATACGTTTCCATTTCAGAGTTCTGTTTTCCGACCCTCGAGGAATTAATCTTCGCAATCACGTCGCGCACGGCCTGGCGCATCCCGCCCTCTTCAACATGGGGCTCGCCAATTGGGTGATCCATTCGCTATTGCTCATAGGCGTGCTCAGGCCCACTGCACCGCGCGACGCGCGCGAGAATGCGCCACACGATCAGCCGCCACCATAGCCAATCGAATGCGGCTGGATGAACTCACAGATATAATTAGCGCTGCGGGAGGCGGCGAGAATGCTCTCGCATACGCGGAGTCGCTGCTCGACAAGATCAACCGCATCGAGCCCGAAAAGCAGTCTGCAGCGCTGCTCGTGCAGCTTCGCGCAGCGAAAGAGCAAGGCGACTTCCGAGGTCGCGTCTTTGAAGTGAACTTCGCCGACTGTTTCCTGCGCAAGGGTATTGCCCTCGATTACGGCGCGAAGCAAGGTATGCCGGGTGACATTGACTTTGCTTGGAACATCGAGGGCCACAAGATCCATGTCGAATTGAAGCTCCTTGGGCAAGACAAAGCGACCAGGGATTCCATCAACGCGCAGCTTGAGGACAAAGAGGTGAGCGCAACG
This sequence comes from Gammaproteobacteria bacterium, assembly GCA_016191285.1. Classification (GTDB taxonomy): domain Bacteria; phylum Pseudomonadota; class Gammaproteobacteria; genus CAIKBL01. Next base: position 60,345 of record JACPPA010000052.1, read on the forward strand.
TTTCTGGACGACGACACGAAAGACGTTGCCCGATTGCAAACCGATCTGATCCAGAAAGCGTCCACCCGGAAGTTCAACCCACAGCCAAGCGCGGATTCGATCAATCTCGTCGGCGTTGACGTGACGGAGCTTCAACTCGGAGCCGTTAACATCTGCGATTGCTTGCTCGCTGTCGGAGGAAATTCGGTGGCCGTCCGGCACTGCGACCCCGCGTGCTTGCGTGATTCCATCGTTGGCGTGTTCGAGGCCATTGCGCCGGAGAAGCTCAGCGCTTCCCAAAGGGACTGGATTTCGGTAGTCCAAAAAGTTCTTGCGGGAGCGCCTCATCCACGGGACTACATACATGGTGTTAACGGCGATGTGAAAGCGCCGGATTGTGGGGGTTAGCGAAAGGCGTCCCCAAAATAGTTCGCCGCGTGGTTCGTATGAACGACGTGTTTTTCTAAGCTTAATCCTGCCGCTGAGATTGACGCCGAGCGGATGGTAC
>JACPPA010000053.1 GCA_016191285.1 Gammaproteobacteria bacterium
GGCGGCGCTTAGGTGTTTTAGGCATTGGCAAATCATGCCAGATTTATCCTTACCTCAAATATGCAGCGAACCCTATGAAAATAGGCTTTACAACTTGAGCATCTACTCATTTTTACCCACACTCAAACCGGAAGAGCCAAATAATTGATGCACCCTTGACTCGCGCGCGAGTGCGAGTCAAGGCCTAAAGCTCGCCCTGTAACTTAAGACCAACGCAGACTTCGAGGCGGTGTCGACACCGGATGCTGCCTACCCCGTCAGCCCGGAACGTGCGCAGCGCTTATAGACGTCACCCCGGAATTCGCGCAGCGAAACTCCGGGGCGGGAGCCCGCTGGTAGTTCAGGCGCCCCTGGCTCCCGGGTCGGCGCGGCTGACGTGGCTTCGCCCTGGATGACCGACTTCACCATTTAAGTCGGGTGTGAATGGCCCTACTTAAGTGCGGTTTGCGCCGTCACCCTGTGCGCCGAGCACTGGGTCCAGTGAGGAATGAATTCATTGTTTGACTGGATTCCGGCGTTCGCCGGCATGACGAAGGGCCGGGACTGCACACCTGTCCCGGCATTTCAGCTTTTGTAAGTGCCGGTTGGGTGCCTCGTCTTGAGCCCATGGCAATGCGGGCTATTTAGCCTAGATCGCCGCGTTCGCGGCCACATCCCAGCCAAACGCAAAACTTTTGGGGGTCCCCGCGCCCCCATCAGAGCCGACATCCGCATACTGGTGATATTCGTATTTGATCTTGCCGAAACACAGCGTAAGGTTCTCGCGAAAGAAACTCTCCTCGGCGCTGCCCCCGGTGGTGATCGATTTGATCAGGACGTCTTCCAAGGTAATCGCGACGTATTTTTGCTGGGCATCCCGTTTGCCAACCACGGGCACGATACTGAGATCGACTTGCTTGATCGGCTTACCCTCGGCGAACGCGGTCATCATCGCGGGACTCTCGACGCCGATAGCTTTGATCAACGAGAGTTCATTCATCCGCATGTTGCCGGTGGCGCCGTGCACACGCTCCAAGCCCCAACTCCACGACAGCACGTCAGCCCAGCCCTTATGATAATAATTACGAGATCCACCGGTGATCCCGTCCAGCCTCACGAACATTTCTACAGCCATGGTATTTCCTTAATTGTGCGGAGCCACTGTATACCAAACCTCGGCATCGGGAGTGGCGACGCTAGAAATTGCATGCTAGAAACCATCCGAAACCCGATAGCTAACGGCTGAACAGCATGCTTGCGAACCCACTGCACGCGCTCCGCGATCCGCAGACGATTTTCTTCTGGCCCTATATCGTGAGTGCACTGGTGGTGGCCGTGGTTTGGCAAATGCTGCGGCAACGCTGCACGCTGCATCGCGCGCTCTCGCGACTTGGCGCGCGAACGGTGTGGATTACGCCGTCATCGCGCGCGGATGCCCTGTTGTGTCTCGGCTATCTCGCGGTTCTCCACGGGCCGATTCTCGCGCTTCAGAACGCCACGTTTTTGACCATGCTTAATGTTGCCGGAAATCTTTTTGAACGCGCGCTGCCTTCGCCGGTGAGCTGGCATTTACCGCAGTGGTTTGAAGCTGTGCTAGCGACAGCGGTGACGATGGTGGCGATCGATTTAGCATCGTATCTAGTGCATCGCCTAATGCATAACGTGGGTCCGCTGTGGGCCCTGCACGCGGTGCATCACTCGGCGAGCGGTTTGACCCCGCTAACCACCTACCGCCAACATCCCTTCGAACCCCTGATCTTGAACATGGCGCGTGGACTGGGCGCCGCCGTCGGCCTCAGTCTGTTTCATGCCGTGTTCCCGCAACACACGCCAGTAATCACGATTTACGGGCTCGGCGCCGGCTTTTTTATCTACATGTTCACCGTGAACTTGCATCACGCACCAGTGCCGGTGCGTTACCCGCGATGGCTACGGGTGCTATTCGTCAGTCCGCACATTCATCATCTGCATCACAGTGCGTCGCCACGTCACGCCGCTTGCAATTACGGCGTGGTGTTTGCGGTGTGGGATCGCCTGTGTGGGACCTATGTCGATGAGTCGGCGCTCGCCGCTTTGACCTTTGGCTTGGCGAGTGGCGATCGGTATGCGCATTCAGTCCGCCGCTGCCTGTGGCAACCGTTGGCGGACTGGGCTACGCCGCGTGCGATTCTACCAACCGCCACCACCGCCCGAACTTTGCCGTGATACCGGCGGGTCGCTTTTGATTTCTGACCACATGCCGCCTTGTTGCTGACAACTCGCCTTTTGCTCGGTTGCGGAATTTCCGGTGACGGTGAGTTCCTGGCTGCCTTTGGTACATTGCCCGTGCATGTCTTCCGCCTGGGTTAGCGGTGCACCGAATGCGCTGCACGCGAATACCACGCCAATAAGTTTCCGTTTCATCTTTAAATTCTCCTTAGGGTTGGTTGGCCACGAGCCCGGTCAAGTCAGCAATGATTTCGTCCGAGTGGCGTGACGTATCAACGCTTAGATAAGTCTTCCGAATGATCCCTTTAGGATCGATCAGAAAGGTGTAGCGCTTCGCAAATTTTACGAGCTTGAAGTCGGTGATCGCGCCATAGGCGCGCGCGACGTCGGCCTGATCATCCGCCAGCAAGGGGAATGGGAGGTGATATTTTTGCGCGAACGCGAACTGTGCCGCCGTATCGTCCACGCTGACCCCGATGACCTGCGCGCCCAGATGCGTTAATTTTGCCAAGTCATCGCGAAAGCGGCAGGCCTCTTGAGTGCAGCCGGGTGTATCCGCCTTGGGATAGAAATAGAGGACGACCCAGCGCCCGCGAAAATCGGCAAGTTTGACGGTTTTGCCGTTTTGATCCGCCAATGCAAAGTCCGCGGCCTTGGCCCCGGCTTTGGGAATATCGGCCTCGGCAATTGTCGGTATCCACAATAGCAGTGCCAGGGTTAGATTCAGGCCGCGGGTGAGTCGGTTCATACGCCTAAGCTCCTTAATCGCAAGGTTCGCGAGTTGCGGGTGATTGTAGCGCCGAGTAAGACGTTTAAGCGCATTGCGCCTAAAGCGTGATTGGGCGCACGATCCGTGTCCAGTTACGTTGGTGCGCGCAGGCGCCCCGTTCATTTTGATGGCCAACAGCGAGAATGCTCATGATTGTGGAACAGATCTGGACCGGTAACGCCTATCGCAATTTCAATTATCTGATTGTGAGCCCGAGCTCCGGCGAAGCCTTGGCCATCGACCCGCTCGATCATCAAAAATGTCTGGAGCTCGCCACGCGCAAGGGCTGGCAAATCACTCAGGTCCTGAACACCCACGAGCACCACGACCACACCGGCGGCAACGCCGCCGTGGTGGCGGCCACCGGCGCCAAATTGCTCGCGCATGCCAACGCTAAAAACGCGATCCCCGGCATGGATCGTGGTCTCCAGGCGGGCGATGTGATCAAGATTGGCCGTGATGTCGAACTCGAGGCCCTAGATACGCCCGGCCACACCCTGAGTCACGTATGCTTGCTATCGCGTACCGCGACACCAGCGCTGTTTTGCGGCGATACGCTATTCAATGCGGGTGCCGGGAACTGCCACCACGGCGGCCATCCCGCGCAACTGTATGACACATTCGCGGCGCAATTGAGCAAGCTGCCCGATCACACGCTCATTTATCCAGGGCATGACTATCTCGCGAATAACCTCGGCTTCACGCTCGATCGCGAGCCCGACAATGCGCGCGCGCCACAATTGCTGGCGCAGGCCAAAACTCAGGATCCCAATACGCCATTGGTTTCGACCATGGCCTTGGAAAAGGAAATCAACACATTTTTCAGGCTGCGGAGCCCAAGTGTAATCGCGACGCTCCGCGACGCTTTTCCGGATCTGCCGGAAGACCCAGAGCCTAAGCTCGTATTTTTAAAGCTTCGCGAATTGCGCAACAACTGGTGAGCAATTAAACGCGACGCTGCCCGGTAGTATTCCCCTCTATTTAATTCTCCCGGAGATCCGGATCCATGGCGTATGAAACCATCTCAGTAACTCACGATGGCGCGATCGATTGGCTGTGCTTGAACCGCCCTGAGCGGCTCAACACGATCAATCCCCGCATGTGCGACGAGTTGCAAGACTATTTCGGCGGCTTACAAACTCGTCATGCGACGCGCGTGGTGATGCTGCGCGGCGCCGGTCGCGCGTTTTGTGCGGGCTATGATCTAAAGGACGCGGATCGCGTTAGCGCAGGTCCGATCATCGGCATGAACGTGCAGCGCCAAGTTAGTGAGGTATTCATGCGCATGCGGCGCTGTCCGCAACCGATCATTTGCCTTGCACATGGCGCGACCACGGGCGGTGGCTTCGCGTTTGCGCTGGCGAGTGATGTCCGCGTGGTGGCGCGCGATGTCCGAATGAATGTCGCGATGATTAAAGTGGGACTCACCGGCTGCGATGTAGGGATCAGCTATTTTCTGCCGCGCGCCGTGGGGCAATCGATTGCCGCGGAACTCATGATGACGGGTCGCTTTATCGGCGCCGAGCGCGCGCTGGCGGTGGGTTTGGTGTCGGAAGTCGTCGACCTCGACGGACTCGAAGCCGCGGGCCGCGCGCTGGCGGACGACATGTTGAAGACTTCGCCGATGGGCTTGCGGCTGACCAAGGAGGGTTTGCGCCTCGCCGTCGATGCGCCTAGCCTCGAAGCCGCGGCGGCGCTCGAAGATCGCGGCCAGATTCTGTGCGCGAGCGCAGGGTTTTTCGAAGAGGGAATTGCCGCGTTTCGCGAAGGGCGGGCGCCGAACTACGCCGACGAATTGTGATGCTTACGTCACCAAGGTTCTTTATTAATCAACACGCAGGATAATTCATCGTGGATCTCCAACTTAAAGATAAATCTGTAATCGTTACCGGCGCGGGCTCGAATATCGGGCGTGCCATCACGCTTGGTTTCGCGCGGGAAGGCGCCAAAATCACGCTCGCCGACATCGACGCCAAACAAGCCGATGCGGTTGCCACTCAGGCACGAGCCATCGGTGCGCCGAGCACGGAAGTCGTGCGCTGCGATGTGACGCAACTCGATCAGGTCCAGGCGATGTTCAAGCGCGCCGTCGAGCGCCACGGCACGGTTGATGTGCTCGTCAATAACGTCGGTTGGGATCAGCTCATGTTCTTTGCGCAAACCACGCCGGAGCTGTGGCAGAAGATTATCCAGATCAATTTTGTCGGCATGTTGAATTGCACGCACACCGCGCTCGGGATCATGGCGTCGAAAAATAGTGGCGCTATTGTCTCGATCAGCTCGGACGCCAGTCGCCAGGGAGAACCACGCGAGGCGGTTTACGGCGGCATGAAGGCGGGCATCAACAGCTTCATGAAAACCATCGCCAAGGAAAACGGCCGCAATGGGATTCGCTGCAATGTGGTATGTCCTGGTGTCACGATTCCAGAAGACGATGAAGAGGTCGGTGCCAACAGCATGTGGGTTAACAAAGACACCATGTTCACGGCTGAGCAATTGGCCGCGATTGCCAAAGCGCTGCCGCTTAAAAAAGTCGGCCGTCCGCGCGACATCGCCAACGCCGTGGTATTTCTCGCCTCCGACGCAGTTGCCGGTCATGTCACCGGCCAAGTATTGAGTGTCAGCGGCGGCTACAGCATGGTTGGATGAGCGCCACCTCGATTCCAAATTTCATCGTTGCGCCAGGTTTCATTGCAAAAATCCCAGGAGAGTTCGTTCATGAGTACGTATGAAGACATTATTTTAACCCGCGAAGGACGCACCGCCACGGTGTCCATCAACCGACCCAAAAAGTACAACGCCTTTCGTCCGCGCACGGTGGTTGAATTGCTCGATGCATTTTTGAAAGTCGGGTGGGATAAGGACATCGGTTCGATTGTATTAACCGGCGCTGGCGAGAAAGCTTTTTGCACCGGCGGCGATCAATCCGATCATGCCGGCGGACAGTATGGCGATAACGACGCGCGCGGTACGGTCGGCATGCCGATCGAAGAATTCCATTCAGTGCTCCGCGATGTGCCGAAGCCGGTGATCGCGAAAGTTCGCGGCTTTGCGATCGGTGGCGGTAATGTGCTCGCTACTTTGTGCGATTTAACCATCGCCGCCGAGAATGCAGTGTTTGGCCAGGTGGGACCCAAGATGGGATCGGTCGATCCCGGCTTCGGTACGGCGTATCTCGCGCGGGTGGTGGGGGAGAAGAAGGCGCGGGAAATTTGGTATATGTGCAAGCGCTATTCGGCGGCGGAAGCGCTGGCGATGGGTCTCGTCAATGCGGTGGTGCCGGACGATCGCCTGGACGCCGAAGTCACGGCCTGGTGCGATGAACTGAACAAGCGCAGCCCCACCGCGATTGCGCTCGCCAAGAAGAGCTTCAATGCCGATACCGAATCCATCCGCGGCATGGGTGGTGTAGCGATGCAGGCGTTGCGGCTCTATTACAACACTGAAGAATCGCAGGAAGGCGTGAAGGCGCTCAATGAAAAGCGCGAGCCGGACTTCATGAAGTATTACAAATAATGGTGAAGATTCGCGGATAAATCCGCTCCCATGGGCGCTCGGCAACTTGTCTTATGGAAGCCTTGTGGAAGTCGCTTTAGGGAACCTCTGAATAAGTCCATCCTGGACTTATTCAGAGTACGGGAAGCAAAAAGTATGATTTTTGCTTCCCTTCATTTTCAATGGTTTGAAACCATCGAAAATGGCGGCACCTCCTGTGCCGCGGGAAGCTCTGCCTTTTGCAGAGCTTCCTTAGCGACGAATCATTACCCTGGCAAACGCAGGAGATAAGCAGCATGAAAATTCGCATCGAATATTGCATGCAGTGAAACTACGAACCCGCCGCTCTCCGTGCGAGAGCGAGATTGCAAAGCCACGGCACACACGAAATCGAACTGGTGCCGGGATCAGGTGGGGTGTTTGAAGTGAGTGTTAATGGCGTCGCTCGCTTCTCGAAACGAGCGCTTGGACGCTTTCCAACCGATCCAGAAATCGATTCCTGGGTTAAGTCCTAGCGTTGTCCCGACATAAACGTCAATGAGTTGGCGCGTAGTAACCGTGGGAGCGGCTTTAGCCGCGAATTGGGCTTGAAGAAGAATCGAAGCTCATAGCGATTCCCACAAAGTGCATCCAGTAACAGGTAAAGTATGAACGCTCGTACGGGCCCGCACATTGGCGGCGCGAAGTACGCTGGTTACCCAGTCTTAAATGCAAAATTGCGAGGAGTTCGCGATGAATGTTCAATATCATGATCCCCGTGCCGCGCCACTAAAACCTCCTGAACCTTATGTGCTCAGTGCGGACTTGTCGCAGCCCGTGACGATTGGATTACTCGCGAACGGTTTCCCCGATTCAGTGGCCTTTCTCGAAGCGCTCGAGCAAGCGCTAGCGCCGGTCTTGCCGCGCGCCCGCTTTCGACATTACAACAAAGGCAATCCCTCGATCCGCGTCACCGAGTCCCTGCTCGCGACGATCGCGGGCGAATGCGCGGTGGTTGCCACCGCCTACGGTCACTGAGGCAGCTGCACTTCCGGCACCGTGCGTGACGGCATTGCAATCGCCAGACGAGGGTTACCGGCAGTGACGTTCGTGACCGACGATTTCTGGCCGCAGGGTGATTTCGTCGCCCAGGCGGAAGGCATGCCGACGATTCCGCGCGTGCGCCTGCCGCATCCCGTCGCCGGCATTGGCAAAGTCGCGATGGCCGAACTCGCCCGCGATATTCGAGACGAGGTGCTCGCGCGCTTCGCGCGGTCATGAACGCGCGTGCGGAGGCCTTGCTAAGCGCGGCTGACGAAGAAGCCGCACTCGAACTATTACACAACGCGCGTTGCACGGATGGCCTGCCGGTCGTGATCCCCACACCGGCGCGCGTCGCCCGCATGGTGCTCGCGAGCGGCCTGGACGGCGATATCGTGTTGGGTGAGATGGGGCCGCTCGGCGGCGCGGCCACGGTCGAAAAAATCGCGGTGGCGGCAGTCATGGCGGGTTGCTTACCCGATCACCTGCCGGTGGTGATCGCGGCGGTGCGCGCGATCTGTCAGCCCGCGTTTGATCTCTCCGAAGTGCAAGCGACTACGCACTGCATCGCGCCGCTCATCATCGTCAACGGTCCAGCCCGGCAGGCCTGCGGTGGGCTGGCCTCGGGATTTGGTGTCATGGGCCCGGGTCATCGCGCGAACGCCTCGATTGGTCGTGCGCTCCGACTCGCCATGTTGAACATCGGAGGGGCACGGCCCGGCGAATCGGATATGGCATTGCACGGCTCGCCCGCCAAGTTCACATTTTGTATTGCGGAGGACGAAGAGGCCTCACCGTTTCCACCGTTCCATACCAGTCTCGGTTATCGCGCGGAGCAGAGCGTGGTCACCGTCATCGGCGTGGAAGGGCCGCACTCTACTTTTTTCACCGGTGACGCGGATGATCCGAAGAGCGCCGAGCGATTATTGAACACGCTCGCCGCCGTGATCGCGAACCCCGGCAGCAATAACTCGCATCTCGGTGGCACCGCGGCGGTAACCGTCGTGCTCAATCCGGATCATGCAAGAGTGCTGGCGAGCGCGGGTTTCACGCGCGAGCCTATTCAACGAGAATTGAGCGCGCGCGCAGTGACGTCGCGCGACACGCTTGCTGCACTTAACACGAAAATGTTGATTGGCCAGGAAGCATTGATTTCAGCGGTGCGCAATCCCCAAAACATCCACCTGCTGACCGCGGGTGGCTCTGGGCTCTATACGATGATCATGCCGTCATGGTGCGCGGGACCACACGGTAATATCGCCGTCCATCAGGAGATAGAAATAAACCATGTGTGCGCGATGCCAGCGCTTTAGCGTTGTGCTTGATCCCGCAACAACGTCCTTGCGCGGGACTTTAATCAATGACGCGTTGTTATCGTGGGGCCATTGTGGGAGCGGCTTTAGCCGCGAAGGGGGTTCAATTAAGATTCGAAGCTCAAAGCGGCTCCCACAATGCGGCCCTACAAAGGGCCGCCAGCAGCACGCGAATGATGCAGGTTAGACGTGGAACAGACCCCAGCAGGTAATTCGGAATCGTCGAGAGAACCCGTTGCGAAAAAATTACGTCCTCATCGACTATGAAAATGTTCACGTAAAAACGCTATCGCTGCTGCACAGTGAACAATTTTGGGTGTACGTCTTCTTAGGACCCAAGAACACCAAACTCCATCGCGAATTAGTGCTCGCGATGCATGAATTCGGCAGCCGCGCGACCTATGTTGAATTGCATTCACCAGGTTCGAACGCGTTGGATTTTCATCTTGCGTATTATCTAGGCGCGCTCGTCCGGGATGATCCCGAAGGGTTCTTCCACATCATTTCTAAAGACACCGGATTCGATCCGCTGATCGGCCATTTGAAATCCAAGAAAATTTCGGCCGCACGCTCAGTCGCCATCGAGGATATGCCGTGCTTCCGCCAGCAAGGCGAGCTGTCGACCAATTTGAGAGACGCGACTCCAATCGAATTGATTGCGCCGCATAAAATCGACGCGTTAATTAAACTCGCGATTGAAATTTTGCGCGGGCAAAAAAAAGCCAAGCCGGGAACCGAGAAAACGCTCCGCAGTACGCTCCGCGCCAAGTTGTCCAAGGACGTGAGCGACCCTGAGGTTGATTTGGTCCTGCGCCAGTTGCAGGAAGGTGGATGGGCGAAGCTTGAGGGTAAGAAAATGACTTATCCGTTGCTGGAGGGATCCAGCCAATCCTGAGTAGTCAGCGGATAAGCACTTGCACCCGGTGGCGATTGTCGTTAAGCGCTACCTCCGCGCAGTACCTGTCCCGCGCGCGCGCCGGTATCGCGACCGTGTTCAAACAGCACCTGACCATTGACGATGGTGTATTCGACGCCTTGCGCCGGCATCACCAGGCGGCGCCCGCCACCGGGCAAGTCATGGCGCATCTCACCGCGTTTCTGCGAACCGACGCGCGCCAGATCAAAGATCGCGAAATCCGCGGCCAAGCCAGGGGCGAGCCGCCCGCGTTGCTGAATGCCAAACAAGGCAGCGGGTTCGGACGTAATCCGGCGTACCGCGTGCTCCAAGCTCATCACTTCACGCTCGCGCACCCATGTCCCCAGCAGATAAGTGCAATAGCCGGCGTCGCAGAACATGTCGACATGCGCGCCGCCATCGGACAGCCCGATCATCGTCCGCGAATCGGTGATTAACTCCGGAATGCGGCTTTCATCCGAGTTGAATAATTCATAGGTGAATTGCATCGCCAAGCCATCTTCGATCGCGAGATCGAGAAAGGTATCGACCGCATCGTGGCCGCATTCGCGCGCGATCTCGGCGACATTGCGTCCGAGCAGCGGGCGCAGCGCCGCGTTCCCGACTTCGTGAATCACCGCGCGCACCCAATCGCCCCCAAAGATCATCGGCGTCTTCAACGCATCGCGAAAAGCGTCGCGAAATTTTTGCTCGCGATAAATCGCTATCTGTTCTTCAGGTGTGCGATTGAATACCGGATTCCAACACGCCATGTTGGCGAATATGAACGGTTTGCGCAGATCGATTTGCACGATTAACGGGCGGCAGGTCACTTGCGGGATGGCGCCGCGCGCGAGCAATGGCGCGGTGCGGATTAGAGTGTCCTGCGGGGCGCTGGGCTGATCTTCGCGATTGAGCAACGCCAACCACGTCACGGGGCGACCACTTTCGCGCAGTAGCATATCGAGCAATTCGTATTCGCTGTCGTCCACCACCGACACTTCATTCGTCAACGCGAGTTCGATAGTGCCGCGCCCCGCGTCGCGCAGCACATTGGCATAGCTGATGAGTTCCTCGCGACTGGCGTTGCGGCAGGCCAGCGGCCGGCCCTGATAGCCGATGTGTTGCGCGACATTGGTGGTCGTGAATCCCATCGCACCGGCCGCCATCGCCTCGCGCAGGAGTTGAGTTATCTGTGCGGTTTCGTCGACAGTCGCCGCGCGTTCCATCGAAGCGTCGCCGAGCACGTAGTGGCGAAACGGCGTGAGCGCCGCCAGAAAACCGAGATTCAACCCCGAGCCGCGGCGCGCCGCGGCGTCCATATATTCCGGAAAGGTTTCCCAATCCCAGGTGACGCCTTGGTTCAGGACATCGAAGGGGATGGCTTCCACGTTGACTAAATCCCAGGCCGCGATCGCGCGCGTTTCTGGCCGGCACGGCGCGAGGCCGACGCCGCAATTCCCCATCACCACGGAGGTAACGCCATGCCAGCAGGAGGGGGTGGTGATGTCGTCCCAACAGATCTGCGCGTCGTAGTGCGTATGCGGATCGACAAAGCCGGGGGCGACAATTAAATCCGTGGCGTCGATGGTCTGTCTGGCGTGGCCCGAGACTTTGCCGATTTCGACAATTTGCCCATTATTTACCGCGATATCGGCACGAAAGCGCGGCGCGCCGGTGCCATCCACCACCGTCCCATTTCGGATCAGAAGGTCGTAAGCCATGACAGCGTGCTCCGCTTATGATTGTCGTTTAATCATAGCAGTGTGGACCGGTGATGGTCGCTGTCAATTATGCCCGGTGCAGCGTTGCTTTATTGCGGTGCGCCAACCGGATGCAATGCGCCCTGCTACTTAGTTGATACCGCCATGGGCTATGCTCCGGACCTCATCTCGAGGTTCGGATTACGTGAACACTAAAGACCTTCACAAGTTTCTGTTCGATGGACTTCCCGTCCGCGGCGCGTTGGTACGGTTGACCGATAGCTGGCGCCAGGTGCTCGCGCGGCGGGCGAACGTCGGCGCGTTCTCGCCGCCGGTCCGCGCGTTGGTGGGCGAAATGGCCGCCGCCGGGGTGTTGATGCAATCCAGTCTTAAATTCGACGGCGTGTTGTTACTGCAAGTGCACGGTGATGGGCCGGTCAAGCTCGCGGTTGCCGAAGTGAAGTCGGATTTAAGTTTCCGCGCGACTGCGACACTGGTCGGGGAGGTTGGCGTCGAGGCGCGTCTCCAGGAAATGGTCAATGTGCACGGTAAGGGTCGCTGCGCCATTACCTTGGACGCGAAAGACCGGCAACGCGGCACGCAACCGTATCAAGGGGTGGTGCCGTTACATGACGATCAACGCCTGCCGCTCAACGCCTTTTCGCAGGTGCTCGAGCATTACATGCTGCAATCCGAACAGCTCGACACACGACTGATGCTGGCGGCGAACGATGACGTCGCCGCCGGTCTGTTGATCCAACGGATGCCCATCAGCGAAGCAGCAAAGCGCGCCGGTTTCAGCAACGAAGACGAAATCGGAATCAACGACGCGTTTAATCGGATTGCACACCTGTGCGCGACCGTGACGCGCGAGGAGTTGCTGGCGCTCGATGCGGGCACCTTACTGCAGCGGTTGTTTTGGGAGGAACCACTGCAGTGTTTCGAACCGCGGACGGCGCGCTTTCGTTGTTCCTGCTCGCGCGATCGTGTACGCCACATGCTGGTGGGACTGGGGCGCGCCGAGTTGGAAGACATTATCGTCGAACGGAATATGGTCGAAGTTGGCTGCGAATTTTGTGGTCAGCAATTTCAATTCGACGCGGTGGATGTCGGCGAGATGCTGACTCCGGAGCGCGATCATCCCCCGACTTCGCGGGCGCTGCAGTAATTAAAACTGGATAGACGAGTATTAATACCAACCAGGTTAAGGTGCTGTGTTGGGTGATGTGGATAGGGCTTTCCGTCCCGGCGTGTTCTCGGCTTTCGCCGGGAAGGACCCAGTCAGGTCAGGCGTCCGCGCACGGCGCGGACAGCATTTCTTCACTGGATTCCGGCGTGCGCCGGAATGACGATGATGGCAATTTAAAAGGACACGCGCATGTGGTCATTTGAAACCGATCCGGATTTTCAACAACAACTCGACTGGATTGATGACTTCGTCAAGCGCGAAGTCGAACCGCTCGATCATCTATTGGGAAGCCAGTGGAATATCGGCGATCCAAATTTCAAACGCCTAGTGCGACCCTTGCAAGCCAAGGTTCGCGCACGTGGCCTTTGGGCGTGTCACCTCGGGCCGGAGCTTGGTGGCAAGGGCTACGGCCAGGTGAAACTCGCGCTAATGAACGAACTTTTTGGCCGTGCGCGCTTTGGGCCGATCGTCTTTGGCGCACAAGCGCCAGATACCGGGAACGCGGAAATTCTGGCCCATTACGGCACACCCGAGCAGAAAAAGCGCTTTCTTGAGCCCTTGTTGGCCAATGAAATCGTCTCCTGTTTCTCGATGACCGAACCACAGGGCGGCGCCGATCCACTGGTCTTTAAGACCACTGCGGTGCAAGACGGCGAGCATTGGGTGATCGACGGCGAGAAGTGGTTTTCGTCGAACGCGCGCTACGCCGCCTTTTTTATCGTCATGGCAGTGACTGATCCGGACGCGGCGCCGTATCGACGGATGTCGATGTTCATCGTGCCGGCCGACGCCCCGGGCGTTGAAATTAAACGCAACCTGACATTCTACGGGGAGCCCGAGGCAACCCACGCCTATATGCGTTACCACCAAGTGCGAGTTCCGGGTGAGAATTTACTCGGCGCGCGCGGCGACGCCTTCGTGGTGGCGCAAACCCGCCTCGGCGGTGGCCGACTGCACCATGCCATGCGCACCGTGGCGCAAGCGCGGCGCGCGCTCGAGATGATGTGTAAACGCGCGGTGTCGCGCGTGACCCAGGGTGAAATCCTCGGGCGCAAACAAATGGTCCAAGAAAAGATCGCCGATTCGTGGGTGCAACTGCGGCAATTTAGACTGCTGGTATTGGAAACCGCGTGGCTGATCGACAAACAGCACGACTACAAAGCCGTGCGCAAGAATATCGCCGCGGTCAAGGCCGTGATGCCACAGGTGTTGCATGACATCGCGGCGCGTGCGCTGCATCTCCACGGCTCGCTTGGGATCTCGACCGAGATGCCGTTCGCCGATTGGGTCATGAATTCCTTCCATGTGGGGCTCGCCGACGGTCCGACCGAAGTGCACAAGGTCACCGTAGCGCGCGAAGTGTTGAAAGATTTCGCGCCGGCGGCGGATTTATTTCCCGAATATCACGGCCCAGCCGAGGCCGCGCGCGCCCATGCCCTCTACGATGATCTGATGGAAGGTTAACGCTTAACGCGGTGCATTCCCCCTCTTCCCTCGCGGGAGAGGGCCGGGGAGAGGGGGCAAAAAATTAGCAACAATCAAATGCTCCTTAACGTTTCGTCGCCCGCGTCATCAAAAAATGTTGACGCACGATGTTATGCCGGAAGTAGCGTTTGATTAAGGTCTCGAACTCGGCGCGAAATGTTGCTAATCGCGGCTGATCGTTCGCCAACGACTGGACCAGTTTAACGATGGGCGCGGCAGTGGCCTCGAAGGTGTTGCGATAGTGTTGTGGGCTTAACGCCGATGTTGCCATCAGCTCGCGCTCAAACGCGAGATCGGTGACCGCCGCGCCGAGCCGCTCGCGAACCACCTGCGGATCGCCCCACAACGTGGTCGGTGGCACGCCGGGCGGCGGTGCCAGGTATCGATTGACGAGCGTGAATAATTCTCCCGTGAAGAGTTCCGGCGGCCAGGTCGAGAAAGCGATAGTCCCGCCTGGTTTCAACACGCGCAGCATCTCGGCGATAGTGACTTCGGGTCGCGGACCAAACATATGCCCGAATTGGCTTACGACGAAATCGAACGATTGATCCGCGTATGGCAGCGCTTCGACATCGCCTTCGGTGAATTCGATGTCGACGTCCGCCATGCGTGCATTGAAACGCGCGCGTTCGAGCAGCGCCGGCGCTAAATCCAGTGCTTTGACGCGCGCTCCCAGGCGCGCCGTGGATACCGCTACCACACCGGTGCCGCACGCGACATCGAGCACGGCAGCCCCTGGCTTGATGCCAGCGAAATTGACCAGCAAACCCGCCGGCGGCGTGGTCACCGCTTCCAGCGGCGCGAACAATGCCCAACCTTCACGTTGGGCTGCTTTGAAATTCGCAAAGGGATCTTTTTCCATGGGGCACCTCGTTGGGGGAATTCACCCCTACCTTAGCCATAAGCGAGGATTTGGACTAGTGTGCGGTAATGATCCAGGTTCATCGTGGGGCAGTTCGTCCACGCTTCACCGCTAACGGGAAGGACGAGCACGATGCGCGGCTACTCAGTCAAAGTGGAATCAGTTTTCATCGGACGTGTGAATTTCCGTATTCGCTCGTTGCTCAATGTTTCGCAGTTCTCGGACCCTAAAGGCGAGGCCGCTGCCGTCGGCATCTCGTCGACGGCGTGGCCGTTGTTTGGCGTGATCTGGCCGTCTGGACGCGTGTTAGCCGACGCGATGAGCCGCTTCGAATTCGAAGGCAAGCGCATTCTTGAGCTGGGCTGCGGAATCGGCTTATCGAGCTTGGGCCTGCATCGCCGTGGCGCCAATGTCGTCGCCACCGATCGGCATCCGTTGGCCGAGGCGTTTTTGATTGAAAATATGGTCTTGAACGAGCTTGGTCCGATTAAATACCGCACTGCGGATTGGCGCACTGCAGACAGCACACTCGGTGAGTTCGATGTCATTATCGGCAGTGACGTGTTATACGAACGCGAGCACCCAGCGCTGGTGGCGGATTTCGTGGCGCGCCACGCCGCATCGCGCGCGGAAGTCCTTATTGTCGATCCGAGCCGGGGTTTCCATAATCAATTTAGCCGTCGCATGCAGGCGCAGGGCTTTGTTTGCTCGCAACAGCAGTTGACGGGCGCGCTCACCGGCGGCTATATGTCCAAGGGACAGACGCTGACCTATCTGCGATAAAAGACGGTGCTGCGCGCCCTTGGAAGATCTGGGGTGCGTGGTGGACGAAATGGCGCTCACAAAAACCGCACTTCGATTTTCAAATGGCATGCTCTACCATGCGTCCGCGAACCGGAAAATCTTCCACTCAAATCGAGACTCGATAATGATTGACCATCAACTGGGCACTGGCACGCTCGCGGAACACGGCAAGGACGTGGTAGTGCATTACACCGGCTGGTTATTCGCGGCCGCGGCGCCCGAAAATAAAGGCCAGAAATTCGATAGCTCGCGGGATCGCGGCCAGCCGTTTCGATTTTCGTTGGGCGCTGGCCATGTTATCGCCGGTTGGGATCGCGGGGTCGCTGGGATGCGGGTTGGTGGGCAACGGACCTTGATTATTCCGCCCGAACTCGGCTATGGCGCGCGCGGTGCGGGTGCCGTTATCCCACCTAACGCGAGCTTGGTCTTCGATGTTGAACTCCTTGAAGTTGGCTAAGCGTTCGCGCTTCGAATATTGCCATGATGAATTTCGAGAAATACCCCACGCACGCACTGATGAACATCACCGCGCGGCCGGAGATTGTCTTTACGCACGGTGCCGGGAGTTGGCTTTGGGATCACACCGGCAAGAAATATCTCGATTTCGTGCAAGGCTGGGCCGTCAATGCGTTGGGTCATTCGCCGCGCTGTATTGTCGATGCCCTGACCGCGCAAGCCCCTAAGCTCATTACGCCGAGCCCGGCGTTTTACAACGAACCGTCGCTAATTCTCGCGAACCTGCTCACTGCTAACTCGTGTTTTGATCAGGTGTTCTTCACCAATACGGGCGCCGAAGCGAACGAAGGCGCGATTAAACTCGCGCGCAAATGGGGCCGCGTACATAAGAATGGCGCGTTTGAGATCATCACCACGGTCAACAGCTTCCATGGTCGAACCTTGGCGACGATGTCGGCTTCCGGGAAGCCAGGGTGGGACACGATCTTTGCGCCGCAAGTACCCGGCTTTCCCAAGGCGAATTTCAACGATCTCGCGGCGGTTGCCGCGCTCGTCAACGCCAACACGGTTGCCATCATGCTTGAACCCGTGCAGGGCGAGGGCGGCGTCAATTGCGCCACGCCGGCGTTCATGCACGGGCTGCGCGCGCTTGCCGATAAACATCGCCTGCTGCTCATTTGTGACGAGGTGCAGACCGGCATGGGCCGCCTCGGGACCCTGTTCGGTTATCAGCATTTCGGCGTCGAGCCCGACATCATGACCCTGGGTAAAGGGATTGGCGGTGGCGTGCCGCTCGCGGCGCTGCTCGCGAAAGCCGAAGTCTGCGTGTTCGAACACGGCGATCAAGGCGGAACCTACAATGGCAATCCGCTGATGACCGCGGTCGGAATAGCCGTGTTACAAGAAATGCTTAAACCCGCTTTTCTCCCGCAGGTGCAGGCCACCGGAAAGTATCTTGCCGAATGCTTGACGGCCTTATCGAAGGATCTAAATCTCGGCGAGGAGCGCGGCATTGGATTGCTGCGCGCGCTGGAACTTAATGCCGAGCGAGGCGGCGCGGTCGTCGCGTTTGCGCGCGATCAACTCGAGACGGCGCCTGGTTGGAACAACATGGGTTTATTACTCAATTCTCCGCGCCCGAGTGTGTTGCGCTTTATGCCGGCGCTTAATGTCTCGCGTGAAGAGATCGATTTGATGCTGGCGGGGTTAAGGATCGCGCTTTAGTGACCAGTCCCAATCGGCAGTTAAAGTTGGGCGCATTCATGCGCCCCGTGAGCATCCATACCAGCGCCTGGCGTTATCCCGGCGCGTTTGCCGACGCCAATTTCAACTTTGCGCACTACAAGCGCTTTGCCCAGACCCTCGAACGGGGGTTGTTCGATGCTTTTTTCATGGCCGATCACTTGGCGGTGCTCAACATGCCCGCCGCTGTCCTCAAACGCAGCGCCACCGTCACATCATTCGATCCCCTGACTTTATTGCCGGCGCTGGCCGCGGTCACCGAACATTTAGGCTTGATAGCGACAGCCTCGACTTCGTACAACGAACCGTACCATGTCGCGCGCAAATTCGCGTCGCTCGATCATTTGAGCGGCGGGCGCGCGGGGTGGAACGTGGTCACGTCGGCGAATCCGCACGAGGCGATGAACTTCGGCCGCGACGAACATCTCGATCATGCGGAGCGTTATCGCCGTGCGCGTGAGTTCTACGAAGTCGTGACCGGCTTGTGGGACAGTTGGGCCGACGACGCTTTCGTGCGCGATGTGGAAGCCGGCGTGTATTTCAATCCCGAGCGCCTCCATGTGCTCAATCACCAGGGAACGTATTTTAAAGTGCGCGGACCGCTCAACGTCGCGCGACCCGTGCAGGGCTGGCCGGTCATCGTCCAAGCCGGCGCATCGGAAGACGGCCGGCAACTCGCCGCCGAAACCGCCGAAGCGGTGTTCTCGGCGCATCACACGCTCGACTTGGCGCGCGAGTTTTACGCGGATGTGAAAGGACGGGCGGTGAAACTCGGACGCGATCCCGCGCATTTGAAAATTCTGCCGGGCGCTTTCGTTGTGATCGGTGAGACTGTCGCCGCGGCGCGCGCGAAACAGCAGCATCTCGATAGCCTGGTGCATCCGGATAGCGGGATCTCTTCACTCTCGATTTTGTTGGGACACAACGTCGCGGGCTATGACCTCGACGGCCCGTTGCCGCAAATCCCAGAGACCAACGCGAGCAAAAGCTCGCGCGAGAAAATCATCGAACGCGCGCGCCAGGAGCACCTGACCATCCGGCAATTGGCACAATGGATCGGCGGTAGTTTCGGGACGCTCGAAATCGTCGGCACGCCACAAACCATCGCCGACGAGATGGAAGCCTGGCTGCTCGGCGATGCCTGCGATGGTTTCAACATCATGTTTCCGTTTTTGCCCGCCGGCCTCGATGACTTCGTGAATCTGGTGGTGCCAGAGCTCCAGCGTCGCGGGATCTATCGCCGCCGCTATGAAGGCGCAACCTTGCGCGAGAATCTAGGACTGCCGCGGCCGCGTAATCAGTTCTTCGAATAAGCCATGAGCCCAAGCTGAAATATTGTGGGAGCGGCTTTAGCCCGTGAATGAGAAATTCCCACAAGATTCGAAGCTCAAAGTGGCTCCCACCTGGTCACTCGGCATTGCGCTATTGTGGGAGCGGCTTTAGCCGCGAATGAGATCTCAATCTGCTCCTCCATCAACGCACGGCGAATTGGGTGGTGCCAAAGGGCAACACGCCCTACACGACGGCCGAATTTGGCGGCGATCGACGTCACCGGTCGTCGCGGTCAAGGCATCAACGACGCCTGGAGCGATGGCGCACAAGCCTATTTTGGGATCACGACCGCCGGCTTTCCGAATCTCTTCATGCGCTATGGCCCAAACACCAATCAGGTTGCATCCTGGTCATGATCGAACGACAGGTCGAATACATCATTCGTCAACTGCAGCGCATGGATGCGGAACGCTTGGCGTGGATCGATGTGCGTCCGGAGGTGATGGCGAGATTTAATGCACAGTTGCAAACCGAAGTCGGTAAAGTGGCGGTCTGGCAGGCCGCCTGCGGCGGCGATTTCTACTATCGCTCGCAATCCGGTCGCTTCGTCACCAATTGGCCGGGAGACATGGATGATTTTAAAGCGCGTACCCGGCAGCGTGACACGGAAGCGTTTGAAGTCGCACACGCGACGTAGCGGAACTCGTTAATTCATCCGGGGGAACGCGATGGCCGACGTCCACTATTTAAATCCAGGCAATCTGCCTAAACCGGGTCAATACTCGCATATCGCGCGTACTGCGGCGACTGAACTGCTGTTCATCGCCGGGCAGGTGGCGAATGGTCTAGATGGCGCGATTGTCAGTCGCGAGTTCGATGCGCAGTGCGCGCAGGTGTTCGCTAACATCGCCGCCGCACTCGCGTCGCAAGGCGCTGCGTGGCGCGACATCGTGCAGTTCACGACTTATCTGATCGACAGCGCCGATATCGCCAAGCTGCGTGAATTTCGCACTCGCGAATTTCCGCAGCTCTTTCCCGAGGGAAATTATCCGCCGAACACCCTGCTGATTGTCAGTGCGCTCGCCCATCCGGATTATCGCCTTGAAGTGCAGGTCGTCGCGGCGCTTTAGAAAATTCGCGTGTAAAAGAGCATCAATACCGACCAGGTCGCGGCGAGGCGTCAAGTCATGAAGATTGCGCAGCCGTCGTCCCGGCGCTGATGCGCCAAGAACTCCGCAATCAATCGTCGCCTATTTGCCATTATTGGTGTAGCAACGCGACTGGCCGGTGAAACTCATATCGACCACGGCATGGCCGCTGCCCATATTCTTCTTGTCCATCACCCACGATTTTTTGAAGATCTTTTCAATCGGGGAGTCCACCGGCGTCGGACCCAGCGGCAGCGCTTTTTTCGCGCACAGTTCGCCCCACGTGGCGATGGTCTCATGCATTTTGAGCATGACTTCGATGGTCTCGCCGTTGGCGGCACAATGAAAATCAAAAGACGGCATAGTGTTCTACCTAACGTTGAATCGACGTCAATTATTTTGGATGCGTATCGGGCGGGTCAAGTGCCGCCCGCTTAACGTACGCCGCTGCCGGCTGGGTGCCGTTGGCGGCGGCTTTAGTTCAATGACCACCCGAGGCTTTCTTATTTGGCGGACGCTTAACTCGGGTTAATAGCGAAACATAGCTGATCCCAGGCCGGTTGTCGGTAGTTGTCATCAATCCGGCGGCGCGCCATGCCTCGAAACCGCCCTTTAATACCGCTACGTTCAGATACCCGGCGGTGACTAGAGTCGCCGCCGCCGCATCTCCGCGCGAACCAGTTTGGCTGCCCACGATGAGTTCGGCGTCTTTGGGATACAGGGCTTCAATGACCAACCGGAAACTCGCGTTTAAGAGGATTTCCCGGGTGGTCGGATGAGTAAAGGACCACGGTACGTTGACGGCATTCCCTTTCGGCCGGCCCTTGGCGAATTCGGCGACGGTGCGCACATCAAGGTACAAGGCGGGCGGCATTGCGGCCAGACGGGTTTGGGTCTCCGCGGGAGTAAGGGTTTGCATGGCCGCCGGTCCTAAAACTCACGCGTCCGCGGCGGAATAATCCGGCAGCGTTCGCGACCCGTGGCGGGCGGTGTTTGCAGTAAGTGGTAACGCAATCCCGCGGGTGCGTCCTCTGACCGTAGCTCTTCGATATGGTGGTGCAAGATGGTGCCGGTGGGACTCAACGCGAACACACAATCGAGTACACGGCGGGCTGGCAACTCACCGTGGGCCGGGTGAATAAGATAGGTCCGTGGTTTTGAATCGGCCATGACATTGCAACTGTTGAGTCGCGCCATTGTCGGCGGAACTCGACGGCTTGCCCATCCCCGTGTACCCGCGGCGAGTAAGACAATTCCCTTGACAGGGACAGTAGAAGCGGATTAATTGCAATGCGCCAGCAGCGAGGCCGTGCGGATGTCCAATTTCCCCCAGAAAGAACTCGTCACCGGTGCGACCTGGTACGCCGCGGGTGAGGAAATCCCGGACGTCGATCGGAAACTCTATGCGCTGCAAAATCAGTGCACCGATTGCAATGTCTGCGAGGTGGCGTGCTCATTGATTCATTCGCCGGTGGGCGAACTCAACCCGTTATTGTCGCGCGTCCGCATCAACCACGCGCCCTCGGTGAATTCACGTAAAGCAGTGCACGACTTTGGTTTTGTGGCGGCGATTTGTCATCATTGTGGGAACCCGCCGCCGTGTGCTGAAGTCTGTCCGACCGACGCCTTCTATTACGATCCCAAAACCTTCGCTGCGATCATCGCGCAAGACAAATGCGTGCAGTGCATGGAATGCGTGCCGGCGTGTCCGTTCGACGTAGTCTTCGTCGCGCCCGACGGCGAGCTATTGAAATGCGATCTGTGTGGTGGTGAGCCGGCCTGTGTCAAAGCATGCGCGACCCGGCCCGAGATGAATAATGCGGGCAAGCAGTACTCGCGCGCCGCAGTGTTGTTTTATGAAGATACCAAGACCTTTCGAGGCATCGTGCAACAGAAACCTCAAAAGCAGGACGAAGTGGGCATCATGCAAGCCATGCTCGACCGCGGCGAAATTTCGAGCGCGGCGTAACTAACCCGAGCGAAGGAGCTGACCATGGAAAGTCGCCTACTGCGGGTCGACCTAACCACCGGCGAGATGCGCGATGAGCTTCTGCCGCATGCGTTGTTTGAGCGCTGGATCGGGGGCTCTGGTGTCAATAACTGGATCATGTGGGAGCATTTTTTAACCCACGATATCGACTGCGATCCGCGCGGCCCGGATAACATCTTTGTCTTCGGCGTGGGTCCCCTGGCCGGCACTGGCGCGGGCAGCGGCGTGAAGGGCCGGATTACATTCAAGAGTCCTTGCTACGGCATTTTTGGCGATTCCGCGGCGGGCGGTAAATTTCCGTACATGGTCCGCTTCGCGGGCTACGACCACATCGCCATCACCGGTAAAGCGCCGGCGCCGGTGTATCTCTATATTTGCGACGGTAACGCGGTCATTTGCGACGCCCGGCATTTGTGGGGTAAGAATTCCGCCGAAACACATGAGATGCTGCGCCACGAACTCGGCGACTATCCGTCGGCGGCACACACGTTAACGATCGGCCTGGCCGGCGAAAACCAGGCGGGGATCGCGTCGGTGGTTTCCGATGCCTCGCGCATCCACGCCCGTGGGGGTGGCGGTGCGGTACTGGGCTCGAAGAATTTGAAGGCGATTGCGGTACAGGGCAGCGGCGGCATCAAGATCCACAACCCGCCGGGATTGCTCAAGTGGTCGGATGGCTTTCGTCAGAAGATCGATTCGAATGAAGCGATCTACGGCTTCAAGCGCCGCGGTACCTTGGGCGCCGTTGAAATGTATCAACACATTGGCGGCCATTTCTGGCGCAACAACCAGGGCTGTCTGTTTCGCGGCGAGGAAGTGCGTTCGGATAACTGGGTCAAGAAATATCACAAGTATTCCGAAGTGTGTTCGGCCGATTGCTTCATTGCCTGCGATGGCCGTTACAAGATCGACGGCACCGAATCCGAGAAGTCGAAAAAATACGCCGGCGAAACTTTTCGACGGCCCGAATATTTGACGACCGCGAGTGCCGCTGGCGCGCTCGATGTCCGCGATTGGTCGGAAGTCGCCCACTGGGGCAAGGTGACCAACGACTACGGCATCGACAACCAAGACCTGAGCTGCGCCATTAGTTTCGTCATGGAGTTGAAGCAGAAGAATCTGATCTCGGCGCACGATGTGGCCGAACTCTTTGGTAAGCAGCAGCGCCTCGAGTGGGGCAACATGGAGGATATCGAGGCCTTGCTTCGTAACGTGTCGTTGCGCGACAACCTCTTCGGTCAGCTATTTCATGACGGCCCGTATTGGGGCGCCTTGCGCTACTCCGAAATGAAGGGGCAAAACTTCATGAAGTATGCAATCTACGGCAAGGGCGGGGCCGCGTTCACGGAAGAAATGCGACCGTTCCCAACGTGGATGAATAACATGGCGGTGGCCTCGCGCGGAGCCGATCATCTAAAAGGGATTGGGCTCATCGAAAAATTCCAACGGCGTGATTTGTCGAAGCGCTACTTCAACGGCCGCACCGAAGCCGCCGATCTCAGCATTCCCGACCTCAAGGGTGCATCCACCGCATTGCTCGAAAATCAGGTAGCGTTGATCAACTCTTATGGCGTATGTCTGTTTCATTGGATGCTCGATCCGGCGGGTTTCGCTCCCGAAGAGTATTACGGTCCGGCTTACGCGAATATCACCGGGATTTCACGCACGCCGCAAGAACTCATGCAGAATGGCGAGCGCATCTGCAATCTCGAGAAAGCGTTTAATTCGCGCCTGGGGTTGCGACGCGAGCACGATACAATTTGCGAACGCTGGATGCATGAACCAACCACCGAAGGAATGTATCCCGGCAAAGTCGCGGCGGATATGTTCGAGACGGTGTTGGATGAGTATTACGAGTGGCGTGGCTGGGATAAAACCACGGGCTTGCAAACACAATCGAAACTGACCGAACTCGGCATGGGCGATGTCGCCGAGGTGCTGGCGGCGGATGGAGCTTTGGCGCGCGCTTAACGATGATCACTGTTCACACCCAATATCAAGCGCGATTCCGCGAGATCACACGGATCGCGGGCGAGTCTTTCGAACTCGCGGCGCCGCTGGTGGCGGAGCTCGCCACCGCCATCGCCAACAAATACGGGCCACAAATGGAATCTTTATTGATTGACCGGAAGACTAACGAGCTTAATGCCAGCGGCACGATGTACTTGGATTCGAAGGGACGCCGCATCTACATGGAAGACACGCTGGCGGATGGTGAAACGATCGCGTTTCTGGTCGGAATCGCCGGCGGTTAGCGGGCAGCTTGCGATTACATCAAGTGGGAGCCGCTTTGAGCTTCGAATCTTTTGCGAATTTCCGATTCGGGGCTTTGGCCGCTCCCACAATAATCCAAGGTTTACTGCGATACGGCGCAAGGCGTGTAGCGCGGGGAGGGAACTAGTACTGCATGCGCTTTACATCGCTTCACATTGATGTCGCGCGTCACGCCACCGATGACTTCAATCCGTTTCACGACAAACACAAATGGCGACAAATCGCCGGCAATCCCTTCCCCGGTCCAATCGTTCTAGGTTTTCAATTGACGGCTTTTGCCGCCTACGCCGTACGCGCGCGGCGCGCGCAAGAGCCCGCGATCGACTTAAGCACTTTCAAATTCAGCCAATTGCGCGTGACGTTCGCGAACGCGGTGTGTGTTGACTCCGATGTTACGGCGAACATCAATTCGACCCATCGCGATCGCGCCACCGGGATTTTAAGTAACCGCTTGCGGTTGCGTGCGGAGCAGGGTTTGGTCTTAACCGGACACGCACGTTTGCATACCGCGGCGCCGCAGGTTGGGCGCGGTTTTGCCGGCCGTCCACGCACACTGAACGGCATTACCGATCGCAGCGTTGTTCCGGGCACCGAATTTTTCTTGAAGCGCAAATTCATGACCACGGCCAATGCGAAAAATTTCCTCATTGGCTCGGGTGTCGATCCGTTGCATTACATCGACGAACTGGAAGATCGCGTGCATTTTCCCGAGCTCTATCCTGTCAGCCTGATTTCATGTGCACTGCTCGAGCGCGGAAAGCTCCGGAACTACGATTTTATCGCCGCCCCAATGGTCTATACCTATCACGACATCACCACCGATCTGGACGTTCTCGCGCGCCTAAAAAGTAACGACGCGGTGAACATTCTGGTGTCGGCCGAGCACGCGAGTCCGATCTTTGGCGCCGAATCGTCCTTGCGTCGCGGACAGCAGACGCATTACTGCCTGGGTTTTACCGGACAGGGCGAGCAGCTCTTTGGAGGTGAGATTGGATTGGTGCCGTTGGCGGCCTTGGCTCGCCTGGGCGAAGGTTAGCGGATCCCCCGGGCAAATCAGCGCTCGGCGCGCGCTTCGTTCAGCGCTCGCTCGGCTTCTTCCAACGCCGTACCCTGAGCGAGCCACTCGGCTTCGACATCGGCCACGCGGCGCTCGAGGCGCGCCTTGTCGGCTAACAGATCGCGCAGGGTTGTTCGTTCCTCCGGCGTATAGAGCGTGGGGGCAGCGAGCCGCGCCGCTAGCGCGGCCTGTTCGGCATGCGCGCGTTCCAGTTGCGTTTCCGCACGTCGCACCGCCTCGCGGAGCGGTCTGATCTGCTCTCGCGCTTGACTCGCCAGTTGGCGTCGCTCACGGTCGGTGGCACGCGGCGCCCTGTCGATCACCGTCACGGCTTCGCGCTCGCTGGCATTTTTCGCATTCAACTCACGGCGGCCACCGGCTAGCCACCGCGCGTAGTCATCGAGATCGCCGGTCCACGGTTCCACCATCCCATCGTGAACCAGCAATAGCGTATCCGAAGTAGTCCGCAGCAAATGACGGTCGTGCGACACGACAACCAACGCGCCGGTGAATTCCTGCAGTGCCACGGTCAACGCGTGCCGCATGTCGAGGTCAAGGTGATTGGTCGGCTCATCGAGCAGCAGCAGATTCGGTCGCGCGTACATCAGGAACGCCAAGACCAAGCGCGCTTGTTCGCCACCCGAGAACGAGCCCACCGGGCGCGCCACCATCTCGCCGTGAAAATTAAAACTGCCGAGGAAGCTGCGTAGATCCTGGTCACGTGCCTTACCATCCACGCGTTGCAAATGCGCCAGCGGCGTTTCGTCGCCGCGTAATTGTTCAAGTTGATGCTGCGCGAAATAGCCGATTTTTAAGTCTTTTGCGCGCTGGACTTGGCCGGCTGAGGGCGCCAGCTCGTCGGCCATTAATTTGATCAGGGTCGACTTGCCGGCGCCGTTCGCGCCGAGCAAGGCCAAGCGATCGCCCGGCATGATGGCGAGTTTTACGCCATTTAACACCGGTCGCAAATCATATCCCGCACTGGCGTCGTCGATCGCGAGCAGCGGTCGCGGCAGTTTCCGCGGTTCACGAAACGCGAACGTAAACGGCGAATCGACATGGGCTGGGGCGATGAGTTCGAGGCGTTCAAGCGCTTTTAAGCGACTCTGCGCCTGGCGGGCTTTACTGGCTTTGTAGCGAAAGCGATCGACGAACGAGCGCATGTGCGAGACTTCACGCTGTTGCTTTTCGTAAGCCGCTTGCTGACCTGCGAGTTGTTCGGCGCGCGCAAGTTCGAATTCGCTGTAGTTGCCGGTGTAGAGTTTGATTCCACCGCGCTCCATGTGCGCGATCACGCCGACCACTCGATCGAGAAAATCGCGATCATGTGAAATTAATAACAGCGTGCCTTGATAGCTCAACAGCCACGCTTCGAGCCAGATCACCGCATCGAGATCGAGATGATTCGTCGGCTCATCGAGCAAGAGCAAGTCGGAGCGACAGACCAGCGCACGCGCGAGATTGAGCCGCATGCGCCAACCACCGGAAAAGGTGGCGACTGGTTGCAGTTCTTCGCCCGGTACAAAGCCGAGGCCATGTAATAAACGCGCGGCCCTGGCGCGCGCGGCATAGCCATCGATCACGGCGAGATGCGCGTGGAGCTCGCCTAAACGCACGCCGTCATCGGCTTCTTCCGCGGCAACGATGGCGGCTTCGATTTCGCGGAGTTCTTGATCGCCGTCGAGCGCATATTCAAGCGCCGGCCGCGTGTCCGGCGGCGTTTCCTGCGCCACATGCGCCAGCGTCAATCCGCTCGGTAGTTCGATCGCACCAGATTCCGGTACGAGTTCGCCGCGCACCATGGCGAACAGGCTCGATTTGCCGACGCCATTCGCGCCCGTGATGCCGACTTTCTGTCCAGCATGAACGGTAAATGTCAGACCGGTGCATAGCATCCGGCCGCCGCGCAGTAGGCTTACGTCTCTAAACGACAACATAGGGTGATAACGAAATCAGGATGGTTAGGTGTCGTTGTACCGCGCCGTTCGGCGCGTCAACGACGCGGACTGGCGACTTAGATCTTGCGGGCGCCGCCTTGTTCCGCGGGCACGGCTAAGTCGAGTTTGAAGCGCGCCGGATGCAGACTCACGTCGGCGAGACTAAACGTCCCCGAAACCGGGTAGTGCGGCGCGAGTGTCGCATCGCCGAGCGCCGCTCCGTTATAGACGCTAGCCATTGGTTGCCCTCGACTGACACGGTGAAATTCGAAACTTGTTTCCATCTGCACCAGGGCGGAGTCAGTACCGAGCGTGGCGGCATTCAGAATGGGTGAATACTTGACCGTCGCCCCACGCCCCACCAGCTGCTGCGGACCGTGCGTGACTAAATCCAGGATCGTCCTGCCATTGAGATCCACACGACTATGAATGCGATCGTAGGTTTCCAGGTTATGAATACGCGCGGTCTGACAATGGAGGCCGTAGCGAGCGCTTAGCCAAGTGCCGACCTGCGGCGAATCGCAGAACGCACCATGTATAAAGTGACGCGGCTTGATCCCGGTTCGACACGCGAGTCCTAGATAAGCGAGTGAAAATGCGCCGAGCGGGCCATCGACGCAACGCCACACGGTGATCCCAAGTATTGCCGGAATGCTCGGATGCAAACTCGTGGGCAGACGCGGCAGCGCGCTCGCCATCGGGAGTTCGAACAAGCAGTAATGAATTTCAACCTGCTTGAGCACGACTTCATCGCGGGCCGCGAGATCGAGCGCGGGCGCGGCGGCGCCGAGCGTGTTGGCCGCGCGATTACCGTAAAGCAATTCCACCATCCTCATTCCCCCACGGCCCGCGCGCGAGGCACGTTATTAAAGTGCGGTAACACCTCGCGCCCAAAGAGGCGCAGGCTGTCGAGGACGTCGGCCTGGGCCAGGTGTTCACGGGCTTGAATCATGAACACCAGTTGATCCGCACCGGCAGCCTCCCAGCGTTTGCAGGTATCGTGCACGGTCGACGGATCGCCAAAACACAACCCGCTGGAGAGCGGTTTCTGATCGCCTGGCGCGTTGGGATCGGCGCGCAACGAACCTAATAAACCGAGCGCAGTGTAATTGCTGGCGGGGTAGGCTTCCGATACTTCGACGGTTTGGCCCGCCATGTAACCGAAAGTCCCGACCATCTCCTCGCCGCGCTGCTTGGCCAAGGTGTTATCCGGATGACAGTAGAGCCAATTCGCGATCGCGATTTGATCGTTTACAAAGGCGCCCACTGGATTGCAATGCTTAATTCGTTCGCGATACGCCGCGATACGCGGCACATTGCGTTCGACATCGGAGATGCTGAGGATTAACGCGCCCATGCCGCGATCCGCCGCATCGAGTTCCGTGCCGGTGGCGGTCACCGCCACCCACATTGGCGGATGCGGCTCCTGCCACGGTTTTGGCAACACATTGCGCTCCGGCATTTTGTGATATTGGCCGTGGTAGCCGAAGCGCTCGTTCATCCACATCTGCGGGATGACGCGAATGTATTCGTCCCAGGTTTTCTTGGTGTCGTCGACAATCGCGTCGAAGCCGCCGAGCTCATTCCAGGTCGATGAACGACCGGTGCCAAATTCGACCCGCCCGCCCGATAGAATATCGAGAAATGCCGCTTTTTCCGCCCACCGAATCGGGTGGTGAAAGGTCGGCACGCAGGTCGCAATGCCAAACCCCACGCGAATTTTCGAGGTGGCGCGCGCCACCGCGGTCAAGAACATTTCGGGGCAACTCGAGTGGCTGTACTCTTCCAGGAAATGATGCTCGACACACCACACACTGCTAAACCCGAGTTGCTCGGCAAGAACGACTTGCTCGATGGCGTTGTCGTAGACCGCTTTTTGAGTCTCGCGCGTGAAGGGCCGTGGCGTCGAAAGCTCGTAGATCAAACCGAACTGCATGGGGATTCCCCGGACTGGGCTGACAAGCCCCGCACCATACCCGAAACCGCGCGGACGCGGAACTCGAACTGTTAGCAAATTTCCCGTGAGTGCCTTATCGTTAGTGAACTAAATAGGGGCCCGCCAGCGTGATGTCCCACGCCGAATCTGCATAATTCGCATGCCAGTGGCGACCGCACCGTGGGAGCCGCTTTAGCGGCGAATCTTGATATTGATTGAAAGGCCCATTCGCGGCTAAAGCCGATCCCACAACGACAGAACGTTCCTAAAGCGAAAGCCCAAGAAATTTAAGGAGGAGACGTGCGCAAAGTCATCATCACCTGTGCCATTACCGGTTCGATTCATACCCCGACCATGTCGCCTTACCTACCGATTACGCCGGAGGAAATCGCGGCCGGTGCGCTGGGCGCGGCCGCGGCCGGTGCGTCGATCGTCCATTTGCACGCGCGGAAACCCGAGGATGGCAGTCCCACCCAAGATCCGGCGTTGTTCATGAAATTTTGCCCGGTCATTAAAGCCGCCAGCGATGTGGTCATTAACCTCACCACCGGCGGCGCGCCGACGATGTTGGTGCAAGAGCGCTTGCAACCTGCCTTACAGCTGAAGCCCGAAGTCGCGTCGCTCAACATGGGCTCGATGAATTTCGGGCTGTATGAAATGCTCGGGCGTTACAAAGATTTCAAATACGATTGGGAGCGTCCGTATCTTGCGAATAGCGACGATCGGGTGTTCAAGAATACGTTTAAAGACATCGCTTACATCTTGGAATCTTGCAGTGAGAACCACACGCGCTTTGAGATCGAGTGTTACGACATCAGCCACCTGTATACGGCGGCGCATTTTGTCGATCGCAAGCTCATCAAACCACCGTTATTAATTCAATCGGTCTTTGGCCTGCGCGGTGGCATCGGTGCGCATTTCGAGGATGTCATCCATATGCGGCGCACCGCCGATCGTTTGTTCGGCAACGACTACCTGTGGTCGGTGTTAGGCGCGGGGCGCAATCAGATCCCGATCGCCACGATGTCGGCGGCGATGGGTGGCATGGTACGCGTGGGGTTGGAGGACTCGTTGTGGGACGGTCGCGGCACCTTGGCCGAGACCAATGCCGCGCAGGTGCGCCGGATCCGGACCGTCATCGAAGCCTTGTCGCTGGAAGTCGCGACACCTGATGAGGCACGGGAGATGTTGAAGTTGAAGGGCCGGAACAACGTTGGGTTCTAAGCAGCGAAACTTGTCGCAGCACCGCGCCGCCCGCGTGGGCGGCGTCGCCACGCTCCGGTATGATCGCGGCCATGGAAACCGTGGCCGCGATCTACCATCTGAAAAGCACCGCGCACGAGATTGCGTCGCGTGCTACCGACTTGGCGCTCGAACAAAGCGTGGAGATGCCGGCGGAGGCGATCCACAGCGACTACGTTCGACGCCATACCCTAGCCAAAGTCGCTGACATCACTGAAATCGATTCCGGCACCTTTCGCGTAACGCTCAATCTCGCGGCTGCAACCACGGGTTTCGAGACTGGGCAGCTGATGAACATGCTGTTCGGCAATTGTTCGCTGCAAGACGATGTAACCCTGGTCGATGCCGAATTCCCAGGGTCGTTATTATCCGCATTTTCTGGCCCACGGTTCGGTGTAGCGGGGATCAGACGCCGCCTCGGCGTCTTCGACCGCGCACTAACGTGCACGGCATTGAAACCTCAAGGGCTTGCGCCAGCGGAGCTGGCCACGCTGTGCGCCACCTTTGCGCGCGCCGGAGTCGATGTCATCAAGGACGATCATGGTCTGGCGGACCAAAGTTACGCCCCGTTTGTGGCACGCGTGCGCGCGTGTCAGCAGGCGCTCGGCATAGTCGCGCGGGAAACTGGGCACCGCGCGTGCTATGCGCCGAGTCTCTCCGGTGGGCCAAAGGTCTTGCGCGAACAAATTAAAATCGTAGACGGCGAAGGCGTGCCCATGGTGTTGGCGGCGCCGATGGTGATGGGGTTGCCGGTGTTTCAAGAGTTCGTCGCTGAGCTGCTGCGGGTGCCGGTACTCGCGCACCCCGCGTTGAGTGGCGCGTTGCGAATCGCACCGCCGTTGTTCTACGGCAAGTTGTTTCGACTGTTCGGCGCCGATGCCGTGATCTTCCCCAATTTCGGCGGGCGTTTCAGTTTCACCCGTGCGATCTGTGGCTCCCTCGTCAGCGCGGCGCGTGCGCCACTCGGTGAATGTCTTGCGGCGCTGCCGGTGCCGGCCGGTGGCATGAGTATCGAGCGGGTGCCAGAAATGATCGAAGCCTACGGCTTGGACACGATGTTGCTGATCGGCGGTGCGCTTCTAAGTGCGGGCGATGCGTTGCTCACTCGGAGCCAAGCGTTCGTAACCACAGTCGCAGCGTCGAGTCACGACCGGGCGCAAGTCGATTAAGCGAGAATGTTATGGAAGCGGAATACCCAGTCCTTCATCGACCGGCGGACCAGGCGACACAATGGCCGAGTGTCCCAATACTGGCCTACAAACAGGATGCCGCCGCGCCTTATAAAGACGTGACGCGGCAAATCCTGTTTGATGATCCTAAGCTCAACTGCCAGCTGCGCTATTTCGAGGTCGCGGCTGGTGGGCACACCACGCTCGAGCGTCATCAGCATGTACACGCGGTGATGGTCGTGCGCGGCAGCGGGCGGTGCCTGGTCGGCGAACAGGTGTTTGAATTGGCATTGCATGATCTCATCACCGTGCCTCCCCTCACCTGGCATCAATTCCGCGCCGGCGCGCAAGAACCACTGGGCTTTTTATGCATGGTGAATAGCGAACGCGATCGCCCGCAATTACCGAGCGAAACCGAAGCCGCGGCGTTGCGTGCCAGCGCGGCGATCGCCGCGTTCATGGGATAAATACGCTCGAAGCTAATTAGAAGCTATCTCAAAAGATTCATGCGACCGTGCGGCTACGTCGCGTCATCCGAGTCAGGGATCCGAGCGCACCCTGCATCAACCACACCGCGGCCGGCACCGGTACAGGCGCCGGCGACAGTGCTTGCAGCACGTGCAGTTTCACATCGTTAGCGACGTGGGCGTAAATCACGTCGACTGCGGCGCCACTGCCGAAACCGAAAAAGAGGACTTCGCTGAACGTCCCGCTCAGCGTGCCGACGCCGTTTAAGATCGTCAGTTCATCGCCCACCCCAAAGTTGCAGTTACCGGAGCAATGCAGCGCCAACTTGCCGGCGAGGGTGGTGGTGCCCGACACGGTGAATAGACCCGCGCTGCTCAAGGATTCGAGCGCGATATCGAGCGTACCGCTAGCGGTTTGCGTGTAGTTGCCGTTGAGTGCCGTTGAGGGTCAGGGTTCCCGGCGTAGCGCCGCCCGGTGCCACGTGACCGTTGTTCGTGAGTGCGTTCGTGGTGAACGCACCGGCGCCCATCAGAGTGCCGGCGTTGTCGAAATTGGTCGGCAATTGGATGGTACCGCTCCGCACGTCGATCACCCCTTGGTTATCGAAGCCGAGATTGTTGCCGATCGTCGTGGTGGCGGAACCGGCCGACTTAACGAGCAAGCCGGCGTTGACGAAGGTGCCGACTGCCCCGCCATTAAAGACTACTGCGTTGTCGGCTTGGAAGTCGATCGTACCCTGGTTTGAGATGTGGCTGTCGCTCTGCAGGAACAAGGTGTCGGTGGTCTGCCAACTCAACGTGCTCTTATTGGTCAGGGTCGCGCCGCTCAGGAATTTATTGCCACCCGCCCGCGCGGTGAGGGTTTGGCCGGGCGCTAATTCCCAGGAGGGAGTGTCTAGAGGACAGCCGCTTTTTTCCCGGAACTATTACCTGGTTATAGTTTTGAAACAGTGAACTTTAATAATTCAATGCGAAGTCATGGTGGGAGCGGCTTTAGTCACGAATAAGTCTACGTAAAGATTCGCCGCTGAAGCGGCTCCCACACTAGCTGGCAGATACACCGGAAGTTCGAGACCTTTCACGTGCATCGCAAAGCTGGGATCGCCGGCCCAGCGGCATTTGCCGTCGTCCGATTTAATTCGAACCGTTCAACGGACTGTACGCGCGCAAGCCGGTCATCGTCGGCGCGACGAGAATTCAAGGTCGGATCAAACATGGCTGTGAGCAGGGCGCGCGGCGAAGCAATTTTCTCCCTCTCCCTTTGCGGAAGAGGGAGAAAATTCGAGTTTGGTTTCTGCACCCTGGTCGCTATTTATGCGCTTCTATTTAGTCTGGTGCGTTTTAGGCTTGCGCGACCAGCTTCGCGGCGGGCCGGGTCTTGCCAACGTTCTTGCTGAAGTTCGGCCACACCTTGGTGGTTAGCAATTCCAAGCTCCGCATGCACGCCTTATGCGGCATGTGGTTGTAGATGAACATCCAGAAATAATCGACTGGCAGTTCTTTCAACAGTTTTTCCAGTTTGCGATTGACGGTATCCGGGCTGCCGTAAATCACCAGGCCGCGCTCGGCCAATGCCTCGAACGTTGCTGGTGGATCGAACGGGCCTTCGCCCGGATTCGCAATGGCCGCGTTGAAGCCGAACGGCACGAAGAAGTTGTTCCAGATAAACGAACCGGCCTCGCGCGCGATGGCTTCCGCTTCGGCATCCGTATCCGCGACAATGAGTTCGCGGCTCATCGCCATGTTCTGACCGAATTTGAGATTCATTCCCACCTTGTTCGCTGCTTCTTGGCCGGCGCGGAAATGGCCTTTGACGATTTCCGGATGGGTCATGATGGTGACCGGCACGATGCCGCGTTCCATGCCCCATGCAATCGAACGCTCCGAAGTCGCGAACGGCATGAAGATTTCGGGGATTGTCTTGTTGAAGGTTGGCGGCGCGATCCCGATCTCAACGATTTCGTTATTGTCGTTAAGACCTTGACCGTACTTGCGGGCCACTTCATGCGCCATCCATTTGATGGGTTTGCGCGGGATCTGCCAATGTTTGCCTTGAAAACTGAAGGTATCGTTCTGCCACGCCTTCATGATGATTTCGAAGTGTTCCTCGAACAATGAGCGCTTGAGCTCTTCGTAGTCCGCGCCGTCGCCGGGCTCCGCTAGCCCCACTTGCTGACCAATAATATTCACCCACCGTGGTTGATAACCTCGCGCAAATCCCGCGAACACGCGGCCTTGCAACATCTGCGACACCATCGCGATGTTCTCCGCGAGATTAATGGGGTTTTGCGAGGGCAACACGTTGCCGAGTTGGCCGAATTTCATGTGCTTGGTTTGCATGCCGAAGTAGAGGTCGAGGATCACCGGATTGGTTGAAACCTCTTCGCCTTCGATATGGAAATGGTGCTCGGTGAAACCGGCGCCGTAGTAACCGTTGCCATCCATGTAACCGATTTGTTCGCTCAGTTCCTTGAGCATGCGTTGATAAAGATCAGTTCGCTTGCCAGCCATTCCCTTGGAAATTTCTTCCTTATTTCCTACAGAGGGCAGGTAAAAAGCGCCTACTTCCATAACAGTCTCCTGGCTGAATGCGCCTGTTTAGCGCTGAATTGACAAATTCCGCACGCGTTCCGCACTGCGCAAAAGCGGGCACGGCAAGCGTACTACGGGCTTGAACACGCGTCCACGCGCGGCGAGACTTCAGTATCGGCTGACGTTGAATTGTTCAACTATCTCTGACTACACTTCATCGACACGTTCGAATTCGGAGACCGCGATGAAACCCAACCGCATCATCTTCCCTGCCCTCGCCTGCACCCTCGCGCTCAGCCACACCTTCGGCGAAGACGCACACTCCATGACCGGCTGCCTCGCCAAAGGCGCCCACGAAGGCACGTTCGTGCTGAACAACGTGGAAGGCCCGGTGAGCACCGTCGTGCTCGCGCAATCCACCGTGGATCTCGGTATGCATGTGGGACACAAGGTCGAGATCACCGGCACCACGATCGCAGGCGCGGATCCGAAAGTGCATACGATGCAGGTGACGGGAATGAAACACCTGACGGCAAGTTGCCCATGACAATTCGGGGACGTGACAATTGGTTTTGGGATGTTCAGAGCATGCCTTTTGCCTTCCAGCGCCGGGCGCATAGTTCACCGATACGTACATGGACAGGAACGTTATAAAAGCGGTGCGGTGACGCATTCGATGAAGCGGAATGTCCCGGCCGCTCAGGATGCAATACGTCGGCGCGTTTCACCATGTCACATCACGCCGATCAACATAGTGCGATTTTTCTCAGCGACCGCTTGGGATTTCTGACGACGCTAGCCCTTGGAGTCAAGCTCTCCGGTTGGTGGGTGCACGCTCGGTGCCCGATGACCAGCTACTACTTCGCGCGCTCCAGGCAAAAAGCAAGCTCAGACACCCCTGACAAGCTGACATCCGCGCCAGCAAAACTTACGCAAACTCACCGGCCGCGTGCTTTATACTCGCCGCCGGGATTGGTCGTGGAGGATTGTGCATGAAGTTAATGTGGTTTCATCTAATGCCGTATACCGAGCTGCCGGAAGATTTTCGCACCCGCAGCCCGTCGGTGTGGATCGACATCGATCCGAAATTGTTCGACCCGGCGCGCGGACATCTCATGTACAACGATTTCATGGATGAACTTGAGTACGCGGCAGAATGCGGTTTCGACGCCATCTGCGTCAATGAACACCACGCCAATGGCTACGGCCAAATGCCCTCGCCCAATCTCATCGCCGCCTCGCTCGCCCGCAATACCCAGAAATCTGCTCTGTGCATCATGGGCAATTCGGTCGCGCTGTATAACCCGCCGACCCGCGTGGCTGAAGAAATGGCGATGATCGACTGCATCTCCGGCGGGCGCGTCATTGCCGGCTTTCCGGTGGGGAGTCCGCAAGATACCTGTTTCGCCTATGGGCAGAATCCAAGCATGCTCCGCCAGCGTTACTACGAAGGCATCGATTTCATTCGTCAGGCGTGGACCCGCGATGAGGTCTTTGCCTTCGATGGTCGCTTTAATCAGCAACGGTATGTGAATGTGTGGCCGCGGCCGGTGCAAAAGCCGCATCCGCCCATTTGGATCCCCGGCGGCGGCTCGGTCGAGACCTGGCATTACTGCGCCGAGCAAGATTACGTGTACTGCTTCCTGTCCTATTTCGGTTACAAAGTCGCGCGCGAGCAAATGCACGGCTACTGGGCCGAGATCAGACGCCTGGGTAAGGAACCGAACCCGTACCGCGCCGGCTTCTTGCAGTTTGTCGGTGTGGCCGAGACGCGCGCCGAGGCGATGAAGCTGTATCGCGAACCGGCTGAATATTTCTATGGGCGCTGCTTGCATGTGGATCCGCGCTGGGTCGTGCCTCCGGGTTATATGACCGAGGCGACCATTCGCGCCCGCGTCGAGAGCCAAATGCAAATCGCGGCCAAGGTCTCGGCCGGCGGTGGGCCGTCGGTTAATCAGAACGCGACCGACTTCGAAGGCATTGTCGACAACGGGTATGTGTTGGTCGGCTCGCCCGATGAAGTTGCCGAGAAACTGCGTGAAGTCGCGCTCGATTTGGGCGTGGGTCATCTGATGCTGCTGCTGCAATTCGGCAACATGAACAAGGACCTCACCAAGTACAACACCAAGTTGTTCGCGGAAAGGGTGATGCCGCAAATCAAAGATCTCTTCGACGACCAATGGGAAGACAAATGGTGGATCAAGCCAATGCCGCGCGCGCAGCTCAGCTCGAAGGCGGCGGCATGAGCAAGCCGGAAGCATCGACGATTTTAGTCAACGGCCTGCCGTGCCGGGTGTGGGCCAAGGGCGAGGGCGCGCCGCTCGGCTATTTGCCAGGGATTGGCGGACTCCCACGTTGGACGCCATTTCTCGATCAACTGGCGGCGACGCGGCGGGTGATCGCGCCATCGCTCCCGGGTTTTCCCGGGGGAATCGGTCACGATCACCTGGATACGCATTTCGATTGGTTACTCGCGACGCATGATCTGCTAACCGCGGCCGGACTCGCTGGCGCGGATGTGATCGCGAGTTCTGTTAGCGGTGCCTTGGCGGCCGACGCCGCTGGCGTCTGGCCACTGCTGATTAAACGACTGGTCTTGATCGCGCCATTTGGATTGTTTGATGCTAGCGACCCACCGACCGACATCTGGGCGCAACGCCCCGGCCATTTGAACGGTTTGTTATGCAACGACACCCAGACCTACAAGGATTTTGTCGCACAACCCGATTCAGTCGATGCCATCGAATGGAAGGTCGAGCAAATGCGCGCGCAGGAAACGAGCGCGCGATTTTTATTTCCATTGGGGAATACCGGACTGGCGAAGCGCCTACGACGGATCACGTGTTCAACATTGTTGCTATGGGGCGAACGCGATCGCGTGATGCCGTTTACGTATGCCGAACGCTTTGCCAGCGGTATTGCCGGTAAATCCGAGATCGTGAAGATCGCGACGGCTGGCCATTTGGCTGAGTTGGACGCCCCGACGAGTGCGGCCGATGCGGTGTTGACGTTTTTGCAATGATCTCAAGGCACGCTTTCACGCGCACTTAGTGGGGCAGAAAAGCGCGGCGAACTCGCGGCCGTGGTCCCGTATCGGCATTGATTTACGAAAGGCTACGCATGACCCAACCCCGTCTCCGTTTCGGCACTGCGCTGCGCTCACCTTATGACGTGGCGGCTTCGGCACGGCGCATCGAGGCATTAGGCTTCGATGTGCTGGGGTGCGGCGAGCACGTCAGTTTTCACGGCGATACCGCGAATGGCTTCGTGTCGCTAGGGGTCGCGGCTGGCGCCACCACGCATATTCAATTGATGAGCGCGATTACGCTGGTGCCTCTCTATCCGGCCGCGTTGCTGGCCAAGCTCGGGGCGGCGCTCGATGTGGCTTCCGGTGGCCGTTTTATGTTGGGGGTGGGTGTCGGTGGCGAATTCCCGAATGAATTCGAAGCCTGTGGGGTGCCGGTCAAACAGCGCGGGTCGCGTACCGATGATGCGCTCGAGGTGATTACCCGGACCTGGACTGAAACCAACGTGACGTATCACGGTCGCTATACCACGTTGAACGACTTCAGTTTGAAGCCGCTGCCGATCCAGAAACCGCGTCCACCGATTTGGGTGTCCGGGCGCAAAGAAGCGGCCATGCGCCGCGCGGCGCGTTATGCCGATGGTTGGCTGCCGTACATGTACACCCCCGAGCAGCTGGCCGAAAGCATTGCCAAGGTCAAGCAATTCGGCTCGGAGTACGGGCGCGATATGAGCCAGTTCACGCCCGGTATTTTTCTGTTCACGGCCGTACACGAGGATCGGCAGACCGGTTTTGACATGGCCAACGACAAGCTCAGCGTGCAATACGCGCAGGATTTCAGCAAACTAGCGCCCAAGTACGCGCTCGCTGGCGATCCCGCGCAGTGCCGGGCACGGCTTAAGGAATACATCGAGGCCGGCGCGCGATTCGCCTTTTTGTCGACCGCGTGCCCGGACGGCTACATCGATCGCAATCTCGAATTAATCTCGTCAGAGATCGTGGCGCATTTCCGCTAACGCGTTAGCGCTGCAGCGAAGGAGGGCTGATGGCCTGTTGCATGGTGGGATTGCTGATGATTTATCAGCTCATCGATGCGTGGCAGCGCTGCCGGCAGTGGGTGCGTCAACCGTTGCCGTGGTTGCCAATGCGTGTTGCACCGATGTCCATCGCCCCAGCCACGCCGCGACGCAGAATGCGTGGGCGCCTGCTGCTCGCCTTGTTCGTTTTTCAAGTTGGATTTGGGACTACATTCGCGTTCACGCATCGTTCGCTACTGAGTGAAGATATCTCTAGCATAGTGAGCGCCGCACAGAGCATGTGCCGAACGGTCGGTGTGACTTCTAGTTTGCTGTCCCGGAATAAAATTTCATAAATCGATGCGCTACTGTTGTGGGAGCGGCTTTATCCGCGAATCTTTCGGGGCTTTTGTGGTTGTCGACGATTCGCCGCTGAAGCGGCTCCCACAAGAGGAGGACCCGGTGCTGGGTCAGTATTGTGGGAGCGGCTTTATCCGCGAAACTTTCGGGGCTTTTGTGGTTATCGACGATTCGCCGCTGAAGCGGCTCCCACAAGAGGAGGACCCGGTGCTGGGTCAGTATTGTGGGAGCGGCTTTAGCCGCGAAACTTTCGGGGCTTTCGTGGTTGTCGATGGTTCGCCGCTAAAGCGGCTCCCACAGGAGCGAATCTAGGCAGATTCGTCGTGAAGCGGCATAAGGCACAAGGAAAAGAGGTCATGGCAGTCATCGAAAGCGAAGTACTAGGCCAGGCGAGTGGATTCCACAGTGCGCCGACGGGCCCGATCACCGCCGCGCGTCATCGGCGTAATTACCTCTTCTATGGACTATTGTGTTTCTGCGGGCTGCTGCCGGTTCTATTTGACGCGGCCCCCGGTTGGAAGGCGTTCGGACTGGGCCTGTTGGTGCCGGGTGGTGGTTTCTATGCGCTGGGCGCTTGGGGCTTTCTCGCGGTGGCCTTCGTCCTATTTTTGTTCTGGTTGTCGCTTATCGTCTGGTTTTGGTGCGGGATGGTGGTCGCACCGCTGCTGGTGTGGTTCGGCGCCGCGCTATTGGCGGGCGCGCTAAGCGGCTCCACCCTTTGGCTGCCGGCATTTTTTTTCGCGCCGTTCACCGCGCTCGCGATCTATGCGTATCTGCACCGGCGCACGTCCGCGCGTCGCGTGGCTGACCATGCGCGCTTCACTCAACGCCAGAGTTTCATTCGCGAATCCTTGTCCGAAGTCAAAGCCCAGATCCGTGAAGTGCCCACTACGGCGACGCGCGAACTCACGCCGGATCAATTGACGGCGGTCCGCTATGCCTTCGATCGTGCGTTGCAGCCGGTCGGTGAATACGCGGGCTACACCGTCATCGATCAATTTCAACCGGCGGCCTTGCGCTACCAGATCAATCATTTGGGCTACGCGTTGGGGATGGTCCAGTGCCATTACACGCCAAGCTTTCATGGCTATCTCGGACAGGCGCAACGTAATTTGATCGAAACGTATCTGCAGCGCCGCGTGTGGGATTACTGGGTGCTCGAATCGATGTGGGGACATTTCAATTTCACGAATTTCGATCCCGCGGCCAAGGACAACATCATGTTGACCGGCTACTTCGGCATGCAGGTCAATCAGTACATGTTGAACAGCGGCGATCGACGCTACGCCGCGCCCGGCAGTCTGACGTTTCGGCTCAACGAGCGTACCGCCTATCCACATGATGCGCACACGCTGATCGATTCGGTACGCAACAATCATCAGCGCTCGGATTTCTGTTTGTTTCCGTGCGAACCGAATTGGGTTTATGCCGTATGCAATATGTACGGCATGAGCGCGCTGGCCGCGCACGATGCGGTGTTCGGTACGCAGTACGTCAAAGCCATCCTGCCGCACTGGCAGCAGATGATCGATACCGAATTTACCGATAGCAAAGGCTCGCTGGTCGCACTGCGTTCGTATTGGACCGGGCTCGAGGTGCCGTTTTACGCCGGCGAAGCCGGGTTCGCCTTCTTCGCCAATGTGTTCTCACCGACGCTGGCGGCGCGCCTGTGGGCCGTGGGTCGCAAAGAACTTGCGTTCTGCATCGCCCCGGATGCGGCGGGGTTACCGCGGCTGTCGATTCCGCCGGAGGCTTTAACCCTGCTCGATACGATCGATCCCGGCAATTATCGACGCGGCGCCTTGTTCGCTTACGCGGCGGTCGCGATGTGCGCCCGCGAATTTGGCGATGATCGACTAGCGGAAGCGGCGTTGCGCTCGATGGATCAAGACTGCGGCCGAGTGGTTGAAAACGGCGTGGCGCACTACACGGGTGGTTCGGGCTGGGCGAATATCTGGGCGCTCGATGCTCGCCTCATGCAGACCGGTGATTTTCGTAATTCCTTCGTCACCGGGCCGCCTGAGTCGGTGTTCCGCGGTCCGCTGCTAAGCACCGCCACCTATCCGGAAGTTCTTGTCGCCAAAGC
Organism: Gammaproteobacteria bacterium; assembly: GCA_016191285.1. Taxonomy (GTDB): domain Bacteria; phylum Pseudomonadota; class Gammaproteobacteria; genus CAIKBL01. The sequence continues at coordinate 40,932 of JACPPA010000053.1, forward strand.
GTTTAGTCACGGTGAAGATCTGGAACTCGTGCTCTATCCAGGCACGAGTGCGCAAACCGCCAGCTTGGGACTTTCACGCCTGCGCCCCGGTGCGCGCTACGTGAATCGTGGCGCCTCGGCTTGCGCGGACGTGATCGCCGACGCCGAGGGCTGCGCTACTTTCACGGTCGCGCTGAATGGCCGGACTGAGCTTACGTTCGTGCCGGCCTAATTCGCGTCAAAGTTCAACGTACACCTTGGCGATGAGCACTCCCCAGCCGCCGCAGGGCATGGTCGGCTTTACGCTGCCGGTGTACGAATTCCACGCACCACCGGAACTGCGCGGCCTCGCTCCGCGCGAGTATCCCGTGGTGATCGTCGGCGCGGGCCTCGCGGGGTTGACGGCAGCACTCGAACTTGGCAGTCGTGGGATCAATACCGTGGTGCTCGACGACGACAACACGGTGGGCGCCGCGGGCCTCTCCTCGCGCGGCATCTGCTATGCGAAGCGCACGCTCGAAATCTTCGATCGCTTTGGCGTGGCGGATCGTATCCGCGCCAAGGGCGTGACCTGGAACGAAGGCGAAGTCTATCGCGGCGAGCAGCTGCTCTATCGCTTTAACTTGCAGCCGGAAGCCGATCAAAAATTCCCGGCGTTCGTGAATCTGCAGCAATTTTACGTCGAGCAATATCTGGTCGAACGATTGCAGACGATGCCGGCGGTCGATCTGCGGTGGCTGAGTAAAGTGGTTGGGATCACGCAGAATGATGACAGCGTGACGCTGCACGTCGAGACCCCCGCGGGTAACTACGCCACCACTGCCCGCTACGTGATCGCGGCCGATGGCGGTCACAGCGCTGTGCGCACGCTCATCCAAGCAGAAGACGAGGAGCGATCGTTATCGGACGATCGCTGGTGCATCGCGGATGTGAAGATGGATACCACGGAAGAAGCCGTGCGCAAGGCTTATCTCGACGGTGTGCCGACCGAAGGCGGGGCGATCTGGTATCACCAAATGGCGGACGGTGTGTGGCGCACGGATTGGCAAATCGGCCATTTGGCCGATCCCGACGCGGAGGTGACTCCCGCGCGGGCCGCCCTGCGCTTGCGCAAACTGGTTGGACCAGCGGTTAACTTCGAGCTGGTGTGGGTAGGGCCGTGGCGCTTCAAGAAGCGATTGTTGAAGCGTTTTGTGCACGGCCACGTACTTTTCGTCGGCGACGCCGCACACGAGCATTCGCCGTTCGGCGCACGCGGCGGCAACTCCGGCGTGCAGGACGCGAACAATCTCGCGTGGAAGCTCGCGTGGGTACTCACCGGCAAAGCCCATGCCGATCTGCTCGAGACCTACCACGAAGAGCGCTACTTCGCCGCGCGCGACAATCTTGAAAACGCGACGCGGAGCGCGACCTTTATCGGGCCACAGACCGATGGCGAGCGATTGATCCGCAATGCCATTCTCGATCTCGCGCAGCAACACGATTTCGCGCGCCCGCTGGTGAACGTCGGACGCTTGTCGGTGGCAACGGTCTATCGCAATTCTCCGCTCAACCGTGAGCGCGGCGTGTTCGCGCAATCACTCGCGGGCTCCGGCGCAGCGGCCCCGGACAGTCGCTATCGCGAAGGTTTTTTCGTCGATCAACTTAAGGGCGATTTCCTCGTCGCCTATTTCGGCGGCGAAGGATCTCCGCTCGACGTGCACACCATCAGCCTCCAACGCGAAGGTCACGAGACGTTTTTCGATCGCTATGGCGTGCCGGCGGAAGGGGCGACTTATGTCTTTCGCCCGGACGGCCACGTTCTCGCGCGCTGCACTGGGATTGATGCGGCGTTCGCGCGCGATGCGATTACGGCGGTGTTGAATTATCGCAGTGGGCAACGCGGAGACGCAGCCGCCGAGATCACTGGCGAAAAACTCACCGAGCAGGAAATCGATCGCCTCTACGACGCCCTCGCGCGTCTCGTCGATGACACGCCGAGCGCCGAGCGAGAGCGAATCCTTGCGCGTCTGGTGGTGACACTTGCCACCCGCCTCGGCAATTACGCGCAGGTGCTGGAAGCGATTCAGCTATCGAAATGAGCAAAACTAGTGAACCTGATTAAGGTAACTTAAATGAGAGCCTCGGCAGTAATTGAACAACCGAACATGAACGAGCCACTGGCCCAGCTATTCCAACGCCTGTTGGATGAATTGGAACAGCCGGAGAGTGTCGAATGGGACGCGCAGGAGAGCACGCTTAATCCGGCGATTTACAGCGACCCGGCGATTCTCCAAAAGGAAATCGACCGTATCTTCCGTCGCGTGCCGCTGTGCTTGGGCCATGCCGATCAATTGCGCGAACCGGGCAGCATGCTCGCGCGTGATCTTTTTGGCTTGCCGTTGTTGTTGGTGCGCGACCGCGCCGGTGAGATCAACGTGTTTCTCAATGTTTGCCGTCATCGCGGTGCGCGCTTGGTGGCTGGCGAGGGGGAGGTTTGTCGCGCGAGTACGTTGTCCTGTCCGTACCACGCCTGGACTTACGATCTGAACGGCGCTCTGCGCGTGGTGCCGGGCGCCGAGGCGTTCCCGACCCTTGATAAAGCGACCCGTGGCTTGCGCCGACTACCAGCGACGGTGCGACACGGATTGATCTGGGCGCTGATGGACCCGCAACAAAGCGTTATCGATGTCGCGGGATTTCTCGGTGGCCTTGATGAGGATCTGGCGGCGCTCGATCTGAAGTCGCATTGCTTCTATCGCCAGCATGCGCGGAAGCGGAAGACCAACTGGAAATTGATGATGGATGCCTTCCAGGAGGTCTACCACATCAAACGCTTGCACGCGCGAACCATCGCGCCGTTTTTTCTGGAGCGGAAAGCGGCTGGTGAGGGCGTGGGTCCGCATACGAGGATCCTGGTCGGCCGCGATCGCTTCGCCGAAGCGCGCGATCTGCCACCGCAACAATGGGATCTACGCCGCCACGCGACATTAACCCATGTCATCTTCCCGAATTCGTTGATCATCTATCATCCGGACTCGACGAGTCATATGGGCATGTTCCCGACGGCCCCCGACGAAATTTTGTTCGTGCACACTTTGTTCATTCCGCATGAACCGCGTAACGATAAGGAGCGCGGCCATTGGGCCCGGAATTTCGCGATGATCGATGAGGGTGTGTTTGGCGCGGAGGATCTATTTATCTCCGAGCAGATCCAACTCGGGGTGCGGTCTGGCGCTAATGACAGTTTTGTATTAGGGCGATTCGAGCAACACCTGCGGCGCTTCCATGAGCATATTGAAGCGATGCTGCGCGGTAATGACGATAGTTGAAGATTCGCCGCTAAAGCGGCTCCCACAAGCGGGGCACCCGGAGCTGGGTCAGTATTGTGGGAGCGGATTTATCCGCGAATCTTTTGGGGCTTTTGTGATTGTCGACGAGTCGCCGCTGAAGCGGCTCCCACAGTAATTTTTTTCGAGCCGCCGTCATTGCGAGTGTGGCGAAGCAATTCAGATCTAACGCGTCACGCCGGTTCCTTCGCCTAATCGCTGCGTAATACAGTGATGATAATGCGCCAACCCCGGCTCATTGCGGCCAAACAGCGTGTGCGTCTGCGCGGCGCTGTGCATGCCGCCTTGGATCCCTTCGCCGACTGGAAAATCTTCGTTCTCCACCACGTGTAGCACCAAGTCGAGATTTTTATCCCAATGCCGCTTAGCACTATCGGTGAGCGCGGGCTCCGGCGAATACAGTGTCAAGCGGAAACGCGATTCATCTGGCGTGGGGCCGGGATAAATCTGCCACAGCTCCACTTGTGCGCCCTGCCAGACCAAAACCGTATTCGGGAACAACACGTAAATGACGACGATATGCGGCAGCAAGCGCCAGTCCTGTTCAGTCTGGCCCGCGAGGTCATGAATGGTTTTACGCGGCGACACCAACCGGAAATGTTCGCCATAGGCATCGAAGGTGGCGAGGTTGTGATGGAAGATCGAACAGATCGACTGCTTATGCAGCACGCAGAAATGGTACGACTCAAGAAACGTGTCGATCACGAGCTTCCAGTTCATGTCGCGCTTTAGATCACGCGAGGCGTAATGCTGAAACGCGCTCAAGTGGTAGCTCGCGAGCTCGTCGCCAAGCGGCCCCAGCCAAGCATCGATATCGAAATTTCGGCCGGGCGTTGGGCACACCCACAGCAGGCCGTGTTGCTCCGCTGCCGGCAGTTCGCGCAGGCTCAACGTGGCGCGCTCGACGTCAACGAAGGAGGGTTCGTCCGGCCGGTTGATGAGCACGCCGTCCATGCCATAAACCCACGCATGATAGGGACAGGTGAAGCCGCGGCTGGTACCGCAGCCTTCGGCGACGCGCGCGCCGCGATGCCGACATACGTTCAGATACGCTTTGAATTTTCCGTCGGCGGTGCGCACCAACAAGAGCGGGACGCCGGTCAGATCGTGAGTGCGGAAGCTATTCGGTCCCGGTAGATCGTGGCTCAATCCCACACAGAGCGGTTGCTCACGAAAGAAGGTTTGCGCTTCATGTGCGGCAATTGCCGAGCTGGTGTATTCGGCGATTGGCTGGCGATAGACCTCGGCGCCAAGCGCGGTAGTTTCGGTGTCGATAAACCGGAGTAATTGTTTCGCAACGGTGATTTGTTCAGCGTGCCGCATATCGGCTAATCCTCGAATTCGTAAGCAGACCAATGAAGACAGATTCTATTTTCGTGTCAGACCGGCCGGATCCACACCCGGTTGTCGTGAAACGCGGCGCCGCCCAGCGGGCCTGCGGGATCGGCGCCAGTTAAAACGTTAATCCCGAGGCCTCCGGCGAACGCGCGATTCGGCCAAATGCTCTCGCTGATGACGACGCCCGTTTGAACGCCATCGAAGATCTCGACTACGAGTTCAAGCTCACCGCGCGTGTTACCCAGACGCACCCGCGCGCCATCCGCGAGGCCGAGGCGCGCCGCGTCAGTGGGATGCAGCATAACGGTCGGTTGTCCTTCGCGCCGCTGCGAAGTGGGCGTCTCGGTGAAAGTCGAATTCAAATAATGGCGCGACGGCGCGGTAACCAGGCGGAACGGAAACTCCGCCGTTGATTCCTCGATCACCGCATGATGATCGGGCAACCGCGGCTGCGGAACGTCAGGGGTTGCGCCATGGCCCTGCGGCGGCAAGGTCGACCACTCTGGCGCAAAGTGGAATTTCTTATCGGCGTGTGCAAATCCGTTCACGTAATGGGCGTCCGCGAACGACGGCTGAACGTCGAGCCAACGCTGTGCTTCCAAGTTCGCCAGATCGCCCCAGCCCGAGTTTTGTAAGGTCCAGTCGATGATCTCGCGCGAAGTCAGGGTGAAACCGGGATGATTCGCGCCCAACCGTTTCGCCAATTCGCAGATCACGTAATGATTGCTCTGGCACTCGCCAGGCGCTTCGATCGCCTTGGGGCCCAGCATAATATGTTGGTGACCGCCGCCTTGATAGAGATCGTCATGCTCGAGAAACATCGTCGCCGGCAGCACGATATCGGCGACCGCCGCGGTCTCGGTCATGAATTGTTCGTGGACGCAGACGAACAAATCGTCACGCAAGAAGCCGCGCTTAACACGGTTCAAATCCGGCGCGACCGACATGGGGTTGGTGTTTTGAATCAACATGGCGGTGACCGGGGGGCCGCCGCGCAGTGCGTCCGCATCATCCGTTAATACTGCGCCGATCCGCGATTGATCGAGTAATCGGATTTTGGGATCGCGGAGGTCCGAGCCTTCGATGAGGCTGCGGTCCCAATGGAAAATCGCGCCGTTGGTATGAAACGCCCCGCCGCCTTCGTTCAGCCACGCACCGGTGATGGTGGGAATGCACGCCGCGGCGTGCATGTTCACCGCACCGTTTCGCTGTCGCGAAAAACCATATCCCAAACGGAAAAAAGTTCGCGGATGTTGTCCGATCAACTTAGCAAAGGCCTCGATGGTCGCCACCGGCACGCCGCTGATCGCGCTCGCCCACTCCGGCGTTTTGGTTTTGAGATGGGCTTCCAATTCGCGCGGACAATCGGTGTAGCGCTCGAGATAATCCCAATTAGCGAAGCCATCGCGGAACAGGCAGTGCATCACGGCGCACGCCAGCGCGCCATCCGTGCCGGGTCGCACGCAGACGAATAAATCGGCTTGTTCGGCGGTGGCATTGCGGTAGGTATCGATTACCACCAGTTTGGCGCCACGTTCGCGTTTCGCGCGCAGCGCGTGGGTCATCACGTTAACTTGGGTACTCGCGGCATTGGTGCCCCAGATCACGACCACATCGGCCTTGGCCATTTCGCGCGGATCAGCGCCCGCCAGCTTGCCGGTGCCGGCGAGAAAACCGCTCCAGGCGAGCGTCACGCAGATGGTCGAGTGCTGGCCTGAATAGCGTTTGGCGTGACGCAGGCGATTGATGCCGTCGCGCATGACCAAGCCCATGGTGCCGGCGTAAAAGTAGGGCCATACCGTCTCGCTGCCGTGCTTTTGTTCGGCGCGTACAAAGGCATTGGCGACTTCATCCAAGGCCGCGTCCCAGCTGATGGGTTCGAACGCATTGCTCCCTTTGGGGCCGCTCCGCCGGAGCGGCTTCAATAGGCGATCCGGATGATGGATACGCTCGGCATAGCGCGCCACCTTGCTGCAGATCACGCCTGCGGTATAAGTGTTGTCGCGGGCGCCACGCACCTTGCCGATGTGGTGAGAATCGAGGCATTCCACTTCAAGCGCACAGGTCGACGGACAGTCATGCGGACAGGCGCTGAATTTGATGGTGGGTGCGATGCCCATTTAATCGTCCTCGTCAGGTGCGGGGGCAGGAACCAGCTTAGTGTGCAGCCGACCGCGAATTACGGCAATGCCGCCGCGCTTTGCGTATTATGCGGCCTTCCGGGTCCATCAAGGAGTTCGAGTTTCCAATGAAAAAATTTGGCTGCGTAATCGTTTTACTGGCCCTTGCGGGTTGTCTTAATTTCAAAGAGGCGCGGGTCACGCCCGAACATCGTCAACTCTTGAACAAAGCGGCGGTGGTGGTGTTCCTGGATGCCGATCCCATCCTTCAGCACCTGCAATTGTCGGTGAAAGAAACAACCGCCACCACGGCGCACGTGGAAGGTTGGAACGCGCGGCAGTTAACGGAGGACTTCCTGCTCAAGCGCATGAAGGGCATGGGCTTGTCAGTCAAGTCGGTGCCCTATACCACGAAGGATTTTCCGTCGCCGTATGATTCCCGCTGGACCTATCCCAATCCGCCGCGCATGCGGCAAGCTTTGGCCCACTGGGGTGCGGTGCATGACGTCAACATGGTGGTCGCGGTCTATCGCCAGGTCGATCAGGATTTCATCGGCCATTCAATCGAGAACCTAAATGGCTATGGCATCGTCAAGCATGAGGAAGAGCGCATAGATGCCTATACCGATGTGTATATGGAAGTTATCAATAGCGATGATGGTGGCGTGATTGGCAACGTCGATTCGAAAGAGACGGTGGCGCTCGATCCGTCACTTTGGCGTGCGACCTATGACGTGGATAAGACGCCGGTCGCCATTACTGGCGCCGAGGCACAAGCTGTGGTCGGCAAGCTAACCGAGGTGCTGACCAAGGCCTTGCAAACCGCGGCCCAAGAAGTAGGCCTGTCGCGCTGACTGGAGTTAAGGAAGCTCTGCAAAAGGCAGAGCTTCCTTAAGGCACAGGGAGGTGCCGTACTCTGAAAAGTCCAGGATGGACTTATTCAGAGGTTCCTTAATTCGAGCCGGCGGGCGAGGAGTAAATCGATGCATTGTGTAATTCTCGGTGCCGGCGCGCTCGGCGCCTTGCTCGCGGGACATCTCAGTCAGGCGCAGCATCGGGTGCAACTGATTGCCCGTGGCGCGCGCGCCGACCACCTTGAAGCCCACGGCGTTGCAATTCACGGTCTGAGCGAGATCACGGCACGCTGTGAAGTAGTGCGCGGCCCCGCGGACGTTACCGACGCCGATCTCTTCATCAACACCGTTAAGACCTACGACAGTGTCGCGGCGCTGGCGAGTTTGCGTCATCTGCAACCGAGGGTCGCTTTGTCCGTGCAGAATGGCGTGGTCAAGGAAGACGAGCTTTGTGCGCGCTTCGGCCGGACAGCGGTACTCGGCACGATGGCGGATTTCAGCGGCGAAGTGACCGACGATGGCAGCGTGCTCTTCACGCGCAACATTTATTTTCATTTGGGCGAACTCGATGGCAGCATGAGCGCGCGCGCCATGTCAATTGCGACCGCAATCAATAGCGCCGGCATCAACACCCGCGCGGTCGACAATATCCAAAGTATCGCGTGGTCAAAGTACACCGGGTGGGTGGCGCTGATGGTGCTGGCCGTGCTCACGCGCAAGACCACCGGCGTGTATTTGAGCGATCCCAATATTGCCCGGCTCACCGCGCAAATAGTGCGCGAGATGGCGCAGCTCTCGGCAGCTTTACACATCCCACTAATCGATGCCTCGCCAATCCCCGTGGCGCGCGTGCTTGCCGCCAGCGACGACGATGCAGTGACGGTTGTTCAAGCAACCGGCGCGCGCATGCATGCGGCAGCCCCGACGCACCGCATGTCGAGTCTGCAAGATCTGTTGCGCGGCCGCCGTTTGGAGTTAGAGGAGACGGTAGGGCACGCGCTACGCAAGGCCGCGGAACTCGATCTTAAACTGCCAACGCTTGAGACTTGTTATCGACTAGCCAGTGCTGTTTGAGGGGAATCGCCAATCATCCGCAATTACGGGGTCAGCAAGCGTAGGGCAATGGGATGAGCCCGCAGGGCGTTATCCGCCGAAGGATGGTGGATAACGCGGCTCCGCCCTCATCCCCCTACCGTTACTCAAGTTGCGCGACCGCCTTTAAGGTAAACGGCATCGAATAGAATTCGGCGAATGAGAACGACAAGCGGGGAATATCAGGGCTCGTCCCCCATTATTGGCTATAGCCTCCTTGCGGCGATTTCGGTGTTGTTACACCTCTGCATGTGGCTGTGGTTCCAACACCCGTCGACATCCGCGCCAACCCTGATCCCGCCCAAACTGGTCACGCTCACTTTCGTCACGCCGAGCGCGCCGCCCGTGGTCCAACCGCTACCGCCGCCGATTCCGGTCACGGCGCCAAAACCTATCGCGAAACCGGCCAAACCGGTGCCCCAGCCGAAGCCGCGACTCATTCCCAAGCGCGAACCAATACCGCTTGAACCGGCGCCAGCGGCGTCCACACCCGAACCCGCAGTGTCGACTGTGAACACCTCACCAGTCACGGCGCCTCCCGTCCCCGAACCCGAAATCATCCCAGCGAACACCAAGGCCACCGCACGCCGCAATCCGAAACCTGACTACCCCGCAGTGGCCAAGCGTCGCGACTGGGAGGGGAAGGTGATACTGGCGATCGAGGTTTTGACTGATGGCACGCCCGGCAAGATCTCCGTGGCCGAGCCGAGCGGGCACGAAATACTCGACAAGGCCGCGCTTGAGACGGTAAAACGTTGGTTGTTCGAACCGGCGCGCCGTGGGGACACCGCAGTCGTCAGTACTTTAAGATATTCAATCGTGTTCAAAATCGAGCAATAAGCCCAACCTAAATAGGCGGGCGTAATTAGCGTCCAGGTAGCTGAGAGGCGACGGGACTGAGACTACACTGCCGTCCCGGCGAACCAGGTCGTGTAAAAACTCCAGTGAATTGGGGCAGGGAACAAGAACCCAGCCCATGCCATTCCGGCGGACAGCCGGAATCTAGATAGACGAGCATTGATACCGACTAGGTTAATAGGATGCGATAGGCGATATGGATTGCGCTATCTCGTCCCGGCGAACGCCGGGACCCAGTGAAATAAAGACCACTTCATGGATGCCGGCTTACGCCGGAATGACGACAAGTAAACTTTGGCGCACTTCGGGTGGTCGGTATTTCCGGTTCGTTATTTAGTAAAAAGGCGGGTCCGCGCGCTGCGCGGACACCTATTCTGACTGGACCCCACCCCCGATATTCGCTGTGCGAATTCCGGGGTGACGGGCGGCGATTCGAGTTTTTACACGTCCTCGAAAACCGAGACCCAGTCAAATAAATCTTGTTCTGGATTCCGGCTTACGCCGGAATGACGATACGCCAGAACCTGGCACCCGTGGGGTGACCGGTATTTTTGTTTCGCCAATTAGTACAAGAGGTCGACTGAGTGCTATCTGCCCTGACTTCCGATTCGATCGTGACGTGGACCTTGTACGTACTCGTGGCTTTTTCGATCACTACATGGACCGTGGTGTTTATCAAAGTCTTCCAACATACGCGCGCGGAAATCAGCAATCGTCGCTACACACGTGCCTTCTGGGCGGCGCCGAGTTTAGCGGCGGCGATGGATCAACAAAACGTTGCCGGCCCCGCGGCGCGCATTGCGCGCGCGGGCTTCGAGGTGCTGCGCGATCAAAGTGAAGGCACCGATCTCGCGCATTCGGGTGAACGGCGCGAGTTATTGGAACGCTGCTTGCGCCAGCAATTACAGAAAGAGCGGCGCGCGCTCGATGGGGGGCTTGCCTTGCTCGCGAGCATCGGCAGCACGTCGCCGTTCGTCGGCTTGTTTGGCACGGTGTGGGGCATCATGCACGCGTTGAAAGACATCACCAAAGCCGGTTCGGCCACGCTCGATGTGGTCGCTGGCCCGATTGGCGACGCGTTGATCGCAACCGCTATTGGTATCGCAGTGGCCGTGCCCGCGGTGCTTGCGTACAACTTTTTTCTGCGTCGAATGAAATCCGTGGTGGCGGATCTCGATGACTTTGCCACTGATTTTTTAAATCTCGCCGCGAAATCCGCGTGGCGACCGGGAGTGCGCTAGGTGGCACTGCTTACGCCCGGGGATCACGACGAGGTCATGAGCGAGATCAATGTCACGCCGTTGGTCGATGTGATGTTGGTGTTGCTGGTAGTGTTTATCGTCACAGCGCCGTTGCTCACCAATGCGATTCACGTGACCCTGCCCAAAACGGAGAAAACGGCCGCGCCGGATGAGCCGCAAGCGGTAACCGTAAGCGTGGACGCCAGCGAAAAGATTTTTATCGAGAAGCGCCAGATTGCAGTAACGACGCTGGAATCCGAGCTCCGGACTCTAAAAGACCGGCACAAGGATCTCACCCTGTATCTGCAGGCCGACGACGCCTCGCACTACGGCATCGTCGCCAAGGTCATGGCCGCGATCGAGCGCTCAGGCGTCGCCAAGGTCGCGGTGATTACCGAGGCCCACTAGGACGCGGCCCACGTCCGCCGCCCGGGCGACGGTTGCCGCTATTCGCCTGCCGCGTATTCCCATTACCGCGGTTATGCGCCGGCTGACCACCGGGTCGTTGATGGTGACTGGCCGGCCGTGCCGTCGGCTGGCGTCGCTCGTGGGCCGGCGCCGCGTTGGCAGCGGCGATCGCGCGCTCGCTGAGATCGAAGCCGGGCACGGTGATGCGCGGAATCTTGCTGCCCAACAGGCGCTCAATGGCCGCGAGTTGGCCCAATTCATCCGCGCCAACTAACGCATGCGCCGTGCCTTCCACGCCGGCGCGTCCGGTACGCCCAATGCGGTGAACATAATCTTCGGGGATCTGGGGTAACTCGTAGTTGATCACATGTGGCAGCTCGTTGATGTCGATACCACGGGCCGCGATATCAGTCGCGACCAGCACTTGCAATTCGCCGGCCTTGAATGCCGCCAGCGCACGCGTCCGCGCGTTTTGGCTCTTGTTGCCGTGAATCGCCAGCGCCGGGATGGCGGATTTTTCGAGCTGCTCGGCCAATCGATTCGCGCCATGCTTGGTGCGCGTGAAAACCAGCACCTGAAACCAATTACCTTCCTTGATCAAGTGAACCAGGAGGTCGCGTTTCAAGCCTTTGTCGACTAGGCATACATGCTGTTTTATCAGCGTCGGGCTCGCCCCATTGCGCGCCACTTCAATGCGCGTTGGACGGTTGAGCAGGCCGTTTGCGAGATCGGTGATTTCGGGCGGGAAAGTGGCCGAGAACAGCAAATTTTGACGTTGCTTCGGCAGTAGCGAGATCACGCGCCGGAGGTCGCGGATAAAACCCATGTCGAGCATCCGATCCGCTTCATCGAGAACGAAGGTTTCGATTTTGTCCAAGGCGAGGGCGCGTTGGCCGGCTAAGTCGAGTAAGCGTCCTGGCGTTGCGATCAGAATGTCCACACCACGCCGAAGTTTTTCGATCTGCGGATTCTGACCGACGCCGCCGAAGATGACGAGTGACGTGAGCTTGGTGTAGCGCCCATAATGCCGGACTGATTCTTCAATCTGCGCGGCGAGCTCGCGCGTCGGTGTGAGGATCAAAGCGCGGATCGGGTTGCCTGCTGGCCGTGGCACCGACGCTAAGCGCGCGAGAATCGGCAGCATGAAGGCCGCGGTTTTGCCGGTGCCGGTTTGCGCCGCGCCGAGCAAATCGCCGCCGGTCAACACGGCGGGGATGGCTTGGGCTTGAATCGGGGTTGGCGTGTCGTAGCCACGTTCTTGCACGGCACGGCATAAGGCCTCGGGAAGGCCCAATAATGAAAATTGAGACATAGTGCTCCTGCTAGGAGGAATCGGCCGGTCGCGAGGGGTGTAGAAGTGAATCTAGTCGCGTCAGTCAGAGGCAGATTGGAAAAATATTCGACCTTGGTCGGCGAAGAACGGAAGACTGATCAGTTGTACGCGTCGGGAACTCTAGCAGAGTGCAGTGGATTTGTCGCCCGCACCAAACGCCAAACGTTGTTAATCATTGCGGGGCCTTAGCGTGCGCCGTGCAAATACTGATTCAAGTTCATCGCGAGTTCATTTGTCGCAGTATCGATTTCAGCTTGCAACGCGGGAAGCGCCAGCGTTGGGTCGCGTGACAACTGCACTGGCGGACCGAGATAGGCCAAGCGCCGCTCGCTTGGCGGAAGATCGCTGCCGCATAAGGTCGTGCGAACGCGCGTGACCACGGTTAAGCGGACCTGATAACCAGGCTCGAACTCCACTTCGAGGGCGACGAGATCGAGATCTGCCGCGGCGTGCGGTAAGGCGCCACCGACTGGGGTTGTGCAGGCCACGTTCGCGGCGAGTTCGGTCGGCGCCGCACGTTGTCCGTGTTGCCCGGCATTCGTTACCGCCGCAGTGACTATGCGCGCGCTCAGTGCATTTAATGTGGGCTTATCGACGAGTATTTCGCGCGCCTGATCAGTGTCGGCAGCACCGCGAAGGGCTTGTTCGGCGCTGTAAATGACACTGTTCGTGATACCGGCAACCGCAAATAGCCCAGTCATGATCCCAATGCAAGGTCCGGCGGCCGGTCCCGCACCACCGCACAAATATAACGAGGATTGCAACGGGCCTTCGTATTCGGCCGCGGCGCGGCGGGTATTGCTGACCAGATAGTTGGGACCAAAGATCCCGGCGGTTTTGATTTTAAGTTGGGGTGACGGCACGGCGCGCAGCACGGCCAGCGCCTCGGGCCCTAGACTGACCTTCGGGCCGCGGCTACGCGGAGCAGTGCTACACGCACTTAGCAGCAGTGCGGCGCCGGCGACGAGGCCGGCATACGCCGGGAGCAACTTAAGATTCATCGGTGGAGCTTAGGCGGTTCCGGTCCATCGATACAATCCGGTGTACGCCTTTCGGCTTCATGCGATGATCAATCTTCACTGAACGAGTTGAAGCAACATGGCCAGCGATCCTTCTAATCCGACGAATGATTCAACGTCGCCCTTTCACGCCGGCGAACGTGAATTGCAGACCCGTGCTGGCGTACGCGATCGCATCGAACAAATTGGCCGCAGGGTGCTGCGTGATCATCTGATCGATCAGCATCGGGAGTTTTTTGCGTTGTTGCCGACGCTGATCCTGAGTGGGCTGGATGCGGCCGAACAGCCGTGGGCTACGATGCTCGCCGGCCCGCCGGGGTTCGTGAACTCGCCAGACGTCCGGAGTTTGCGTGTCGAAGCGGTGCGAGCGCCCCAGGATCCTGCGCTGGCCGAACTTGCGCTTGGCGCGCCCGTCGGTCTTCTTGGTCTGCAAGCGCACACGCGACGGCGCAATCGGCTGAATGGCGTTGTCACCGCGCTCGATGACGCCGGGTTTGCGATTGCGGTTCGACAGAGCTTTGGCAATTGTCCGAAATACATTCTAGGACGCGAGCCCGAACGTCGCATGGCGACCTCCGAGACACCCGCGGTGCATGGCGGGAAGATCCTGGACGCTGTTGCTCGACGCCTGATCGCCAACGCCGACACGTTCTTCGTCGCCAGTCGATCGCCAGCGCCTAAGGACTCGCGTCAAGCGCAGGGCTTGGATGTATCGCATCGTGGCGGCAAACCCGGTTTCGTGCGCATTGACGACGAGCGCGAAGCCAGCGTGGTGACGATTCCGGATTTCGTCGGCAATGACTATTTCAACACGCTGGGCAATCTGTTGCTCGCACCCGCCTGCGGCCTGCTGTTTGTCGATTACGCCACTGGCGGCTTGCTGCATCTCGCGGGCGACGGCGAATTGTTGTGGAGCGGCGCGGATCTAGAAGCCTATGCGGGCGCGCAACGCTTCTGGCGCTTTCACGTGCGCGCCAGCGTGTGGCGCCCAGGCGTGCTGCCGTATCGTTGGACGACGCCCGATCTAGCCCCGCAGTTAGTCGAAACCGGGAATTGGTTATGAGCGATCCCACCATTACTTGTCCGCAATGCCACACCGAAATTCGCCTTAACGAATCATTGGCCGCGCCCTTAATCGCCGCGACGCGCGCGCAATTCGAGGAGCAGATTAAACAGAAAGACGCGGCCGTGGCCGTGCGTGAGCAGCAGCTGCGTGAACAAGAGCATACCCTGGTCGCGGCCAAGCGCGCGCTAGAGGTCGAGGTCGCCGATCGCGTCACCGCGCAATTGACGCAGGAACGCACGCGCGTCACCGCGGAGGAAGTGAAAAAGGCACAACTTGCGAGCGCGGCGGAAATCGCGGCCAAGGCCCGCGAAGTGAGTGACTTGCAGGAAGTCCTAAAGTCGCGCGAAGCCAAGCTTGCCGAGGCGCAACAAGCACAGGCTGAACTCATCAAGAAGCAGCGTGAATTGGATGACGCCAAGCGCGAACTGGATTTGACGGTGCAAAAGCGTGTGCAAGTCGAACTCGAAACGGTACGCGTGCAAGCCAAGCGCGACGCGGAAGATGGCTTGAAGTTGAAAGTGTTGGAGAAAGATCAAACGATCACGGCCATGCAGCAGACCATCGAGGAATTGCGCCGGCGCTCCGAGCAAGGTTCGCAACAGCTGCAAGGCGAGGTGCAGGAGCTCGAGTTGGAAAATCTGCTGAGATCAAAATTTCCATTTGATTTCATCGAGCCAGTCGCGAAAGGCGAATTTGGGGGCGATCTCTTGCATCGCGTGGTCGGCCCCGCCGGACAACCGTGCGGCGTCATCCTTTGGGAATCTAAACGAACTAAACATTGGAGCGATGGCTGGCTTGCCAAATTGCGTGACGACCAGCGCGCCGCGAAAGCCGATCTCGCCCTGTTGGTCACCCAAGTCCTGCCGAAGGGCGTGGAGACGTTTGAAGTGATCGACGGTGTGTGGGTCACGAGCGCGCGGGCCGCGCTGCCGTTGGCTTCGGCGTTGCGGCATACCCTGGTGCAGGTGGCGGGCGCGCGGCAACTGGCGGACGGGCAGCAAACGAAAACCGAGATGGTCTATGACTATCTTACTGGGCCGCGTTTTCGGCAGCGTGTGGAAGCGATTGTCGAAGCTTTCTCGTCGATGCAGGAAGATCTCGACCGCGAGCGCAAGGCGATCATGAAGCAATGGGCGAAGCGCCAAGAACAGATTGAGCGGGTCATGGCCGCGACGGTGGGCATGTATGGAGATCTGCAGGGGATCGCGGGTAAATCTCTGCAAGAAATCGCGGGCCTGGAGTTGCGCGCGCTGGAGTTGCTTCTTCCACCATGAAGATTCGAAGCTCAAAGCGGCTCCCACATGAGGAGCGTTCGGCACTGGGTCGATGTTGTGGGAGCGGATTTATCCGCGAATAGGGTTTGGCGCCATACTTGACGCCGACCGTTCGCTTTCCGTAGTTTTCCATTTTCTTAAGTCAGCATTTTTCGTCAACGCTGACTCGTTACCAACTGCCGAGGCTTAAAATTCATGGGACGCATCTTCGAAACGCGCAAGCACGTCATGTTCGCCCGTTGGAATCGCATGGCAAAACAATTTACCCGCATCGGTAAAGACATCACCATCGCGGTCCGCGGTGGTGGGCCGGATCCCGCGCATAATCCGGCATTGCGCCGCGTGATTCAGAACGCGCGCGCCGTCAACATGCCCAAGGACAAAGTCGACGCCGCGATCAAACGCTCGGTGAGCAAGGACGCGGCCAATTACGAAATCGTCATCTACGAAGGCTATGCGCCCCATGGCGTGGCACTCCTCATTGAAACGGCCACCGATAATCCCACGCGCACCGTGGCGAGCGTGCGGCATATCTTCAGCAAGTACGGCGGCAACATCGGGATCTCGGGCAGCGTGGCTTTCATGTTTAAACGCATGGGGGTATTTCGTTTGAACCCGACAGGTATCGATCAAGATGATCTCGAACTTTACTTAATCGACCACGGCCTGGATGAAATGGGCGAGGGTCGTGGGGAGAAGGACGAGCCGCAATTGGTGGTGCACTGTAATTTTCCGGATTTCGGCCAGGTGCAGAAGGCGCTCGAAGAGCGCAACCTTGCCGTGCTCTCCGCTCAGCACGAATATATTTGTCTGACGCCGGTTGAATTGCCGGAAGACCAAGCCAAGGAAGTTCTGGAATTGATCGACAAACTTGAGCAGGACGATGACGTGCAGACGGTTTATCACACGCTCGCATAGGCGCCGGGCTTACTTAAGCTGATCAATACACCATCGACAAGGGGAGGCCTCGTGCACAAAGTAAAATTCGGAGTATTCATCCTGCCCGCCGACATGGCCGCCGCCAAAACCGCGGCGCGGCGCGCGGAAAGCGACGGATTCTTTTCGATCTCCGTCAACGATCATTTCTACTCGCCGCTCGGCACCGCGCAATCACCGCAATTGGAATGCTTCACCGCGTTGACGGCGATGGCTGGGGTCACGAGCAAAATCCGGCTGGCGCCGGCGGTTGCCGCGGCCTCGTTCCGGACGCCGCCGATGCTAGGAAAGATCATTTCCTCGGTCGATTTAGCCAGCGAGGGACGGTTGATCGTCGGCCTGGGCGCCGGGTGGCAGCCGACCGAATATCACGCACACAACTATCCCTTTCCGCCGTTAGCCGTGCGCTTGGAGCAGTTGGACGAAACGATTCAAGTACTGAAAGCGATGTGGACGCAGGCCGAGCCCACCTATCGTGGCAAGCACTTCTATGTCGAGAAGGCTTATAACAATCCGCGACCCTGGCAGCAGCCGCATCCGCCCCTCATGCTCGGCGGCTCGGGCACCGGTCTCCTTAAAATCGCCGCGCGCGAAGCGACTATCTTGAACATCATTCCGCCGACCGGCAACGGCAAGGATTTTGTGAACGATCCGGTGGCTACCGTGAGGTTCGATATGGCAACCTTGAAGCAGCGGATTGCGGTGCTGCATAAACTCATGCGGGAAGCAGGTCGCGATCCGGCGGAAATGGAATTGGGCGGCTTGTTATTGCTCGGACTCTCGCGCAAGGCCAACGATCCGGCATTGCGTGACATGGCGAGTCGCCTCGGGTTTCCGAGTTATGAGTCGGCGCAGGCCGCGCCGGTCGCGATCTTGGGCACGCCGGACGAAGCGAAGCGCGAAATCCATAAGCGCGTCAAGGAAACCGGCGTGACCTATTTCATGTTCGTGGTGTCGTCCGAAGAAACTCAAGCGTTGTTTGTTAAGGAAGTCATGCCAGAATTTCTGTAACGCGCGCCGCGGTCATCGGTGAAAATTCAACTCTTAAGCGATCTCCATTTGGAGGTCGATCCCTTCTTCATCCCGCAACCGGCGCCTGACGCCGATGTGCTGGTCTTGGCCGGCGACATCGGCGCCTTGCCGGATACGCCAATGGCGCGTCACGGCGCGCCGGATTGGGGACTCGCGCGCTTCTCGCCGCGACTTGGCGCGTGGCCCGTGCCCGTGCTCTACGTACCCGGCAACCACGAATTCGATGGGCAGGATCTTGACACCAGTCGTGCGGCGCTGCATGCGTTAGCGAATGATCTTGGCATCGTGTGGCTGGATCGCGAATTCGCGATCATCAAGGACGTACGCTTCGTCGGCACCACGCTATGGAGCGATTTCGATTGCTTTTCAGATCGCCCAAGTTATGTGCCGGGCGCCATGACCTACAACCTCCGCCAGCGGGAGAAGGCGTATCGCGCCGCGAATTACTATCTCGAAAAAGCGTTGACAATGCGCGAGGGAGAACTCTTCGATGCCGATCGCCTGCGCGAGGAATCGTTGGTGTGCCAGACCTGGTTGCGCGCGGCACTGGCCATGCCGCATGACGGCAAAACCGTGGTGGTGACCCATTTTGCACCGAGTTTGAAAAGTCACGATCCGCGTTTTGGGTTGACCCCGGGTACCGCCGGCTTCTGCAATGCGCTCGACGATCTCATCGATTCGGCCGATGTGTGGCTGCATGGTCATCTGCATTGCCCCAGTGATTACCGCGTGGGCAAATGCCGCGTGGTGGCCAATCCGCTCGGTTACGCGGAACAGGGCGAGCAAGCGGCGTTTAATGCGCAATTGGTGGTTGAAGTTTAGCGTCGGCGGATTACTCTGGACTTGCGCACGTCTCATGTGACTCTTCGACTTCGAGATGTCTCGTCCCCTCTCCCGCAAGGGGAGAGGGAGAAAGATTGTGTCACTTAGAATTGTTATCGGGTTTTAATCGCCGCGGATTCGTAAGATACTTAGTCTGCGTCGCAATCTTTAGAGAGGAGGTGATCCAATGTCTAGTGAGATAAACATGGTATCTGTACAGCCTTTGGATCTTGGCTTGGAGACGACCACGGGGTTCGTCTTAAGCTAATTTCAACGAAGACTTAAGGGTCCAGAGGTTGACGATAATCAATCTCACGAAAGGCCGCCGCAAGGCGGTCTTTCTTTGAGGCTGCGGTATTCGCGGATAAAACCGCTCCACGGAAATCGCGCTGCATGTGAAATGCCTTCCAGCATGTTCGTGGGAGTGACCACTCTTGTGGGAGTCGCTTTAGCGGCGAATCCTCAATGCAGCGTAGGGCGTTGCTCGGCGAGTTTGTTCAGCGCGGTTTGCAGCTCGGCGCGTGCCTTGGCATTCGGCGCCAGCGCAATCGCCGTTTCGAGTTCGCGTTGCGCCATGCCCGTTGCGCCCATCGCCACCCACAGTTCGACCCGCGCCAGATGCACGGCGTAGGCGCGCGGCGCGAGAATCAATTGATAATCGGTGAGTTCGATGGCGTGCGCGAAATCGCGCACGGCGATCGCGAGCCCGCATAGATTGTTCAACATCCGTAACGTGACATCGACGGGCGTCGCGGGCTTTAACGCTTCCGCCGCGGGCACGCCGCAGGCGTCGAGGCGCGCGCGACGCTCGGCGTCGTCGATCAATTTCAAGCTATAAGGGTCGATCAATTGCGAGTCGACTTCGACCAGGAAATGCCCAGGGAAATTAATCCCAACCGCGGGCAGGTTTAGACATTCCCCAACGCCGAGTACCACCATCGCCATACTAATCGGAATACCGCGGCGCGCGCGGAGCACGATTTCAAGCGCGCTATTGCTACGCGCGTAATAGTCCGTGGCGCCGGCAAAGCCCGCGGTTCGCAAGGCGGCGACCACGGCGGCAGGCGCCGCGGCCGCACCAATCGTATCGGCTAGCCGCCGTAGTTCCGCCCTACACCACGCCGCGTCGGTTGCTGGATGGACCACCCGCGAGATCAGCAACGCGCCGTCGATCGCGTTCACGGGATCGGCTGCGAAGCGCTCAAAGTCGAGAGTGAGGTTGCTGGTCATGTTGCGATCTGCATTTTCTCCTATGATAAGGCCAACCCTAACGCGCGTGGAGGAATGCCATGTCTCAAATCGACGGCCGTACGGTCATTGCTCGCAGTCTTAAGCAGCAAGGCATCACCCAGGTGTTTGGGGTGGTTGGGTTTCCAGTTTTCGAGCTCGCTCAGGTCATGCAGCAGCACGGCATTCAATTCTACGGCTTCCGCAACGAACAGGCCGCGAGTTATGCCACCGGGGCCGCCGGCTATCTGACCGGACGCCCAGGGGTGTGTTTGACTGTTTGTGGTCCGGGGATGGTGCATGCCATTGCCGGTCTCGCCAACGCGTGGGCAAATTGTTGGCCGATGATCCTGCTAAGCGGCGCGCCGGATACCTATCAAAATGAACAGGGCGCATTTCAGGAAGCGCCGCAGATCGAAGCGGCGCGACCCTTCGTGAAACTTTCAACGCGGCCGGATCGCGTCATGCGGATCCCGGCCTATCTCGAGAAGGCCGTACGCACCGCAACCTATGGCCGTCCCGGCCCCGTGTACGTCGATCTCCCCAATGATTTGCTGACGGGGCAAGTGGATGAAACCAAGCTCGAATGGCCGCGAGCTTGTCCGCCGGCGCCGCAGACCTGCGCACCCGCGGCGGCGATCGAATCGGCGCTCGCCGTGTTGCGCGGCGCCGAGCGGCCATTGGTCGTGGTGGGGAAAGGCGCGGCTTACGCACGGGCTGAAAACGAAGTCCGTGCCTTCATCGAAGCCACCCAATTACCGTTTCTAGCGTCACCGATGGGCAAGGGCGTGGTAGCGGATGACCATGTCTTATCCGTCGCACCTGCGCGTTCGCATGCCCTGCAAGAAGCCGATGTGGTGTTTCTGCTCGGCGCGCGGCTTAACTGGATCATGCATTTCGGCCTGCCACCGCGCTTCGCCAAGGATGTCCGCATCATTCAGCTGGATGTCGCCGCCGATGAAATCGGCACCAATGTCGCGACCGAAGTGGCGTTGGTCGGAGATAGCCAAGCCGTCATGGCGCAGATGAATGCCGCACTCGCCGCGCGGCCGTGGAGCTACGCCAAGAGCACACCGTGGTGGCAGGCACTGCGCGGCAAGATCGACGAAAACGAAACGCTGGTCACCGCGATGATGAACGACGACGCGGTGCCGATGGGTTATTACCGCGCGCTCCGTGAAGTGCGCGATGCCACGCCACGCGACGCGATTATTTGCAGCGAAGGCGCGAACACGATGGATATCGGCCGCAGCGTGTTGTTGAATCACTCGGCACGGCATCGCCTGGATGCGGGCACCTTCGGCACGATGGGCGTGGGGCTGGCTTTCGCCATCGCCGCCGCGATCATCCACCCTGACAAGAAAGTGGTTTGCGTGGAAGGCGACTCGGCGTTTGGGTTCAGCGGCATGGAAGTCGAAACCGCGTGCCGTTATCAATTGCCGATAACCTTTGTGGTCATCAATAACAACGGCATTGCGTCCGGTGTAGAGCAGCTTGGCGATCCAGTACTGCCGCACGTGTACACGCCGAATGCACGCTACGACCAGGTGATCGAAGCGTTCGGCGGCAAGGGTTATTACGTCACGGCGCCAGATGCCTTAAGGCAGGCGATGCGCGAGGCCGTGGCGCATCGCGGACCCACCTTGGTCAATGTGATGATCGATCCCAAGGCGACGCGCAAGCCACAGAAATTCGAATGGCTGACGCGTTAGCCTTGGGTACTTGGGTAAATCGACGCTGAGTTATGTTTGGTGGGAGCGGCTTTAGCCGCGAATTGGGCTTCAATAAAGATTCGAAGCTCAAAGCGGCTCCCACATCGAGTGTCGACACTGTCGCTGCAATCGGGACCGATCGATCGCGCCACATGTGCAGGTGCAAAAAGCGCTTTCGAGCGGCGAGATAGTGATACGCTTCGCGCACGAGAAAAAGCATCGGAGGGAAGACCATGGCACTAGCTTTATCGCGCGAAGATCTGCTCGAAGCCTATCGCCGGATGAAAACCATTCGCGAGTTCGAAGAACGGGTCCATGTGGAATTCGCCAAGGGTGGCATACCCGGTTTCGTGCACCTGTATGCGGGCGAAGAAGCGTCCGCGGCCGGGGTCTGCATGAACTTGAACGACGACGACAAGATCGCGAGCACCCATCGCGGTCACGGGCATTGCATCGCCAAGGGTGTCGACGTCAAAGGTATGATGGCCGAGATCTACGGCAAACGCACCGGCACCTGCCACGGCAAGGGCGGCTCGATGCATATCGCCGATCTCGATACCGGGATGCTGGGCGCGAACGGCATCGTCGGTGGCGGACCGCCGCTGGTCTGCGGCGCCGCGCTCGCCGCGAAGTTCAAGGGCAAGGGTGGCGTCGCCGTCGCTTTTTTCGGCGATGGCGCCTCGAATCAGGGGACTACCTTCGAAAGTTTGAATCTCGCGGCGGCGTGGAAATTACCCGCCATCTTTGTCGCGGAAAACAACGGGTACGCGGAAGCGACCGGTGCTAAATTCTCAGTGGCGTGTGGAGATGTTTCGACTCGCGCCGTGGGCTTCGGCATGCCTGGCATCACGGTTGATGGGCATGATTTCTTCGCCGTCTATGAAGCCATGCAAACCGCGGTACAGCGCGCGCGGCGGGGCGATGGGCCGTCGCTAGTCGAAGTAAAACTCGATCGCTTCTTCGGCCACTTCGAAGGCGACAACCAAAGTTATCGCGCCCCGGACGAAGTTAAAAATGTGCGCGCCAACAAAGATTGTCTCAAGCGCTTCTCGGAGCGCGCCAGTCAGCAGTACAACATTTCCGCGCAAGAACTCACGACGATCGACCACGAAGTCGCGAAATTGATCGACGAGGCGGTGGCCGCCGCCGTGGCCGCACCCGAACCGGCGCCGGAAGATCTGTTGACCGACGTCTACATCAAGTATTGAGGAGCGAGTGACATGGCGCGAAAAATTTCATTTCAACAAGCGATCAACGAAGCCCTCGATCAAGAAATGGCGCGCGATCCCACGGTCATCCTCATGGGCGAAGATGTGGTCGGGGGCACCGGATCCGACGGCGAGATGGATGCCTGGGGTGGCGTGCTCGGCGTGACCAAGGGGCTCTACGGCAAGTACGGGAACCGCATCATGGACACGCCGATTTCCGAATCCGCGTTCGTGGGCGCGGCGATCGGCGCCGCGACCTGTGGCATGCGCCCCGTCTGTGAACTGATGTTCATCGACTTCTTGGGTGTGTGCTTCGACCAGATCTACAACCAAGCCGCGAAATTCCGCTATATGTTCGGCGGCAAGGCGCGCACGCCGGTAGTCATTCGCACGATGATCGGCGCGGGCTTTCGCGCAGCGGCCCAGCACTCGCAGTGCTTGTATCCGATCTTCACGCACATTCCCGGCTTGAAAGTCGTGATCCCCTCATCGCCCTACGATGCGAAGGGGCTTTTGATCCAGGCCATTCGCGACGACGACCCGGTGATTTTCTGCGAACACAAAGCGCTCTACACGATGGAAGGCGAGGTGCCGGAGGAGTCGTACACCATTCCGTTCGGCGAAGCCAAGGTGGTTCGTGAAGGATCGGATGTGACCATCGTCGCGTTGGCGCGCATGGTGAATATGGCGCAAAAGG
Source organism: Gammaproteobacteria bacterium (assembly GCA_016191285.1). Classification (GTDB taxonomy): domain Bacteria; phylum Pseudomonadota; class Gammaproteobacteria; genus CAIKBL01. The sequence goes on from JACPPA010000053.1 coordinate 64,477, forward strand.
CCGCAGCGAATCTCGCCAAGGATGGCATTAGCTGCGAAATTATCGATCCGCGCACCACCTCGCCCTTCGATGAAGAGACGATTCTGGAAAGCGTTGAGAACACCGGCCGTCTGGTTATTGTCGACGAAGCCACGCCGCGCTGCGGCATGGCCGCGGACATCTCGGCGATGGTCGCGCAAAAGGGTTTCAATTTTTTGAACGCACCGATCGAAATGGTCACTCCGCCGCATACGCCGGTACCGTTCGCCGGGTCCCTTGAAGATCTCTACATCCCCAGTCCCGCCCGCATTGAAGCGGCGGTGCGTAAATGCGCGGAGTATGCGTAATGGCAAACCCGGACATTACGCCGATTACGATGCCGAAGTGGGGCCTGTCCATGCAGGAAGGCAAGGTCGTGCAATGGCTGGTGCCTGAAGGCACGGTGGTGAATGTCGGTGATCAAATGCTCGATATCGAAACCGAGAAAATCGCGAATACCTTCGAAGCGCTGGAAAGCGGATTACTGCGGCGGCAGGTCGCACAAGCCGAAGAGGTCTTGCCCGTCGGCGCCTTGCTCGGCGTATTTGCGCCCGCGTCGGTGAGTGACGAGGCAGTCGACGCCTTCATCACTGAATTTCAGGCGAGCTATGTGCCACCGCCGCCGGAAGAAGGTGACACGGGACCGGCGTATCAATGGGCGGACGTTGGCAGCTACAAGTTGCGCTACTCAAAAGTTGGCGACAGCGGGCCGGCGGTGATTTTGATCCACGGTTTTGGCGGCGATCTCGGCAATTGGCTGTTCACGCAAGAGCCGCTTGCCGCGCAGGCTCAGGTTTATGCACTCGATCTGCCGGGGCATGGTCAATCCAGTAAAGCTATAACCGATGCCTCGGTGCCCGGTTTGGCGAACATTATCATTGATTTTATGGCTGCGATTTCAATTTCGCGCGCGCACCTCGTCGGTCATTCGCTCGGGGGCGCGATAGCGCTGCAGGTCGCGATAACCGCGCCGGCGCGCGTCGAATCGCTCACGTTGCTGGCGCCGGCCGGATTGGGATCCGAAATCAACGCGAACTATCTAACGGGTTTTATCAACGGTGAATCCCGGCGCGACATGAAACCCATCCTCCAACAACTCGTTGCATCGCCCGACTTGATCACGCGTCAATTAATCGACGACATCTTGAAGTTCAAACGTACAGATGGCGTGCCCGAGGCATTGCGGGCGATTGCCGCCGGTTTCGTCGCCAACGATAAGCAGACGGTGAATCTGCGCTCGGTGCTCGGCGCTGTTGCCGCGCCAACCACGGTGATCTGGGGTAAGGCCGACCGGATCATTCCCGCCACACACGCGAGTGATCTGCCGAGCAAGATTAAAGTCGCACTGCTGGATAACGTAGGACATTTAGTTCACATGGAAGCTTCGACGCAGGTCAATGCCGTGTTGAAACAACAAATAAAATAAAGCCACTTGCCACGAAGGAACTTGCCGGCCCAGCGATGGCGCCTCTAAGCCAATGATTTCTGCACACGAAGCCCTTGAACGTTTGCGACGGGGAAATAATGAATTCGTCGCTGTCACGCGCAGCCGCAATCCATTACAAACCCACTTACATCGCGGCGAACTCGCTAAGGCGCAAACGCCGTTCGCAATCGTTCTAGGCTGCTCGGATTCACGAGTGCCGGCGGAACTGGTGTTCAACCAAGGGCTGGGCGATCTGTTCGTGATTCGCGTTGCGGGCAATATTGTCGCGCCCTCGCAAGTGGGCAGTGTGGAATTCGCGGCGGCGCGCTACGGCACTCGGCTCGTCGTGGTCCTGGGCCACTCGCAGTGCGGCGCCATCCTTGCGACCATCGAAGAGCTGCAGCAGACCACGGAAAACCAATCGCGTAATTTGCGCTCGATCGTCGACCGCGTGCGACCGTCGGTTGAAATGTTGCTCAAGACAGACCTCAAGCATGACATGGACGCGCTGGTGCACAATGCCGTTCGCGCCAATGTCATCGCGTCGGTTAATCATCTAAGGCATGGCTCGGAAATTCTCGAGCAGCTGATTCAAACCGACGGTCTCCTCGTCGTTGGGGCCGAATACTCGTTGGAGACAGGAGTCGTGGAGTTTTTCGAGCTATAGGCAATCGACAAGTCGTTATTGTGGGAGCCGCTGTAGCGGCGAATCTTCATCGGAACAACACCACCAAGCGAGGAGCGTTATGGACTTCAATTCCTTAATCAGCACGATGACCAAAGCGGCAGTGCTTGGCGATGGTGCCGGTGTGCGCGCCTGTTTCACTCAGCAGGGCGTTTATCACGATTGCTTCTACGGGGTCTTCGCCGGCGACGCAATTGCCGACATGGTAGAAAATTACTTTCACCGCGATGCGGGTAAATTTATTTGGGACATTCATGATCCGGTCTGCGATGGAAAAATCGGTTACGCGCGTTACGTGTTTAGTTTTGAATCCAAGCTACCCGCTGCCGCGGGTCGGCGCGCTGGGTTTGAAGGCGTCGCGATCTGCGAGCTGGAGGACGGGAAGCTTAAAAGTTATCGCGAAGTCGCGAACGCGTTGGTGGGCCTGCAATGCTTAGGCTTCCCACCCGAGCGCCTCGCCAAGCTCGCGCAACGCGAGGCCACCGCGTTTTTCGCGCGCGACGAAGCGGTGCATCATCGCGCGGTGTAAGAAAAAATCGAAATCAACCGAAGTGCGATGGCTGAGCCGCAGCGCCAGCGCAGTACCGCCATAAAGCAAAGCGTAAAGGCGTGCGTAGTCGCGTCACGCTCCAGCTCCAAGGCGCGTTGAGCAGGGAGTAAAGTGTTTGGATTGGGAATTAGTGTCGTCACTGTACTCATAGTGGACAGAAGTGGCCGGCGCAATTACCAAGATTCTGCGGCGCGTTTTTGGCATGGACCGCGACAGCCTTCTGATGAAATCGGCGCTTCAGTTTCCATCCGCGAGTAAATAAGGGAGAGTAAACAAGGGACACCCACCGGATTGACAGGTAACCCGCCGCCGAATTAGGTTGTGACCATCGGCACGGAGGCCGCTTAAGTTTTTATGTTCAGGAGGTCAAGGATGACCCGTCCGCGCGCTACGCTGGTGTCCGTTACGGAC